>NZ_JAMBNO010000009.1 GCF_023715105.1 Hydrogenophaga intermedia | reverse complement strand
GGCCTGTTGTTCTACCGCTTGCTGCAGCAGGCCGTGGTCACCGACCCCTACACCTATGCCGACGTGGTGCGCAAGGCTCCACGCGTCGCACAAAACGGGGTAGCATCATTACTGGATGGATATCCAGCATAAAGTCTCGACTGGAGCTAAGCGGATACCCCTTATAAACATACAGCATATTCCAGCATCGGGGGCGAGCGATGGCCACCCGTCGCCCACCACGGCGATGGCGATCAGCGGATCAGGATCGCGCGGAAGTCGTTCACGTTGGTGTGCGTCGGCCCGGTGACCACGAGGTCGCCGATGGCCGAGAAAAACCCGTAGGCGTCGTTGCGCTCCAGGTGGTCGCTGGCCTTGAGGCCGAGCGACGCGGCACGCGCCAGCGTGTCGGGCGTGACCAGCGCACCCGCGTTGTCTTCCACACCGTCGATGCCGTCGGTGTCGGCGGCCAGCGCCCACACGTTCGGCTGGCCGCCGAGCGCCTGCGCCAGGCCCAGGCAGAACTCGCCAGCGCGGCCACCCCGCCCCTTGGGTGCGCCTTGCGGACGCGGCTTCACCGTCACCGTGGTCTCCCCACCGCTGAGCAGCACGCATGGCGCGGCGAACGTGCTGCGGCCCAGCGCCACCGAACGCGCCAGCGCCGCGTGCACCTTGCCCACCTCGCGCGATTCGCCTTCGATCTCGTCGCTCAGGATGTGCGCGGTCAGGCCGAGCGCGCGCGCAGCCTCGGCCGCCGCCTCCAGGCTTTGCTGGGGCGTGGCGATCAGGTGCGTCTGGTGGCCCGCCAGGCGCGCATCGCCGGGCTTTGGGGTTTCGAGGTCGCCGCGCTCCAGCGCGGCGCGCACCGGCGCCGGCAGCGCAATGCGGTAACGATCCAGGATGGCGATGGCGTCGGCACAGGTGCTCGCATCCGCCACGGTCGGGCCACTGGCGATCACGCTCACGTCGTCGCCGGGCACGTCGCTGATGGTGAGCGTGACCACCTGCGCCGGCGCGCAGGCCGCGGCCAGGCGCCCACCCTTGATGCGCGAGAGGTGCTTGCGCACGGTGTTCATCTCACCGATGTGCGCGCCGCTGAGCAGCAACTCGCGGTTAATGCGCTGCTTGTCCTCGAGCGTGAGGCCCTCGGCCGGCAGCGTGAGCAGGGCCGAACCGCCACCGGAGATCAGGCACAGCACCAGGTCGTCGGCCGTGAGACCTTGCACGAGTTGCAGGATGCGCTGCGCCGCCGCCAGGCCCGCGGCGTCGGGCACCGGGTGCGAGGCCTCGACCACCTCGATGCGCTCGCGCAAGCCCGCGGGGCGCGGCGGCGTGTGGTGGTAGCGCGTGACCACCAGGCCCGAGAGCGGCGCGTCGGCGGGCCACAGCGCCTCCACCGCCTGCGCCATGCTTGCGCCGGCCTTGCCCGCGCCGATGACCACCGTGCGCCCCTTGGGCGGCGGCTGCAGGAAGGCCGCGGTGTTGTGCAGCGGCAGCGCGCGGCGCACGGCAGCGTCGTACAAGTGGCGCAGCAACGCGCGCGGGTCATCCAGCAAGGTCATCCGATCGGGTCTCCGTTGGCGCGGCGGCCCAACGCATGCCGCCCGCGCATGCCGGCATTGTCCACGCCCGGCGTCGGCCGCCGTTGCGCGACGGCACGGCGTCAGAAACGATAGGCAAGCCGGATGTCGGTACTCTTGAGCTTCCCACCGTCTTCCAGGCGGAACTCACTGCGCGCCACGCCCAGCGAGAGCCGCTCGGTGAGCGCGTAGCTCACGCTCAGCGAGTGGTAGAGCCCGGTACCCGAGTCCTCCACCTTGCCCAGCCAGACGCTGCCGGACCCGATGACATTGCCACGCCCGCGCCAGGCGTGCCCGCCCAGGCGGACACCGAGCGTCACAGGCCCCAAGGGAAGGTCGTAGGTCACGCCAACGAGGTAGCTGGTGAAATCCAGGCGCAAGGTGTCACCGCTGCTGCTGGTCGCCACGAACTCGCCATGCCCACGCACGCCGCCCTCCACGCCAAAGCCGGAGGGCCAGGTATAGCGCCCGGTGATGCCCAGGGCGGTGGCCGAGTCGGGCAGGGTCTGCCCCGACTCGCTGTACTTGCTGTTGCCGGCCGCCGCCTCCAGCGTGAAGTGCTGGGCATGGGCCGAGGTGGCGATGACGGACATGGCCGACGCGGCCAGAATCAAAACGAGGGCGCGAGCGCGCTGCATGGGGAACCTCCCGGAATGGAAACAACGGTTGCGAAGTGCCCACCCGGCTGGGTGAGCGCGCGCAATGTAGGCCCGTCGCTCCGGGGATACCCCCCACCTCAGGCCGCGCCGGGCCAGCGCAGCGGACGTTCCTCGAACTCGGTGTTCAGCACCACCGTGCTGGTGGTGCGAGCCACGCCAGGGATGGCCTTGATCGCATAGAGCACCTCTTCAAGCGCGCGTGCGTGCGTGGTGCGGATCTTGGCGATGAAGTCGTGCTCACCCGCCACGCTGTGCAACTCCAGCACCTCGGGCAGCTCGCGCAGGCGCGGCGCAATTTCGCGGCAGTGGGCGCCGCCGTCGTTGCGAATGGCCACATAGGCGGTGAAGTGCAAGCCCACGCGCTCGGGGTCGATGCGCAGCGAGAAGCGCTCGATCACCCCACGCTCCAGCATCTTCTTCACCCGTTCATGCACCGCGGCGGTGGACAAGCCCACCTCGGCCGCGACATCGGCGTAGGAACGCCGGCTGTCCGCACTCAACGCCGTAAGAATTCTGGCGTCGATGTCGTCAAGCTGAATATTTGCTTGCATGGGCCTTCAATTCTGATCAAAATACGGCCTCACGGCGATTCGCCGGAGATTATCCACATCAGGTGGCTACATGCCGTCCATTTTCAACCGTTTCGGCCTCGAAGGCCAATCATGGCGCGTCGCGGGCGCGCTGCTCATCGTCTACCTCGTCTGGGGCACCACCTACTACGCGCTGGACGTGGCCATGCAGACCATGCCGCCCGTGCTCATGAACGGCGCGCGCTTCCTGACCGCGGGGCTGGCGATGCTGGCGATCGCGCGCTGGCAGGGCCTGGCCTGGCCGACGGCAGCGCAATGGCGCGCCAGCGCGCTCATCGGCGGGCTGATGGCCTTCGCCGCCATGGCGCTGGTGGTGCTGGCGCAGCAAGCCGGCATCGGCTCGGGCCTGATGGCGACGGTGGTGACCACCATGCCCATGTGGCTTGCGCTGTGGACACGCTGGGGCGGCGAACGCGTGCCCGTGACGAGCTGGCTTGGCCTGGTGCTGGGCGCCGCAGGCGCGATGCTGCTGGCGCTCGAAGGCGATTTTTCGACCACGCTGCTGGGCACCCTGTGCGCGTTCGGTGCGCCCCTGGCCTGGAGCATCGGCTCCTACGCCTCACGCAAGCTCACACTGCCCGCGCCAGCCATGGCATCGGCGGCGCAGTGGCTACTGGGCGGCCTGATGGGCACCGCGGCAGCGCTGCTGTTCGAGCCGGGCGCGCGCACGTTCGAACTGTCGCAGGTGTCGGCACTGTCGGCCTTCGCCTGGTTGTACCTGGTGGTGGCGGGCACCATGGTCACGCTCAACGCCTATCTGTGGCTGCTCAAGAACACCAGCGCGGCGCTGGCGGGCAGCTACTCCTTCGTGAACCCGGTGGTGGCGCTGGCGGTGGGCGTGTGGCTGGGCGGCGAACGCCTCACCGGCTGGGTGTTCGTGGCGTTGCCCCTGATCGGCGCGGCGCTGGCGCTGATCCTCTATGGCCGGCCGGTGCTCGACGCCATGCGGGCGGCGTGGCGCCGCCTCAGGCCAGCACGCGCAGCAACCAGCGGTTGAGGTCGGCCACCTCCTCGGGGCACACGCTGTGGCCCATGGGGTAGGTGCGCCAGTCGACCGCGTGGCCCAGCGCCTGCAGCACGTCGCGCGCCGCCTCGCCGCGTTCGGGCACCACGATGTCATCGTCCTCGCCGTGCGCCATGAACACCGGCACATCGGCATTGGCGGCGCTGCGCTCGGCGGCGGTGCTCTGGGGCAGCGGAAGGTAGCCCGAGAGTGCAGCCAGCCCCGCCAGGCGATTCGGAGCGCGCAAGCCGGTGAGCAAGGTCATCGCGCAGCCTTGCGAGAAGCCCATCAGCACGATGCGCTGCGCCGGCACGCCACGCGCAATCTCGCGCTCGATCAAGCCCTGCACCTGCAGCATCGACGCGCGCAGGCCGGCTTCGTCCTCGCGGCGCGGCACGGCGGGGTTGGCGCTGGGCGGGTAGATGTCGTACCAGGCGCGCATGGCGTAGCCGCCATTGATCGTGACCGGGCGCACCGGCGCACTCGGAAAAACGAAGCGCACCGCGCCGATGGCAGCGAGGTCGAGCGCCTGCGCCACCGGCACGAAGTCGTTGCCGTCGGCGCCCAGGCCGTGCAACACGATGACGCTGGCCACAGGCGAGGCATCGGGTCCGCCGCTCACGCCTTCAAGGATCTGGAGTTCGGTGTCGTGCATGGGCTGGCAGCATACGCGGGGCTTGCCGACAATGCGTGCATGACACCCGAAGAACTGCTGCAGCACAACGACGCCGGCACGCCCTGGAGCGCGCGCCTGAGCACCGACCCCGCTTACACGCTGGACGCCGCCTACGCCGATGCACTGGCGGTGCGCGCACTGCGCGTCGCACGTGGCGAGCGCGCGGCGGGCTTCAAGGTCGGCTTCACCAACCGCGGCATCTGGCCGATCTATCAGGTGTTCGCGCCGATCTGGGGCACGGTGTGGAACAGCACGGTGGTGTTCTGCGAAGGCCAGGGGCAACTGAGCCTCGCGCGCACCTGCGAGCCACGCATCGAGCCCGAGGCGGTATTCGGCTTTCGCGCCACGCCAGCACCCGACGCCGACCTGGACGCCTTGTTCGACGCGCTCGACTGGGTCGCACCGGGCTTCGAGATCGTGCAGTCGCACCTGGCGGGCTGGAAGTTCGCCGCACCCGACACCGTGGCCGACGGCGGCCTGCACGCGCGCTTGCTGGTGGGGCGGCGCCGCGCGGTGCGCGACATCGCCGCCGACGCCCGCGGCCTGGACGCGGCACTGGCCAGCGCGGTCGTCGCGCTCGCGCGTGACGGCACCGTGGTGGAACGCGGTCGCGGCGCCAACGTGCTCGACGGCCCCTTGCGGGCGCTGTGGCACTTCGTGCAGGCCCTGCGCGCCTGTCCGGGCGCACCGGACATACAACCCGGTGACGTGGTGACCACCGGCACCTGGACCGATGCCTGGCCGGTGGCACCCGGCCAGTCCTGGCACGCTGCGTTCGACACGCCTCTCGATCCGATCACCCTGCATCTGGAGTGATCTCTCCAATCCGCGCAGGACACGGGGAAAACCCACTGAGCGGAACCCGCGCCGCTCGCTAGGCTCGACCTATTTGCAACCCTTGGAGACAACCACGATGGCCGCCAAGATCGCCGACGACCTGCTCGCCCTGCAACGCCTCTACCACTGGGAGCAGTCTGCCCCGGGTCGCGTCGCCCTGACGCAACCCATGGGCGCCGGCGTGGTGCAGGACTTCACCTGGGGCCAGGTCGCCGACCAGGTGCGCCGCATGGCCGCCCACCTGCAATCGCAAGGCTGGGCGCCGAGCAGCAAGGTCGCGATCCTGTCCAAGAATTGCGCCTGGTGGATGATGAGCGATCTGGCCATCTGGATGGCGGGCTATGTGTCGGTGCCGCTGTATCCCACCCTCGCGCCCGAGACCATCCGCCAGATCCTCACGCACAGCGAGTCGAAGGCACTGTTCGTGGGCAAGCTCGACGGCTGGGAAGGCATGAAGCCCGGTGTGCCCGCCGACCTGCCCTGCATCAGCTACCCGCTCTCGCCGGTGGACGCGATCCAGGCCTACGACGGCTGGGACGCGATCTGCGCGCGCACGCAACCGCTCAAGGGCAATCCGGTGCGGGCCGAGGGCGAACTGGCCACGCTCATCTACACCTCGGGCACCACCGGCATGCCCAAGGGCGTGATGCACAGCTTCGGCAACTTCGCCTGGGCACTCGACAAGGGCCTCTCGCGCATTCCCCTCACCCAGAACGACCGCATGCTGAGCTACCTGCCGCTGGCCCACGTGGTCGAGCGCATGCTGGTGGAGCACGGCTGGTTGCGCACCGGCATGCACGTGTTCTTTGCCGAATCGCTCGACACCTTCGCGGCCGACCTGCAGCGCGCGCGGCCCACGGTGTTCTTCTCGGTGCCGCGCCTGTGGGTGAAGTTCCAGCAGGGCATCCACGCCAAGATGCCCCCGGCCAAGCTGGAGCGCCTGCTGGGCATTCCCATCCTGGGCGGCATCGTGCGCAAGAAGATCCAGAAGGCGCTCGGCCTGGACCAATGCAAGTTCGCGGCCGGTGGCGCAGCGCCCATGCCGCCCGCGCTGCTGCAGTGGTACAGCAAGCTGGGCATCCCGATCAACGAGGGCTACGGCATGACCGAGAACCTCGCGCTCTCGCACATCACCGAAGCGGGCAAGAACCAGCAGGGCACTGTGGGCCCGGCCTACCCGGGCGTGCAGCACCGCATCGACCCGCAGACCGGCGAGGTGCAGATGAACAGCCAGGCGCTCATGCAGGGCTACTACAAGGAGCCCGAGAAAACGCAGGAGTGCTTCACCGCCGATGGCTGGCTCAAGACCGGCGACAAGGGCGCCATCGACGCCGCTGGCCTGCTGCGCATCACCGGGCGCGTGAAGGACCTCTTCAAGACCGGCAAGGGCAAGTACGTGGCGCCCGCGCCGATCGAGGACAAGCTGGTGATGCACGAGGCCGTGGAGGCCTGCGTCGTCACCGGCGCCAACCTGGGCCAGCCGCTGGGCATCGTCATGCTGAGCCCCGACGCGGCGGCCAAGGCGAAGAACGCCGACGAGCGCGCTGCGCTGGAACGCTCGCTGGCCGAGCACCGCCAGGCCATCAACGCCACGCTCGACCCCCACGAGCAGATGCAGTGCCTGGTGGTGGTGAGCACGCCGTGGACGGTGGACAACGACATGATCACGCCCACCTTCAAGGTCAAGCGCAACCGCATCGAGGATGTGTACGCCAAGAGCTACGAAGCCTGGGAGAACAGCGGCAAACCCGTCATCTGGGCAGATTGAGCGCCCCGCTACCATCGCGGGATGCACATCCTGCTCACCGGCGCGGCCGGCTTCATCGGCATGCACACCGCGCGGCGCCTGCTGGCGCGCGGTGATGCGGTCACCGGCATCGACAACCTCAACAGTTACTACGACCCAGCGCTCAAGCAGGCACGGCTGGCACAACTGCAGGGGTTGCCCGGCTTCGCTTTCGAGCGGCTCGACGTGGCAGACCGCGCGGGCATGGAAACCCTGTTCGCGCGCGAGCGCTTCGACGCCGTGGTGCACCTGGCCGCGCAAGCCGGCGTGCGCTACTCGATCACGAACCCGCACGCCTATCTGGACAGCAACCTCACGGGGTTCGGCCACGTGCTCGAGGGTTGTCGTGCGCAGGGCGTGAAGCACCTGGTCTACGCGTCCAGTTCCAGCGTTTACGGCGGCAACACCAAGATGCCGTTCGAGGAGACCGACCCGGTCGATCACCCGGTGAGCCTGTACGCCGCGACCAAGAAGGCCAACGAGTTGATGGCGCACACCTACAGCCATCTCTACCGCCTGAGCGCCACCGGCCTGCGCTTCTTCACCGTCTACGGGCCCTGGGGCCGGCCTGACATGGCCTACTTCTCGTTCACCAAAGCGGTGCTGGAAGGCCGGCCGATCGACGTGTTCAACCACGGCGACATGAAGCGCGATTTCACCTGGATCGACGACATCGTTGAAGGTGTGTTGCGCGTGCTCGACAAACCCGCCACGCCCGAAACCGAAGGCGGCGCGCCGCACCGCGTCTTCAACGTCGGCAACCACGACCCGGTGCCGTTGATGGAATTCATCGCCTGCATCGAGCGCGCCACTGGCCGCGAGGCGGTCAAGCGCCTGCTGCCCATGCAGCCGGGCGATGTGCCGGCCACCTACGCGAGTACCAAGGCCTTGCAGGACTGGGTGGGTTTTGCCCCCGCCACGCCGCTGGCCGAAGGCATCGATCGCTTCGTGCGCTGGTACCGCGGGTACTACGGCGTCTGAGTGCGACTGGCGAGCAGGCGGTCCAGCACCGCACCGCTGGCCTGCTCGCACAAGCCCAGCACGAGCTCGAAGCCCTCGATCGGCCCGTAGTACGGGTCAGGCACCTCGCGCTCGCCCAGGCCGGCGTAGGCCAGGTACAGGTGCAGCTTGTGCTGGTGCGGCTCGGGGCAACGGCGCTGCAGGCCGCGCAGGTTGCTGTGGTCCATCGCGAGGATCAGGTCGAAGCGCTCGAAGTCATCGTCGCGCACGCCGCGTGCGCGCTCGGTTTCGATGGCCGGGTAGCCCCGGTCCAGGGCCAGACGGCGCGCGCGGCCATCGGCGCGTTCGCCCGCGTGGCCGTCGTACACACCGGCCGATGCCACCGCCACCCTGCCCTGCAGGCCGCGGCGCACCACCTCGGCCTGCATCACGGCGCTGGCCAAGGGCGAGCGGCAGATGTTGCCCATGCAGACCAACAGAACCCTGTGCATGTGCGAAAGGATAACCAGCGCCCGCGCCCCCCTTCGGGCAGGGCGATGAAAAAGGCCCGCCAGGGGGCGGGCCTCGAAAACAGCGTTGAACCGGCTCAGATGCGGTAGGCGTCCAGGTTCTTGCCGGCGGCCAGCACGTCGCGCACCCACTGCGGCTTGCGCCCCGGGCCACCGGCCCAGAGTTCGCCGTTCGGACCACGGTATTTGGGTGCCGCCGCCGTCTTGGCCGCGCGCTTGCCACCACCGCCACCGCTGGCACCGCCCAGATCGGCCACGGTGATGCCGTATTGCTTCATTTTCGCCTTGATGTCGGCGATCACGCCCGCCAATTCGTTCTTGCGCGCCTGTTCGGCCTGTGCCATCAGGTTCTGCGCCTGTGCCATCAACTCGGAATACGTTGCCATTGATTGTTCCTTTTTGCCTGTTGGAATGGAATGCAGCGCCATCGCAGCGACGCTGGCGGCATTCTATTCGCGGATCAAAGCCCGTTGATGTAATTTTTCAATTCAGCGGGCAATTCCGCCTGCAATGCCAGGGGCTGCTGCGTCAGTGGCTGCGTCAGGCGCAATCGCCAGGCATGCAGGAACATCCGCCGCAGGCCGGTGCGCGCCAATTGCCGATTGACCTCGAAATCGCCATATTTGTCGTCACCGGCAATCGGGTGGCCGGCGCTGGCCAGGTGCACGCGGATCTGGTGGGTGCGCCCGGTCTTGATCGTCACCTCCAGCAGGCTGAGTGCGGGCCGGTCCTGCGTCGATGGCCATTGCTGGACGATCTTCAGGAGGGTGATCGCTCGCATTCCGTCGGGGTCACCGGCATCCGTCACCCGCACCCGGCGCTCGCCGTCGGCCAGCAGGAATTTGTGCAGTGGCTGATCAATGACCTTCTTGCGCACCGGCCAACTGCCCACCACCAGCGCCAGATAGATTTTGTCGGTCTCGCGCTCCCGGAATTGGTCCTGAACAGCCTTCAGAACGCTTTTTTTCTTGGCGATGAGCAGCAGCCCGCTGGTTTCGCGGTCGAGCCGGTGCACCAATTCAAGCAAGCGCGCCGTGGGCCGCGCCCGGCGCAATTGCTCGATGACGCCGAAGCTCACCCCGCTGCCGCCGTGCACCGCCACACCCGCGGGCTTGTCGATCGCCAGCAGGCCCTCGTCTTCGTGCACCACCGGGAATTCGCGCGGTGGCGCCGGTTTCTCGGCCTTTTCCTCGATTTGCGCGGACAGGCGAATCGGCGGAATGCGCAAAACATCGCCGGCCTGCACGCGATCGTCGGCACTGACCCGGCCCTTGTTGCGGCGCACTTCGCCCGAGCGAATGATGCGATAGACGTGGGTCTTGGGCACGCCCTTGAGTTCGCGCAACAGGAAGTTGTCCAGGCGCTGGCCGTCGGATTCTTCGTCGACGGTGAGGTGGCGTACGGCGGGAGCGGCAGGGGCGTTCATGAATCCACCACGCCAGCGGGTGACGTGTCTATAATGAGCGACGCCCGTTGTGTGCTGTAAGTGTTTGATTTGCCTTGGAGTTTAAGGCAGCCAACACGGCAGTGGCCGGCCCGGAACTGCCGGGGGCCCGGCGGGCAAAGGTGGCCAGCTGCGGCACCCGGTTCCCGAGTCCGATCCCCGATGCGCCACGAGGCATCCCGGTCGGCCGCGATCCGGCGGACGCCGCGGTGGAATCCGCAGACCCACAGCGAACCGACAACGGAATACCCCAATCGCCCAGGCCCGACAAACGTGGCCTGAGCGAGGACGACGAGACCGCAGAGACAACGGCCAGATCATGTCGACGACAGCCATCGAGCCCCCTCTCTTCCAGATCCGACTCCACGCGCCCATGCCCGACCCGGCATGGCGTCACTGCGCCTGACGCGCGCGACGCCAACCCACGCCCGGTCACGGCTCTCCGGCAATTCCTCCTGCGTTCGTTGCGTGTGCGGCTTCCCGGCCTGACGGGTGGCCCGGGCTTTGCAAGCCCGTGCGCCGCCGTGTGTGCACAGAAGGAAACGCAACATGAAACGCATGCTGATCAACGCCACGCAGGCCGAAGAACGCCGCCTGGCCATCGTCGACGGGCAAAAGCTCCTCGACTACGAGATCGAGATCGAAGGGCGCGAGCAGCGCAAGGGCAACATCTACAAGGCCGTCGTCACGCGCGTCGAGCCCTCGCTGGAAGCCTGCTTCGTCGACTACGGCGAAGACCGCCACGGTTTCCTGCCGTTCAAGGAAATCGCGCGCCAGTTCTTCCAGGGCAACACGCCGCCCTCCCAGGCCCGCATTCAGGACGTGATCAAGGAAGGTCAGGAGCTGATCGTCCAGGTCGAGAAGGAAGAGCGCGGCAACAAGGGCGCCGCCCTCACCACCTTCATCAGCCTGGCGGGCCGCTATGTGGTGCTGATGCCCAACAACCCGCGCGGCGGTGGCGTCTCGCGCCGCATCGAGGGCGATGAGCGCGCCGAACTCAAGGCCGCACTCGACCAGCTCGAGTACCCCAACGGCATGAGCATCATCGCGCGCACGGCCGGCATCGGCCGCGAGGCGCCCGAGCTGCAGTGGGACCTCAACTACCTGCTCAAGCTCTGGACCGCCATCGACGGCGCCGCGCAATCAGGCAAGGGCGCCTTCCTGATCTACCAGGAATCGAGCCTGGTGATCCGCGCCATCCGCGACTACTTCAACAGCGATATCGGCGAGATCCTCATCGACACCGATGACATCTTCGATCAGGCGCACCAGTTCATGAGCCACGTGATGCCCGAGCACGGGCACCGCGTGAAGCGCTACCGCGACGACGCGCCGCTGTTCAGCCGCTTCCAGATCGAACACCAGATCGAGACCGCCTACAGCCGCATCGTGCAGTTGCCCAGCGGCGGCGCCATCGTGATCGACCAGACCGAAGCCCTGGTGGCGGTGGACGTGAACTCGGCGCGCGCCATCAAGGGCGGCGACATCGAAGAAACCGCCACCCGCACCAACCTCGAAGCCGCCGACGAAGTGGCGCGCCAGGCCCGCCTGCGCGATCTCGGCGGCCTGATCGTGATCGACTTCATCGACATGGAGGAGAGCAAGAACCGCCGCGAGGTGGAAAACCGCCTGCGCGACGCACTGCGCCAGGACCGCGCGCGCGTGCAGTTCGCCTCCATCAGCAAGTTCGGCCTGCTCGAGATGAGCCGCCAGCGCTTGAAGCCCGCGCTCAACGAAGGCGCCTCCATTCCCTGCCCGCGCTGCGGTGGCTCCGGCCACATCCGCGACACGGAATCCTCTGCGCTGCAGATCCTGCGCGTCATTCAGGAGGAGTCGCTCAAGGACAGCACCGCCGCTGTGCTGGTGCAGGTGCCGGTTGAAGTGGCCAGCTTCCTGCTCAACGAAAAGCGCACCGAGATCACCAAGATCGAACTCAAGCAGCGCATCAACGTGCTGCTGGTACCCAACAAGTCGCTCGACACCCCCAACTACAAGCTCGAGCGCCTGAAGCACGACGACCCCCGCCTGGACAACCTCGACTCCAGCTACAAGCTGGCCGAGGAAGTGGACGACGTGGCCAGCTTCACGCGCCGCAGCCAGGAACGCACCAACAAGCAGGAACCGGTGATCAAGGGCGTGCTGCCCGACGCGCCGGCTCCCGTGGCGGTGCCCAAGCCCGAACAACCGGCCGCCGCACCTGCGGCGCCCGCGGCGCCCGTGGCGCGCAAGGCACCGGTCGCCGCTGCAGCCCCGGCCGAGAAAGGCTTCTTCGGCTGGCTCAAGAGCCTGTTCGGCGGTGGCGCTGCACCCGCCCCTGCGGCACCCGCGCCGGCCCCTGCGGCACGTGAAGGCGCACGGCCCGACGGCCGACGCGCCGAAGCCCGCGATGGCGGCCGTGATGGCGGCCGCGGCCGCCGCGGTGGTCGCGGCGGCGAGCGTGGCGAAGGACGCGGTGATGGCCGTGGCGGTGCCCGAGACGCACAACAACGCGACAACCAGCGCGATGCCGGCGCGGAGGCCCAGCCAGGGCGCGGCGCCCGTGGCGAGAACCGCCGCAACGACAACCGCGGTGACCAACCGCGTGGCGAAGGCCAGCGCGGCGAGCGCCCGGAAGGTCAGCGTGGCGAGCGCCCCGAGGGCCAGCGCGGCGAGCGCCCCGAGGGCCAGCGTGGTGGCGAAGGCCGTCGTGGTGATCGGCGCGGCGAGCGCCGGGACACCGCACCCGCCGAGGCCATCCATGAAGGCGCGACCAGCCTGCCCGTGAGCGAGACGGTGGACGCCAGCGCCGAGCAGGCACCGCGCCGTGAGCGTGGCGAGCGCGGTGGCCGCGGACGTGGACGCGACGGCGAGCGCCGTCGCCCCGAGGGCCAGGACGCCGTTGCCGCCAGCGGGACGGTGGAACCCGGCGCCGAGGCGACTGCACCCGAAAACCAGGATGCGCAGAACGGCGAGGCCCCGCGCGAGCGCCGCGGCCGTGACCGCTATGGCCGCGACCGCCGCGGTGATCGCCGTGATCGCCCGGCACGCGAAGGTGCCGATGCGCCCGCCGAAGCCGGCGACACCCAGCCCATGGCCTACGACGGTGAGGTCGCCCCTGCGCCCGCAGCGGACGATGCGCCGCCCGCACGCAGTTACTTCACCCTGCCGGCCACGGCGAGCGCGCCAGCCGCCACGGTGAGCGCGCCTGCGTCGGCGAGCGCTGTTGCCGCGCCAACGGCTGTACCGATGACTGCGCCTGTTGCTGCACCTGTTGCTGCGCCCGTCGCAAGCGCAGTGCCGGCTGCCGCGGCTGCCCCGGTGGCTGCGCCCGTGCCGGCGGCCCCCGCTGCGGCCGTTTCGCCGACAACGCGCGCACTGCCCAGGGTGCAGCCGTACACGCTCAGCGTGGCCGAGATGCAGGCCGTCGCCGCGGCCAGCGGCCTCGAATGGGTCAACTCCGACGCCGCGAAAGTGGCCCAGGTGCAGGCCGCCATCGCCGCCGAACCCAAGCCCGTGCATGTTCCGCGCGAACCCAAGCCGGCCGCGGTGCTCGACGACGGCCCGCTGGTGATGGTCGAGACGCGCAAGGACCTGCGCGACATGACGCTGCCGTTCGAGAATCGGTGACCCGGCCGCGCGAGCGGTACCCCGGATCAAAAAAGCCACCGCCCGCGGTGGCTTTTTTGTGGCTCACGTACGCGAGAGCGTCAGTCGAGTCGCGCGGCGTTCTTCCAGGCTTCGAGCGCGGAAACGCTGTCGCCGCGTTCCTCGGCCAGCCTGGCCAGCGCGCGCCAGGTGCGGCGCTTGAGCATCGGGTCGACGAGCCCATGGCGGGCCTGGCCCAGCAATTGCCCTGCCTTGCCCCAGAGCTGGCGATGAAGGCAGGCTTGCCCCGCCAGGTATTGCAGGTGGGCGTTCTGCGGCCATTGGCGCTGCAATTGCTCCAGCCGTGCCAGCCCGGCAGCGTCAAGGTGCATCAGTTCGGGTTCGAAAGCGTGTGCCAGGCGCGCCTGTTGTGCGGGCTCCAGTGCACCGAAATCGTCCCAGAGCGGCTCGAGCCAGGCACGCACGCGCGCGGCGTTGGTCGCCTGCAGCGCATCACGTTCGCCCACCTCGGCCGGGAGCAGCTCGTGCGCGCGTTCGGCGGCCAGCAACGCCACGCCGGGCGTGATGCGCTCACCGGCGTCCAGACCGTCCCAGACGCGCTGCAACTGGGCAAGGTCGTGCGCGCCGCGCAGGGCATCGAGCGCCAGTCCGTGCACGATGCTGCGTGCCGCCTCGGGCGAGAAGGCGCGGTGCTTGGCGAGCAGGCGCGCTGTCTCCAGCGCCTCGGCCGTGGCGTCGCCCAGGCGGGCCACGCGCAGGCGCAGGCGCAGGGCCTGGATGCGTCGCGCCGCGCCTTGCGGCAGTTCGGCCAACCGGCTGCGCGCCGCCGCGGGGTCGCGGTCCTCCACCGCCCAGCGCACCGCCCGCAGCAAGGCGCCTTCAACCACCTCCGGCGAGGCCTTGGCCGTCGCGGGAGTGAGTGTGGCCTGCAGGTGCTCGTCACGTTTGGCTCGGTTCTGCAGGGCGTGCGCGCTCTCGGCCACCAACAGGTGCGCCAGCGCTTCGAGTTGGGCACGGCGTGGCCAGTCGCGGCTGCTGCCACCACGCAGGTGGTCCAGCGCGTTCTGCGCTGCGCCCTGCGCGCGCACGAAGCGCCCGGCCAGTTGATTGGCCAGCGCGTCGAGCACCCAGCCCACCACCGCACGTTCGAGCTGCTGGCTGCGCCAGCGCCGCGCCTGGGTGGGCAGCTCACGCACCACCGCCAGGGCCCGGAGTGCGGCGTAGACGAGCACGAAGCCGCCGATGAGCGCAAAGACAAAGAAATTGAAGGAGACGTCGAAACGCCAGGGCGGCCAGAACAACGTGACCGTGGCGCGGTTGTTGCCCACCAGCAGGGCCAGCGCCACCGCCAGCGCGGCCAGCCCCAGCAGCCAGAAGACGCTGCGCATTGCGCCGCGTTGCCGCGTGCGCATCAGCGCCCCCCGGCCGCTGCCGCGAGCGCGGCCAGCGTCTCGTCGGGACGCGGCAGGTCTTGCGCGACCAGGTCGCGCCGCAGACGGCCCAGGCTCGTGAGCGCGCCGGCCACCGCGGGCGAGCGCGTGTCGAAGTAGCGGCGCAGCTTGTTCTCGACCGCCTGCACATCGGCCTGGCTGGCGGGCAGTTGCCGCGCCAGCAGCGCCAGGCGTGCATTGAGCAACTGCAGCTTGAGGTTCTCGCGCAAGAAGAATGCTTGCTCGGGCGCCAGCAGGGCGGCGTCGGGCTGGTCGATGCGGCTCACGCGCACCAGGTCGCGCGCCTGCTGCAGGCTGTGGTCGATGGCGCTGCGCCACCAGGCGTTCCAGCGCGCTGCCCATTGGCGCCAAGCACCGGGCGCCGCGCCATCGGCTTCGGGTGGCACGGCCGGCTGGGCCGGCTGCACGGGGTCGGGCCGCGTCGGTGCGGAGGCCTCGGTGCTCACACCCACGGCGTTGGCCACCGGCCAGGCGTCCACCTGCCGCACGAGCTCGTCGAGCTGGGCGGCGAGTGCGGGGATATCGGCCAGTGCCGCGCCGCGAATGCGATCGATGTCGCGGGCGATCGCGCGCTGCACCGGGTTCAGGCGAGGCTGCGCAGCCCGCGCGATGCGTTGCTCGGCGGCCTGCAGGGCCGACACCAGCGGTTGCGCGCTCCCGGTGAGTTGTGCTTGCTGCAAGGCCACGCGCAACGTGGCCTCCAGGTCCTGCACGAGGTTGTCGTCGCGCGATCGCGAGAGCGAAAGCATGAGCTCCTCGAGCTGGCTGCGCTGCAGGCTTACTTCGGACAGCCGCACCTCGGCCACACCCAGGCGGGCCTGCAGCTCCTGCGTCAGCGCTTCGGCCTGGGCAGCCAGGGTGCGTGCCTCGACCACCTGGGCCTCGGTGTCGCGCGCGCGCTTCGCCAGCTCCTCCTGCGTGAAAGCCAGGCGTTGCCACATCAGGCCGCACAGCACCAGGGCCACCACCGCCAGGGCCAGGGCCAACAGCACGAGACCGTTGCCCGCGCGCGGCGTCGGGGAGGCGCCGGGCGCAGCCGTGGTCGATGCGACCCTGGCCTGCTCGGGCGATGCGGGCGGCTCGTTGGCGGCGGACGATGCGGGCGTGACGGTGTTCATGACGGGCTGGCCCAGGATTCTAGGGCGCGCACCACGTCGGCCAGGGCCGGACGCGCGGTGATGACCTCGGCAAAACCCAGCGCCAGTGCGGCCTGCGCGATGCGGGGGTGCGTGGCCAGTGCCACGGCCCGTGCGCCCGCCGGCCACACCCCTTGCAGTGATTGCAGCGCCTCGCTGCTGCTGAGCACCCACACCTGGCCCTCGCCCACGCACTGAGGCAACCGCAGCAGATCGGCCCCGGCTGGCACCACGCGCTCGCGCCGGTAAGCCACGCAGGCCTGCACCTCGGCGCCGGCCGCGCGGCAACGCTCGATCAACCACTCGCGGCCTTGCCCGGGAAGGCTGCCCTCGCTCCCCTCGGACGCACCACGCACCACCAGCACGCGACGCCCCGGCGCCAACTGCGACGCCACCACCGGCCAAAGGTGTTCCGAGTCGAACTGCGCAGCGTCGCGCGGTGGTGCGTCGATGCGTTCGCTGCCGATTCCCAGCGACCACAGGGCTTGGGACAGCGCACGCGCCGTGCCCGGGCCTGGCGCCCAGAAGCGCGTTTGCCCGGGGCCTGGCGACACCGGCTCGGCGAAGAAACATTGTACCGCGGCCGCGCTCACGAACATCAGCGCGTCTTGCGTCGGCCAGGCCTCGCGCCAGTGCGCCAGCCGCTCGCGTTCGGCCGCACTCTGCGGTTCGGCGATGCGCAGCAACGGCCAGGCCTCCGCGGGCCAGCCGCGCTCGCGCAGGGCCTGCACCCAACGCGTGGCGTCGGGCTCGGGCCGTGTGATCACAACGCGCTGTACTCGCGAGGACGTCGGGGCTGTGTCCGGCGGTGAGCCCGTCGACGCCTCACCGGGCAAGACCATTCGCACGCCCGGCCCCGCCTCGGGCTGGCCGTTGTGCAGGGGGTCCACGGCTCAGACCTCCTGTGCGCTCGCGTGGGCACCGCCCTCGCGCAGTGCGGCGGCCACACGCGCGCCCAGGGCTTCGGCGGCCGCAAGATCGCTGACCTCGACCACCGATTCGGCGCGCACCAGGGGCGCACTGCCCTCGGGCTCACCCCAGGCGGCGCGCAGGCGCAGGCGCTCGCCCAACCAGTCGGCGTGCGCCGCCAGCGGCATGGAACAGCTACCCCCCATGGCCCGCGACACCGTGCGCTCGGCGGCCACGCGCAACCAGGTGGCCTGGTGCGCGAGTGGGCGCAGCGCCTCGATGAGATCGGCACGGTCGGCCCGCACCTCGATGCCCAGGGCGCCCTGCCCGGCGGCCGGCAACGACTGCTCGGGTTCGAAGACAGAACGGATGCGTGCCGACAGGCCAAGCCGCTTGAGGCCTGCCGCCGCGAGAACGATGGCGTGGTACTGGCCTTCGTCGAGCTTGCGCAGCCGCGTGTCCAGGTTGCCGCGCAGCGGCTCTATGCGAACGTCGTGGCGGCCCAGCGCGCGCAGGGCGTCGCGCAGCAACACCACGCGACGCAGGCTGGAGGTACCCACCACCGCATTCGGCGGCAGATCGGCCAGGCCCTCGCAGTGCGGCGACACCCATGCGTCGCGCGGGTCTTCACGCTCCATCACGCAAGCCAGTGCGAAGCCGGCTGGCAGTTCCATCGGCACGTCCTTGAGCGAGTGCACCGCGATGTCGGCACGACCGTCTTCGAGCGCGAGTTCGAGTTCTTTCACGAACAAGCCCTTGCCCCCCACCTTGGACAAGGTGCGGTCAAGGATCTGGTCGCCCAGCGTCGTCATGCCCAGCAACGTCACGCGATGCCCGCGCGCTTCGAGCAGGGCTTTCACGTGCTCGGCCTGCCACAGGGCCAGGCGGCTTTCACGGGTGGCAATGGTGATGGCCTGGGGTGAGGGCTGGGGCATGGACAATCGAACTCGCAATCGAAGTCGCGGCAAGCCGCGCGGGGGGCTGACGCCCGACTGACGTGGCGCCCGGTTCGGTACCCGTTGCGTAACCGCCCGGGTCTCGGTCGATGCTAGCATGGCCCCGCCTCTTGCCTGCCCATCAGCCCCTCTCCTGCGCGCGCTGCCGCGCCTCGCCATGAGCCGATCGACCCCGGGCGCTGCGCGCCGCGACGACAAGGATCAACCCCTCATCGACGACATCCGCCTGCTCGGGCGCATCCTGGGCGACGTGATCCGCGAGCAGGAAGGTGCTGCGGCATACGAACTCGTCGAGCGCATCCGGCAACTGTCGGTGGCGTTTCGCCGCAATGCCGATCGCGCGGCCGACCAGGCACTCAAGCGCCTGCTCAAGACGCTCAGCGCCGACCAGACGGTCAGCGTGATCCGCGCCTTCACCTACTTCAGCCACCTGGCCAACCTGGCCGAGGACCGCCACCACATCCGCCGCCGCGCGGTGCACGAGCGCGCTGGCGCTCTGCAGACCGGCAGTCTGGCCCTGACCCTGCAGCGCCTGCAGCAGGCTGGCCTGACGCCGGACACGGTCGCGCGCACGCTGGCGGCAGCCCACCTCTCGCCGGTGCTCACCGCCCACCCCACCGAAGTGCAGCGCAAGAGCATCCTCGATGCCGAGCGTGACATCGCGCGCTGGCTCACCGAGCGCGACGCCGCGCTGCCGCGCGAGCAGGCGCACATCGAAACGCAGATGCGCGCGCGCGTCACGCAGTTGTGGCAGACGCGGCTGCTGCGCTTCACCAAGCTCAGCGTGGCCGACGAGATCGAGAACGCGCTGAGCTACTACGAGAGCACCTTCCTCACGCAGATTCCGCGTCTGTACGCCGAGCTCGAAGCCGGGTTGGGCCAACCGGTGGCGCCGTTCCTGCGCATGGGCCAGTGGATCGGCGGCGACCGCGACGGCAACCCCAACGTCACGGCAGCCACGCTGGAGCTCGCGCTGCAGCGTCAAGGCGACCTCGCGCTGCGGCACCATCTCACGCAACTGCACCTGCTGGGTGGCGAGCTGTCGATGTCCGGCATGCTGGTGAGCGTGAGCCCGGCGATGCAGGCGCTGGCCGAGCGCTCGCCCGACACCAATGCGCACCGCCAGGACGAGCCCTACCGGCGTGCCCTCACCGGCATGTACGCGCGCCTGGCGGCCACGCTCAAGGCCCTCACGGGCGGCGAGGCCGCGCGCCATGCAGTGGCACCGCAAGACCCCTATGCCAGCGCCGACGAACTGCTGGCCGACCTGCGCACCATCGAAGCTTCGCTGCTGGCGAACCATGGCGCGGCGCTGGTCGACGCGCGACTGCGCCCGCTGATCCGCGCGATCGAGGTGTTCGGTTTTCACCTCGCCACCGTCGACCTTCGCCAGAGCTCCGACCAGCACGAGCGCGTGGTGGCCGAGCTGCTGGCCGTGGCGCGCGTGGAGCCCGACTACAGCGCGCTCGATGAAGCAACCAAACGTACCGTGCTGCTGCGCGCGCTCGATGATGTGCGCCCGCTGCGCGTGCCCGGCGCCACCTACAGCGAACACGCGCAGGGCGAACTCGCGATCTTTGACGCCGCACGCCTGGGCCGCGCGCGCTTCGGCAACGTGGCCATCCGACACGCCATCATCAGCCACACCGAGAGCGTGAGCGACCTGCTCGAAGTGCTGCTGCTGCAAAAGGAAGCCGGTCTGGTGCGCGGCACGCTTTCGCAGGACGCGGTGGCCGACCTGATCGTCGTGCCGCTGTTCGAAACCATCGAAGACCTGCGCAACGCGGCGCCCATTCTTCGCGATTACTACGCACTGCCCGGGGTGCGCGCCATGGTGCAGCGCGGCGCGGCCGATGGCTATGGCGAGCAGGACGTGATGCTCGGCTACTCCGACAGCAACAAGGACGGTGGCATCTTCACGAGCAACTGGGAGCTCTACCGCGCCGAGACCGCGCTGGTGAAACTGTTCGAGGAGCTTGCGCCCATCGAACTTCGCATGTTCCACGGCCGCGGCGGCACCGTGGGCCGCGGTGGCGGGCCGAGCTACCAGGCCATCCTCGCGCAACCGCCGGGCACGGTGCGCGGGCAGATCCGCCTCACCGAGCAGGGCGAGGTGATCGGCGCCAAGTACGCCAACCCCGAGATCGGCCGCCGCAACCTCGAAACCCTGGTGGCGGCCACGCTGGAAGCCACGCTGCTGCAGCCCACGAAGGAGGCCGCAGCGGCGTTCCTGAAAGCGGCCGAAGCGCTCTCGCGTTCCAGCATGGCAGCCTACCGGGCACTGGTGTACGACACGCCGCGCTTTGCCGAGTACTTCTTCGGTGCGACGCCGATCCGCGAGATCGCCGAGCTCAACATCGGCTCGCGCCCCGCGAGCCGCAAGGCCACCGGCCGTATCGAGGACCTGCGCGCCATTCCCTGGGGGTTCAGCTGGGGCCAGTGCCGCCTCACGCTGCCGGGCTGGTACGGCTTCGGCTCGGCGGTGCAGGCCTTTGTGGCGCAGGACCCGAAGCACGCCGCGCTGCTCAAGCGCATGCACCGCGACTGGCCTTTCTTCAACACCCTGCTCTCCAACATGGACATGGTGCTCGCCAAGAGCGACATGGCGCTGGCCTCGCTGTACGCCGAACTGGTGGAAGACAAGACCCTGCGCCGCAAGGTGTTCGCGGCCATCGAGGCCGAGTGGCAGCGCACCGTGGACGCGCTCTCGCTGATCACCGGCGAGGCCGAGCGGCTGGCCGGCAACGCCGCCTTGCGCCGCTCGATCGAGCACCGCTTCCCCTATATCGATCCGCTGCACCACCTGCAGGTCGAGCTCATCCGTCGCCACCGCGCGGGTGCGCTTGCGCACGACACCGACGGCAAGCTGCGCCGCGGCATCCACATCGCCATCAACGGCATTGCGGCGGGATTGCGCAACACGGGCTGAAGCGGCCCGGCATGCCGTCAGCAGGAAATACCCCCGCCACCTAAAATCGGCGGTGTGAACCCTTTGCTCAACGCCGACCTGCACTGCCACTCCACCGTCTCCGACGGCACCCTGGAACCCGAGGCCCTGGCCGCGCGCGCCAAGGCCAACGGGGTGGAGTTGTGGTCACTCACCGACCACGACGAGGTCAGCGGCCAGCACCGCGCCATCGCCGCAGCGCGCGCACTCGGCCTGCCCTACGTCACCGGTGCGGAGATCTCCGTCACCTTCGCTGGTGTCACGGTGCACATCGTGGGTCTGGGCATGGACCCGGACGATCAGGCCCTGCGCGACGGCCTGAGCGCCACGCGCGGCGGGCGCGAGCAACGCGCGCGGGAAATGGCCGATGGTCTGGCGCAGGTGGGCATCAAGGGCGCGTTCGAGGGCGCGCTGCGCTACGTGGGCAACCCGGACCTGATCTCGCGCTCACACTTCGCGCGCCATCTGGTGGACAGCGGCGTGTGCAAGGACGTCCCCGAGGTGTTCCGCAAGTACCTGACCGAAGGCAAGCCCGGCTTCGTGCCGCACCGCTGGGCCGCACTGGGCGACGCGGTGCGCTGGATCACCGGCGCCGGCGGCGTGTCCGTGATCGCCCACCCGGGGCGCTACAAGTTCACCGCCACCGAGGAATACGCGCTGTTCACCGAGTTCAAGCAGCACGGTGGCCAGGCGGTGGAGGTGGTGACAGGTGCCCACAGCCAGGCCGAATACGCCAAATACGCCGGCTTCTGCACCGAGTTCGGCCTGGCCGCCTCGCGCGGCAGCGATTTCCACAGCCCGGACGAAAGCCACACCGACCTCGGCCAGCTGCCCGACCTGCCCGGCAGCGTGACGCCGGTGTGGACGCTGCTCGCCGAGCGGGTGCATTGATGGGCGCGAGCGCGCCGGCCCCCGGCCAGGCACTGGCCGGCATCGGCTTCCTGATCGCCGCCACCGCGTGTTTCGCGGTGCTTGACACCACCGTGAAGGTGGTCGGGGCCGTGGTGTCGGTGTTGCTGGCGGTGTGGTTTCGCTATGTGTTCCATGCGGTGGCGGTCACGGCCATCATGCTGCCGCTGCGTGGGCGTTCCCTGCTGCGCACCGAGCACCCGCGCTTTCAGATGCTGCGCGGCGTGCTGTTGCTGTCGGTGAGCGCGCTGTCGTTCCTCGCTGTCCAGTACATGCCGGTGGGCGAATTCACCGCGATCGTGATGGTGACGCCGCTGGCGGTGACGCTGCTGGCGGCGCTGTTCCTGCGCGAGCGCGTGCGCCCGCTGCGCTGGTTGCTGGTCACGGGCGGCTTTGCGGGCGCGCTGCTGGTGGTGCGCCCGGGTGGCGGACTGATCGGCTGGGCCGCGCTGCTGCCGCTGGTGATGGTGTTCGCCTACGCCTGGTTCCAGATCCTGACCGCGAAGATGGCGCGCACCGAAGACCCGATGACCATGCATTTCTACACCGGCTGGGTGGGCGCGCTGGTGGCCAGCCTGGTGTTGCCCGCGGTGTGGCAAGCGGTGCCGGACGCGCGCACGTTGGCGCAGCTGTGCCTCATCGGGCTCATGGGCACGGTGGGGCATTTCCTGCTCATCCTGGCGTTCCAGCGCGCACCGGCGTCCACGCTTTCGCCCTACCTGTACACGCAGATCGCCTTCGCGATGTTCTGCGGCTGGGTGGTGTACGACCACGTGCCCGGTGGGCTGGAGCTCGCCGGTATCACGCTCATCGTGCTGTGCGGCGCCACCGCGAGCTGGATCACGGCGCGCGAGCAGCGCCTGCCCATCCAGCCGCCGGAGGCCTGAGTGGTGCACCAGCGATCGCTCACGGGTATCGGGCTGGCGGTCGCGGCCACCGCCTGCTTCGCGGTACTCGACACCACCGTGAAGACCGTGGGCGCGGTGGTGTCCGTGCTGCTCGTGATCTGGTTCCGCTACCTGTTTCACGCGCTGGCCATGACGGCCTGGCTGCTGCCGCGCCGTGGTCGCGCGGCGTTGCGCACCGCGCATCCGCGCTTTCAGTTGCTGCGCGGCGTGTTGCTGCTGTCGCTGAGCCTGCTGGGCTTCATCGCCCTGCAGCGCATGCCCGTGGGCGAGTTCACCGCCATCCTCATGGTCACGCCGCTGGCCGTCACCCTGCTCGGTGCCACGTTGCTGGACGAGCGCGTCACGGCCTGGCAATGGCTGCTGGTGATCGGCGGCTTCGCCGGTGCGCTGCTGGTGGTGCGCCCGGTGGGCAGCGACATTGGCTGGGCAGGCCTGCTTCCACTGGCCATGGTGTTTCTCGCCGCGTGCTTCCAGATCCTCACCGCAAAGATGGCACGCACCGAGGACCCGTTGACCATGCACCTCTACACCGGTTGGGTCGGCGCGCTGGTGGCCAGCGCACTGCTGCCCTTCGTGTGGCAGGCCATCCCCGATGGCCGCACGCTGGCCCTGCTGGTGCTGGTTGGCGTGGCGGGTACCGTGGGCCACCTGCTCTTCATCTTCGCCTACCAGCGCGCACCCGCCTCCACGATCGCGCCCTACCTCTACGCGCAGATCGCCTTCGCCATGCTGCTGGGCTGGGTCGTCTTCGATCACACGCCCGGGTCGATCGAGATGACGGGCATCGCACTCATCGTGCTGTGCGGCGCCGTGAGCGGCTGGCGCACCGTGCGCAACCGACCCGTGCCCATCCAGCCGCCGGAGGATTGATGTCCCAGCTGTTCAGCGTGCACCCCGACAACCCGCAACCGCGCCTGCTCAAGCAGGCGGTGGCGCTGCTGCAACGCGGCGGTGTGATCGCGGTGCCCACCGACTCCAGCTACGCGCTGGCCTGCCACCTTGACGACAAGGCCGCAGCCGATCGGCTGCGCCACATCCGCCAGGTGGACGACAAGCACCACCTGACCCTGCTGTGTCGCGACCTGAGCGAACTGGCGAGCTACGCCAAGGTCGACAACCGCCAGTACCGCCTGCTCAAGCTCGCCACGCCCGGGCCCTACACCTTCATCCTGGAGGCCAGCAAGGAAGTGCCACGCCGCGTGAGCCATCCTTCGCGCAAGACCATCGGCCTGCGCGTGCCGGAGCACCGCGCGCTGCTCGACCTGCTGCAGGCACATGGCGCCGCGCTGCTGGCCACCACGCTCATACTGCCCGGCGACGAGCACCCGCTCAACGACGCCGAGACCATCCGCGAACGCCTGCAGCACGAGGTGGACGCGGTGATCGACGCGGGCGCCTGCGCGCTTGAGCCGACCACCGTGCTCGACCTCGTGCCCATGGGCACCGGTGGCGACCCCGAGGTGGTGCGCCAGGGTCAGGGTGCGCTGGCGCCGCTGGGGCTTTGAGCCCGGCTTTGCGGCCTCTGGGACAATCCGCCGATGGATATCGCCCTCATCGTCCAGACGGTCACGCTCTACGCCATCCCGGTGCTGTTCGCCATCACGCTGCACGAGGCGGCGCACGGCTATGTGGCACGCCATTACGGCGACCCCACGGCCTGGCAGCTCGGTCGCGTCACGCTCAACCCGATGAAGCACATCGACCCGCTGGGCACCATCGCCATGCCGCTGCTGCTGTACTTCGCCACGGCAGGCAACTTCCTGTTCGGTTACGCCAAACCGGTGCCCGTCAACTTCGGGCGGCTTCGCAACCCCAAGCGCGACATGATCTGGGTCGCGCTTGCAGGCCCGGGCTCCAACCTGCTGCAGGCCGCGCTGTGGCTGCTGCTGCTGTACGTGCTGCGCTCGCTGGACGTCAGCGAACGCTTCTGGCTCGACATGTGCCGCGCGGGCTTCATCGTCAACCTGGTGATGTTCGCCTTCAACCTGTTCCCGCTGCCCCCGCTGGACGGCGGGCGCATCGTCGTGGGCCTGCTGCCCTGGAAGCAGGCGGCCGCGTTCTCGCGCATCGAACCCTTCGGCTTCTTCATCGTGCTGGCCCTGGTGGTCACCGGTATCGTGGGCAACCTCTGGCTGCGCCCGCTCATGAACCTCACGGGTGCCGCCATCGAATGGCTGCTCACCCCGATCCGTCTCCTGCTGCTCTGACATGAAACCCGTTCGCGTCCTCACCGGCATCACCACCTCGGGCACGCCCCACCTGGGCAACTACGTAGGCGCCATCCGCCCCACAGTGCGAGCCAGCCGGCTTGCCGGCGTGGAGAGCTTCTACTTCCTGGCCGACTACCACGCCCTCATCAAGACCGGCGGCGACCCGGCGCGCGTGCAGCGCTCCACGCTGGAGATCGCCGCCACCTGGCTGGCCTGTGGGCTCGACCCCGAGAAGGTCACGTTCTACCGCCAGTCCGACATCCCCGAGATCCCCGAACTCACCTGGATGCTCACCTGCGTGACGGGCAAGGGCCTGCTCAACCGCGCCCATGCCTACAAGGCCGCGGTGGACAAGAACACCGAAGCCGGCAGCGAGCCCGACGACGGCGTGAGCGCCGGCCTCTTCATGTACCCGGTGCTGATGGCCGCCGACATCCTGATGTTCAACGCCCATCAGGTGCCGGTGGGGCGCGACCAGATCCAGCACATCGAGATGGCGCGCGACATGGCGTCCAGCTTCAACCACCTCTATGGCGAGCACTTCACGCTGCCCGAGGCGGTGATCGAGGAGCACGTGGCCACGCTGCCCGGCCTGGACGGGCGCAAGATGAGCAAGAGCTACGACAACACGATCCCGCTGTTTGCGCCGCGCGAGCAGTTGAAGAAGCTCATCATGGGCATCGTGACCGACTCGCGCGCGCCCGGGGAACCCAAGGCCACCGAGGGCTCGGCGCTGTTCCAGCTCTTTCAGGCCTTCGCCAGTGCCGAAGAGACCGCTGCGATGGCTCAGGCCTTTGCCGACGGCATCGGCTGGGGTGAGGCCAAGCAACGGCTGTTCGAACGCCTGGACCAGGAGATTGCGCCGATGCGCGCGGTCTACGACGAACTCATCCAGGACCCGGCACGCATCGAGCAGACGCTCAAGATGGGTGCGGCCAAGGCGCGAGACATCGCCACGCCCTTCACACAGCGCTTGCGCCACGCGGTGGGCCTGCGCGCGCTCGACGCGCGCCCCGAGGCCCAGGGCGCCGTTGCCAAGGCCGCCAGGACAGCGCTGCCGGTCTTCAAGCAGTACCGCGAGAAAGACGGCCTGTTCTACTTCAAGCTCACCGACGCCAAGGGCGCGCTGCTGCTGCAAAGCCGCGGCTTCGCGGCCCCTCGCGAGGCTGCCCAGGCCATGGCCCGGCTGCAGCAGGAAGGATCGGTTGCGCTCGATGCAATGGCGCAACATCTGATTGCGCCCGAGGATGTGCAGCGCGTCACGTTGGCGCTCACTGCGCTGCGCGAGTCGGCAACCTGAATTCGGTCACAATCGCGCCCAAACCGGCGACCCGGCGGAACAATGGGGACAATCCGGCCCGGTTCAGGGCATGGAAGGCTCGCCAAACAGCGGCATTGCATTTATGCTGCGATGTCATACCAAATCATGAACTGCGCCCTGCGACATGAGTATTTTTGTCATTGATGATCATCCGCTGATGCGCGAGGCCGTGGTCATGTTGCTGCGCCGCCTGCGCGCATCGACCCAGGTTGTCGAGCTCGAGCGGCTGGCCTCGGTGAGCAAGGCGATCGCCGAGCACGGCGAGCCCGAACTCGTGTGCCTGGACCTCAAACTGCCCGACACCAACGGCGTCTCCGGTGTGCGCGAGATCCGCCAGATGTTGCCCGACACCTCGCTGATCGTGCTGTCGGCCTCACCTTCCTCCGACTACGAAGATCTGGCCCGCGAGGCCGGGGCCGACGCGTACGTGGAGAAGTCGGCCGGTGCCGCCCAGATCGCCAAGGTGTTGCGCGAATTCCTGGCCGAGGAGATCGAGGACGAGAACGCGCCCACGATCCCCGAAAAACTCTCCAAGCGCCAGAAGCAGTTGCTGGTGATGCTCGATCGCGGCTTGTCCAACCGCGACATCGCCGAGCAGTTGCAGATCAGCGAGCACACGGTGAAAGTGCACCTGTGGCGGCTGTTTCGCCGCCTCAACGTGAAAAGCCGCTCGCAAGCCAGCCACCTGGCCCGCACGGCCGGTCTGCTCGACCTCTGAGGCCGACAGGCCCGCGCCAGCCTCAGGCGGCGGGCGCCTGCGCCTGCACCACAGTGGGTTGCGGCTGTTCGCCCGGCGCCTGCTGCGTGTAGGCCGGCAGCATCACCCGGAACACACTGCCCCGGTTCGCCTCGGATTGCAGCGCGAGCTGGTAGCCCATCAGTGCCGCCAGCTTCGACACGATCGTCAGGCCCAGGCCAAGGCTGTCCTCCGTGCCCTGGTGCTGCGAGACACGGAAGAATTCCTGGAAGATCGCCTGTTGGTGCTCGCGCGCGATGCCCACGCCGGTGTCCCAGACCTCGAACACGATCACGTCCTGGCGCTGCCGCAGCGCCACGAGCACGCCGCCGCGCTGCGTGTGCCGCAAGGCGTTGGAGATGAGATTGCCGAGAATGCGGCGCAGCACCACCGGGTCGGACCACAGCGTGAGCGGGCGGGTGCGGGTGCGCAGCCGCAATTGCTTGCCCGCAGCCACCGGTTCGAACTGCAGCTCCAGATCGGCGAACAGCTTCTGCACATCGACGTGCTGCAGGCGCACCTTGTAGTTGCCCGCGTCAATGCGCGTGAGGTCGAACAGGGAGTCGAACAACTCGTTGATGGCGCGCGTTGACTGCAAGATGCGCGGGGCGATGTCGCGCGCCATCTCGGGCTCGCTCGCGAGCCAGTCCGCATACAGGCTGAGCGCATGCACCGGTTGGCGCAGGTCGTGCGCGGCCGAGGCGAGAAAGCGGTTCTTGGTGGAGACGGCGCGCAAGGAGGCGCGCGTCTGCAGCGTGAGCGAGTCGATGAGCTCCTGGTTGGAGAACTGCAGTTCGAAACTGGAGCGGTGCACGCGGTGCAGCCGGGCGCCGGCCATGAGCAGCAGCACCCAGAACGCGATCACCAGCAGCACGAACACGGTGGTGGTTCGCACCACATCGGGCGCATCGGGGTGCGTGAACGCACCGATCAGCAAGCCCGTGAGCACCGACGCCGCGAGACCGTGCGTAAAGGCGCGGAACACGGGCAGGTAGGCGCTGTAGGCATTGAGGGTGAACAGCCCCTGCCCCAGCACCACCAGGCCACACGCGAACTGCGTGATGAAGCCGGCTTGCAGGAAGCTCATGGCCACCGGGCCACCCCACAGCAGCGACACGGCCAACCAGGTCCAGCGGTAGGTGTCGATGAAGGCCTGGCGTTGCGGCCCCTCCACGCTGTCGTGACGCAGCCGGTACAGGCCGATCAGGCGGTAGCGAAACAGCAGCATGGCCATGATCGCCACCGTCCACGCCACCAAGGCAGGCGTCCAGACCTCGCCGGCCATGAGGATCACCAGCACCGGCACCGCCACGGCGGCCGCAGCGACCGTGGGCCCCACGTTGTCCATCAACACGCCGATCAGCTGGGCATTGACCCAGGCGTCGCGCACCTCGGGGGATGCCGGGGCGTGCTGGTGGGTGGCGGGTTGGGTGTCGACGAGCATGGGTCGGGGCAGTGGGCGCGCGCATTGTCGCACCCGCCGCTGCGGTGCAGGCGCACCCGTGGGCCTGCCGTGGCGGCCTGCTAGAATCGCGGGCTTCGACACGGAGAGATGGCAGAGTGGTCGAATGCACCGGATTCGAAATCCGGCGTACAGGTTCTCCTGTACCGAGGGTTCGAATCCCTCTCTCTCCGCCAGACACAAAAGCCCCGCCGAGCGGGGCTTTTTCATGGTCGCTGCAAAGGCGTGGCCGGTGCCCGGGCCGCCACTTCAGGCGGCACGCAGTGTGTCCAGCCCGCCAAGGTAGGGCCGCAGCGCAGCGGGCACGTGGATGCTGCCGTCGGCATTCTGGTGGTTCTCCAGCACCGCCACCAGCGCGCGGCCCACGGCCAGGCCCGAGCCGTTGAGTGTGTGCACCAGCTCGTTCTTGCCCTGCGCGTTCTTGAAGCGCGCCTGCATGCGGCGTGCCTGGAAGGACTCGCAGTTGGAGCAGCTGGAGATTTCGCGGTAGGTGTTCTGCGCGGGCACCCAGACCTCCAGGTCGTAAGTCTTGGCGGCACCGAAGCCCATGTCGCCGGTGCACAGGGCAACCACGCGGTAGGGCAACTCCAGCTTCTGCAGAATGGCCTCGGCGTGGCCGACCATCTGCTCGAGTGCCTGGTAGCTCTGCTCGGGGTGGGTGATCTGCACCATCTCGACCTTGTCGAACTGGTGCTGGCGGATCATGCCGCGCGTGTCACGGCCCGCGCTGCCGGCCTCGGAGCGAAAGCAAGGGCTGTGGGCGGTGAGCTTGATGGGCAGCTCGCTTTCGGCGAGCACGCGCTCGCGCACGGTGTTGGTGAGCGAGATCTCCGAGGTGGAGATGAGGTACTGCTCGGCTGCCTGCTCGTCACCACCTCGCAGCACCCAGAACATGTCTTCCTTGAACTTGGGCAACTGGCCCGTGCCCTCCAGCACCTCACGGTTGACGATGTAGGGCGTGTAGCACTCGGTGTAGCCGTGTTCCTGCGTCTGCACGTCGAGCATGAACTGCGCCAACGCACGGTGCAGGCGTGCCACCGGGCCGCGCAGGAAGGTGAAGCGCGAGCCAGAGAGCAGCGCGCCGGTCTCGAAATCCAGGCCCAGCGGCGCGCCGAGGTCCACGTGATCGCGAACCGGAAAATCGAAGCTGCGCGGGCTGCCCCAGCGGCGCACCTCGACGTTGGCCGATTCGTCGCTGCCCACCGGCACGCTCTCGTGCGGCAGGTTGGGCACGGACATCAGCATCGCCTGCAGTTCGGCCTGGATCACCTCCAGGCGGGCCGCGCCGGCGTCCAGTTCGGCCTTGATGGCACCGACCTGCGCCATGGCGGCGTCGGCCTCGGCGTGCTGACCCTTGCCCTTGAGCATGCCGATCTGCTTGGACACGCTGTTGCGCTGCGCCTGCAGCTCCTCGGTGCGGGTCTGCAGTGTCTTGCGTTCGGTCTCGAGCGCGCGGTAGGCCTCGACATCCAGAAAGGTCTGCGGGGTCTTGCGGGTGTTCAGGCGCGCGACGACGGCATCGAGGTCTTTGCGCAGTTGGACAATGTCGAGCATGGGATGGGTGGGGAAGGTTCAGTCGAGCTTCAAGCCCTTGGGCAGCGGGAACTTCACGGTCTCGGTGAGGCCGTCCATGGAGCGCACCGAGATGGCGCCCAGGGCCTTGAGGCGGTCGATCACCTGCTGCACCAGCACCTCGGGGGCGGAGGCGCCGGCCGTGAGGCCCACACGCGCCTTGCCCTCGAACCACTCGGCGCGCAGCTCGTCGGCACTGTCGATCATGTAGCCCGGCGTGCCGAGCTTGACGGCGAGTTCGCGCAGCCGGTTGCTGTTGGAGCTGGTCGGGCTGCCGACGACGATGACCACGTCCACCTGCGGGCTCAGCAGCTTGATCGCGTCCTGGCGGTTCTGGGTGGCGTAGCAGATGTCCTGCTGCTTGGGCTCGCGCACCTTGGGAAAGCGCGCCTTCACGGCGGCCAGGATCTCGGCCGCATCGTCCACCGACAGCGTGGTCTGCGTGACCACGGCGAGCTTGTCGCTCTGCGACGGTTGCACGCGCGACACGTCGGCCACGTCTTCCACCAGGTGGATGCCGCTGTCGAGCTGGCCCATGGTGCCTTCCACCTCGGGATGGCCCTTGTGGCCGATCATGATGAACTCGTAGCCTTCGCGGTGCAGCTTGGCCACCTCCACGTGCACCTTGCTCACCAGCGGACAGGTGGCGTCGAAGATCTGGAACCCGCGCTGTTCGGCCTCTTGCTGCACCGCCTTGCTCACGCCGTGGGCCGAGAAAACCAGCGTGGCGCCGGGCGGCACATCGGCCAGTTCCTCGATGAAGATCGCGCCCTTGGCCTTGAGATCATTCACCACGTAGGTGTTGTGCACGATCTCGTGGCGCACGTAGATCGGTGCACCGAACTTGGCAAGCGCGTGCTCCACGATGTCGATGGCGCGATCGACGCCGGCACAGAAGCCGCGCGGCTCGGCCAGGATGACTTGATCCAGCGCCATGTCAGAGCACTCCGATGAGTTGCACCTCGAAGCGCACGGGCTGGCCGGCGAGCGGGTGGTTGAAATCGAACAGAACGGCGCCGTCGGCACGCACCTCGCGCACGGCGCCAGCATAGCTGCCCGCGCCATCGGGCGTGGGGAACTGCACCACGTCGCCCACCGCGTACTGCTCGGCCGGGTCGCCCAGCTCGTTCAGGAGCTTGCGCGCCACCCACTGCTGCATCTCGGGCTGGCGCTCGCCAAAGGCCTCGCCAGGGGCAAGGTCGATCACCGTTCGCGTGCCCTCTTCCAGGCCGATCAGGCGCTGCTCGATGGCGGGTGAGAGCTCGCCGGTGCCCAGGCTGAGCGTGGCGGGCTGGCCGTTGAAGGTGTCGATGATGACCTGGCCCTGCGCATCGCTCATGCGGTAGTGCAGGGTGAGAAAGGAGCCGGGCTGGACGTGGGGCATGGTGCGGGCGATGCACCCGGGGAGGATGCGCGAACCGCCTATTGTAGAAAGCGCCCCGACAAGGGCGATTGCCCAGGGAGGAATCGCATGCAAAGCCACCAGCGGGCGGGTCTGAAGGGCCTGCCCAGCGACGCGCGCCCGCGCGAAAAACTGCTCGCGCGCGGCCCGGCCGCCCTGGGCGATGCCGAACTGCTGGCCCTGCTGCTGCGCACCGGCATGGCCGGCAAACACGTGCTGCAGCTTGCCCAGGAACTGCTCGACACCTTCGGCGGCATCGCCGGCCTGCTCGCCACCGACGTGGCGGCCCTCAAGGCCATCAAGGGCCTGGGGCCCGCCAAGCAGGCCGAGATCGCCGCGGTGATGGAGATCGCGCGCCGCGCGCTGGCACAACCGCTGCAACAACGCGCGTTGCTCAACGACCCGCAGGACGCGACCGATTTCCTGCGCCTGCAGCTGGGCGACCGCCCGCACGAGGTGTTCGCGCTGCTGCTGCTGGACAGCCAGCACCGGCTCATCGCCTTCGAGGAGCTGTTTCGCGGCACCGTGAACCAGGCCAGCGTCTACCCGCGCGAGGTGGTGCTGCGCGCCCTGCACCACCAGGCCGCGGCCGTGGTGCTGGCCCACAACCACCCCAGCGGCCTGGCCGAACCGTCGGCGGCCGACGTGGCGCTCACGCGCAACCTGATCGATGCGCTGGCCCTGGTGGGCGTGCGGGTGCTGGACCACATCGTGGTCACGCGCGCGCGCACGGCATCCCTGGCGCAGCTCGGGCTTCTCTGACACGCGACGGCCCTGCGGGGTGCGGGGCCCGACAATCGCGCCATGAAGGTGAACACGCTCGGCGAGCTCAAAGCCATCCGCAATGCGCTGGCCGAACGCCGCGCGCGCGAAGCGGCCGAGCGCGAAGCCGAGCGCCTGGCCGCGGTACGGCGTGAACGCGAACGCCGGCTGTTCGAAATCGCCGTCGGGCCGGTGCAGCGGCTGCCCGCGCACGGACGTGTGCAGCCCGCCCGCCCGCGCCCCGAACCTCGCCCCTTGCAGCGTGAGCGCGATGAGGCCGCGGTGATGCGTGAAGCCCTGTCCGACGAGTTCGACGTCGAGACGCTGCTGCACACCGACGAGCTGCTGAGCTACCGCCGCCCCGGCCTGGGGCCCGACGTGGTGCGCAAGCTGCGCGAGGGCCGCTGGGCGATCCAGGGGGCGATCGACCTGCACGGCCTGCGCACCGACGAAGCGCGCGAGGCCCTGGGCCGATTCATCCGCGAAAGCCACCAGCACGGCCTGCGCTGCCTGCGCGTGGTGCATGGCAAGGGCCTGGGCTCGCCGGGGCGCACGCCGGTGCTCAAGGGCCGTGTGCTGCGCTGGCTGGTGCAGAAGAAGGAAGTGCTCGCCTTCGTTCAGGCGCGCCCGGCCGAGGGCGGCGCGGGGGCGCTCGTCGTGCTGTTGCGCCCGGCGTGACACGCCGCACGTTGTCATGTCGCAACCGGCACACGCCACTCACGCCGTTGTCACGCCGGCGGCGCATCATCGTGCCATGCACGCACCCAGCGCCCCGCACGATGCCCAGCGCCGCCGCTGGCTGCTGGGCGTGGGCGCGCTGGCCCTGGGGGGTTGCGCCAGCACACCGCCCGACGCCGACGAGCCACAGCGTCTGTCGCAATCGCCCTGGGCACGCGCCACCACGCTGGACGGCATGTCGGCCAGCGGCCCCTGGGTGCACCGGCGCTACGGCAACCGCCGCCCCACCCTGTACCGCGCTGCCGAGCGCGATGGCCGGCCGGCGCTGCACGCGTTGAGCGAATCGGGCAACAGCACCCTGCGCCTGCCACTGCAACCGCGCCCCCTGCCTCCCGGGGCACGGCTGTACTTTTCCTGGTGGGTGCCGGCGCTGCTGCCCCACGCCGACCTCAAGACCGCCGACGCCGACGACGCGGTGGCGCGCGTGATCCTCTCGTTCGATGGCGATCGGGCAAGCTGGTCGCGCCGCGATCACATGCTCTCGGAGCTGGCGCAACTGGTCACCGGCGAACCCATGCCCTATGCCACGCTGATGTACGTCTGGGACGACCGCTACCCCGTGGGCAGCGTGATCCCCAACCCGCACACGCAACGCATCCGCAAGCTGGTGGTGCAGCGGGGGCCCGAGGGCCTGGGCCGGTGGGTCGAGCACGATCGCGACGTGCGGGCCGATTACGAGGCCGCCTTCGGTCAGGCACCGGGTGCCCTCACCGGCCTGGGCCTCATGACCGACAGCAACAACACCGGCGTGACCACACAGGCCTGGTACGGGCCGCTCGCCCTGCGCAAGCGGGCGGTGGCGGTCTGAGCAGCACCGGGGTCAGCCCGGGCTGTTGCGCATCCAGTCGGCGGTCTGGAAGAAGCTGCGCTTGAGCCGCTCGCGCAGCACCGGGTCGACGCCGGTTTCCCCCATGGCCTGGTCCATGCACGCGAGCCACTGGTCACGCTCGACGATGCCGATGGCAAACGGCATGTGCCGCATGCGCAGGCGCGGGTGGCCGAAGCGCGAGGTGTAGTGCTCGGGCCCGCCGAGCCAGCCGCACAGGAACCAGAACAGCTTCTGCCGCGCGTCCTCCAGCGTGTTGCCGTGCGCGGCGCGCAACTCGCGGTAGCCAGGCTCGATGTCCATCAGGTCGTAGAAGCGATCGACCAGCGCCTGCACGCGCGCCTCGCCACCGATCCATTCGAACGGGGTGTCAAAAGGCGGTTTTTCTTCAATGGGTTGAACGGATTCGGCCATGGCGTTCTCAGACGGCGGCTTTGCGCAGGGTTTCGACCACCGGCGTGCGCAGCACGCTGCGCAGACCCCACCAGCCGGCGGCCAGCGCAAGCAGTGCGCCCGCCACGGCACCGGCCAGCGGCACCCATGGCGAGGCGGTCCAGGCGAACTGGAACGCGTAGCGCGCCAGTGCCCAGCCCACCGCCACCGCCACCGCCGAGGCAAGGAAGCCCGCGAGCAGGCCCACGCCGAGCAGTTCGACGCGCTGCACCTGGCGCAGCAGCGCCGAACCCGCACCCACCGCGCGCAGGATGGCGAACTCGCGCTCGCGCTCGGCGCGTGTGGCGGTGACCGCGGCCAGCAGCACCACCAGGCCGGCCGCCAGCGTGAAGGCAAACAGGAACTCCACCGCTGCAATCACCTGGCCCAGCACGCGCTGCACCTGGGCGATGGTCTGCGTCATGTCGACGTTGGTGATGTTGGGAAATTCGCGCACCAGCGCGTTGTCGAAACCGGGCTGTTCAGGGGCGTGGTATGCGCTGATGTAGGTCAGCGGCACGTCGGGCATCTGCGCGAGCGGGAAGATGACGAAGAAGTTGACGCGCATCGACGCCCAGTCCACCTTGCGCAGGCTGGTGATGCGCCGCTCGACGGGCTGGCCCGCGATGTCGAAAGTGAGCGTGTCGCCAAGCGTCAGACCCAGTTCCTGAGCGAGGCCCTCCTCCACGCTCAGGCCATCGGCCTCGTCGGGCGTCCAGCGGCCGGCCACGATGGGGTTGTTCGCGGGCGGCTGCGCGGCGTGCGAGAGGTTGAACTCGCGCTCCACCAGGCGCTGCGCCCGATCGGCCTCGAACTGCTGCGGTGAGACCTCGCGCCCGTTGATGGCGACCAGGCGGCCGCGGATCATGGGAAACCAGTCGAAGCGCTGCACGCCCGCCTCGCGCAGCGCGGCCTGGAAGGGCTCGGCCTGCTCGGGCTGCACGTTGATCACGAATCGGTTGGGTGCGTCGGGAGGCGTGGCAGCGCGCCAGCTCTGGATGAGGTCGGTGCGCAGCAGCACCAGCAGCACCAGCGCCAGCAGGCCCACCGACAAGGCGCTGATCTGCACCACCGCAAACGCCGGGCGCGCCGACACCTGGCGGGTGGCCATGACCAACGCGCGCGGTGCGGTGGCCTCGTTCACGCTGGCGCGCAGCAGGCGCACCGCACCGTAGCTGATAAGCGCAAACACCGCCACCGCGGCCGCGAAGCCCCCGACCGCAATGCCACCGAGCACGAGGTCGTGGCTGGCCGCGAGCAGCAGCGCGGCAAAGCCCGTCATGCCCAGGCCCAGCACTGCCAGCGTGGCGGGCTTGACCTGACCGACGTCGCGACGGATCACCCGCAGCGGCGGCACCTTGGCCAGCTGCAGCACCGGCGGCAGGCCGAAGGCAAGCATGAGCGTGAGGCCCATGCCCAGGCCCAGCAGCACGGGCGCCATGGTGGGTGCGGGCAGGCTCGATTCCACCAGGCCGGCCAGCAGGAGCACGAACACGTGGTGCACCGCCCAGCCCATGACCACACCCAGCACGCTGGCAAACAGGCCGGTAAGCGCGAACTCCAGCGTGTAGGCACGCGCCATGGTGCCCTGGGAAAGGCCCAGCACGCGCAGCATGGCGCAGTCGTCGAGGTGGCGCTGCGCGAAGCCGCGCGCGGCAATGGCCACCGCCACCGCACACAGCAGCGCGGCCAGCAAGGCCACGAGGTTGAGGAATTTCTCGGCCCGTGCGAGCGTTTGCTCCATCTGCGGCTGCCCACCCTGCAGCGATTCGAGCCGCACGCCGCGGGTGTCGGGGCGATCGACCACCTGCTGCGCCCAGCGGCTGAACTCGGCCACGCGGGCGTCGGGCCCGGCCACGGCGAGGCGGTAGACGATGCGGCTGGCGGGTTGCACCAGGCCCGTGGCAGGCAGGTCATCGCTGTGGATCATCACGCGCGGCGCGAAGGCCAGGAAGCCGGCACCGCGGTCGGGTTCGAACGAGAGCACGCGCGCGATGGTGAAGCTCGAATCGCCCAGCAACAGCGGCTGGCCCATGCGCAGCCCCAGTTGCGCGAGCAGCGCCGCATCGACCCAGGCGGTGCCGCGCGCCGGCACCTCGCGCGTGGGGGCATCGGGTGCGTCGGGGCCGTCGGCCACGCGCAGACTGCCGCGCAGGGGGTAGCCGTCGCCCACGGCCTTGAGCGCCACCAGACGCGCGCTGCCGCCCTGGGCCTCGGATGCGCGGCCCATGGTGGGAAAGTTCAGCGAGAGCGTGCGCGCCAGGCCCAGCTCGTCGGCGCGCTCGCCGAACGCAGCCGCGGGAGGCTTGTCCGCCACCACCACCGCGTCGCCTCCGATGAGCGCACGCGCGTCGCGCGCCAGACTGCCCTGCAGCCGATCGGCAAAGAAGCCCACCGCCGTGAGCGCGGCCACCGCCAGCGTGACCGCGATCACCAACAGGCGCAGCTCGCCTGCACGCCAGTCGCGCCAGAGCGAGGTCCAGCCCAGGGACCAGAAACGGATGGGCATTGCGGTGGGAGGTTCGGCCATGGTGGGCTTGGAGCGCGCCGCGCGCGGCGCGTTCATTTGGTGCCGAAGATGCGGTCGCCGGCGTCGCCCAGGCCGGGCACGATGTAGCCGTGCTCGTTCAGGCCGCGGTCGATCGCCGGGGTGTACACCGGCACGTCCGGATGGGCGTCGTGGAAGGTCTTGAGGCCTTCGGGGCAGGTGACGAGGCAGACGAAGCGGATCGAGCGCGGGTTCGTTTTCTTGAGCCGGTCCACCGCGGCCACGGCCGAATTGCCGGTGGCCAGCATCGGGTCGAGCACGATCACGTCGCGCTCGTGCATGTCCTGCGGCATCTTGAAGTAGTACTCCACCGCCTTGAGCGTGGCCGGGTCTCGGTACAGGCCGATGTGACCGACGCGCGCGCCCGGAATCACCTGCAGCATGCCGTCGAGAAAGCCGTTGCCGGCGCGCAGGATGGAGGCCAGCACGATCTTCTTGCCGTCGATCACGCGCGATTTCATCGGCTCCAGCGGGGTCTCGATGTCGATCTCCTGCATGGGCATGTCGCGCGTGAGTTCGTAGGCCAGCAGCGCGCTGAGTTCGTGCACCAGCTCGCGAAAGCTCTTGGTGCTGGTGTCCTTGCGGCGCATCAGCGTGAGCTTGTGCTGGACCAGGGGGTGGGCGATGACGTGGACTTCTCGGCTCATGTTCGGTGCAGAAAACAGAACGGGCGCCGACCGGGCGCCCGCGTGCCGCAAGTTTAGGGCCGTTGCGGCGATGGCGGCGGCACCGCGTCGAGCACCAGCCGCTGCGGGTTGGCGTAGCACAGGAAGTGCTTGTTGGTGGCCCGCCCCACCGCGCAAAGGCCCACGCGCTCGGCCACCTGCAGGCCCATCTGCGTGATGCCGCTGCGCGAGATCACCGCGGCCACGCCCATCTGTGCGCTCTTGATCACCATCTCGCTGGTGAGGCGCCCGGTGGTGTAGAAGACCTTGTCGAGCATGTCGCCGCTGTCGCGCACAGCATCGTCCTGAAGGCTGAGCCAGCCAGCAATCGTGTCGACCGCGTTGTGGCGGCCCACGTCCTCGACGAAGAGCGCCAGCTCGGTACCGCGAAACAGGGCGCAGGCGTGCACCGAACCCGCGGATTTGTAGGTGCTCTCCTTGAGCCGGATGGCGTTGACGATGGCGTAGAGCTGCGATTGGCGCAACACGCCCTCGGGCAGGCGGATGGCATCGATCTCGTCCATCAACCCGCCGAACACGCTGCCCTGGCCGCAACCCGTGGTGACGACACGGCGCGCCGTGCGCTCCTCGATGCGCTGGATGCCCTCGCGGGTCTTCACGCTCACGGCGTTGACGTCCCAGTCCACCGTGACGGATTCGACCTCATCGACAGAGGCAATGAGACGCTGGTTGAGCAGGTAGCCCAGGGTCAACCACTCGGGGTGCGCGCCCAGGGTCATGAGCGTGACGAGTTCCCGCTTGTCGACATAGACGGTGAGATCGCGCTCGGCGGGGATGTGCACCTCGCTGGCGGCACCGAACTCATCGATCACCGTCACCCGTTGCGTGAGCGGTGCGCTGGCCTGCGTGAGCTGTGGGCGGCGCACGGCGGGGGGTGCAGCGAGGGTGGCGGAATCGGCGCTCATGGACGAAGTATGCGGTGCGGGCGAAGGCCCTGCTGGCAAGGCCACAAGAAAAGAGGCCCCGGGTGGGGCCTCTTCACGGGTACGCAGCGTGGGCTCAGGACTTGGGCGCAGCGGGCGTGTAGACGAACGGGCCGGGGTCGGCGCAGGCCACCGCCTTGGGCGACGGCTGCTTGCCGGCACCCGCCGTGGTCTTGAAGTGGCTGGCAGCAGCCTTCTCCATGGACTTGCACAGCTTGAAGTTCTCGACCTTGGCACCGTGTGCAGCCTTGGCCTTGGCTTCCTCGGCCTTGGCCGCAGCCTCGGGGGTGAGGGGTGCCGGCGCGGGCAGCTTGGCGTGCGCGGTGGTGATCGCCAGCCCGGTCAGAACGGCAAGGAACAGTTGCTTTTTCATTCGGTGGTCTCCGTTGTCGGGCTCAGGCCTTGGCGGGTGCGCCCGCGGCGTCGGGTTTGGTCACCGAACGCTGCGCCGGAATCTTGCCCGCCTTGATGTCGTCATACCAAAGCTCGTGGTGTTCCTTGGCCCAGGTCTCGTCCACGTAGCCGGTCTTCATGGCGCTGTAGGCGCCGCGCATGCCCAGCGTGCCCATGTAGATGTGACCCATGAACATGGCCATCATCAGCACCGCAGCGCTGGCGTGGATCATGTGGGCGACCTGCATGTTGGCGCGGGTGTACTCCACCGCCGGCACGATCTTGTCGAGGAACACGCCGGAGCCGGCCACCAGGGCGCCCAGCAGGAACACGCCCGCCCAGAACAGCACCTTCTCGCCCGCGTTGAAGCGGTGCGAAGGAACCTCCTGGCCACCGAACAGACCGCCGCCCTTGAGCAGCCACTGCACGTCTTCCTTGCTCGGCATGTTGTCGCGCACGAAGACGAGGAACACCACCACGAGCGACACCACGAACAGCGGGCCGACGAAGTTGTGCAGATTCTTCAGCGCGTACGAGAGCCAGCCGAACAGCGTGCTGCCCATGACAGGCAGCAGGAAGAACTTGCCGAAGGCCATCACGATGCCCGAGATCGCCAGCGCGACGAAGGCGATTGCGTTCGTCCAGTGCGCGGCGCGCTCGAAGTAGGTGAAGCGCTCGATCTTGCGGCCCGTCTCCTTGCCGTGCAGTTCGATGGTTCCCTTGGTGAAATAGAACAGCGCCAGCGCAACCAGCGCGATCAGCAGCAGCGAACCACCGTAGGGGATGATCCAGTTGTTGCGCACCTGGCGCCAGGCTTCACCCGCGGTGGTCAGGCTGGAGCCGGGGTACTGCACGAAGCCCTGGATCAGGTTGCCGTACTCGGGATACGGCAGCATCGTCTGGCCGGTCACACCCTTGCTCACATCGCGCCACATGGGCGCGTTGTTGCCCGGTTGCACCTGACCACGCTGGGCATTGTTCTGCTCGGCGTAGTTCGGGGCCGTGTCGGCGTCGGGCCGGATCTCGAAGATGTTCTGGCTCTTGATGCCGCCCTGGGCGGCTGGTGCCGCCTGCTGGCCTTGGGCCGGCGCCGGATCGTCCGCGGGGTCGACCTTGAGCGTCTGGGCTTGCGCCCAGGTCGCACTCAGACCGAACACCGCGGCCGCCAGCAAGGCCCGCCAGCGCGTCGAGGTATTGATGTGCATAGACAGACCTTTACTTCGGCTGAGCGCCGACGCGCTGGTAATCGTTCTGGCCGTACTGGGCACGCGCCTTGAGTTGCTGTTCCCAGCTCGTCTTGTCGCCGGCCTTCCAGCCGGCCTGCACGTACTGGCTCTCGTGCGCCACGCCCTGGTAGGACGCGTTGTCCTGCTTGACGCCATTGGCGTTCATTTCCTGGGGCTGGTCGCCGCAGGCCGCCAGGCCCAGCAACGCCGCCACGGCGAGGGAGGTGTAGGTCAGGCGCTTGATCACGGTTTCTGTCCTTGTGCGGTGCCGTAGGCGGTGCCCCAACCCCACACCTCGGCACCCTTGCCGCGGGTGAGGACCCGGTTGCGGAAGATGTCGGCAACCACGTCGCCGTCACCGGCGAGCAGCGCCTTGGTCGAGCACATCTCGGCGCAGGCGGGCAGCTTGCCTTCGGCCAAGCGGTTGCGGCCGTACTTCTCGAACTCGCTCTGGCTGCCGTGGGCCTCGGGGCCGCCGGCGCAGAAGGTGCACTTGTCCATCTTGCCGCGCACACCGAAGGTGCCCTGCGAAGGGAACTGGGGCGCGCCGAAGGGGCAGGCGTAGGAGCAGTAGCCGCAGCCGATGCAGACGTCCTTGTCGTGCAGCACCACACCCTCGTCGGTGCGGTAGAAGCAGTTCACCGGGCAGACGGCCATGCAGGGTGCATCGCTGCAGTGCATGCAGGCCACCGAGATCGATTTCTCGCCGGGGACGCCGTCGTTGAGGGTGATCACGCGGCGGCGGTTCACGCCCCAGGGGACCTCGTGCTCGTTCTTGCAGGCGGTGACGCAGCCGTTGCACTCGATGCAGCGCTCGGCGTCACAGATGAATTTCATTCGTGCCATGGTTTTCTCCTCACGCCTTCTCGATGTTGCAGATCGTGGTCTTGGTTTCCTGCATCATCGTCACGATGTCGTAACCGTAGGTGGTGCCGGTGTTGACGGCTTCGCCGCGAACGACGGGGAACGCACCGTCCGGGTAGTAGGGCTTCATGTCGGTGCCCTGCCAGTGCCCCGAGAAGTGGAACGGCATCCAGGCGTGCTCGGCGTCCACACGCTCGGTCACCAGGGCCATCACCTTCATGCGCGCACCGGTCGGCGTCGTCACCCAGACCTGCTCGCCCTGGCGGATGCCGCGCTCGGCCGCCGACTTCGGGTTGATCTCGACGAACATGTTCTGCTGCAGTTCGGCCAGCCAGGGGTTGGAGCGCGTCTCCTCGCCACCACCCTCGTACTCGACCAGGCGGCCGGAGGACAGGATGAGCGGGAATTTCTCGTGCATCTTGTCCTCCACGTTTTTCGCCTGCAGCGACTTGTAGAGGATGGGCAGACGCCAGCGGTTCTTCTGGTCGTCGTGGCTGGGGTACTTGGCGATCAGGTCCGGGCGGGTGCCATAGATCGGCTCGCGGTGCTGCGGAATCGCGTCGGGGAAGTTCCACACCACGGCGCGGGCCTTGGCGTTGCCGAAGGGGTGGCAGCCGTGCTTCATGGCCACGCGGATGATCGCCCCGGTCGGGTCGGTCTTCCAGTTCTTGCCCTCTGCCTTTTGCTGCTCCTCGGCGCTGAGGTCTTCCCACCAGCCCAGTTTCTTCAGCAGCAGGTGGTCGAACTCGGGGTAGCCGGTGGTGATTTCGGCACCCACGGAGTGCGAGCCGTCCTCGGCCAGCAGGCTCACGCCGTCACGCTCCACGCCGAAGTTGGCGCGGAAGTTGCCGCCGCCGTCCATCACGTGCTTGGACGTGTCGTACAGGTTGGGCGAGCCGGGGTGCTTGACCTCAGGCGTGCCGAAGCAGGGCCAGGGCAGGCCGAAGTAGTCGCCGCTGATGTCGTAGCCAGTCTCCTGGTCGACGATCTTGCCCTTGGCCTTGAGCGTCTTGATATCGAACGCTCCCATGTGGCGCATGTGGGCCTTCAGGCGCTCTGGGCTCTGACCGGTGTATCCGATGGTCCAGACCGAGCGGTTGATTTCGCGCAGGATGTCCTCGGGCATCGGCTCGTCGCGGCCCTTGATCTTCTGCATCTTGTAGTTCTTGCTGAGCTGCTCGCCGAAGCCGAGCTTGGTGGCCAGCTCGTGCATGATCATGTGGTCGCTGCGGCTCTCCCACAGCGGGTCGATCACCTTCTCGCGCCACTGGATCGAGCGGTTGGACGCGGTGCATGAACCGCTGGTCTCGAACTGGGTGGCCGCGGGCAGCAGATACACCTCGCGCTCGGGATTGATCTTGTCGCTCGGCATGGCCGCCATCGACGCGGTGGCCGACGGGTACGGGTCAATCACCACCAGCAGGTCCAGCGCGTCCATGGCCTTCTTCATCTCCAGACCGCGCGTCTGCGAGTTCGGGGCATGGCCCCAGAAGAACATGCCGCGGATGTTCGGGCCCTGATCGATGAGCTCGTTCTTCTCCAGCACACCGTCGATCCAGCGCGACACCGTGATGCCGGGTTTCTCCATCATGCCTTCGGCGTACTGCGACTTGATCCAGTCGTAGTCAACGCCCCAGGCGGCCGCGAAGTGCCTCCACGAGCCGGCGGCCACGCCGTAGTAACCGGGCAGCGAGTCGGGGTTCGGCCCCACGTCGGTGGCGCCCTGCACGTTGTCGTGACCACGGAAGATGTTCGCGCCACCGCCGCTCACGCCGACGTTGCCCAGCGCCAGTTGCACGATGCACGAGGCACGCACCATGGCGTTGCCGATGGAGTGCTGCGTCTGGCCCATGCACCACACCAGCGTGGAAGGCCGGTTCTTGGCCATCATCTCGGCCACGCGGGCCATCTGCTCTTCCTTGACGCCGCAGGCCTCTTCCACCTTGTCCGGTGTCCACTTGGCCATCACGTCGGCCTTGACGGCCTCCATGCCGAAGACACGGTCGTTGATGTAGCGCTTGTCTTCCCAGCCGTTCTTGAAGATGTGGTACAGCAGGCCGAACAGGAAAGGCACGTCGGTGCCGGAGCGGATGCGCACGAACTCGTCGGCCTTGGCCGCGGTGCGGGTGAAGCGCGGATCGACCACGATCATCTTGCAGCCGTTCTCCTTCGCATGCAGCATGTGCAGCATCGAGACCGGATGCGCCTCGGCGGCGTTGGAGCCGATGTACAACGCGCACTTGCTGTTCTGCATGTCGTTGTACGAGTTGGTCATCGCGCCGTAACCCCAGGTGTTGGCCACGCCGGCCACCGTGGTGGAGTGACAGATGCGTGCCTGGTGGTCGCAGTTGTTGGTGCCCCAGAAGCTCACGAACTTGCGCATCAGGTACGCCTGTTCGTTGTTGTGCTTGGACGAGCCGACGAAGTACACCGAGTCGGGACCGCTGGCCTCGCGCAGTGCCTTCATCTTCTTGACGATGCCGTCGTAGGCCTCGTCCCAGCTGATGCGCTGGTACTTGCCGTTGACCAGCTTCATCGGGTAGCGCAGGCGGTACTCGCCGTGGCCGTGCTCGCGCAGCGCGGCACCCTTCGCGCAGTGCGCACCCAGGTTGATCGGCGAATCGAACACCGGCTCCTGACGCACCCACACGCCGTTCTCGACGATGGCATCGGTTGCGCAACCCACCGAGCAGTGGGTGCAGACGGTGCGGCGCACCTCGATCTTGCCGGTGCCGTCGATCGACTTGCCTTCGGCTGCCTTGGCCTTCTTCACCAGCGTGAGTTGCGTGGCGGCGAGGCCGACACCCAGGCCCAGGCCCGAGCGGCGCAGGAAGCCGCGGCGGTCCATGGTGGGCAGTGCGGCAGAGAGCCCGCGCTGCAGGTGATGAACAAGCCCGGTGTGCGCGCGCGAGGCGCCGCCACCGGCGTGGGAGGATTTTTTGGTCAGCAACATGGTGTGTCTCCTGGGAGGCCTTCAGGCTTGCCTTGAGGGGCGTGCCCGCGGGCCGGCGGGACGGTTCGAGGGGCGCTTCTTTTCGGTCAGGCCGGCATGTATCAGATGCGGGCCGTGCTGTAGTAATGCTTGATGTGGTCGCTCAAGGCATAACCGCCGCCGCGCTTGGGCGCTGGCTTGGTCTGGGTCGCGGCGGTGTCCTGCGATTCGACGCGCGGCAGCACGGCGGCCGCCGCGGCCAGCGCGCCCACCGTGGTGGCGCCGGCGAACACGGTGCGGCGGCTCAGGCGGGTGGGCTGGTCGCCGGATCGGGGGGCGTCTTTCATTCGTGTCTCCAAGGCTGCACAAGACCCGCACACACCACGTGTGGGCTCTTTGCATAAGACCGAATCTACTGCGCGCGCGGTACACGTGCAACCGCTCGTCGCCCTCAGTGAACTTCGCTGCGGAGCAGCATGCCATGACCATGCAGGCCACCCCCGACCAATGGGCCCGCGCTCCGCTTTTGATAGCCAGAACCATGCCAACCATGACGATGAGAACCGCTCTCAAGCAACTGGCGGTGGACATCGAAACCGCGGGCTAACCCGCAGAACTTTGGTCTACGAAATCGCTTTGCCGCGCCAGTCTGTCGGACGCTTCTGCGACAACTTGTCGCGCCCTTGCGGTCTGTGTCGACCCACACGCAGCGTCGGGATTGCGCCAATGCCCGAGTGAATCGATCAGCCTCCTTCCTAGAATGCCGTCGGTGGACAACAACGCACCGACCCCTTCCGGCCCCGAACGCACGCTCGAGGGCTGGCCCGACTGGTCCATCCTGGTGGTGGATGACGAGCAGGGCATGCTCAACTTCCTGGTCAAGACGCTGGCGCCGCGCTGCCGCTTCGTGATGAGTGCCACCAGCGCCGAGGACGGTGCCGAGTGGCTGCGCGGCCACCGGGTCGACCTGGTGGTGCTGGACATCTCCCTGCCGGGCAAGAGCGGGGTCGAATGGCTCAAGGAACTGCGTGAACAGGGCTACAGCGGCGAAGTGATCCTGATCACCGCCTTTGCCGACCTGGACACGGCGATCGAGGCCCTGCGCGCGGGCGCCTCGGATTTCATCCTCAAGCCGTTTCGCGTGCCGCAGATCCTCAATGCGATCAAGCAGTGCCACGAGCGCGCGCGGCTTCGACGCGAGAACTTCGTGCTGCGTCGCACCGTGGCACACGCACCGATGAACCGCGCGGCGCTGGTCGGCGAATCGCCGGCCCTGCGCGCGTTGCGCGCGTCGCTGGAACGCGTGGCCGCCGTGGACAGCACGGTCCTGTTGCAGGGTGAGTCGGGCACCGGCAAGGAGCTCGTGGCGCGCGAACTGCACGCGCGCAGTGCACGCGCCGGCGGGCCGTTCGTGCCGGTCAACTGCGCGGCCATGTCTCCCGAGTTCATCGAGAGCGAACTGTTCGGCCACGCCAAAGGTGCCTTCGCCGGCGCCACGCGCGCGCGCGACGGCCTGTTTCACTACGCGCAGGGCGGCACGCTCTTCCTGGACGAGGTGGCCGAACTTCCGCTGCCGATCCAGGCCACCCTGCTGCGCGCTCTCGAGGACCTGAAGATCCGCCCGGTGGGCAGCGAACAGCTGGTGCCGGTGAACCTGCGCATCGTGGCCGCCACCAACCGGGAACTCAGCGCCGAGGTTGCCGCCGGGCGCTTCCGCAAGGACCTGTATTTCCGTTTGCAGGTGGTGGAGCTCACGCTGCCGCCGCTGCGCGAACACAAGGAAGACATCCCCGCGCTGGTGGCTCACTTCATGGCGCAACTTGCGCCCGCGCTCGGTGCCGACCCTTTGAGCATCAGCGGCGAGGAGATGGCATTCCTGCAGCAGTACGGCTGGCCGGGCAACGTGCGTGAACTTCGCAACCTGATCGAGCGCTCGCTCATCCTCGGCAGCCTCAACGTGTCGGCGCTCTACCCCGGTACGCCCCAGGCCCTGCCCGAAGGCCGCCCGATCGACCTGCATTCGCTGGAGAAGATGCACATCCTCTCGGTGCTCGACTCGGTGCATGGCGACAAGACGCGTGCAGCACAACTGCTCGGGGTGTCGCGTCGCACGCTGGAACGGCGCGTGGCCGAGTGGGGCCAGGCTTGATCGGCTGGCGCACCCCACGGTGGCTGGCCACCTCGGTGCGCAACAAGCTGCTGGCGATGGCGTTGCTGCCGCTGCTGGTGGCGTTCCCGCTGCTGGTGCTGGCGCTGGCCATCTGGAGCAACCAGGCCTACGACCGGTTGCTGATCACCAAGGTGCGCAGTGATCTGGCGGTGGCACAGGGCTACTTCGATCAGGTGCTGATCGAGGTCGGCTCGGGCACGCTGGGTGTGGCCGATTCGCGCGCGCTGGCCGATGCATTGCGCCCCGGCACGCCCGAGGCGCGAGCGCAACTCTCGGCACATCTCGCGGCCGAGCGCGAACGCCTGGGCCTGGACTTCCTGGTGCTGTACGACACGGCGGGCCGGCCCATGGCGCGCGGCGCCCCGCCCGGCTTGAGCGTGGAGGACCAGCGTGCCGGACAACAGCGCCTGCCCCCGGTGCTGGCCGAGTCGGTGCAGACGCAGCGCGAGCGGGCCAAGGCACGGCTGCTGCTGCTCGACAACGAGGCCTTGCGCGCCGTCGTCCCGCACCTGGCATCGCGCACCAGCATCGCCCTGGTGCCCACACGCAACGCCGCCCCAACCAAGCGTGAAACGGAAGATCGCGCCATGGTGGCGCAAGCAACGCTGCCGGTGATCGACGCCCAGGGCCGTCGTCTGGGCGTGCTCAGTGGTGGCCTGCTGCTCAACCAGAACCTGGACTTCATCGACCACATCAACCGCATCGTTTATCCCGCAGGATCGCTGCCGTTCGACAGCCAGGGCACGGCCACACTGTTCCTCGAGGACGTTCGCATCACCACCAACGTGCGCCTGTTCCAGGACCGTCGCGCCATCGGCACACGGGTGTCGCAGGCGGTGCGCAACACGGTCCTGGGCGAGGGCCGCACCTGGCTCGACCTGGCCTTCGTCGTCAACGACTGGTACGTCTCGGCCTACGAGCCACTCACCGATGTGCACGGGCAACGCATCGGCATGCTCTACGTCGGTTTCACCGAGGCGCCGTTTCGCCTGATGCGCTACGCCATGCTCGCGCTCATCGGACTGATCTTCGGTGGCGTGATGGCCGCATCGGCCTGGTTCTCGCTGCGCTGGGCACGCAGCATCTTCGAGCCGGTGCAGCAAATGAACCTGACGATGCAGTGCGTCGAGCTGGGCGACAGCACCGCGCGCGTTGGCGAGCTGCAGGCCCGTGACGAACTCGGGGCGCTGGCGGGCCACCTGGATCAGTTGCTCGACGTGATCGACGACAAGACCGCGGCGCTGCAACGATGGGCCGACGAGCTCGACCGCAAGGTGGCCGAGCGCACCCAGGAACTGCAGGCCAGCAACGCCTCGCTCAAGCTGGCGCAAGAGCAGCTCGTCAAGAGCGAGAAACTCGCCGCCATCGGCCAGCTCACGGCCAGCATCGCGCACGAAATCAACAACCCCATTGCGGTGATGCAGGGCAACCTGGACCTGATGCGCGACACGCTGGGCCCGCGCGCCGACGCGGTCCGCGGCGAACTGGCGCTGCTGGATCAACAGATCGAGCGCATGCGCATCATCGTGACGCAGTTGCTGCAGTACGCGCGGCCCACGGAATACGCGGGCTACGTCGATGCACTGGACCTCAACCGCACGGTGGAAGACTGTCTGGTGCTGGTGAGCCACCTGCTCGCCAAGACCGGCATCACCATCGAGCGCGATCTGCGCGCGACGCACCGCGTCGGCATCAACCGCCAGGAGTTGCAGCAGGTCATCATCAACCTGCTCATCAACGCCATTCAGGCCATGCCCGAAGGCGGCACGCTGCGCCTGGGCACGCGCGACAACGAGGCCGGCGCCGAATTGCAGGTGATCGACAGCGGCTCGGGCTTTCCCCCGGCGGCACTGGAGCGACTATTTCGCCCTTTCTTCACCACCAAGAACGACGGCAACGGCCTGGGCCTTTGGATCAGCCAGGGCCTGGTGGAGCGCTACGGCGGGCACATCAGCGCCGCCAATCGCAGCGACGGGGCGCACGGCGCGGTGCTGACGGTCAATCTGTATACCGAACCCCAGGCACCGCAAGCGGCAGCCACCGGCAACGGCCGCCCCGGCGCGCAGTGATTCAGGGTTGCGGGCCGTCGTAGCCTTCGATGACCACGATGTCGGCCACCGACACCGGCGCGCGCAGTGCCACCGCGGCCTGATAGGCCGGCGAGTGGTAGCAGGCCAGGGCCTGCTCGTAGGAAGGGAACTCGATCACCACGTGGCGGCTGCGGCTGTTGCCCTCCACGCAGGTGAAGCGCCCGCCGCGCACCACGAACCGTGCGCCATGGGCGCGAAATGGCTCCGCGTTGGCGGCGATGTAGTCCTTGTAGCGTTCGACGTCGTCCACATCGACGTGCGCAACCCAGTAACCCTTGGCCATATCCCCGCCCCGGTTCACACCAGCATGTCGAAGCCCTGGGCCTCGACGCCGATGAAGGCGTTGGTGAAAGCCGCCAGCGCGGCGTAGAAACCGGCCTTGGGGTGGCCAGCAATGGTTTCGCACAGCTGCGGTACCCACGGCTGCACATGGGCACTGAAGAACGCACGCTGGCGCGTGAGGTTGGCGATCTCCACGTCGTCGCCGGCGATGAGATAGCGCATGACCTCGCACACGTAGGCCACGTGGTCCTCGGTCTCGGGCATGGCTTCATCGCGCGCGAGGCCAAGCTCGGCCAGGTCGCTGCGAAGGCGGGCCAGGGGTTTTTCGTTGAGGAAGCCGCTGAGGTAGTGCGAACCGAACAGGAAGATCTCGGGCTTGCCGACACCGCCGAACAGCGCGTCGTATTCGTCGGCGATCTGCGCGTCGCTGCGCTCGCGCGCTGCAGCCACCACGGCGCGCCAGGGTTCTTCCAGGAAGGCGCCGGCGGCGGGCGCTTCGGTGGCGGCCACGCGCAACTGGCTCAGCAGTTCGGGCGCAGGCGGTGCGTAGTACAGGGCCGCGAGCAGGCCATAGACCTCGGCTCGCGCGGTTTCCTCGTCCAGTGTCGACGAGACAGGGATGCGTTCCATCATGACAACAGCCTTCAAACGTCGGTGATGCGGGCCTCGCCCGGATTGGAGTAGATGTCCACGACACGGCAGTCGCCGCACATCTTGAGGCGCTCCAGCGCCTCGCCCTGGAACATGGCGTGGCCCGAGAGCTTGGCGAGCATCACTTCCACGCCTTTGAGCGTGCCGAAGGGTTTGCCGCAGCGAATGCAGGCGTAGGGCTGGGCCTCGTTGAGCACGCGCGGCTGCTTGCGTTGCTCGGTGAGCAACAGGCGCGGCTCCAGCGTGATAGCGTCTTCCGGGCAGGTGGTGGCGCACAGGCCGCATTGCACGCAGTTCTTCTCGACAAAGCGCAGTTGCGGGCGTTCAGCGTTGTCGAGGAGCGCATTGGCCGGGCAGGCGCTCACGCAGCTCAGACACAGCGTGCAGCTGTCCTTGTTGACGTTGACGGCGCCGAACAGGGCCGGCGCGGGCAAGGCAACGGCCTGCGCGGTGCGGTTGAGCGTGGCGCTGTCCTGCAGCAGGTGGTCGATGGCCAGCTCGAGCGTGGCGCGCTTTTCGGCTTGCAGCGCAAAACTGGCGCGGCGCTTGACGCCCTGCGCCGGCGGCGACGCGAGCTGGGTGTCCAGTGTCGCGACGTCGGTGGTGCGGATCAAGCGGAAATGCGTGCCGCTGTAGCCCAGGCCGTTGACGATGGCCTGCGCCACCGCCATTTGCTCGCGCAGCGCGGCCTCGTACTGCGGTGCCTCCTCGTCGGTCATCAGCACCCACACCTGAGACGCACCGTACGCAAATGCGCTGAGCCACACATCGAGCCCGAGCGAGGCGGTGTGCCACAGCGGCAGCGGAATCACCCGCGCCGGCACGCCCTTGACGGCCTTGGGCCGCAGCATGGCTTCGCGACCGAGCGCGTTGATCAGCTCGCTGCCCGCCCCCTGGCTGTGCAGCAGCAGGGCGGCGTCCTGCCCGCCGGCCTTGGCGTAGGTGGCCAGCACGGTGCGCAGTTTCACGCCCTGCTCGCTGGCGCGCGGGTAAGCGTAGCTCAGCGCGCCGGTCGGGCACACCGTGGTGCAGGCGCCGCAGCCCACGCACAGATTGGGGTTCACCGCGATCTGCTGGCGCTCGACCTCGCTGCGGATGGCCAGCGCCGAACACACCTGCACGCAGGCATCGCAACCCACGGTCTCGTTGCGGCCGTGCGCGCAGAGCTTTTGCTTGTAGACGAAGAACTTCGGCTTCTCGAACTCGCCCACGAGCTCGCGCAGGCGCGTCACCGCGTCGATGCCGGCATCGCTGTTCACGCCCTCGGGCAGGTGGAAGTAGCCTTGCGGGTGGGCGTGCTGCGTGAACGCGGGCTGTGCCCGCAGGTCGACCACGATGTCGAAGCGTTCGCGGTGCGACTGGGGGTCGCGCTGGAAGTTGATCGCACCCACCGCCTCGCAAGCCTTCACGCAGTCGCGGTGGCTCTTGCACTTGTCCAGGTCGATCTGGTAGTCGAGGCCGATGGCACCTTCGGGGCACGCGGCCACACAGGCATTGCAGCGGGTGCACAGGTCCAGGTCGATCGGGTTGGCGCTGTCCCAGCTGACGTCGAAGGCACCGAGCCAGCCAGTGACCGCCACGGCCTGCCCGCTCACCACCGGCCAGGTGCGCGCCTGCTGGCCGCGTCCGCCCTGGGCCAGCACGGTCACGTCGAGCACGTCGGCCACACGGGCAGCCAGGCGCTCGGCCGCGTCGAGCGGGCCGACGATGAGGGTGCGACCGGCGCTCTTGTAGGTGACGGTGGGCACCGGCTCGGGCTCGGGCAGGCGCGCCGCGGCCAGCAGCGCGGCCATCTTGGGCGTGGCGGCACGGCCCTCGCGGCCCCAGCCGCCGGTCTCGCGCAGGTTGACGAACTTGATGGGGCGAACGTCGATTGCGACAGCGCCTTCGGTCTGCTCGCTCAGTTCGTTGAACAAGCGGCTTTCCTGGGTGCAGGCCACCACCAGTTCGTCGCTGCTGCGGGTGGCTCGCTGGAAGGCCGGCGCGTCGCGCCGGCACAGCGTGGTGTGAGTGGTCAGGTCCTCATCCAGCGCCTGGCCCAGGGCTTTCGCGTCCAGGGTCATGGTCTGGTTGCAGTTGCAGATCAACGTGGTCATCGTGGGGCGGGGTCGGTTCGGCCGTCTCGGGGCCGGGGGTGGCGGCGGTGGGTCCGCCGTCTGTGGGGGCCGAAGGCGCGGTGGCCTCGGTGGTTTTCTTCTCGTCCGGGTCGTCGACGAGCTTGAGGAATTTTGCGCCCACCATCATGGCCAGCTCGGCCTTGGACAGCGGGCTGGGCTTGCTGTAGTCGTCGATGTAGACGTCCAGACCGTCCATCACGTTGAAGTGCGGGTCGGCGAACAGCTTCTTCACCGCGGCGTTGCGCACGTCACCGGGCACGTCCTTCGCCACGAAGCGGCGGAAATCGGACTCGGGCGTGAGCTGTGCGACGTCGTCCAGCGTGGGCGCGGGAGCCTTGGCCTCTTCGGGTTCGGCACGGGGCGCGGACGTTGCGGGCAAGCTGGCAGGGGCCACTGCGGCCGGCGCAGGTGCAGGTACCACAGCGGGTTCAGGCGGCAGCGCCTGGCCGCTGCGCACCGCCTCCTTGCGACGCGACCAGCGCGAGAAGAAATTGCCTTCGTCGGTGCTCATCGCTTCTCCGTGCTGATGCGCACCGGCTGGCCGAAACGGTCCGTCAGCGGCCGGAAGCTCTCGGGACGCTTGCGCCGCTTGGGCTCGGGCACATAGGTCGCGTCGACGAAAGCGCGCATCCAGTCCACCACCTCGGCGGGCGCGGGCACCTGATCCACACGCTCCTGGGCATCGAGCCAGCGGCCAGCGTCGTGGTAACTCAGCGTCGTGATCAGCGGCACGGCCACGGGTTCACCGTCGAGCAGGCGCGATTCATCGAGCCGCCACATGACCCAGAAGCAAGGCTGCGGGCTGTTGAGATTCAGGAAGTAGCCTTCGGCATCGTCGCGGAACAGTTCGACGCGAAAGCGCGGGTGGAGCCAGTGGCTGCTACCGGCAGGCGCTTGGGCAGCGTCGATCGGCTCGACCGCCTGGGGTTCGTGAGCTTCGTCCGGATCGAGCAGCGCGGCCTCTTCGGGCGCCGCATGAAGCATCACGTCGGCCAGCACCCAGCGCCAGGGCTGCCAGCGCGCCATGGGCCCGCTGACCGGCTCGCGGCGCATCACGACATCGACCTCGATCACGGGCCGCTGTCGCGCGGGGGCAGACGTATGGTGAGCATGCATATCAAGGCGAGACTGTACGTCATCGCCCCGGCGCACGCTGCCGAACGCGTGCTTGCCCCGCCGGCTCAGTACGTCTCGAGGTGCAGGCGGCCTTCTCGCTGCAGTGCAGCACCCACGGCCTCCCAGTCGAGCCCGGCGCCGCTGGCAATGTCGCGCAGCGCCAGCACCACGCCCTCTTCCATGCTCTTGAGGCCGCACACATAGAAGTACGCGTTCGGGTCCTTCAGCAGCGCGGCAAGATCGGCAGCGCGCTCGCGCATGGCGTCCTGCACGTATTTCTTCGGTTGGCCCGGGGTGCGGCTGAAAGCGAAGTTGCTGTCGATGAAGTCCTTCGGCAGGCTTTGCAGCGGGCCGAAGTACGGCAACTCCTGCTGCGTGCGGGCACCGAAGAACAGCATCAGCTTGCCGCCCTCGAACTTGCCGGAGGCGCGCAGGCGCCGGCGCCACTCGGTCATTGCCCGCATCGGCGCCGAGCCGGTGCCGGTGCAGATCATCACGATGTGGCTCTTCGGGTGGTTGGGCATGAGGAAGCTCGCGCCGAACGGGCCGATCACCTCGACCTTGTCGCCCACCTTGAGGTCGCACATGTAGTTGCTCGCCACACCACGCACCGGGCGGCCCTGGTGGTCCTGCAGCACGCGCTTGATGGTGAGCGAGAGGTTGTTGTGGCCAGGACGCTCGCCGTTGCGCGGGCTTGCGATGCTGTACTGACGCGCATGGTGGGCGCGCCCTTTCTCGTCGGTGCCTGGCGGGATCACGCCAATGCTCTGGCCTTCCAGCACGGGAAAAGGCATGGCGCCAAAGTCGAGCACGATGTGGTGCGTGTCGTACTCGGTGCCGACCTCGGTGACGCGCAGGTTGCCCACCACGGTGGCGGTCACGGTCTTCTGCGCGGCCTTGGGGCCGTAGAGGTTGGTGTAGGCGTGCGCGGCCGACCAGGGCGGCAGCGTGGCGCCATAGCGCGTGGCAACGAACTTGTCTTCCGTGGCCGCGGGCGACGCGCTGACGGGTGCGGGCGCTGCGGCCGGACCGGTCTCGGCCACATCGGCCCCGGCGGCGGCCAGCTCCTCGGGGGGCAACTCGGCCGGCAGCGATTCCCAGCCGAACTGTTCCTCGATGGAGTAGGCGCGCACCTTGGGCATCGTGCGCCAGTTGTCGATCGACCCCGTGGGGCACGGGGGCACGCAGGCCATGCACAGGTTGCACTTGTCCGCATCGACGACGTAGTTGTTCGCGTCGTGCGTGATCGCCCCCACGGGGCAGGTCGCCTCGCAGGTGTTGCACCGGATGCATATCTCCGGGTCGATCAGGTGTTGCTGGATGACAGCGAGTTCAACGGGCGCATTCATGAGAAAGATCAGCCGAAACGGACGTACTCGAAATCCACGGGTTGGCGATTGATCCCCATCACCGGCGGCGCGATCCAGTTGGCGAATTTGCCGGGCTCGACCACACGGCCCATGAGGGAGGCCACGAAGGCACGATCTTCCGCGGTCGGCAGCCATTCGTCCACCTTGGCGTTCCATTCCGCCTCGCTGACCACGCGGCCATCGGGGGACACCTTCACGCCCGCCAGGGTGCCGATGTTGCGGTGGAAGGCCTTGTGCGGCACCTTCAGGCGGTGCGGCAGGCCGGCCTTCTCGATCAGCTTGTTCCAGCGCTCCACGCCGGCCATCGAGTCCTTGATGTAGTCATCGCGCAGCACCTCGTTGAGCGCGTTGAGCATGGGCACTTCCTTCTCGGTCAGTTGCCCGCCCTGCACGTCCAGGATCTTGTAGGTCTGGCCCTTGAGCACGTGGTCGTCGCTGCGCTTGCCTTCTTCGTAACGGCCCTTGAGGCCAGAGCTGTAGAAGGTGGCGGCGTTGCTCGATTGGTCGGCACCGAACAGGTCGATGGTGACCGAGTAGTGGAAGTTCAGGTAGCGCTGGATGGTGGGCAGATCGATCACGCCGGCCGCGCGCAGCTTGCCCGGGTCGTCGGTCTTGAGCTCGTTCATCATCTGGCAGGTGCGCGTGATGACACGGCCCACGCCGGACTCGCCCACGAACATGTGGTGCGCTTCTTCGGTCAGCATGAACTTCGTCGTGCGGGCCAGCGGATCGAAGGCGGACTCGGCCAGTGCGCAGAGCTGGAACTTGCCGTCGCGGTCGGTGAAGTAGGTGAACATGAAGAAGCTCAGCCAATCCGGCGTCTTCTCGTTGAAGGCTTCCAGGATGCGTGGGTTGTCGGCGTCACCGCTGTTGCGCTCGAGCAGGGCCTCGGCCTCTTCGCGGCCGTCGCGGCCAAAGTACTTGTGCAGCAGGTACACCATGGCCCAGAGGTGGCGGCCCTCCTCCACGTTCACCTGGAACAGGTTGCGCAGGTCGTACTGGCTGGGCGCGGTCAGGCCCAGGTGACGCTGCTGCTCCACCGACGCGGGCTCGGTGTCGCCTTGCGTCACGATGATGCGGCGCAGGTTGGCACGGTGCTCGCCGGGCACGTCTTGCCAGGCGGCTTCGCCCATGTGGTCACCGAAGTGGATCTTGCGGTCGGCATCACCGGGGTTGAGGAAGATGCCCCAGCGGTAGTCGGGCATCTTCACGTGGCCGAACTGCGCCCAGCCCTGCGGGTCCACGCTGACGGCAGTGCGCAGGTAGACGTCGAAGTTCTGCGAACCCTCGGGGCCCATGTCCTGCCACCACTGCAGGTAGTTGGGCTGCCAGTGCTCCAGCGCGCGCTGCAGCGTGCGGTCTTCGGAGAGGTTGACGTTGTTGGGGATCTTTTCGCTGTAGTTGATCGTGGACATCGCGGTGCTCCTGCGGGTTTCCTGTCGGTGGACTGTCCTGCGGTTGCGGCTGGCTCCACCGGAGAACCCACCGCACAACGGTTTCGAATCAGACGCGGTTGAAGTCGAACATCGCCTTGTCGCCCTTGCCGTAGACCTTGAGCGCGCCCTTGTCGCCGACGGCGTTGGGGCGGATGAAGATCCAGTTCTGCCAGGCGGTGAGGCGGCCGAAGATGCGCGTGAGCATGTTTTCCTTCTGGGCGAAGCGCAGGTTGGCCTCCAGGCCGGTCAGCGCGTCGGGGGACATGGCAGCACGCTCTTCAATCGCAATGCGCACCTCGTCGGCCCAGTCGATGTCGTCGGGCGCGGAGGTCACGAGACCGAGCGCGAGCGCGGCGTCGGCGTCGAGCGCCTTGCCCACCGCGGCGCGCACCGCTTCCATCGGCGCGGCTTCTTCATAGAAGCGGCGCTGCAGGCGCGACTGGCCGTTCACCATCGGCAGAAGGCCGAGGTTGAACTCGCCGAGCGTGATGCGCGGAGCCTTGTCTGCGTCGTCGGGCAGCGCCAGCATGTAGGTGCGGTCGGCACAGAAGGCCAGTTCAGCCAGCGAACCGGCGAAGCACGAGCCCGGCTCGACGAGGGCGAACAGGCTGCGCGAGGAAACGTCCAGGCGCGCGAAGGTGCGACGCAGCAGGCCGATGGTCTCGCGCACGAACCAGTGATCCTGATGGCGCAGCAGCGCAGCGTCGCTGGCCAGCACGGCGGCGGCGTCGCCTTCGGTCTTGAGCAACCAGGTGCCGATGTCGAGTTGATTGGTGCGCAGGTTCAGGATGGCGTCGTCGAGTTCGCGCGCCATCTGCAGCGGCCACCACGCGGCGCCCGCGGCCTCAATGCCGGCGATGTCGGTAGGCTGCGCGCCGGTGGGGGCCTTCACCGTCAGGGTGGCGGTGCGCTTGCTACGGTCAATGGCGACGTTGACGAAGGCGTACTCGATGCCGTCGGCGCTGTCGGTGCGTGCCACGCGCGGCAGCGCCACGCCCTTCGCGTCGGCCGGGCGGTCGCTCTGGGCAGCCAGCGCGGCAGCGCGCTCCTGCACGTGGGCCGCGAACTGCTGCGGCTTGGCGATCGAGTCCACCAGGCGCCACTCCACCGCCTTCTTGCCGCGCACGCCTTCGCTGGTGGTGCAGAAGATGTCGGCCAGGTCATGGCGCACGTGGCGCTTGTCGGTCACGCGGGTGAGGCCACCCGTGCCGGGCAGCACACCCAGCAGCGGCACCTCGGGCAGGCTCACGGCGCTGCTGCGGTCGTCCACCAGCACGATTTCGTCGCAGGCCAGGGCCAGTTCGTAGCCGCCGCCGGCGCACGCGCCATTCAGCGCGGCGATGAACTTCAGGCCGCTGTGCTTCGAGGAATCCTCGATGCCGTTGCGCGTCTCGTTGGTGAATTTGCAGAAGTTCACCTTCCAGGCGTGGCTGGAGAGGCCGAGCATGAAGATGTTGGCGCCCGAGCAGAACACGCGGTCCTTCAGGCTGGTGACGACCACGGTGCGCACCTGCGGGTGCTCGAAGCGGATGCGGTTGAGCGCGTCGTGCAGCTCGATGTCCACGCCCAGGTCGTAGCTGTTGAGCTTGAGCTTGTAGCCGGGGCGGATGCCGCCGTCCTCGTCGATGTTCACGGCGAGCGTGGCGATGGGGCCATCGACGCTGAGTTTCCAGTGACGGTATTGGCTGGGGTCGGTGCGGTAGTCGACGGATGCGGGCTGGCTCATGACGGTCTCCTCAGGGGGCGGGGGCGACAGCGGCAGAGAAATGCCGATGTCGTCAGCGTGACCGGAATAATATTGCATGCCATGAGGCGGCGTCAATGCACTTTTGTGCATGTTTTCACCGCCGGTCGGATGAAGATCAGGTGTCGACCAAGGACCGCACCTGCTGACGCAAGGCGGCGAAGGCCTCGTCGACGCCGTCGTAGGCGCTGGTGTTGAAGTGCAGTTCAGCCTTGGAATAGAAGGCCGAACGGCCCGCGAGGATGCGCTTCAAGTCTTCCATGGCCTCGCGGCTGGCGGCCATGGGCCGCATGTCGCCCTGCGCCGCGACACGGCCCATGTGGTCGGCCGGGTCGGCCTGCAGCCACACGGTGGTGCAGTGCGCGAGCAGCAGGTTGAAATTGGCGGCATCCGACACCAGCCCACCGGGCGTGGCGATCACCACCTCGGGGTAGATCTGGATCGTTTCTTCCAGCGCGCGGCGCTCGTAGCGGCGGTAGGCCGGCGTGCCGTAGAGGTTGTGGATTTCGTCGATGCTGCAGCCGGCGAACTTCTCGATCTCGCGGCTGAGTTCGATGAAGGCGTAGCCCAGGTCGTCGGCGAGCCGCTGGCCCAGCGTCGACTTGCCCGCGCCGCGCAGGCCGATGAGCGCGATGCGGGTGCGGCGCGCGGCGTCGGTGTCGGCCTGGCCCTGCCCCAGCGCACCGCCGATGGCCACGCGCACGCGGCGCAATTCGGCCTCGGAGCGCCCGGCCAGCATCTCGCGAATCAGCAGCCATTCCGGTGAGCTTGTGCTCACATCACCGATCAGTTCGGCCAACGGGCAATGCAGGGCATCGGCCACCTGCAGCAGCACCAGGATGGACGCGTTGCCGGTGCCGTATTCGAGGTTGGCGAGATGGCGTTCGGACACGTCGGCCGCCAGCGCCACCGCCTTGCGCGTCATGCCACGGCGCGAGCGCAGGGTGCGCACGCGCTCGCCGAGCGCCAGCAGGAAGGGATGGCGGGCCTCGTCCTCGTGGGGAGCGGGGTGTGAGGAGATGGCGGTACTGACGTCGGCGTCCATGGTGGGCGGGACTTGGGTTGTCGGGCTTGCCAAACGGCGCAACATGCACTTTAATGCAGGTTCTGCCGCACGCAAGATAGTGCACTTTATCGCCAAGCCGGCCCACACACCAGCCCCAGACATGACACAGACCCCTCTATTGCCCAACATCGTTGCCGGAAAGGCCCAAACCGGCCAGGGCGCCGGCACCCCGTTGTTCGATCCGGTGCTGGGCACCGAACTCGTGCGTGTGAGCCGCGAGGGGCTTGATGTGGCGAGCGCCTTCCGCTTTGCGCGCGAACAAGGTGGCGCCGCGCTGCGTGCGCTCAGCTACCGTGAACGCGCCCGCCTCCTGGCTGCGGTGGTGCAGGTGCTGCAGGCCAAGCGCGACGACTACTACGCGATCGCCACCGCCAACTCGGGCACCGTCACGCGCGATTCGGCGGTCGACATCGACGGCGGCATCTTCACGCTAGGCCAGTACGCGAAATGGGGCGAAAAGCTAGGAGACGCCCTTGTGCTGCTTGACGGCGGTCGCATCCGACTGGGCAAGGACGAGGGCTTCCAGAGCCAGCACATCCTCACGCCCACGCGCGGCCTAGCATTGTTCATCAACGCCTTCAACTTCCCGAGCTGGGGTCTGTGGGAAAAGGCCGCGCCCGCGTTGCTGTCAGGCGTGCCGGTCGTGGTCAAGCCCGGCACGCCGACCGCCTGGCTCACGCAGCGCATGGTGCAGGACGTGGTCGAAGCCGGCGTGCTGCCCGCGGGCGCCCTGTCGGTGATCTGCGGCTCCTCCGCCGGCCTGCTCGACGCGCTCACGCCGTTCGACGTGCTGTCTTTCACCGGCTCGGCCGAAACCGCGGCCGTGATCCGCAGCCATGCGGCGGTGGCGCAACGCTCGGTGCGCGTGAACATCGAGGCCGACAGTCTCAACAGCGCCCTGCTCGACCCGTCGGCCACCGCCGACAGCGAAGCGTTCAAGCTCTTCGTGGCCGAGGTGGTGCGTGAGATGACGGTCAAGAGCGGGCAGAAATGCACCGCGATCCGCCGCGCCTTCGTGCCGCGCGCGCTGTACGACGCTGCGGCCGAAGCCATCGGCGCCAAGCTGGCGAAAACGACCGTGGGCAACCCGCGCAACGAAGCGGTGCGCATGGGCGCGCTGGTGAGCCGCGCGCAGTTCAACAGCGTGCGCGAGGGCCTGGCGCAACTGCTGAGCGAAGCCACGCCCCTGTACGACGGTCGCACCCAGGCGCTGGTGGACGCGGACGCTGCGGTGGCCGCCTGCGCGCAGCCGGTGTTGCTGGGCACCACCGACCCGGTGGCTGCGCGCGTGCTGCACGAGGTCGAGGTGTTCGGCCCGGTGGCCACGCTCATGCCCTACGACAACGAGGCCCAGGCCTTCGAGCTGATCCGCCGCGGCCAAGGCTCGCTCGTGGCGTCGGTCTACAGCGCCGACGCGGCCTTCACCGCCCGAGCCGCGCTGGAACTGGCCGACAGCCACGGCCGCGTGCACGCCATCTCGCCCGAGGTGGCGCAATCCCAGACCGGCCACGGCAACGTGATGCCGCACTCGCAACACGGCGGCCCCGGCCGCGCGGGCGGCGGCGAGGAGCTCGGCGGCTTGCGCGCGCTCAACTTCTACCACCGCCGCAGTGCGGTGCAGGCACACACTGGCGCGCTGGACGCGCTGGCCAATCAGGCGACAACCCTGAGCCTCTGACACAACACGCCCCCAAAGAGGAGACACCCCATGAGCCAGCCCGATGTGGCCGCACCGCCGGCACGCTTCAACTTCGCACGTCACCTGATCGAACGCAACGCCGCGCGGGCAGGCAAGGCGGCCCTGATCGACGATCAGGGCCGCCTGAGCTACGGCGAACTCGCCGATGCGGTGGCGCGCTTCAGCGGCGCGCTTCGAAGCCTGGGCCTGCGTCGCGAAGAACGCGTGCTGCTGTTCGCGCACGACAGCAGCGACTGGGTGGTGGCCTTCCTCGGCGCGCTGCACGCGGGCGTGGTGCCGGTCGCCATCAACACCCTGCTGCCGGCCAAGGACGTCGCCTACATGCTGGGCGACAGCCGCGCGCAGGCCGTCATCGCCTCGGGCGCCTTGCTGCCCACGCTGCAGGAGGCCATGGCGCTGGGCGGCCATGAGGTGAAGCACCTGATCGTCTCGCGCGGCAGCGCCCTGCCGGCCGGGGCCCAGGCGTTCGACGCGCTTCTTCAGGGTGCTTCACCCGCAGAAGCGGCGGACACCCACGCCGACGAGCCCGCGTTCTGGCTCTACTCCAGCGGCTCCACCGGCGCACCCAAGGGCACGGTGCACACGCAGGGCAACCTGTACTGGACGGCCGAGCTCTACGGCCGCGGCGTGCTGCGGATGCGCGAGAGCGACACCGTGTTCTCGGCCGCCAAGCTGTTCTTTGCTTACGGACTGGGCAACGCGCTGAGCTTTCCGCTCAGCGTGGGCGCCAGCGTGGTGCTGATGGCCGAGCGGCCGACGCCGCAGGCGGTGTTCAAGCGCCTGACCGAGCACCAGCCCACCATCTTCTGCGGCGCACCCACCGGCTACGGCGGCATGCTCGCCAGCCCCGAACTGCCGCCCCGCAAAGCGGTCGCGCTGCGCCTGTGCTCCTCGGCCGGCGAAGCCCTACCGCAAGACATCGGCGAGCGCTGGACGCGTCATTTCGGCGTCGAGATCATCGACGGCATCGGCTCCACCGAGATGCTGCACATCTTCCTGTCCAACGTGCCGGGCAAAGTGCGCTACGGCACCACCGGTTTTCCGGTGCCCGGCTACGCGGTGGAACTGCGTGGCGAGGACGGGCAGCCGGTACCGGACGGCGAGATCGGCGACCTCTACATCCAGGGCCCGAGCGCGGCGCTGCTGTACTGGAACAACCGCGCCAAGAGCCGTGACACGTTCCAGGGCGGCTGGACCAAGAGCGGTGACAAGTACCTGCGCAACGCCGACGGCACCTACACCTACGCCGGTCGCAACGACGACATGCTCAAGGTCAGCGGCATCTATGTGAGCCCGTTCGAGGTGGAGGCCACGCTGGTGCAGCACCCCGCGGTGCTGGAGGCCGCGGTCATCGGCAAGGAAGACAACGACGGCCTGACCAAGACGAAGGCGTACGTGGTGCTCAAGCCTGGCCAGCAGGCCAGCGCGGCCGACCTGCAGGCCTTCGTGAAAGAGCGCCTGGCGCCCTACAAGTACCCACGCTTCATCGAGTTCCTGGACGAGTTGCCCAAGACCGCGACCGGCAAGATCCAGCGCTTTCGGCTGCGCGAACGCGAGAAGGCGGCCGGCTGAGGCACGGCAGGCGCTGCTAGCCGATCTCGAGCGCCGTGAGCGCGTACTGGCGCGCGAGGTCGATGTGCGGCGCCGGGCCGCGGTACATGCGGGCGGTGGGAAACCCCGCCACCATGCCATGGCGCTCGGCCAGGGCAATGGCCTCGCGGTTGGGCTCGGGAACGTCCAGCCAGACCGGTTCGCGCAGCACCACGCAGCCCAGCAAGGCATCGAGCAGCGCGTCGGCGATCTCGGGTGTGTCGGCGCACAGCGGGCCGATCTTGTGTCCGTGGGTGCAGGCGCGCACCACGCCATAGCCGCGCAGACGGCCGTCCTGCAGCCAGCCCAGGGCCATGCCATGGCGTTGCTGGATCCAGGCCTGCAGGAACACCGGGCGCGGCTCGGGATGAAAGGCGCGGTCGTAGGTCGCCAGGGTTGAAAACGGCAAACCGGTGAGCTTGACGATGTGCGGATCGCGCGGACGCGGCGAACGCCCGGTGGCCTGGTAGCGTCGGTTGTGCCACGCGAGGTCGAACCCGCTGCGCCGGTAGTTGGATTGCTGCTCGACCACACCATCGAGCCCCACGACGCAGCCCTTGAGGTGGTCGAGCGCCGCATTCCACACCGCCAGACCCAGGCCGCGCCCGCGCCAGGGCGGGCGCACGATGTACAGGCCGAGGAAGCCGTAGCTCACGCTGTAGCGCAACCCGCTCACCGAGGCCACGGGCTCGTCGTCCACACGCGCCATGAAATGGCCGCGGACATCGATGGGGTGGAAGATGTCGGTGTCCTGCCGGCCGGGGTTCCAGCCCTCCTGGTCGGCCCATTGCAGGGCCAGGCCCAGGTCGGCGCGCGACATGCGCTGGATGTGGTGGTTCCGGTGCTGCATCGCGGTGCGCTCCTTCGGTGAAGCACCGATGACACCGCAATCCGCCGCCGCGGCCCATACCCCCGCGGCGGTATTCCCACCCCGGGGGAAACACCAACCCGCAGGGCGTGCGTCAGGTCTCTTTCGAGATCTTGATGCTCGGGAACTTGGACGAGAAGTCCTTGGCCTTGGCCGCGATCTTGATCGCCACCTGACGCGCCACGCCCTTGTACAGGCCAGCGATCTCGCCGTCGGGGTCGGCCACCACGGTGGGCATGCCGCTGTCGGCCTGCACGCGGATGCTCATGTTCAGCGGCAGTGCGCCCAGGTAGTCCATGCCGTACTCGGCGGCCATGTTCTTGCCGCCATCGGCGCCGAAGATGTGCTCGACGTGACCGCATTTCTCACACACGTGCACGGCCATGTTTTCCACGATGCCCAGAATGGGCACGCCCACCTTCTCGAACATCTTGATGCCCTTGCGCGCGTCGAGCAATGCAATGTCCTGCGGCGTGGTGACGATCACCGCACCGGTGAGCGGCACGCGCTGCGACAGCGTGAGCTGGATGTCGCCGGTGCCGGGAGGCATGTCGACGATGAGGTAGTCGAGATCCTTCCAGTTGGTCTGGCGCAGCAGCTGCTCCAGCGCCTGCGTGGCCATCGGGCCGCGCCAGATCATGGCCTCGTCGCGGTCGATCAGGAAACCGATCGAGATGCACTGGATGCCGTAGTTTTCCAGCGGCTCCATGGTCTGGCCGTCGGCGCTCTCGGGCCTGCCTTCGATGCCGAGCATCATGGGCTGGCTCGGGCCATAGATGTCGGCGTCGAGCACGCCCACCTTGGCGCCCTCGGCGGCCAGGGCCAGGGCCAGGTTGACGGCGGTGGTGCTTTTGCCCACGCCGCCCTTGCCCGAGGCCACGGCGATGATGTTCTTGACGTTGGGCATGAGTTGCACGCCGCGCTGCACGGCGTGCGGGATGACCTTGGTGGCGAGGTTCACCGACACGTTTTCCACGCCCGGCACGGAGCGGGCGGCCGCGATCAGCGCCTTGCGCAGCGCGGGCATCTGGCTCTTGGCGGGGTAGCCGAGCTCGACGTCGAACGACACGTCGCCGTCGTGCACCTGCAGGTTCCTGAGCGCCTTGGTGGTGACGAAATCGCGCCCGGTGTTCGGGTCCTGCACGGCTTGCAGCGCCTGCATCAGCGCCTGTTGATCGACGGACATGGGGAAATGGCTCCAGGGGAAAGTGGGGTCTGCGCGCGGCCAGCGGGGGCCGGGCGTTGCTCTGCGGCGGCGGCAAGTCTACCGTCCGGGCTCCCGGGACGTGATTCACACAGGGGGAGTACGGACTTGTTGGCTGGCCCGCGCCGTATTTCACTCGAAGACCTCGCCTGCTCGCGGTCGCGGGGTACTTCACTCCGCGGCTGTCCCCCGGACCGCTGCGCGGTCCTCCTCCTTTATGCCGCTGCGTGAAGCACCCCACACCCGCGCGCTGAAGCGGCAGCCGGGCACGCCAGCAACGAGCGTCCACGAGGGCCTTGGTGATCGGGGTGTCCGATGGAGCGAAGTAAAGGAGGAGGATCGGGCTACAAGCCCGATCCGGGGGACATGAGCGGAATCGGACACCCCGGTCGCCAAGGCCCGGCGCGGCCGGAGAACGCCAGAGCAAACCGCCGAGTCCCTAAAATCCCCGATTCCCCAGAAGAAAGCCCCGCCATGAGCCCGCGCCGCCTGTTCGTCACCACCGCCCTGCCCTACGCCAACGGCCACTTCCACATCGGCCACATCATGGAATACATCCAGGCCGACATCTGGGTGCGGTTCCAGCGCATGCAGGGGCACGAGGTGCACTTCGTCTGTGCCGACGACGCCCACGGCGCGCCGATCATGATCGCGGCCGACAAGGCGGGCAAGACGCCGCAGCAGTTCGTGGCCGACATCGCCGCCGGCCGCAAGCCCTACCTTGACGGCTTTCACATCGGCTTTGACAACTGGCACAGCACCGACGCGCCCGAGAACCACGAGCTCGCGCAGCAGATCTACAAAGACCTCAAGGCCAACGGCCTGATCGAGACCCGCACCATCGAACAGTTCTTCGACCCTGAGAAGAACATGTTCCTGCCCGACCGCTTCATCAAGGGCGAGTGCCCCAACTGCCACGCCAAGGACCAGTACGGCGACAACTGCGAGGTTTGCGGCAAGGTCTACAGCCCCACCGACCTGATCAACCCCTACTCGGCGCTCTCGGGCGCCAAGCCGGTGCTGAAAAACTCCGAGCACTTCTTCTTCAAGCTCTCCGATCCGCGCTGCCTGGATTTCCTGAAGGACTGGACCCACAGTGGCGCGGTGCAGCCCGAGGTGCTCAACAAGATCAGCGAGTGGATCGCGCCCGACGAACACGGCAACACCAAGCTCGGCGACTGGGACATCTCGCGCGACGCGCCCTACTTCGGCATTGAGATCCCCGACGCACCGGGCAAGTACTTCTACGTGTGGCTGGACGCGCCGGTGGGCTACCTGGCCTCGCTCAAGAACTGGCTGGGCAAGCAAGGCATCGACTACGACGCCTTCATGGCCGACCCGCACACCGAGCAGATCCACTTCATCGGCAAGGACATCATCACCTTCCACACGCTGTTCTGGCCGGCCATGCTGCACTTCAGTGGCCGCAAGACACCCAACGCCGTGTTCGTGCACGGCTTTCTCACCGTCAACAACGGCGAGAAGATGAGCAAGAGCCGCGGCACCGGGCTGGACCCGCTGAAGTACCTCAGCCTGGGCATGAACCCGGAGTGGCTGCGCTACTACCTGGCCGCCAAGCTCTCGCCGCGCAACGAAGACATCGACTTCAACCGCGAGGATTTCATGCTGCGGGTCAACAGCGACCTCGTGGGCAAGTTCATCAACATCGCCAGCCGAGCCGCCGGCTTCATTGCCAAGCGCTTTGGCGGCCGACTGGGCACGGCATCGGCCGACGGCGCCACGCTGCTGCAGGCGTTGCAGGCACGCGCCGATGGGGTGGCTGCCCTGTTCGACAGCCGCGAGTACGGCAAGGCGTTGCGCGAGATCATGGCGCTGGCCGACCAGGTGAACGCCTACGTGGACCAGAACAAGCCTTGGGAGCTCGCGAAGCAGGAAGGTCAGGACGCGCGCCTGCACGACGTGTGCAGCACCTGCATCGAAGCCTTCCGCCTGCTCACGCTCTACCTCAAGCCGGTGCTGCCCGCACTGGCAACGCAGGTCGAGGCCTTCCTTCAGGTCAAGCCGCTGCGCTGGGCCGATGCCGCCGGCCTGCTCGGCCCGGGCCACGCCATCAACCCCTACCAGCACCTCATGCAGCGCGTGGACGTGAAGCAGCTCGACGCCCTGTTCGAGCCGCCGCCGGCGCCGGTGGAAGCCGCACCGCTGCCCGGTGGCGAGGCCATCGCCGAGACCATCACCATCGACGACTTCGCGAAGATCGACCTGCGCATCGCGCAGATCGTGGAATGCGAGCGCGTGGAGGGCTCCACCAAGCTGCTGCGCCTGACGCTCGACGTGGGCGAGGGGAAAACGCGCAACGTCTTCAGCGGCATCGCCAGCGCCTACCAGCCCGAACAGCTCAAGGGCAAGCTCACGGTGCTGGTGGCCAACCTGGCGCCGCGCAAGATGAAGTTCGGCGTGAGCGAAGGCATGGTGCTGGCGGCGAGCCACGCCGACGAGAAAGCCGAGCCGGGCATCTACGTGCTCGAACCGACGGTCGGCGCGAAGCCGGGCATGCGGGTGCGCTGATCAGCGTCGCTGCAGGTCCGGGTCGGGCATGATGCCCGAGCGAATGACGCGCAAGTCGCGGTCGTAGGCGACGCTGAAGATCATCGGCTCGGTCTGGCCCTTGGGCTGGAAGCGCCAGTCCTGGCTGGTTTCACCGTTGAGGGCAAAGGTCTGCACCCTGCGCGGCTTGCCGAGCAGGCGGCGCACCTGCTCCATCGCCATGCCGGGCTGCACCTGGGCGAAGTTCTCTTCGGTGAGCACCTGCGACACCTTCACCAGCACGCCGTCGGCACCGACGGTGATCATGTAGTTCACCACACCCTCGGGCTGGCGGTTGTACTCGTAGATCTGGGCGCCGTCGGCACCCTCCCACACCGCCTCGGGCGGGCCGAACTTCTCGCGCACATCGGCGTCGGTGGAAACGCCAGGCTCCAGCTCGGCGATGTTCTGCAGGTCACAGGCGCCGACGAACCCCACCGCGGCCAGGGCGGCGGTGATCAGGCGGCCCAGGCGCCACCAGGCGCTGGTCGTGTCGGGTCGGGTCATGCGACGCTCTCCATCAGGCTCGGGCCGCGCAGTGTAGGCCGTGACGCGGCGGCTTGCGTAGCCATCGGTAACATCGCTCCATGGCCAATCTGCCCCCGCTGGCGTCGTTCCGCCCCCGTTTGATGGCGGACCTGCGCGACTACGACCGCGCCCGCCTGGGGCGCGACGTGGGGGCCGGCCTCACGGTGGGCATCGTGGCGCTGCCCCTGGCCATGGCGTTCGCCATCGCCAGCGGGCTGCCGCCACAGGCCGGCCTGTGGACGGCCATCATCGGCGGGCTGCTGGTGTCCGCGCTGGGTGGCACCTCGGTACAGATCGCCGGCCCCGCGGGCGCCTTCATCGTGATCGTCTACGGCATCGTCGAGCGCTATGGCCTGGCCAACCTGCTGATCGCCACCGCCAGCGCGGGCGTGCTGCTGTTCTTGCTGGGCCTGTTCAAGCTCGGCGCGCTGGTGCGCTACGTGCCCGTGAGCGTGGTGATCGGCTTCACCAACGGCATCGCGGTGCTGATCGGTCTGTCGCAGTTGCGCGATCTGCTGGGCCTGCAGGTGGAGAAGATGCCGGCGAGCTTCTTCGGCCAGATGCACACCCTGGCCACGCACGCACAGAGCTGGAATCCGTGGGCGCTGCTGCTGGGCCTGCTTTGTGTGCTCGGCCTGTTCATCTGGCCGCGGTTGTGGGCCGCCGATTCGCGCTTTCGCCGGCGCATCGAGGCGCTGGAGGTACCGGGCGCGCTGCGCGCCACCTCGCGTATCCCGGGCCCGGTGATCGCCCTGGTCACGCTCTCGCTGCTGGCCTGGGCCATGCAATGGCCGGTGGAGACCATCGGCACGCGTTTCGGCGGCATTCCGCAGGGCCTGCCGGCCTTCGTGCTGCCCGACTTTTCGTGGGAAACCGTGCGCCTGCTGGTCACGCCCACGCTCACCATCGCGCTGCTGGGCGCGGTGGAGTCGCTGCTGTGCGCGCGGGTGGCCGATCAGCTCTCCGACACGCCCAAGCACGACCCCAACCAGGAACTCATGGCGCAAGGCGTGGCCAATGCGGTGGTGCCGTTCTTTGGCGGCATGCCGGTCACCGGCACCATCGCGCGCACGGTCACCAACATCCGCGCCGGGGCCACCTCGCCCATCGCGGGCCTGGTGCATTCGGCCACGCTCGCCCTGGTGGTGCTGGCGGCGGCGCCGCTGGCCTTTCACATCCCGCTCGCGGTGCTGGCCGGGGTGCTGCTGTTCGTGGCCTGGAACATGGGTGAGTGGCGCGAGTTCGCGCGCCTGAAGCATTTCAGCAACCACTACCGGCTCATGCTGCTGAGCACCTTCGCCGTCACCATCGTGTTCGACCTCACGGTGGCGGTGGAGCTGGGCCTGGTGCTGGCGGTGGTGCTGTTCGTGCGCCGCCAGCAGGACATCTTTCGCGTCGAGCCGGTGGGCAGTGCCGAAGGTCAGCAAACCTGGCGCCTCTACGGCTCGCTGTTCTTCGGTGCGGTCACGAAGATCGACCCAATGATCGACGCCGTGCAAGGCGCGCCCGGCCCGGTGCACCTGGTGCTGGATGCCCACATGATGGTTTCGCTCGACACCACCGGGCTGGACGCGCTGGAGCAATTGCACAAGGCGGTGCAGCGCCGCGGCGGGCGGATGCAGATCACCGGCCTGCAACCCCAGCCGGCCTCGCTGATGCAGCGTTCTGGCTTTGCCGACCGACTGGCCGGCGCGAACGGGGCTGGCCGGTAAAATGGCCGGTTTCCCGCCCCGGATAAGCCACGCCATGTCGTTCTTTCGCCGCCCCGACTACCGCTCCGAAGCCACCGAGTTCATCGACCAGCTCAAGGCCAGCCGCCCCGGGCTGGAGCAGGCGCAGCGCCAGGGCCGCGCGCTGCTGTGGGACAAGCAGATCGACCGCGAACTCGCTGCCCAGGCAGAGGCCGCCCGCGTGGCGCAGAAGCCCTACGTCTACCAGACCGAGCCCGGCTTGAAGTGAGCAACGAGCCGGCGCCGATCCTCGACGAGGCCCCGCAAGGCCTGGACGAGGTGCTGCCCAACGTGGTGGACGGCGTCGCGCTCGCGCGGCTGTATGGCGAGCCGCTGTTCAAACTCCCGCAGGACCTGTACATCCCGCCCGACGCGCTGCGCGTCTTCCTCGAAGCCTTCGAGGGCCCGCTGGACCTGCTGCTTTACCTGATCCGCAAGCAGAACTTCAACATCCTCGACATCCCGATGGCCGGCGTGACGCGCCAGTACCTCGCCTATGTCGAGGAGATCCGCGCCAGCAACCTCGAACTCGCGGCCGAGTACCTGCTGATGGCCGCGATGCTGATCGAGATCAAGTCGCGCATGCTGCTGCCGCCCAAGAAGACGGCCGAGGGCGAAGAAGCCGAAGACCCGCGCGCCGAGCTGGTGCGCCGACTGCTCGAGTACGAACAGATGAAGCTCGCCGCGCAGCGCCTCTCTGAAGTGCCACAGTATGGACGCGACTTCCTGCGCGCGCAGGTCTATGTGGAGCAGGCCCTGGTGCCGCGCTTTCCTGACGTCAATGCACTGGACCTGCAAAGCGCCTGGCGCGACATCCTCAAGCGCGCAAAGCTGGTGCAGCACCACAAGATCAGCCGCGAGGAACTCTCGGTGCGCGAGCACATGAGTATCGTGCTGCGCAAGCTGCAGGGTCGCCAGTTCGTCGAATTCGGTGAGCTGTTCGACGTGAGCAAGGGCCAGCCGGTGCTGGTCGTCACCTTCATCGCCATGCTCGAGCTGGCCAAGGAAACCCTGATCGAGCTGACCCAGGCCGAGGCCTTCGCACCGATCTACGTGCGCCTGGCGTACACCACGGCCGCCTGAGCCGCCGGGGCCGCGCCGCCAACCCATACCCGCCCCATGACCCAAGAATTCGACGTGCTGGTGATCGGCAGCGGCCTGGCCGGACTGACCACCGCGCTGCACCTGTCGGCCACGCACCGCGTGGCCGTGATCACCAAACGCGCCCTGCTCGACGGCTCCAGCAACTGGGCGCAAGGCGGCATCGCGGCCGTGCTGGCCGAAGGCGACAGTTACGCGTCACACGTAGAGGACACGCTGGTGGCCGGTGCCGGCCTGAGCGACCGTGAGGCGACCGAGTTCACCGTCAAGAACGCGCCCGCAGCGATCGCCTGGCTGCAAGAGCTGGGCGTTCCCTTTTCCACCGAAGCCGGCGAGCTGCACCTCACGCGCGAAGGCGGCCACAGCCACCGTCGCATCGTGCACGCGGCCGACGCCACCGGCGCTGCCGTGCAGGCCACGTTGGTACAGCGCGTGAAAGACACGCCCGGCATCACGGTGTTCGAGCACCACATGCTGGTGGACCTCATCACCGACCGCCGTGTGCCGGGCTCGGGCAGCGGGCACCGCTGTTTCGGCGCCTACGTGCTCGACACCGTGCGCGACGAGGTGGTCACCTTCACCGCGCGACACACCGTGCTGGCCACGGGCGGCGCGGGCAAGGTCTACCTCTATACCACCAACCCCGACACCGCCACCGGCGATGGCATCGCCGCGGCCTGGCGCGCGGGCTGCCAGGTGGCGAACATGGAGTTCATCCAGTTCCACCCCACCTGCCTCTACCACCCGCACGCCAAGAGCTTTCTCATCACCGAGGCGGTGCGCGGTGAGGGCGGCATCCTCAAGCTGCCGCCGCACCTGGGTGACCTGGGCGGCCACCGCTTCATGCCCGACCACGACCCGCGCGCCGAACTCGCGCCGCGCGATGTGGTGGCGCGCGCGATCGACTACGAAATGAAGAAGCACGGCCTGGACTGCGTGCACCTGGACATCTCGCACCAGAGCCCCGAGTTCCTGCGCGAGCACTTCCCCAACATCCTGGCGCGCTGCGCGGAGCTGGGCATCGACATCACGAAGGAGCCGATTCCCGTGGTGCCGGCCGCGCACTACACCTGCGGCGGCGTGGTGACCGACCTCGATGGCCGCACCGAGATCGGCGGCCTGTACGCGGTGGGTGAGACCACCTGCACCGGCCTGCACGGCGCCAACCGGCTGGCGAGCAATTCACTCGTGGAATGCATGGTGTTTGCGCAGGCCGCCGTGGGTGCCATCCGCAGCGCACCGCTGGGCGCCCCACCCGCGCTGCCCGAGTGGGACGACAGCCGCGTGACCGATGCCGACGAGATGGTGGTGATCTCGCACAACTGGGACGAGCTGCGCCGCTTCATGTGGGACTACGTGGGCATCGTGCGCACCAACAAGCGGCTGGAGCGCGCGGCGCACCGCATCACCCTGCTGCAGCGCGAGATCCAGGAGTTCTACGCGCAATTCCACGTCACGCGCGACCTGCTGGAGCTTCGCAACCTGGTGCAAGTGGCCGACCTGATCGTGATGTCGGCCATGCTGCGCCACGAAAGCCGTGGCCTGCACTTCAGCCTGGACTACCCGGACATGCTGCCGCAAGCCAAGCCGACCATCCTGGTACCGCCCGGGCGCTGATCACGCGGCGCCGATGTCGGGCACCAGGGCGCCTGCGTCGTGCCCTGCCTTGTGCGCGGCGGTGAAGGCCAGCATGCGGTCGATCGGCAGGCGCGCGCGCGGGATCAGCGCGGGGTCGACATGGATCTGGTTGCGCCCGGTTTCGAGCACCGCGGCCACGCCGGCCAGGCCGTTCATGGCCATCCAGGGGCAGTGCGCGCAGCTCTTGCAGGTGGCGCTGTTGCCCGCGGTGGGTGCCTCGATGAAGAGCTTGCCCGGGTTCTGCTGGCGCAGCATGTGCATCATGCCCTTGTCGGTGGCCACGATGTACTCGGGCGCGTCGAACTCGCGCGCGGCCTTGAGGATGCCTGAGGTGGACCCCACCGCATCGGCCAGCGCGATCACGTCAGCCGGGCTTTCGGGGTGCACCAGCACCTTGGCCTGCGGGTGCTGCTTCTTGAGCTCGGCCAGCTCGAAGGCCTTGAACTCGTCGTGCACGATGCACGAGCCGTTCCACATCAGCATGTCGGCGCCCGTCTCGCGCTGGATGTAGGCACCCAGGTGCTTGTCGGGCGCCCACAGGATCTTGTGACCCTTGTCCTTGAGCGCACGCACGATGTCCAGCGCACAGCTGCTCGTGACGAGCCAGTCGCTGCGCGCCTTCACCGCCGCGCTGGTGTTCGCGTAGACCACCACCGTGCGGTCGGGGTTGGCGTCGCAGAAGGCGCTGAACTGCTCGATCGGGCAGCCGAGGTCAAGCGAGCAGGTCGCATCGAGATCGGGCATGAGCACGGTCTTCTCGGGGCTCAGGATCTTGGCCGTCTCGCCCATGAAGCGCACGCCCGAGACCACCAGCGTGGTGGCCGGGTGGTCCCGGCCGAAGCGGGCCATCTCCAGCGAATCGCTCACGATGCCGCCGGTCTCGATGGCGAGGTCCTGCAGGTCCGGGTGCACGTAGTAGTGCGACACCATGACCGCATTGCGCTCCTTGAGCAGCCGCTTGATCTTCTCCATGAGCTCGGCGCGCTGCTTCGGCCCGGGCTCGACCGGCACCCGTGCCCAGGCGTGCTGCGTGGGGCAGGCGGGCTGTTCGTATTCGACGTCGATGATGTCTGCGGCCTGGCTCATGGTGTCACCTCACAGCGCTTCGAAGCGCATGGAAAAATCAATTGCCTTGACGTCCTTGGTCAGGGCACCGATGGAGATGCGGTCCACCCCGGTTTCTGCAAGGGCCCGCACGGTGGACAGATTCACACCACCCGAGATCTCCAGGATGGCGCGGCCCGCGTTGCGGCGCACCGCCTCGCGCAGCGTGGGCAGGTCCATGTTGTCGAGCAGCACCATGGTGGCGCCGCTGGCCAGGGCTTCGTCCAGTTGCGCCAGCGTTTCGACCTCGATCTCCACGAAACGCGCCGCCGGCGCCGTCTCGCGCACGCGCTGCAGCACCTGCGCCACGCCGCCTGCGGCGGCGATGTGGTTCTCCTTGATCAGCACGGCGTCGAACAGGCCGATGCGGTGGTTCACGCCCCCCCCGGTCTTGACCGCGTACTTCTGTGCCAGCCGCAGGCCGGGCAGCGTCTTTCGCGTGTCCACGATGGCTGCGCGCGTGCCCGCCACGGCGGCGACGTAGGTGGCGGTCACCGTCGCCACGGCCGAGAGCAGTTGCAGGAAGTTGAGCGCCGTGCGCTCAGCCGACAGCAGCGGCTGCGCGCGACCTTCGATGGTGAGCACGGTCTGCCCGGGCTGGCAGCGCGCACCCTCGGCCACGTGCCAGGTGAGCGTGGCCTGCGGATCGAGCGCGTGCACGGCAGCGTTCACCCACGGAGTGCCACAGATCACGGCGCTTTCGCGCGCGAGGATGCGCGCGCGCGCCGGGCGCTGCGGGTCGATCAGCGCGGCCGTCAGGTCACCGGTGGCCACGTCTTCGGCCAGGGCGCGCGCCACCTCCTGCGCGGCCAGGGCGGCGAGGTCGTTGGCGTCGAATTCGGAGAGGTGTTTCATCGTGGAGAACAGGGCGCTTGAGAGGCGCCCGAATGGTGCGATGCACTATAGTCCGCCATTCTCGTTCACCGCCCGGCATTTGCCGGTCTCCGACATGAGCAACCCCACCCCCGCCACGCCCTACGGCACGCTGCCGTCGGCATCGCCGCTGCCCGCGCGCAAACCCGTGAGCCTGCCGCGTCTGGCCGAGCTGCGCGAGCGCGGCGAGAAGATCACCATGCTCACCGCGTACGACGCCACCTTCGCGGCGGTGGCCGACGCGGCGGGCGTCGAGTGCATTCTGGTGGGCGACTCGCTCGGCATGGTGTGCCAGGGCCTGGCCAGCACCGCCGGCGTCACGCTGGAAACCATGGCCTACCACGTGGAGAGCGTGGCGCGCGGCCTTCGCCGCGTGCAGGGCACGGCCTGGCTGCTGGGCGACCTGCCCTTTGGCAGCTACCACGAGTCGAAGGAACAAGCGATGCGCAGCGCGGCGCAACTGGTGCACGCGGGCGCGCACATGATCAAGCTCGAAGGCGGTGGCTGGACGGCCGAGGTGGTGCGCTTCCTGGTCGAACGCGGCATTCCCGTCTGCGCCCACCTGGGTCTCACGCCCCAGACGGTGCACGCGCTCGGCGGATACCGCGTGCAGGGCCGCGACGACACGGCCGCCCTCACGCTCAAGCGCCACGCGCTCGAACTGCAGGACGCCGGCGCCACCATGCTGGTGCTGGAGATGGTGCCCGCCGCACTGGCGACCGAGATCACGCAACAACTGCCGCGCTGCCACACCATCGGCATCGGCGCCGGCAAGGGCACGGCCGGCCAGGTGCTGGTGATGCACGACATGCTGGGCATCAACCTCGGCAAGAACCCGAAGTTCGTGCGCAACTTCATGGACGGCGCGAGCTCGGTTCGTGAGGCCATGGCCGCTTACGTGGCGGCCGTGAAGAACGGCAGCTTTCCCGACGATTCCCTGCACGCCTGGTGACCATGCAAGTCGTCCACACCATCGCCGACCTGCGGGCGGCGCTGCGGCCCTTCAATGCGCCCGCCCTCGTGCCCACCATGGGCAACCTGCACGCCGGACACCTGGCCCTGGTGAAGGCCGCGCGCCCGCTGGGCGACGTGACGGTGGCGAGCATCTTCGTCAACCGACTGCAGTTCGCGCCGCACGAGGATTTCGACACCTACCCGCGCACGCTCCAGGCCGACTGCGAAAAGCTCGCGGCCGCGGGCTGCGACGTGGTCTTTGCGCCGAGCGAGCGCGACATGTACCCCGAACCGCAAGGCTTCAAGGTGCTGCCCCCGCCCGACCTGGCCGACATTCTCGAAGGCCACTTCCGCCCCGGCTTCTTCACGGGCGTGTGCACGGTGGTCATGAAGCTGTTCCAGATCGCCTTCGCGGAGGCCAAGGGCCGGCGCACGGCCGTGTTCGGGCAGAAGGACTACCAGCAGCTCATGGTGATCCGGCGCATGGTCAGGCAGTTTGCGCTGCCGATCGACATCGTGGCCGGCCCCACCGAGCGCGCGCCCGACGGGCTGGCACTGAGTTCGCGCAACGGCTACCTGAGCGAGGCCGAACGCGCTGAAGCGGTGCAACTCTCGCTGGCGCTGCGCGCGCTCGGGCGCGATGCCCTGGCCGCAGCCGATGACCTGCAGCGCCACTTGCCGGCGCTGGAAGCGCGCGCGATGCAGGGCCTGGCTGCGCGCGGCTGGAAGCCCGACTACCTGTGTGTGCGCCGCCGCGAAGACCTGCAGCCGCCACAGCCCGGCGATGCGCTCGTCGTGCTGGGCGCCGCCTGGCTGGGCAAGACCCGCCTCATCGACAACCTGGAGATCTGACCGTCCGCTGCGGCGCCAGCGCCGGCCGCGCTCGTGCGAGCCGTGCCTGGTTCAGGCGCTTTCGCGCTTGGGGTCGCGCCCCATGAGTTCGACCACCGCCTGCGCGGGTTGCAGCCTGCCTTCCAGCAGCGCCACCACCGCCTCGGTGATGGGCATGTCCACGCCGAGCAAGCGGGCGCGCTGCGCCACCGTTTGTGCGCTGTACACGCCCTCGGCCACGTGGCCCAGGGAAGCCACCGCCTGTGCCAGCGTCTGTCCGCGCGCCAGCAACAGGCCGATCTGGCGGTTGCGCGACAGGTCGCCGGTGGCGGTGAGCACCAGGTCGCCCAGGCCAGAGAGGCCCATGAAGGTCTCGGGCCGTGCGCCGAGCGCCACGCCCAGGCGGGTGATCTCGGCCAGGCCGCGCGTGATGAGCGCGGCGCGCGCGTTCAGGCCCAGGCCAAGGCCGTCGCACAGGCCGGTGGCAATGGCCAGCACGTTTTTCACCGCACCGCCCACCTCGACACCGGCCACGTCGTCGTTGGCATACACCCGCAGCGTGGGGCCGTGAAAGGCCGCGACGAGGGCGTCGCGCACGCCCGCATGGGCGCTGGCGGCCACCAGCGCGGTGGGCTGGCCGCGCGCCACTTCCTGCGCGAAGCTGGGGCCACTGAGCACACCGGTGTGCAGCGTGGGCGCCACCTCGGCCGCGATCTCATGACCGAGCAGGCCGGGCTGGTCGGCGGCGCGAGCGCGCTCGAAGCCCTTGCACAGCCAGGCCACCGGCACCGGCAGGGCCGCCAATGCGGTGAGCCACTCGCGCAGCGCTGCCATGGGCGTGGCGATGATGACGAGACCGGCATCGGCCGTCAGCGCGCGGGCATCACCGCCGGCCACGTCCAGCGTGTCCGGCAGGGCATGACCGGGGAGGTAGCGGGTGTTCTCGCGACGCGCCTGGATGTCGCGCGCCTGGCCGGCGTCGCGGGCCCAGAGCGTCACGCGCGCCGCCCCGTGGCGGGCCGCGCCGATGGCCAGCGCGGTGCCCCAGGCGCCGGCGCCCAGCACCAGGGTGCGCGGCGGGGGCGCGGCTGTCATGGGCTCGCTCAGGTGATGATGCGCGGCGCGTCAGCGCTTTCCTGCGCCTGCTGCTGCTCGTACATGGCCTGGAAGTTGATCTCGGCCAGATGCACGGGCGGGAAACCACCGCGCTGGATGATGTCGGCCACGTTGCCGCGCAGGTAGGGGTAGACGATCTGCGGGCAGGCGATGCCCATGATCGGGCCCATCTGGTCCTGCGGGAGGTTGCGGATCTCGAAGATGCCAGCCTGCTTGCACTCGACCAGGAACACCGTGCGGTCCTTGATCTTGGTCGTCACGGTGGCCGCCACGCGCACCTCGTACACACCATCGGCCACGGGCTGGGCATCGACGCCGAGCTGGATGTCCACCGTGGGCTGCTCCTGCTCGAGCAGGATGGCCGGCGAGTTGGGCTGCTCCAGCGAGGCCTCCTTGAGGTAGATGCGCTGGATCTGGAAGACGGGGGTGTCGTTGTCGGCCATGGTGTCTCTCGGGTGTCGGGAATGCGAAAGCCCGCCGGGGATGTTCCCTCAGCGGGCACAGCCTTCGATTATGTCAGCCGCGGCTGGCGCGGCCATGTCGGGCGTCAGGCCGCCTGCAGCAGGGGTGCCAGGCCGCCACGCGCGTCCAGCGCATGCAGGTCATCGCAGCCACCCACATGGGTGTCGCCGATGAAGATCTGCGGCACGCTGGTGCGACCGGTGAGCTCGGTCATGCGCGAGCGCAACTCGGGCCTGCCGTCGACCACGATCTCTTCGTAGTCGGTCACGCCGCGCGCCTGCAACAGCGCCTTGGCACGGTGGCAGTAGGGGCAGTAGTCGCTGGAGTAGATGGTGACTTTGCTGGAGGACATGCGCAAACCCGTGGAACCCGAACGCCCGATGATCAGGTTTTTTCCACGGGCAGGCTGGCGGCGCGCCAGGCACCCATGCCGCCGGTCAGGGATTGCGCCTTCTCGTAGCCCAGCTTCTTCGCCACCGCCACGCCACGGTTGGCACGCGCGCCGTTCGGGCACACCAGCACCAGCGGCAACCCCTTGTTCTTCACCGCGCCGGGCAGCTTGGCCTCCAGCTCGTCCAGCGGCAGGTTCTTCGCGCCGATGATGTGACCGGCCTCGAACTCCTTGGCATCGGACACATCGACCACCACCGCCTTCTCGCGGTTGATGAGCATCACCACGTCGTTGGCGTTGAGGGTACCCGCGCGGCCGCCGGCCTTGACCGCGGGCCAGACCAGCATGGCGCCGGAGGCGAACGCGACGGCGATGAGGACCCAGTTGTCGATGAAAAAGCTCACGGTGGCACCTTGGCGAATCTGCAAAGCCCGGGATTTTAGAATGACGGGCTTTGCCGGTCCGCTCCCCCAACCTCCTTGCCCTTCGCGCCATGTACAAGCTCGTCCTGATCCGCCACGGCGAATCCACCTGGAACCTCGAGAACCGCTTCACCGGCTGGACCGACGTGGACCTCACGCCCACCGGCGTGAGCCAGGCGATGTCGGCCGGTCAGTTGCTCAAGGCCGAGGGCTACGACTTCGACATCGCCTACACCAGCGTGCTCAAGCGGGCCATCCACACGCTCTGGTACGTGCTGGACGCCATGGACCGCACCTGGCTGCCGGTGGTGAAGAACTGGCGCCTGAACGAGCGCCACTACGGCGCGCTGCAGGGCCTGAACAAGGCAGACATGGCCGCGAAATACGGCGATCAGCAGGTGCTGGTCTGGCGCCGCAGCTACGACACCCCCCCGCCGGCCCTGGAGCCCACCGACCCGCGCTGCGAACGCGGCGATCGCCGCTACGCCCGGCTCAAGCCCGAGGAAGTGCCGCTGACCGAGTGCCTCAAGGACACCGTGGCGCGCGTCATCCCGTTCTGGAGCGAGGCGCTGGCGCCGGCCATCCAGTCGGGCAAGCGCGTGGTGGTGGCAGCGCACGGCAACAGCATCCGCGCGCTGGTGAAGTACCTGGACGGCATCTCCGACGCCGACATCGTGGGCCTGAACATCCCCAACGGCATCCCGCTCGTCTATGAACTGGATGCCGACCTCAAGCCGATCCGCCATTACTACCTGGGCGACGCCGAAGCGGCAGCCCGCGCCGCCGCGGCGGTGGCCGCACAGGGCAAGGCCTGAGAACCGGGCACCGGACGAACCGCACACCCGTCGGGAAAACCAGCCCCCAAGGGCGGGAACCCCCGGGGCATGCCACCCTCCAAGGTGTATATTGGCCCAGCAGGGGTTTGACAGGCCCTTGCGCGTTCTCCCAAAGGTGTTTTCCATGACGAAACAGGCGGCTTCCAAGCTCAAGATCGCTGGCTGGGTGGCCATCGGTGCCGTGGCCGGTGCCCTGACCACCGTGCAGTTGCAGGCCGTGGCCCGCAACACCCTCGCCCCGCTGCCGCTGGAAGAGCTGCAACAGCTCGCCGCCGTCTTTGGCATGGTCAAGACCGACTATGTCGAACCGGTCGACGAGAAAAAGCTGATCTCCGACGCCATCTCGGGCATGGTGGCCAGTCTCGATCCGCACTCGCAATACTTCGACAAGAAGTCCTTCAAGGAATTCCGCGAGGGCACCAGCGGCCGCTTCGTCGGCGTGGGCATCGAGATCACGATGGAGGACGGTCTGGTCAAGGTCGTCTCGCCGATCGAGGACTCGCCCGCCTTTCGTGCCGGCCTCAAGAGCGGCGACCTGATCACCAAGATCGACGACACCGCCGTCAAGGGCCTGAACATCAACGAGGCCGTCAAGCTCATGCGCGGCGAGCCGCGCACCAAGGTCTTGCTGACCGTGCTGCGCCGCGACGAGAACCGCAGCTTCACCGTCAACATCACGCGCGAAGAGATCAAGACCGTGAGCGTGAAGTCGCGCACCGTCGAACCCGGCTACGCCTGGGTGCGCGTGTCGCAGTTCCAGGAACGCACCACCGAGGACTTTGCGCGCAAGCTGGAAGAACTCTACCGCGCCGACCCGAACATGAAGGGCCTGGTGCTCGACCTTCGCAACGACCCGGGCGGCCTGCTCGACGCGGCCGTGGCGCTCTCGGCCGTGTTCCTGCCCGAGAACGTGACCGTGGTGTCCACCAATGGCCAGTTGGCCGACAGCAAGTTCACCTACAAAGCGATTCCGCAGCACTACCTGCGCCGCGGCGGCAGCGACCCGGTGCGCCGACTGACCGAAGCCACCAACGGCATCTACAAGCGCATCCCGCTCGTGGTGCTGGTCAACGAAGGCTCGGCATCGGCCAGCGAGATCGTGGCCGGCGCCCTGCAGGACCACAAACGCGCCACCATCATGGGCAGCCAGACCTTCGGCAAGGGCTCGGTGCAGACGGTGCGCCCGCTCGGGCCCGACACCGGCCTCAAGCTCACCACGGCGCGCTACTACACACCGTCGGGCACCTCGATCCAGGGCAAGGGCATCGTGCCCGACGTGCTGGTGGACGAAACCCCGGACGGCAACCTGTTCGCTGCGCTGCGCACGCGCGAGGCAGACCTGAACAACAGCCTGGGCGGCGCGCCGCACGGCGGCATGACGGATGCTCAGCGCGACGCCGAGCAAAAGCGTGAGGAAGCCCGCGAGGCGGCGCGCAAGAAGCTCGAAGAGGAAGCACGCAAGGCCCCGGGCCAGCGCTTGGTGCCCGAGTTCGGCAGCGAGAAGGATTTCCAGCTGCAGCAGGCACTCAACCAGCTCAAGGGCCGCCCGGTGCTGGTGAGCAAGTCGCTGAGCGTGCGCACCGAAGAGAAGAAAGAGAACTGAGTGGCGCGGTGAACGACGCCCAGCTGCTGCGCTATTCGCGCCACATCCTGCTCGAAGAGATCGGTGTCGAGGGCCAGGAGAAGCTCCTGGCCTCGCACGCGCTGGTGATCGGCGCCGGTGGCCTGGGCTCACCGGTGGCGCTGTATCTCGGCAGCGCCGGCGTTGGCCGCATCACCGTGGTCGACCACGACACGGTCGACGAAACCAACCTGCAGCGCCAGATCGCGCACAACCTGGCCCGCGTGGGCCGGCCCAAGGCCGAATCGGTGCGCGAGGCCGTGGCCGCGATCAACCCCGACGTCCAGCTCACCCCGCTGGTGCAGCGCGCCGATGCAGCACTGCTCGACACGCTGGTGCCCACAGCCGATGTGGTGATCGACTGCAGCGACAACTTTGCCACCCGGCACTTGCTCAACCGCGCCTGCGTGAGGCACCGCAAGCCGCTGGTCTCGGGCGCCGCCATCCGTCTGGACGGTCAGCTGAGCGTGTACGACGCGCGCCAGCCCGAAGCGCCCTGCTACGCCTGCGTCTTCCCGGAGGACAGTGGCGTGGAGGAGGTGCTGTGCGCCACCATGGGCGTGTTCGCGCCGCTGGTGGGCATCGTGGGTACGCTGCAGGCGGCCGAGGCGCTCAAACTGCTCGGTGGCATGGGTTCGCGGCTGGTGGGGCGGCTGCTCATGATCGAAGGCCGCGATCTCTCGTTCAACGAGATCGCGCTGCCGCGCCGGCCGCACTGCCCGGTCTGCGGCTCAACGCACGGCTGAGAGCGCCCGCGGCGGGTTTGCGCACGGCCCGTGCTGGCGGCGAAAGTCGCGTGGCGGCTGCGGCGTCTCGTCGGCGAACAGCCCGCGCCGATCACGCCGCGCCGCGTCTTCCGCACCCGTGTACGGTCCACGGCCGCGCCAGCGATGGGCCCAGGCGTACCCCGATTGCACCAGCCAGCGGTTGATGTCATCGCCACGCGACGTCAAACGCACGATGCCGCGGCCGTAGTCATCGCTCGCTCGCTCTGTCACCTGAACCATCTCGCCCAGCACGCGTTCAGCGAGTGCATCGCGCGCCGCCAGGCCACCGGTCTGGCAGATCTCGGGGGCGTCGATACCGTCCAGGCGCAACTTGCGCCAACGCCCGCCCGCGGCGGGCTGCACCCAGACCGTGTCGCCGTCGAACACACGCACCACGCGCGCGTCGTAGGGTTCGGGCTGGTCAGCCCAGGCGCTGGCGGCCAGCGCCCAGAGCAACCAGGCCAGCGCGCGCAAACCAGGATTCACGCGGTGCGCATCAGCCCTTGCGGCCACCCATGATGAGCAGCACCACCCCAACGGCAATGGCGCCGATGCCGGCCCACACCGGCACGTTGACGGTCTCTTCCTGCTTGACCGAGAGCTCCAGCGGGCCCAGCTTCACGGCCTCGGACTCCTTGGTGTAGCTGAAGCTGCCCATCACGAGGCCGATGGCCCCGGCCGCGATGAGCACGACACCGACCACTTTGGCGAAATTCATACGATGTTCCTCTGGCGCGTTGAAGAACCCCGATGATGCACCAGCGTATTCAGCGGTACTGCGCAGCGGTGATGAACTCGTTGAAGGTCTCGCACCACACGATGACCGTGGTGTAGCGCTGCAGGTCCACGCCCGGCGGCAGGTCGACGATGAAGTTCTCGAAGGTCTTCACATCGCCCACGCGCTGCATCTGCGGTTTCAAGCGCGCGAAGTCGGCCTCGGTTTCGACGAATTCAGGCGCGAGGTAGAGCTTGTAGTCCGGCCCCGGGGCCAGGCGTCCCTGCAGCACGATGCGCTGCGGCCCCACGCTCACCGTGCCTTCGCCCCAGTGCAGGGCGTCGCTGTCTTTCAGGTCGCGGCGGAAGGTACCGGTGAAGCTGGCGCCCTGGGCGGCGCCAGCCACGGCCTGCGCGCTGGGCGCGGGCGGAGCGATCAGCAGCGGCAGCGTGTAGATGCCGGCCGCGAAGCCGATGGCCAGGAACAGGCCATGGGTGAAGAGCAGGATGACGGTACGTCGCATGGTGATCTCCGTTCAGGGGCGTCACCGTGCGTCGCCAGCCATGGCCAAGGCCTTACACGCGTGCGTCGAGGGCGCGCAGGCCGGCCACGGTGAGCAGCACCGCCTGCGCCGCCTCGGTGCCCTTGGCACCGAAATGCTGCTGCAGGAACTTGCGGTGCTCCACGTGTTCGTGGAAGTGGTGTGGCGCCTGCACGGCACAGATCACGGGCACGCCCGTCTGCAACTGCACGTCCATGAGCGCCTGCACCACGGTGCTGGCCACGAAATCATGGCGGTACACGCCGCCGTCAACCACCAGCGCGCTGCCCACCACCGCCGCGTAGCGACCCGATTGCGCCAGCCGCTGCACGTGCAGCGGAATCTCGAACGCCCCCGCGACATCGAACACGTCGATGGCCTCGGAGCCAAAGCCGGCGCGGGCCATCTCGGCGAAGAAGGCATCGCGGGAACGCTGCACGATGTCGGCGTGCCAGGACGCTTCGACGAAGGCAAAGCGCAGATCGCGCGGCAGTTGGGGCAGTTCAGTGGGTTGGGGGGCTTCTTGGGGCATGGAAGGCATTGTAGGAATCAGGCGCTCACGATCCAGCCTTCGAGCGGATCGAAGGCCGGCAGGCCCCAGCGCGGGTGACCCGCCTGGTGCTGCTGCAACGCCCAGGCGGCCTGCAGCAGGCACAGCACAGCATCGAGCCGGTCGCCGCTGGCATCGTCGGCCAACGCGTCGCGCTGCGCGTGGCTGAGTTTGAGGCGCAAGCCGGCCGCCTGCAGCGCGGGCGCCTGACCGTTCTCCAGCGCGTTGATCAACGTCTTGCGCGCAATCAGGCGCTCGGGCGTCTGCCTGGCCTTGTCGTCGCTCTTGTACGAGGTGCTGCCGAGCACGCTGCGCGCGAGCAGGCCCGGGTAGGCCTCGAGCGCGACGCGCTGCGCATCGCCTTCGCTCAGGCCTGGCAACCGCACGCCGGCTGCAATCAGGCGCGGCACGCCCGCGTGCAGCATGAACGCCACCGGCGGGTTGACCCATTTCATGCTGGGGCTGGAGCCTGCGGGAGCGTCGGCGGCGCGGTGCGCGAACTTGGACCCCACGGGCCGTGCGGCGCAGAAGGCAGCAAACGTGTCGCGAATGGCATCGCGCGACAAGGCACCGTAATGCGCCATGCAGGCTCGCCAGTCGGTGGGCCAGCCCAGCGTTTCCACCAGTTCGCGTGGCAGACCGAAGGGCAGATCGAAGCCGCCCACCCAGGGGCCTGGGGCGCACAGGCGCTCGCCCCAGGCGTCGAGCGATTCGTAGGTCTCGATGGCGTCGAGCAAAACGCGGCCGCGCTGGCTGCGGCCCACAGCCAGCGTGACGGGCTTGCGCTTCGAGGGGGCGCTCGTGAAATCGCAACCGAGCAGGGTGAAGTCCGCGGTGTTCATGGGTCGACTGGCGCGTGATGCATCGCGGCGCTCATGCCAAGGCGAGCGCGGCCACGCCCGACGCAATGAACACCGCGCCCAGCAGGCGCAATGCGCGATCGCCCTCGCGCAGCAGGTGGCCGCCGATGAGCGCGGCAAACAGCATGGAAACCTCTCGCGCCGGCGCCACATGCGACAGCGGCGCGCGCTGCATGGCGAACAACACCAGGACATAGGCGATGGGGCTGAACACCGCCACGCCCAGCGCGTGTTTCCACTGCAAGCGCCACAGGCGCAGCGCTTGCGCGCGGTCGCGCAGCACCGTGGGCGCAAACAGCACCAGGCGCACGAGGTTGCCCATGTAGTCCACCAGGATGGGCGACATCAGAAGCACCTTGACCGCGTAACCATCGACCACCGAATAACCAGCGATGAACACACCGGTGAGCGCGCCGTAGGCGAGTCCGCGGTGCAGCCGCTCTCGCGCGGCCGGGTCGTGCGCGGTGCGCCACAGGCCCGGGCCGCCCGCAATGAGGAACACACCCCCCACCACCGCGGCGATGCCAAGGCCGCCCAACGCGCTGAGTTGCTCGCCGAGGAAGAGCACCGCCACCAGCGCGGTGATCAGCGGGCCGCTGCCGCGCGCCAGCGGGTAGACCACCGTGAGGTCGGCCCGGCGGTAACCACGCAGCAAAGTGACGAAATAGAAGACGTGAATGACGCCACTGGCCAGCACGAAAGCCCACTCGGCGGCGCCCCACTGCCCCAGTGCACCGCGAGCAAACCACCAGCCCACCGGTGCCCAGACGATGGCCACCAGCGCCGACGAGAAGAAGGCAAAGCGCGCATCGCCCCCCGCGTGCTTGGCGGCGATGTTCCAGCCGGCGTGGATCAGGCCGGCGAGCAGGATGAGCAGGAAGGCATCGAGCGGCATGGCGACACCGCCGCAGCGGCGTCAGGCCCGGCCGATGATGCTGGCCGTGGCCATGAGTTCTTCAAGCAGGGCCAGCGAGACCGCACCCGAGACGGCGTACGGGTCGAGCTCGGGGCGCTCGGAGTACTTGAGCACGATGGACGTGTTGAGCTTGGCGAGATTGACCTGCCCCATGGTCCAGCCGCCGAAGCGGCGCTCGCTGATTTCCTGGTAGTGCAGGAGCACCACATCCTGATGGCGCTTGTCGGCGACGATGTGGTTGTACAGCTTGTTGACTGCGGCGCGCCCGCCTTCGATGGCCTGCAGGAAGATGCCGCCGCCATAGCAGAGCACGCCCGTGATGCCGTTGCTGACATTGTGCTGGCGCGACGCGTCGAGGATCGCCTCGATGGCCTTGGGGTCCTTGTCGACAGCGCGGCTGACGTAGAGCAAGCGAACGAGCATGGTGATCTTGCGAGATGGGTTCAGCGGGGGATGAGCGAGAGGAATTCGCGGCGCAGGTTGGCGTCCTTGAGGAAGACACCACGCATCACGGAGTTGATCATCTTGCTGTCCATGTCCTTCACGCCGCGCCAGGCCATGCAATAGTGGCTGGCCTCCATCACGATGGCCAGGCCGTCGGGCTGTGTCTTGTCCTGGATCAGGTCGGCCAGCTGGATCACCGCCTCTTCCTGGATCTGCGGACGGCCCATGATCCATTCGGCCATGCGCGCGTACTTGGACAGGCCGATCACGTTGGTGTGTTCGTTGGGCATGATGCCGATCCACAGCTTGCCGATGACGGGGCAGAAGTGGTGGCTGCAGGCACTGCGCACGGTGATCGGGCCCACGATCATGAGCTCGTTGAGGTGCTCCGCGTTGGGGAACTCGGTGACCGAGGGGCCCTTGACGTAGCGGCCCGCGAAGACCTCCTTGAGGTACATCTTGGCCACGCGGCGCGCGGTATCGCCGGTGTTGTGGTCGCTCTCGGTGTCGATCACCATCGACTCGAGCACGCCTTGCATCTTGCGGGTCACCTCGTCGAGCAACTTGTCGAGCTCACCAGGCTGGATGAACTCGGCGATGTTGTCGTTCGAATGAAAGCGCTGCCGGGCGGCCTTGAGCCGCTCGCGGATCTTCACGGAGACGGGCACGCCTTCGTCGCCGCCTTGGGGCGCAGCGCCGGGAGTCTGATCGGGGTCGGTCTTCATGAGCATGGGGGATGCTATCACCGCCCCCATTTCCGACGGGGGGTATGCCCTTACGGCCACCCAGGTCCGCGGCCGCACGGCACCGGCGCGGTGCTGACCGCGTTGGCAGTCACGTCGGGGTGCTCGAGGCATCCCCGCCCATGGCCGATGCCGCCGCCCCCACCTCGTATGCGAACACCGCCCCCAGCAAGACCCCCAACTGGTCCGCGTCCGAACTCTCTGGCAGACACCGGTCCACGGCGGCCAGCACGGCACTCAGGGCGTTTTCGTCGTGCTGCAGGCACCGCAGAATCGCCCCCGACGCGAGCTGAAGGGACGGGTCGCCGCCGGACGCGGATTCCCGCCCCACCCTCAGGAGCAGCCCCGTCAGTTGCGCGGCCTGCGGCGTCGAGGCCCTGGCCTGCCAGTGCGGCGTGAACTGCAGCGCGTTGATGCCTTGCCTGAGCGCCAATGGCAGCGACGTCGGTGGCGGCTCTTCATCGGGCAGCAGATCATCAATCGCCTGGACGAGTTCGACCATCGCGTGGACCTCTTCTTCGAGCTGCTGGCGAACCGCCGTGAGTTGATCGGTCGTTCGCCGCTGTTGCGCGAGTTGAAGCGATCGCTGACGTGCTTCGAAGGCCGCTTCAGCCCCCAGGTCGACGGCCTCGCCGGCGCCACCCGTGTCCAGCGCCTGCAGGGTCTGCCGGACCAGTTGCGCTTCGGATGGAAACACCGGCAGATGGGCCGTATCGGCATCGTCCGCCAGGCAAGGAGGCAGAGACTGGCGGGCGAGACCGGCATGGCTCAACGCGTCCTGCGCATGTTCGACGTTCTCCTCGGGCACGTCCTCATTGGCCTGAAGCACCACCACCTTGGCATTGGCAGGCACCTGCTGCTTGAGCAACGCGGCACTCTCGCTCAGGTTCTCGGTAGGGTCGCCCGCCTCGATGACGCCGTAGTTGTATTCCACCGCCCGGGCGCGCAGTTGCCACGCGTCGAGTTGCTGGGTCACGGCTTGTCCTTCGCAACCGCCCACCACGAGCACAACGACCGTCGGACGACCGGGATGGTGCATGCCCTGCCATCGCGTGGATACGCGCGTCGTGCGCACGATCGGGGCAATCGCTTCGCCCTCACCCCTGACCCTTCGCGTCGGCGATGGCGAAGGCGATCTCGTTGGCGTCCCGGACGATGTTCTCTTCATGGATTCATTCCTTGCAGGCTTCGTGGATGACGTCGATACGTGGTCCGGCACAACATCGGGTTCCCGGTGTGTCAGCGGCTGGCGGCAAGACGCCGCGAATCATCAGAAATGCGAAAGAAGCGCCTGGAGCGTGTGCAGGGTGTCGGCTTCGTGCAACGGCTTGTCGTCGCGCACGCGCAGCATGCGCGGGAAGCGCAGCGCCACGCCACTCTTGTGCCGTGTGCTGCGCGCAATGCCCTCGAACGCGAGCTCGAACACGAGCGTGGGGCGCACGCTGCGCACCGGGCCGAACTTCTCCAGGGTGGTCTGGCGGATCACCGCGTCCACCGCCTGGAATTCGCGGTCGGTGAGGCCCGAGTAGGCTTTGGTGAAGGCAACGAGCTGCAGGCCCTCGGGATCGGCGGGTTGGCGTGCGGCGATGGCCTCGACCACGGCTTGCGCTTCGGCCGGGTCGCGCGGCGGGCGGTTCCAGACCGCGAAGGTGTAGTCGGTGTAGACCGAGGCGCGTCGACCGTGACCCGACTGGGCATAGATCAGCACGCCGTCCACGGTGAGTGGGTCGATCTTCCACTTCCACCACGCAAGGCGACGGCCCTCCCCGTCGCCCTTCACGCGACCGACGCCATAGCCGCTCTCACGGTGCTTGAGCATCAGACCCTCGACGCCAAGCTCGCGCGAACGTGCGCGCAGCGCCGCAAGCGCGGGCCAATCGTCGGCCAGCAGCAACGGCGACAACGGCAGGGCCGGTGTGCAGGTCTGCGCAAAGTCTTGCAACGCCAAGCGCCGCGCGTGTTGCGGCTGCGCGCGCAGATCCTGCCCACGCGATTCGAGCAGGTCGTAGGCAACAAACCCCACCGGGGCGCTGGCCAGCACCTTGGGCCCCAGCGTCTTGCGGCCGATGCGCTGTTGCAGTTGCGCGAACGCCGCCGGGCGGCCGGCGTGATCGGTGCCGGGCAGCGGCTCGGCGCCGGCGTCCCAGGCCACGATCTCGCCATCCACCACCGTGCCGTCGGGCCAGCCCGCCGCCAGCCGCACGAGTTCGGGCAGGCGTTCGGTCATCAACTCTTCGCCGCGCGACCACACCCACACCTGGCCAGCGCGCTTGACGATCTGGCCGCGGATCCCGTCGAGCTTCCATTCGGCAAGCCAGTCGCTTGCAGCACCCAGGCTGTCCTCGGGCAGGCCTGCGAGCGCGTGAGCCAGAAAAAAGGGATACGGCTGGCTCGGTGCGCGGCCGTCGAGCGCGTCGGCGGGCGCGACAATGGCCTGCCAGGCCGCGAGCGTGGGCGCGCGCTTGCCGTCGGTGAAGCCCATCATGCGCGCGGCCACCAGACGCGCATCCAGGCCCGCGTGCTCGGCGATCGCGCGCTGCACCAGCAGCTTGCTCACGCCGACCCGAAAGCCGCCCCCCACGAGCTTGACCAGCAAAAAGCGGCCGAGTGCGTCCAACTCGCGCCACCAGGACATGAGCGCCTCGGCGATGTGTGCGTCGTCGGCACCGCGAAGCGGCAGCAAGCGCTCATGCATCCAGGCGCTCAGGCCAAGCTCGATGCCCGCGCGGGCGGGATCGGGGAGCACGTGCGCGATGGTTTCGGCCAGGTCACCCACCGCCTGGTAGCTGGCCTCGAACAACCACTCGGGCAGCCCCGCAGCCCGCATGGCCACGGCCTTGAGCTGGGCGGTGCGGATGATCTGGCGCGGCTTGCCGCCGGCCAGGAAGTACATCGCCCAGGCCGCGTCCTCGGGTGGTGCGTCGCGCAGGTAGCGCACCAGCGCGGCGACCTTGTCGTGGGTGGACGTGCTCTCGTCGAGCTCGGCAAACAGCGCGGCAAAGCGTTTCATGCGGGAGCACCGTCGGACTCTTGCGCCTCGTCCCCGTACTCGGTCTCGAAGGCCTCCGCCTGGAGCCCCTGCTCTTGCAGGTAGCGCACCAGCACCGGCACGCTGCCGTGGGTGACGATCACGCGCTCGGCGCCGCTGGCGCCGATGGCCGAGAGCAGGCCCGGCCAGTCGGCGTGGTCGCTGAGCACGAAGCCGCGGTCCTGCCCGCCGCGGCGGCGCCAGCCGCGGATCTGCATCCACCCACTCGCAAAGGCGTCGCTGAAATCGCCGAAGCGCTTCATCCATGGCGTTCCGATGGCACTGCCCGGGCACAGCACCAAGGCACGCTGCAGGTCGGCCTTGTCGGCGACCTCGCTCACCAGACGCGTGGCGGGCAAGTCCACACCCGCTTCGCGGTACGCGCGGTTGAGCGGCTCGACCGCGCCGTGGCAGACGATGGGGCCGATCGACGCATCGACCCCGGCCAGGATGCGCTGCGCCTTGCCCAGGCTGTAGCAACTGAGCACGCTGGCGCGCCCCTGCGCGGCGTTGCGCGCCCACCAGGCGTTGATCTCGGCGAACAGCACGTGATCCGTACGCCAGCGGTAGATCGGCAAGCCAAAGGTGGATTCGGTGATGAACACATCGCAGCGCACGGGTTCGAACGGCGTGCAGGTGCGGTCGGGCACGGCGCCGACGGGCGTGGTGCGGTAGTCGCCGCTGGCCACCCACACCTGGCCACCATGTTCCACCCGCACCTGGGCCGAGCCCAGCACGTGACCCGCCGGGTGCAGCGAGATGCGCACCCCGCGATGGAGGATGGACTCCCCGTAGGCCAGGGGCTGCAGGGTGATGTCCTCACCCAGTCGCGCACGCAACAGACCCGCACCGGGTGCCGCGGCCAGGTAGTGGCCGTGGCCCGGACGCGCGTGGTCGGCGTGCGCATGCGTGATCACCGCGCGATCCACCCGCCGCCAGGGGTCGATATAGAAATCACCGGGCGGGCAGTACAGGCCTTCGGGGCGCTGGACGATCAGGTCCATCAGTACCGGTGTCCCGTCAGGAACAACACACCGCGCATCACGCCGAAGGCGAAGCGGTCGAGCACGCGGTCTTTCCAGGGCCGGCGGTTCAGCGCAGCAGCGTCCAGCGGGGTACCCGCGGTGCGCATCAGGTGGTCGAGCTGGTCGCGCAGCAGCGCGGCGAAGCGCTTGTCGGTGGTCATCACGTTGGCCTCGCGCGCCAGCAACAGCGACAGCGGGTCGAGGTTGGTCGAGCCCACCGTGGCCCAGCGCTCGTCCACCACCGCCACCTTGGCGTGCAATGCACTCGGCGCGTACTCGTGCACCTCGATGCCGGCGTTGGCCAGCCGCTTGAGCACCGGACGCGCGGCGCGGTACTGCAGGAAGTGCTCGTAGCGGCCCTGCAGCAACAGGCGCACGCGCACACCGCGCTCGCGCGCGTGCAGCAAGGCCTTGCGCAGCCGCCGCCCCGGGATGAAATAGGCGTTGGCGATCACCACTTCCCGGTGCGCGCTGCCGATGGCCTTGAGGTAGGCACGCTCGATGTCGTGGCGGTGCGCCACGTTGTCGCGCAGCAGCAGTGCGGCACGGGCGCCGTCCACCCCGACCAGGGTGCTCTCGGCCTCGAGCGCATCGGTGCCTGCGAAGCCGCGCGCGCGCGCCTCGAACTTGCGCAACAACCGCGAGAAATCGCCCGCCGGGCGCGAGCCCCGCAGCGCGTCCCACGCCGCGATGAACTCGCGTTGGCGCGCTGCGCGCACCGCTTGCAAGCGCCACCAGAGCTGCTCCATCGCGGACACCATGTCGGCCACCAGCGGGCCGGCCACGCGCAGCGCATAGTCCAGACGCGGCTCACCCAGTCGGCCCAGCGCCACGTCGTCGCGGTCGTCGATGAGGTTGATGCCGCCACAGAACCCGACCGTGCCGTCCACCACGCAGAGCTTGCGGTGCAGACGCCGCCAGCGGCTGGGCAGCAACAGGCCCAGCCGGCCCAGCGGCGCGTACACACGCCACTTCACGCCCGCTGCGTCAAAGCGCTGCTGCCATTCGACAGGCATCGCGGGCGTGCCGACACCATCGACCACCAGCCGGACCTCCACACCGCGGCGCGCCGTGCGTTCCAGCGCCTCGGCCACGGCCAGCGCCGATCCTTTGAATTCGAAGATGTAGGTTTCCACGTGCACCACCTGGCGCGCCGCGTCCATGGCCTCGATGAGCGCGGGAAAGAACGCGTCGCCGCCTTGCAGCAGCACCAGTTGGTGGCCGTCGCGCCAGGTGGAGTGGATGCGTCTCACAGCTCCAGATCCGCGATCAAGGGGAGGTGGTCGGACATGCGGCGCCAGGCTGCCCCGTGCGGAACGTGCGCCGACACCGGCCGCAGGCCGCGCACGAAGATGCGGTCCAGGTGCAACAGGGGCAGGCGCGCCGGGTAGGTGGGCAGGCGGATGCCCTCGAAGGTGCGCAGGTCCAGCGCGGCCATGGGCTTGATGAGTTGCGCACTCCAGTCGTTGAAGTCGCCGGCGACGATCAGCGGGGCGCTGGTGGGCACCTCGCGTTCGATGAACTGACCCAGTCGCCGCACCTGGCGTTCGCGGCTGGCGTGGATGAGGCCGAGATGCACCACCACCACATGCACGTCGGTGCCCTCCACGAGCACTTGCGCATGCAGCAGACCGCGTTGTTCGAAACGGTGGTCGGACACGTCGGCATGGCCCACGCCCAGCACGGGCCAGCGCGACAACAGCGCATTACCGTGCTCGCCGTGGCGCGTGACGGCGTTGGTGCGGTAGACCGCCTCGTAGCCTTCGGGCGAGAGGTAGCCCGCCTGGTCCAGCTCGGGCCAGCGCGTGAAATAGCGCTCGAACTTGCGGTGGTGGCTGCGCACCTCCTGCAGACAGACGATGTCGGCGTCGAACTGCTCGACGGCGTGCGCGAGGTTGTGGATCTCCAGCCGGCGCACCGGGCCCAGGCCCTGTACGCCCTTGTGGATGTTGTAGGTCGCCACGCGCACGATGCTCATGCGCGAAATGATCGCATGCGCTCGCGCGGCTAGCGAGCAGACGGGCCACCCAGCCGCGGCAGCCAGCCGATGGCCTCGGCGTTGGAGGGCGAAAAGCAGCGCTCCATGGCCTCATGCCAGGGCAGCCAGAGCTGGTCGCGGTGCTCGCGCGCACTCAGGCGCACGGGCATTGCGTGCGGCACGCACAGGCCGAACAGGCGCTCGGTGTTGTGTGTGACACCCGGCGCATAGCGATGGCGCCACTGGGGGTAGATCTCGTAGACGTTCTCCAGGGCCCAGTCGCGCAGCACATGGCCCGGGGCGCGCGCGTCGAGGCCGGTTTCTTCGGCCACCTCGCGCACCGCGGTTTGTTCGAAGGGCTCGTCGGGGTGATCCTTGGACCCAGTGACCGACTGCCAGAACCCGGGCGCGTCCGCGCGCTCGATGAGCAGCACCTGCAGCGCGGGCGTGTGAATCACCACCAGCACCGACTGCGGCACCTTGAAGGGCCGGGTCGCGGCGGCGGGCAGGTCAGACACGCCGGCCTGCCGAGAGGCGCAGCCACAAGCGCCACACCGACCACAACCGCAGCGGCGCGCTGACCAGCCGGCTCGGACGACGCGCCACCCACAGCCCCGCCACGAGGGCCAATGGCCACAGCAGTTCGGGTGGGCGCTCGCGCACCCACCGCCACGCGGCCTGGGCGCGGTCGGCCCAACCCAGCACGGGCTGCAGTGCCTGCGCATGCCGGCCGGCGCGGGCACGCAGGCTGCGCGAGCGCGCACGCAAAGCGTGGCGCCGCTGTGCCAGTTGCTGCGCGCGCGAGGCGCTCATGGCTCAAGCGCCTCGCGGTCCTGGCGCAGTTCGTCGATGCTGGCCGAGAACAGGCGCGAGCCCCGCAACACGCGTTCACGCGCGCGCCAGGCGGCCACGAGGCCACACAGCAGGAACAGCACGGCGAACACCGCCAGGGCCAGCATGCGGTGGGTATCCCACAGGGCCACGGTGATCAGGATCGCCAGAAAGCCCAGGCCGAGTGCCAGGCAGACGAGTGCGATCGCACCATAGGCCAGCAGGCCGGCAACACGCAGCACCTCCTCCTGCGCCTCGACACTGAGCAGTTCAAGGCGGACCTGGGCCAGCTCGATCAGCGTGGCGGCCAGGCCGCGGACCGATGCCGACAGACGCGAGGTCTCCATCGGCCGCGCTGCCTCAGCGACGGCCGATGAGCAGGCCGATGAGCAGGCCCACCCCGGCGGCCGTGCCGATGGCCTGCCACGGGTGTTCGTGCACGTACTCGTCGGTGGCGCGCGCGGCCTCCTTGGCCTTCACGGCAATGGATTCCTCGATGTCGAGGAGCTTGTGCCTGGCGGCGTTCAGGTTTTCACGGATGCGCTCGCGCATCTCGACCACCTTGCCCTCGGTTTCGTCGGCGGTGGCATGCAGCAGCTCTTCGGCGTCGGTGATGACGCGCTGCAGGTCGCGCACGAGCTTCTTCTTGCTGGCGGTGGTATCGGCGGTGGCGTCGGCCATGGCGGGGCTCCTTTCCAGAAAGTGACAGGTCATTGATCGGCGTGATCAATGGTGCGACCGCCAGAGGATACGCAGGTTCCCGACAAAAAAGGCGCCCGAAGGCGCCTTTTGCGGTCTGGTCCTACAGGAATGTCAAGCGTTCTTGACCGAATCGGGGTTGCGCAGGCGGATGTGAAGCTCGCGCAGCTGCTTCTCGTCCACCGGGCTCGGTGCCTGCGTGAGCAGGCACTGCGCGCGCTGGGTCTTGGGAAAGGCGATCACGTCGCGGATCGACTCGGCACCCGTCATGAGCGTGACGATGCGGTCCAGGCCGAAGGCGAGACCACCGTGCGGCGGCGCGCCATACTGCAGCGCGTCGAGCAGGAAGCCGAATTTCAGGCGTGCCTCCTCGGGACTGATCTTGAGCGCGTCAAAGACCTTCTGCTGCACGTCCGCGCGGTGGATACGCACGGAACCGCCGCCGATCTCCCAGCCGTTGAGCACCATGTCGTAGCCCTTGGCGATGCAACGCCCCGGGTCGGTGACCATGAAATCTTCGTGACCGTCCTTGGGCGCGGTGAAGGGGTGGTGCACCGCGGTCCAGCGGTCTTCCTCTTCGTCGTACTCGAACATGGGGAAGTCCACCACCCACATCGGTGCCCAACGGTCCTCGAACAGGCCGTTCTTCTTGCCGAGCTCGCTGTGGCCGATCTTGATGCGCAGGTTGCCGATGGCGTCGTTGACCACCTTGGCCTTGTCGGCACCGAAGAACAGGATGTCGCCGTTCTGCGCGCCGCTGCGCTGCAGCACCGCATCGAGCGCGGCGTCGTGCAGGTTCTTCACGATCGGGCTCTGCAGGCCGTCACGGCCCTTGGTGATGTCGTTGACCTTGATCCAGGCCAGGCCCTTGGCGCCGTAGATCTTGACGAACTCGGTGTAGGCGTCGATCTCGCTGCGGCTCATCTCGCTGCCGCCGGGTACGCGCAGGGCCACCACACGGCCGTTCTTCATCTGCGCGGGCGCGCTGAAAACCTTGAAATCCACATCGGCCATCACGTCGGTGAGCTCGGTGAACTGCATCTTCACGCGCAGGTCGGGCTTGTCGGAGCCGTAGCGGTGCATGGCCTCGGCATAAGGCATGACCGGGAAGTCGCCCAGATCCACGCCGAGCGTGTTCTGGAACACCGTCTTGATCATGCCCTGGAACATGTCGCGGATGTCCTGCTCGGTCAGGAACGAGGTCTCGATGTCGATCTGCGTGAACTCGGGCTGACGGTCGGCGCGCAGGTCTTCGTCACGGAAGCACTTGGTGATCTGGTAGTAACGGTCGAAGCCGGCCACCATCAGCAGTTGCTTGAACAGCTGCGGCGATTGCGGCAACGCGAAGAACATGCCGTCGTGCACGCGGCTGGGCACCAGGTAGTCGCGTGCGCCTTCGGGCGTGCTCTTGGTGAGCATCGGGGTCTCGATGTCGACGAAGCCGTTGGCGTCGAGGAACTTGCGCACCTCCATGGCCACGCGGTAGCGCAGCATGAGGTTGCGCTGCATGTAGGGGCGGCGCAGGTCGAGCACGCGGTGCGTCAAGCGCGTGGTCTCGGAGAGGTTGTCGTCGTCGAGCTGGAACGGCGGCGTGACCGAGGGGTTGAGCACCTTGAGCTCGTGGCACAGCACCTCGATCTTGCCGCTCTTGATGCTGTCGTTGGTGGTGCCCTCCGGGCGCGCGCGCACCACGCCGACCACCTGCACGCAGAACTCGTTGCGCACCTCTTCGGCGGTCTTGAACATGTCGGGGCGATCGGGGTCGCAGACCACCTGCACCGTGCCTTCGCGATCGCGCAGGTCGATGAAGATCACCCCGCCGTGGTCGCGGCGGCGGTTCACCCAGCCCGCGAGCGTGACGGTCTGGCCCAGCAGGGCGTCGGTCACCAGACCGCTGTAGTGGGAACGCATGGCCATGTTGCTTCTTTCTTGCTTCAGGAAACGTCCGCGGCAGGGGTGGCCGCGAGCTTGATCTTGGGGTTCTTCGGCCCACCGGGCACGATGACCCCCATGGACACGATGTAGGTGAGCGCTTCGTCCACGCTCATGGCGAGTTCCACGCAGTCGCGCTCGCGCAGCAGCACGAAGTAGCCGCCGGTGGGATTGGGCGTGGTGGGCACGTAGACGCTGATGAAGCGGTCGTCGGGCGCGCGCGCGCCGGGCTGGCCTTGCAGCTGTTCGAGCAGGTCACCCTGCGGCGCGCCGGTGAGGAAGGCGACGGTCCACATGCCCTCGTGCGGCCACTGCACCAGCAGCGCCTTGCGAAAGGCATTGCCCTTCTCCGAGAACAGCGTGTCGGAGACCTGCTTGACGCCGGAGTAGATGGACCGCACCACCGGGATGCGGTGCAACAGCGCGTGCCACCAGTGCACAAGCTTGTTGCCGATGATGTTGGAGGCCAGCGCGCCGATCGACAGCAAGACGATGAGCGCGAACGCCACGCCCAGACCGGGGATGTGCACGCCCAGCCAGGCATCGGGATGCCAGGAAGCCGGCAGGATGTTGAGTGTCTGGTCGAGTGTGCTGACCACCCATTCAAGCACCCACAAGGTGACGATGAGTGGCACGAGGACGAGCAGTCCCGAGAAGAGCCACTTTCGCAAGGCGGTCATGGGGCGGGCCGGTCAGGCGGCCGGGGTCGAGGGCGACGCAGGCGCGCTCGCCGCCGGTGCAGCCGCGGGTTTGCTGTCCGCGGCCGGGCTCTCGGCCGGCTTGCTGTCCGCGGGTTTGGCGTCGCCCGACGGGGCGGCAGCGCCCCCGGTGTTGCCACCGCGGAAGTCGGTCACGTACCAGCCGGACCCTTTGAGCTGAAAGCCGGCGGCCGTGACCTGCTTGCGAAAGGCGTCGGCGCCGCACGCCGGGCAGGCGGTCAGCGGGGCGTCGGCCATTTTCTGGAGCACGTCCTTGGCGTGGCCACAGGACTCGCACTTGTAGGCGTAGATGGGCATGGCAGTGGGATGTAAGTGGACAGGACGTACCCGCCCCGGCGGGGCGGACAAAGCCGGCGATTATAAATTCCGGGGGGTTTCCCGGGGCGGCGCCGGGCGCCTCACCACAGCCGCACGCGCAGCAGCACTTGCGTGACCAGCAGGCCGAGCAGAAACCCCACCCCGCCGTAGACGATGCCCTGCAACAGCCGGTTGGTGCGGCGCTGCTCGGCCATCAGGGCATCGAGTTCCTGGCGCAACTCGTGCGGACGGTGGCGCAGGTAGTCGTGCAGCAGACGTGGCAGGGCGGGCAGCAGCTTGGCATATTGCGGCGCCTCGGCCTTGAGCTGGGCGAGCAGCTTCTGCGGGCCCACCTGCTCCAGCATCCACTGCTCCAGAAAGGGTTTGGCGGTGGCCCAGAGGTCGAGGTCGGGGTCGAGATCGCGTCCCAGGCCCTCGATGTTGAGCAGCGTTTTCTGCAGCAGCACGAGTTGGGGCTGGATCTCGACGTGAAAGCGCCGCGAGGTCTGGAACAGGCGCATGAGCACCATGCCGAGCGAGATTTCCTTGAGCGGCCGGTCGAAGTAGGGCTCGCACACAGCGCGCACCGCAGCCTCGAGCTCATCCACCCGCGTGTCGGCGGGCACCCAGCCGGACTCGATGTGCAACTCGGCCACGCGCTTGTAGTCGCGCCGGAAAAAGGCGGTGAAGTTCTGCGCCAGGTATTCCTTGTCGAACGCGGTGAGCGTGCCCACGATGCCGAAGTCGAGCGAGATGTAGCGCCCGAAAGTGGCCGGATCGAGGCTGACCTGGATGTTGCCCGGGTGCATGTCGGCATGGAAGAAGCCGTCGCGGAACACCTGGGTGAAGAAGATGGTGACGCCGTCGCGCGCAAGCTTCGGGATGTCCACCCCGCGGCGGCGCAGCTCGTCGGTGCGGTTGATGGGTACGCCGTGCATGCGCTCCATCACCATCACGTCGGTGCGGCACCAGTCCCAGTGCATCTCGGGAATGATGACCAGATCGAGCCCGGCCATGTTGCGGCGCAGTTGAGCGGCGTTGGACGCCTCGCGCAGCAGGTCGAGCTCGTCGTGCAGGTACTTGTCGAACTCGGCCACCACCTCGCGCGGCTTGAGGCGTCGGCCGTCGGCCGAGAGGCGCTCCACCCAGCCGGCCATGGTGCGCATGAGCGCCAGGTCCTTGTCGATGGCGGGCAGCATGTTGGGCCGCAGCACCTTGACGGCGACCTCGCGGCCGGCGGCCTTGCCGGCCTTGAGCGTGGCGAAATGCACCTGCGCGATCGAGGCGCTGGCCACCGGCACGCGTTCGAAGTGGCTGAACACGTCGTCGAGCGGGCGACCGTAGGCACGCTCGATGGTGGCGATGGCGACCTCGGCGGGGAACGGGGGTACGCGGTCCTGCAGCCGGGCCAGCTCGTCGGCGATGTCCGCCGGCATCAGATCGCGCCGGGTGGAGAGCACCTGGCCAAACTTCACGAAGATGGGGCCCAGGCGCTCCAGCGCCTCGCGCAGGCGTTGACCGCGCGGCGCGTCGAGCCGACGCCCGAGCCTGACGATGCGCGTGAGCCGGCGCAGCCAGGGGTGCTGGAAGCTGGAGAGCACGAGCTCGTCGAGCCCGTGCCGCAGCACCACCCAGACGATGAAGGTGCCGCGCAGCAGGCGGCTCACCGGTCCACCCCGGCGCCGGGCACCGGCGGGCGCGGCATGCGCTCGACGAAGGCCTTCACGCCTTGGGCTGCGCGGCGCGCGAAACCCGCCAGCGCGTGCGCGGGCGCATCGCCCAGCACCCGCGCAAGGTCCTCCTCGACGTCCCAGCGCAGGTTGTCGACCAGCCAGGCGATCTCGGCGGCCAGCTGCACGTCACCCTGGATATCGACGCCAGGCTTTTCGCCCGCGAGCACGCGTTGGGCCAGATCGAGCGGCGAGGCCTGGGTGAGCGTGACGGTGAGTTCGGGCGTGACCACGGCAGGGTCGCAGCGCTCCAGCAGGCCCGCGCGCGTGGGCGCCAACGTGAGGTGGAAATCGCCCCACTGCAGCTTGAGTGGCTTGCCGGCCTGGCGTTTGAGGCGCTCGGTGGCCGCGGGCTCCTGCTGCAACACATGGTTGAGGAACAGCACGAGGCGGTTCTGCAACTCGTCAACGACCCAGGCGGGCGGGCGGATCGCGCCCAGGAGGCTCTGCAGCGGGTTCTCGGGGGTGCGCGAAGCGCCGCCAGAAGCGGAATCGGGTGGTACATGTGCCATGACCACCCGATTCTGACGGATAAGCCGCGCCCGGCGGCAGGTGCCGGGCGGGTTGAGGGGATTACTGCAGCGCCTGCACGCCCGCCACCAGCCAGCCACCCGGGCCATTCTTGGGACGGGTGATGTTCCAGACCTCTCGGAACGGGTTGGGACCGGCCGACGCATCCTCGCGAATCAGTCCGGAAAACTCCACGCTGGCCATGTAGACGTCGTCGGTCTCTTCGATGCCCAGCAGCTGGGCCTCCAGCATCACCACCTCGGTCTTGTTGCCCGTGCCACCGGATTCGCGCTCGCGTTCGGCCAGCTGTCCCTTGATCTGCTCGAGCATGTCGTCGGTCATCATGGCGCGCAGGCTGGGAATGTCGGCGCGGTCCCAGGCGGCCTGCAGGTTCACGAAATTGGACTTCGAGGCCTTGAGGAAGCCCTCGACGTCAAAGCCAGCCGGGATGCCCCAGCTCTGGCGGCCCAGCAGGGCCGAGCCGATCATCGAACCGCCAGAGGACGACGGCTGTTCCAGGGCAACCGGCGCGCTGCGCTCCCAGGGGCGCGCCGACGCGTCGTTGCCGACGTTCTGCGGGCTGTAGCTGCGCGGCATGGTGGGCTCGAACTCGGCCGGCGCGCGGGCGGCGGCGGGAGCGGCGCCCTGGTAGGCGAGGCCGCTGCCCTGGGCGGCGGGGGCCCTGCGGCGCATCACCATGCCCACCACCGCCAGCACCACCACGGCCAGCAGCGCGAACAGCAGGAATTGCGCGAAAGCCTCACCGAAACCCAGCGCCGAGGCCAGCCAGGCCAGGCCCAGGCCGGCGGCCAGGCCACCGAGCATGGCGCCCCAGGGGCGCTGCGGCGCGGCGGCAGCCGGCGCGTTGGCCGGGCGCGGCGCCGCGGCATTCTGGGGTGCCTGCGCGGGGGCGGCCTGCTGAGCCGGCTGGCTCGGCGCCGTGCTGCGCTGCGTGACGTTGCCCGACTGCTTGCCAATGGACAAGCCCCCACCCATGCGCTTGGCCAGCACCTCGCTCGAACCGAGCGCCAGGGTCACCGCCAGCAGCACCGACCACAGCTTGTTCATCATCCTTGCCTCCGTGTCTGAAATCGAACAATACCCACAAGATAGCGTCAGCACTTGATCCCTACGTGCAGGGCAACCACGCCCCCCGTGAGGTTGTGCACGTCGACGTGGCCGAAGCCCGCCGCTTTCATCATCTGTCGCAACGTTTCCTGGTCCGGGTGCATGCGGATCGACTCGGCCAGGTAGCGGTAGCTGCTCTCGTCATTGGCGACCCACTTGCCCAGTTTCGGCAACACCTGGAACGAGTACCAGTCGTACGCCTTCTCCAGCGGTTTGGCCACCCGGGAAAACTCCAGCACCAGCAACTTGCCGCCCGGTTTGAGCGTGCGATGCATTTCGGCCAGCGCAAGTTCCTTGTGCGTCATGTTGCGCAGACCAAAGGCCACCGAAACGCGGTCGAAGCTGTTGTCGGCAAAGGGCAGCTTCTCGGCATCGCACACCATCGTGGGCAGCACCACGCCGGCGTCGATGAGCCGCTCACGCCCCTCGCGCAGCATGGCCTCGTTGATGTCGGTGTGCACCACACGCCCGCCCGGGCCGACCTCGCGCGCAAAGGCCAGCGCCAGGTCGCCGGTGCCGCCGGCGATGTCGAGCACCTGGTGGCCTGGTTTCGCATCGGCCACGGTGATGGTGTAGCGCTTCCAGAGGCGGTGCAGGCCGGCCGACATGAGGTCGTTCATGACGTCGTAGCGCGAGGCCACGGAGTCGAAGACGCCGCGCACGCGCTGCGCCTTCTCGCGCTCGTCGACGTTCTGAAAGCCGAAGTGGGTCTGGGCCATGCGGGGCTTCCCGTTCAGTGCGAGTGGCCGCAGCCGGCGCCGGCCTTCTCGGGCATCGGGTCATCGCGACCCGCGCCAGCGGCCTGCAACCGGGCCTCGTAGTCGGCCCACAGCTCAGCCTGCTTCGAGCCCAGGAAATAGAGGTAGTCCCAGGAGAAGATGCCCGAGGAGTGCCCGTCGTCGAAAGTGGGTTGCACCGCGTAATTGCCGACCGGCTCCAGCGCCAGCAGGCCGACGTGACGCTTGCCGGTCTGCAGCACCTCCTGGCCCGGGCCGTGGCCCTGCACCTCGGCCGAGGGCGAGTACACGCGCATGAGCTCGAACGGGATCTTGAAGGTCTGCCCGTCGGAAAAGCTCACCTCGAGCACGCGGGAGGCGCCGTGCACGGTGATGTCCTGCGGGGTGGGGGTGTTGCGGTCCAGGCCGGCCATGGTTTGTCTCCGGGTGAATCAGACGAGAACGCGTTCGATGCCGCCCTGGTTGGCGCGGGCCACGTACTCGGGCAGCCAGTTCTCGCCCAGGATGTGGCGCGCCATCTCGACGACGATGTAATCGGCTTCGAGCAGGCCGTTCTGCAGGTCGTCGCCGTAGCGGGTGAGGCCCTGAAGGCAGCTCGGGCAGCTGGTAAGGATCTTGACGTTGTCGTCCGCGCCCACGGCGCCGCTGGCGCGCAGCGCGGACTCGCCCTTGCGGATTTCCTCTTCCTTGCGGAAACGCACCTGGGTCGACACATCCGGGCGCGTCACGCCCAGCGTGCCCGACTCGCCGCAGCAGCGCTCGTTCTTGAGCACCTGCTCCCCGACCAGCGCCTTCACGGTCTTCATCGGGTCCTGCAGCTTCATGGGGCTGTGGCAGGGATCGTGGTAGAGGTATGCACCCTTCGATTCCAGGCGAATGCCCTTCTCGAGCAGGTACTCGTGGATGTCGATGATCCGGCAGCCGGGGAAGATCTTCTCGAATTCGTAGCCCTGGAGCTGGTCGTAGCAGGTGCCGCAGCTCACCACCACGGTCTTGATGTCCAGGTAGTTGAGCGTGTTGGCCACGCGGTGGAACAGAACGCGGTTGTCGGTGATGATCTTCTCGGCCTTGTCGAACTGGCCCGAGCCGCGCTGCGGGTAGCCGCAGCACAGGTAGCCCGGTGGCAACACCGTCTGCACGCCGGCGTGCCAGAGCATGGCTTGCGTGGCCAGGCCGACCTGGCTGAACAGGCGCTCCGAGCCGCAACCGGGAAAATAGAACACCGCCTCGGTCTCGCCCGTGGTGGCCTGCGGGTTGCGGATGATGGGGACGTAGTCCTTGTCCTCGATGTCGAGCAGCGCGCGCGCGGTCTTCTTGGGCAGGCCACCCGGCATCTTCTTGTTGATGAAGTGGATGACCTGTTCCTTGATCGGCGCCGGCCCCAGCGTGGCCGGGGGCGCGCTGGTCTGCTTGCGCGCCACGCGCTTGAGCAGGTTGTTGGCCAGACGCTGTGCCTTGAAGCCCACGCCCACCATGGCCGAGCGCATCAACTTGATGGTCTCGGGCTGGGTGGCGTTGAGGAAAAACATGGCCGCCGCATTGCCCGGGCGGAAGCTCTTCTGGCCCATCTTGCGCAACAGGTTGCGCATGTTCATGGTCACGTCGCCGAAGTCGATCTTCACCGGGCAGGGGGTGAGGCACTTGTGGCAGACCGTGCAGTGGTCGGCCACGTCCTCGAATTCCTGCCAGTGCTGGATGCTCACGCCGCGTCGGGTCTGCTCCTCGTAAAGGAAGGCCTCGATGAGCAGGGACGTGGCCAGGATCTTGTTGCGCGGGCTGTAGAGCAGGTTGGCGCGCGGCACGTGGGTGGCGCACACCGGTTTGCACTTGCCGCAACGCAGGCAATCCTTCACCGAGTCGGCGATGGCGCCGATGTCGCTCTGCTGCATGATGAGCGACTCGTGCCCCATGAGGCCGAAGCTGGGCGTGTAGGCGTGCGCCAGGTCGGCGCGGTGGGCGCCCGACATCGTCTGGCGCAGCAGCTTGCCCTTGTTGAAGCGACCCTCGGGATCGACCTTGGCCTTGTAGTCGGCAAAGGGCTTGAGCTCCTCGTCGGTGAGGTATTCCAGCTTGGTGATGCCGATGCCGTGCTCGCCCGAGATCACGCCGTCCAGGCTGCGCGCGAGCACCATGATGCGGTCGACCGCCTCGTGCGCGGTCTGCAGCATCTCGTAGTCGTCGCTGTTGACCGGAATGTTGGTGTGCACGTTGCCGTCGCCGGCGTGCATGTGCAGGGCCACCCACACCCGGCCCTTGAGGACGCGCTGGTGGATGGCGTTGCACTCGGCCAGCAGCGGGCCGAAGGCAGCGCCGCTGAAGATCTGCTGCAGCGGCGCGCGGATCTGCGCCTTCCAGCTCGCGCGCAGACGGTGATCCTGCAACTGCGGGAACAGGCGATCGATGTCGGACAGCCAACCGGTCCAGAGGCTGCGCACCTCGCGCACCAGCGCCAGGGCCTGCTGCACCCGGTCTTCGAGGAGCTCGGCACTGGGGATCTCGCTCGCATCGTCGCCCTTGCCCAGCGGCAGGTGGCCGCGCGCGAAGAAGGCCTCGAGCTCGCTGGCCAGCCGGATCTTGTTGCGCAGCGACAGTTCGATGTTGATCCGCTCGATGCCCTCGGTGTATTCACCCATGCGCGGCAGCGGGATCACCACGTCTTCGTTGATCTTGAAGGCGTTGGTGTGCTTGCTGATGGCCGCGGTGCGCTTGCGGTCGAGCCAGAATTTCTTGCGCGCCTCGGGGCTGATGGCGGTGAAGCCTTCGCCACTGCGCGAGTTGGCGATGCGGATGACCTCGCTGGTGGCACGCGCCACGGCGTCCGGGTCGTCGCCCACGATGTCGCCGATCAGCACCATCTTGGGCAGGCCGCCGTTGCCCTTCTTGCTTTTCGTGGCGTAGCCCACGGCCTTCAGGTAGCGGTCGTCCAGGTGTTCCAGGCCGGCCAGCAGCACGCCCGAGCGCTTCTGCTCGGCGAACATGAAGTCCTTGATCTCGACGATGCTGGGCACCGCGTCCTTGGGGTTGCCGAAGAACTCCAGGCACACCGTGCGCGTGTGCTCGGGCATGCGGTGCACGATCCAGCGCGCGCTGGTGATCAGGCCGTCACAGCCTTCCTTCTGGATCCCGGGCAGGCCCGAGAGGAACTTGTCGGTGACGTCCTTGCCCAGCCCCTCCTTGCGGAAGGTGCGGCCCGGGATGGCCAGCGTCTCGGTGCGGCGCAGGGCCTTGCCGTCGGGCGCGAAGTACTTCAACTCGAAGGTCGCGACCTCGGCGTCGTGGATCTTGCCGCGGTTGTGGTCCAGGCGCGTCACCTCCAGCCACTCGGCCTGGGGCGTGACCATGCGCCAGCTCACCAGGTTGTCCAGCGCGGTGCCCCAGAGCACGGCCTTCTTGCCGCCCGCGTTCATGGCGATGTTGCCGCCGATGCACGAGGCCTCGGCGCTGGTCGGGTCGACCGCAAACACATGGCCCGCGCGCTCGGCCGCATCGGCCACGCGCTGGGTCACCACGCCGGCCTCGGTCCACACCGTGGGCAGCGGCTCGTCGTGGCCGGGCACCTTCACCCATTCGACCTCGGTCATCGCCTCGAGCTTCTCGGTGTTGATGACCGCGCTCTTCCAGGTCAGCGGGATGGCGCCGCCGGTGTAGCCGGTGCCACCCCCGCGCGGGATGATGGTCAGGCCGAGCTCGACGCAGCCCTGCACCAGCCCTGCCATCTCGGCCTCGGTGTCGGGGGTGAGGACCACGAAGGGGTACTCGACACGCCAGTCGGTGGCGTCCGTCACGTGCGAAACCCGCGAGAGGCCGTCGAACTTGATGTTGTCCTTGGCGGTGAGCCGGCCCAGCACCTTGGTGGCGCGCTGGCGCAGCGCAGCCACCTCGTCGAAGGAGCGTGCAAAGCTGTCCACGGCGGCACGCGCCGCCGTCAGCAACTCCCCGACCAGGGCGTCGCGCTCGCGGTCATCCTCGGGCGTGCGGCGCTTTTGCACCTCACCCAGGCGGTGGTGGAGGGCCTCGACCAACTGTCCGCGGCGCTGGCGGCTGGACAGCAGGTCGTCCTGCAGATAGGGGTTGCGCTGCACGACCCAGATGTCGCCGAGCACCTCATACAGCATGCGGGCCGAGCGGCCCGTGCGGCGCTCGCCGCGCAGCCCGTCCAGCAGCGACCATGCGCGCTCGCCGAGCAGGCGGATCACGATCTCGCGATCCGAGAACGAGGTGTAGTTATAGGGAATCTCGCGCAGGCGGGGCGCGTCGTCCGTGGCGGTGGCAAGCAGCGGAAGCGGGGTCGGAGCGTTCATGGGGCGCTCGGCGGTTAGAGGGAGCACCGAGACGGGGATGGTATCGCAGCGCAACATCCCCTCCCCTTCTCGTGGAAACCCCGGTTGTCATGACCGGGCAACCCCGTTGCAATCGATCCGTCACAAAAGACCGATAGCCTGCGACCTTCGCAGACCACAACCCTCAGGAGATCCGATGAAACCCAGATTCCTTCCCACCCTGGGCGCGATGGCCCTGGCCAGCGCCTTTGCCCTGCCCGCCCACGCCCAGACCGAGATCCAGTGGTGGCATTCCATGACCGGCGGCCTCAACGACTGGGTGATCGACATCTCCAACGAGTTCAACGCCAGCCAGAAGGAGTACAAGGTCGTGCCGACCTACAAGGGCTCCTACGACGAGTCGATGACCGCCTCGATTGCGGCCTTCCGCGCCGGCAACGCCCCGCACATCCTGCAGGTCTACGAGGTGGGCACCGCCACGATGATGGCCGCCAAGGGCGCCATCGTGCCTGTGGGCAAGGTGCTGGCCGATGCCGGCTACAAGTTCGACCCCAAGGCATACATCCCTGCGGTGGTGGGCTACTACACCGCGCCCAACGGCCAGATGCTGAGCTTCCCGTTCAACAGTTCGACCACCGTGCTCAACTACAACAAGGACCTGTTCAAGAAGGCCGGCCTGGACCCGAACACGCCGCCCAGGACCTGGCCTGAGCTGGTGCTGGCCGCGGCGAAACTGAAGGCTTCGGGGGTGTCCTGCCCGTTCACCACCAGCTGGCAAGGCTGGACGCAGCTCGAGAGTTTCTCGACCTGGCACAACACCCTGTTCGCGACCCAGAACAACGGCTTTGGCGGGACTTCCGCGCGGCTGGCGTTCAACAGCCCGCTTCATGTGCGCCACATCGAAAACCTCGCCAACATGGCCAAGCAGGGTCTGTTCCACTACCGCGGTCGAGGCAACAAGGGTGATGCGCCCTTCTACTCCGGCGAATGCGCCATGGCCACCGCGAGCTCGTCCACCTACGCCAGCATCAAGAAGAACGCCAAGTTCGACTTCGGCATTGCCCCGCTGCCCTACTACCCGGACGTGCAGGGTGCGCCGCAGAACACCATCATCGGCGGCGCTTCGCTGTGGGTGATGTCGGGCAAGAAGCCCGCCGAATACAAAGGCGTGGCCGCCTTCTTCAATCACCTCACCAACGCCGAAATCCAGGCCAAGAGCCACCAGCGTACCGGCTATCTGCCGATCACGCTGGCGTCGTTCGCGCTGACGGAGAAGTCGGGCTTCTACAAGGAGAACCCGGGCACCGACACCGCTGTGAACCAGATGATCCGCAAGACCACCGACAAGTCGCGTGGCGTGCGCCTGGGCAACTTCAACCAGATCCGGGCCATCATGGATGAGGAGCTGGAGCTGGTGTGGTCGGGCAAGAAGACCGCCAAGGAAGCGCTGGATGAAGCCGTGCGACGCGGCAACGAGCAGCTCGAGCGTTTCGAGCGCGCCAACAAGGGCTGAGCTACAGTCTTGCCCCCGATGTAGACACGGCCGGGCTCGCCCGGCCGTTTTGATGCCCGGAGCCAATCCTTGGCCGTAGAAAAACGCGTTCGCTTCAAGAGCTGGTGGCTGCCGGCGGTGCTTCTCGCACCGCAGGTGGCCGTCATCGCAATCTTCTTTTTCTGGCCCGCCGGGCAGGCACTGCTGCAATCGCTACAGCAGCAGGACGCCTTCGGCACAGCCACCGAATGGGTGGGTCTGGACAACTTCCGCCGCCTGCTGGCAGACCAGAGTTACCTGGCCTCGTTCAGGACGACGGCCGTGTTCTCGGTGCTGGTGGCTGGGCTGGGGCTTGCGATCTCGCTGGCGCTTGCGGTGTTTGCCGATCGTGTGGTCCGCGGCGCTTCGTTCTACAAAGCCCTGCTGATCTGGCCCTATGCCGTGGCACCCGCCGTGGCCGGCGTGCTGTGGCTGTTCATGTTCGCCCCGTCGATCGGCATCGTGAGCTACGCGTTGCGCCAGATCGGTATCGAATGGAACCACCTGCTCAACAGCAACCAGGCGATGGCGCTCATCGTGTTCGCGGCGGTCTGGAAACACATTTCGTACAACTTCCTGTTCTTCCTGGCCGGCCTTCAGTCCATCCCGCGCAGCCTGATCGAGGCCGCGGCGATCGACGGCGCGGGCCCATGGCGGCGCTTCTGGAGCATCGTGTTCCCGCTGTTGTCGCCCACCACCTTCTTCCTGCTGGTGATCAACATCGTCTATGCGTTCTTCGACACATTTGCCATCGTGGATGCCACCACCGAAGGCGGCCCGGGCAAGGAGACGGCGATCCTGGTCTACAAGGTCTACTACGACGGCTTCAAGGCGCTGGACCTCGGCGGCTCGGCCGCACAGTCGGTGGTGCTGATGGCCATCGTCGTGGTGCTCACCGTGATCCAGTTCCGCTACGTCGAGCGCAAGGTGAACTACTGAGGCCACGAGACACATGGTTGAACGCCGCCCGCTTGCCACCGCCATCTCGCACATCGTCCTCGTGCTTGGGGTGATCATCATCGCCTTCCCGCTTTACATCACCTTCGTGGCGAGCACCCACACCGCGCAGGACATCGTTCAGGTGCCCATGCCGCTGTTGCCCGGCCCGCACCTGGTCGAGAACTACACACAAGCCATCCAGGGAACCAGCGGCAGTGCTGCGTCCACCGCACCGGTGGGCCGCATGATGATCGTCAGCCTGATCACCGCGCTGGCCATCGCCATCGGCAAGATCGCGATCTCGCTGCTCTCGGCCTTCGCGATCGTCTACTTCCGCTTTCCGGGACGCATGTTCTTCTTCTGGGCCATCTTCGTCACGCTGATGCTGCCGGTGGAGGTGCGCATCGGCCCGACCTACCAGGTGGTGTCCGACCTGGGCATGCTCAACACCTATGCCGGCCTCACGGTGCCGCTGATTGCGAGCGCCACCGCCACCTTCCTGTTCCGCCAGTTCTTCCTGACCGTGCCTGACGAACTGGTGGAGGCCGCGCGCGTGGACGGCGCAGGTCCGATGCGCTTCTTCTGGGACGTGCTGCTGCCGCTGTCGGCCACCAGCGTCGCCGCGCTCTTTGTCATTCAGTTCATTTACGGCTGGAACCAGTACCTCTGGCCTTTGCTTGTCACCACCGATGAAAGCATGTACCCGGTGGTGATGGGCATCAAGCGCATGATTTCTGGCGGCGATGCCGCCAACGACTGGAACATCGTCATGGCCACCGCCATCCTGGCGATGATTCCACCCGCGCTGGTGGTGCTGCTCATGCAGCGCTGGTTTGTCAAGGGCCTTGTGGACTCCGAGAAGTAAATGGCAGCCATCCGATTCAACAACGTCGTCAAGCGATACGGCCACGGCAAGCACGCCCTTCAGGTTATCCATGGCGTCAATGCCGACATCAGCGACGGCGAATTCATCGTCATCGTCGGCCCTTCGGGCTGCGGCAAGAGCACGCTGCTGCGCATGGTGGCCGGGCTGGAGGAAATCACCGGGGGCGAGATCTGCATCGGCCCGCGCGTGGTCAACCAGCTCGAGCCGGCCGAGCGCGACATCGCCATGGTGTTCCAGAACTACGCGCTCTACCCGCACATGAGCGTGTTCGACAACATGGCCTACGGCCTGAAGATCGCCAAGGTGCCCAAGGACGAGATCAGGACCCGCGTGGACAAGGCCGCGAAGATCCTCGAACTCGGCCACCTGCTGGAGCGCAAGCCGCGCCAGCTCTCGGGCGGGCAGCGCCAGCGCGTGGCCATGGGCCGCGCCATCGTGCGCCAGCCGCAGGTCTTCCTGTTCGACGAGCCGCTGTCCAACCTGGACGCCAAGCTGCGCGCGCAGACCCGCATCGAGATCCAGAAGCTGCACCGCGAGCTGGGCATCACCAGCCTGTTCGTCACGCACGACCAGGTCGAGGCCATGACGCTGGCGCAGCGCATGATCGTGATGAACGCCGGTCACATGGAGCAGTTCGGCACGCCCGAAGAGGTCTACAACCGCCCGGCCACCACCTTCGTGGCCAGCTTCATCGGCTCGCCGCCGATGAACCTGCTCAAGCACGCCCCCGGCGCGCGCGAGGGTCGCATCCTGGGCGTGCGCCCGGAACACCTGGACGTCGGCAACGACGGCTGGGAGCTCGCCGTGGACACGGTGGAGTTGCTGGGCGCCGAGCGCCTGGTGCATTGCCGCCTGGGCGACGAAACGGTGATCATCCGCACGCACGAGGACGCAGGATCGCCGGCGGTGGGCAGCACCATCCGCGCCAAGCCCCGTGAAGACCGCCAGCACTGGTTCGACGCCGCCACCGGGCACCGGATCGACTGACATGCCCGCCCTGCCCCCCTGGCCCTACCCGCTGTGGATCGCCCACCGCGGCGCCGGCAAGCTGGCACCCGAGAACACACTGGCCGCCTTCCGGCTCGGTGCCGCGCACGGTTACCGCATGTACGAGTGCGACGCCAAGCTCAGTGCCGATGGCGTGGTGTTCCTGCTGCACGACGCGACGCTGGAGCGCACCACCAACGGCCAGGGCGTGGCCGGCGAGCGACACTGGACGACGCTGAGCCGGCTGGACGCCGGCGGCTGGCATTCGCGCGCTTTTGCGGGCGAACCCCTGGCCACCCTGTCGGCGGTGGCGCGACACTGCCAGGCGCATCGGCACTGGCTCAACATCGAGATCAAGCCCACGCCCGGGCAGGAGCTGGAGACCGGCCGCGTGGTGGCCGCCGAGGCGCAACGCCTGTGGGTGCACCAGCCCGAGCGCGCGCCGCTGCTGACCTCCTTCCAGCCCGAAGCGCTGCGCGGCGCGCGCGATGCCGCGCCCGATCTGCCGCGCGGGCTGCTGTTGGACACGCTGTGGAACGGCTGGCTCGACAAAGCGCAGGAACTGGGCGTACAGGCCATCGTCTGCAACCACGCGCTGTGGGACCGTGCCCTGGTGCGCATCGCGCGCACCGAAGGCTGGCGCATGCTGGCCTACACCGTGAACGACGAGTGGGCCGCCGAGCGGCTGATTGACCTCGGCCTGGACGGCATCATCACCGACCGCGTGGACCTGTTTGCACCGGTGAGCTAGATTTGGTCAGCGGCTGCCGCGCAGCCACCACGCCAGACTGCCCTGCGCCAGCACCAGCGCCGCGTAGGTGAGCATGCGCCCGTCGCGGCCGAACACCACCAGGCCGGCCACCAGCACCACCACCCCGGCCGCGATCAACGCCGCCAGCTGGGCGCCTTTGCCCAGGCGCACCGCCCGGCGCCAGCGCAAACCGGCCCACAGCAGCAGCGCGACCACCACCGCTGGTGCAATGAAGGCCACGACATGCCCCAGAAAGAGGAGAATGGTCACGGCATCCCTTTCATAAGGCGCAAATTTTATAATCGGCAACATGTCTGTCTGGGCGCTCGGCATCAACCACCAAACGGCTCCGCTCGATCTGCGGGGCCGTTTCGCGTTCGCGCTCGACCAGATCCAGCCCACGCTGCACCAGTTGCGCACGCGCCTGCCGCGCCAGCCCGAGGCCACGCTGCTGTCCACCTGCAACCGCACCGAGCTGTACGGCGCGGGTGATCCCGCCGCGATGGAGCCCACCATCGACTGGCTGGCCCAGACCGGCGGCGTGAGCGCGCAGGTGCTGCGCCACCACGCCTATGTGCTGCGCGACGACCAGGCCGCGCGACACGCCTTCCGGGTGGCCAGCGGGCTGGACAGCATGGTGCTCGGCGAGGCGCAGATCCTGGGCCAGATGAAAGACGCGGTGCGCGTGGCCGACCAGGCCGGCGCGCTGGGCACCACGCTGCACCAGCTGTTCCAGCGCTCGTTCGCGGTCGCCAAGCAGGTGCGCACCTCCACCGAAATCGGCGCCCACTCCATCAGCATGACGGCCGCGGCCGTGCGCCTGGCCTCCCAGCTGTTCGAGGACCTGCGCGAAATCCGCGTGCTGTTCGTGGGCGCGGGCGAAATGATCGAGCTCGCCGCCACGCACTTTGCGGCCCGCACGCCCAAGGGCATGGTGATCGCCAACCGCACCATGGAGCGCGGCGAAAAACTGGCCGGGCGCTTTGGCGCGCAGGTGATGCGGCTGGCCGAGGTGCCCGAGCGCCTGCACGAGTTCGACGCCGTGGTGAGCTGCACCGCGAGCACACTGCCCATCATCGGTCTGGGCGCGGTGGAACGCGCGCTCAAGAAGCGCAGGCACCGCCCCATGTTCATGGTCGACCTTGCGGTGCCGCGCGACATCGAGGCCGAAGTCAAGGGTCTGGACGACATCTTCCTCTACACCGTGGACGACCTCGCCCACGTGGTACAGACCGGCAAGGACAACCGCCAGGCCGCCGTGGCGCAGGCCGAGGCCATCATCGACGCCGGCGTGCTCAGCTTCATGCACTGGATGGAGCGGCGCGATCCCGAAAACGGGGTGGTGCCGCTGATCCAGCAGATCAACGCCCAGGCCGACGCCTGGCGTGCCCACGAACTCGCCCGCGCCAAGCGCCTGCTGGCGCGCGGGGAGCCGGTGGAAGCGGTGCTCGAGGCCCTGTCCAAGGGGCTCACCCAGAAGATGCTGCACGGCACCCTGGCCGAACTGCACAGCGGCGACGCCGCCGCCCGCGCGGCCACGGCCGAGACCGTGTCGCGGTTGTTCCTGCGCGAGAGCCCGGCCCCGCGCGAACCGCGCTCCTAGACCGCACACCGCACGCCCGGGCGGCTGCCGCGGGCTTGCGCACGCCATGCCGCGCCCATGAAACCCTTCGTCCGTAGCTCCCTGCAACGCCTGCGCGCGCGCCTGCACGAACTTGACGCCCTGCTCTCGGCCGCCGACGTGGTGGACGACATGGCGCGCTTTCGCGCCCTGAGCAAGGAACACGCGGAGGCCAGCGAGGTGGTGTCCGTGTACGAACGCTTCCTGCAGCGCGAAGCCGATCTGGACGCCGCGCAAGCCCTGCTGCGCGACCCGGAGATGGCCGACATGGCGCGCGAGGAGATCACCGCCTGCGAGGCCGACCTTGCCACGCTCGACACCGAGCTGCAGACCCTACTGCTGCCGCGCGACCCGGACGATGCGCGCAATGCCTTCGTGGAAATCCGCGCGGGCACCGGCGGCGACGAGTCCGCCCTGTTCGCGGGCGATCTGGCGCGCCTGTACACCCGCTATGCCGAGCGCCAGGGCTGGCGCGTGGAGGTCATGAGCGAATCGCCCGCGGAACTCGGCGGGTACAAGGAGGTGGTGCTGCGCATCGAGGGCGACGGTGCCTACGGCCGCTTGCGCTTCGAATCGGGCGGCCACCGCGTGCAGCGCGTGCCGGCCACCGAGGCACAGGGTCGCATCCACACCAGCGCCGCCACAGTGGCGGTGATGCCCGAGCCCGACGAGACGCAGGCGATCGAGCTCAACCCGGCCGAGCTGCGCATCGACACCTTCCGCGCCAGCGGCGCGGGTGGCCAGCACATCAACAAGACCGACTCGGCCGTGCGCGTGACGCACCTGCCCACCGGCATCACCGCCGAATGTCAGGACGGGCGCAGCCAGCACAGCAACAAGGCCAAGGCGCTGCAGGTGCTGGCCGCGCGCCTGCGCGAGAAGGACCGCGCCGAGCGGGCCGCCAAGGAAGCCGCCACGCGCAAGGGCCTGATCGGCAGCGGCGACCGCAGCGACCGCATCCGCACTTACAACTTCCCGCAGGGCCGGCTCACCGACCACCGCATCAACCTCACGATCTACCAACTCACGAGCGTGATGGAGGGCGAACTCGACGAGGTGGTGCGCGCGTTGCAGGTGGCGCGGGGTGCCGAGCTGATGGCCGAGCTCGAACACAGCGCGCCATGACCCTGGCGGCCCGGCTCACCGCCTTGCAGGCCGCCGGCCTGCCGCGCCTGGAGGCGCAGCAACTGCTGCTGCTGGCGCTGGGCCGCGACCCGCACGACCGCGCCTGGCTGACGGCGCATGATGATCAGACGCTCGATGCCAACGCCAGCACACGGCTGGACGCCCTGCTGGCCCGCCACCGCGCGGGCGAGCCCATGGCCTACCTGCGCGGCGAGCAGGCGTTCTTCGGCCTGCCCTTGCGGGTGGACCGGCGCGTGCTCGCCCCGCGGCCCGACACCGAGACCCTGGTGCAGTGGGCGCTGGACGTGCTGGCCGAGCGCCCCCCCGCGGCGCGGGTGATCGATCTGGGTACCGGCAGCGGCGCGATCGCGCTGGCCCTGAAACACCAGCGCCCCGCGCTGCGCATGCACGCCAGCGATGCCAGTGCAGACGCGCTGGCCGTGGCGCGCGAGAACGCCGCGCGCCTGGGCCTGGAGCTCGCCCTGCACCAGGGCGGCTGGCTGGCGGCCACGCCGGGCGAGCGCTTCGACCTGATCGTCAGCAACCCGCCGTACATTGCCGAAGGCGACCCCCACCTGCCGGGCTTGGCACACGAGCCCATCGGCGCCCTGACGGCTGGCGCGGACGGCCTGGACGACATCCGCGCCATCGTGAAGCAGGCGCCCGACGCCCTGTTGCCCGGCGGCTGGCTCCTGCTGGAACACGGCCACGACCAGGGCGCCGCGGTGCAGGCCTTGCTGCGCGAGCGCGGCTTCGAGGCCGTCGGTGGCCGCACCGATCTGGCGGGCATCGTGCGCTGCAGCGGCGGGCGCTGGCCGGCGGCGCGATAATCGCCCTATCGCCGGCCCGCTGCCGGCTTGCACAGGAATCCATCCCATGAGCGACACCCAGACCCGCATTGACCAACTGGTCAAGTCCAACGACGTCGTGCTCTTCATGAAGGGCAACGCGAGCTTCCCCATGTGCGGCTTCTCGGGCCGCGCGATCCAGATCCTCAAGGCCAGCGGCGTGGACCCGAAGTCCCTCGTTACCGTCAACGTGCTCGAGGACGAGGCCATCCGCCAGGGCATCAAGGAATACAGCAACTGGCCCACCATCCCGCAGCTCTACGTCAAGGGCGAGTTCATCGGCGGCTCGGACATCATGATGGAGATGTACCAATCGGGCGAGTTGCAGCAGGTACTGGGTTCGCAGGGCTGAGCGCCCGTTCGCGCCACACACGAAGCCGCCCGCGAGGCGGCTTCGTGCTTTTGGTCACGTGCGCGAGCAAAGTGAACACAAGCGGGGATTTCCCGGTCCTGTTCGGGGTTCAAGGCGGGCACGGACTGTGCTTGAATGAAAGTGCCGAACCGCTTGAAGGAGAGTTCCATGAGCAGCTCACGCAGCCTGGTTGCATCCCCTCCCCTGGGCCTGCCCATCGCCCAGATGCGCAGCGTGTTCAAACCCGAGGAGGTGGAACGCAAGCTCGCCAAGTTGCAGGCCAGCGGCAACGACCGCGAGCACGAAAGCCTGCGCAACACCTGGCAGCGCATGCTCGAGCGGGGCCCGCAGCGCTTTGCCGTCAAGCCCTCGGGCGTGCCCGACATGGCGCCGCTCTACGACCTGATGCCCAATTTTGGTGAAGCGCTGGACGACGTGAAGCGCCACGTGGCGCTGAGCCAGGACAGCCGTGACAGCCTGGAGCTCACGCCCATGCTGCTGCTGGGCCCCCCCGGCGTGGGCAAGACCCACTTCGCACGCCAGATCGCGGAACTGTTGGGCACCAGCATGAACCTCGTGCCCATGAGCAGCATGACCGCGGGCTGGCTGCTCTCAGGTTCGTCATCGCAGTGGAAAGGCGCCCGCCCGGGCAAGGTGTTCGAGGCGCTGGTCGATGGGCAGTACGCCAACCCGGTGATCGTGGTGGACGAGATCGACAAGGCGGCGGGCGAAGCCCAGTACGACCCGCTGGGCGCGCTCTACAGCCTGCTCGAGCACGACACGGCGCAGAGCTTTGTGGACGAGTTCGCCGAGGTGCCGATCGACGCCAGCCAGGTGATCTGGGTCACCACCGCCAACGACGAGCGCGCCATCCCCGAGCCCATTCTCAACCGCATGAACGTGTTCGAGATCCAGGCGCCATCGCCCGAAGCCGCCCGAAAGATCGCCGCCAACCTGTACCGAGGCATTCGCGGTGAACACGACTGGGGCCAGCGTTTCGACCCCGAACCGGCGGCCGACGTGCTCGACCTCCTGGGCAGCCTGCCGCCGCGCGAGATGCGCCGCGCGCTGGTCACCGCCTTCGGCAACGCACGCCTGGCCAGCCGCTACACCATAGAACCCGACGACCTCCCCCGCGGCGGCCCTGGCAAAGGCCGCATCGGCTTTCTGCAATAACTACGCGAATGAGGCGGCCCTAACCGAGGGATGCCGCGGAACTGGCTTCGCCAGGCCGCAGGCATCGCCCCCTTGAGGGGGTCGCGCGCAGCGCGGCGGGGGGGTGCTCTGTCAAGCGTCGGGGTGCGCCCAGCGGCGCATCGCGGCGTACACCGCGTTCGGGTACGGCGCGCGGCCGCGGCTGCCGTTGTAGCGCCCCAGCGCGTAGAAGGTGTCGCCACGCTCGCGGTCGAGGTAGTGACGCAGGATCACGCAACCGAAGCTGATGTTGGCGTTGAGCTGGAACAGGAGACTGGCGTCACCGTTGCCGATGAGCCGCGCCCAAAACGGCATGACCTGCATGTAGCCGCGCGCACCCACGACCGACACCGCGAACTTGCGGAACGCGCTCTCGACCTGGATCACGCCCATCACCATGGTCGGGTCCAGGCCCTGGCGGGTGGCGTAGTACCAGACGGTTCGCAGGAATTCATCGCGCTCGAGCGGGTGACTTTTCTGCCGGGCCAGTCGCGGACCGATGTCGCGACTCCACCGTTCGAAGCGCTCGCGGGATGCCTGCGGGAGCAGTTCGTGGTTGGGCGGTCCGGCGGACTCGATGGCCATGCGCAACGCCCCGCGCACCGAGTCGGCCAGGGGTTCCTCCACCTGACCGGCGTGCACGGTGGGCAGCCAGGCCGACGCACCGACCGATACCAGCCCGAGCAGGCTGTCGCGACGCGTCCAGCCCGGCAGCTTCATGCCTGCAGACGGCCCTTCACGTGGGCCACGATGTCGGCGAGTTTGACCGCGGTGGCGGCGCTGTCGCGGCGGTGCTGGTATTCCACCTCACCGGCCTTGAGGCCACGGTCGCCAATGGTGATGCGGTGCGGCACGCCGATCAGCTCCCAGTCGGCAAACATCGCGCCCGGGCGCTCGCCGCGGTCGTCGAGGATCACGTCCACACCGTCGTTCAGGAGTTGCATGTAGAGATTGTCGGCCGCGGCCTTCACATCGGCACTGCGGTCCATGCCGATCGGGCACACCACGACCGTGAACGGCGCGATCGCGTCCGGCCAGACGATGCCGCGCTCGTCGTGGTTCTGCTCGATGGCGGCCGCCGGCAGGCGCGTGATGCCGATGCCGTAGCACCCCATCTCGAAATGCTTGGGCTTGCCGTCTTCGTCCAGGAAGGTGGCGTTCATGGCCTTGCTGTACTTGGTGCCCAGGTAGAACACATGCCCGACCTCGATACCACGCTCGATGGCGAGCGCGCCTTTGCCGTCGGGCGAGGGGTCACCCTCGACCACATTGCGAATGTCGGCCACCTGTGTCGGCTCGGGCAGGTCGCGGCCCCAGTTCACGCCGGTCAGGTGCACGTCAATCTCGTTGCCGCCGCAGATCCAGTCGGCCATCACCGCCACTTCGCGGTCCACCACCAACCGCACCGGCTGCTTCAGGCCGATGGGGCCGAGGTAGCCCGGCTTGCAGCCGAAGTGGGCCTCGATCTCGGGCACGGTGGCAAAACGAAAGCCCTTGTCCAGGCCCGCCACCTTGGCAACCTTGACCTCGTTCATGTCGTGATCGCCACGCAGCAGCAGCAACCAGACCGTTGACTTCACCACCTCGCCGGCCTCGTCGAGTTCGTCGGTGGCGAGCACGATTGACTTGACCGTCGTGGCCAGTGGTACGCCCAGCAGCGCAGCGACGTCGGCGCAGGTGGCCTTGCCCGGCGTGGGCGTGCGCGTGAGCGGATTGGCCGGCGCGGGCCGCGGGCCGGTGGGCGCCAGCGCCTCGGCCTTTTCCATATTGGCGGCGTAGTCGCTGTTCGGGCAATACACGATCGCGTCCTCGCCGGTAGCGGCGATCACCTGGAACTCCTCGCTCAGATCGCCCCCGATGGCGCCGCTGTCGGCCGCGACGGCGCGGTAGCGCAGACCGAAGCGATCGAAGATGCGGCGGTAGGCCGCGGCCATGGCCTGGTAGCTCGCCTTGGCGCCGGCCTCGTCACGATCGAAGCTGTAGGCGTCCTTCATGATGAACTCGCGTCCGCGCATGAGGCCAAAGCGGGGACGGCGCTCGTCGCGAAACTTGGTCTGGATCTGGTACAGGTTGCGCGGCAGCAGCTTGTAGCTGCGCAGTTCCTGGCGCGCCACGTCCGTCACCACCTCCTCGCTGGTGGGCTGGACGACGAAGTCGCGATCATGGCGGTCCTTGATGCGCAGCAGCTCGGGCCCCATCTTCTCGAAGCGGCCGGTTTCCTGCCAGAGCTCGGCGGGCTGAACCACCGGCATCGTCATCTCCACCGCCCCGGCGCGGTTCATCTCCTCGCGCACGATGTTCTCGATCTTGCGGATCACGCGCAGGCCCATGGGCATGTAGTTGTAGATGCCGGCACCCAGCTTGCGGACCATGCCGGCGCGCGTCATGAGCCGGTGACTCACCACCTCGGCGTCGGCGGGGGCTTCCTTGAGCGTGGTGATGAGGAACTGACTGGCTTTCATGAACAGGATGGGGCGCCGTTTCGGTGCACGGTGGCTGCGTTCGGGTGGGGGACGCGCGGGGCGCTGGCGGGTTTTCCCTAGGCGGTGCGCGGGCTTGAGCGGTGTGTGGTCACTTCGCTTCCCACAGGGGGCGAGGCATAATGACCACAGTTCAAAAATCCGAGGTTGATTATGCTTGACAGAGAGGGTTTCAGGCCCAATGTCGGCATCATTCTGCTCAACCAGAAGAACCAGGTGTTCTGGGGCAAGCGCATCCGCTCCCATTCCTGGCAGTTTCCGCAAGGCGGCATCGACCGGGGCGAGACGCCCGAGCAGGCGATGTACCGGGAATTGCACGAGGAAGTCGGTCTGCGCCCCGAGCACGTGAGCATCGTGGCCCGCACGCGGGACTGGTTGCGCTACGAAGTGCCGGACCGCTTCATCCGTCGGGATGCGCGCGGCCACTACAAGGGCCAGAAGCAGATCTGGTACCTGCTGCGACTGGTCGCACAGGACTGGCAGTTGAACCTGCGCGCCACCAACCACCCCGAGTTCGACGCCTGGCGCTGGAACGACTACTGGGTGCCGCTGGACGTGGTGGTCGAGTTCAAGCGCGGCGTATACGAAATGGCACTCACCGAACTGTCGCGATACCTGCCGCGGGTGGACAGCCAGCGCAACCGGTATCTGCGCCACGGCGGCCGCGGGCATGCGGGCGACTTCGGCCCGCAGACCGCACCGATGGGCATCGAGTTGCCGCCGGGCGGCAGCTTCGATCCCGTACCAGGCCCAGACACCCGCTTGCTCGACACCGGATCCGAATGACATTCACCACCATCCGGCTCGCCGCCGTCGCCGCGGCCTGGGCCATCGCCGCCACGCCCACCTGGGCACAGGTGGACGAGCCCGCACCCTGGACCGAGGCGCCCACGGCGCCACCCGCCACCTGGAGCGCAGACCGCGCGGTCGAGTTTCGCCTCGGCAACACGACCACGTTGCGCTACGCGATCGACCCACAGACCCTCAGCGTGGGCGAAGACGGTGTGGTGCGCTACGTGTTCATCGCGCGCAGCAGCAGTGGCGCGATCAATGCGCTGTACGAGGGCGTGCGCTGCCAGACCGCGGAGGTCAAGGTGTATGCGCGATGGGATCCGGATGCCCGGCAATGGCGCAGCAGCGCCGACGAGTCGTGGCAGGCGATGGACTTTCGAGGTGCCACGCGGCGCGCGCTGCAGATGGCGCGTGGCGGCTTGTGCGATGGCAAAGTGGCCAATCGCTCGACTGCACTGATGCTGGACGCGCTTCGCAACGGGCGCGCCGATCAGTTTCGGTAACCGACTGACGCTGTGGGCTCTCAGCCCCGGCTGAGCACGAGGTTGTCGCGGTGGATCATCTCGGGCTCACCCACGTACCCCAGCAGGCGTTCGAAGTCCGACGAGGACTTGCGGCACAGCAGGCGCGCTTCCGAACTGGCGTAGTTGGCCAGGCCACGTGCGATCTCCGCGCCCCGGGCATCGCGCACGGCGATCACATCGCCGCGCGAAAACTCTCCCTCGACCGCCGTCATGCCGATGGGCAACAGGCTCTTGCCCTCGCCCAGGATCTTGCTGACCGCACCGTCATCAACCAGCACGGCGCCGCGCAACTGCAGGTGGTCCGAGATCCAGCGCTTGCGCGCCTGGTGCTTGGCGGTCTGCGCCACCAGGGCGGTGCCGATCGCCTCGCCGCGTGACAGGCGCAACAACACATCGGGCTCACGTCCCCAGGCAATGACGGTGGAAGCGCCCGAGCCGGCCGCGCGTTTGGCCGCCAGGATCTTGGTGATCATGCCGCCCTTGCCGATACCCGACCCCGCCCCACCAGCCATGGCCTCGAGCGCCGGATCGCCCGCGCGGGCCACGTCCACGAACCGGGCCTGCGGATCGCGACGCGGGTCGGCCGTGTACAAGCCCTTCTGGTCGGTCAGGATGATGAGCACATCGGCCTCGACCAGGTTGGCCACCAACGCGCCGAGCGTGTCGTTGTCACCGAACTTGATCTCGTCGTTGACCACGGTGTCGTTCTCGTTGATCACGGGAACCACGCCGAGCTGCAGCAAGGTCAACAGGGTGGAGCGGGCGTTGAGGTAACGCTCGCGATCGGCCAGGTCGGCGTGCGTGAGCAGCACCTGAGCACTGCCCACACCGCAGGCACGAAGCTGGGTTTCGTACATCTGCACCAAGCCCATCTGCCCGACGGCAGCAGCGGCCTGCAACTCGTGGATTTCCTTGGGCCGGGTGCGCCAGCCCAGGCGCTTCATGCCCTCGGCCACGGCGCCGCTGCTGACCATGATGAGCTCACGCCCTTGCTGCACCAGCGCGGCCAGTTGCTGGCTCCACTGCCGGATGGCGTCTTCGTCGAGGCCGCGCCCTTCGTTGGTCACCAGGCTGGAGCCCACCTTGACCACGATGCGCCGCGCCTCCTGCAGCAGGGCGCTGGCATGGCCGGCGGTCACCTCGGCGGCTGGATCGAAAGCCGGGACGCGGTCGGCAGGGATGAGGGAGGTGTCGGTCATTCGTCTGTCGTCGAGGGGCCGAAACGGGGATCGACGTCCACGGGCACCTGCTCGCTGCGGTGCACGTTGTGGATGTGCTCGAACACCTTTTGCACGAGCAGCTCGCAGCCCTCGCGCGTGAGCGCCGAGATCTGGAACACCGGCCCCTTGTAGCGCAGCCGGCGCACGATGTCCTTGATGCGCTGGTCGCGCTCGTCGGCGGGCAGCATGTCCACCTTGTTCAGCACCAGCCAGCGTGGCTTGTCGTACAGGGCGGGGTCGAATTTCTTGAGCTCTGCAGCGATCGCGCGCACTTGCGCCACCGGGTCCACCGTCTCGTCGAACGGCGCTGCGTCGACGAGGTGCAACAGCAGCCGCGTGCGCTGCAGGTGCCGCAGGAACTGGTGCCCCAGGCCCGCGCCCTCCGAAGCGCCTTCGATCAGGCCAGGCACGTCGGCGACCACAAAACTTTTCTCGGGCCCGACACGAACCACGCCCAGGTTGGGATGCAGGGTGGTGAAGGGGTAGTCGGCGATCTTCGGCCGGGCGTTCGAGATGGCCGCGATCAAGGTGGACTTGCCCGCATTGGGCATGCCCAGCAGACCCACGTCGGCCAGCACCTTGAGCTCGAGCTTGAGCGCCTTGCGTTCGCCGGGCCAGCCCGGCGTCTTCTGCCGCGGGGCTCGGTTGGTCGAACTCTTGTAGTGCATGTTGCCAAAGCCGCCGTCACCGCCCTTGGCAATCAGGACCTGCTCGCCCGGGGTGAGCAGCTCACACACCACGGCGCCGGTTTCGGCGTCCGAGATGATCGTGCCCACCGGCATGCGCAGAATGATGTCGTCGCCTTTGACGCCGAACATGTCCGAGCCCTTGCCGTGCTCACCACGCTCGGCCTCGAAACGGCGCGTGTAGCGAAAATCGACCAGGGTGTTCAGCCCGGCGTCGGCCAGGGCGTACACGTGCCCGCCGCGACCACCGTCGCCGCCGTCCGGCCCCCCGAATTCCTTGTACTTCTCGTGCCGGAACGACGCACAGCCGTTCCCGCCATCGCCCGCGGCGACGTCGATGAAGGCCTCGTCGACGAATTTCATGGTGGTGGTTGTATCAGGCTTGCGCCGGGGGGAAACAAAAAGGCCCGCTCACGCGGGCCTCTTGGCGATCACCTCGCGGCTGACCTGGCGGTCAGACCGGGGTGATGCTGACCACGTGACGGCCAAGCGCGCCTTTGACAGCAAAGGTCACATGCCCGTCGGTCGTAGCGAACAGGGAGTGGTCCTTGCCGATACCGACGTTGGTGCCGGGGTGGAACTTGGTGCCGCGCTGGCGAACGATGATGGAACCGGCCGTGACCAGTTCACCACCGAAGGCCTTGACGCCCAGCATCTTGGGCTTGGAATCGCGGCCGTTTCGCGTGGAGCCGCCGCCTTTTTTCTGTGCCATCTTGCTGCTCCTTAAGCCGAGATCGAAGCGATCTCGATCTCGGTGAAGTTCTGCCGGTGACCCTGGCGCTTCTGATAATGCTTGCGACGACGCATCTTGAAGATGCGAACCTTGTCGTGACGACCATGCGCCACGACTTTCACCGTGACCGATGCGCCGGAGACCAAGGGGGTGCCCACCTTGAGTTCGGTGCCGTTGCCGACCGCCAGAACCTCACTGAACACGATCTCCTGGCCCACATCCGCAGCAATCTGTTCTACTTTGATCTTCTCGCCAGCGGCAACGCGATACTGCTTGCCACCGGTTTTTATGACCGCGTACATAGGGATCCTCTCGAAGTTGGCTGGCCTTGGGCGTCGCCACGACACGCGCAGAGCGCGATGGGAACGCGCAACGCCGACAGCCAGTTTCGGCAGACGAATTTCTACCGAACCGCGGATTATAGCTATTTTCCCCCGGTTCGCCAGGGCCGGGTTGTGCGGGCGATCAGGCGCAGACGGACCGGTTTCTATAATTCGCGCGCCCCTTTGCCCCGCCCAGAGCCCCTTCGATCGGCACTTCCTTGTCTGCCTCGCCCCCCCAGCCCCAACCGCTTGATCTGATCCGCGCCGACATGGCCGAGGTCGACGAGGTGATCCGCGCGCGCCTCACCACGGACGTGCCCTTGGTGCGCGAAGTGGCCCAGTACATCATTTCTGCCGGCGGCAAACGCCTGCGCCCCGCCCTGCTGCTGCTGGTCAGCGGCGCCCTGGGCAGTTCGCATCCGCACCGCCACACCCTGGCGGCGGTCGTTGAATTCATCCACACCGCCACCCTGCTGCACGACGACGTCGTCGACGAATCCACACTTCGGCGCGGGCGGGCCACGGCCAACCAGGTGTTCGGCAATGCCGCCAGCGTGCTGGTGGGCGACTTCCTGTATTCACGCGCCTTCCAGATGATGGTCGACGTGGACAACATGCGGGTCATGCAGGTGCTGTCCGATGCGACCAACGTCATCGCGGAAGGCGAAGTCCTGCAGCTGATGAACATGCACGATGCCTCGATCAGCGAGGACGACTACCTGCGCGTCATCCGCTCGAAAACCGCCAAGCTGTTCGAGGCCAGCGCGCGGCTGGCGCCCATCCTGGCCGGTGCCGACCCGGCGATCGAGCAGGCCTGTGCGACCTACGGCCAGGCGCTGGGCACTGCCTTTCAGGTGATCGACGATGTGCTCGACTACGAGGGCGATGCGCAGGAGCTCGGCAAGAACCTGGGAGACGACCTGCGCGAGGGCAAGGTGACCCTGCCCATCATCTGCGCGTTGCGGGCCGCCAGCGATGCGCAGCGCCAGCTCATCCGCGAGGCCATCGAGCATGGTCAGCTGGAACATCTGCCCGCGATCCAGTCGATCATCGTGAGCACCGGCGCGCTGGAGGCGGCCCGGCAGGCGGCGCAAGCCGAAGCACGGCGGGCACTGGAGGCGGCCAAGTCGCTGCCGGCCAATGAGCACCAATCCGCTTTGCTACAATTGGCGGCTGCTCTTCTGGAGCGTCGCTCCTGACGTCACGCAGAAGCAGCAAGCCGCCGGCGAAGTGCCGGCGGCCGCGGTTCTTGAGAACCCATCGGGGTGTAGCTTAGCCTGGTAGAGCGCTACGTTCGGGACGTAGAGGCCGGAGGTTCGAATCCTCTCACCCCGACCAGTTTCCCGACCTTCATGCCGATGACGACCGCCATTGCCGCGCGTTGTCGTTTTCGCTGACAGGCCCCACACAAACCCGGTTGACGCACCCTGGATACAACGCGGGCTGACGTGCACCGCGTTTTTCCAGACAACTGGCGTCAATTGTGCCGTCCAAGTTGTTGATTTCCGTTAGATTACGCAGATATGGCGTCAGTCGACACGGTCAATCAGGAAAGCCCGTCCATGGCCCTGCCAGGGTTGGGGCGTGCGCTTGTCTCCGCCGGCAAGCTCGGGCAGAAGGCCGCGGAAGACCTCTACCGCAAGGCGCAGAGCAGCCGCACCAGTTTCATTGCCGAACTGACGGGTTCGGGTGCGGTATCCCCGTCGGATCTGGCGCACACCATGTCGACGGCGTTTGCGGCACCCTTGCTCGACATCGATGCCGTGGACGTGCAGCGCCTGCCTTCCGGCCTGCTGGACCCGAAGATCTGTGCCGACTTCCGCATCGTTGTGCTGAGCAAGCGCAACAACCGCCTGATCGTGGCCACGGCCGACCCGTCGGATCAACAAGCGGCCGAGAAAATCAAGTTCGCCACGCAGATGGGCGTGGATTGGGTCATCGCGGAGTTCGACAAGCTCAGCAAGCTGGTCGAGACGATGACCAAGTCCGTCACCGAGGCGATGGACAACATCGTCGGTGACGTTGAATTCGACGACCTCGCGGCCGAAGCCGCCGTGACCGACTCGGCCGAGAAAACCGCCGAGGTCGACGACGCGCCGGTCGTCAAGTTCCTGCACAAGATGCTGATCGACGCGTTCAACATGCGCGCGTCCGACCTGCACTTCGAGCCCTACGAGCACCAGTACCGCGTGCGTTTCCGCATCGACGGCGAATTGCGCGAGATCGCCTCGCCGCCGGTGGCCATCAAGGACAAGCTGGCTTCGCTCATCAAGGTCATCTCGCGCATGGACATCTCCGAGAAGCGCGTGCCCCAGGACGGGCGCATGAAGCTCAAGGTGGGCCCCGACCGCGTGATCGACTTCCGCGTGAGCACGCTGCCCACGCTCTTTGGCGAAAAGATCGTGATCCGTATCCTGGACCCGAGCCAGGCCAAGCTGGGGATCGACGCCCTGGGCTACGAGCCCGAGGAAAAGGAACGTCTGCTCAGTGCGATCCAGCGCCCGTACGGCATGGTGCTCGTCACCGGCCCTACCGGCTCGGGCAAGACGGTGTCGCTATACACCTGCCTGAACATCCTGAACAAGCCTGGCGTGAACATCTCGACGGCCGAAGACCCGTCCGAGATCAACCTGCCCGGGGTGAACCAGGTCAACATGAACGAAAAGGCGGGCCTGACCTTCGCGGTCGCACTCAAGGCCTTCCTGCGCCAGGATCCCGACGTCATCATGGTCGGCGAGATTCGCGACCTGGAAACCGCCGATATCGCCATCAAGGCTGCTCAGACCGGCCACATGGTGATGTCCACGCTGCACACCAACGACGCGCCGACCACGCTGACACGGATGATGAACATGGGCATTCCCACGTTCAACATCGCCTCCAGCGTCATCCTGATCACCGCCCAGCGTCTGGCGCGCCGGCTGTGCCCGAACTGCAAGGCGCCGCTGGACGTGCCACGCAAGGCCTTGCTCGAGGCCGGCTACAAGCCCGAAGAGCTCGACGGCACGTGGACGCCTTACAAGCCTGTGGGCTGCTCGGCCTGCAACAACGGCTACAAGGGCCGCGTCGGCATCTACCAGGTCATGCCCATCTCCGAAGAGATCCAGCGCATCATCCTGCGCGGCGGCACCGCCCTGGACATCGCCCAACAGGCCAGCAAGGAGGGCGTGCGCAATCTGCGCGAGTCCGGCCTGCTCAAGGTCAAGCTCGGGTTCACTTCCCTGGAGGAAGTGCTGAGCGTGACCAACGAATGACCCCCCAATCCTTTCCGGCTCCCTGAGGACTTTTCATGGCCACCGTTGCAAGCAAGAGCATCAAGGACTTCGTGTTCGAGTGGGAGGGCAAGGACCGCAACGGCAAGGCGGTGCGTGGCGAGACGCGAGCCCAGGGCGAAAACCAGGTGACAGCCACGCTGCGCCGTCAGGGCATCATCCCGGTCAAGATCAAGAAGCGCCGCACGTCCTCGGGCAAGCGCATCAAGCCCAAGGACATCGCGATCTTCACGCGACAGTTCGCCACGATGATGAAAGCTGGTGTGCCCTTGCTGCAGGCTTTCGACATCGTGGGCCGCGGCAACCCCAACCCCAACGTCACGCGCTTGCTCAACGACATCCGTTCCGATGTCGAGACGGGCACCTCGCTCAGTGCCGCCTTCCGCAAGTTCCCCCTCTACTTCGACAGCCTGTACTGCAACCTCGTGGAGGCCGGTGAGGCCGCCGGTATCCTGGAAGACCTGCTCGATCGCCTCGCCACCTACATGGAGAAGACCGAGGCGCTGAAATCGAAGATCAAGTCGGCCCTGATGTACCCCACCGCGGTGATCATCGTCGCCTTCGTGGTGGTCGCGGTCATCATGATCTTCGTGATCCCCTCCTTCAAGGAGGTGTTCACCTCGTTCGGTGCCGACCTGCCTGCGCCCACGCTGTTCGTCATCGCGATGAGCGAATTCTTCGTCGAATGGTGGTGGCTCATCTTCGGCGGTCTGGGTGGCGGCTTCTATTTCTTCATGCAGGCCTGGAGGCGCAACGAGAAGGTGCAGCGCGTCATGGACCGGCTGCTCCTGAAACTACCCATCTTCGGCGAACTGATCGAGAAGTCCGTCGTGGCGCGCTGGACGCGCACCCTGGCCACCATGTTCGGCGCGGGCGTGCCGCTGGTGGAGGCGCTCGACTCGGTGGGTGGCGCCTCGGGCAACTCGGTCTACGCCATCGCCACCGAGAAGATCCAGCAGGAGGTCTCCACCGGCACCAGCCTCACCGCCGCCATGACCAACGCCAACATCTTCCCGTCCATGGTGCTGCAGATGTGCGCCATCGGTGAGGAGTCCGGCTCGATCGACCACATGCTGGGCAAGGCCGCCGACTTCTATGAGGCCGAAGTGGACGACATGGTCGCCGGCATCTCGAGCCTGATGGAGCCCATCATCATCGTGGTGCTGGGCACGGTCATCGGCGGCATCGTGGTGTCGATGTACCTGCCGATCTTCAAACTCGGTCAGGTGGTCTGATGGCCGACGTCGCCACCGGAGCGCCGGCGGCGGCGCTGCTGGGTCTGCTCGGGTTGCTGCTGGGCAGCTTTCTCAACGTCGTCATCCACCGCCTGCCGAAGATGATGGAGCGCCAGTGGGCCCGCGAGTGCGCGGAACTGCAGGGCCAGGAGGCAGTGGCGGAGGAACCGGCGCGCTACAACCTGCTGGTGCCGCGCTCGGCCTGCCCGCACTGCGGACACCTCATCCGCTGGTACGAGAACATCCCGGTCGTGAGCTATCTGGCGCTGCGGGGCCGTTGCAGCCAGTGCGGCAAAGGCATCGGTCTGCGCTATCCGGCGGTGGAACTGGCCACGGGCGCGCTGTTCGCATGGGCGGGTTGGCGCTGGGGCGTGAGCGCCACAGGCCTGGCCTGGTGCGGCTTTGCCGCCGCGGTGCTCGCGTTGGCCTGCATCGACTGGGACACGACACTGCTGCCCGACGACATCACACTGCCCCTGCTCTGGGCGGGCCTGGTTGCATCGGCCTCGGGCGTGCTGCCCCTGCCCCTGGCAGATGCGCTGTGGGGTGCCGTGGCGGGCTATCTGTCGCTGTGGCTGATCTACTGGGCCTTCAAGCTGCTCACCGGCAAGGAGGGCATGGGCTACGGCGATTTCAAGCTCTTTGCCGCCTTCGGCGCGTGGTTCGGGTGGCAGGCGCTCGTGCCCATCATCCTGATGGCCTCGGTGATCGGCGCGGTCGTGGGCATCGGCATCAAGCTCGTGGGGCGCTTGCGCGAAGGGGGCTACGTGCCCTTCGGTCCCTTTCTGGCGTTGGGCGGCCTCACCGCCATGGTCTTCGGCCCCCAAGCCATCCTCGCCGCGGTCGGCCTGTGATGACCCGGCAGCCCTGGCGGCTCGGCCTCACGGGTGGCATCGGCAGCGGCAAGAGCACGGTGGGCGCGCGTCTGCAGGCATTGGGCGCAGAACTGATCGACGCCGACGCGCTGTCGCGCCAGAGCACGGCGGCCGGCGGGGCCGCGATCGAGCCGATCCGAGCCGCCTTCGGCGACGGCTTCATCGACAGCCACGGCGCTCTCGACCGCACGGCCATGCGCGAGCGCGTGTTCAAGGACGCCACGGCCCGCCAGCGCCTGGAGGCAATCGTGCACCCGATCGTGGCCGAAGGCGTGGCCATGCGCGTGCGCGAGAGTCGCGCGCCCTGCATCGTGTTCGATGTCCCGCTGCTGGTGGAGTCGCCGCGCTGGCGCGTGCAACTTGATCGGGTACTGGTGGTCGACTGCAGCGAAGCCACCCAGGTGCGCCGGGTGCGCGCGCGCAGCGGCTGGGACGATGCCACCATCCACGCCGTCATGGCCCAGCAGGCCTCCCGGTCCCGTCGTCTGGCGGCAGCCGACATCGTTCTTTTCAACGACGAGGACAAGCTGGACCGCCTGCACGCCGACATCGACCGGTTGTCGACACGCTTCGGGCTATGATCAAGCCGCCGGAGGCCCAGGGCGCCGCCGGCCCCAGCGCCCGTGATCCTCTACGAATACCCTTTCAACGAACGCATCCGCACCTACCTGCGGCTCGAGCAACTCTTCAAGCGCCTGGCCTTGCTGGTGCCCCGTGAGCACGCGCTCGATCACCACTACGCGATCCAGACGCTGTTCGAGATCATGGACGTGGCCGCTCGGGCCGACATGAAGTCCGACGTCCTCAAGGATCTCGATCGCCACAAGCAGACGCTCATTGGCTACCGTGGCAACCCGGCCATTTCGGAAGATGCCCTCAATGCGGTGATCGCGCAGCTCGACGGTTGCTTCACGCAGATCGCCGAGACCGCGGGCAAGCCTGGGCACGGGCTCACGGAAAACGACTGGCTCATGGCCATCCGAAGCCGCATCAGCATCCCCGGCGGCACCTGTGAGTTCGATCTGCCTGCCTACTTTCACTGGCAGCACCTGCCCGCCGGCCAGCGGCAGGCGGAACTGGCAGCCTGGTCGCGTTCGCTGGCGCCGCTGGCCGAAGCCGTGGTGTTGCTGCTCAAGATGATGCGCGACACCGGCACCCCGCAGAAGGTGGTGGCGGTGGGTGGTCAGTTTCAGCAGAACCTGCCCCAGGGGCGCAGCTTCCAGCTGCTGCGACTGCGCATCGACCCGGCGCCCGGCATGATCCCGGAGATCAGCGGCAACCGCCTGATGTTCTCGGTGCGCCTGATGCGCCTGGGCGCCGACCAACGCCTGCACCCGGCCGGCGAGGACGGCAGCTTCGAGCTCACCCTCTGTGCGTGACGGCATGAGCGCGACCAACCCGGAACGCGTGGTGCGCTGCCCCGCCTGCGGCGGTGACAGCGTGTACGCCCCGTCCAACCGCTGGCGCCCGTTTTGCAGCGAACGCTGCAGGCAGCAGGACCTGGGCGCCTGGGCCAGCGAGCAATACGCCGTGCCCGAGCAGGAAAACCAGAGCGACCCCGACTTCGAGAAGAGCTGATCCGCGCGCTACGCGAGCAGCGCCGACTCAGGCCGACGAGGCCTCTTCCTGCAACCACTGCAGCACCGGTACGGTGCCCGGCAGCACCGGGCTGCACTGCACCGGCAAGCGCTCCCAGCGGAACTGCTGGCCCTCGTGCATCTGCAACTCGCCCGTCCAGTCGAACACCTTGCAGAAGTTCAGGCGCACGAGCGCGTGCGGATAGTCCACCAGTTGCGACTTCCAGGCGTGCGCGGTGCCGATGCGCACGCCGATTTCCTCGATCAGTTCGCGGCGCAGCGCCTGCTCCACCGTCTCGCCTGACTCGAGCTTGCCACCCGGGAACTCCCAGTAACCCGCATACACCTTGCCTTCGGGGCGCGAGGTCAGCAGGAAACGGCCTTGGGCGTCGATGAGCACGCCCACCGCGACCTCCGTGACGGGTCGACCGGCCTGCCCCGCCAGGCGGCCGCCGTCGACCACCAGCACGTCAGCGCTCATGCGGCCTGGCCGTGAGAGCCTGCGTGATCGCGCGCGAACTGGTAGGCGACGCGGCCGCTGCGGGAGCCGCGCTCCAGCGCCCACACCAGCGCCTGCGGCCGCGCCGCCTCGATCGCCTCGGGTGACACGCCAAAGGATGTGAGCCACTGCGCCACGATGGCGAGGTACTCGTCCTGGCTGAAGGGGTAGAAGCTGATCCAGAGGCCGAAGCGCTCGGAGAGCGAGATCTTTTCCTCGACCACCTCGCCCGGGTGCACCTCGCCGTCCGCGGTGTGCGTGTAGCTGAGGTTTTCCTTCATGTACTCGGGCAGCAGGTGGCGCCGGTTGCTGGTGGCATAGACCAGCACGTTGGCGCTGGCCGCGGACACCGAGCCATCGAGGATGGACTTGAGTGCCTTGTAGCCGGGCTCGCCGTCCTCGAAGCTCAGGTCGTCGCAGTAGACGATGAACTTCTCGGGTCGGCCGGCCACCACGTCCACGATGTCGGGAAGGTCCACGAGATCGCCCTTGTCGACCTCGATCAGGCGCAATCCCTGGGGCGCATAGGCATTCAGGCAAGCCTTAACCAGCGAGGACTTGCCGGTGCCGCGCGCGCCGGTGAGCAGCACGTTGTTGGCCGGCAGGCCCTGCACGAAGTGTTCGGTGTTGCGCTGGATGCGCTCCTTCTGCGCGTCGACCTCCTTCAGGTCTTCCAGCGCAATGGCGGCCACGTGGCGCACCGGCTCGAGCACGCCGTGCCCGCTGCTGCGCTTGCGGTAGCGAAAGGCGATGGAGGCGGACCAGTCGGGTTCGCCCAGGGGCTGGGGCAACACCGCCTCGATGCGGTCGATCAGCGCTTCGGCGCGCTGCAGGAGGCGCTCGAACGAGGGGTTCATGAGCGGTAGTCGGCGTTGATGGTGACGTAGTCGTGGCTGAAATCGCAGGTCCACACCGTCTCGCTCGCGTTCCCGCGGCCCAGGCCGATTCGAACCGTGATCTCGGCCGGCTTCATGACACGCTGGCCATCTTCCTCGCGGTACTGCGGGTGGCGCCCCCCCTGCGTGACCACGTGCACATCGCCGAGCCAGAGGTCGATGCCGCGGATGTCGAGATCGTCGATGCCCGCGTAGCCCACGGCCGCCAGGATGCGGCCCAGGTTGGGGTCGCTCGCAAAGAACGCGGTCTTGACCAGTGGTGAGTGCGCCACCGCGTACGCGGCCTTGAGGCATTCGTCGGCGTTGCGGCCACCCTCGACACGGATGGCGATGAATTTGGTGGCACCCTCGCCGTCGCGCACGATGGCGTGTGCCAGGCGCTGCGCGAGCGGCGTGAGCGCGGCCAGCAAGGCCTGGCCGTCGGCGCTGCCGAGGTCGTCGATCACGGCATGTCCGGCACGGCCGGTGGCCACGACCACGAAGGAATCGTTGGTGCTCGTGTCGCCATCGACCGTCACACGGTTGAACGACACGTCGGCCAGGCGCCGCGCGAGCTCGTTCATGGCACCGGGTGCCACGGCCGCGTCGGTGGCCAGGTAGCCGAGCATGGTGGCCATGTTGGGCCGGATCATGCCGGCGCCCTTGGCAATGCCGGTGGCCCGCACCTCGCGCCCACCGATCGTGAAGCGCACGCTCGCGGCCTTGGGCACGGTGTCGGTGGTCATGATGCCCTGGGCCGCCGCCAGCCAGTGCGCACCGCTGTCGTGCTGCGGTTGCGCGGCGTGCGTGAGCGCGGCGGGCAGGCCACCGAGCAGACGGTCCATGGGCAGCGGCTCCATGATCACGCCGGTGGAAAACGGCAGCACCTGCTCGTGGTGCAGCTGCAGCGAGCGCGCCAGCGCCGAGCAGGTCTGGCGCGCGTTGGCCAGGCCACTCTCACCGGTGCCTGCGTTGGCGTTGCCGGTGTTGATGACCATCGCCCGGATGCCTTGGCCACTGGCGAGGTGCTCGCGGCACACCTGCACCGGTGCGGCGGCATAGCGGTTGCGCGTGAACACCGCCCCCAGCGCGCAGCCCTCGTCGAGCAGGAAGACCGTGAGGTCCTTGCGGTTGGCCTTGCGGATACCGGCCTCGGCCACACCGATGCGCACGCCGGCAATGGGCAGCAGATCGGACTCGACCGGAATGGGGAGCTGGACGGGCATGGGTTCCTCCGGGATGGCAGCGCGCGAAGGCGCCGCGGGGTCAGTCGAGCTTGCCGTGGCAGTGCTTGTACTTCTTGCCGCTGCCGCACGGGCAGGGATCGTTGCGACCGACGCGCGGCACATCACCGGCACGCGGGGCGCTGCCCGCCGGCCCGGCCGTGACCTCGACCTCGCCGGTCTCGGTGGGAGCGGTGTAGGTGACGTTACTGATGGCCTCGGCACGCTCTTCCATCTGCTCGGCGGCCTGCGAGATCTGCTCGGCCGACTGCACGCGCACGTTCATGAGGATGCGGGTCACGTCGTTCTTCACCGCGTCGAGCAACTGGCCGAAGAGCAGGAAGGCCTCGCGCTTGTACTCCTGCTTCGGTTGTTTCTGCGCATAGCCACGCAGGTGGATGCCCTGGCGCAGATAGTCGAGCGCCGCCAGGTGTTCGCGCCACTGGGAGTCGATGGTCTGCAGCAGCACCACGCGTTCAAAAGCGGTGAAGTTCTCCTCGCCGACCTGCGCCACCTTGGCTTCGAAGGCGGACTTCGCCGCGGCCAGCACACGCTCGACGATCTCGTCGACATCGATCGATTCGGCCTCGCTCACCCAGGAGGTCACGGGCGCGTCGACTCCCCATTCCTCCTGCAGCGCCTTCTCCAGCGCCGGCAGGTCCCACTGCTCTTCGACGCTGCCCTCAGGCACGTACTGGTGCACGAGATCGGTCATCGCACCATCGCGCAGCGAGTCGATCTGCGCGCGCAGGTCCTTCGCATCGAGGATGTCGTTGCGCTGCTGGTAGATCACCTTGCGCTGGTCGTTGGCGACGTCGTCGTATTCGAGCAGCTGCTTGCGGATGTCGAAGTTGCGCGCCTCGACCTTGCGCTGCGCGCTCTCGATGCTGCGCGTGACGATGCCGGCCTCGATCGCCTCGCCCTCGGGCATCTTCAGGCGGTCCATGATGGCGCGCACGCGATCGCCCGCGAAGATGCGCATCAGCGCGTCGTCCAGGCTCAGGTAGAAGCGCGAGGAGCCCGGGTCGCCCTGACGGCCCGAGCGGCCGCGCAGCTGGTTGTCGATGCGCCGGCTCTCGTGACGCTCGGTCGCGATGATGCGCAAGCCACCCAGGCCCACCACCTTCTCGTGGTCGGCCTGCCACTGCGCACGCAAAGCGTCGGCGCGCGCGGCCTTGGTGGCGTCGTCCAGCGCGGGGTCGGCCATCACGGCATCGACCATCTTTTCGAGATTGCCCCCGAGCACAATGTCGGTTCCGCGGCCGGCCATGTTGGTGGCGATGGTGATGGCGCCGGGGCGCCCGGCCTGCACGATGATCTCGGCCTCGCGCGCGTGCTGCTTGGCGTTGAGCACCTGGTGCGGCAGCTTCTTCGCCATCAGGAGCTGCGCGATGATTTCCGAGTTCTCGATCGACGAGGTGCCCACCAGGACGGGCTGGCCGCGCTCGTGGCACTCCTGGATGTCGGCGATCGCGGCGTCGTACTTCTCCTGGGTGGTCTTGTAGACGCGATCGAGCTGGTCCTGGCGCTTGCTCGGTCGGTTCGGCGGGATCACCACCGTCTCCAGGCCGTAGATTTCCTGGAACTCGTAGGCCTCGGTGTCGGCGGTGCCGGTCATGCCCGAGAGCTTGCCGTACAGCCGGAAGTAGTTCTGGAAGGTGATCGAGGCCAGCGTCTGGTTCTCGGGCTGGATGCCCACGCCTTCCTTGGCTTCCACGGCCTGGTGCAGGCCATCGCTCCAGCGGCGCCCGGCCATCAGGCGGCCGGTGAACTCGTCCACGATGACGATCTCGCCGCCCTGATTCACGTAGTGCTGGTCGCGGAAGTACAGGTGGTGGGCCTTCAACGACGTCACCAGGTGGTGCAGCAGCGTGATGTTGGCCGGGTCGTAGAGCGAAGCGCCCTCGGGCAGCAAGCCGGCCTTGGCAAGCATTTGTTCCGCGCGCTCGTGGCCCTGCTCGGTGAGGTGGATGTTGCGCGCCTTCTCGTCCAGCGTGAAGTCACCGGGCTTGATGACACCCTCGCCCGTGCGGGGGTCGGCCTCGCCTTCCTGTCGCGTGAGGTGCGGCACCAGCTGGTTGATGGCAACGTAGAGCGCTGTCTGGTCCTCGGCCTGGCCGCTGATGATGAGCGGCGTGCGGGCTTCGTCGATCAGGATCGAGTCCACCTCGTCGACGATGGCGAAGTGCAGGCCGCGTTGCACGCGATCCGCCGCTTCATAGACCATGTTGTCGCGCAGGTAGTCAAAGCCGTACTCGTTGTTGGTGCCGTACGTGATGTCGGAGCGGTAGGCGGCCTGCTTCTCCTCGCGCTGCATCTGCGGCAGGTTCACGCCCACGCTGAGGCCGAGGAAGTTGTAGATCTTGCCCATCCACTGGGCATCCCGGTTGGCCAGGTAGTCGTTGACCGTGACCACATGGACACCCTTGCCGGCCAGCGCGTTGAGGTAGACCGGCAGCGTGGCGGTGAGCGTCTTGCCCTCGCCCGTGCGCATCTCGGCCACCTTGCCGTTGTGCAGGGCGATGCCACCGATCAGCTGCACGTCGAAGTGCCGCATCTTCATCACGCGTTTGCTGGCCTCTCGCACCACGGCGAACGCCTCCGGCAGCAGCGCATCGAGCGCTTCGCCCGCGGCAATGCGCTGCTTGAAGGCGTCGGTCTTGCCACGCAGTTCCTCGTCGCTCAGCTTCTCGAACTGAGGCTCCAGGGCGTTGATGCGATCAACCGTCTTGCGGTACTGCTTGAGCAGGCGGTCGTTGCGGCTTCCGAAGAGCTTGGTGAGGAAATTGGTGGCCATGTTGGGGCGCCTGCGACACATGCGAGGGCATGTGGGCAGACGTGGGTGGTCGGTCGGGTGAGCGCGTAAGCGCCCGGGCTGGCTGCCATGCAGCGCTCGCGCTGCAGATGCAGGCGCTCACGCGGCTTTCAAGCGCGAAAAGACGATTTTAGCCGGGGGCACCGGCGTTGCGCCTCAACGCGCTCGCGGCCCGGCGGGCGCGGCGCCGCGCTGTGCCAGTTGCTCACCGGCCTGCAGGAACTTCTTCGGATCTTGCGGCACGCCGGACACCCAGACCTCGAAGTGCAGGTGCGGCCCCGTGGAGCGCCCGGTGGAGCCCACGTCGGCGATGCGCTGGCCGCGTTTGACGATGTCGCCTTTCTTCACATGCACCTTCGAGGCATGGGCGTAGCGCGTCACCAGATCGTTGCCGTGGTCGATCTCGACCAGGTTGCCGTAGGCCGAGTGGTACTCCTGCGCGATCACCACGCCACCGGCGGCGGCCAGGATGGGCGTGCCGGTGTCCGCCGGGAAATCCAGGCCGGTGTGCAAGGCCGATTGCCCCGTGATCGGGTCGATGCGGAACCCGAACGGTGAGCCGGCACGAACCCCGACCACCGGGTCCTCGGTGGGCACCAGCGAGCGCTGGATCTTCTGGTCGAACAGGCGCGACTCGATCGCCGTGAGCCAGTCGACGCGAGAGCCGCTGCCGGCCTCGAGGGCGTCGATCTCGCGCGAGAGTTCTTCCAGCGTGAGCGAACGGTTGGCAACCAGCACGCCGCCCGAACCGGGCAGCGGTGGCCGGGCCTGTGCCGGCTCCAGCCCGGCCAGGCCGGCCACGCGTTCGCCCAGCGAGTCGATCTGCATCAGGCGCGCCTGCATTTCGCCCAGTTTGCGGGCCATGGCATCGAGGTTGGCGCGCAGATAGGCGTCGCGCTCGCCGTCAGTGTCCCGGTGGACCAGCCGCGCCACCGACGAAAACCCTGGCCAGCCCTGCCGGATGCCCTCGAGGAAGACCCAGTGGTAGGTGGCCACCGCGCCAAGCATGAGCAGCAGCACCGACAGCACCGCAGCGCCCATGAGCTTCCAGCCGTTGAGGTGCAGGGCCTGGCGGCGAGCCAGCCATGCGTCCGTGATGATGATGTGCACCTTCCAATCCTTTCCTGCGCGCCGGGAACGGGCCCGAACGCCTGGGGGCGGTGACAATCACCGCATGCCCGCTCCCCGATCGACCAACGTCTTCAGCCTGCAGGAGGCCGTGAGCGCCGCATCCACGCTGGCCCAACTGCGCGAGCGGGCCGAAGCCTCACAGCGCTGCCTCGCCCTGGTTCGCCCCTTGCTGCCAGCAGGCCTGCGCAGCCAGGTCAAACCCGGCCCGTGGGGCGACGGCGAGTGGTGCTTGCTGGTGGGCAACGCCGCTGCGGCCGCCAAACTGCGCCAATTGCTCCCCGCCATGCGTGACACATTGCACGAAAACGGGGCGCAGGTTAGCGCAATCCGGATCAAGGTCCAAACGCCGGGGCGATGAGCGCGGGTCTCGGGCGCCTGGGAGGGGGTGGTGCCGCTTGTCCGACTCGAACGGACGACCTATCGCTTACAAGGCGATTGCTCTACCAACTGAGCTAAAGCGGCTCGGGGCTGCCATTCTAGGTGGCGCCTCCGGTCGAAATCTCACTTCACGCGCTTGAGCTGAGGGCGACCGCCACCCGGACGCCCCGGGCCGTCGCCGCCGGGCGGGGGCTCGCCGCCCCCTTCAGGCGGTACCGCACGCAGCGGGCTGGCGGCGGGCGCAGGGGCGACACCGGCAGCGGGCGCAAGGGCGGGGCCTGCGCCAGCGCCGGGTGCGGGCGCAGGCGCGGGTGCCGGAAAGGCCATGCCCTGCCCATTCTCGCGCGCATAGATGGCGATCACATGGCTGACGGGCACCACGATGTCGCGCGCCACGCCACCGAAGCGGGCCTTGAACTCAATGAACTCGTTGCCCAGGCGCAAGCCGTTGGTGGCGTCCATGCTCACATTGAGCACGATCTCCCCGTTCTTCACGTATTCCAACGGGACCTGGACCGAGGCATCGACATGCACCGCAATGTAGGGCGAGAAGCCGTTGTCGCCACACCATTCATAAAGCGCACGTATCAGGTACGGGCGGGTGGACGGAACGGCAGTCTCGGTGCGGTTCATGGTGCTCGGGCCTACCCGGCTTACTTGCGCATCACCTTCTCGGAAGGCGTGAGCGCCTCGATGTAGGCCGGACGCGAGAAGATGCGCTCGGCGTACTTGAGCAGCGGCGCCGCATTCTTGCTCAGCTCGATGCCGTAGAAGTCCAGGCGCCAGAGCAGCGGTGCGATCGCCACATCGAGCATCGAGAAGTTGTCGCCCAGCATGAACTTGTTCTTCATGAACACCGGGGCGAGCTGGGTGAGGCGGTCGCGGATGTGCGAGCGCGCTTTCTCCAGCGCTTTCTCGTTGCCTTTGCTGGCACGCGATTCAAGCACGGACACGTGGGTGAACAGTTCCTTCTCGAAGTTGAGCAGGAACAGGCGCACGCGGGCGCGGTCCACCGGATCGCCGGGCATGAGCTGCGGGTGCGGGAAGCGCTCGTCGATGTACTCGTTGATGATGTTCGACTCGTACAGGATCAGATCGCGCTCGACCAGGATGGGCACCTGGCCATAGGGGTTCATCACGCTGATGTCTTCGGGCTTGTTGTACAAGTCGACGTCGCGGATCTCGAAGTCCATCCCCTTTTCGAACAGCACGAAGCGGCAGCGGTGCGAATAGGGGCAGGTGGTGCCCGAGTACAAGACCATCATGATTGGCGTCTCCTGAAACAGAAAACAGTGGCTTGCGATTGTGCCGTCCGGCACCGCAGGCCACTGTGGGCGAGCAAGGGGCGGCTCACGCCCCGAGACGAAGGCTTACTTGACGTCTTTCCAGTAGGCAGCGTTGAGGCGCCAGGCGACCACGGTGAAGAAGCCCAGGAAGATGAGCACCCACACACCGATGCGCACACGGCTGTTGGCAGCGGGTTCGGCCATCCACTGCAGGTAGGCGACGAGGTCGCCGACGTTCTGGTCGTACTCGGCCGGTGTCATGGTGCCGGGCTTGACCTGCTCCCAGCCAGCCAGCACCTCGACCTCTTGACCGTGGCTCATGACCTTGCGGTAAACGGGCTTTTGCTCGCCCTGCAGTTCCCACAGGGGGTTGGGCATGCCGATGTTCGGGAAGGCCTTGTTGTTCCAGCCGGTGGGCTTGGTGTCGTCGCGGTAGTAGGTACGCAAGAGCGTGTAGAGGTAGTCGGGGCCGGGGCCGGCCTTGCTCGAGCGCGAGCGCGCCACCAGCGTGAGGTCGGGCGGCACCTTGCCGAACCAGGCCTTGGCCATGGCCGGGTCGATCGCGGCCTTCATGGTGTCGCCGATCTTGTCGGTGGCGAAGGTCAGGTTCTCTGCGATCTGCTTGTCGTTCAGGCCGATGTCGCGCAGCCGGTTGTAGCGCATGAACGCCGCCGAGTGGCAGTTGAGGCAGTAGTTGACGAACAGCTTGGCACCGTTCTGCAGCGCGGCCATGTCGTTGGTGCGCTGGGGGGCCTTGTCCAGCGGAATGCTGGCGCCGGCGGCCAGCGCCGCGCCGCTCATGCCCAACGCCAATCCGAGGGCCAGGAGGATCTTCTTCATTGCTGTGTTTCTCCGGAGATCGCGTCGGGTCAGTGCGGCTGGAAGGTCACGCGCTCGGGCACGGGCTTGAAATCGCCCAAGCGACTCCACCACGGCATCAGCAGGAAGAAGCCGAAGTAGAACAGGGTGCCCACCTGCGAGACGCGCTCGCCGATCGGCGACGGGGGCAGGATGCCCAGGTAGCCAAGCACGAAGAAGTTCACCACGAACGCGCCATACAGCCACTTGTTCCAGGTCGGGCGGTAGCGGATCGACTTGACCGGGCTGTGATCCAGCCAGGGCAGGAAGAACAGGATGATGACGGCAGCGCCCATCACGACCACGCCCCAGAACTTGGCATCGATGGATAGCATCGCAGCCGAGGCGGCAACCGCGGCGGCGACGATGGCGCCCTTGATGGCACCCGCCACGCGGGCCTTGAGCACACCCAGCACGGCACCCAGCACCACGCAGGCCACGAGCACGTACATCATCTCGGCGGTGATGGCACGCAGCATCGAGTAGAACGGCGTGAAGTACCAGACCGGGGCAATGTGCAGCGGCGTGGTCAGCGGGTCGGCGGGAATGAAGTTGTTGAACTCGAGGAAGTAGCCGCCGAACTCGGGCGCGAAGAACACGATCGCCGAGAACGCCATCAGGAACACCGAGACGCCCAGGATGTCGTGCACGGTGTAGTAGGGGTGGAACGGAATGCCATCGAGCGGTTTGCCGCTGGCGTCCTTCTTGGCCTTGATTTCCACGCCGTCGGGGTTGTTGGAGCCCACTTCGTGCAGCGCAATGATGTGCGCCACCACCAGGCCCAGCAGCACCAGCGGCACCGCGATGACGTGGAAGCTGAAGAAGCGGTTGAGCGTGGCATCGCCCACCACGTAGTCGCCGCGGATCAGCAGCGCGAGGTCGGGGCCGATGAAGGGAATGGCGGAGAACAGGTTCACGATCACCTGAGCGCCCCAGTAGGACATCTGGCCCCAGGGCAGCAGGTAGCCCATGAAGGCCTCGGCCATCAGGCACAGGAAGATCGCGCAACCGAAGATCCAGACCAGCTCGCGCGGCTTGCGGTAGCTGCCGTAGATGAGGCCGCGGAACATGTGCAGGTACACCACCACGAAGAACGCGGAGGCACCGGTGGAGTGCATGTAGCGGATCAGCCAGCCCCAGGGCACGTCGCGCATGATGTACTCGACCGAGGCGAACGCCAAGTTCGCGTCGGGCTTGTAGTGCATCACGAGGAAGATGCCGGTGACGATCTGGATCACCAGCACCAGCAGGGCCAGCGAGCCGAAGAAGTACCAGAAGTTGAAGTTCTTCGGCGCGTAGTACTCGGCCAGGTGCTCGTTGTACAGCTTGGACAGCGGGAACCGGTTGTCGACCCAGTTCAGGGCCTTCTGGCCCAGCGGTGCGTCAGGGGAGATCTCTTTGAATTCAGCCATGGGGAAGTGCCTCGGGGTTCCTCATTGAATCGGTGCCGCGGCCTCAGGCCGGTTGTTCCTCGCCCACCACCAGCAGGGTGTCGGAGGCGTAGTAGTGCGGCGGGATCTCCAGGTTGTCCGGCGCCGGCTTGTTCTGGAACACGCGGCCGGCCACGTCGAACGTGGAGCCGTGGCAGGCACACAGGAACCCGCCCTGCCAGTCGTCCGGCAGCGAGGGCTGCGGGCCGGGGGTGAGCTTGTCGCCTGGCGAGCAGCCCAGGTGGGTGCAGATGCCGACCGCCACGAAGAATTCGGGCTTGATGGAGCGGTGGCGGTTCTTGGCGTATTCGGGGGTGGGGTAAGCGGTGCGCTCGGAATTGGGGTCGGCCAGCTTGGCCTCGTCCTTCTCGAGCGTGGCCAGTTGTTCGGGCGTACGGCGGAAAACCCACACCGGCTTGCCGCGCCATTCCACGACGCGCTTTTCGCCCGGGGCGATGGTGGAGACGTCCACCTCGACCGCGGCACCGGCGGCCTTGGCGCGCTCGGAGGGTTGGAAGGAGCTCACGAAGGGCACGGCAACCGCCGCGGCACCCACGCCGCCCATGGCGCAGGAGGTGATCAGCCAGGTCCGGCGGCTGCTGTCCACAGCGGCCTTGCCGTTGTCGGAGGTAGCTTCACTCATGGGAGTCTTTCTCGGGGTCGAGGGAGGGGATCTCAGGGACAACCCGGCATTGTACTGGACGGTACCCGGGCGTTCTCCGGGTCCGCACGCCGCAGTGGGACATCGGCCGCGGCGCGCGCACGAATCCGGTGCGCAGCGTGTGAGAATGGACGCCACACCAACCAGACTGGAGGGACGACATGGGCATGATGCAGGAGTTCAAGGAATTTGCGGTCAAGGGCAACGTGATCGACCTGGCCGTGGGTGTGATCATCGGCGGCGCCTTCGGCAAGATCGTGGGCTCGCTGGTCGATGACGTCATCATGCCCGTCGTGGGCCTGGTGTTCGGCAAACTCGACTTCAGCAACCTGTTCGTGGTGCTTGGCACGGCGCCCGAAGGCACCGCGCGCACCCTGGCGGCCATGAAGCAGGCCGGCGTGCCGGTGCTGGCCTACGGCAACTTCATCACCGTGGCCATCAACTTCCTGATCCTGGCGTTCATCATTTTCCTGATGATCAAGCAGATCAACCGCCTCAAGCGCGAGGCACCCCCCGCCCCGCCGGCAGCGCCGCCCGAAGACATCGTGCTGCTGCGCGAGATCCGCGACAGCCTCAAGCGCTGAGCGCCGTCGCCGCCAGCGCCGCGTCGATTGCACCGAGCAGGCTGGCCGCGCTGGCCACGCCCCGCCCAGCGATGTCGAAGGCGGTGCCGTGGTCCGGACTGGTGCGCACGAAAGGCAGGCCCAGCGTGGTGTTCACGCCGTGCTCCACCCCCAGCAGCTTCACCGGGATCAGCCCCTGGTCGTGGTACATCGCCACGACCACGTCGTACACCCCCTGACGGGCCCGCATGAACACCGTGTCGGGCGGGTGCGGCCCGCTCGCATCGATGCCCTGGGCGCGTGCGGCGGCCACGGCCGGTGCGATGTGCTCGATTTCTTCGCGGCCGAACAACCCCCCCTCCCCCGCATGGGGATTGAGGCCGGCCACCGCGATGCGCGGCGCCGCCTTGCCGGTACGAACGAAATGGGCGTGCGCGATGCGGATGGTCTGCAGCACCGCATCGGCACGCACGGCGTCCAGCGCATCGCGCAGCGCCACGTGAATGCTCACCAGAACCGTCGCCAACCGAGGCGCGCTGAGCATCATGCGCACCGGCACGGCGGTCGTTGGCACCCCGAGGTGCTCGGCGGCCAGGGCCTGGAGCAGTTCGGTGTGCCCGGGGAACGGTTCACCCGCTGCGGCCAGTGCTTCCTTGTGCAGCGGGGCGGTGACCAGCGCACGTGCCTGACCCTGGAGCACCGCCCGGGCACCCGCGCGCACCGCACCCGCGGCCGCGCGTCCGGCCGCCGCGCTGACGACACCCCAGCCCAGATCGGGCAGGGCTTCGCCGGTCTGAACGAGCGCTACCGCGCCCGGTGGGCGCTGCGGCCAGTGCGCAAGCGACGCCAGCTCGGCCAGCACGAGCGCATCGGACGCGGCATCGCTGGCGCCCGCCGGGGCGCTCAGTCGTGCGGCACGGTGCAATGTGGCGACATCCCCCAGCACCACGAGCTGATCGCGCAGCGCGCGGCGCTCGCGCAGCGCGCGCATCACGATCTCGGGGCCGATGCCGGCGGGATCGCCCATGCTCACCACGACGGGCAACGAACTCATGCGGGGTTGGGAATGTCGATGAACAGGTGCTCGATGCCGAGCTCGGCCGCCACATGCGCACCCACCGCGGGTGCGCCGTAGCGCTCGCTGGCGTGGTGGCCGCAGGCCAGGTACGCCACGCCGCATTCCCGCGCGTAGTGCGCCTGCGGCTCGGAGATCTCCCCGGTGATGAACGCATCGACGCCGGCGGTAATGGCCGCCTCGAAATAGCCCTGTGCACCGCCGGTGCACAGGCCGATACGACGCACCTGGCGGTCGGGCTCGGCCACCAGGGTGACGGCGCGACCGAGCGTGGCCTGCACATGATCGGCCAGGGCTTGCGCCGGGACGGGCGTGTGCTGGCCGACGAAGCCGAGCGATTGGTCACCGAAGCGCACGCCGTCTTCGAGCTCGATGCCCAGCACACGGGCGAGTTGCGCGTTGTTGCCCAGCGCCGGGTGTGCATCCAGCGGCAGGTGGTAGGCGAAGAGACTGATGTCGTGCGCCAGCAGGCGCGCCAGGCGCTGCTTCATCCAGCCGGTCACGCGCCCGTCCTGGCCACGCCAGAACAGGCCGTGATGCACCATGATGGCGTCTGCCCCGGCGGCGATGGCGGCATCGATCAAGGCCCGGCTGGCCGTGACACCGCTGACCAGACGTCGCACTTCGGTGCGACCCTCCACCTGCAGGCCGTTCGGGCCATAGTCTTTGAAGGCCGAGGGCTGCAGCAAGGAGTCGAAGGCGCGCTCCAGCGCGTCGCGGGTGGTGCTCATGGATGACTGGCGGCTTGAAAACGGCATTCTGACAGCCACTTGCCGGCATGCGGATGCAGGACAATCCGTGGTTTCACCCCGCCCGACTTCGCATGAAACGCCTCTGGCTTCTGTTTGCCCAAACCGTCACCGTGCTGGTGGCGGTGTTTTTCGTCGTGGCCACCCTGCAGCCGCAGTGGCTAGGGCGGCGCGCCCTGCCCTCGGTGGTGCCGGTGTTCGAAGCCGCCCCGGGCAGCTCACCCGCCGCCGGCGACCCGGGCACCGTGAGCCTGCGCGCAGCGGCCAAGGCGGCTTCGCCGGCGGTGGTGAGCATCAACACCAGCAAGGCACCGGCCAACAACCCCAACAGCGCCGATCCCTGGTTCCGCTTCTTCTTCGGCGACCAGATGGACAACCAGCCCCAGACCGGTTTGGGTTCCGGCGTGATCCTGAGCCCGGCGGGCTACGTGCTCACCAACAACCATGTGATCGAGGAAGCGGACGAAATCCAGGTCAGCCTGACCGACGGACGCAATGCCATCGCGAAGGTGATCGGCACCGACCCCGAGACCGACCTCGCCGTGCTCAAGATCGATCTGACCGAGCTGCCCGTGATCACCCTCGGCAATTCCGACGCGCTGGAGATCGGCGATCCGGTGCTGGCGATCGGCAACCCTTTCGGTGTCGGCCAGACCGTCACCAGCGGCATCGTGAGCGCCCTGGGCCGCACCCAGCTGGGCATCAACACCTTCGAGAACTTCATCCAGACCGACGCTGCCATCAACCCCGGCAACTCCGGCGGCGCGCTGGTGGACGTCAATGGCCATCTCATGGGCATCAACACCGCCATCTACTCGCGCTCGGGTGGCTCCATGGGCATCGGCTTTGCCATTCCCACGTCCACCGCGCGCAGCGTGATGGAGGCGATCGTGAAGGACGGCCAGGTCACGCGCGGCTGGATCGGCGTCGAGCCGCAGGACCTGACCCCGGAACTCGCCCAAAGCTTCGGCGTGGGCGTCGGCAGCGGTGTGATCATCACCGGCGTGCTGCAGAACGGCCCCGCCGCGCAGGCCGGCATCCGCCCGGGCGACGTGATCACGCGCGTGAAGGGGCGGGAGGTGAAGGACGTGCCGCAGCTGCTGGCGGCCGTTGCCGCACTGCCGCCCGGCGAAAAAGCCGAGGTCGACGTGCTGCGCCGCGCTGAAACGCTCAAGATCGAGGTGACACCGGGCCGGCGCAATCTCGCGCGTCAAGCCATGAACCGGCGCTGACCGGAGCGGCCACCCCGGGGGGCACTTCCGCTAAGCCCCTCAGGACCGCAAAGTCCCTCGGGAAAAGCCGCTCAGGAAGCGGCTTTCTTTTCGTCCGCCTCGTTGCCCTCGGCGTCGGTCGCGGACTTCTTGATGAAGAGCTGTGCGCCCCAGATGCCCAGTTCGTACAGGATGCACATGGGCACCGCCAGGGCCAGTTGCGAGATCACGTCCGGCGGCGTGACGATGGCCGCGATGATGAACGCGATCACGATGAAATAGCCGCGGAAATCCTTGAGCTTCTGGATCGAGACCATGCCCATCTTGACCAGCAACACCACCACGATGGGGACCTGGAAGGCCAGACCGAAGGCGAGGTAGAGACCGAGAATGGCCTCCACATAGGAAGCGATGTCTGGCGTGGCGGCCACGCTGGCGGGCGTGAACTTCTGGATGAAGCCGAACATCTTGTCGAGCACGAAGAACTGCACGAAGGCGATGCCCAGGTAGGCCAAGGCGCTGCCGAGCACGATCAAGGGCACGGCAAAGCGCTTCTCGTGGCTGTACAGCCCGGGCGCGATGAAGGACCAGAGCTGGTACATCCACCACGGCAGCGAGAGCAGTACCGCGGCCATGGCCAGCACCTTGAGCGGCACGAAGAAGGGCGAGAACACACCAACCGCGATCAGGCGCGCATCGGGCGGCATGTGGGCGCGGATCGGCACCGCGATGAGGTCGATGAGGCCGCTGGGCCCGGGCCAGAAGGCCAGCAAGGCCATGCAGATGGCCAGGCCGATGACGCTGTAGAGCAGACGGTCGCGCAGCTCCATCAGGTGCTGCACGAACGGCTGTTCGGTGCCGGCGAGCTCGTCGGCGGAATCGGGCTTGTCGGACATCAGGGTTTCTGGAACGGGCGGGGCCGAAAGCGCGCCACGCGGGCGGCACCCGACTGGGTGCGCGTGCGAATGCCGGAGCGTGCCTTGAACCACTGCGGCACGGCCTTCTGCTTCAGGCGGAAGTTCTTCTTCGGGTGCTTGTAGACCGGGAACACCGGCTGACCCAGCGACTGCAGTGCATCGGCCTCACCGGGTTCGCGCAGCGGCTCATCGAGGCCCGCGGTGGCCTCGGACCAGGACTTCTCGAAATCGCTGGCGCCGGACTCGACGGACGTCTGCACGTCGCGTGCGGCGTTTTCCACCGAGTCCTTCATCTTCTTGAGCTCTTCGAGCTCCATCGAGCGGTTGACCTCGGCCTTGACGTCCGCGACGTAGCGCTGCGCCTTGCCCAGCAGCGCGCCCACCGTGCGCGCCACGCGCGGCAGTTTCTCGGGGCCGATGACGACGAGCGCCACGGCGCCGATGAGCGCGAGCTTGGAGATGCCGAGATCGATCATGAATCAGACCTTGCAGAGACGGTTCGGGGCTGTGTACCAGCCCCGCACGACCTCACCAACGAAGGAAAAGAGGGTCGCGGGCGGGCGACTCAGCTCTTCTGCTTGGCTTCGACGTCGATCGTGCCCTTGTCGGCCGCGCTGTTCTGCGTGACCTGGGGTGCCTGGCCGGCGGGCGTCGCGGCGGACTGGCCACCTTCCTTCATGCCGTCCTTGAAGCCCTTGACAGCGCCACCGAGGTCGGAGCCGATGTTCTTGAGCTTCTTGGTGCCGAAGACCATGACCACGATCAGCAGCACGATCAGCCAGTGCCAGATGGAAAACGTACCCATGTCAATCTCCAGAGGGGGTGGGGGAGCGCTTGCGCAATCCTGGGATTCTAAGGCCGGGTGGGGGTTCAACCGCCGGTCACGGGGCATTGCGGCCCCGGGCACCGCGAGGGATCAACCCCGCAGCCAGGGGCGCGGGCCGCCCATGACGTGGATGTGCAGGTGATGCACCTCCTGCCCGCCCTCGGTGCCGGTGTTGCACACGATGCGAAAACCACCTTCGGGATAGGGATTGCAGCCCTGCTCGATGGCCAGGCGGGGCGCCAGCGTGAGCAGGCGGCCCATGAGGCGCTCGTGCTCGGGGCCGACCTGGGCCATCGACGCAATGTGCTGCTTGGGCACCATCAGGAAGTGGACCGGCGCCCAGGGGTGGATGTCGTGGAAGGCGAAGATGTCCTCGTCTTCGTAGACCTTCTTCGAGGGGATCTGGCCGGCAATGATCTTGCAGAAGATGCAGTTCGGGTCGTGTGCGCTCATGGGTGGACCTGGGGCTCAGCGAGGCATGGGCCGGTTGTCGTTCATGTTGACCATGCCGCGCACGATGCGATAGAGAAACCAGATCGAGATCAGGCCCCAGGCGATCCAGCCCGGGACGAAGAACAGGGCCCACAGCGGCGCGGTGACGAGGTAGAGGATGGCGGCCCAGATGACCGAGCGGATGCGCCAGGAGAAGTGGCTGGCCTGCCAGGTTCCCTCGGCCTCGCCCTTCTTCACGAGATCGATCACCAGAGCGATGATCAGCAGCGCCACGCCCGGCTGTGTGCCCGGCAGCACCGCGCCCACGGCGACGATGAGGTGCAGGATGTAGCTGAGCCAGCCCACGCTCTTGAGCGATTGGGCCTTTTCGTTGTCGGTGGTTTCCACGTCGATCACGTCGGTCATGGCATCGCTCCTTGGCTCATTCCCCGGCTTCGCGTTCGCGCAGCTTGCGCAGGGCCTTCTCTTCCAGGCCGCTGAGCCCCTCGCGGCGCACCAGTTCGGCCACCACGTCGGCCGGCCCGAGCCCGTGGTGCGCCAGCGCGATCATGCAGTGAAACCACAGGTCGGCGACCTCGTTCACGAGCTTCTGACGATCACCGCCGTGCTCCAGATCCTTGGCGGCCATCACCGCCTCGGTGGCTTCTTCGCCGATCTTCTTGAGGATGGCATCGGGCCCCTTGTGCAGCAGGCGCGCGACGTAGCTCTTCTGCGGATCGCCGCCGTGGGCCGGCTTGCGGCTCTCGATCACGGCGGCCAGACGGGCCAGGTCGTCGGTGCTGCTGGTCATGGGGTCACTTGTAGATGGATTCGGGGTCCTTGAGGACCGGCTCGACGGTGTGCCACGCGCCATTGTCGTAGCGCTGGAAGAAGCAGCTATGCCGCCCGGTGTGGCAGGCGATGCCGGGCTCGTGGCCGAGCTGAGTGACCTTGAGCAGCACGACGTCGTTGTCGCAATCGAGCCGGATGTCGTGCACCGTCTGCACGTGGCCGGATTCCTCCCCCTTGAACCAGAGCTTGCCGCGCGAGCGGCTGAAGTAGACCGCGCGACCGAGTTCGGCCGTCTTCTGCAGGGCCTCGCGGTTCATCCAGGCGAACATCAGCACGTCGCCGCTGGCAGCCTCTTGGGCGATCACGGGCACGAGACCCTGGTCATCCCACTTCACGGTGTCGAGCCAGTCCATCAGAGCCTCACTGGAATGCCGCGCTCGGCCATGCGCGCCTTGGCCTGGGCCACGGTGTATTCGCCGTAGTGAAAGATGCTCGCGGCGAGTACCGCGTCCGCCCGGCCCTGCTGCACGCCATCGGCCAGGTGATCGAGGTTGCCGACGCCGCCCGAGGCGATGACGGGCACATCGACCGCGTCGGCCACGGCGCGCGTGAGCGCGAGGTCGAAACCGGACTTGGTGCCGTCGCGGTCCATGCTGGTGAGCAGGATCTCGCCGGCGCCGAAATCGGCCATCTGCTTCGCCCAGGCCACCGCATCCAGGCCCGTGTTCTTGCGCCCGCCGTGGCTGTAGACGTCCCAGCCCTCGCCGCGCACCGCGGCCTCCTCGAGCGAGCGGCGCTTGGCGTCGATGGCGACCACGATGCACTGCGAACCGTATTTGTCGGAGGCGTCGCGAATCACTTGGGGGTTGGCGATGGCCGCGGAGTTGAAACTGGTCTTGTCGGCCCCGGCGTTGAGCAGGCGGCGCACATCGTCGACCGTGCGCACACCACCACCGACGGTGAGCGGGATGAAGACCTGCGAAGCCACGGCTTCGATGATGGGCAGGATCAGGTCGCGGCCGTCGCTGGTGGCGGTGATGTCGAGGAACGTCAGTTCGTCGGCACCCTGTTCGTTGTAGCGCGCCGCGATCTCCACCGGATCGCCCGCGTCGCGAAGCTCGACGAAGTTCACCCCCTTGACGACCCGGCCACCGGTGACGTCCAGGCAGGGGATGATGCGTTTGGCGAGCATGGATCTTCAGCCGTTGAGGTCGTCGGCCAGTCTCTGCGCCGCTTCGAAATCCAGATCACCGCTGTAGATGGAGCGCCCGCAGATCACACCCTCGACGCCTTCGTCTTCCACCGCGCACAGCTTGCGGATGTCTTCGAGGTTGGACAACCCGCCCGAGGCGATGACGGGAATGCTGAGCGACTGCGCCAGCTTGACCGTGGCCTCGATGTTGATGCCGGTGAGCATGCCGTCGCGACCGATGTCGGTGTACACGATGGATTCGACACCGTAGTCCTCGAACTTCTTCGCGAGATCGACCACCTCGTGGCCGGTGAGCTTGCTCCAGCCATCGGTGGCGACTTTGCCATCCTTGGCGTCAAGGCCGACGATGATGTGACCGCCGAACGCCGTGCAGGCGTCCTGCAGGAAGCCGGGGTTCTTCACCGCGGCGGTGCCGATGATCACGTAGCGCAGGCCGGCGTCGAGGTAGCGCTCGATGGTGTCGAGGTCGCGGATGCCACCCCCGAGCTGCACGTCCACCTCGCTGCTCACTTCCTTGAGGATGGCGCGGATGGCCTGTTCATTCTTCGGCTTGCCCGCGAAGGCGCCGTTCAGATCGACCAGGTGCACGCGGCGCGCGCCCTTGTCGACCCAGTTGCGCGCCATGGCGGCCGGGTCTTCGCTGAACACCGTGGATTGGTCCATGTCGCCTTGCTTGAGGCGAACGCAGTGGCCGTCCTTGAGATCGATGGCGGGAATCAGCAGCATGGTCTTCGCAGGCGCGGGTCAGGGGTTCCAGGAGAGGAAGTTGCGGTAGAGCGCGAGGCCCTGGTCGGCGCTCTTCTCGGGGTGAAACTGGGTCGCAAAAATGTTATCGCGCGCCACCGCGGCTGCAAAGCGGCCGCCGTAATCGCATTCGCCGGCCTCGTGTGCTGCCTGCGCCGGCGCGGCGTAGTAGCTGTGCACGAAGTAGAAGTAACTGCCTTCGGGCACACCGGCCCACAGGGGGTGCGGGCGCTGGAAGACCCGGTTCCAACCCATCTGCGGCACCTTGAAGCGGCTGCCGTCGGGCTGCAGGCGGCCCTCGAGCCGGAAGCGCCGCACCTCACCGGGGATCAGGCCCAGACCGTCGGTCGGGCCCTCCTCGCTGCGATCGAGCAGCATCTGCATGCCCACGCAGACGCCGAACAAGGGCTTGTTCGCACAGGCGTGGAGCACGGCGTCCTTCATGCCGGAGGCAGCCAGTGCGCGCATGCAGTCGGCCATGTGGCCCTGGCCGGGCAGCACCACACGCTCGGCGGCCATCACGTCCTCGGCGCGCTGCGTGACGATGACTTCCAGGCCGCTGCCGCGCGCGGCGTGCATCACCGCCTGCGACACCGAGCGCAAGTTCCCGCTTTCGTAGTCGACGACCGCGACCGTCCTGACGTTCATCTCGCAGACCGCAGACGGTTCAGAGCGAACCCTTGGTGGAAGGAATGACGTCGCCCAACCGCGGATCGCGCTCGAGCGCCATGCGCACGGCACGCGCAAAGGCCTTGAACACCGTCTCGGCCTGGTGGTGCGCGTTCTCGCCGTGCAGGTTGTCGATGTGCAGCGTGACACCCGCGTGGTTCACGAAGCCCTGGAAGAATTCGTAGGTGAGCTGGGTGTCGAAGCCGCCGATCATGCCGGCCTTGAACGGCACGCGCATGTGCAGGCCGGGTCGGCCGGAGAAATCGATCACCACGCGCGAAAGCGCTTCATCGAGCGGCACGTAGGCATGGCCGTAGCGGCGGATGCCCTTTTTGTCACCCACGGCCTTTGCGAAGGCCTGGCCGAGCGAGATGCCCACGTCCTCCACCGTGTGGTGGCCGTCGATGTGCAGGTCGCCCTGGGCGTGGATCTCCAGATCGATCAGGCCGTGGCGCGCGATCTGGTCGAGCATGTGGTCGAAGAAGCCGATGCCGGTGGACAGCACGGCGACGCCTGTGCCGTCGAGGTTGACGCGCACGCGGATGCGGGTCTCGCTGGTGTTGCGCTGCACGTCGGCAGCGCGGTCACCGGGGCCCGGGATGGGGAAAACGGGCGTGGGGGTCGTCATAGGGCGGTCTGCAGGGCGCGGAGAAGCTGGGCGTTTTCGTCGGGGGTGCCCACCGTGAGCCGCAGACACTGGGCCAGCAGCGGGTGCATTGTAGAAACATTCTTCACGAGCACACCTTGCGCCTTGAGTCCCTCGAAGCTGCGCTTCGCATCGGGCACGCGCACCAGCACCATGTTGGCCTGGCTGGGAAACGGCGTCACGCCAGGCAGCTTGCCCAAGGCGTCGATCAGCATTTCGCGCTGTTCCCGGATCAGCGCGGCCTGATCGGCGAACACATGCGCGTGTTCGATCGCGAACAGCGCGCATTCGGCATTGAGCACGCTCACGTTGTAGGGCGGGCGCAGCTTGTCGATCTCGCGCACGATGGCCTGCGGGCCCACCAGGTAGCCGATGCGAACGCCCGCGAGGCCGAACTTGGAGAGCGTGCGCATGAGCAAGACATGTGCATTGGCCTCGGGCTGGGCACGCATCTCGTCGAGCCAGGTGCGGCTGGAGAACGGTTGGTAGGCCTCGTCGATCACCACCAGGCCGCCAAAGGTGGCGGCCTCGGCAATGAGGCGGCGCACCACCGCCGCGTCCCACAGGTTGGCGGTGGGGTTGTTGGGGTAGGCCAGGTAAGTGATGGCGGGCCGGTGCGCGCGCATCGCCGCCAGCATGGCGGGTTCGTCGAGCTCGAAATCGGCGGTCAGCGGCACACCGTGGAAGGCCAGGCCCTGCAGTTGCGCACTCATCGCATACATCACGAACCCGGGCAGCGGCGCCAGGATGCTGGCGCCGGGCAGGTCGCAACCCATCGCCAGCAACGAAATGAGCTCGTCGGAGCCGTTGCCGAGCATGAGCGCGTGCCCCGCGGGCAGTCCGATGTGGCGCTCCAGTGCGCGCTTGAGGTCATCGATGCGGCCGCCAGGGTAGCGGTTGATGGCGACGGCACCCAGCCGGCGGCCCAGCTCGGCTTGCAGCGGCAACGGCAGCGCGAACGGGTTCTCCATCGCGTCGAGCTTGAGCATGCCGGTCGAGTCCTGCACGGCGTAAGCGTGCATGGACTGCACGTCCTGGCGGATGCGGGCCATGGGGTTGGTGTTGAGCGGGGTGTTCATGTCGGCTCTCGCATCGGCGGCACGGTGTTCAGGCGCAGCTCGGCCGCGCGCGCATGGGCCTGCAGGCCCTCGCCATAGGCGAGTTCGGCCGCCACGGTGCCCAGCGTCTGCGCGCCCGCGGCGCTGACCTCGATCAGGCTGCTGCGCTTCTGGAAGTCGTACACCCCCAGCGGCGAGGAAAAACGGGCCGTGCCGCTGGTGGGCAGCACGTGGTTGGGGCCGGCACAGTAGTCACCCAGGCTTTCGCTGGTGTAGGCGCCCAGGAAGATGGCACCGGCGTGCTTGAGCAGCGGCTCCCAGCGGTGCGGCTCGGCGCTTGATACCTCCAGGTGCTCGGGCGCGATGCGGTTGCTGATGGCACAGGCCTCTTCCATGCTGCGCGTGAGGATCAGCGCGCCACGGTCGTTGAGGCTCTTGGTGATGATGGCTGCGCGTGGCATGGTGGGCAGCAGGCGATCGATCGCTGCCTGCACGGCGTCGATGTAGGCGGCGTCCGGGCACAACAGGATGCTCTGCGCGAGTTCGTCGTGCTCGGCCTGGCTGAACAGGTCCATGGCCACCCAATCGGCCGGCGTGCTGCCATCGGCCAGCACGAGGATTTCGCTCGGGCCCGCGATCATGTCGATGCCCACCGTGCCGAACACGCGTTTCTTGGCGCTGGCCACGTAGGCGTTGCCGGGGCCGGTGATCTTGTCGACCTTGGGCACGGTGGCCGTGCCGTAGGCCAGTGCGGCCACGGCTTGCGCGCCGCCGATGGTGAAGGCGCGCGTGACGCCCGCGACATGGGCCGCCGCCAGCACCAGTTCATTGCGCTCGCCGCGGGCCGCGGTGGTGGTGCCGGTGCCACCGGTGGCGACGCTGCCGCGCACCGGCGTGGGCACCACCATGATGATCTCGGGCACGCCCGCCACGTGCGCGGGCACCGCGTTCATGATCAGGCTCGATGGGTAGGCCGCCTTGCCACCAGGCACGTAAATGCCCACACGGTCCAGCGGCGTGACCTTCTGGCCCAGCAAGGTGCCGTCTTCTTCGCGGTAGCTCCAGCCTTCGCCGTTGGCTTTCTTCTGCGCCTCGTGGTAGCGACGCACGCGCGCGGCGGCGGCTTGCAGTGCTTCGCGCTGCGCAGCAGGCAGCGCGTCGAAGGCCGCCTTGAAGTCGGCCTGCGTGAGCTCGAGTTCGCTCACGCTCGCGGCCTGCAGGCCGTCGAAGCGCGCGGTGTACTCCAGCACGGCAGCATCGCCCCGCGTCTGCACATGCGCCAGGATGTCGGCCACGCGCTGCTCGATCGCGTGGTCCGTCTCGCTCGACCAATGCAGGCGCGCCGCAAAGCGCGCCTCGAAATCGGGCTGGGCGGTGGACAGGCGAAGGGGCTGGGCGTTCATGCGTTGGCGATGGCTGGAATGGCTCAGGCGGTGATGGCGCCGGCAAAGGCGTCGATGAGCGGGCGCAGGCGCGCCTGTTTGAGTTTGAGGGCCGCCTGGTTCACGACCAGGCGCGAGCTGATGTCCATGATGCGCTCGACCTCCACCAAGTTGTTGGCCTTGAGCGTGTTGCCGGTCGACACGAGATCGACGATGGCATCGGCCAGACCGGTGAGCGGCGCAAGCTCCATGCTGCCGTAGAGCTTGATCAGGTCCACGTGCACGCCCTTGGAGGCGAAGAACTCGCGTGCGATGGCGGTGTACTTGGTGGCCACGCGCAGGCGCGAGCCCTGGCGCACCGCCGAGGCGTAGTCGAAATCGGCGCGCACCGCGACGCTCACACGGCAACGTGCGATGTTGAGATCCAGCGGCTGGTACAAGCCCTGGCCGCCGTGCTCGATGAGTGTGTCCTTGCCGGTCACGCCCAGGTCGGCGCCGCCGTGCTCCACGTAGGTGGGCACATCGGTGGCGCGCACCAGCACCACCTGCACGTCGGCCTGGTTGGTCGGCAGGATGAGCTTGCGCGACTTCTCCGGATCCTCCAGCACCTCGATGCCCGCCGCGGCCAGCAGCGGCAGGGTTTCATCGAAGATGCGGCCCTTGGACAGCGCGAGCGTGATCATTTGATCCTCTCGATGTCGGCGCCGAGCGCGCGCAGCTTCACTTCCATCTGGTCGTAGCCGCGGTCGAGGTGGTAGATGCGGTCGACGATGGTCTCGCCCTCGGCCACCAGGCCGGCGATCACGAGGCTGGCCGAGGCCCGCAGGTCGGTCGCCATCACGGTGGCACCCGACAGCCGGGACACGCCCTCGACCATGGCCACCTTGCCCTCGGTCTGGATGCGCGCGCCCAGGCGAACGAGTTCGTTCACGTGCATGAAGCGGTTCTCGAAGATGGTCTCGGTGACCTTGCTTGCCCCCTCCGCGATGGCGTTGACCGTCATGAACTGGGCCTGCATGTCGGTCGGAAAGCCCGGGTACTCGGTGGTGCGGAAGGACTGCGCCTTCATGCGCCCGTCGGCGCGGACGCGGATGAAGGGCCCCGCGGCGTTGCGGCCGGCCTCGATCTCGGCGCCGGCCTCGGTGAGCTTGTCGATCACCGCGTCGAGATGATCGGCGCGCGCCTGGCGCAGCACCACGTCGCCGCCGGTGGCAGCGACAGCGCACAGGAAGGTGCCGGCCTCGATGCGGTCGGCCACCACGTCGTGCGTGCAGCCGCTCAGGCGCTCCACGCCTTGCACGTGGATGCGGCTGGTGCCGTGGCCCTCGATTTTTGCGCCCATCTTGATGAGCATCTCGGCGAGGTCGGTCACCTCGGGTTCCTGCGCCGCGTTTTCCAGCAACGTCTCGCCCTCGGCCAGGGCGGCCGCCATCAGGAAGTTCTCGGTGCCGGTGACGGTCACCATGTCGGTGGCGATGCGCGCGCCGTGCAGGCGCGAGCGGCCAGCGGGCAGGCGCGCCACCATGTAACCGTGCTCGACCACGATGTCGGCACCCATGGCCTGCATGCCCTTGATGTGCTGGTCCACCGGACGCGACCCGATGGCGCAACCACCGGGCAGCGACACCCGCGCTGCACCGAAGCGCGCCAGCAGCGGGCCCAGCACCAGCACCGAGGCGCGCATGGTCTTGACCAGGTCGTACGGCGCCTCGGCCTTGAGCACGCCGCGCGCGTTCAGCGTCATGCCGCCGCGCTCACCGTGCGTCTCGGTCTGTACGCCCATGTGCGTGAGCAGCTGGCGCATGGTGGCCACGTCGCGCAGGCGCGGCACGTTGGTCAGGGTGACCGGCTCTTCGGTGAGCAGCGCAGCGCACAGCTCGGGCAGTGCCGCGTTCTTGGCGCCGGAGATGGTGACGTCGCCGCTGAGCTTGCGGCCACCGCGGATCAGGAGTTTGTCCATGCGTGGGTCAGGCTTGCGCGGCCCACTCGGCCGGCGTGAGGGTCTTCATCGAGAGTGCGTGCACCTCGTCGGTGTGCATGCGCGTGCCCAGCGTGGCGTACACCGCCTGGTGACGCTGGATGGCGCGCTTGCCCTCGAAGGCGGGCGAGACGATGACGGCCGACCAGTGACGACCGTCGCCGGTGACCTCGATGTGTTCGCAGGGCAGGCCCGCGGCGATGAGCGTTTGCAGTTGTTCAGCGGTCATGGCGTCAGTGGCGCACCTTGTAGCCGGTGCGCAGCAGGTGCAGCGCAATGGCGCTCACGACGGCCAGCGCCACGCTCACCAGCGCCAGGCTGAGCCACGGCGAGGTGTCGCTGCGGCCGAAGAAGCCGTAGCGAAAGCCGTCGATCATGTAGAAGAAGGGATTGAGGTGACTCACCTGCTGCCAGAAGGCCGGCAGGGAATGGATGGAGTAGAACACGCCCGAGAGGAAGGTCATGGGCATGATGATGAAGTTCTGGAACGCGGCCATCTGGTCGAACTTCTCGGCCCACAGGCCGGCGATCAGGCCCAGCGCGCCGAGCAAGGCCGCACCCAGGATGGCGAACGCAAGGATCCACAGCGGCGCCACCAGCGTGGGCTGCGCAAACCACCAGGCCACCGCCATCACGCCCGCCCCCACGGCCAGGCCGCGCACCACCGACGAGCCCACATAGGCCACGAACCAGGCACGGTGCGACAGCGGCGTGAGCAGCAGGAAGACCAGGCTGCCCATGATCTTGCTCTGGATGATCGAGGAGCTGCTGTTGGCGAACGCATTCTGCAGCAGGCTCATCATCACCAGCCCGGGCAGCAGGAAGGCGGTGTAGCTCACCGAGTCGTAGACCTGCACGCGGTCTTCGAGCACGTGGGCGAAGATCAGCAAGTAGAGCAGCGCGGTGAGCACCGGCGCGGCCACGGTCTGGAACGACACCTTCCAGAAGCGCAGCACCTCCTTGTAGAACAGGGTCTGCCAGCCGCTCATGCCGCCACCTCCGGCTTCGTGGCAGCGGGCTGCACCGGGGCGCTGCTGCCTGTGAGATCGAGGAACACATCCTCCAGGTCGGCCTTGCGCACCTCGATGTCCTCGGGCGTCACGCCGGCTTCGCGAAGGCGCGCCAGCACATGCTCCACCGCTGCTGCGTCGAGCGCGGGCAGTTGGACCACACGCCCGGTGATGCGCGCCTGCGCCGCGAGATCGGCGGGCAGCGCGGCGTCGGTCTTGAAGCGCAGCACGTTGGCGGCCGCGCGCGCGAGCAGCGCCGAGGTCGACTCAAGCGCCACCACCTGGCCCTGCTTGAGCATGGCGATGCGGCTGCACAGCGCCTCGGCCTCTTCGAGGTAGTGGGTGGTGAGCAGCACGGTGCTGCCCAGGCGCTTGTTCAGGCCCGAGACGAACTGCCACAGGGTCTGGCGCAGCTCCACGTCGACACCCGCCGTGGGTTCGTCGAGCACGATGACCGGCGGCTTGTGCACCAGCGCCTGCGCGATCAGCACGCGCCGCTTCATGCCGCCGGAGAGCTGGCGCATGTTGGCGCTGGCCTTGTCGGCCAGGCCCAGACCGGTGAGCAGCTCATCGATCCAGTCGTCGTTGTGGCGGATGCCGAAATAGCCCGACTGGATGCGCAGCGTCTCGCGCACGTTGAAGAACGGGTCGAACACGAGTTCCTGCGGCACCACGCCGAGCTGGCGGCGGGCGGCCTGGTAGTCGCGCTGAACGTCGTGGCCGTGCACGCTGACGCTCCCTTCGCTGGCGCGCGCCAGGCCGGCCAGGATGCTGATCAGCGTGGTCTTGCCCGCACCGTTGGGCCCGAGCAGACCGAAGAACTCGCCGGGCTGGATGTCGAACGACACCGAACGCAGTGCGTGCAGCGGGCCGCGCGAGGTTGGGTAGGTCTTGGATACGTTCTGGAAGGAGACGGCAGGCATGCAGCGACACCGTTGGGCCGCCACAGGCCCGCGGGACATCCGGGGCGTGGGCGAACCCGCGATTTTACGTGGCGTGCTCCGACCTCGCTGGCGGCGGGGCCGAGGGTCAGTCGCGCAGCAGTTCCTGCACGCCGTAGACGCGCACCAAATCCTGCAACCGCGGCGGCCAGTCCTGCACCCGCAGCGCCCTGCCCTGCGGCTGCAGGTCGCGCCGCAGCTCCAGCAACACCGCCACGGCCGACGAATCGAAATGCCGCAAGGCCCCGGCGTTCACCGTGACGTCGCCCGCGGCGCCCTGCCCCGCCACGGCCGTGCGCAGCGCAGCCAGCGTGGCGGCGGCCTCGTCCAGGGTCAGGCGCTCGGGCAGCCGGGCGGCGCTCGTCATCAGTTGGCCTTGGCGGTCGCGCCGCCCTTGTTGCGCTGGGCCAGCGCGGTGATCAGGCCGTCGATGCCCTTGGCATTGATTTCCTGCGCAAACTGGGTGCGGTAGGTCTCGACCAGCCACAAGCCGAGCACGTTGAGGTCGTAGATCTTCCAGCTGTCGCCCACCTTCTCGAGCCGGTAGTCGAGCTGGATCGGATCGCCCTTGCCCTTCACCTCGGAGCGCACGACCACCTCGGTGTCCTCGGGGCGCATGCGCATGGGTTTGAAGGTCAGGGTCTGGTCCTTCACCTCGCCGAGCGCTCCGGAGTAGGTCCGGACCAGCAAGGCCTTGAATTCGGCCTCCAGGCGCTTTTGCTGCTCGGGCGTGGCCTGGCGCCAGTGGCGGCCGACGGCCGAGGCGGTCATGCGCGTGAAGTTCACGTTGGGCATGATCTTGCTGTCCACCAGGGCGATGATCTTGTTGGTGTCGCCCGCCTGGATGGCCGGGTCGGCCTTGATGGCGTCCATGACCTCGGTGGCGATGCGCTTGACCAGGGCGTCGGGGGCTTCGGCGGCAGCGGCGGGCAGGGCCAGCGCAGCAAGGGCCAGGGACACGCCGGCGATCCAGCCGCGTCGTTGCAGTCGATTCATTCGGTACTCCTTTGCAGGCCGTTGGGCCGTGCGGGCAATGGTAGGCATCGGAGGCGGCGCTTCTGTGTCGGGTTCCGCCCCAAAGGTTGCGATTCGTATCCTGGGTTGGCGCTCACTTTGGCGTCAGTTCCCGTCGCCGAGACCAATGCCCTTGTCGATCATGTCGTCGATCTGGCGCTGGCGCCGGTTGAGATAGAGGTCGCGGGTGAAGCTGTACTTGTCCAGCGCGGCCTCCTCGAGCAGGTTGGTGGCGCTGAGCAGTTGTGCCCGCGTGTCGACAATGCGCAGCCCGTAGAGGCTGTTGCGCGTGGGCACGTGGTCGACCTGGCGCACGAGGTCACCCTCGGCATCGACCACCGTGCCCAGCCCGTCACGCACCGACGACGGCCCCATCAGCGGCAGCACCAGATAAGGGCCGGCGGGCACACCCCAGCGGCCCATCGTCTGGCCGAAATCGATTCGCGTGCGCGGGATGCCCGCTTCGCTGGCGATGTCGAGCAGACCACCGAAACCGAGCACGGTGTTGACACTGAAACGCATCAGGTTCTCGGCCGTCTCGCGTGGCCGCAATTGCAGGCCGGCGTTCACGGCAGACCACAGGTCGCCGAGGTTGCTGAAGAAGTTGCTCACGCCGGTGCGCACCGGGCTCGGCGTGACCGCCACATACCCCTGCGCCACGGGCTTGAGCACCGCGTCATCCACCGTGTCATTGAAGCGCTGCACGCCTCGGTTGAACGGCTCCAGCGGGTCGCGCGGATCGGCATCGGGACCGGTGGCGCAGCCGGCGAGCGGGCCCGCCAGGGCCACAGCGGTCAGGGCGCGCGCGAACGGAAGGCGGGTGATCGGATGGCTCATGTCGTGACTCCCTGCGAAACGCTCAAGGCGAATGGTTCATTGCGACGCGGGCGGTGCGTCGCCTGCCGGTTTATCGGCACCTTCGGCAGCCCGGTTGAAGAGGAACTGGCCGATGAGGTTCTCCAGCACCAGCGCCGACTGCGTCTGCGTGACCACGGCGCCGTCGGCCAGGTTGTCGGGATCACCGCCGGGCTCGATGCCGATGTACTGGTCACCCAGCAGCCCGCTGGTGAGGATCTTCATCGAGCTGTCCCTCGGGAAGCCGTAGCGCTTCTCGAGCGAGAGCGTGATGCTGGCCTGGAAGGTATGGTCGTCGAACGAGATGTTCTCGACCCGCCCCACCACCACACCGGCACTGCGCACCGCCGCACCGGGCTTGAGACCACCGGCGTTGTCGAAACGCGCGGTGACGCGGTACGTGGGCTCGAAGCTCAGGCTGAGCAGGTTGGCCGATTGCAGGGCGAGGAACAGGATGGCCGCGCCGCCGATGAGCACGAACAGGCCGACCCAGAAATCGTTCTTGGAAGCGGTCATGGAGGTTCTCCCGTGATCCTTTAGATGCTGAACATCATCGCGGTGAGCACGAAGTCGAGGCCCAGCACGGAAAGCGAAGCCATCACGACGGTGCGCGTGGTGGCGCGCGAAACGCCTTCGGGCGTGGGGTGCGCCAGGAAGCCCTGCAGCAGCGCGATGAAGGTGACCGCAAAGCCGAACACGACGCTCTTGATCACGCCGTTGCCGACATCGGACCAGACATCCACACCGCCCTGCATCTGGCTCCAGAAGGCGCCGCCATCCAGCCCGATGAGGCCCACGCCGACCAGCCAGCCGCCGATGATGCCGACGGCGCTGAACACCGCGGCGAGCAGGGGCATGGCGATGACCCCGGCCCAGAAGCGGGGTGCGAGCACGCGGCGCACCGGATCGACGGCCATCATCTCCATGGCGCTGAGTTGCTCACCCGCTTTCATGAGGCCGATCTCGGCCGTGAGCGAGGTGCCTGCGCGACCGGCGAACAGCAGCGCGCACACCACGGGCCCAAGCTCGCGCACCAGGGAGAGGGCCACCAGCACGCCCAGGGCGTCGGTGGCGCCATAGCGCTGCAGCGTGTAGTAGCCCTGCAGGCCGAGCACGAAGCCGACGAACAGGCCGGAGACGCCAATGATGGACAGCGAATGGTTGCCCAGGAAATGGATCTGGTCGCGCACCAGGCCGAAGCGGCGCAGCGCCACGCCGGCCAGCGCCACCAGGCGCAGGAACAGCCTCGTGGCAAAGCCGATGGCAGTGAGTTGCCGGCGCACGGCGGCGCCCACGCGGGTCGGGTGCAGGATATTCATCGCGCCCCCCCGTTGCCGAAGTCCTCGGCCAGCGAGGGCGCCGGGTGGTGGAAGCGCACCGGGCCCTCGGGCCTGGCGTTCACGAACTGCTCGACCAGCGGATCGGTGCTGTGGCGAACTTCGTCGGGCGTACCCTGCGCCGCGATGCGACCGTTGGCCAGCACGATCACCTGGTCGGCGATGCCGAAGGTCTCGTCCAGATCATGCGAGACGACGATGCTGGTGAGGCCCATGGCGTCGTTGAGCTCGCGGATCAGGCGCGAGGCGGTGCCCAGCGAGATCGGGTCCAGGCCGGCAAAGGGCTCGTCGTACATCACGAGTTCGGGGTCGAGCGCGATGGCGCGCGCCAGCGCCACGCGGCGCGCCATGCCGCCCGAGAGTTCGCTGGGCATGAGGTTGCGCGCCCCGCGCAGGCCCACGGCGTTGAGCTTCATCAGCACGATGTCGCGCACGAGGGCTTCGGGCAGTTGCGTGTGCTCGCGCAAGGGGAAGGCCACGTTGTCGAACACGCTCATGTCCGTGAACAGGGCACCGAACTGGAACAGCATGCCCATGCGCCGGCGCGCGGCATAAAGCGCTCGCTGGTCCATGGTGGTGATGTCGGCGCCGTCGAACAGGGTCTGCCCGCGCTGCGCACGGATCTGGCCACCGATGAGGCGCAGCACCGTCGTCTTGCCGCCGCCGGAGGCGCCCATGAGCGCCGTGACCTTGCCGCGCGGCACGGTCAGCGAGATGTTGTCGAGGATGACGCGCTCACCGTAGCCGAAGGTGAGGCCGCGCAGTTCGACCAGCGAAGGGGGGGTGGCGGTGCTCATCAAAGAAAAGCCGGGCGATGAACCCGGCCGTCGCATGATACGGGAATCGGGCAAACCCGAATCCCGTGACCCCCTTACGATTTGGTAATCGTGTGTTCAGCGGGGCAGGTCCGAGTAGCCCATCAAGAACTCGTCCACGGCGCGGGCGGCCTGGCGGCCCTCACGGATCGCCCAGACTACCAGCGACTGCCCGCGGCGCATGTCGCCGGCGGCGAACACCTTGGGCACGTTGGTGGCGTAGCCGCCGGTGAAATCGGTGGTGGCCCTGGCGTTGCCGCGACCGTCCTTGTCGACACCGAAAGCCTCGAGCACGGTGCCCACCGGGTTGGTGAAGCCCATGGCGAGCAGCACGAGGTCGGCCTTGTATTCCTTCTCGGTGCCGGCAATCTCGACGAACTTGCCGTCCTTGAGCTCCACGTGCACGGTTTTCAGGGCCGTGACCTTGCCGTTCTTGCCGATGAACTCCTTGGTGGAGATGGCGAACTCGCGCACGCAGCCCTCCTCGTGGCTGGAGCTGGTGCGCAGCTTGAGCGGCCAGTAGGGCCACACCAGGGGCTTGTTCTCTTCTTCAGGCGGCTGGGGCATGACCTCGAACTGGGTCACGCTGGCGGCGCCGTGGCGGTTGCTGGTGCCCACACAGTCGGAGCCGGTGTCGCCACCGCCGATGACGATGACGTGCTTGCCGTCGGCCCGCAGTTGCGCCTTGAGCTTGTCACCCGCGTTGACCTTGTTCTGCTGCGGCAGGAATTCCATCGCGAAGTGAATGCCGTCGAGGTCACGGCCGGGTGCGGGCAGGTCGCGGCTCTGTTCGGCACCGCCGGTGAGCAGCACGGCGTCGAATTCGCTCTTGAGCTGCTCGGCGCTCACGGTTTCCTTCGCCCAGTTGGTGACCTTGCTGCCTGCGGGCATCGAGCCCACCAGCACGCCGGTGCGGAACACCACGCCCTCGGCCTCCATCTGCGCCACGCGGCGGTCGATGTGCGACTTCTCCATCTTGAAGTCGGGGATGCCGTAGCGCAGCAGGCCGCCCACACGGTCGTTCTTCTCGAACACGGTCACATCATGACCAACGCGCGCGAGCTGCTGCGCGGCCGCCAACCCGGCCGGACCCGAACCCACCACGGCCACCTTGCGGCCGGTCTTGTGCTTCGCGGGCTGTGGCGTCACCCAGCCATGGGCCCAGGCCTTGTCGATGATGGCGTGCTCGATCGACTTGATGCCCACCGGGTCGTCGTTCACGTTGAGCGTGCAGGCCGCCTCACAGGGTGCGGGGCAGATGCGGCCGGTGAACTCGGGAAAGTTGTTGGTGCTGTGCAGCACGGCGATGGCGTTCTTCCAGTCGCCCTGGTACACGAGGTCGTTGAAGTCCGGAATGACGTTGTTGACCGGACAGCCGCTGTTGCAGAACGGCGTGCCGCAGTCCATGCAGCGCGCACCCTGCACCTTGGCCTGCGCGTCATCGAGGCCGATCACGAATTCCTTGTAGTGCTTGATGCGCTCGGGCACGGGCGCATAGCCTTCTTCGAGGCGCTCGTATTCCATGAAGCCAGTGACTTTTCCCATGGTGTTCTTCCTTCGCTTGCGTGGGGCGGGTTCGTGGGCTTATTTGGCGGGCACCGTGCCGGCCTTCTTGGCCGAGCCTTTGGCCTTGGTGGTGGCCTCGGCCGCAGTACGACGGGCGTGGATCTCGCCCAGGGCGCGCTTGTACTCGGTCGGGAACACCTTCACGAACTTCGCGCGGGCCTGGGCCCAGTTGTCGAGCAGTTCGCGCGCGCGCTTGCTGCCGGTCCAGCGGTTGTGGTCTTCGAGCAACTTCTTGAGCTGCGCCTCGTCGGTCTGGCCGCGGTGCCAGGTGGCCACGTCGGTCGATGCCTCCTGCTCCTTGGCGGAGAGCACCGGCTCCAGCGCCACCATCGCGGTGTTGCAGCGCTGGGCGAACTGGCCGTCCTCGTCGTACACGTAGGCCACGCCGCCGCTCATGCCGGCGGCAAAGTTGCGGCCGGTCTTGCCGAGCACGACAACGGTGCCGCCGGTCATGTACTCACAACCGTGGTCACCCGTGCCTTCCACCACCGCGGTGGCGCCCGAGAGGCGCACCGCGAAGCGCTCACCGGCCACACCGGCAAAGAAGGCCTCGCCCGTGGTGGCCCCGTAGAGCACGGTGTTGCCGACGATGATGTTGCGCGCGGCATCGCCGCGGAAGTCGATGCTGGGGCGCACCACGACGCGCCCGCCCGAGAGGCCCTTGCCGGTGTAGTCGTTGGCGTCGCCAATCAGGTAGAGCGTGATGCCCTTGGCGAGGAACGCGCCAAACGACTGGCCGCCCGTGCCTTCGAGCTGGATGCGGATGCTGTCGTCGGGCAGGCCTTCGGGGTGGTGCTTGGTGAGCTCGCCCGAGAGCATGGCGCCCACGGAGCGGTTGACGTTGCGGGCCACCTCGATGAACTGCACGCGCTCGCCCTTCTCGATGGCAGGGCGGCACTTCTGGATCAACACCTGGTCGAGGGCTTTCTCCAGGCCGTGCTCCTGCGCCTCGGTGTGCAGGCGCGGCACGTCGGCCGGCACGGTGGGCATGGCGAGCAGGCGGCTGAAGTCCAGGCCGCGTGCTTTCCAGTGCGCGATGCCGGCGCGCATGTCGAGCAGGTCGGCACGGCCGATCAGCTCGTCGAACTTGCGCACGCCGAGCTGCGCCATCAGGTGACGCACCTCTTCGGCGATGAAGAAGAAGTAGTTGACGACGTGCTCGGGCTTGCCCGAGAACTTCTTGCGCAGCGCCGGGTCCTGCGTGGCCACGCCCACCGGGCAGGTGTTGAGGTGGCACTTGCGCATCATGATGCAGCCCTCGACCACCAGCGGCGCGGTGGCGAAGCCGAATTCGTCGGCACCGAGCAGCGCGCCGATCACCACGTCGCGGCCGGTCTTCATCTGGCCGTCGGCCTGCACGCGGATGCGGCTGCGCAGGCGGTTGAGCACCAGCGTCTGCTGCGTCTCGGCCAGGCCGATTTCCCACGGGCTGCCCGCGTGTTTGATGGACGACCAGGGCGAGGCGCCGGTGCCACCGTCGTGGCCGGCGATCACCACGTGGTCGGCCTTGCACTTGGCCACGCCCGCGGCGATGGTGCCCACGCCCACCTCGGACACCAGCTTGACGCTGATGCTGGCGTGCGGTGCCACGTTCTTCAGGTCGTGGATCAGCTGGGCCAGGTCTTCGATGGAGTAGATGTCGTGGTGCGGCGGCGGGCTGATGAGGCCCACGCCGGGCACGCTGTAGCGAAGCTTGCCGATGTAGTCTGACACCTTGCCGCCGGGCAGCTGGCCGCCCTCGCCGGGCTTGGCGCCCTGGGCCATCTTGATCTGCACCTGATCGGCGCTCTGCAGGTACTCGGCCGTGACGCCAAAGCGGCCCGAAGCCACCTGCTTGATCTTCGAGCGCAGGCTGTCGCCGTCTTCCAGCGGCAGGTCGACCTCGACGACGTCCTCGCCGATGATGGACTTGAGCGTCTCGCCCTTGGTGATCTTGATGCCCTTGAGCTCGTTGCGATAGCGGCGCTCGTCCTCGCCGCCCTCGCCGGTGTTGCTCTTGCCGCCGATGCGGTTCATGGCGACGGCCAGCGTGGCGTGCGCCTCGGTGGAGATGGAGCCGAGCGACATGGCGCCGGTGGCGAAACGCTTGACGATCTCCTTGGCGGGTTCGACTTCGTCGAGCGGCACGGCCTTGGCCGGATCGAGCTTGAATTCGAACAGACCGCGCAGCGTCATGTGGCGCCGGCTCTGGTCGTTGATGAGCTGGGCGTATTCCTTGTAGGTGTTCCAGCTGTTGGCGCGCGTGCTGTGCTGCAGCTTGGCGATGGCGTCGGGCGTCCACATGTGCTCTTCGCCGCGTGTGCGCCAGGCGTATTCGCCGCCGGCATCGAGCATGGAGGCCAGCACCGGGTCGTCGCCGAAGGCTGCCTTGTGCATGCGGATCGCCTCCTCGGCAATCTCGAACACACCGATGCCTTCGACGCGGCTGGCGGTGCCGGTGAAGTACTTGGCCACCGTGTCGCTGTTGAGGCCGATGGCCTCGAACAGCTGCGCGCCGCAGTACGACATGTAGGTGCTCACGCCCATCTTGGACATGATCTTGGACAGGCCCTTGCCGATCGCCTTGATGTAGTTGTAGATCGCCTTGTCGGCGCTCAGCGCACCCGGCATGTCCTTGTGGATGGCGGTCAGCGTCTCCAGGGCCAGGTAGGGATGCACGGCTTCGGCACCATAGCCCGCGAGCACGGCGAAGTGGTGCACCTCGCGCGCGGTGCCGGTCTCCACCACCAGGCCGGCGCTCGTGCGCAGGCCCTCGCGCACCAGATGCTGGTGAATGGCCGAGAGCGCCAGCAAGGCGGGAATGGCAACCTGCGCCGGACCGACGCCGCGGTCGCTCACGATCAGGATGTTCTTGCCGCCCTTGATGGCGTCCACCGCGGCAGCGCACAGCGAGGCGAGCTTGGCTTCCACGCCCTCACGGCCCCAGCTCACCGGGTAGGTGATGTCGAGCGTGACGCTGCGGAACTTGCCCTGCGTCACCGATTCGATGTTGCGCAGCTTGGCCATGTCGGTGAAGTCCAGCACCGGCTGGCTCACCTCCAGGCGCATCGGCGGGTTCACCTGGTTGATGTCGAGCAGGTTGGGCTTGGGACCGATGAAGGACACCAGCGACATCACGATCGCTTCGCGGATCGGGTCGATCGGCGGGTTCGTGACTTGCGCGAACAGCTGCTTGAAATAGTTGTACAGCGGCTTGTTCTTGTCCGACAGCACGGCCAGCGGGCTGTCGTTGCCCATGGAGCCGATGCCCTCCTCGCCGTTGGCGGCCATCGGGCTCATGAGGAACTTGATGTCTTCCTGCGTGTAGCCGAAGGCCTGTTGCAGGTCGAGCAGTTCGGGCGAGACGCGCTCGAAGCCGCCGGATTGCGGCTCGGTCTGCGCCACCGGCAGCTCCTGCGCGGCCTCACCGGCCACCGGGTGCTCGACGTCGTCGAGGCGAATGCGCAGGTTGTCGATCCACTGCTTGTAGGGCTTGCTGTTCGCAAGGCTGGCCTTGAGCTCCTCGTCGTCGATCATGCGGCCTTGTTCCAGGTCGATCAGGAACATCTTGCCGGGCTGCAGACGCCATTTGCGCACGATCTTGTTCTCGGGCACGGGCAGCACGCCGGACTCGGAGCCCATGATCACCAGATCGTCGTCGGTGATGCAGTAGCGCGAGGGGCGCAGGCCGTTGCGGTCGAGGGTGGCGCCGATCTGGCGGCCGTCGGTGAACACGATCGAGGCCGGGCCGTCCCAGGGCTCGAGCATGGCGGCGTGGTATTCATAGAACGCGCGACGGCGCGGGTCCATGAGCGTGTGTTGTTCCCACGGCTCCGGGATCATCATCATCACGGCCTGCGCCAGCGGGTAGCCGGCCATGGTGAGCAGTTCGAGGCAGTTGTCGAAGGTGGCGGTGTCGGACTGCGTGGGGAAGCTGATCGGGTAGAGCTTCTTGAGGTCGTCACCGAGCACGGGCGAGCTCATCACCCCCTCGCGCGCCTTCATCCAGTTGTAGTTGCCCTTGACGGTGTTGATCTCGCCGTTGTGCGCGACGTAGCGGTACGGGTGGGCCAGGGGCCACTCGGGGAAAGTGTTGGTGGAGAAGCGCTGGTGCACCAGGCCCAGGGCCGACACGCAACGCGGGTCCTGCAGATCCTTGAAGTAGGTGCCGACCTGATCGGCCAGCAGCAGGCCCTTGTAGACCACCGTGCGGCTGCTCATGCTCACCACGTAGTACTCCTTGGAGTGCGTGAGCTTCAGGCGCTGGATGGCCGCGCTGGCCGTCTTGCGGATCACGTAGAGCTTGCGCTCCAGCGCGTCCTGCACGATGACGTCGTTGCCACGGCCGATGAAGACCTGGCGGATGATGGGCTCTTTGGCGCGCACGGTGGGCGACATCGGCATGTCGGCGTTCACCGGCACGTCGCGCCAGCCCAGCAGCACCTGCCCTTCGGCGGCGATGGCACGCTCCATTTCCTGCTCGCAGGCCAGGCGGCTCGCGTGTTCCTTGGGCATGAAGATCATGCCCACACCGTATTCGCCCGCAGGCGGCAAGCTGACGCCCTGGGCCGCCATCTCGGCGCGATACAGCGCATCGGGCATCTGGATGAGCAGGCCCGCACCGTCGCCCATCAACTTGTCGGCGCCCACCGCGCCACGGTGGTCGAGGTTCTCGAGGATCTTGAGCGCCTGCGTGACGATGTTGTGGCTCTTCTCGCCCTTGATATGCGCCACGAAACCCACGCCGCACGCGTCGTGCTCGTTGGCGGGGTCGTACAGACCGTGTTGCTGGAGGTGCTGCTGCTCGCCAAACGTGCTCATGGCGTGGTCCTTCTCATCGTGGGGCAAAAACAAACCGGACCGCGAGCATATTGCATCGCACCATGCGCGCCAAGCATTTTAAATGGGGTCAGATTCTATTTTTACATCCAACATTCGAGGTCAATCGATTAATTAGGGACAGATCAAAGGGCGGGAGGTCGCCCACGCGCAGCACGGACCACGCGGCGATCGGTCGCGCGTTGCAGACTGCGCGCGAACTCATCGTCGCCAAGTGCCCAGCCGTGCAGCGTTGCGTCGACGATGCGGCGCTCCTGCTCGGTCGCCAGCCCCGCATGCACGAACTCGCGGTAGCTCGCCTCTCGCGCGAAAGGCGTGTTGCCCAGCGCCCAGTACACGGGATGGGGCGCGAGGTGGCGATCGGCCAGTTGCCCGATGTGGTGCCGGTGGCTCGACCACGCGTACTCGCGCGGATCGCTCACGAGCCCAGCACGCACAGGATTGAGCTCGATGTAGGCCATGCACGCCAGCAAGTACCGCTCGGTTTGCACCAGCGTGGACTTGTAGCGCCCTTCCCAGAGCGTGCCGGTGCGCCCGTGGCGGTTGTTGAACCGACGAACGTAGGCCCGCCCGACGGCCTGCATCATGCGCGGCACACCTTCGGCCGTGGTGGGGGTGAGCAGCAGGTGGAAATGGTTGTCCATGAGCACCCAGGCGTGCACCGCCACCTGGTTTGCGCGGGCGTGCTCGAACACCAGTGCCATCAGCTGCTGGCGATCGGCGTCGTCGACCACGATGGGTTGCCGGTTGTTGCCGCGCTGGATGACGTGGTGCGGGTAGCCGGGAACGGTGAGGCGGGGCAGGCGTGACATGACCGGGACAGGTGCTTTGGGCGATTATGGAAGCGCGCGGTCGATGCGCTGGGCCACCCAGAGGCCAAGGAGGCAGGCGCTGCCGGTGGCCAGCCAGCTCAGGTGCCAGCCACCGGCCTGCGTGGCCAGCCACGCCACCAGCGGTGGGCCTGCAAACTGGCCAAGTGCGGAGAGTTGCTGCATCCAGCCAACGGTGGTGGACACGGTGTCCTCTCCTGGCGCCAGGCGCACCGCCAGCCCGAACAGCGTGCCCGGGATCAAGCCGCCCACGGCCGAGAACGCCAGCACACCCAGGTACTGCAGCCAGAACGGGCCGTCCAGCGCGAATGCCAGCATGGCGCCGCCGGCCATGCTCAGGTAGGCCAGCCGCAGCACCACCAGCGGTCGCGCGCCATGCGCGATCCAGCGCCCGGCACCGATGTTGCCCGCCATGTTCACGGCCGCCGCGAGTGCACTGAGCAAGCCCGCCACAAGACCGCCCATGCCGCCCTGTGCCAGGATGGTCGGCAGAAAGCCGACGACCGCCAGCCATTGGCCGGAGTACAGCAGGAAGCCCAATGCCACGAGCCAGGGCCCTGGCGCCGACAGTGTGCGCCGCAGCCGCGGTCGCCAGGGCGCAGCCTGACCGGGTGCGCGCGGGTCGGGCGGCACAGAGGCCTGCAAACCCAGCGCCGCCAGCAACGACACCGCCGACAGACCCAGCCATACCACGCGCCAGCCCATGCTCTCGATCACCGGCGCTCCCACCAGCAAGGCCAGCGCGGTGCCCAACGGCATGTAGGCGCCCCACCAGCCCAGGGCGCGCGACAGCAGCCGAGGTGATTCGACGTGGCGACGGATGAGCGCGGGCGCGGGCAGCACCGCCAGCAGAAAACCCAGGCCCTCCAGCGCCCGCGAGGCCAGCAGCATTCCCGGTGAAGCCGCCAGCGCGCCCCAGGCGCTGCCCATCGCCAACCCCAGCAAGCCGACCAACATCACGCGACGGGGTCCGAATCGATCGGCCGACAGGCCGACGAAGACCCCGAGGCACATGCCTGCCAGTTGCACCAGCGACAGCAGGAAGCCTGCCTGCACGAGGCTGATGCCGAGGCCCGCCTGCAGCGCGGGCACCGCAGGCGGCAGCTTGCCGATGTGCAGCGCACAGGTAACGCCCACCGCGACCACCAGGGCCGCAGCGCGCTGCGGCGTGGGATGCGCCCGGACACTCATGGGAACACCGCAGCGCCGAACAGTCGCTCGTGCTCACGGATGGCGAAGCGGTCGGTCATGCCGGCGATGTAATCGGCCACCGCACGCGGCAACGCCGGAGCGCGCCCGTAGGCTTCGGGCAGTTGTGCCGGGTCAGCGAGATAGCCCTGGAACAGATCGTGCACCACCTGGCGGGCCCGGCCGGTGGTCTCCATCACCTGCGGATGGCGATACAGGTTGTGGAACAGAAAGGACTTGAGCGCGCTGCTGCGCTCGCGCATGCCGTCGGAGAAGCGCACGATGGGCGCGGCCGCACGCACGTCGTCCAGCGACCGAACACCGCTGGCGACCAGGCGCTGCTGGGTGGCCGCGATCACGTCGTACACCTGCTCGCTGAGCATGCGACGGATGCTCTCGAACAACAGACGCCGGCCGCGCAGCGACGGGTGCTGGGCGAGCGCCTCGCGGCGGAAGGCGTCGAACAGTTCCACGGCTTCGAGTTGCTCCAGGGTGAGCAGACCGGAGCGCACGCCGTCGTCGATGTCGTGCGCGTTATAGGCGATCTCATCGGCGAGGTTGCACAGCTGCGCTTCCAGTGACGGCGAGCCGCCCTGCAGAAAGCGCCGGGCAACCCCACCGGGCTCCTGCGATTCGATGCGCTCGGCATTGCGGCGCGAACAGTGCTTGAGGATGCCCTCGCGCGTTTCGAAGCACAGGTTGAGTCCGTCGAAGCTCGCGTAACGTTCTTCCAGCTCGTCCACCACGCGCAGGCTCTGCAGATTGTGCTCGAAGCCCCAGCCATCGGGCGCATGACCGTCGGCGGGCAACGCCTGCATGGCTTCGTTCAGCGCGTCCTGCCCGGCGTGGCCGAACGGTGTATGACCCAGGTCGTGCGCCAGGGCGATCGCTTCGACCAGGTCCTCGTTGAGTTGCAGGGAGCGGGCAATGCTGCGCCCGAGCTGCGCCACTTCGATCGAGTGCGTGAGGCGCGTGCGAAACAGGTCGCCCTCGTGGTTGAGGAACACCTGCGTCTTGTAGACCAGGCGACGAAAAGCCGTGGAGTGGATGACCCGATCGCGATCGCGCTGGAAGGCGGTGCGCGTGGGCGCCTCGGGCTCCGGGTGACGTCTCCCCCGGCTGCGCGAGGGATCGCAGGCGTAGGCGGTCAGGCCCGATGTCATGCGCCCTGACAGCTCTGGGCGATCACCTGGGCCACCACCGTGTCGGGCACCGCGCGAAGAACCGCCTTGCCCGGTCCATCGATGAGCACGAAGCGGATTTCGCCGCCTTCGGCCTTCTTGTCCAGCCGCATGAGCTCCAGGTACCGCTGCGTGTTGTTGTGCGCGTCCAGCACCGGCGCCACCACGGGCAGGCCCGCGCGCTCCACCAGTCGGCGAATCCGGTCCACCAGGGTGGCATCCACCAGGCCCACCGCTTGCGAGAGCCGAGCGGCCATCACCATCCCGCAGCCCACGGCCTCGCCATGCAGCCAGGCGCCGTAGCCCATGCCGGCTTCGATCGCGTGGCCGAAGGTGTGGCCGAAGTTGAGGATCGCACGCAATCCTGCCTCGCGTTCGTCGCTGGAGACGACAGCGGCCTTGATCTCGCAACTGCGCTGTACCGCGCGCGCCAGCGCATGGCCATCGAGCCGGCGCAGCGCATCGATGTTCGACTCGATCCAGTCGAAGAACGCCATGTCGGCGATGGGCCCGTACTTGATGATCTCGGCAAGGCCGGCGCTCAGTTCGCGCGTGGGCAGGCTGCGCAGGACATCGAGGTCGCAGAGCACGCGCAAGGGCTGGTGGAACGCGCCTACCATGTTCTTTCCGAGCGGGTGGTTGATGCCTGTCTTGCCACCCACCGAGGAATCCACCTGGGCCAGAAGCGTGGTGGGTACCTGCACGAAGGCAACGCCGCGCATGAAGCAGGCCGCGGCAAAGCCCGTCATGTCGCCCACCACACCGCCGCCCAGCGCGTAGAGCACGGTCTTGCGGTCGCAGCCCGCGGCCAGCAGCGCATCGAAGATCTTCTGCAGCGTGCCCCACTCCTTGTGGCGTTCGCCATCCGGCAAAACCACCGAGTGCACCTGCCGGTGCCGCGCCTGCAGCCGCGCCTGCAGGCGCGCCAGGTACAGGGGAGCCACGGTCTCGTTGGTGACGATCAGCGCGGACCCACCCTTCGGCAATCCTTCATAGGAAGCCGGGTCATCGATCAGCGACGCACCGATCAGGATGTTGTAGCTGCGATCACCCAGCTCTATCGGGACGCGCAGCGGAGCGTGTGCGGCAATGGCGGTGGACAACATGCCGCAAGTGTATGCCGCGACCGGGCATCGCCACGCTCAGGCGCTGTTCGCGTCCGTTGCGGGGCGGTGGGTCAAACCGGCCAGTTCGAGCTGCATGACGATCATGTTGACCAGCGTGGCCACGGACGGGCGTCCGGTATCGATGGTGAAATGCGCGGCCTGGGTATAAAGCGGGTGCCGCTGCGCGTGAAGCTCGCGCAGTTTCGCCATCGGGTCATCCACCTGCAGCAATGGGCGGTTGCGGTCATGCCGTACGCGGCGATACAACTCATCGGGCGACGATCGCAGGTAGACCACATGGCCGCGGCGGCGCATGCATTGCCGGTTCTCTGGCCGCAACACCGCGCCACCGCCCGTGGAGATCACGGAAGTCGGCCCCTGGCTGACCTCGTCGATGACGGCAGCCTCCAGATCGCGAAACGCCTGCTCACCCTCTTGTTCGAAGAAGGTCCGGATGCTGCAACCGATACGGGCCTCGATGGCCTGGTCCACATCGACAAAGGGCAAACCCAACCGCCGGGCCAGCTGGCGCCCGACGGTGGATTTGCCCGATCCCGGCAATCCGACGAGGAATACCGACGTCGCGAGACTCAATTGATGGCGGAGCGTCCGAGCACCCGTGGGGTGATGAAGATCAGCAACTCCGAGCGCTCGTCGATCATGTCGCGCGACTTGAACAGGTTGCCCACACCGGGCAGATCGCCCAGCAGCGGCACCTTGCGGATCTGGTTGCGCTCGGTGCGCTCGAAGATGCCACCGATCACGACCGTTCCACCGTTCTCGACCAGCACCTGCGTCTGAACGTGCTTGGTGTCGATGGCAATGCCATCGGCGGTGGTTTCGCCGCGGGTGTCCTTATTGACGTCGAGGTCGAGAATGATGTTGCCCTCGGGCGTGATCTGCGGCGTTACCTCAAGCTTGAGGTTGGCCTTGCGGAACGCGATGGCCGTTGCGCCACTGGATGTGGCCGTCTGGTACGGGAACTCGGTGCCTTGCTCGATGAGGGCCTTCACCTGGTCGGCCGTGACCACACGCGGACTCGACACCACGCGACCTTTGCCATCGGATTCCAGCGCAGAGATCTCAAGCGCCAGGAAGCGGGAAGCGCTGGGGCTGAAGAGCGAGAGCGCGTAGCTGGCTGCCTGCGCGTTGGCAGGCAACGCGGGCAGATTCACGAAGGGCGCCGAGGTCAGGGTGGGCGCCGTCGTCACCGCGGAATAGTTGCTGCCGAAGTTGCCACGGACGGGGTTGCCGTTGGCCGAGCCGGCGCTGAAGTCGCGGATGCCGCCCCCCAGCCGGACACCGATGGACTTGCCGAAGTCATCGTCGGCTTCCACGATGCGGGCCTCGATCAGCACCTGGCGGATCGGGATGTCGAGCTTGGTGATGAGCTCCTGAACCTGGGCCAGACGGGAGGGAATGTCGGTCACGAACAGCTGGTTCGTCCGCGGCTCGGCAATCACGCTGCCGCGCGGCGACAGGATCCGTGCAGTACTGGTGTTGCCTGCCCCCACCGCTCCCCCGACACCCCTCGACGTCAGTTGGGCCGCGATGCCAGCCGCCTTGGCGTAGTTCATCTGGAAGGACTGCGTGCGCACCTGCTCCAGGCTCTCCACCGAGGCACGCGCTTCCAGCTCCTGCTTTTCTCGCGCCGCAATTTCGTCCTTGGGCGCAATCCACAGCACATTGCCGGTTTTGCGCAGACCCAGGCCCTTGGCCTGCATGATGATGTCCAGCGCCTGGTCCCAGGGTACATCGCGCAAGCGCAGGGTCACCGAGCCGGAGACCGAGTCGGACGTCACCACGTTGAAGTTGGTGAAGTCGGCGATCACCTGCAACAAGGCCCGCACTTCGATGTTCTGGAAGTTCAGCGACAGCTTCTCGCCCGAGTAGCCCGGGCCTTGCGTCAGCTTGGAGGGGTCGATGCGTTGCTCGCGCACTTCCAGCACGAACTGGTTGTCGCTCTGATAGGCGGAATGTTCCCAGTTGCCGGTTGAAGCGACCACCATGCGCACCCGGTCACCGTTCTGCGTCGTGGTCACGGTACGCACCGGTGTGCCGAAATCGGTCACGTCGAGCCGGCGGCGCAGGCCCTCGGGCAAGGTGCTCTTGAGGAACTCGACCACCAGGCCGGTGCCCTCCTGCCGGATGTCGACGCCGACCTGATTGCTGGGCAGATCGACCACGACACGGCCGCTGCCGCCGGTACCGCGGCGGAAGTCGATGTCGCGCAGCGCGCCGACGTCCAGGTTGCGGCTCTCGGCGAACGGTGCCGGCGGGTTGGTTTGCGCGGTCACCGCCTCCGAGCGCTCGAGGATCACCAGCAGGCTGTTGCCCTCGATCCGCGTCTGATAGGCCGCAGCCTGCTTGAGGTTGACCACAACCCGGGTGCGATCGCCCGCCTGCACCACATTGGCCGAGCGAAGATTGCCCTCGTTGATGTCGACGGTGCTGCGGCCGATGGCGTTGGTCACACCGGGGAAATCCAGGGCGATGCGCGCGGGTGACTGGATGGAGAAGCCGGCCGGCAACGCCTTGAGCGGCTCACTCGTGGTGATGCGGATCACCTCGACGCCACCCTGGACACCGCCGGTGACCGCCTGAATGGCCACCTGCGCATGCGCCCACCAGGAGCTTGCCAACATGCAGGCTGCCACCCCCCCCTTGCACAGCTTGCGCCCCCAGGATGCGAAAGCCATGGTCTGCTCCGGGTTCTTCATTTAGCTTCCTCTACTAGCTGCAGCGCCGCCGGGCGCTCGATCCATTCGCCCGCGGCGTCCTGCACGATCTCGCGAAGAACCACCTCGGTCTCGGTAATGCGGGTCACGCGCCCGAAGTTCTGACCCAGGTAGTTGCCAGGACGCACCTGGTACAACAACCGGTCGACCCGGACCAACGCCACCAACTCCCCGCTTCGGTCCAGGCTGCCGACCATGGCCATGGCATCCAGGGGAAACGCTTCCAGCGGTTGACGACGACGAGCCAGTTCCGGCTCGATCAAGGCCGAACTGCTTGCCGTCGCCGTCTGCGTGCCACGCAGCAGACTGGCCAGCTTCTCGACGCTGAAGGGAGGTATCTCGCGCTCGACGCCGTATGGCTGCGGAACGAACCGCGTGGGCTCGGGAATCGGCTGCACCGACGGCTTGATCGCGTTGCGCTCCGACTGCATCCAGGCCTGGAGTTCGTCCTGACCCGAAGAGGTACAGCCCGCCACCATCAGGGCACACGCGCAAGCACACAGGGAGAAAGAGCGACTCATCACTTCTTGGCTCCTTGGGCCTTCTGTTGCGCCGCCACCTCTTCGGGGTCCAGGTAGCGATAGGTCTTGGCCGTGCCATCCATGACGAGGTAGCCTTCGCGCGAGGCAATCGGCGTCAGGCTGAGGTTGTTGAGCGTGACGATGCGGGACAGGTTGGCAATGTCACCCGCGAACAGGCCGATATCGTGATACGTACCGGTCACGCGAATGGTGATCGGCAGTTCGGCGTAGTACTCGCGCACCACCACCTGACCCGGACGGAACAGATCGAACTGCAGACTGCGGCCAAGGCCGGCCTGGTTGATGTCGGACAACAGGGCATCCATCTCGGCCTTGCCCGGCAGCTGTTTTTCCAGCTGCGTCACGTACTGCTGGACCTGTTCCAGTTGCTTGCGCAGCGCATCCAGGTTGACCGCCTGCACCAGCTTCTTCTGATAGGTCGTCCGCAGCTCCTGCTCCTTGGCCTTTTCGGCCACCAGTGTCTCATCGACGCCCTTCAGCCAGGCGAACCACAGCACCGCCACCACACCGACGCAGACCGCCAGGAACAGCAGGTTGCGGGGCAACCCGGGCCATTGCGAGGGATCGTTGGGGTCAAGACCGGTGAACTGCGCGCGCAGCTTGTCCTGCAGCGCCTTGGTGTCGATATTGAGGCCGGACCTCTTAGCCATCTCTGTCCTCTCAAACCTTGGCGGGCGCTGCAGCGGGCACGGCGGCAGCGGGCTTGGTACCCGCTGGTGCAGCGGTGGCCGCGGCCGCCTCGGGCTTGCGCAGCGTCACGCGCATGGTGAAGTTCGCGACCCGGCGCGCATCGCGCCCGCTGATCGGTGCGGTGGCAGACACGATCTCAACCAGCTCCGGGCGCGTGAGCGCACCGCGGTTGTTCGCCAGGCTGCGCAGCAGTTCGGAGACCCGCTCCTGCGACTGCGCGGTTCCGGTGAGCAGCACGGCCCCGCCGTCTTGCTTCATGGTGCGAAGGAACACGCCCTCGGGCAATTGCTGCACCAGTTCTTCCAGCAGGTACACCGGCAGATTGCGTCCGGCCTGAAGGTCTTCGACCGCCGTCTGGCGCGCGCGTAGCGACGCGATCTGCTGTTGCAGGGTGGCAATGTCCTTGATCTCGGCGTCCAGCTTGGCAATCTCGCGCGTGAGGAACCCGTTGCGCTCCTGCTGGGCAGAAATCTGGCCCTGGTACCAGGTGAACACCGCGCCACTGATGACGCCGCCGAGCATGGCCGAGAGCGCCAACTGGGTGAAGAATTGCTCCTTGCGGCGCTTGCGGGCCGCCTCGCGGTGGGGCAGCAGGTTGATGAGGATCATTGGTAGAACCTCCGCAGCGCCAGGCCGGTCGAGGTGAGGTAGGCCGGTGACTCACGCGAGATCTTGCGCGCCTGGATGCCGGGGCCGAGCTCCATGGCATCGAAGGGGTTGATCAGCATGCAGGCGAAAGACGTCTGGTGCGTGACCGCTTCGGTGAGCCCGAGCAATGCAGCACTGCCGCCTGCGAGCAGGATGTGGTCGATCTTGTTGTACGGCGTGCTGGTGAAGAAGAACTGCAGCGCGCGCCCGATCTCTTGCGACATGCTATCGATGAAAGGATCGAGCACGGCCGTCTGGTAATCCTCGGGCAGATCGCCGGAGCGCTTCTTGGCTTCGGCCTCGTCGGCCGAGAAGCCGTACTGACGGATGATCAACTGGGTCAGCTGGCTGCCGCCGAAGGCCTGATCGCGCTCGTACAACACTTCGTCGTTGCGAATGACCTGCAGACTGGTCGTCATGGAGCCGATCTCGAACAGCGCGACCAGCGCGTCCACGCCCTGGTTGGGCAGCGTTTCGATCACGCGGCCGGCTGCCAGCCGCGATGCATAGGACTCCACGTCCATCACCACCGGCTTGAGGCCGGCTGCCTCTGCGAGCCCTTGCCGGTCGGACACCTTTTCCTTGCGGGATGCGGCGATCAGCACCTCGACATCGCCCACCGACGTGCTGCTGGGTCCGACGACACAGAAATCGAGACTGACCTCGTCGAGCGAGAAAGGGATGTACTGGTTGGCCTCGGACTCGACCTGGGCTTCCAGTTCCTTGTCGGACATGCCGCCCGGCAGGATGATCTTCTTCGTGATCACCGCCGACGCCGGCAAGGCCAGGGCGACGTTCTTGGTCTTGCTGCCGCTCTTGCGCACCACACGGCGCACCGCGTCGGCGACTTCGTCGAACTTCTCGATGTTGCCGTCGGTGATCCAGCCGCGCTCCAGGGGCTCCATGGCGCAGCGCTCCAGCACGAATTCACCCGCGCGATTGCGACTGAGTTCCACCAGCTTGACGCTGGAAGAACTGACATCAATGCCCAGCAAGGGCGCCGGCTCCCGGCTGAATAGCGATCCCATTGAGATCAAGGTGGCCCCCAAATCGCGTGGCGCAAAGCCGCGCCATACTTAAGAATTCACTTCAATGCTAGCAGTAAGCCCATTGAGCGGCAAAGATTTTTTGCCTCATGCACAAATCGAAACGTTGTCAAAAGCCGACGCGACGTGAGGCCTGCGTGATGCATTGAACAAAAGCGCTTCGACCCCGTCACACCCGCCTCGGCACCGTCCTTCCAATTTCCCGACGCCCGGCATACCGACTCCTACAATGGCGGGCTACCCGCCACGAATCCGAATGACCCAAGACACCAAGCCTTCGAAAGGCACTCCTGCCAAGGCAGTATCTGCGGCGCCCCACACACTCACCCTCATCGGGCGCTTGGTGGTGGCTGCGGCCGGACTGGCGGCGGCGGGTGTTGCGGCGGTGTTGATTGCCGTCGGCATCGCGTTGGCGGTGGCCTATCCCAACCTGCCCGACGTCACCGGCCTTGCTGACTACCGCCCCAAGCTGCCGCTGCGCGTGCTCGCGGCCGACGGCCAACTCATCGGCGAGTTCGGCGAAGAGCGGCGCAACCTGCTCACGATCGACCAGATTCCCGACGTGATGAAGAACGCGGTGCTGGCGATCGAAGACGCCCGCTTCTTCGAACACAGCGGCGTCGATTACCGCGGCATGGTGCGCGCTGCGCTGGCCAACCTGCGCGAAGCCAAGAGTCAGGGAGCCTCCACCATCACCATGCAGGTGGCCCGAAACGTCTACCTGTCGGCCGAGAAGAGCTACACGCGCAAGATCTACGAAGTGCTGCTCACCTTCAAGCTCGAGCACCTGCTCACGAAGGAACAGATCCTCGAGATCTACATGAACCAGATCTTCCTGGGTCAGCGCGCTTACGGGTTCGCCTCGGCTTCGCAGATCTATTTCGGCAAACCCCTGCAGGACGTGACCATTGCCGAGGCCGCGCTGCTGGCCGGTCTGCCGCAGGCGCCTTCTGCCTACAACCCCGTGCGCAACCCCAAACGGGCCCAGGCACGCCAGCGCTACATCATCGACCGCATGGTCGAGAACGGCTTCATCACCGCCGAGCAGGCGGAACAGGCCAAGGCACAGCCGATCAAGCTGCGCCAACCGACCCGCGAGGACAACCTGCAGGCCGAGTACGCCGCCGAGATGGCGCGCCAGGCCATCGTCGCGCAATACGGTGAAGCGGCCTACACGCGCGGTCTGGTGGTGAGCACCACCATCGACCCGCGCGCGCAGCAGGCCGCCTACCGGGCTGTGCGCCAGGGTGTGCTCGACTACGAGCGGCGTCAGTTCTACCGCGGGCCGGAGCTGTTCATCACGTTGCCGGAGGATCCCCAGCAACGCGATGCCGCCATCGATGACGCGCTGGCAGAGCGCCCCGACAACGGCGACCTGCTGTCTGCTGTGGTGCTGGAAGTGAGCCCGCGGCGCGTGGTGGTCGTGCGTCAGGACGGCGAGCCGATCGAGATCACCGGTGAAGGCCTCAAGCCGGTGCAGTCAGGGCTGTCCGACAAGGCAGGCCCCAACATCAAGATCCGCCCCGGGGCCGTGGTGCGCATCGTCAAGGTGGACGAGAAGTCCTGGCGCATCACACAGTTGCCGGAGGTAGAGGCGGCATTCGTCGCCCTCGATCCGCGCAACGGTCGCATCGCCGCGCTGGTGGGCGGCTTCGACTTCAACAAGAGCAAGTTCAACCACGTCACGCAGGCCTGGCGCCAGCCCGGCTCGAGCTTCAAACCCTTTGTCTACTCGGCGGCGCTTGAGAAGGGCCTCACACCCATGACGGTGGTGAACGACGCCCCGCTGTTCTATTCCGCCAACGAGACCGGCGGCAAGCCGTGGGAGCCCAAGAACTACGACGGTCAGTTCGAGGGCCCGATGTCGGTACGCCGTGCGCTCGCCAAGTCGAAGAACATGGTGTCGATCCGCGTGCTGCAGCTGGTGGGCACGCAAAGCGCGCAGGACTGGGTCACGCGCTTCGGCTTCGAGGCCGACAAGCACCCACCCTTCCTCACGATGGCGTTGGGCGCAGGTTCGGTGACACCGCTTCAGATGGTCACCGGCTACGCCGTGTTCGCCAACGGCGGTCACCGGGTCGCTCCGGTGCTCATCACACGCGTCACCGACTCGCGCGGCCACGTCCTGTACGAAGCACCCCAGACCACGCTGGACAACGCACCGCGCGCCATCGAGCCGCGCAACGCCTTCATCATGAACAGCCTGCTGCAGGAGATCACCCGCTCGGGCACCGCAGCGCGCGCGCAGGCCATCCTCAAGCGCAATGACCTTTACGGCAAGACAGGCACCACCAACGACGCCGTCGATGCCTGGTTCGTTGGCTACCAGCCCACGCTGGCGGCCGCGGCCTGGGTGGGCTACGACACGCCGCGCAACCTGGGCAGTCGCGAGACGGGCGGCGGTCTGGCGCTGCCGATGTGGATTTCCTTCATGCAGGAGATGCTCAAGGACGTGCCCATCACCCCGATCACGACGGTGCCACCGGGTGTGATCAATGTCGGCGGCGAGTGGTACTACGAAGAGTTCGGTCCCGGCAATGGGGTGCACGGCATCGGCCTGGGCGACCCGTGGCCCGGCGCGCCCGCGGGCATGGAGGTGGACGCCAACGGTGTGCCGATCGCGGCACCGCTGCCCCAGGTGGAAGAGCGCCGCAGCATCCTGGACCTGTTCAGGAACTGAAGCGCAGCGGCTGGCCGGCCTGTTCGCTCGCGTAGCGGGTCAGGTTCTCGAAGAATTCGCCGTTGCCCTTGGTGTCCATCCAGACACGGCCATCGTGCTTGTAGTGAAAGCCGCCAGCGCGCGCGGCGAGCCACACCTCGTGCAAGGGTTTCTGCAGGTTGATGACGATCTGGCTGCGGTTGCGAAACGTCAGTGTGATCATGCCTCCCACGCGCTGGTTGTCGATGTCGGCGTCGCTCTCGTCATTGATACGGTCACACGTCAGTTCGATGGCGCGCAGCAGTGCCTCGGCGCGGTCCTGGTATTCGAGATCGGTCATTAGAATGCAGGAATGTTCGTCGGGTGGCTGCGCATTCTAGGTTCCGGCTTCGGCCCCGCTCGGGTCATGGCCTTGGCGTTGTTGCTGTCGTGCCTGGCCGCGTGCGGGCAGAAGGGCGCGCTCTACCTGCCGCCGCCCGCCTCCGATGCCCAACCCAAGCAGCCCGCCAATGCCCCTGCCCGCGCACCTGACACATCGCCACGGTGAACTCCATTTCGAGGACGTGTCCCTCGAACGCCTGGCCCGCGAACACGGCACCCCCCTCTTCGTGTACAGCCGCGCTGCCATGCTGCAGTCGCTGGCAGCCTACCAGCGCGGGCTGGCGGGCCGCTCGCACCTGATCTGCTATGCGATGAAGGCCAACTCCTCGCTGGCCATCCTGCAGACGTTGGTGAACGCCGGTTGCGGGCTCGACATCGTCTCGGGCGGCGAGCTCGAGCGCGCACTGGCTGCGGGCTGCGCGCCCGAGCGGATCGTGTTCTCGGGCGTCGGCAAGACGCGCGCCGAGATGCGCCGCGCACTTGACGCGGGCATCGGCTGCTTCAACGTCGAGAGCCGTGGCGAACTCGACGTGCTGGATGAGGTGGCGCGCTCGATGGGCCGGCGTGCGCGCGTGAGCATCCGCGTCAACCCCGATGTGGACGCGAAGACGCACCCCTACATCTCCACGGGCCTCAAGGACAACAAGTTCGGCATCGCCCATGGCGAGGTGCTGCTTACCTATCGCCACGCCGCCGCTTGCGCCGGCCTGGAGGTGGTCGGCATCGATTGCCACATCGGCTCCCAGATCACCGAGGCGGCGCCCTACCTCGACGCGATGGACCGCGTGCTCGATCTGGTCGCCGCGATCGAAGTCGACGGCCTGCGCCTGCACCACCTCGATTTCGGTGGCGGCCTGGGCATCGACTACAACGGCGACACGCCACCCGCCGCGGACACCCTGTGGCCGCGCCTGCTGGCCAAGCTGGATGCACGTGGCTACGGCGATCGCACCGTGATGATCGAGCCGGGCCGCTCGATCGTCGGCAACGCCGGTGTGTGCCTCACCGAGGTGCTCTACACCAAGCCCGGCGAACACAAGAATTTCCTGATCGTCGATGCGGCCATGAACGACCTGCCGCGACCCGCCATGTATGAGGCTTATCACCGCATCGAGCCCGTGCGTGCGCGCGAGAACGAGCGGCCGGCGGTGTGGGATGTCGTCGGCCCGGTCTGCGAAAGCGGCGACTGGCTCGGCCGTGAGCGTACGCTCGCGGTGCACCCGGGCGACTTGCTGGCGGTGCTGTCGGCAGGTGCCTACTGCATGAGCATGGCCAGCAACTACAACACCCGCGGCCGCGCCGCGGAGGTGCTGGTTGACGGCGCCCGTGCTACCTCGATCCGCCGCCGCGAGAGCCCGGCCGATCAGATGCGGCTGGAGATGCCGCTGGCCTGAGGTCGCAGGCGGCGCCACAGGCGCCAGCCCAGCAATGCGCCCAGGATGGCGGCGTACACCGCCACCTCGTTGAAATCGTTCTTGCCCGCGCGCATCCAGAAGAAGTGCAGCACGGCCAGCACGGCCACTGCGTACACCAGCCGGTGCAGCGCCTGCCAGCGCGGCGCGCCGAGCGCACGGATCACGCGGTTGAACGAGGTGGCTGCGAGCGCCAGCAACATCAGCCAGGCCAGCGTCCCCACCAATATGAACGGACGCTTGGGAATGTCGACCAGCACCGCTTGCCAGTCGAAGCCCATGTCGAACCAGACGTAGGCCACCCAGTGCATCGACGCGTAGAAAAACACGAACAAGCCCAGCATGCGACGAAAGCGCGCGAGAGCGGGCATGCCCAGCGTCGTGCGCAGTGGTGTCACCAACAACACCAGCACCAGGGCGCGCAAGGACCAGTCCCCCAGCCCTCGGATGAGCGCCTCGGCCGGGTTGGCACCCAGGCGGTCGGCCACGGCCGCCCACACCAGCCAGGCGAACGGCAGGAGCCAGACGGTGAACACCAGGGGCTTGGCCAGCGGGTGCAACAGTGCCCGCTGAACCACGGCGCGATTCATCAGTAGAACTTGCGCAGGTCCATGCCCGCGTAGAGCTGCCCCACCTGTGGCTCGTAGCCATTGAACTTCAGCGTCTGGCGGCGCTTGGCGAACAGACCGCCACCGTCCTCGCCGATGCGGCGCTCGGTCGCCTGGCTCCAGCGCGGGTGCGACACCTCGGGGTTCACGTTGGAATAGAAGCCGTACTCCTGCGGTGCCGACACATTCCAGGAAGTCTTGGGTTGGCTTTCGGTGAAGCGGATCTTCACGATCGACTTGCCGCTCTTGAAGCCGTACTTCCACGGCACCATCAGGCGCAGCGGCGCGCCGTTCTGGTTGGGCAGCACCTCACCGTACATGCCGAAGGCCAACAGGGTGAGCGGGTGCATGGCTTCGTCCATGCGCAGGCCTTCCACATAGGGCCAGTCGAGCACGTTGGAACGCAGGCCCGGCATCTGCTTGTCGTCGGCCAGGGTCACGAACTCGACGTACTTCGCGCTGCCCTGCGGCTCCACGCGCTTGATCAGTTCGGACACGGAGTAACCGACCCAGGGGATCACCATGGACCAGCCTTCCACGCAGCGCAGGCGGTAGATACGCTCCTCCATCGGGGCCAGCCTGAGCAGCGCGTCCAGGTCGAAGCGGCCGGGCTTGTTCACCAGCCCTTCGACTTCCACCGTCCATGGCCGGGGTTTGAGCGTCTTGGCGTAGCGCGCCGGATCGCTCTTGTCGGTGCCGAACTCGTAGAAGTTGTTGTAGGTGGTGGCGTCCTCGTAACTCGCGGGCTTTTCCACCGTGCTGGCCCCGGCCACCGCGCTGGGGCGGCCCGTGAGCGGAGCCAGCTTGCCCGGGCGCTGCGCGCCTTGCGCATGGGCGTCGCGCGCAGCCCAGGCAGCGCCTGCCGCCGCCGCGGCCAACAGCCACTGCCGGCGCTGCAGATAGGCTGTACGCGGCGTGATCTCGCTGCTGTGCGGGTGGATGAAACCGTCCTGGCCGGTGCGGATGATCATGGCAGTCACTCCTGAAAAAGGCACGGGCGCGACGGAAATCGCGCCCGCTGGGGTATCGGTCGTGTGATACCCGGAAGTCTTACCGGTTCCGCGATCAGAGTTCGCCGTAACTGTGCAAACCCGACAGGAACATGTTGACGCCCAGGAAGGCGAAGGTGGTGATGGCCAGACCCACCAGCGCCCACCAGGCCGCCACGGTGCCGCGCAAGCCCTTCATGAGCCGCATGTGCAGCCACGCTGCATAGTTCAGCCACACGATCAGGGCCCAGGTTTCCTTCGGGTCCCAGCTCCAGTAGCCGCCCCAGGCTTCGGCGGCCCAGAGGGCCCCGAGCACGGTGGCGATGGTGAAAAACGCAAAGCCGACAGCGATGGCCTTGTACATCACGTCGTCGAGCACCTCGAACGAAGGCAGCCGCTCGGCGATGCGACGGCGGCCCAGCAAGATCGCGGCGACGATCAAGGCGGAGATGCCGAAGTAGACGAACCAGTAGCTGCCCCCCTGGTCCTGTGCGCCTTGGCGGAACACGATCGGCTCGAAGCACAGCACCACGCCCAGCAACCACAGCGGGGCGAGCTTGTACCAGCGGGTCTCGCCCGCGCTCTGCTTGATGAGGTAGGCGAACGCCAGCATGGCCGCGATCGCGAAGGTGCCGTACCCGATGAAGTTGGCCGGCACGTGCAGCTTCATCCACCAGCTCTGCAGCGCGGGCACCAGCGGTTGGATCTCATGCGCCTCGCGCACCACCGTGTACCAGAGCAGGAAGCCCACCGCCGCGCTGACGATCAGCATGGCGAAGGCGCCCATGCCGCGCGTCGCATAGCGGTCTTCGTAGTAGAGGTAATACGCGGCCGTCATCCAGCAGAACAGCACGAACACCTCGTAGAGGTTGCTGACCGGAATGTGACCGATGCCGGGGCCGATCTGGTGGCTTTCATACCAGCGCACCAGCGAACCGATGAGCGCGAGGGCGATGGCCACCCAGGCCAGGCGCGAGCCCAGCGTCTCGAAGGTGGCGCCCGCGCGCGTGAACATGCCGACCCAATAGAAGGCGGTGCTCATGAAGAACAGCACACACATCCACAGAATGGCCGACTGGCTGGAGATGAAATACTTGAGCAGGAACACCTGCTCCGCACGCGCCAAGTCGGCACCGCCGCCCGGGGCCTGATAAAGCCAGATGGCCAGTAGCGCCAGCGCCCCCACCACCACGGTGAGCACGCGCAGCGGGCGCCAGAACCAGCCCAGCCATACCATCGTCGGCACGGTGCCGGCGAGGATGGACTTTTCGTAGACGTCCATGGCGCTGCCGTATTGCCAGAAGGCGACCGCACCGGCCGCCAGCACCAGGGCGGCAAACAGCCAGTCCCAAAGGTCGCGGCGCGCAAAGTAGCCTGGCTGCAACCCGCCGCCGTGGCTGGACTTCTTGAGATCGATGGTCTGGGTGGCGGTGTTCATGGCTTCACCTGCAGCAATTGGGTCTTGAGCAACTCGAATTCATGGTCGGTGTCGAGCGTCTTGCGGTTCGACGACAGGGCCAGGCTGGCCTGGGCGCCCTGCCCTTGCGGTGCCAGCCACACCCACACGCGGCGTTCGCGAACGTAGAGCATGGCAAAGACGCCCAGAATCAGCAACAGGCACCCGAGATAGACGATGGTCTTGCCCGGAGCGCGCGCCACCTGGAACACGCTGGCCTGCACATGAGTGAAATCCTTCAGCTGCAGGGCCATGGGTGCCGGGTAGAAGAAGCTGTCCGACAGGCTGATGACGGCCTGCGTCATGAAGCGCTGCGTGGCCTCGTCGCGCGGCAACGGCGCCAGGCCCGCGCGTTCGCGGCTGAGCTGCATCAATTCGAACAGCGTGCCGTTGAGGATGCGCACCAGCACGTCGCTCGCGCGTTCGCGCTCGGCCTCGGGCACGTTGGATTCCAGGAAGGACGAGATGGCCTGCAGGCCACCGACGACGTCGCGCGCCGCGGAGCCATTGGCGGCAGCCGCCGGGATCGCCACGGGTTCGGCGCCGGCAAAGAGCGCCAGGGCACGCGTTGCCGACGCTTCCAGCGCTTCGGCCAGATCGGCGCGGCCGCCCTCCACCGACTGCTCTGCGTAGCGGCGCACCGCCTCGGCGCGCAGGCCGGGATCGTCGAGCGCAGCGCGCAAGCGCACGAAACCATCCATCGCGTCGTTCTCGTCGACCGGCACGCGCAGGTAGCGAAACGCGTCTTGCGGTGTCTCGCGCAGGCCAAGCAGGTACACGCGCTGGCCATCGAGCTCCACGGGCAGCATGTAGTTGTGGTACTCCACGGCCTGCCCGGCGCTGTCGCGCAGCTTGTAGGTCACGCTTGGGCCCACGTTGCGCAGCGTCTTCTCCGTCGTGGTCTTGTGCGCAGCACCCAGACGGCTCTCCACCGCCTCGCGCAGGTCGACCTTGCGCACATCGGTGCCGGCTGCGCCCTGCCCCGCGAAGTTCTCCACGTTGATCACGCGCAGGCCGCTGTACTCCAATGTGAGCTTCTGCTCCCCGTTGCTGAGTTCGGTGGAGCCGCCGATGGTGCCCTCGACCTCGAACGGACGGGCTCCACGCGTGAATGGCACGGCCTGCAGCTTCACGCGCGAGCCGCCGTCATCGAAGCTCGATTGATAAATCGCCACACCGCGGTGGAACGCCGGGTGGTTCACCTCGACTCGCGCTTCCTTTTTTTCGCCCGTGTCGTGGTCGTGGATCACGATTTCGCTGGCGAACAAGCGCGGCATGCCGGTGTCGTAGTACTCGACGATGAACTTCTTGAGCTCCACCGAGAACGGCAACTCCTGCAGCAGCACGCCACCGGGCTGGGAAATGATGGCCGTGCTGGATGCCGTGCCCTCGGTGACCAGCAGGTTGCCACGGAAGGTGGGGTTGCTGGCCGAGAGTCGGTGCTGAGGGGGCACGTCGGCGATCATGCCGCCACCCTCGAAGATCTGTTTGCCGTTGAACCAGGTCTGCGCGCGCACCATGAGGTCGCCGTCGAGCAGGCCGCCCACGCACACCAGCACGATGGCGCTGTGCGCCGCCAGGTAGCCCCACTTGTTGGCCGCGCCCTTCTTGGCCGCCACCATCCAGCCCTCGCCCTCGGGCAGCGGGCGCGACTGCAGGCGCACCTTCCAGCCCGAGCCCAGCAATGCCTGACCGATGCGGTTGGCTGCTGCCTGCGGGGTCTCGGCCAGTTCGCCTTGTGCCCGGTGGGGAAACGCCTTGAGGCTTTGTTCGCGGATGTTTTCCTTGAACGCCTTGAAATCGGCCAGGATCTTGGGCGTGTTGCGCGCGATGCACAGGCTGGTGCTCACCACCAGGAACGCCAGGATCAGCAGGAACCACCAGGCGCTGTAGACCGTGAACAGGTTTGCCGACGCAAACACCTCCGCCCAGAACGGGCCGAACTGGTTCACGTAGTTGTTGTAAGGCTCGGCCTGCTTGACCACCGTGCCGATCACAGAGGCGATGCAGATCACCGTCAGCAGCGCGATGGCAAAGCGCATCGACGACAGCAACTCGACCGTCGCGGCCAGCGGGCGCGGGCCGCGCTGAAGTTCCAGGCCCTGGGTCGAAGCAGTCATGTGGGGTGGGGGATGAAAAAAGGCGCTTGCGGGATTCGACAAGCGCCTTGTTCTGATGCGGATGCGCGGCGCCGGTTCAATGCCCGGCGCGAAAAATCAGCGCAGGCCGGCGATGTAGTCCGACACCGCCTGGATCTCGCGATCCGTCATCTTGGCGGCGACGCCGGTCATCTGCGCGTTGTTGGCGCGCGCACCGCTGCGGAATTGCTCCAGCTGGGCCTTGGTGTAGTCGGCATGCTGGCCGGCCAGGCGCGGGTATTGCGACGGGATGCCGGCGCCATTGGGGCTGTGGCAGCCGGCACAGGCGGCAATGCCTCGGTCGGCCAGACCGCCGCGGTAGATGCGCTCACCAAGTTTCACCAGCGCGGCATCGGAGGCAAACCCCGGCGCCGGCTTCTGCGAGGCCAGCCAGTACGACACGTTACGCATGTCATCGTCCGACAGCGTGGCCGCCATGCCCTGCATGATGGCGTTGGCGCGCTTGCCGCTCTTGTATTCCTGAAGCTGCTTGATCAGGTACTCGGGGTGCTGGCCCGCGAGCTTGGGGTTGGCCGGCGTGGTCGAGTTGCCGTCGGCGGCGTGGCAGGCCACACAGACATTGCCATAGACGGCAGCGCCCTTGGCCAGATCCGGCTTGGCGGGCTGCGCGTGCACGTTCAGGGAGAGGGCTGCGGCGGCAGCGGCCATCAGGAAGGAGGCAGGCAATTTCATGTCGGGGCGTGCGTCGCGGTCGGACGGGTTCGTTCGGTGTGGGGACTTGTCGAGGGTCGGCCGGTCAAAACCCACAGATTTTACAATGCGCCACCAAGACCCCCTCAGATGACCCACCACTCCACTGCGGCCTCTGCCGCCGCCGATGCCCGCCTGGCCCACGCCTGGCTGCACACGGCACGCTTTTTGACCACCGCCCCCACGCTGGAGACGCTGCCCACGCTCGACGTGCCGGAAATCGCCTTTGTGGGCCGCTCCAACGCGGGCAAGTCCACGGCCATCAACACCCTGGCGCAGCAAAAGCGCCTGGCCTTCGCCTCCAAGACGCCGGGACGCACCCAAAGCATCAACCTGTTCACACTGGGAAAGCAGGGCATCACCGACGCAGTGCTGGCCGACCTGCCCGGCTACGGCTATGCCGCCGTGCCACGCGAGGCCAAGCTGCGCTGGCAACGCGTGATGGCGAACTACCTGCTCACCCGACCCAACCTGCGTGCCGTGGTGATGCTGGTCGACCCGCGCCTGGGCCTGACCGAACTCGACGAGGCCCTGCTCGAAGCCATCCGCCCGCGGGTGGAAGATGGCCTGAAATTCCTGGTGCTCCTCACCAAGGCCGACAAGCTCACCCGCACCGAAGCCAACAAGGCACTGTCGATCGCGCGACTGCAGACCGCCGGTGGCGAGGTCAGACTGTTCTCGGCCCTGAAGAAGCAGGGCCTGGACGAGGTGGCGACGCTGCTGATGCGCTGGGCCCGCGAGGACGGTGCGCCGCAGGCGCCGGCCACCCCCACCGACGACGAACCGCCCGCCGCCGACTGAGACCGCGCCGGGCCCGATGGAGCCCGCCGTGATCGAAGCCTTCGACGCCGTGCTGCCGCACGGCATCACCCTGAGTTGCCGTGCCGCGGGCGAACGCGGCCGACCGGTGCTGTTGTTTCTGCACGGCTTCCCGGAGGCCGCCTTCGTGTGGGACGAACTGCTCGAACACTTCGCCCACCCCACGCACGGGGGCTTCAGGTGCGTGGCCCCCAACCTGCGTGGCTTCGAGCGCTCCAGCGCACCCCCCGAAGTGGCAGCGTACCGGGCCAAACCCCTGATGCAGGACATCGACGCCCTGATCGAGGCCGTCAGCGCCGACAGCCCCACGCCGGGCCGGCTGGCCGCACTGGTCGCCCACGACTGGGGCGGCGCACTGGCCTGGGGCTTCTCGGCACGGCATCCACAGCGCCTGGCCCGCCTGGTCATTCTCAACGCCCCGCACCCGCTGCCATTCCAGCGCGAACTCGCGCAGTCGCCCGCACAACAGGCCGCCAGCGCCTACATGAACTTCCTGGCGCGCCCCGACGCGCCGGCGCTCCTGGCCGAGAACGACTTCGCCCGGCTGTGGCCGTTCTTCACCGCCTTCGCGGCCCAGGGCACTGCACCCGCCGAGCCCGCTTGGCTCGATGACACCATGCGCGAGCGCTACCGCGCGGTCTGGCGCCAGGGCCTGCAGGGCGGCTGCAACTACTACGCAGCCTCGCCGCTGCGCCCGCCCACGCCGGCCGACCCGGGCGCCACCGCTGTGACCCTGCCCCCGGAAGCGGTGACGGTGCGGGTGCCCACGCTGGTGATCTGGGGCATGGGCGACACCGCGCTACCGCCCACCTTGCTGGACGGGCTGACGGACGTGGTACCCGACCTGCGCATCGAGCGCCTGCCCGGCTGCACCCATTGGCTGGTGCACGAGCAGCCGCAACGGGTGGCGGCGCTGATCGAGGGGTTTGTTCAGACGCCGATGTAGAACGGCGGCGCGCCGCTCGGGCGCGTCTTGAAGCGCTTGTGCACCCAGTAATACTGCTCGGGCATGGTGCGGATGTAGCCCTCGAGCGCGCGGTTCATGGCGGCGGTGTCTTCCTCCACCGTGCCGCCCGGGTAGCCCTCCCATGGCGAGTGCACCGTGACCTCATAGCCGTCGGGCACCAGGCGCGTGAGCACCGGCACCACCCGTGCCTTGCCCAGCCGCGCCAGCCGCGGCAGCGAGGTGACGGTGGCTGCGGTGACACCGAAGAACGGCACGAACACCGCGTCACGTTCGCCGTGGTCCATGTCGGGCAGCAGGTACAGCGGCAGGCCGTCGCGCAAGGCAGACACGATGGCGCGCAGGCCCTGGCGCTTGCCAACCGCCAGCGGGTTGTTGAAACGCTGGCGCCCCTGGAACATCCAGCGGTCCACGTCGGCGTTGAGTTGCTCGGCGTAGACACCGCAGAAGCGCCGCGGCAGGTGCGCAGTGATGGCCGTCCAGCCGGCGTCCATGCCCACGAAATGCGGCGCGAAGATCACGGTCGGCTCGCTGCCCTCCAGCGCGGCGAGATCGCCCTTGAGCAACAGGCGGCGCCTGACCACGTGCGCCGGCGCTTCCCACAGCCAGCTGCGATCGAGCCACGCCTGGGCGAAGCACACGAAATGCCGGCGCACCGCAGCGTCACGCTCGGCTTCGGAATGGTCGGGGAAGCACGCCGCCCAGTTGGTCTGGGCGATGCGCCGGCGCCGCGCGGCCACCGCGTGCAGCACCCGGCCGAGCGCCCAACCCAGCGCACGCACCCAGGGCAGGGGCAGGTGGGCCAGCAATCGCATGAAGCCCACGCCCAGCCGGTTGCTCAGGCGCGATTCGGGGACGGGGGGGGTGGCGGCGGGCGCGGGTTCGGTCATCGGCGCGGGGCCTTGTAGCGGTCGTACGACCACAGGTACTGGGCGGGCGATTCTCGCACCAGCGACTCCATGGCCGCGTTCACCACCCGCGCCGCGGCCTCCGGCTCGCCGGGCAGCGCCGCACCGAGCGGGCGCACGTGGATCACGTAACCCCGCCCCCAGGACAGCCGCTCGCCCCAGCTCAGCAGCACGGTGGCGTCGGCCGAGCGCGCCAGCCGCGCCGACAGCGTCATGGTGTAGGCGTCGCGGCCGAAGAACGGCGCCCACACGCCCAGACCCTGCGGCGGCACCTGGTCGGGCAGCAGACCGACGGCCTCGCCAGCCTTGAGCGCCGCGATCAGCTGTCGCACGCCCGACAGGGTGGTGGGCGCGGTGCGCAAGCCGGGGCGCTCGCGCGCGTGGTCGACGAGGTCGCGCAGCCAGGCCTGGCGAGAGGGGCGGTAGAGCACCGTCATGGGCCGCGCGGCCCCGAAACGCGCCGCGTAGGCCTGCGCCGTGACCTCGAAGCAGCCGAGGTGCGGCGTGAGGAACAGCAGTCCCCGCCCGGCCGCTTGTGCGGCCTCGATGTGCTCGGCGCCCTGCCAGCGCAGCGACACCGGCGCGCCGAGCCACAGGCGTGGCAACTCCGTGACCAGACGTCCGGCCTGGGCGACCGAGCGCAGTGCCACGGCACGCGGCTGGCCGGCCTGCTGCGCGTTGGCCAGCAGGCGCTGGCGGTAGGTGGGGGAGAGCAGGAAACTCAGCCAGCCCAGTGCGCTGCCCAGCGCGTGCAGCACGAGCAGGGGCAGGCGGCTGCCGAGGGCGAAAAGGGTACGGATCAGCGTGGCCAAGGGGGGCAGGTGTCTGGCATGCGGCGCGGTGCACTAAAATCGCGCCATCGCCGAGTTGATGAACTGATTGCGGGGCGATTCACAAATTCCGCTAAAGCGTTCGCCGACTTCTGACAGACCGGCAACGCCGATCAGCAAACCCTCAGGAGTTTAAATGGCGAGCGATTTCCTCTTCACGTCCGAATCCGTGTCCGAAGGCCACCCCGACAAGGTGGCGGACCAGATTTCCGACGCCATCCTCGATGCGATCTTTGCGCAAGACCCGCGCAGCCGCGTGGCGGCCGAGACGCTGACCAACACCGGCCTCGTGGTGCTGGCCGGCGAGATCACCACCAACGCGCACGTCGACTACATCGAGGTCGCCCGCGACACCATCAAGCGCATCGGCTACGACAACACCGAATACGGCATCGACTACAAGGGCTGTGCCGTGCTCGTGGCCTACGACAAGCAGTCCAACGACATCGCCCAGGGCGTGGACCACGCGTCCGACGACCACCTCAACACCGGCGCTGGTGACCAGGGCCTGATGTTCGGCTACGCCTGCGACGAGACGCCCGAGTTGATGCCCGCACCGATCTACTACGCGCACCGTCTGGTGGAGCGCCAGGCACAGCTGCGCAAGGACGGCCGCCTGCCCTTCCTGCGCCCGGACGCCAAGAGCCAGGTCACGATGCGCTACGTGGACGGCAAGCCGCACAGCATCGACACCGTGGTGCTCTCGACCCAGCACAGTCCCGACCAGTCCGAAACGCCCACGAAGATGAAGCAAAGCTTCATCGACGCGGTGATCGAAGAAATCATCAAGCCGGTGCTGCCCAAGGAGTGGCTCAAGGACACCCGCTACCTGATCAACCCGACCGGGCGCTTCGTCATCGGCGGCCCGCAGGGCGACTGCGGCCTGACCGGGCGCAAGATCATCGTCGACACCTATGGCGGCGCCTGCCCGCACGGCGGCGGCGCGTTCTCCGGCAAGGACCCGTCCAAGGTCGACCGCTCGGCCGCCTACGCCGCACGCTATGTGGCCAAGAACATCGTGGCAGCGGGCCTGGCCAAGCAGTGCCAGATCCAGGTCGCCTACGCGATCGGCGTGGCGCGTCCGATGAACATCACCGTCTACACCGAAGGCACGGGCGTGATCCCCGACGAGCAGATTGCCAAGTTGGTCAACGAGCACTTCGACCTTCGTCCGAAGGGCATCATCCAGATGCTCGACCTGCTGCGCCCGATCTACAGCAAGACCGCTGCCTACGGCCACTTCGGCCGCGAGGAACCCGAGTTCACCTGGGAAAAGACCGACAAAGCAGCCGCGCTGCGTGCAGCGGCGGGCCTGAAGTAAGTCGAAAGCATCAACATCAGCCCCGGCGGCGCGAGCCCCCGGGGCTTTTTCGTGCGGTTTTCCGCTCATTGCGCCCGGGACAGCACCCGAGATGAATTTTTTCGTGACGACGCCGATATGGACGGGCAAGAACCCCTTTGCCTGTGCCCAACGCCGGAGCCTTCATGGAACTCGACCTGTCCTTCACCGACGCCTGCCCTACGGCGTCTGGCGGCCACGATCCGTTCGACCAGGCCCCCTGCGGCCTGCTGGCGCTCGATGCGCAACTGCACTGCGTGCGCGCCAACAGCACCCTGCTGCACTGGCTCGGGCACGAGCAGGCCGGTGCCGAAGCGCTGGCGCACGTGATCGAGCCCGCCGACCATGGCAGCCTGGACCAGCTGCGCTCCCACCTGGACATGCTGCGTCAGACCCGCGAGCCACAAGCGCTTGACCTGAGCCTGCGCAAGGCAGACGGATCGGTGCTGCACGTGCGCCTGCAGTCTCGCGCGGTGTTCGATGCCCACGGGCACTTCCTGCACAGCACCTCGCTCGTGCTACCGGCGCCGGACACCACGCCGGTGAGCCCCGACGCGGCAACGCCGGCGGAAATGCTGCTGCGCAGCATCACCGACCGAATTCCTGCGCGCCTGGCTTACTACGACAAGGACCTGGTGTGCCGCTTCGCGAACGCCGCGCACGCGGGGCGCTACGGCAAATCGCCGCAACAGATGGTGGGCTCGCACCTGAGCGAGGTGGTGCGGCCCGACGTGCTGCACGAAATCCTGCCTCGCGTGGCTGCGGCCCTGAGCGGGCAGGCACAGCATTTCGAGGCGGAGCGCGTGGACGCCGCCGGTCAGCGCCACTACTACGAGATCCACTACCTGCCGGACCACCAGGGCCAGGAGATCAAGGGCATCTTCATCGAGCTGCACGACATCAGCGAACGACGCCACACCGAGGAACTGGTGCTCAACGCCAACCGCGACCTCGAAGACCGCGTGCGCGAGCGCACCAGCGAGCTGTTCGAGAGCGAGCAGCGCTACCGGCTCATGGTCGGTGCGCTGCAGGACTATTGCATCTACTTCATCGACGAGCAGGGCCGCGTGACCGAGTGGACCGAGAGTGCCCAGCGGCTGCACGGCCACAGCGCCGCGCAGATGACGGGCCAGGCCTTTGGTGCACTCATGTGCACCGAGAACGCCGGCGAGGACGAGATCGACGCAGCACAGACGCTGCGCCTGGCCACGGCCCACGGCCAGTGGGAAACCCGCGGCTGGCGGCTGCGCGAGGATGGCACGCGCTTCTGGGCCCACAGCGTGGTGACCGCGCTGCGCAGCCAGCAAGGCGAGCTGCGCGGCCTCTCGTGCATCACGCGCGACATGACCGCCGCCAAGAACCTCGAGGACGTGATGAACGACCTCAACCGCGAGCTGGAGAAGCGCGTTGCCGAGCGCACGCGCCAGCTGGTGGCCGCCAACAAGGATCTCGACGTCTTCTCGCACATGGTCTCGCACGACCTGCGCGCACCGCTGCGCCACATTGCCAGCTTCACCGCGCTGCTGCACGAGCAGCTGGGCGAGGCCGAGGACCCGATGGTGCAGCAGTGCCTGCAGTCGATCACCAAGTCGAGCAAGCGCATGGGCCAGATGATCGAAGGTCTGCTGGAGTACGCCCGCCTGGGCCGCGTCGCCATCGAGTCGCAGCCAGTGCCGCTGGGCCCGCTGCTGCACGGCGTGATCGCGCACCTGCGCCAGGAGAACACCCAGCGCAACATCGAGTGGGTGGTCGACCCCGACCTGCCCATGGTGCGCGGCGACGCCATGCTGCTGGCACAGGCCTGGGGCAACCTGCTGGACAACGCGGTGAAGTACACCCGCAAGCACCCGAAGGCGCGCATCGAGCTGGGATGCAAGGTCAACCCGGTGGGCGGGCACATGTTCTTCGTCAGCGACAACGGCGCCGGCTTCGACATGGAGAAGGCCCACAACCTGTTCGTCATGTTCCAGCGCCAGCACCATTCGATGGACTTCGAAGGCAACGGCACCGGCCTGGCGCTGTCGCAGCGCATCGTCGAACGCCACGGCGGACGCATCTGGTGCGAAAGCGCGCCCGGTCGCGGTTGCACCTTCTACTTCACCCTGCCCTTCGAGGGCGTCGACCCGACGCTGGACTTCACGCCCTCGGCGATGGCTGCGCTCAGCGCCTGAGTCGTCGGGCCGGCCCGGGATAATCCCGGCCCATGTCCGTCCCCAGCCCGTTGTTCGACCTGCGCGGTCAGGTGGCCCTGGTCACCGGTGCCGGCCGCGGCCTGGGCCTGGCCATCGCGCAGGCCCTGGTGGTCCATGGCGCCGAGGTCTGGCTGGGCGGGCGCGATCCCGGCACGCTGCAGGCCGCGGCCGCCGGGATGGGCGAGCGCGCCCACCCGCTGCCGTTCGACGTGGCCGACGAAGCCGCGGCCAGCGCGGCGTTGGCCACGGTGCTGGACAGGACGGGGCGCATCGATATTCTGGTCAACGCCGTCGGCCAGCGTCGCCGCGAACCGCTGGACGCGCTGCCGCCACAGGCGCTGCGCGAACTGCTGGAGACCAACCTGGTGGCCGCCTGGCACCTGTGCCGCGAGGCCAGCGTGCCCATGCGCCGCCAGGGCCGCGGGCGGCTGATCAACCTCACCTCCATCGCCGGGCCGATTGCCCGCGCGGGCGACGCCGCCTACACCACCTCCAAAGGCGCGCTGGAAGCCATGACCCGCGCATTGGCGGCCGAACTCGGCCCGCACGGCATCACCGCCAACGCCATCGCGCCGGGCTACTTCGCCACCGAGGCCAACGCCGCCATGGTGGACGACCACGGTGTGGCCGACTGGCTGGCCCGGCGCACCTCCCTCGGGCGCTGGGGCCGACCCCAGGAGATCGCCGGGGCGGCGGTGTTCCTGGCCTCCCCCGCCGCCAGCTACGTCACCGGCCAGGTGATCGTGGTCGACGGCGGCTACCTGGCCCATTTCTGACCGCCGGCCAGTCGCATTCTTGAAAACACCCCCTGGCGCCCTTATGATTAGCACTCGCTGGATCTGAGTGCTAACAACGGGTCCAAGGCCACGGCGGGACCGCCGTGCGAAACCCTTTTCCGTCCTATCCCTATCAGGAGATGCAATGAAACTTCGTCCCCTCGCCGACCGCGTGATTGTCAAGCGCGTCGAGAGCGAAACCAAGACCGCCTCGGGCATCGTCATCCCCGACAACGCCGCCGAGAAGCCCGATCAGGGCGAGGTCGTTGCCGTCGGCCCGGGCCGCACCAACGACAAGGGCGAGACCAAGGCCCTGACCGTCAAGGTGGGCGATCGCGTCCTGTTCGGCAAGTACAGCGGCCAGACCGTCAAGGTCGACGGCGACGAGCTGCTCGTCATGAAGGAAGACGACCTGTTCGCGGTTGTCGAGAAATAAAGCACTTCCCCCCGGTTTGAATTGAAGGAGCCTCAACATGGCAGCTAAAGACGTGGTTTTCGGCGGTGACGCCCGTGCCCGCATGGTCGAGGGTGTGAACATCCTGGCCAACGCAGTGAAAGTGACCCTGGGCCCCAAGGGCCGCAACGTGGTGCTCGAGCGCTCGTTCGGCGCCCCCACCGTCACCAAGGACGGTGTGTCGGTCGCGAAAGAGATCGAACTCAAGGACAAGCTCCAGAACATGGGCGCGCAGATGGTCAAGGAAGTCGCTTCCAAGACCAGCGACAACGCCGGTGACGGCACCACCACCGCCACCGTGCTGGCCCAGGCCATCGTGCGCGAAGGCATGAAGTACGTGGCCGCCGGCATGAACCCGATGGACCTCAAGCGCGGCATCGACAAGGCGGTGATCGCCCTGACCGAGCAGCTCAAGAAGGCCTCCAAGGCCACCACCACCAGCAAAGAGATTGCCCAGGTCGGCGCCATCTCCGCCAACTCCGACGAATCGATCGGCAAGATCATTGCCGACGCGATGGACAAGGTCGGCAAGGAAGGCGTGATCACCGTCGAAGACGGCAAGTCGCTCGACAACGAACTCGACGTCGTCGAGGGCATGCAGTTCGACCGTGGCTACCTCTCGCCCTACTTCATCAACAACCCCGAGAAGCAGGCTGCCCTTCTGGACAACCCCTTCGTGCTGCTGTTCGACAAGAAGATCAGCAACATCCGTGACCTGCTGCCCGTGCTGGAGCAGGTCGCCAAGGCCGGTCGTCCGCTGCTGATCATTGCCGAGGAAGTCGAAGGCGAAGCCCTGGCGACCCTGGTGGTCAACACCATCCGCGGCATCCTGAAGGTCGTCGCCGTCAAGGCCCCGGGCTTCGGCGACCGCCGCAAGGCCATGCTGGAGGACATCGCGATCCTCACCGGCGGCAAGGTCATCGCTGAAGAAGTGGGCCTGACGCTCGAGAAGGTGACCCTGGCCGACCTGGGCCAGGCCAAGCGCATCGAAGTGGGCAAGGAAAACACCACCATCATCGACGGCGCTGGCGCTGCCGCGGACATCGAAGCCCGCGTCAAGCAGATCCGCATCCAGATCGAGGAAGCCACCAGCGACTACGACCGCGAGAAGCTGCAGGAGCGCGTGGCCAAGCTGGCTGGCGGCGTGGCCGTCATCAAGGTCGGTGCCGCCACCGAGGTCGAGATGAAGGAGAAGAAGGCCCGCGTGGAAGACGCCCTGCACGCCACCCGCGCTGCGGTGGAAGAAGGCATTGTGGCCGGTGGTGGCGTGGCCCTGCTGCGCGCCCGTCAGGCCGCTGGCACCATCAAGGGTGACAACCCCGACCAGGAAGCCGGCATCAAACTGATCCTCAAGGCCATCGAAGCCCCGCTGCGCGAGATCGTGGCCAACGCCGGTGGCGAGCCGAGCGTGGTGATCAACGCCGTGCTGGGTGGCAAGGGCAACTACGGCTTCAACGCCGCCAACGACACCTACGGCGACATGATCGAGATGGGCATCCTGGACCCGACCAAGGTGACCCGCACCGCGCTGCAGAACGCCGCGTCCGTGGCTTCGCTGATGCTCACGACCGAGTGCATGGTCGCCGAGGCACCGAAGGACGAAGCGCCCGCGATGCCTGGTGGTGGCATGGGCGGCATGGGCGACATGGGCGGCATGGGCATGTAAGCCCGACCGCAGGTCCCCTGCAAACAAAAGCCCCGCGAGAGATCCTAGCCGTTCGGTTAAGGAGTTGATTCAAGGGGTCTTCGGACCCCACAATGCGCCCCAAGGTCACACTTGGGGCGTTTTTCATGGTCGAGGAGAAATCTTCTCCGGGAGGAGAGGGGGCAGACCCC
>NZ_JAMBNO010000099.1 GCF_023715105.1 Hydrogenophaga intermedia | reverse complement strand
GGCTCGGTCTGGCCGCGTCGTGCGTCGGCATCGGCTTCTACTTCTTCGTCTGGCACCCGTTTAGCACGATGAGCGCAGACGAGTTGACGACCGCAAAGCAGGCGATCCGTGCCTCCGGGCATCCAGCCGTCTACCTGGGCGACGAGGTCGATGGTCACCCGCTCAACGACTACTACCTGGCCGGCTCGCAGGCCAACTTCTTCTACGGCGAGTGCCACGCGAGCCTCGACGACTCCGAAGGTGGCTGCAGTGACTGGGACGTGTCGGTGCACAACTCGTGGGTGGACGTGACCGTCGGCGGCGACGCGATCGCCGGCTGCGTCCGGCAGGAACCGGTGGCCGGCGTGCCGACCGTGTACCTCCACGACGAAGACGAGGGGGTAAACGAGGTGGCCCTGTTCACCGGCGACTCGGAGGTCCGGGTCGAGCTTGCCGCAGACTCCGACACCGGTCTGGAGCAGATA
>NZ_JAMBNO010000098.1 GCF_023715105.1 Hydrogenophaga intermedia | reverse complement strand
GTGGGACATGTCGACGTCGCAGGGGTGCGCTACGAGCTGCCGGACGGCCGGGTGCTGCTCGACGACGTCTCGTTCCGGGTCGGCGAGGGCGCGAAGGTGGCACTGGTCGGTGCGAACGGAGCCGGCAAGACGACCCTGCTGCGGATCATCACCGGTGACCTGGTGCCGCACGCCGGCGCCGTCACCCGCAGCGGCGGGCTGGGGGTGATGCGGCAGATGGTCAGCCACGGCCTCGACGGCGGGACGGTGCACGACCTGTTGCTCTCGGTGTCCCCGGCGCGGGTCCGGACCGCTGCCGAGCACGTCGACGCCAGCGAGCGGGCGATGATGGACAGCGACGACGAGGCGACCCAGATGCGCTACGCGTCGGCGCTGACGGAGTGGGCGGACGCCGGCGGCTACGACATCGAGGTCGTCTGGGACGTGTGCACGACGGCCGCGCTCGGCGTGCCGTTCGAGCGGGCGA
>NZ_JAMBNO010000097.1 GCF_023715105.1 Hydrogenophaga intermedia | reverse complement strand
TCTCGCATCGGTTGGAGGTCGACTTCCCCGATGATAAGTCCATGCGCATCAGCCACGAGGCGATCTACCAGTCGCTGTTCATCCAGGGGCGTGGCGCGCTCAAGCGTGAACTGGTTGCGTGCTTGCGCACGGGCCGAGCATTGCGCGAGCCGAGGGCTCGATCACGGAACAAGCCGCAAGGGCATGTCACCGCAGATGTCGTCTTGAGCGAACGTCCCGCGGAAGCCGAAGACCGCGCCGTCCCCGGCCACTGGGAGGGCGATCTGATCATCGGGACAGGCAGGTCGGCTATCGGCACGCTTGTCGAGCGCAGCAGCCGCTCGACGCTCTTGGTGCATCTGCCGCGGCTGGAGGGCTGGGGTGAGAAGCCGTACGTGAAGAACGGGCCGTCGCTCGGCGGCTATGGGGCCATCGCGATGATCACCGCGCTGAGAGCGTCGATCACCACGCTGCCGCAGCAGCTGCGCAA
>NZ_JAMBNO010000096.1 GCF_023715105.1 Hydrogenophaga intermedia | reverse complement strand
ATCCATTCACATTAGATGAAAAGGATGCAACTATTGAGAAATCAAACACAGGTGATGCAACAGTTGATGGTTATATTCAAACAGCACGTTATTTAGACGAAGCATTAGAAGAATATATTAATGACTTGAAGAAAAAAGGATTATATGACAATTCAGTGATTATGATTTATGGTGACCACTATGGTATCTCTGAAAACCATAACAATGCCATGGAAAAACTATTAGGTGAAAAAATCACACCGGCTAAATTTACAGATTTAAACAGAACTGGTTTCTGGATTAAAATCCCTGGTAAATCTGGTGGTATCAATAATGAATATGCTGGTCAAGTCGATGTAATGCCAACAATTTTACATTTGGCTGGTATAGATACGAAGAACTATTTAATGTTCGGTACTGATTTATTCTCTAAAGGTCATAATCAAGTAGTTCCATTCAGAAATGGTGACTTTATAACAAAAGATTATAAA
>NZ_JAMBNO010000095.1 GCF_023715105.1 Hydrogenophaga intermedia | reverse complement strand
CCGCAGGATGTCGTCGAACTGGGTGGTGCCGGTGACGAGCCGGCTCTGGAAGGAGGTGCCGTGGTTGGCCTCCTGCAGGCCGACCACGTCGAGGTTCCCGCCGAGGATGTTGGCCAGCACGGCGGAGCGGCGCTCTCGCCACGGGGCCATGGCGGGGTCGGTCCCGTCCAGGCTGACGCTGACCACGTTGTAGCTGCCGGCTCGCACGTCCGAGGGGCCGTTGACGACGGGGGCCGGAAGCGGCGCGGCGACCGGGGTCGCTGCCGTGAAGGCGCGGACCGTCCTGCTGGGCCGGGTGAGGTTCCTGCCGCTGGCCCGGACCGCCACCACCTGGAAGAAGTGCGCGGTGCCGCTCGTCAGGCCGCTGATGCTCGCGCGCAGCCGGGTGGTCCGCACGCGGACCGGGTTCGTGAAGGCGCGGCTGGTCGACGTCGTGACCCGGTAGCCCCGGGCGCCGGTGACCGGCTGCCAGG
>NZ_JAMBNO010000094.1 GCF_023715105.1 Hydrogenophaga intermedia | reverse complement strand
ACGCGTGGCGGCCCGCCGACCGGGACATCCCCGTCGCCCAGCGCGCGGACGGCGCGGTGCCCCGGCCGTCGGCGCTGGAGGCCGACGTACCCACGCGCCGGTACGCGTCCACGCTGACCGCCGCCGACAGCTTCCGGTCCAAGTGGCTGCCGACGCCGTACCCCGCCGTCTCGGTCCAGGTGCCGGGCGACTGGCGCTACGACCGCTCCACGCTGGACTTCATCAGCGCCACCGACGACGCGACCGTCGCCGGGCTGACCTACCGCGTGCAGTCGCTCGACGTCGCGCCGACCGCCGCCCAGCTCGCGGCCGCACCGATCGCGCCGCTGGCGGTGGCCGAGCCCGGCACCGAGCTCCCCCGTGGCTTCCCCACCTACGTCAGCGACCTCGCCGAGCGGGTGACCCAGGGCCGGACCAGCAGGTTCGAGCAGGCGGTCGCGCTGCAGCAGTGGTTCCGCGACGACGGCGGATTC
>NZ_JAMBNO010000093.1 GCF_023715105.1 Hydrogenophaga intermedia | reverse complement strand
CGACCAAGCCGACACTGTTGCGGCAGGTCATCCAGGTCGCAGTCCAAGGCGACGAAGCCGGCATCCCGCTGGCACAGCGTCCAGAGTGGCGCGCGCTGCTCGCCGGCCCCGTCGACGAGGTCTTCTCGAGGTTCGCCCGGCTCAACGCCGCCCTGATGACGCGAACCGCGGCCATCATCGCGCTCGGCGAGGCCGCTGCCGAGACCGACCCGGAGCTGGCCGAGCACCGCGACCGTGCGCATGCCGAGACCCGTGCCAACCTTCGCGCCCTCGCAGCAGAGCTGCGCAGACGTGGCGCGCTCAGCGGAGAGGTCAGCGAGGACGACGCAGCCGATGTCATCTATGCGATCGCCACCGACGAAGGCGTCTTCCTGCGCCTGACCGGCGAGTGCGGCTGGAGCGAGGCCCGCTACGCCCACCTCATCGCCCACACTCTCACCGCAGCCCTGGCCCCCACATGAGCTCACTCGACCGACCTGCG
>NZ_JAMBNO010000092.1 GCF_023715105.1 Hydrogenophaga intermedia | reverse complement strand
CCGCTAACATGCAGGGCCTGCTCTACAGCACTCCCGTGCCCACCGCCAGCGTGTGGGCGGCCAAGTGCCTGACCCTGGGCAGCTTGGTGGCTGTCCTGGTCAGCGTCAACATCGGCATCGGCCTGGCGTTGCAGCTCACCAACGGCTACACCGACCTGGAACTGCCCCTCTATTTGTCGTTATTCTACTACAGCGGCTTGCCGTTGGTACTCTTTGCCATCCTGGCCGTTTTCGTCCAGGCCCTAACGCCAAATAAGTACCTGGGCATGCTACTCAATATGCTGCTCGCCCTAGGGCTGGTTTTCAGTCGCAAGCTGGGCCTGGAGCACTACCTGCTGCGCTACGCGGTAGCCCCGCCGCTGGCCTACTCGGCCCTGAATGGGTTTGGGCACTACGCTACTGCCTTTGCTTGGTACATGCTGTATTGGAGTGCCTTAGCGGGTATATTAGCCTGGCTGACCGTAGGCTGGTGGCCGCGCGCGCAGC
>NZ_JAMBNO010000091.1 GCF_023715105.1 Hydrogenophaga intermedia | reverse complement strand
AGAGGGCCAGCTGCTGCGCTTCAAGGCCGGGCGGTACGCGCACGCCAGACAGTTCAAGCGCATGCGCCGCGTGATCAAGCGCCAGAGCACGGTGGTGGGCCGCCTGGTGCGTGAGATCGAGCGCAAGGCCAATGGGTTGAGCACAGCGGTGCGCCAAGCCTTGGACGGTGTGCTGGGCAAGGCGCAGCGCATTGCCGATCAATCGCGCAGCCGCAAGAACACCAGCGGATCATCCAAGCTCTACGCTTGGCACGCTCCCGAAGTGGAGTGCATTGCCAAGGGCAAGAGCAGGACGCCCTACGAGTTCGGGGTGAAGGTGGGCATTGCCGCGACCTTGAAGCACAACCTGATCGTGGGGGCCAGGGCGTTCACCGGCAACCCATACGACGGCCACACGCTGAGCACCCAGCTGGAGCAGGCAGCCATCCTGATGCAAGACACGGGGGTGAAGCCCGCCACGGCGTATGTGGACCTGGGTTACCGGGGCGTGGATGCGGACAACCC
>NZ_JAMBNO010000090.1 GCF_023715105.1 Hydrogenophaga intermedia | reverse complement strand
TGGCGCACCATTCTTCTCTATTAGTGGTTCAGACTTTGTAGAGATGTTTGTTGGTGTTGGTGCGAGCCGTGTTCGTGACTTATTCGATAATGCTAAGAAAAACGCGCCTTGTATCATCTTTATCGATGAGATTGATGCTGTTGGTCGTCAACGTGGTGCAGGTGTTGGTGGCGGTCATGATGAACGTGAACAAACCCTAAACCAATTATTAGTTGAAATGGATGGTTTCGGTGAAAATGAAGGTATCATTATGATAGCTGCTACAAACCGTCCTGATATCCTTGACCCAGCCTTATTACGTCCAGGTCGTTTTGATAGACAAATTCAAGTTGGTCGTCCAGATGTGAAAGGCCGTGAAGCTATTCTTCATGTTCATGCTAAAAACAAACCACTTGATGAAACGGTTGATTTAAAAGCAATTTCACAACGTACACCTGGTTTCTCAGGTGCTGATTTAGAGAACTTATTAAATGAAGCATCTTTAATTGCTGTACGTGAAGGTAAAAAGAAAATTGACATGAGAGATATCGAAGAGGCAACGGATAGAGTTATAGCCGGACCTGCTAAGAAA
>NZ_JAMBNO010000008.1 GCF_023715105.1 Hydrogenophaga intermedia | reverse complement strand
CTGCGGCCCGAAGGGCCTGCAACGGGGCAGGAATCGGCCCGAAAACGCGCCGGAATGCCCTGCGAATTGCGCCATGTGACAAATCGCGCATCAGTGCTCGCTGCGGCGGGCGTTGTGCAGACCTTCCTTAAGTCATGTGATTGACATTCCTTCGCCCACCCCTCCAGAATTCGTGACGCAGTTCACGTTCGTCAACCAACCTGGGGGTGCGTCATGGCGAAGCAGGACAAGGCCGCCTCTGTCGCCAGGACAGCAAGATCCGCTGCCAAGCGGCCTGCGGGCAAGGTCCACAAGCCGCGCGGACTGTCGCTGCACATTGGTATCAACGAGGTCAGTGCCGACGCGTACGCCGGCTGGACCGGCCCGCTGGCCGCCTGCGAGTTCGACGCCCACGACATGACCGCGCTGGCGCAAGCCCGCGGGTTCGAAGCCTCCACGCTCATCACCCGCAAGGCCACGCGCGCCGCCACGCTGGCAGCGCTGCGCAAGGCCGCCAAGGCGCTGCGAGCGGGCGATGCCTTCTTCCTCAGTTTCTCGGGCCACGGCGGCCAGATCGATGACACCACGGCCGACGAGGACGACAAGCTCGACGAGACGTGGTGCCTCTACGACGGCCAGCTCATCGACGACGAGCTGTACTACGAACTGAGCCGCTTCGCCGAAGGCGTGCGCGTGCTCGTGCTCTCCGACAGCTGCCACAGCGGTACCGTCACCCGTGCGCCCATGCCTGGCGAAGCGTCAGCCCACCTGCGCCCACGCATCATGCCGCGCGCTGTGGGGCGGCGCGTGTACCAGCAGCACAAGGCCTTCTACGACGACCTGCAGCGCGAGGTAGCCAAGGCCGCCGGCCATGCCAAGGTCGACCCCGACACCGCGCTGGCCAACGTGGTGGTGAGTCAACGTCTCACCGCCATCGTGAAGGACTTCAAGCCCGCGGTGGTCCTGATCTCCGGCTGCCAGGACAACCAGTTCTCCATGGACGGCGACAACAACGGTGCCTTCACCGAGCAGGTGCTGCGGGTGTGGAACGAGGGTCGCTTCAAGGGCAGTCTGGCCCAGTTTCACGCCGGGGTGCGCAACGCGCTGCCGCCCACGCAGTCGCCCAACCTGTTCACGCTCGGCCCGGCGGCCGGCTTCCTGCAGCAGGCGCCGTTCACGCTCTGACGCCGCCGCCATGCAACTGGCCGCGGGGCGTGGCCAGACATTCCCGACGCCCCGATGTGCGGAGGGCACATGCTCAAGATCGACAACCACCGCCTGAGCGGCCCCGGCGTCAGCCACCAGCCCACGCCCAATACCGGCGGCGTGCTCAAGCCGCGTTTCGTGGTGCTGCACTACACCGCCGGGCGCGATACCGACAGTTCCGTGAGATCGCTGTGCATGCGAAAGCCACAGGGCAACGCGTCGGCGCACATCGTGCTCGGGCGCGATGGCCGCATCGTGCAACTGGCCCCCTTCAACGTGGTCACCTGGCACGCGGGTGTGAGCAACTGGGCCGGGCTCAATGGCCTGAATCCGTATGCCATTGGCATCGAGATGGACAACGCCGGCCTGCTGCACCGCGAGGGAGACCGATGCGTGGCCTGGTTCGGCAAGCCTTACCCCGACGCAGAGGTGCTGTTGGCCGAGCACAAGCACGGTGGCGGCGTGCGCCCCTGGCACACCTACAGCGAGGTGCAGATCGGGCGCGCGCTCGAACTCTGCGAAGCGCTCGCCGCGCACTACGGCATCGAGGACATCTTGGGCCACGAGGACATTGCGCGCGGCCGCAAGGTGGACCCTGGCCCGGCTTTCCCGCTCAACGCGGTGCGCAGCCGCGCGCTGGGGCGCGGCGCCGACGTGTTGCCGCGCCTGGTGGTGGCTGCCGCCAGCCTGAACATCCGCGGCGGCCCGGGCGCAGAACACCCCAAAGTAGCACCGGCACTCAAACGCGGGACCGAACTCATCCTGCTCGAAGCGCAGGACCGCTGGAGCCGGGTCGCGGTGGTGGGCGTGACCGACCTCGAGGGCTGGGTCAGCAACGACTTCGTGGAACGCCAGGCCGTGCCGCGTTCGGGGCCCAGCGCCCTGCACCGCTCGCAACGCCAGGTTCCAGCCATGCGGGCACGCCCGCGCGCACGTACCGCGGCGAATGCCGCGCGCAAGGCGCCCGCCAAAGCCCGCACCATTCGCCAACGCTGAGGTTGCCATGACCAACACCGCCCCGGACAGCTTCGTCTTCGTCGTCCAGGGGCACCCTGCCGCGCCCCCCGCCACCCGCGGCGCTGGCGCGAGCGCCGCGCCCAGCCCCTTGGGCGCACGCGGCCAGGTGCTGCAACGCGTGCAAGTGGGCGCGGTGCGCGGCACCGGGCAGGCGGTGCGCATGAGCGCGCGCGCCGGGCAGGACGCGGTCGTGCTGCACGTGGCCAATGGGCCGGTGCTGGTGTTGCACCCCCGCACCGCCATGGACTTGATGCGCTCGCAAGGCGGTGCCACGCGCGGCGCGGCCAATGAAGTCACCATCCCTGCACAGCTGGCGTGGCCGGGTCTGGAGCAGCGCGGCGCCACGCGCGGGCGGCTGGGCAGCGTGCTTTTGTCGGCGGTGGAGGTGATCACCGGCATCGCGCTGGAGCCCGCAGCGCGTCTCACGGCGCGCAAGATCGCGCAAAAACTCGACGATCAGGTGGACCCGGGCGTCTACGCGCTCATGGCCGAGTCGCTGGCCGCGCCGCTCAAGGGCCAGCCCAGGCTCGAGCGCATCCCGCCGGCCAGCGACGGCGGCCCGATGCTGGTGTTGCTGCACGGCACGTTCTCTGAAACGCATGGGACCTTCGGCAAGCTCTGGCAGCATCACCCGCAGCGCGTGCGCGAGCTGTTTGCGCACTATGGCGCGCGCGTCTACGGGCTTGACCACCCCACCCTGGGCGCCAGCCCGATCGACAACGCGCTGCTGCTGGCCCGTGCCTTGCCGCGTGGCGCGCGCGTGCACCTGCTCACGCATTCGCGCGGCGGTCTGGTGGGCGAGGTGCTGGCGCGCGTGTGCGCGCGCCCCGATCTCGACGACGCTGCGCTCGCACCGTTCAAGGGCAGCGAGCACCGCAGCCAGTTGCGCGCGCTGCGCGAGCTCGCCAGCGAAGTCAAGGGCCGCGATATCCGCGTCGAACGCATGGTGCGTGTGGCCTGCCCGGCGCGCGGCACGCTGCTGGCCTCCAAACGGCTCGACGCCTACGTGTCGGTGCTCAAGTGGACGCTGGAACTCGCCAGCGTGCCGGTGGCGCCTCGCCTGCTCGACTTCCTGGGTGAAGTCGCGAGCCTGCGCACCGACCCGGCCATGCTCCCCGGCCTGGAGGCCATGACACCCGAGAGTCCGCTGGTGCAGTGGTTGCACACCCAGGACCGCAGCGGCCCGCTGCCCGGGCAGTTGCGCGTGGTGGCCGGCGACATCGAGGGCGATTCGGTGATGTCCTGGGTGAAGACGCTGCTGGCCGACGCCTTCTACTGGACGGACAACGACCTCGTGGTGCAGACGCGCTCCATGTACGGCGGCACGCCGCGCGCGAGCGGCAGCACGCACCCTGGCGCGAGCTTTGTGCTCGAGCGCGGCGGGCAGGTGACTCACTTCGCCTACTTCAGCCACCCGCGCACCGCCGAGGCGGTGTGCAACGGCCTGCTGCAGGAACAGCCCGCGGGCTTTCGCGCCATCGGCCCGCTTTCGTGGGCGGGGCGCAGCGGCACTGGCGTGCGCGCCGCGCCACGCGCCGGCACGGCGGCCAGTGGCGATCGGCCCGCGCTGATCCTGCTGCCCGGCATTCTGGGCAGCCACCTCGCGGTGGGCGGCGAGCGTGTGTGGCTCAGCCTGCGTCTCGTCGGTGGCCTGGACCGTCTCGCCTGGACCGGGCAGCCAGGTGGGGTCACGCCCGATGGCGCCATCGGGCCGGTGTACGACCGCCTCGCGGATTTCCTGTCCCAGTCGCACGAGGTCATCGAGTTCTCCTTCGACTGGCGCCGCCCCATCGAAGAGGAGGCACGCCGGCTGGCCGAGATGATGGAGCGCGAACTCGCCGAGCGCGCCGCGAGCGGGCAACCGGTTCGGCTGCTCGCGCACTCCATGGGTGGCGTGCTGGCGCGCACGGCCCAACTCGAGCGCCCCGACGTATGGCAACGCTGGGCCGAGCGCGCCGGCGCGCGGCTGCTCATGCTCGGCACGCCCAACGGCGGCGCGTTCGCGCCCATGCAGGTGCTCTCGGGCGACGACACCTTCGGCAACGCGCTGGCTGCCTTCGGCCTGCCCTTTCAGGACCACAAGGCGCGAGAGATCATGGCCGGCATGCCCGGCTTTCTGCAGTTGCAGGCCGGCCTGTTCGACGATGCACTCGGCCTGGGCAGCAGCCAGCGCTGGCGCGAACTCGCCGAGCAGGACATGAAGACGCTGGAGATCGCTGCCACCTGGCACAGCGAAGGGCCGCAACGCAGCATCTACCGCTGGGGCGTGCCCTCGCAGGGCGTGCTTGATCAGGCGCGTGCGCTGCGCGAGCGACTCGACCGCCAGGTGCGCGAGGCGTTGCCAGCGTTTCGCGACAAGCTCGTCATGGTGGTGGGCCAGGCGAAGTTCACACCGGCGCGCTACGACATCAACCCGAACGAGGGCCTGGTCTACCTTGACGTGCCCGATGGCGGGGACGGCCGCGTCACGCTGGAGAGCGCACTGCTGCCCGGTGTGCGCGCGTGGCGACTGGCCTGCAGCCATGGCGACCTGCCTGCCGCGCGCGAGGCCTTCGAGGCCTACCTTGACCTGCTGGAGCGCGGCGAGACCACCCGCCTGGCCCCGGTGCCGGCAGCCGTCGCGCGCGCGGGGGGCCCCGAAGCGGCGTCCGCCAGCGCGCTGGTGCGCCACCGCCCCTCGCGCCGCGCCAGCGCACCGGACACACCGCTCGTGGACATCGGCGAGCTGTTCGTGGACGACGCGCGCGATGACACGCCCACCGCACCGCCTGCCCGCGGCCTGCTGATCAACGTGCACAACGGCAACCTCAAGTTCGTGCGACACCCGCTGCTCGTGGGCCACTACGCGGCCTCCACCCTCACCGGCAGCGAGGCGGTGGTGGACCAGTACATCGGTGGCGCGATGACCGCGTCGCTGGCCGCCGGCTTGTACCCGGAGGCACCGGGCACGCACCAGATCTTCGTCAACCACCGCGAGGATCCAGCCAACCCGCTCGCGCTGCCGCGCCCGCCGCACGTGGTGGTGGCCGGCCTGGGCCCCGAAGGCAAGCTCGACAGCACGCAGCTTGCGCAGACCATCCGCCAGGCCACCATTGCCTGGGCGCTGCGCGTCGCCGAAAGCCCCGGTGAAGACGCCGCGCACTTCCAGCTCGCGGCCACGCTGGTGGGCAGCGGCGGCAGCGGCATCAGCCCCGGGACCTCGGCCCAGGCGATTGCACAAGGCGTGCGCGAGGCCAACGGCAAGCTTGCGCAGGGTGGCTGGCCGCAGGTGAGCCAGTTGCACCTGATCGAGCTCTACCTCGACCGCGCAACCGAGGCCTGGTCGGCACTGCGCCTGCTCACCCTGGCCTCGCCCGAGCACTACGCGCTCTCACCCACGGTTCAGGCCGGCCTGGGGCCGCTGCGCCGCCCGCTGGACAGCGGCTACCGCGGGACCGGCTACGACTACGTGAGCGCCGTCACCGAGAAGGACGAACACGGCGAGCCGCACATCGTCTACACGCTGGACACACAGCGCGCGCGCACCGAGGTGCGGGCGCAGGCGGCGCAGACCACGCTGGTGCGCGAACTCGTCAAACGTGCCTCCAACCACGCCAACCACGACCCGCAGGTCGGCCGCACGCTGTTCCAGTTGTTGGTGCCGGTGGAGATGGAGGCCAGCCTGGGCGGCACCAGCGAGCTGGTGCTCGAGCTCGACGATGGCACCGCCGCCATTCCCTGGGAACTGCTCGACGCGCCGCAGGATGGGCGCAGCGGACCGCGCAAGCCCTGGGCGATCCGCAACAAGCTCCTGCGCCGCCTGCGCACGGTGAGCTTTCGCAGCCAGGTGAGCGACGCCACGCAGGAGGACGATGTGCTGGTGATCGGCGAGCCAGCCTGCGACCCGCTGCGCTACCCGCCGCTGCCCTCGGCGCGTGAGGAAGCCGAGGCCGTGGCCGAGGCACTGCGTGGCCCGCAGGGCCTGGACCCCGCACGCGTGCACATGCTGATCGCCGACGCCGAAGGCCGCGGCGCCGACGCCGCCACCGTGATCAATGGCCTGCTGGCGCGACGCTACCGCGTGGTGCACATCGCGGGCCACGGCGAGCCCGAGTTGCTGCGCGAGGGCAAGCCCCCGCTGCTGCGCGGCGTGGTGCTCAGCGACGACGCCTTTCTCGGGCCGCACGAGGTGCAGGCCATGCGCACCGTGCCCGAGCTGGTGTTCCTCAATTGCTGCCACCTGGCGGCCGACCCGGACAAGCTGCTCAAGCACGGCTATGACCGCGCTGCCTTTGCCGCCGGTGTGGCCAAGCAGCTCATCCGCATCGGCGTGCGCTGCGTGGTGGCCGCTGGCTGGGCGGTGGAAGACGACGCCGCCAACCAATTCGCGGTGGCGTTCTACCGCGCGCTGCTGGGCGGGCAGCGCTTCATGGACGCGGTGCAGGCCGGTCGCGTGGCAGCCTACGAGGCCAGCCCGGGCGGCAACACGTGGGCCGCTTACCAGTGCTACGGCGATCCGGACTGGGTGTGGCAGCGCGCCGAGGTCGACACGCGCCGCGCGCCGCCCACGCCCGCGCAGCTCTACGCCGGCGTGGCTTCGCCGATGGCACTGGCATTGGCGCTGGAGACGCTGGCGGTGCAAAGCGCCACGCAAGGCGCACCGGCGGCCGCGCAGCGCGAGAAGATCCGTCACCTGCAGGCGCGTTTCGAAAGCGAATGGGGCGGCATGGGTGCCGTGGCCGAGGCCTTCGGCGTCGCCTGGACGCAGGCCGGCGACACCGATCGCGCGTTGCACTGGTTCGAGCGCGCCGTGGCCGCCAACGACGGCAGTGCCTCGGTGAAATCGGCCGAGCAGCGCGCCAACCTGCTGGCGCGGCGTGCGTGGGCACGTGTGGAAGCAGCCCCGACGGCGCAGCAGCGCGCTCGCGCCATCGCGGCGGCGCGCCAGGACATTGCCCAGGCGCGCCAGGCGTTGCAAGCCCTGGTGGCAGTGGCACCGACCCTGGAGCGCGAAAGCCTGCTGGGCTCGGCCTGCAAACGGCTTGCGCTGGTGGAGCGCGCCGCTGGCGAGGCGGCGTCCGAGGCCCGTGCGCTGGTCGACATGGCCACGCACTACGGCCGCGCCGAGGCCATCGCCTTGCAGCAGGGCCACGCCGAATCGTTCTATCCCGCTCTCAACCTGCTTGCCGCCGACTGGCTGCGCGGTGAAGCACTGGACACCCATCGCGTGCAGCGCACCCGCGAGAGCCTGCAACGCAAGCGGCTCGATGACCCGGACTTCTGGAGCGTGGCCGGCTTGCCCGAGCTCGCGGTGATCGAGGCCCTGCACTCGGGCACGCTGAGCGCCGCGCTGCCCGACATCGACGCCACACTGGCCGACCTGCACGCGCGCGCCGGCTCTGCGTGGCTGTGGGCCACGCTGCGCGATCAGCTGGGCTTCATTCTCGGCGGCACGCGCGTGCCCCGTGGCAGCGAGCGTGAAGCGGCCGGGCAGTTGCTCGCGCGCCTGCAGGGCTACGCGACGAGCCGTTGAATGGTCCAACGCCATGAACCGGGTCTTCATCAGCTACCGCAGCGCCGACGGCAAGAAGGACGCCGACCGGCTGTGTGCGGACCTGAGTCGGCTCTACGGCGCAGACCAGATCTTCTTCGACAAGCAGGACCTGCGAGGCGGCATGGCCTGGCGCCATGCCATCGAGCAGGCCCTGGGCACGCGTCCGGTGGTGCTGCTGCTGATCACCCCGGCGCTGCTGGATGAGCAGCATCCCGAGGGTGGGCGCCGCATCGACCGCGACGACGACCCCATCGTTGCCGAGATGCGCGCCGCGCGCGAAAGCGGCGCCATCATCGTGCCGTTGCTCACCGAAGGTACGTTGATGCCGCCCCAGCGCGACTGGCCCGCAGACTTGCGCTTCATCCCGGAAGCGCACGCGCTCAAGCTGCGCACGGACGACTGGGCCGACGACGTGGAGCGCATCGTCGAGGACCTCACACGGCACGGCATTGCCCCGCCACACAGCGGGCCAGCCCCGACACCGCTGAAAGCAGCCGCGGTGCCACTGCACCGCGGTGTGCTGCACCGGCTGCAGCGTGCCCTCATGTGGATCGGCGCCTTCGTGGTCGGTCTCATCGTGCTGGCCGTGGCGTTCGACGATGACAGCGACGGTCTCGCAGGGACCTGGCAGTCGATCGACGCGCAAGGCCGCTCCCTGTCGATGCACATCGTCAAACAGGGCGAGACGTTCGTGATCACCAGCGACCCGGCGCCGGTGAATCGCGACCCGGGCTGGCAAGCCTACGCACAACGCCTGCGCGCAGAGGGCATCCGGCTCGACGCGCTGGTCTACACCGCACGCGGCCCCTGGAACCCGCAATTGCTGCAAGGGCCGCTGGAAGTGCGCAGCGCCGCCGGCAGCGAGCCGCTGGACACCGGCAGCCTCACCCTCAGGCCGGGCAGCGACGGCCGCAGCCTGCAGGGCGAGTTGTGGAGCAACGGCGCGCAGTCGGCCGAGGCGCTGCTGCTGCGGCGCTGATCAGGCCGCGACGGCCTCTGCAGCGGGCAGGCGGATCAGGTGGTCGAAGGCGCTGAGCGCGGCGGTGGCGCCGGCGCCGGCCGCGATCACGATCTGCTTGTAGGGCACCGTGGTGCAGTCGCCAGCGGCGAACACGCCTTCCACATTGGTGTGGCCCTTGGCGTCGATCACGATCTCGCCGAAGCGGCTGAGCTCCACCGTGCCCTTGAGCCATTCGGTGTTGGGCACCAGGCCGATCTGCACGAACACGCCTTCGAGCGCGATGTGGTGCTGCTCGCCGCTCACGCGGTCCTTGTAGCTCAGACCATTGACGGTGCCGTTGGCACCGGTGATCTCGGTCGTCTGCGCGTTGGTGTGGATGGTGACGTTGGACAGGCTCTTGAGCTTGCTCACCAGCACCGCATCGGCCTTGAGCGCATCGGCGAACTCGATCAGCGTGACGTGTTCCACGATGCCCGCGAGGTCGATCGCGGCCTCGACACCCGAGTTGCCGCCGCCGATGACGGCGACGCGCTTGCCCTTGAACAGCGGGCCGTCGCAGTGCGGGCAGTAGGCCACGCCCTTGTTGCGGTACTCGGCCTCACCGGGCACGTTCACGTTGCGCCAGCGCGCACCGGTGGACAGGATCACGCTGCGCGCTTGCAGGGAGGCGCCGTTGGCCATCACCACCTGCACCAGGCCGCCGGGCTCGCTGGCAGGCACCAGCTTTTCGGCGCGCTGAAGGTTCATGATGTCCACGCCATAGTGGCGCACCTGCGCTTCGAGTGCGGTGGCGAACTTCGGGCCATCGGTCTCGAGCACGCTGATGTAGTTCTCGATCGCCAGCGTGTCGTTCACCTGGCCACCGAAGCGCTCGGCCGCCACACCCACGCGAATGCCCTTGCGCGCGGCATACACCGCGGCGGCAGCGCCGGCCGGGCCACCGCCGACGATGAGCACGTCGAACGGTTCCTTGGCGTCGAGCTTCGCGGCTTCACGGGCGTCCGCATTCACGTCGAGCTTGGCCACGATCTCTTCGAGCGTCATGCGGCCACCGCCGAACTCCTGGCCGTTGAGGTAGACCATGGGCACCGCCATCACCTGCCGCGCCTCGACCTCGGCCTGGAACAGCCCGCCGTCGATCACGGTGACCTTCACCGCCGGGTTGCGGATGGCCATGAGCGAGAGCGCCTGCACCACGTCCGGGCAGTTGTGGCAGGACAGGCTCATGTAGACCTCGAAGTCCATCTCGCCCTGCAAGGACCCGATGGCGTCGAGCGTCTCTTGTTCGGCCTTGGGCGGATGGCCACCGGTCCACAGCAGCGCCAGCACCAGCGAGGTGAATTCGTGGCCGAGCGGGATGGCGGCAAACCGCACACCGGTGGTCTCACCGTCGCGGGCGATCACGAACGAGGGCTTGCGCGCATCGCTGCCGCTGTCGTCGAACGACACCTGCTCGGACAGGCCGGCGATGGTGACGAGCAGCTCGCGCAGTTCCTGCGACGACGCGGAGTCGTCGAGCGAAGCGATGAGGCGGATCGGGCGCTGCAGCTTGCCGAGATAAGCCTGCAACTGGGCCTTGAGGGTGTCGTCGAGCATGGGGGACTCCTGATTCTTCAAATTGCAAGGTTTTGGGGAGAACGCTGGGCACGCACGGCGCCCAACGTTCAACGCGAAACCCTCAACGGGTGTTCAACGGATCGGGGCGATCAGATCTTGCCCACGAGGTCCAGCGAAGGCGTCAGCGTCTTGGCGCCTTCGTTCCACTTGGCGGGGCACACCTGGCCGGGGTTCTTGGCCACGAACTGGGCGGCCTTGAGCTTGCGCAGGGTTTCCTTCATGTCGCGCGCGATCGAGTTGTCGTGGATCTCGGCGGTCTTGATCACGCCCTCGGGGTTGATGATGAAGGTGCCGCGCAGGGCCAGGCCTTCTTCCTCGATGTGCACGCCGAAGGCGCGGGTCAGGGTGTGGGTCGGGTCACCGACCAGGGGGAACTTGGCCTTGCCCACGGCCGGCGAGGTCTCGTGCCACACCTTGTGCGAGAAGTGGGTGTCGGTGGTGACGATATAGACCTCGGCGCCCAGCTTCTGGAATTCGGCGTAGTTGTCGGCCGCGTCTTCCACTTCGGTCGGGCAGTTGAAGGTGAAGGCCGCAGGCATGAAGACCAGAACCGACCACTCGCCACGCAGGCTGGCATCGGACACCGGCACGAACTTGCCGTTGTGGTACGCGGTGGTCGAGAAGGTCGGGACCGTGGTGTTGATCAGGGACATGGAGAACTCCTGGTTGAGGTGGATGGGAATGCGATTCCGCTGTGGCGGGATGGACCAATGATAGGCGATGACTATTTATCACCAGAATTGATAGTCAATATCCCGTCGATAGCTTTTTTTGCTGCAACGCCACATCGACGCCCTCTCTGCCTCTGGAAACGCGCTGCCGCGTTGCAGCAATCGACCTCACGGCAACCCTCTAACCGCGCACGCGGGACCAGGCTCATGCCCTCGAAAGACACGCTCGTCTTTCTACTTGAATAGGAATGGTTCGCATTTGCGATAAATTGTCGAGTTCCCAGCCAGCCACCGGCCCGCAAGGCGCTGCAGCCAGCCATGTGTCCTCCCCTAGCTGCAACGCCATGCCTCAACACAACTTCAAGCCACTGCCGCTCGGCGCCGCGCTGCTCGCCGGCTCGCTGACCGCATCCCCCGCCTTCGCCCAATCGCCTGCCGCCACCCCAGCCACCACACTGGGCACGATCGAGGTGCGCGACCAGGCCATCGGCACCGACTCAAAGACCACGCTCAAAGCCACCGAGACCCGTATCGGCAAAGGCACCCAGGCGCTGCGCGACATACCGCAATCGGTCACCGTGATGACCGAGCGTCTGCTGGACGACCGCAACCTCGACGATTTCCGCGAGGTGCTTCGCACGACCGCTGGCGTCACGTTCCAGGCCGGTGAAACCGGTGAAGAAGACATCCGCCTGCGCGGCTTCTCGCTGGGCCAGGCCGGCGACATCTTTGTCGACGGTCTGCGCGATGCGCCGCTGATCGAGCGCGACACCTTCAACCTCGACCGCGTCGAGATCCTCAAGGGCTCGGCCTCCATGCTGTTCGGCAAGGGCTCCACCGGTGGTGTGGTCAACCAGGTGAGCAAGCAGCCATTCCTGATGGACCAGCACGAGGTCAACACCACCATCGGCACGGGCAAGGAACTGCGGTTGACCGGTGACTTCAACCTCAAGACCGGTGACGACGCTGCCCTGCGCATCAATGCCATGGCGCAGAACGCCGACAACAAAGGGGCCAAGGACAACAAGCGCGGCATTGCGCCGACCTACCGCTGGGGCATTGGCCTCAAGGACGAGTTTTCGGTCGGCCTGTACCACCTGGAGACCGATGGCAACCCCGGCTACAACCACCCCTGGTTCCAGCAACCGCTGGGCAACGGCTTCAACCGCATCATCGAAACCCTGCCTGCCGACAACTTCTACGGTCTGGCCAGCGACTACAACCGCACGACCACGACAGCGGCCACCTTCAGCCACACCCACCGATTCGACCGCGACAGCGAGTTGCGAACCACCGTGCGTCACGGCGAGTACGAGCGGGAGCTCTGGACGAGCGTGGTCCGCTTCGCGGGCGGCACCACCATCGACAACCTGAGCCCGAACACGGTGATCACCCGCACGCCCAAGGGGCGCGTGGGCTACAGCACGCTGACGCAGGTGCAGAGCGACTACAGCACGGCCTTCGACGCGCTGGGCATGAGGCACCAGTTGCTGGCGGGCGTGGACCTGAGCGACGAGAACGCCAGGCGCAACCAGAACTTCGCCGGCCCCGCCTCGGGCCTGACCACCACCGTGGGCACCCCCAACGACGGCGACTGGCGTGCTGACACGCGCGGCGAACCACCGCTGACCCGCTTCGACGCGCGCAACGTCGGCCTGTATGCGCAGGACACGATGGCGCTGACCGATGCGCTCAAGCTCGTGGCCGGCCTGCGCTTTGACCGCTTCACCGCCAGCTACCGCGACCCGGCCGGCAACCAGTTCGAGATCAGCGAGAACCTCTGGAGCCCGCGCCTGGGGCTGCTGTTCCAGCCCAGCGCCACGGCGTCGTACTACGCGTCCTTTGGCACCTCGTACAACACCTCGGGCGACACCTACCAGTACGCCCTCGGTAACTTTGCGCCCGGCAGCGCCAACGCGCGCAACGCGAACACGCCGCCGGAGAAGAGCCGCAACGTCGAAATCGGTGCGAAGTGGGACCTGTTCGACAACCGGGCGCTGTTCGGGGTGGCGCTGTTCCACGCCGAGAAGTACAACGAGCGCAACACCGACCCCGACACCGCCGCCACGCAGCAACTGCTCTCGGGCAAGCGCTTTGCGCGCGGCATGGAGTTCAACTTGGCCGGTCGCATCACCCCGGCCTGGGAGATCTTCTACAACCACACCTGGATCCCGAGTGCGCGCATCACGCGCAGCAACCAGGTGCCGGCAGCCAGCGGTGGCGGCGCACAGGTTGAAGGCGATCGGCCCGGCCTGACGCCCAAGCACAGCGCCAGTCTGTGGACGGCCTACCGCATTTCGCCGGCGTGGCGCGTGGGCGCCGGCCTGAACTTCCGCAGCGAGCAGTCGCCCGAGGGTGCGCGCAACGTGCTGGCGGACAGCTTCGTCACGCTGGACGCGATGGCCGAGTACGTCATCAACGACCACCACACGCTCAAGCTGAATGTCACCAACCTCACCGACGAGCTCTACGCCGACGGGCTCTACCGTGGCTTCTACCAACCCGGCGCCGCCCGCAAGGTGCAAGTCACGCTGACCACGCTGTTCTGATCCGCCATGCTGCTGCGCCTCACCTCCCTGCTGACCCCCGACGAAATCGATCGCGCACGCGCCCTGCTGGGCGACGATGCGCCCTGGATCGACGGCGCGGCCACCGCGGGCGAGCAGGCGCAGCAAGACAAGCACAACCAGCAGATCGCGAGCGACAGCGAGCACAGCCGGCGGCTGCGGCCGCTGGTGCTGGGCGCGTTGCAGCGCGAGCCGATGTTCCTGTCGGCCACGCTGCCGCGGCGCATCTTCCCGCCGCGCTTCAACCGCTACCGCGCGCCGGGCGAACACTATGGCGCGCACATCGACAACGCCATCCTGCGCGATGGCTCGCAATGGCTGCGCGCCGACCTCTCCTGCACCGTGTTCCTGAGCGATCAGGCCAGCTACGACGGCGGTGAGCTGGTGGTGCACGACCGCCTGGGCGCGCAGCGCTTCAAGCTTGACGCCGGCGACGCCCTGCTCTACCCGGCGGGCCTGCTGCACGCGGTGACGCCCGTCACGCGCGGAACGCGGCTGGCCGCGTTCTTCTGGATCGAAAGCCTGGTGGCGCCCGAGGCACAACGCCGCATCCTGTTCGACCTGGACATGGCGCTGGTCGCGCTGCGCGCGCGCCATGGCGAGAACGACGAGACACGGGCACTCACCGGCGTGTATCACAACCTCCTGCGGCAATGGTCCACGACGTGACCGGGAAAGCGCGCTGGCAGGCCTGGCTCGAAGGCGGCGCGGCCGATGAGATCACGTTGCGCGAAAACGAAGCGGCGTGGCAGCGGCTGCGCCTGCGCCCGCGCGTGTTGCGCGGGCTGGATGGCAGCCACCTGCGCTGCACCCTGAGCGCCCGCACGCTGCCCCACCCCATCTTCGTGGCGCCCATGGCGCACCAGGCCGCCCTGCACCCGCAGGCGGAGGCCGGGTGTGCCGTCGCGGCCGCCGCGCTGGGCGCGGGCTTCGTGTTGAGTTGCCAGTCGAACACGCCGATGGAGGACATCGCGCGCCTGTACCTGGCCGATGCCGGACGCGGCGCGCTGTGGTGTCAGCTGCACTGGCTGCACACGCGCGAAGCCTGTCTGGCCTACCTGCAGCGTGCGGCAGACGCCGGCTTCGAGGCCGCCGTCCTCACGCTGGACGCGCCGGTGCAGGGCTTTCGCGACCGCGAGCGCGCCAGCGGCTTCACGCTGGCTGCGGGCACCGGCAACGCCAACCTGCCAGAGCGGCCCGAGCACACGCTGGCCGAGCTGCTGGCCGCCGCCCCCACCTGGCGCGAACTCGCCTGGCTGATCCAACGCAGCCCGCTGCCGTTGTGGCTGAAGGGCGTGCTGCATCCGCAAGACGCGGTGCTCGCGGCCGAGCATGGCGCCGGCGGCCTGATCGTATCGAACCACGGCGCGCGCCAACTCGACACCGTGCTGGCCACGGCCGACGCACTGCCCGATGTGGCCGCCGCCAATGGCGGGCGCCTGCCGCTGCTGGTGGACGGCGGCCTGCGCCGCGGCACCGACGTGCTCAAGGCGCTGGCGCTGGGCGCACAGGCCGTGCTGGTGGGCCGGCCCGTGGCGCGTGCCCTGGCCGCCGACGGGGCCCGCGGGGTGGCGGGTGCGCTGCGGCAGTTGCTCGACGAGCTCACGATCGCCATGGCGATGTGCGGCCTTCGGGAGCCGGCACAGGCCGCCGATGCGGCCAGGGCCGGTGATTTTTTCGCCCGGCTTCCTGTAAATGCGATTAATTCTCGTTTATCATGAGACCACATCCACCGATGTCCACCGCCATGATCACGCTGCTGACCCTGGGCCTGAGCGCCGTGCTGGTGTTGCTCGCCACCCGCTGGGTGCTGAAACCTTGAACCCGCCCTTTCCTGCATGCCCTTCGCCCCGGCCGATAACATGACCGCTTTGCGCGCCGATGTGGCCCTTGCCCCGATGACCAACAAGCTGCTGCGACGCCGCCTGAGCGTGGTGGGTGCCGTCATTGGCCTGCACGTGCTGGCCGTGTGGGCGTTGCAGGCGGGCCTGCTTCGCCGCGCGGTGGAGTTGGTGATTCCGGTGCAGGTGTTGGCCGAGATCATCGAACCCGCCCAGCCGTTGGTGCAGCCCGAACCGCCACCACCCGTTGCACAGCCGCAGCCGCCCAAGCCGCAACCCCGGCCGAGGCCCGCACCGCGCCCCGAGCCGGTGCCGCAGCCGGTGAAGCCGATCGAACCATCGCCGGTGGCGCCCGAGGCGGCCCCGCCCGAACCGGTGGCGCCGCCCCAGCCCCAACCGCCCGCACCGGCACCGATCACGGCAGCACCACCCGCGCCAGCGCCCGTGGCACCGCCCCCACCGCCGGTGGTGCAACTGCCCTCGAGCAGTGCCGCCTACCTCAACAACCCGCGCCCGCCCTACCCACCGTTGTCGCGACGCCTGGGCGAGCAAGGCAAGGTGGTCGTGCGCGTGTTCATCGAAACCGACGGCACCGCCAGCCGCGCCGAGGTGCAGCAATCCAGCGGTTTCGAGCGTCTGGACCGCACGGCCGTCGAGACGGTGCTGCGCTGGCGCTACGTGCCGGGCAAGCGCGCCGGTGTGGCCGAGGCGATGTGGTTCAACATCCCGATCAATTTCGTTCTTGAATAAACCCCGCTTCCCGGAGTCAGAGAAAACATGGATTCGTCATTCGCCACCTCGGGCCTTGCCCACCTCTGGTCCCAGGGCGACTGGGTCACACGCATCGTCGCGCTGGTGCTGCTGGCCATGTCGCTGGCCACCTGGGTCATCATCGTGTGGAAGTCGCTCGACTTGCGTGCGCAGCGCGCCCAGGCACGCGGCGTGGAAGGCTTCTGGCACAGCAATGATTTCGCCGAGGCGCTGGACAAGCTCGGCAGCCCGGAGGGCAACCCGTTTCGCGCCGCGGCGCTCGAAGGTCGCGAGGCCGCACGCCACATCACCCACCAGGACAACCTGGGCAGCAACACGCCACCGCGGCAGCTGCACGACAGCCTGGACGTGAGCGACTGGATCGAGCGCTCGCTGCGCAAGAGCGTGGACGACTTCACCGCGCGCGCCCAGGGCGGCCTGTCGGTGCTGGCCTCGGTGGCCTCCACGGCCCCCTTCGTGGGCCTGTTCGGCACCGTCTGGGGCATCTACCACGCGCTGCTGGGCATCGGCGCCTCGGGCCAGGTCAGCATCGACCAGGTGGCCGGCCCGATCGGCGAGGCGCTCATCATGACCGCCCTCGGCCTGCTGGTGGCCATCCCTGCGGTGCTGGGCTACAACGCGCTGGTGCGCGGCAACAAGGCGGTGCTGCACCAGCTCAACCGCTTCGCGCACGACCTGCACGCCTACTTCGTCACCGGTGCGCGCGTGAGCGCCGGCGGCGAGGGCAAGGTGCTGCCCCTGAAACGCGGCTGAACCGGAGCACGACACACATGGCCATCGGCACCCAGGACAACAGCGACGAGGTGATGAGCGAGATCAACATGATCCCGTTCATCGACGTGATGCTGGTGCTGCTCATCATCTTCATCATCACCGTGCCCGTGATCCAGCACGCGGTGAATGTGGAGCTGCCGCAGGCGAGCAACCAGAAGGTGCTCGACAAGCCCGAGAACATCCGCCTGGCGGTGGATGCCGAGGGCCAGTACTTCTGGAACGATCAGCGTGTGGTCGACGAGGAGTTGGCAGGGCTGCTGGGCGCGGCCGCTGCGCAGCAACCGCAGCCCGAGCTGCACATCCGCGGCGACAAGGCCGTGCGCTACGAGCGCGTGGCGCAGGTCATGGCCGCGGCGCAGCGCGCCGGGCTGCAGAAGATCGGCTTCATCACCGAGCCGGCACCCTGAGCGCAGGGCGCCGGCTCGGTCTCGATCGTGGGGCGACCCGGGGACGTTCTCCTCCCCGAGCGTCGTTTTTTGGCCAGCCAGGGTGGCATAAGCCGCCGTTAGCCAGGCCGTTTTTTCCGGGGCCTCCCGGATGCTTCCCGGTGTTTGCCGCTTACAGGCCGATCGCCGCGATGCCGGCGCGCGCGATCTGGGCGTCCTCGCTGGACTTGACGCCACTCACACCCACCGCCCCCAGGCACTGGCCGTCCTTGAGGATGGGCACGCCGCCCTCGAGCATGCCCTGCAGGACGGGCGCGCTCAGGAACGACGTGCGGCCCTGGTTGATCACGTCTTCGTAGACCTTGCTCTCGCGGCGGCCGAGGGCGGCCGTGTGCGCCTTGGCCGGGGCAATGTGGGCCGAGACCGGCGGCGCGCCGTCCAGGCGCTGCAGCCACAGCAGGTGGCCGCCGGCATCGGCGATGGCGATGGTGACCGCCCACTGGTGGGCCAGGGCCTCGCGTTCGGCGGCCTCGGCGATCTTCTTGACGTCGGCGGCCTCGAGCTGGTGCGTGGATTTCATGAACTTTTCCTGTGATGCGTACACAAAAGACGGCGAGACCAGACGATAACGCGTGATTGGTGTCGTGGCAGTCACAAGTGTCGACACCACAGCGCACCAGGCGTCGTCGCAGGGTCTTTGGACGCGCAAGGATCCGTGCCTACAATGCCCGCGTCGTTTCTGACCAAGGAGATTCCAACGATGTCCGACCACGTTCAAACCAGCGGCCGCTTCGGCGCCGCCGTGTCCACCACCGCTGTGCAGCGCAACCGCGTGCTGCGCAACACCTACTGGCTGCTGGCCCTCTCCATGGTGCCCACCGTGCTGGGTGCCTGGCTGGGCGTGGCCACCGGCATCACCGCCGGGCTGGGCGGCGGCCTGGGGCTCATTGTTTTCCTGGGTGGCGCATTCGGCTTCATGTTCGCGATCGAGAAGACCAAGAACTCGGCGGCTGGTGTCCCGATCCTGCTGGCGTTCACCTTCTTCATGGGCCTGATGCTCTCGCGCCTGGTTGCCATGGTGCTCGGCTTCTCCAACGGCGCCAGCCTCATCATGATGGCCTTCGGGGGTACCGCTGCCATCTTCTTCGGCATGGCCTCGCTGTCCACCATCATCCAGCGCGACCTGTCGAACATGGGCAAGTTCCTGTTCATCGGCGCCATCATGGTGCTGCTGGCCGGCATCGCCAACGTGTTCATCCAGTCCAGCGCGCTGATGATCACGCTCTCGGTGCTCTGCGTCGGCATCTTCTCGGCCTTCATCCTGTACGACCTCAAGCGCGTGCAGGACGGCCACGAAACCAACTACATCAGCGCCACCCTGGGCGTCTACCTGAGCCTGTACAACGTGTTCCAGAGCCTGCTGATGCTGCTGGGCATCTTCGGCGGCGAGCGCGAGTGAGTCATTTCACTTCATGAGAAAGGGGCCTGCGGGCCCCTTTTTTGTGCGCCATCGGCGCCTTTTTAAGGGCCGGGGCGTCAAGTTCACCGCGTGGCGGCCGAAAAGACACGCAAACCCGAGTCCACCATGCGCCGCACTTCCTTGCTCTTGCTCACCACCGCCAGCGCCTTGCTTGCCGGCTGCGATGCGCTGGGCATCGAATCCGCCACCGCCATCAACGCGCGCAAGGAGGCCGAGGGCCGCGCCATCGGCAGCGCCTGCCGGCACGCGGTGCGCAGCATCGAGTCGTGCTTCGAGACCAACCCGCGCGCGGGCAAGGCGGCGGTGTTCGCCGGCTGGCGCGAGATGGACCAGTACATGCGCGACAACAACGTCGTCGGCATGCCCACCGAAGGCGCGCCCGAGCCGAACGACAAGGCAGCGGGCGAGAGGTCGTAGGTCTGCACCTCGCAGAGCTGGCGGACGCTGGGCACCCTGCTCCGCGAATGTCCCCCGGGCGGCTGTGCCGCCCTCCTCCTTTATTTCGCTACGCAGGGCGCCCAGCGTCCGCCAGCTCGAACACGGCCATGCTCTCCACATGGGCGGTGTGGGGGAACATGTTCACGGCGCCCGCCGCCACGCAGCGATAGCCGGCCTGGTGCACCAGCAAACCCGCGTCGCGCGCCAGCGTCGCGGGGTTGCAGCTCACGTACACGATGCGCTGCGGCGGCAACCAGCCACCACGCAGATCCGGTTGCTGGTGCAGGTCCGCCAGCGCCTTGGCGAGCGCGAAGGCGCCTTCGCGCGGCGGGTCCACCAGCCACTTCTGTGCCGTGCCGTCGGTCACCAGTTGCCCGGGCGTCATCTCGAACAGATTGCGCGCGGCGAACTGCGTGGGGGCCAGCGGGCGGGAGCGCCCTGCGCTGTTGCGCTCGAGGTTCTCGCGCGAACGCGCCACCAGGGCCTCGCTGCCCTCGATGCCCAGCACCTCCCCCGCGCTTGTGGCGATGGGCAGCGTGAAGTTGCCCAGGCCGCAGAACCAGTCGATCACGCGTTCGTGCGGTCGGGCGTCGAGCAGGCGCAACGCGCGCGTTACCAGCACGCGGTTGATGGCCGGATTCACCTGCGTGAAGTCGGTGGGCTTGAAGGGCATGGTGATGCCGAATTCGGGCAGGCCGTAAGACAGCGTCGGTGCGTCAGCGCTCACGGGCTCATCGAGCAGGTGCACCGTGTCCGGCCCTTTGGGCTGCAACCACCACTGCACACCGTGTTGCTGACCGAAGGCGCGCAGCCGCGCCAGATCGTCCTCGCTCAACGGCTCCAGGTGGCGCAACACCAGCGCGATCACCTCATCGCCCGCCGCCAGTTCGATCTGCGGACAGGTCTCGCGCGCATCCATGCCGAAGATCAGCTCGCGCAGCGGCATCAGCATGGCGCTCACCCGCGGGTGCAGCACCGGGCACACGGCCATGTCGGCCACGTAGCGGCTCTTGCGCTCATGAAAGCCGATCAGCACCACGCCCTTCTTGTGCACATGCCGCACCGACAGGCGCGCGCGGTAGCGGTAACCCCAGGTGGGGCCTTCGATGGGGCGCAGCAGCGTTTCGGCCTTGACCTTGCCCAGGTGCCAGAGGTTGTCCTCCAGCACGCGCTGCTTGATGGCGACCTGCGCGGCCGGGTGCAGGTGCTGCATCTTGCAGCCGCCACAGGCGCCCGCGTGCAGGCCGAAATGCGGACAGCCCGGGCGCACGCGTTGAGACGATTCGCGGTGGATGGCCGTGACGGTGCCGGCCTCCCAGTTGTTCTTCTTGCGGTGCACCGACACGCTCACCTGCTCGAAGGGCAGCGCGCCGTCGATGAAGATCACCTTGCCGTCGGCGCGGTGGGCGATGCCCTGGGCTTCGATATCGAGGGATTCGACGGCGAGTGAGCCGTCGGGGAAGGCGGTCTTGTTCTGGGCTTCAGCGGACATGGCGTGATTGTCTCAGGCCGCCGGGGCCCGGCCGGCTCACGCCCAGGCCGCGAGGTATTCCTGCCAGTGCGCCTCGCTCGGTGCGAGATTGCCCAGCGTTTCCTTCACGAACCCGATCTCGCGCTCGTACTCGGCCGACGTGAATCCACCCCGCATCTGCTGGAAGCGGCAGTACAGCAGGTAGGTGTTCATCACATCCGTCTCGCAGTAGCGGCGGATCTCTTCCGTCTCGCCCGCAAGGTACTGCGCATACACCTGCGAACCATCCATGCCAAGCTTGCCCGGAAAGCCGCAGAGCTTGGCCATGGCATCCAGTGGCGCGTTGTTCTTCGGGCTGTACATGGCCAGCAGGTCCATCAGGTCCAGGTGGCGCATGTGGTAGCGGCCGATGTAGTTGTTCCACTTGAACTCGCGGTCGTCTTCGCCCATGTCCCAGTACTTGTTGGCTTCGACACCGTGGCGCAGACCACGGTAGTGCAGCACGGGCAGATCGAAGCCGCCGCCGTTCCAGCTCACGAGCTGAGGCACGTGCTTTTCGATCGCGTGGAAGAAACTCTGGATGACCTTGCCCTCGCTCTGGCCGTCACGGTCGACGAACGAGTGCACCCGCAAGCCTTCGGCGTTGCGGAACACGCAGCTGACGACGAGCACGCGCTGCAGGTGCAGCGGCATGAAGTTGCTCTGCCCTTTTTCCTTGCGCTCGGCGAGCCAGGCGGCGTAGACCTGTGCGTCGCTGTCTTCGGGAGTGGCGTTGCGCAGGGACCGCAGGCCCTGCACGTCGGGGATCGACTCGATGTCGAAGACGAGGACCGGCCAGGACATGCGAGGCCTGGCTCAGCGCTTGGGCAGAAAGGACAGCGGATCGACCGGTTTGCCGAGGCGGCGCACCTCGAAATGCAGTTTCACGCGGTCGGCGTCGCTGCTGCCCATCTCGGCGATGCGCTGACCCTGACGCACGGCCTGGTCTTCACGCACCAGCAGCGCCTGGTTGTGGGCGTACGCCGTGAGGTACGTGTTGTTGTGCTTGAGGATGATGAGGTTGCCATAGCCGCGCAGGCCGGCCCCCGCATAGACGACACGGCCATCGGCCGCTGCCAGCACCGGGTCGCCCACCTTGCCGGCGATGCTCACGCCCTTGTTCGTGTTTTCATCGAAGCTGGCGACGATGGGGCCGTTGGCCGGCCACACGAACTGCAGCTCGTCACCGGCAGGCACGGCAGCAGGTGCGGGTGCGGGTGCGGGTGCCGGTGCGGGTGCCGGCGCGGGCGCCGCCGCCGGGCTGGTTTCGCTCAAGGGGCGCGCATTCACGCCGCTGCTGGCGATGGGTGTTGTCGATGGCCCGGTGGGCGCCGCGGCGGGCGCAGCCGCCACAGCCGCTGCAGGCGGCACGACACGCAGCAACTGCCCGACCTCGATCGCGTTCGGATTGGGCAGGTTGTTCCAGGCCGCAACATCGCGCCAGTCCTGGCCGGCATTGAGGGCGATGCGGTACAGCGTGTCGCCGGGCTGGACCGTCACGTAACCGACACGGGGTTGGCTCTCGCCGGGCGCAGGCGCCGCGGCCATGGGGCGCGACGTGCCGCGGTCGTCCACCGGCGCTGGCCGGGCGACCCGCTGCGATGCACAACCGGCACTGACCAGCGCGGCGGCCAGCAGCGACCAGGCGAGCACGCGGCCCGGCATCCGTCCCTGCGCCCGGGTGTGGCCCGGGTCGCACATGGTTTCTGGGTTCATGAAGACTCCACCGTTGTCTAGCGGGCCCCCAACGGGCCCTATCGGAAACACGCTCAACGCCGGCAAGGCGGGACCGTCATGCGAGCCCCGATTTTAGAGGCACGAAATGAACCGCCTCGAGCTCGGTGCGCACGATACCGCGCGCGGTCTTGTCGATCACCACCAGGTGCTGCCCTCCGGCGGCCGTGACGGCCGGCGCTACCAGACGCCCGCCCACGGCGAGTTGATCGATCCAGGCGGCGGGCAGGTCGTTCCCGCCGGCAGCCGCGATGATGGCCGCGTACGGCGCACCCTGGGCAAAACCAGCCATGCCGTCACCCAGGATCAGGTGCAGGTTGGGCACGCGCAGCGCGCGCAGGTTGTCGCGGGCCTTGTCGTGCAGCGCGCGGATGCGCTCGATGCTGTAGACCTCGCGCGCCACGCGGCTGAGCACCGCGGCCTGGTAGCCGCAGCCGGTGCCGATCTCGAGCACGCGACCGAGTGGTTGTGCACTGCTTTGGCACAACAACTCCACCATGCGCGCCACCACACCGGGTTTGCTGATGGTCTGGCCCTGACCGATCGGCAAGCTGGTGTCTTCGTAGGCCTGGTTGACCAATGCCGAGTCGACAAAGCGGTGACGTTCCACCGCCAGCATGGCCGCCACCACCGCGGGGTGCGAGATGCCTTGCGCCTGCAGCTTGCGCACCATGGCTGCGCGCACGGCCGACGATTCCATGCCCACCCCGGTGGGCACCGCAGGCGCAGGCGCGGCGCCCACCGGCCTGGGCGCGCGGGCAGGCGCCGGTGCGGGTGTGCCCGCCGGCAAACGCGCCGGGAAGGCGGGGCGCTGTCGGGGAGCGGGTTGCTTCAAGCATCACCCCCCGACAACGCGGCCGCGGTGGGCGCCCAGTACGGCAGCCGGTCGTGGTCGGTGAGGTCGACCTGCAGCGGCGTGATGGTGGCGTAGCCCTGCTGGGCGGCATGGAAATCGGTGCCGTCCACGTCGTCGCGCGCAGGTCCGGCGCTGCCGATCCAGTACATGGTGTCGCCACGCGGGTTGACCTGCGTGATCACCGGCTCGGCCGCGTGGCGGCGGCCCAGGCGGGTGACCTTGAAGCCGCGGATACCGTCCAGCGGCAGGCAGGGAATGTTGACGTTGAGCAGCCAGGGCTCGCCGCGGCGCTGCGCCTCGGGCACCGAAGGCAGCAACCGTTGCACCAGTTCGGCGGCTTTGGCGGCGGCGGCGTCCAGGTGCTTCCAGCCTTTCTCGGTCTGCGAGAACGCAATGGCAGGAATGCCAAACAGGTAGCCCTCCATGGCAGCACCCACGGTGCCCGAGTAAATGGTGTCGTCGCCCATGTTGGCGCCGTTGTTGATGCCGGAGACCACGAGGTCGGGCCGGTAGCCCAGCAAGCCGGTGAGCGCGATGTGCACACAATCGGCGGGCGTGCCGTTGACGTAGCGAAAACCATCGGACGCCTGGTGCACGTACAGCGGCGAATGCAGCGTGAGTGCATTGCTCTTGGCGCTGTTGTTGTGCTCGGGCGCCACCACCTCGACCTCCACCCCTGGCAAGGCTTTGAGCACCGCGTGCAGGGCGACGATGCCCGGGGCCTGGAAACCATCGTCATTCGAGATCAATATCTTCATGCGCGGGATTCTATTGAGCCCGCATCAAGGTCGCGCCCGGTCCCGGGCGGCTCAAGCGGCGAACAAGGTCTTGTAGCGCTCGCGCAGCAGGTTTTTCTGCACCTTGCCCATGGTGTTGCGCGGCAACTCGTCCACCACGAAGCAACGCTTGGGGATCTTGAAGTTCGCCAGCCGCGCCTTGAGCGCGCCGATCAGCACATCCGGATCGGGCGCATCCCCGGGGCGCGGGATCACCACCGCCACGCCCACCTCGCCGAAGTCGGGGTGCGGCACACCCACCACCGCGCTCTCGGCCACACCGGGCATTTCGTTGAGCGCGCCCTCGATTTCCGCCGGGTAAACGTTGTAACCGCCGGAGATGATCAGGTCCTTGCTGCGACCGACGATGGTGACGTAGCCGCGCTCGTCGATGCGGCCGACGTCACCGGTCTTGAAATAACCGTCGGTGGTGAATTCCTCGGCCGTCTTCTCGGGCATGCGCCAGTAGCCGCTGAACACGTTCGGCCCGCGCACCTGGATGCCACCGATCTCGCCGGTTTCCACCGGCCGGCCGGCTTCATCCACCACCCGCAGGGTGACACCAGGCAACGGAAAACCCACCGTGCCACCGCGCCGCTCGGTCTGGCCGGCGTGGCGCGCATCGGGCGCGTAGGGGTTGGAGGTGAGCATGATGGTCTCGCTCATGCCGTAGCGCTCGAGGATGGTGTGGCCGGTGCGCTCGCGCCATTCGTTGAAGGTCTCGATGAGCAGCGGTGCCGAGCCCGAGACGAACAGGCGCATGTGCGCGGCCTGCTCGCGCGTGAGCGACGGTTCGGCCAGCATGCGGGTGTACAGCGTGGGCACGCCCATGAAAACAGTGGCACGCGGGAACAGGCTGATGGTGGCCCGCGGATCGAACTTGTTGAGCCACAGCATGGGGCTGCCATTGATGAGCGCGCCGTGGATGGCCACAAACAATCCGTGCACGTGGAAGATGGGCAGCGCGTGGATGAGCACGTCGTCGGGGCGCCAGCCCCAATACGACTGCAGGGTGCGTGCGTTGCTCACGGTGTTGCCGTGCGAGAGCATCGCGCCCTTGCTGCGCCCCGTGGTACCGCTGGTGTAGATGATCACGGCCAGATCGTCGGCCTGGCTGTGTGCCACCGTGTGCGTGTCGCGGTGGTGCGAAGCGCGGTCTAGCAGCGTGCCGCTGCGGTCTTCGCCGAGCGTGAAGACATGGCGCGTGCCGGCCTTGAACGCGATCTTGCTGACCCAGCCGAAGTTGGCCGGGCTGCACACCACCACCGCGGGCTCGGCGTTCCCCACGAAGTACTCGATCTCGCCCGCCTGGTAGGCGGTGTTGAGCGGCAGGAAGACATGGCCCGAGCGCAGCACCGCGAGGTACAGGATCAAGGCTTCGACCGACTTCTCCACCTGCACCGCGATGCGCGAGCCTTTGGGCAGTTGCAGGCTGTCCAGCAGGTTGGCAATCATGGCGCTGGCGCGGTCGAGGTCACGCCAGCTGTAGCGCAGGCCGGCACCCGCGCCACCCACGGTTTCCACCGCGGTGCTGTCCAGGTCGGCCGGGAAGGCCGCGCGCAGCGCGGCGTACAGGTTGTCGTTGTGGTTGTGGTTCTGGCTCATGGCAGGGAATCAGAAAACAGGGGGTCGCTTGTTCAGGAAGGCATCGATGCCTTCCCGGTGTTCGGGGTGGTCGGCGTAGGCATAGGCCTGGGCCAGCAGTTCGTCAGGGCGCGCACCCTGCACGAGCGCACGCAAGGTACGTTTGTTCAGGCGCGCGGCCAACGGGGAGAGTTCGGTGACACGCCAGGCGCGGGTGGCGGCCTCATCGGCCACGGTGTCATCGGGCACCACAGCGTGCAGGAAGCCGCGTGCCTTGAGGGTGGGCGCATCGATCACGGCGGCCTGCAGGAGCATCTCGCGAGCGGTCGCCAGGCCGGTCTCGCGCGCCACCAGTTCGACCTCGCGCGGTGCCATGGGAAAGCCCAGCCGCGCGATGGGCGCCCCAAAGCGCGCAGAGACACCTGCCACGCGCAGGTCGCAGCAACTGGCGATTTCCACGCCCGCGCCCATGCAGTGGCCCGCGATCTGGGCGATCAGCGGCAGGTCGCAGTTCAAGAGCGCCTGCAAGCCACCCCAGACCTCGCGTTCGTGGAAGTCACGCAGCGCGGCTTCATCGAAGCGGAAGTCGGGGTACTCGCTGATGTCGCCACCGGCACAGAAGTGGTTGCCTTCGCCCGCCACCACCACGGCGCGCAGCGCCGGGCGGTCGGCCAGCGAGGCCACGGCCAGCGCGAGTTCGCGCCACATGGGGCGCGACATCGCGTTGAGCTTGCCCGGGTGGGCGATGGTGAGCCGCGCGATGGCCCCGTCGATGCGCAGATCGATGCGGCCGCTCACTGGACTGCCCTCCATGCTGCGCACTGCGGGGCTGATCGCCTTGGCAACGGCCCGGCGCCGCTCATGAGCGCGCTCCGGCGGGTCTCATTCGAGCTTCGCTCCCGAGGCCTTGACCACCTGTGCCCACTTGCGCACCTCGGCGCTCACGAACTGGCCGAAGGCAGGACCGGTGATGTCGGGAAACTCGGCGCCCTGGGCTGCCCACACCGCCTTGGCCTCATCGGTGGTGCATGCCTTGCGGATCTCCTCGATCGCACGGGCCTGCGCGTCCGCTGGCGTGCCCTTGGGCGCCCACACGCCGTACCAGGTCGTCACGTTGTAGTCGGGCAGTCCCAGTTCGGCAGCGCTGGGCACATCGGGGAAGGCCGGGTTGCGCTTGGTGCCGGACACCATCATCGGCTTGATGCGACCGCCCTTGATGTGACCGGCCGAGGAGCCCAGGCCGTCGAACATCATGTCCACGTTGCCTGCGATCAGGTCGGCAAGTGCCGGGCCGGCACCGCGGTAGGGAATGTGGGTGATGAAGGTCTTGGTCTGCTGTTTGAACAGCTCGCCCGCCAGGTGGTGCGAGGTGCCGCTGCCGGCCGAGCCATAGTTGAGCTTGCCCGGGTTGGCCTTCACATACGCAAGGAAGGCCTTGAAGTCGGGCGCGGTCACGTTCTTCGGGTTGACCACCACCACCTGCGGGACACTGGCGACCAAGATCAGGGGGATCAGGTCGGTCTCGAGGTTGTAGTCCAGCCGCGGGTACATGCTGGGCGCGATGGAGTGGTGCACAGCCCCCATGAACAGCGTGTAGCCATCGGGGTTGGCCTTGGCCGCGGCGCTGGCGCCCACGGTGCCGCCCGCACCACCGCGGTTGTCGATCACCAGGGCCTTGCCCGCCAGGCGCGTGAACGAAGCCGCCATGGGCCGCGCGAATGCGTCTGTGCCGCCGCCGGCCGGAAAGGGCACGATCATCGTGACGGGCCGAGCGGGCCAGGTCGACTGCGCGCGCACGCCGACGGGGCCGAGCACGGCGCAGGCCGTGGCCGCGCGCAGCAGCGCACGGCGGTTGATTCGCTGATCCATGGTGTCTCCTGTGGTTGAAATGGTTGTCCTCAGACCCGCTGACGGTAGAGGGCTTCGATCGTCCCGCCTATCGGGATTTTTCCGGCCGCGAGCATCGCACGGTGTTTGTCCAGGCGTCGCAGGTCGTAAAGGTAGTTGACCATGAGGCCAAAAGACTGCTTCTGGCCTTTGGGCGAGGGGTCTGCGCCCCAATGGATGTGTTCCACCCGCGCGCCGTTACCCAGGTGAAAGCGTGCCACCGCGTCCAGCGGCTTGCCGTCGACCATTTCGTGGCCCAGGTAGCGCGCGGCCCAGCCCAGCAGGGCCGCGCGCTCGGGGGCCTTGGCGTCGAGCTCGGTGTGGCGCTCCCACACCTTGAGCAGTTCGGGCGGTGCGTGCTTGCCGAGCCAGGCCCGCAACCCGGGAATAGGCGAGAGCGTGGCGAAGGTGCGCAGGCGCGGGAATTCGGCCTTGAGGGTTTCGACGACTCGCTTGATCAGTGCGTCGCCAAAGCTCACGCCCTTGAGACCTTGGGCAGTCCGACATCGATCAGTGCATGCACTGGATGCAGGAGATCTATTCCGATGCGCGCTATGCGCATTTGCGGGAGCCGCTGAGCGCGCACATGAAAGACCCCAGAGTGGGCGCTCCAGAGGTCATCGACTTCCTGCAAGCAATCGCCGGGTTCTCGGCGCAAAACCTGCCCTCGCCAGAACAGGCTCGCCGCCTCTACGACCAATTCATTTCGCCGAAACTAACGGGCACAAGCATGCTGTTCTTCGATGGCGACGGCGGGCTCAACCTCACCCACAAATTGAAGGAGGCGGCGAGAGCTGCTATCGAAGAGAACAACATGGAGGCCTTCTGGGCCATCGTGATCGGACAGCCGGGTCAACCCTCTGACGACGACGCAGACGCCATATTGCCGCAGCTGTCGGCGGGCATACGCACTCACTACGCCAGCTTCCTCGAGAAGCTGGAAAGCACTCAGTAGTGTCGAGTGGCGCTGGATGCCAACAGCGCCAACCGTTCAACCGCCCCTGGGATACAGCACCATCTGCGTACACCGAAACAACGCCAGCGTTCGCCCGCTCTCGCGGTGCGTGACGCTGGCGTCCCACACCTGCGTGGTCTTGCCCAGGTGGACCGCCTTGGCCACACATTCCAGCGTGCCCTCGATCGCAGTACCCAGGTGGTTCGACTTGAGCTCGATGGTGGTGAATCCGTTCGCCCCCGGCGGCAGGCTGGCCAGGCAGCCGGCGCCAGCGGAGGTGTCGGCCAGCGTGACCACGCTGCCGGCGTGTAGAAAGCCGTTGGGCGCCATCAGCGCTTCGCGCACCGCCAGCTCCGAGCGAACCTCACCCACCGCGATGTGCGTGATGACGATGCCCAGGTGGCCGGGCAGCTTGCCGACGCTGCGCTGGTTGAAGCTGTCAGGGGTGAGCATGGGAAGGTCTCCGGTTTGAACCATCAGGGCGTCAGGCGCGCCGCCCGCTCCACCACCACAGGCCGATACCGCCCACGATCATGGGCAGGCACAGCCATTGGCCCATGCTCAATCCCAGACTCAACAGGCCCAGGTGCGCATCGGGCTCGCGGAAGAACTCGGCGATGAAGCGGAACACGCCGTAACCCAGCAGGAACATGCCTGATACCTGGCCCGTCTTGCGCGGCTGGCGGGCGTAGAGCCACAGCAGCACGAACAGCAGCAGGCCTTCGAGCAGGAACTGGTAAACCTGCGATGGGTGGCGCGGTGCGTCGCCCGCGCCGCGAAACACCATGCCCCAGGGCAACGACGGGTCGGCCACGCGACCCCAGAGCTCGCCGTTGATGAAGTTGCCCAGGCGCCCGGCTGCAAGGCCGGTGGGCACGCAGGGTGCGACGAAATCCATCACCTGCATGAAGGGGCGGCCACGGCTGCGCGCGTACCAGAGCTGCGCAACCATCACGCCGATCAGGCCACCGTGAAAGCTCATGCCCCCTTGCCAGACGTAGAACACCTCCAGCGGGTGCTGCAGGTAGTAGGCCGGTTGGTAGAACAAGCAATAGCCGAGCCGCCCGCCCGCCACCACACCCACGACGCCCAGGAACAGGATGTCCTCCACGTCGCGCGGCAGCCAAGGGCGCGGCTGGGTGATGCTGGCGTAGGGCTGGTGGCGCAGGCGCAGGCGGCCGAGCCAGAAGAACAGCGCGAAGGCGGCAAGGTAGGTCAGGCCGTACCAGTGGATGGCAAGTGGCCCGATCTGCAGGGCCACGGGGTCGATCTGGGGGTGCTGCAACATGGGGAGTCATTGTGCACGGCCGGCCTCGATGAAGCGCTGCAGCGCCGGGTTGGCGTCGCCCTCGCGCCAGACCAGGCTGGTTTCGCACAGCGGGGCACCCTGCCCTGCCGTGGACGTCAGCGGCCGGTACACCACGCCGGGCCGCTGGAATTGCCGCACGCTGTGCAGCACCCAGGCCAGACCCAGGCCGGCCGACACCAGGTTCACGATGGTCTGCATCTGCACGGCCTCCTGCGCCACCACGGGCTCACGCCCGGCACTGCGGTAGAGCTGCAGCACGGCGTCGAACACCTCGGGCAGGATGCGGCGCGGAAACAGCACCAGGGGTTCGTCGGCAATGGTGCCCAACGGCAGCCGCGTGCGCGCCGCCAGCGGGTGCTGCTCGGGCAGTGCCAGCACCAGGGGCTCGCTGCTGAGTGCGCGCCGCGCCAGGCCCGCGGGTGCGCTGCCGGGCGCATGCAGCAGGAAACCGGCGTCCACCTCACCACGCTGCAGCAGCTCACGCTGCACGTCGCTGGTGGCCTCGATCAGCTCCAGCGCCACGCGCGGCCAGCGCTGGCGGAAGTTGCGCACCCACCCGGGCAGCAGGCCGTAGCCCACGGTGGAGACAAAGGCCACACGCAGGTAGCCGCTCTCACCCTGGGCCGCCGAGCGCGCCAGCGCGGGCAGGGCCTGGGCGCGGCGCAGCAATTCGCGCACCTCGGGCAGCAGGGCGGTGCCGGCCGCGCTGAGCGCCACCTGGCGGCGGTTGCGGTCGAACAGGCGCACACCCAACGCCCCCTCCAGCGAGGCCATCGCCTGGGTCAGGGCCGGTTGGGTCATGTGCAGTCGCGCCGCGGCGCGGCCGAAGTGAAGCTCCTCGGCCAGCACCGCGAACTGGCGCCACTGCCGCCATTCGCTGCGCTGCAGATTCGGTCTCTCGCTCATAAGCCCAGCATATCAGTGGCACACACCGATCGGATTGGATCGCAATGACGCGCTGGCGCATACTGCCGGCCTTCAAGCCCCTCCCCACGAACCCGAGAGAGACACCATGGCCGACAGCTCCAAGCGCGTGATCCCGCTGCGCAGCGACAACATCACCCAGGGCAAATCGCGCGCCCCCAACCGCTCCATGTATTACGGCATGGGCTACCAGGAAACCGATTTCGGCAAGCCCATGGTGGGCGTGGCCAACGGCCACAGCACCATCACCCCGTGCAACAGCGGCCTGCAGAAACTGGCCGATGCCGCGGTGCAGGGCATCATCGAAGCTGGCGGCAATCCGCAGATCTTCGGCACGCCCACCATCAGCGACGGCATGGCGATGGGCACCGAGGGCATGAAGTACTCGCTGGTGAGCCGCGAGGTCATCGCCGACTGCATCGAGACCTGTGTGCAGGGCCAGTGGATGGACGGCGTGGTCGTGGTCGGCGGCTGCGACAAGAACATGCCCGGCGGCCTGATGGGCATGCTGCGCGCCAACGTGCCGGCCATCTACGTCTACGGCGGCACCATCTTGCCCGGCAAGTGGAAGGGGCAGGACCTGAACATCGTCAGCGTGTTCGAGGCCGTGGGCCAGAACGCCGCCGGCAAGATCAGTGACCAGGAACTCAAGGACATCGAGCAGCACGCCATTCCCGGCACCGGCTCGTGCGGGGGCATGTACACGGCCAACACCATGTCGTCTGCCTTCGAGGCGCTGGGCATCTCGCTGCCCTACTCGTCCACCATGGCCAACCCGCACGACGAGAAGCAGAACTCGGCCAAGGAATCGGCCAAGGTGCTGCTGGAGGCCATCAAGAAGGACATCAAGCCGCGCGACATCGTCACGAAGAAGGCGATCGAGAACGCGGTGGCGGTGATCATGGCCACCGGCGGCTCGACCAACGCGGTGCTGCACTTCCTGGCCATTGCCCACTGCGCGGGCGTGGAATGGAGCATCGACGACTTCGAGCGCGTGCGCCAGCGCACCCCCGTGCTGTGCGACCTCAAGCCCAGTGGCAAGTACCTCGCGGTCGACCTGCACCAGGCGGGTGGCATCCCGCAGGTCATGAAGATCCTGCTCAACGCGGGCCTGCTGCACGGGGATTGCCTCACCATCACCGGCCAGACCATCGCCGAGGTGCTCAAGGATGTGCCCGATGAGCCGCGCGCCGACCAGGACGTGATCCGCCCGATCAGCAAGCCGATGTACGAGCAGGGCCACCTGGCCATCCTCAAGGGCAACCTGTCCCCCGAGGGCGCGGTGGCCAAGATCACCGGCCTGAAGAACCCGGTGATCACCGGCCCGGCGCGCGTGTTCGACGACGAGCAATCGGCGCTCCAGGCCATCCTGGACGGCAAGATCAAGGCGGGCGACGTGATGGTGCTGCGCTACCTGGGCCCCAAGGGCGGCCCGGGCATGCCGGAGATGCTGGCCCCCACCGGCGCGCTGATCGGTGCCGGCCTGGGCGAAAGCGTGGGTCTGATCACCGACGGCCGCTTCAGTGGCGGCACCTGGGGCATGGTGGTTGGCCACGTGGCGCCGGAGGCGGCGGCGGGCGGCAACATCGCCCTGGTGCACGAGGGCGATTCGATCACCATCGACGCTCACCAGCTCAAGCTGGAACTGAATGTGGCCGAGGCCGAGCTGGCCACGCGCCGCGCCGCCTGGAAGGCGCCGGCGCCGCGCTACACGCGCGGCGTGCAGGCCAAGTTCGCGTTCAACGCGTCCAGCGCCAGCAAGGGCGCCGTGCTCGACAATTTCTGACCCACTGCCGGGCCAGTGCCGCTCAGCGGCGCTTGCCCGGCTTCAAGCCGAGGGTCTCGCGCTGCTTGTCGATGCGGTCCTTTTTCTTCTGGTCCATCCGCTCCATGGCCTTGCGTTTGGTGTAACCGGTGGTGTCCGCCCAGGCCCACCAGGCCACGGCCAGCGCGAACGGCGCGAGCACCACCCACCAGGACCAAGCGGTCACGGGGTCGACCTCCAGGTACTTCATCAGCAGCAGCACGATCCCCAGGCCCAGCAAATACATCACAGCCTCCGGTAAAGCCCCGGTAAATCCCGGCAAAGAAAGTCCGATCAAGGCGGGGTGACAAGGACCGATCGCTAGAATCGGCTCGTCTGCCCATCGACATTCCAAAGGACAAAACCCATGAAACGTGCGCTCCTGATTATGGCCGTCATGACCACCCTGGCGGCCCCCGCCATGGCTGACGAAGCGCTGGCCAAGGCCAAGAACTGCATGGCCTGCCACGCGGTCGACAAGAAACTCGTGGGCCCCTCCTACAAGGACGTGGCCAAGAAATACGCTGGCGACGCCAAGGCCGTCGACATGCTGGCCACGAAGATCATGAAGGGTGGCTCCGGCGTGTGGGGCGCGATTCCCATGCCCGCCAACCCGCAGGTCAACGAAGCCGACGCCAAGAAGCTCGCGTCTTGGGTGCTGGGCCAGAAATAAGCACCGACCCGGTCACGAAAAAACCCGCTGGATCCCACTAGCCGTTCCATAAAGGAGTTGCTAAGCGAACAGACTAGGCGGAAATCTTCAGCTGATTCAAGCACTTAGCGCCGGACTTGTCCGGCGCTTTTTCTTGGTCAGCAGTGGGCTCTCTAAGTCGTTGTCCTGCAATGAAAAACGACCACCGAAGTGGTCGTTATCAACCCCTTAACCGAACGGCTAGTGGATCCCAGCGGGTTTTTTGTTGTCTGCCCGACCCCGGGCAGGCCCTCGGTCAGTTGTTCTGCGACAACTGATCCAGGATGGCCGGGTTCTCGAGGGTCGAGACATCCTGTGTGATTGCCTCGCCCTTGGCGATGGCGCGCAACAGGCGCCGCATGATCTTGCCGCTGCGGGTCTTGGGCAGGTTGTCGCCGAAGCGGATGTCCTTGGGCTTGGCGATCGGGCCGATCTCCTTGCCCACCCAGTCGCGCAACTCCTTCGCGATCGCCTTGGCCTCGTCGCCGGTGGGGCGCGAGCGCTTGAGCACCACGAAGGCAACGATCGCCTCGCCGGTGACGTCGTCTGGGCGCCCCACCACCGCGGCTTCGGCCACGAGATCGGTCTTGGAGACCAGGGCCGACTCGATCTCCATCGTGCCCATGCGGTGACCCGAGACGTTGAGCACGTCGTCGATGCGCCCGGTGATGCGGAAGTAGCCGCGGTCGGCACTGCGCACGGCACCGTCGCCCGCCAGGTAGTAGCCCTTGAGCTCCTCGGGGAAGTAGCTTTTCTTGAAGCGCTCCGGGTCACCCCAGATGGTGCGGATCATCGAGGGCCAGGGCTTCTTGATGACCAGGATGCCGCCCGCGCCATTGGGCACGTCGTTGGCCGACTCATCCACGATGGCGGCGCTGATGCCCGGCAGCGGCAGCGTGCACGAACCCGGTACCAGGGGCGTGGCGCCTGGCAGCGGCGTGATCACGTGGCCACCGGTTTCCGTCTGCCAGAAGGTGTCGACGATGGGGCAACGCTCACGGCCCACATGGCGGTGGTACCACATCCAGGCCTCAGGGTTGATGGGCTCGCCCACGGAGCCCAGCAAGCGCAGGCTCGACAGGTCGGAGTTCTTCGGGTGCACCTTCTCATCGCCCTCGGCCGCCTTGATGAGCGAGCGGATCGCCGTGGGGGCGGTGTAGAAGATGGTGACCTTGTGTTTCTCGATCATCTGCCAGAAGCGCGCCGCGTTCGGGTAGGTGGGCACGCCTTCGAACACCACCTGCGTGGCGCCCGCGGCCAACGGGCCGTAGGCCACGTAGGTATGGCCGGTGATCCAGCCGATGTCGGCCGTGCACCAGAACACATCCTCCGGGCGCAGGTCGAAAGTCCAGAGCATGGTGAGCTTTGCCCACAGCAGGTAGCCCCCGGTGCTGTGCTGCACGCCCTTGGGTTTGCCCGTTGAGCCCGAGGTGTAGAGGATGAACAGCGGGTGTTCAGCGCCCACGTAGGCCGGCGGGCATTCGCTGCCCTGCCCGGCCACGGCCTCGTGCCAGTACACATCGCGCCCGGCCACCATGTTGCAGGCCGTGGGCGTGCGCTGGTAGACGATGACGTTCTTGATCGACTCGCAACCGCCCATGGCAATGCCTTCGTCGACGATGGCCTTGAGCGGCAACTCCTTGCCGCCGCGCATCTGGTAGTTGGCGGTGATCACGGCCACCGCACCGGCGTCCTGGATGCGCTCCTGCAGTGCCTTGGCCGAGAATCCGCCGAACACCACGCTGTGGGTGGCGCCGATGCGCGCGCAGGCCTGCATGGCCACCACGCCCTCGATCGTCATCGGCATGTAGATGACCACGCGGTCGCCCTGCTGCACGCCGCGCGCCTTGAGCATGTTCGCGAACTGCGAGACCTTGTCGAGCAACTGGCGGTAGGTGATGCGCGTGACGGCGCCGTCGTCGGCCTCGAACACGATGGCTGTCTTGTGCTCCACCGGCGTGCCCATGTGGCGGTCCAGGCAGTTCCAGGAGGCGTTGAGTTCGCCGTCGGCAAACCACTTGTAGAAGGGCTTGTTGCTGTCGTCGAGCACCTGCTTGAAGGGTTTGTGCCAGCCCAGTTCCTCGCGCGCCAGTCGCGCCCAGAAAGCTTGCGGGTCCTTGTCCGCCTCGGCGCACAGCGCCTCGTAGGACTTCATGCCCGAGATGCGGGCCGCCGCCACGGTGGCGGCACTGGGTTCGAAGACGCGGTTCTCGACCAGGACGGATTCGATCGACGACGAAGGCGTTGTCATGCAGCTGTCTCCTCGGCTCTTTGTGGGGAAAAACGGGCCGGCGGCACTGTGCGCAAGGGCACTTACGGCCGCCTGACACCGGGCACGCTCCTACAATAACCGACACCCGCGCCCCCTCGCCCGGCGCCCTTTCCCACACCATCATGTCCGACCCCGTCAAAACGACCGGCCCGATCCGCCCCTTGCCCAACCTCATCTTCGCCAGCCGTTGGCTGCAACTGCCGCTCTACATCGGCCTCATTGCGGCCCAGGCCATCTACGTCTTCCATTTCTGGGTGGAACTCGTGCACCTGATCGAGGCCGCTTTTGGCAACGATGCCGCGCTGCAAAAGCTCGTCACGAGCATCGGCTACAAGAGTGACGTGGAGCTCACGGGACTCAACGAGACCATCATCATGCTGGTGGTGCTCGCGCTCATCGACGTGGTCATGATCTCCAACCTGCTGATCATGGTCATCGTCGGCGGCTACGAAACCTTCGTCAGCCGCATGCACCTGGAAAACCACCCGGACCAGCCCGAGTGGCTGAGCCACGTGAACGCCAGCGTGCTCAAGGTCAAGCTGGCCACGGCGATCATCGGCATCAGCTCCATCCACCTTCTCAAGACCTTCATCAACGCCGCCAACTATGACGTGAAGGTGCTGATGTGGCAGACCATCATCCACGTCGCCTTCCTGTTCAGCGCGCTGGCCATCGCACTGGCCGACCGCGTCATGGCGTCCAACCACGGCGCGCCGCACTGACCTCCCGGGGTGCGCGCTCGGCACAAGGCGCGCACCTCACCCGATGGCGCCCGCAGCGCCATCCGTGACATACCTCACGTTCGGGCAAGCGCCACCCGGGATACCCCGTACCGTTTCGGGTTACATACTGTAGCACTCGGGTACTCGTACTGGTAGATTCGGCCAGCACCGGGGATCGGGCGGCGCCAGGGAGGCGTTCGGCAGGTACTCGTGCAGCCCCGGGATGGCCACATGGTGTGGCCCGGGGTCATCACCGGAGGACCGACCATGACCCAGGCCGCCATCGGCTATCTGCGCCGCCAAGACCTTTGCGTGCTCAAGCGCTGCGCGCTGCAAAGTGCCTTGATGACCCTGGGGATTTACGCGGCCAGCAGTGCCTGCGCCCAGCCCATCGTGACCGACGGGCGCACGCATACCAGCGTTCAGGTCAACGGCGCAGTGACCGACATCACCACCAGCACGGTGAGTGGCAGCAGCGCCTTCAACTCCTTCCAGCGTTTCAACGTCGGCCAGGGGCACACGGTCAACATGCACCTGCCCGGCCAGACCCAGCACCTGCTCAACCTGGTGCACGGTGAGCGCTCCTACATCAATGGCCTGCTCAATGCCTACCGCAACGGTCAGATCGGCGGCCACGTCTACTTCCTCAACCCGCATGGCACGGTGGTCGGCGCGCAGGGCGTCCTCAACGTCGGCAGCCTCACACTGACCACGCCCACCGCGGCGTTCATGGATCGCCTGGTCTCGCCCGCCGGTTTGATCGACGAGCAGGCCGCCGCACAGGTGCTGGCGGGCCAGGTGCCGCTGAGCGCGACGGGTTTGGTGCGGGTTGAGGGTCGGGTGAATGCCGCCGACGCAGCGACGCTGGCCGCGGGCCGCATCGAGATTGCGGGGGGCGCGCATCTTCCGAGCAATTCCAGGTGGGCGGCAGCGCCAGTGTGCGTGGCTACAGCGAGGGCCTGCTCACCGGGCGCAGCGGCTACCTCGCAAGCGCCGAGCTGCGTCGAAGGCTGTACACGCCCGCCGAGGGCGGCGGAGGGCCCCACGTGACGGGCCTGGCCTTCATCGACCACGGCGGCGCGTTCCCCTTCCGTCCCGAACCGCTGTCCGACATCACGAAGGCCGACTTCCTGAGCAGCGCCGGCCTGGGCCTGGTGGCCGAATGGGGACCGCGCGTGCAGGCCCGCCTCACGTTGGGTTGGCCCCTGCGCAACGAGTCGGCCGAAGCCGAACGCAAACGCACCCGGCTGCACGCGTCGATCACCGTCAACTGGCCCTGAACCGGGCCTTGAGCGGGCGCCAGCCCGTGCCGCCAGCAAGGCGCGCGGGCTCTGCGAAAATGGCGGATTCCCACCGCATTCACCCTGCCACCCCACGGGCGCACGCCATGACGACGACCATCCGCCAGAACGACCTCATCGAATCCATTGCCGGCGCGCTGCAGTTCATCAGCTACTACCACCCGGCCGACTACCTCGCCCACCTGGCGCGCGCCTACGAGCGCGAGCAAAGCGCCGCGGCCAAGGACGCGATCGCGCAGATCCTGACCAACAGCCGCATGAGCGCGACCGGTCACCGCCCGATCTGCCAGGACACGGGCATCGTCAACGTCTTCCTCAAGATCGGCATGGACGTGCGGCTCGAAGGCTTCAGCGGCAGCCTGGAAGACGCCATCAACGAAGGCGTGCGCCGCGGCTACAACCACGCCGACAACAAGCTTCGCGCCAGCGTGGTGGCCGACCCGCACTTCGCGCGCAAGAACACCAAGGACAACACGCCTGCGGTGATCTTCACCGAGATCGTGCCCGGCAACACCGTCGACGTGACGGTGGCGGCCAAGGGCGGCGGCAGCGAGAACAAGAGCAAGTTCGTCATGCTCAACCCCAGCGATTCCCTGGTCGACTGGGTGCTCAAGACCGTACCGACCATGGGCGCGGGCTGGTGCCCGCCGGGCATGTTGGGCATCGGCATCGGCGGGACGGCCGAGAAGGCCATGCTGCTGGCCAAGCAGAGCCTGATGGAAGACATCGACATGTACGAGCTGCAGGCCAAGGCCGGCAAGGGTGAGAAGCTCACGCAGGTGGAAGAGCTGCGTCTGGAGCTGTACGAGAAGGTCAACGCACTGGGCATCGGCGCACAGGGCCTGGGGGGTCTTACCACCGTGCTCGACGTCAAGATCGCGATGTACCCCACGCACGCGGCCAGCAAGCCGGTGGCCATGATCCCCAACTGCGCAGCCACGCGCCACGCGCACTTCGTGCTCGACGGCAGCGGCCCGGTCTACCTGGACGCGCCCAGCCTCGACCTGTGGCCGAACGTGAACTGGGAACCCGATGCGAAGAAAAGCAAGCGCGTCGACCTGAACACGCTCACGAAGGAAGAGGTGGCCAGCTGGAAACCCGGTGACACGCTGCTGCTCAACGGCAAGATGCTCACCGGCCGCGACGCCGCGCACAAGCGCATTCAAGACATGTTCGCCAAGGGCGAGAAGCTGCCGGTGGACTTCACCAACCGCGTCATCTACTACGTGGGCCCGGTCGACCCGGTGCGCGACGAGGTGGTCGGCCCCGCCGGCCCCACCACCGCCACGCGCATGGACAAGTTCACCGACATGATGCTCAGCCAGACCGGCCTGATCGCCATGATCGGCAAGGCCGAGCGCGGCCCGGTCGCGATCGAGTCCATCAAGAAGCACAAGAGCGCCTACCTGATGGCAGTGGGCGGAGCAGCCTACCTCGTGTCCAAGGCGATCAAGCAGGCGCGCGTGGTCGGCTTCGAAGACCTCGGCATGGAAGCCATCTACGAGTTCGACGTGGTTGACATGCCTGTGACCGTGGCCGTGGACGCCGGGGGTACCAGCGCCCACATCACCGGTCCGGCCGAGTGGAGCCAGCGCATCGCCTCCGGCGAGTTCAAGGGCATCACGGTCGCCAGCGCTTGAGGGATATGGCGCCGGTCATCGGCGTCTTCGACAGCGGCATCGGCGGGCTCAGCGTGCTGCGCGCCTTGCGCGCCACGTTGCCCGCCGCGCACTACCACTACCTCGCGGACAACGCCTGGGCGCCCTATGGCGAGCGTGAAGCCGCCTCGCTGCGCGAGCGCTTGGCCGCGCTGGTACGCGCGTGGCGCGCCGACAGCGCGCTCGATCTGCTCGTTCTTGCCTGCAACAGCGCCACCGCCGTGGCCATCGATGCCCTGCGCCGGGAGCACCCCGACCTGCCCATCGTGGGCATCGAACCCGCCGTGCGCCCTGCCCTGGGCCTTACCCGCAGCGGCCACGTGGGTGTGCTCGCCACGCGCGCCACACTGCAGAGCCCCCGGTACCACGCGCTGCGCGACGCCTGCCTCGCCAGCGCCGGGCCAGGCTTGCAGATCCACGACCACGCGGCCGATGGTCTGGCAGACGCCATCGAGCGCAACGACGAAACCGCGATGAACGCGCTGTGCCGTTCGCACCTGCAGGCCCTGCTCGGCCACGCGCCTTCCATCGACACCCTGGTGCTTGGTTGCACCCACTACCCCCTGGTGGACGCGGCGTGGCGCGCCGCGTGGGCAGAGCCGCTGCGGTTGGTGGACCCCGCCGAAGCCGTGGCACGCCGCGCGGCCAGCTTGCTTGGCCCCCTGCCAGGCAACGACGCGCAAGCTGCGTTGCGGTGGCGGTGCACGGGTGGCACCGAAGTGCTCTCGCAGGCTGCACAACGCTGGCTGGGGCTGGAGCGGGCCGCGGTACAGCGGCTGACCCTGGGGGACTGAGGCGCTTCCCCTTGGGCTGTCCGTCGCCCGATCAGCGCAACTCGGGCGCCGTCAAGGCCGCGGTGCGGCCGCGTTGCATGTTCACGGGAATCAGCAACAACAGGCCGAGCACGAACATCAAGGCCGTCGACACGATGGCCAGGCGGTGGTTGCCCGCGGTCATCCAGGTGATCGCGCCGTAGGTGAGCGGCCCCACGATGCTGGCCACGCGCGTCGAGAAGGTCCACAGGCCGAAGAATTCAGCCAGTTGCGCAGGGGGGGCCAGCATGCCGGCCATGGCGCGCCCGGCGGATTGGCTCGACCCCATGCACAGCCCGGCGATGGTGGCTGCCCACCAGAACTGGCCCTTGGTGGTGCTCAGGGCGGCGATCACGCAGGTGGCGATCCAGCCCACCAGCGTGAGCCCCAGCGCGAGCTTGTGGCCCAGCCGATCCTGGCCGTATCCGAAGGCGAAGGCGCCCACCATGGCCGCGATGTTGAGCACGAAGATGAGCAGCATGGTCTCCTGCTGCGCAAAGCCGATCACCTGCTCGGCATAGATCGCCGCCAGCGCGATGGCCACCGCCACGCCGCCCTGATAGGCCGCCGTGCTGGCCAGCAGCCACATGAAATCGCGGTAATGGCGCGCCTGACCGAAGGTCACACGCAGTCGCTGCAGCGAGGCGCGCCAGCCACCCTCGCGTCCGGCCTGTGGTTCGGCGCGCTCGCGCAGCAGGCCCAGGGTGAACAGCGCCGCCAGACCGAAGAGCGCGGCCGTGATGATCATGGTGACCGGCACGAACTGCGACGCCTTCTGACCCTGCGCCTGAGCCCACAGCACATAGGCCAGGCACAGGCCCAGGCTGAGCATGCCACCCACGTAGCCCAGGCTCCAGCCCCAGCCGCTCACACGGCCCATGGCCTGCGGCCTCGCGAGTTCCGGCAGGAAAGCGGCGGCCAGCGATTCGCCCCAGGCAAAACACACGTTGGACGCGATCACCAGCACCACGCCCAACGCGACTGCCCCTGGCTGCACGAGGGCCAGGCCGGCGGTGGTGACCACGCAGCCCACCGTGGTCAGCATGAGCAACCGCTTTTTTGCCGCATGGCGGTCAGCCCAGGCGCCCATGGCGGGCACGGTGAACATCACGATGAGGTGCGAAACGCTGAGCGCCGCTGTCCACGCGAAGGTGGCCCAATCGGCACCATCGGCCACCGCCCCCACGAAGTAGGCGGCGAACACAGCGGTCAGCACGACGGTGGTGTAGCCTGAGTTGGCGAAGTCGTACATCGCCCAGCCGAACACCTCGCGCTTGCGCACGCCGGTGTTCAGGGCATCGGTGGAGAAGAAGGCCATGCAGACTCCGCAGGCGCGCCCAAGGGGCGCAATGCCCCGAAGTCTATTCGGGGCGCGTGCATTGCCGACAAACGCCACGGATCGGGCTCTGCCGGTCCGTGGGCATTGCCCCCTCAAGTGGGTCGCGCGCAGCGCGGCGCGGGCGACTCGCTGTCAGTGCAGGTGGCGTGGCTTGCGCGGGCCGCCGTGACCCGACGGGCCATGGCCGCGCGGCGGCTTGCCCAGCTGCATGGAGTTCACCAGCGCGTCGAAGCGTTGGTTGAAGAGCTTGTCGATCGAGGCCACCACGTCGCCGAGTTCGGACGCGTCGAAGTGGCGCTCCATGACCTGCACCACGTCCTGCACGAGCAGGTCACGCTGCACCTGCATGATGGCCGCGGGCGTCGGGCCGACGAAGCACATGATGAAATCGTCGCGGGCCTCTTCCTCGCCGCTGTCGTCTTCCTCATCGAACTCGGTGTCATAGAACGACACCTCCAGCGGCGCACCGGCAGAAGCGATTTCGTTGAGACCCATGCAGGCATCCTCGATCGCCTGACGGAAATCCTCGTCACCATTGACGGTCCAGCAGATCTGCAAGGTGTGGCTGTCGGCCTCGAAGCGGATACCGGGCTCGTCCTCGTAGCTGCTGGCCGCTGCAGCGGCCAGCGAGCGCGCGCCCGCGTACTGCCACAAAGGCTTGAGCGCTTCCTGGATCTGCTCGTACGCGACGTCGGTCCGCAGCGGCACATCGCCATGCACGTGAATCTCGAAGGGGGCGTCGAATCGGCTGCTCATGAATCTCACTCCGCCGGCAGGACCGGCATTGACCTGGCGTTGGTGCCTCGAACCGGGGTCGAACCGGTACGCCCCCTTGCGGGAAAGCGGCGGAGTTTAAGTCCGCTGTGTCTACCAATTTCACCATCGAGGCCACGGGCCGCAGCCGCATTGTCGCAGGTGAAAAAAGCAAACCCCGCCAGCACCGGGCGGGCAGGGTTTGACGGTGGTTCTGGAGGCGCGTGGCGGAGTCGAACCGCCCTAGACGGATTTGCAATCCGTTGCATAACCGCTTTGCTAACGCGCCGGTTCGTGCATCCGACAAAAAAGGGAAGCTGTGCTTCCCTTTCTGCGCGGGAAGCAGGGCTTCCCTGGTTGCGAATCTGGAGCGGGAAACGAGGTTCGAACTCGCGACCTCAACCTTGGCAAGGTTGCGCTCTACCAACTGAGCTATTCCCGCGTTTTTCCGCAAAACCGAGCGTTTTGCAGAAGCTGGAAGTATAGCGCAAAAAATGCGCCCCCTTCAAGCCCAGGCAACTTTTTCAGTGCTTGACGGCGTCCCCTTCGGCAGCGGCCGAGCGCACCTGGGCGGCGGCCATCTGGGCCGCCACTTCTTCGTCGGTCAGGGGCACGGGTTGGCGCTCCAGCGCGATCGACAACACCTTGTCGATCCACTTCACCGGGATGATCTCCAGGCCCTGCTTCACGTTGTCCGGAATCTCGGCGAGGTCCTTCACGTTCTCTTCGGGAATCACCACCGTCTTGATGCCGCCACGCAGCGCCGCCAGCAGTTTTTCCTTGAGCCCGCCGATGGCCGTGACCTCGCCACGCAGCGTGATCTCGCCGGTCATCGCGACATCGGCCCGCACCGGAATACCGGTCAGCGCAGACACCATGGCCGTCGTCATCGCAATGCCGGCGCTCGGGCCGTCCTTGGGCGTGGCGCCGTCGGGCACGTGGATGTGGATGTCGCGCTTGTCGAACATCTCGTCCTTGATGCCCAGCATGCGCGAGCGGCTGCGCACCACGGTGCGCGCGGCCTCCACCGATTCCTTCATCACGTCGCCCAGTGAACCGGTGCGGGTGGTGGCACCCTTGCCAGGCATGGTGGCCACTTCGATGGTCAGCAGGTCGCCGCCGACCTCCGTCCACGCCAGGCCGACCACCTGACCCACCTGGTTCTGCTGCTCGGCACGGCCGTAGCTGTACTTGCGCACACCCAGGAACTCGCTCAGGTTCTCGGCCGTCACCACGACGGTGGGCGTGAATTTCTTGAGCAGCAGGCCCTTGACCACCTTGCGGCAGATCTTGGAGAGTTCGCGCTCGAGCGAACGCACGCCGGCTTCGCGCGTGTAGTAGCGCACGATGTCGCGGACCGCGTCTTCGCGCACGTCCATCTCGCCGTCCTTGATGCCGTTGTTCTTCAACTGCTTGGGCAACAGGTAGCGCACCGCGATGTTGACTTTCTCGTCCTCGGTGTAGCCCGAGAGGCGGATGACCTCCATGCGGTCCAGCAGTGCCGGCGGAATGTTCATCGAGTTCGAGGTCGCGACGAACATCACATCGGACAGGTCGAAGTCGACTTCCACGTAGTGGTCGCCGAACGTATGGTTCTGCTCGGGGTCGAGCACCTCGAGCAGCGCGCTCGAGGGATCGCCGCGGAAGTCGGTGCCGAGCTTGTCGATCTCGTCGAGCAGGAACAGCGGATTGCGCGTGCCCACCTTGTTCAGGCTTTGCAGCACCTTGCCCGGCATGGCGCCGATGTAGGTGCGGCGGTGGCCGCGGATCTCGGCCTCGTCGCGCATGCCACCCAGGGCCATGCGCACGTACTTGCGGCCCGTGGCCTTGGCCACCGACTGACCGAGCGAGGTCTTGCCCACGCCCGGCGGGCCCACGAGGCACAGGATGGGCGCCTTGACCTTGTCGACGCGTTGCTGCACCGCGAGGTACTCGAGGATGCGGTCCTTGACCTTCTCGAGGCCGTAGTGATCGGCGTTGAGCACTTCTTCGGCGTAGGCCAGGTCGTGCTTGATCTTGGTTTTCTTGCTCCAGGGCAGGCCCACGAGCACGTCGATGTAGTTGCGCACCACCGTGGCCTCGGCCGACATGGGCGACATGAGCTTGAGCTTCTTGAGCTCGCCGTCGGCCTTCTTGCGTGCCTCGGCCGGCATGCGCGCGGCCTTGATCTTCTTCTCGATCTCTTCGATGTCGGCGCCCTCTTCGCCTTCACCAAGCTCCTTCTGGATCGCCTTGACCTGTTCGTTGAGGTAGAAGTCGCGCTGGTTCTTCTCCATCTGGCGCTTGACGCGTCCGCGGATCTTCTTGTCGACGTTGAGGATGTCGACCTCGCGCTCGAGTTGCTCGAACAGGTTCTCCAGGCGCTTGACCACCGGATCGAGGTCAAGCACGACCTGCTTGTTCTCGAGCTTGAGCGGCAGGTGTGCGGCGATGGTGTCGGCCAGACGCCCCGGGTCGTCGATGCTGGAGATCGAGGTGAGAATCTCCGACGGAATCTTCTTGTTGAGCTTGACGTACTGGTCGAACTGCTGCATCACAGCCCGGCGCAGCGCTTCCAGCTCATTGACCGGGGCCGCGGCGCGCTCGTTGGCCGGGTCGATCGGGGTGACGTTGGCGACGAAGTGGGTCTCGCCGTCATTGATGGACAGCACCTTGGCGCGCTGCACACCTTCGACCAGCACCTTCACGGTGCCGTCCGGCAGCTTGAGCATCTGCAGGATGGAGGCGACGCAGCCCATCTCGAACATGTCCTCGACCGAGGGCTCGTCCTTTGCAGCGGCTTTCTGAGCCACCAGCATGATGCGGCGCTCGCCTTCCATCGCGGCCTCCAGGGCCTTGATGCTCTTGGGCCGGCCCACGAACAGCGGGATGACCATGTGGGGGAACACCACGACGTCGCGCAACGGCAGCAGCGGCAGCTCGACGGGGGTGCTGGGCAGGGGGGTTTGACCGGACATATCGACCTCGATGGGTATCAGGCCTGCTTGGCCGCTTCGCGGTAGACCAGCAGCGGCGGTTTGTTTTCTTCGATGGTCGACTCATCGACCACCACCTTCTCGACGTTGTTCAAGCCAGGCAGCTCGAACATGGTGTCGATCAGCGCGTTTTCCAGTATGGAGCGCAATCCGCGGGCGCCGGTCTTGCGCGCCAGCGCCTTGCGGGCAATGGCCTTGAGCGCGGCCGGTCGCACCTCGAGCTCGGCGCCCTCCATCGAGAGCAGGCGCGAGAATTGCTTGACCACCGCATTCTTCGGCTGGGTGAGGATGTCGACCAGCGCGTCTTCGCTGAGTTCGGCGAGCGCCGCGATCACGGGCAGACGACCCACGAGCTCGGGGATCAGGCCGTACTTGATCAGGTCCTCGGGCTCGACCTCGCGGAACACGTCGGTCAGGCTGCGCTGCTGCTTGCTGCGCACGGTGGCGCCAAAACCGATGCCCGAGGCCTCGGTGCGCGCCTCGATCACCTTCTCCAGCCCGGCGAACGCGCCGCCGCAGATGAAGAGGATGTTGGTCGTGTCGACCTGCAGGAAATCCTGGTTGGGGTGCTTGCGCCCGCCCTGCGGCGGCACGCTGGCCATGGTGCCTTCGATCAGCTTGAGCAGCGCCTGCTGCACGCCCTCGCCCGACACGTCGCGCGTGATCGAGGGGTTGTCGGACTTGCGCGTGATCTTGTCGATCTCGTCGATGTAGACGATGCCCTGCTGCGCACGCTCGATGTCGTAGTTGCAGCTCTGCAGCAACTTGGCGACGATGTTCTCGACGTCTTCGCCCACGTAGCCCGCCTCGGTGAGCGTGGTGGCGTCGGCCATCACGAAGGGCACGTTGAGCATGCGCGCCATGGTCTGGGCGAGCAGCGTCTTGCCCGAACCCGTGGGGCCGATCAGCAGGATGTTGCTCTTGGCGAGTTCGACCTCTTCCTTGCGCGAGGCCTGCTTGTGGCGCAGGCGCTTGTAGTGGTTATAGACGGCCACAGCCAGTGCGCGCTTGGCGGCGTCCTGGCCGATCACGTAGTTGTCGAGGTTGGACTTGAGCAGTGCTGGCGTGGGCAGGTCGTCGGCAGACGCCTTGACCGACTCGACCCCGGGCAACTCGTCACGAATGATGTCGTTGCACAGGTCGATGCACTCGTCGCAGATGAACACCGAGGGACCGGCGATCAGCTTCTTGACCTCGTGCTGGCTTTTGCCGCAGAAGGAGCAATACAGCGCTTTTTCGCTGGAGGCGGCTTTCTTGTCGGCCATGGTCGCTAGAAGGGGAAAACGGTGATCAATGATAGTTCAAGGGTCGACCGGGCCAAACGGTGGAAATGGACGGCAAATCCCGCGATCTGCCGCCCATCACCGGTGCGTCAGCCGGCCGTCGGGCGTCTTTCGATCACGCGGTCGATCAGCCCGTACTCGGCCGACTCGGCCGCGCTCAGGTAGTAGTCGCGCTCGGTGTCGCGCTCGATCTTCTCCAGCGGCTGGCCGGTGCGGTCGGCCAGAATCTTGTTGAGCTGTTCGCGGGTCTTGAGGATCTCGCGGGCGTGGATCTCGATCTCGGTGGCCTGACCCTGGGTGCCGCCCAGCGGCTGGTGGATCATGACCTTGGAGTTCGGCAGTGCAAAGCGCTTGCCCTTGGCACCCGCGGCCAGCAGGAACGCGCCCATGCTCGCGGCCATGCCCACGCACAGCGTGGACACATCGGGCTTGATGAAGTTCATGGTGTCGAAGATCGCCATGCCGGCGCTCACCGAACCACCCGGCGAGTTGATGTAGAACGAGATGTCCTTGTCGGGGTTCTCGCTTTCCAGGAACAGCAGCTGGGCCACCACCAGGTTGGCCGTCTGGTCGTTCACGGGGCCGACCAGGAAGATCACACGCTCCTTGAGCAGGCGCGAGTAGATGTCGTAGGCGCGTTCGCCGCGGCCCGATTGTTCGATGACCATGGGGACCATGCCCAGGCCTTGGATGTCCATTGCGCTCATGCGTTTCTCCGGATGCACCGCTTCTGCGGCGAGTGACGTGACCCTACTGTAACCAACCCATCACAACGCCCACCGGCGGTGGGGCCATGGCCCGCGTCGCTTGGGGCTGGCGCAGGTAGGTGGGGCCGGTCGAGGCAAAAAAAAGAGGGCGGAACGCGTCCGCCCTCCCTGCGTGACCGATGCGTCGATCAGGACTGCGCCATCAGTTCGTCAAAAGCCACGGTCTTGTTCTCGACCTGGGCCTTGGACAGCACGAATTCGGTCACGTTGTTCTCGATCACGATGGCCTCGACCTCGGCCATGCGGCGGTTGTCGCTCTGGTACCAGCGGATCACGTCGGCCGGCTTCTCGTAGGAAGCGGCCAGCTCTTCGATGTGGGCCTTGATCTGCTCGGGCTTGGCGTGCAGTTCGTTGGCCTTGACCAGCTCGGCCACCACCAGGCCCAGGCGCACGCGGCGCTCGGCCTGCGGGCGGAACAGCTCGTCGGGGATCGGGGCCTTCTCGGCGTCCTTGATACCGCGCTGCTTGAGATCGGCACGGGCACCCTCGACCAGGCGATCCAGCTCGGACTGCACCACGGACTTGGGCAGATCGAGTTCGGCCACGGCCACGAGCGCGTCCATCACGGCGGCCTTGTTGCGGGCCTGCAGGCGGAACTTGACTTCGCGCTCGAGGTTCTTGCGGATGTCGGCGCGCAAGCCTTCCACCGTGCCGTCGGCAATGCCCAGCGACTTGGCCAGCGCTTCATCGACGGCGGGCAGGTGGGCGGCTTCGAGTTTCTTGACCGTGACCAGGAAGTCGGCCGTCTTGCCCGCCACGTCCTTGCCGTGGTAATCGGCCGGGAAGGCCAGCGGGAAGGTCTTGCTCTCGCCGGTTTTCATGCCGCGCACGGCATCTTCGAACTCCTTGAGCATCTGGCCGTCACCGACGATGAACTGGAAGGCCTCGGCCTTGCCGCCCTCGAAGGGCTCGCCGTCGATCTTGCCTTCGAAGTCGATGGTGGCGCGGTCGCCGTCCTGGGCGGCCTGATCCTGGGCGCGCTGCGCGAAGGTGCGGCGCTGCTTGCGCAGGATGTCCAGGGTGCGCTCGATGGCAGCTTCGTCGACCGACGCATCCAACTTCTCGACCTTGGCACCGGTCAGATCGCCGATCTTGACCTCGGGGTAGACCTCGAAGACCGCGTCGAAGGCCAGCTGGCCTTCGGGCGCGCCTTCCTTCTCGGTGATGCGGGGCTGGCCAGCCACGCGCAGTTGCGCTTCGTTGGCCGCGGTGGCGAAGGCCTCGCCCACCTTGTCGTTCATGACCTCGTAGTGCACCGAATAGCCGTAGCGCTGGGCCACCACGTTCATCGGCACCTTGCCGGGGCGAAAGCCGTCCATCTTGACGTCGCGGGCGATGCGCTTGAGGCGCGCGGCCACCTCGTTCTGGATGACGTCGGCAGGCAGCGTCAGCGTGATCTTGCGCTCCAGCTTCTCCAGGGTTTCAACGGTCACGGTCATGGTGTTCTCCAAAGGGAAGACCGGCAGTTCGGGCCGGCGCAGGAAATCGGGGCTTCCGTGGGGCTGGTGCGCGGGGGGGGACTCGAACCCCCACACCATTGCTGGCGTCAGGACCTAAACCTGGTGCGTCTACCAATTTCGCCACCCGCGCGCCGCAAGGGAGTCTCGCGCCGCCGGGGCGGCGCCCAGCGGGGCGGGCAGCCCTCTCACGGAAACCCGCGATTGTAGCCGGGGCACGGGTGCCCGACGGGCGCCGTCAAGCCGCCAGGCGGCGCAATTTGCGGATCGCGCTGTCCGGCGTGGTGAGCACCGGCAGGCCGGTGGCCGCCTGCACCGCGGCGGCGGCCCGCGCCAGGCTGAACTGCGCCAGCGCGATCACCGCGCAGCCCTGTGCCTTCAGGGCAAGCGCCGCCTCGACCGCCCGCGCGTCGTGCGCGGCGCCATCGCCCGCGTTGAGAGCGTCCAGCGCGCCCCCGGCCAGTGCCGTGTGCAGCGAGACGCCAGCCGGAAATTCCGGCGGCATCGACTGCAGCGTCGGGCCGAAGGTGGCGAGCAGGCCGATTGGCGCGCCGGCAGCGAGGGCGACCGCCTCGTCGACCATGGCCTCGTTGGGCTTGAGCACCGGCAGGTGCGGGCGGCGCGCCGCCGCGGCCTCGATGCACGGGCCGAAGGCCGAGCAGGTGAACAGGATGCCTTGCACCCCCGTCGATTCGGCGTACGCAGTCAGCGCCTCGAAGCGCGCGTGCATGGCCGCGTCCAGCCCGCGGCCCTCGCGCGCGAGATCGGCCGACAGGCTGTCGTCGAGCAGGTTCATGCGCAGCGCCTCGGGCCAGTCGCGCGCCATCGCCTCGTTGATGGGCGCGACCGAATGGGCCAGCGCGTGGATCAGGGCAATGCGCGTCATGCTCCCTCAAGCCACCGCGGTGCGCAGGCCAGGCTTCAGGCGTCGGCCCTGGTTCCACCACACCAGGGCCACCAGCAGCAGCGCAGGCAGGTAGAACCAGTGCGTCGAAGGACGCTCTGACGGCACCAGGACCTCCTTCACGTCCCAACCCTGCTCGAAGCCGGACTTGGCCGCACGCGAGCCGAACTTGATGGCGCCGATCTGCATCTGGTCTCCCAGCGGCACGAGTTGCAGGCCTGCATCGGCCAGGCGCTTGCGACCATCAGGGCCCGCGTCGCCGAGTTGCACTGCAACGGTCTTGGTGATGTCGTCACCTTCAATCGTCATGCCCTGGATCACCATCACCACTCGGTCGTTGGCGGGCCGATCGCGCGCCACGTCGAACACCTGGGCTGGCGACACACTCTGGTTGGGAGCGTAGAGCCGGTCCATGAAGGCGTCGGGGCGAAACAGCAGCACAACCGCCACGGCCAGCAGCACGGTCTCCCACCAGCGGTTCTTCACACGGAACCAGAACATGGTGACCGCCGCGAACACCAGCGTGGCCAGCGTGCAAGCCGCAATCACGCGGATGAGTTCGCCCCAGCCATGCACGTCGATCAGCAGCAGTTGCGGGTTGAAGATCCAGATGAAGGGCAGGATCACGGTGCGCAGCGCATAGACAGCGCCCTGCACGCCGGTCTTGATGGAGTCTTCGCCCGAAATGGCCGACGCCGCGAATGTCGCCAGCCCCACCGGAGGCGTGATGTCACCCATGATCCCGTAGTAGAAGACGAACAGGTGCACCGCGATCAGCGGAATGATCAGGCCGCTCTGCGCACCGAGCTCCACCACCACTGGGGCCATCAGCGTAGCCACCAGCACGTAGTTGGCCGTGGTGGGCACGCCCAGGCCGAGCACAAGGCAGACGAAGGCGATGAAGAGCAGCATCGCCATCACGTTGCCCTGCGCCACGAACTCCACGAACTCCGTCATTCGCAGGCCCAGGCCGGTGAGCGTGATGGCCCCCACGATGACACCCGCAGTGGCCGTGGCCACGCCGATGCCGATCATGTTGCGCGAGCCGTCGGTAAAGCCACTCACGACCGAATCGAAGCCCGCCTTCCAGGCGCCGGGCGCCGGGACACCCCGGAACAAGGCGATCAAAGGCCCTTGCGTGAGCATCAGCACCACCAGCGTGACCACAGCCCAGAAGGCCGAGAGCGCGGGCGACATGACCTCGACCATCAGGCACCAGATCAGCACCGCGATCGGCATGATGTAGTGCAGGCCGGCGCGCACCGTGGGCCAGGTCTGCAGCGGCTTGGGGTTCTCGATGTCGATGTCGTCCGGCAGATCGGGGCTGCGCGCGGCCTGCTGCACCGAGAACAGGTACAGGCCCAGCACCACCGCGCCCACCGCGTAGGGCGCGACCGCACCGAGCGCGGCCTTGAGGCCCAGGATCAGGTAGTAGATCGCGCACACCACGGCGATGCTGCCGCTGATGCCGATCAGGTTGCGCATCAGCCGCACGCGCCAGGGCTTGGGTGCGACGTTCACGATCGGGTTCATGCCGAGCTTGAGCGCCTCCAGGTGCACGATGTAGAGCAGGCCGATGTAGGAGAGCGTGGCCGGCAGGAAGGCGTGCTTGACGATCTCGGCGTACGGTATGCCCACGTACTCGACCATCAGGAACGCGGCGGCGCCCATGACGGGCGGCATGATCTGGCCGTTGACCGAACTCATGGTCTCGATGGCACCGGCCTTGATGCCGCCGTAGCCCGCTTTCTTCATGAGCGGGATGGTGAAGATGCCGCCCGAGACGACGTTGGACACCGAGCTGCCGGAGATCATGCCGTTGAGTGCCGACGACACCACCGCCACCTTGGCCGGGCCGCCGCGCAGGTGGCCCAGCGCCGCAAAGCTCACCTGCATCATGTAGTTGCCACCGCCCGCGCGATCGAGCAGCGCACCGAACAGCACGTAGACGAAGATGGTTCCGGCCGACACGCCGAGCGCGATGCCGAACACACCCTCGGTGGTGAGCCACATGTGCGACAGCAACCTGTTGAGCGAAGCGCCCTTGTGCGCCAGCACGTCCGGCAGGAAGGGCCCGAGCATGCTGTAGGCGATGAAGATCGCCGCCAGTGCGGCCATCGGCCAACCCACGGCGCGGCGTGTGGCCTCCAGCAGCAGCACCAGGCCGATGGTGGCCACCACGATGTCCGTCGTGTTGGGCTGGCCGGGGCGCGTGGCCAGCTCGGCGTAGAAGAGCATCAGGTAGGCCGCCGCGAAGGCGCCCGCCAGCGCGAGCACCCAGTCGACCACCGGCACGTGCTTGCGGGGCGACCACTTGAAGGCCGGCCATGCCAGGAAGGCCAGGAAAAGCGCGAACGCCAGGTGGATGGCGCGCGCCTCGGTGTCATTGAGGATGCCGAAGCCCAGCTCGAAGGGCAGCGGCGAGGCGTACCAGAACTGGAACAAGGCCCACAACAGGGCCGCTGTGAAGATGATGCCGGCCGTGATGCCGGTGGGCTTGCGCCCGCCGGTGTCGCTGTCGGCCACGAGTTGTTGCAGCGCTTCCGGGGCTTTTTCGATGTCGGTGCTCATGGTGGTGCGCTCCGGGGAAAGAAACGGGATCGGTCAAAAAAAATGGCGAAGCCTGCCTTCGCCATGTTGGAGAGATGGGGCCCTTCCACCAGGGGATGGGCCCCGCTCATCACTTGATCCAGCCTTTTTCCTTGTAGTAGCGGGCAGCGCCTTCGTGCAGCGGCGCGCTCAGACCGTCCTTGACCATGCCCTCGGGCGTCAGGTTGGCCAGCGCCGGGTGCAGCTTCTTGAACTCGTCAAAGTTGTCGAACACTGCCTTGACCACCTGGTACACCGTGTCTGCCGGCGTCTTGGTGGAGGCCACCACGGTGGCGGTCACGCCATAGGTGGTGGTGGGTTGCGGGTTGTTGGGGTACAGGCCACCGGCCAGCGTGACCTTGGCGTAATAGGGCTTCTCGGCAACCAGCTTGTCCACGGCCGGGCCGGTGATGGACACGAGCTTGGCGCCGCACGAGGTGGTCGGATCTTGGATGTTGGCGCTGGGGTGGCCCACAGCGTAGAAGAAACCGTCGATCTTGCCGTCGCACAGCGCCGGGCCATGTTCGTCGGCCTTCAGTTCGGACGCCAACGAGAAATCGGACAATTTCCAGCCCATGGCGCCCAGCAGCTCTTCCATCGAGGAGCGCGTGCCCGAGCCCGGGTTGCCGACGTTGAAGCGCTTGCCCTTGAAGTCTTCGAATTTGGTGATGTTCGCTTCCTTGCGGGCGACCACCGTGAAGGGCTCGGGGTGCACGGCAAACACCGCGCGCAGATCACCGTAGGCACCGGCGTCCTTGAACTGGCCCACACCCTTCGTGGCGTTGAACTGCACGTCGGACTGCGCAAAGCCCAGGTCGAGCTCGCCGGCCTTGATGGTGTTGACGTTGAACACCGAGCCGCCAGTGGACTCCACCGAGCAGCGAATGTTGTGCTTGGCGCGGTCCTTGTTCACCAGACGGCAGATGGCGCCGCCGGCAGCGTAGTAGACGCCGGTCACGCCACCGGTGCCGATGGTCATGAACTTCGCTTGCGCAAAGGCCGGTGCGGCGGGTGCCATCAACGCGGCCGATGCGGCCACGGCGCTGAGGCAGGCGGTGAGTTTCTTCATGGTGTGTTCTCCTGCAGGTCACTGGTGGTTGGGAAAGCGTCGGGCCCTTGTGGGGCCCATGTGCGCAGGGGGTGAATGCTAAAGCAAGCCAGGCCGCCCCCTCGTCGCAGCAAGCGGGGGTTTACCCCGGCAGAGTATGCAAAGGCCGCATGGGATCAGGCCGCGGCCAAGGCCACGCCGGCCAGTGTCCGATCGATGGCGCGCTGCAGGCGCTGCACGATCTGGCCCAGCTCGTCGGGCGTGCTGATGAAGGGCGGCGCGAGCAGCACGTGGTCGCCGCAGCGGCCGTCGACCGTGCCGCCCATGGGGTAGACCATCAGGCCCTCGGCCATGGCGGCGCGCTTGATGCGTGCGTGCAGCTTGAGGGCCGGGTCGAACCACTGCTTGCTGGCGCGGTCTGCCACCAGCTCCACGCCCCAGAACAGCCCGCGGCCCCGGATGTCGCCGACGTGCGGGTGCGCGCCAAACGCGTCTTGCAAAAGGCCTTGCAACGTGCGGCCGCGTTCGCGCACCTGCGCCAGCAGGCCGTCGCGCTGGATGACGCGCTGCACCGCCAGCGCTGCGGCGCAGGCCACCGCATGGCCCAGGTAGGTGTGGCCGTGCTGGAACAGGCCACTGCCCTGTCGGAAGGCGTCCACCAGCTTCGCCTGCGCCAGCACCGCGCCGATGGGCTGGTAACCGCCGCCCAGGCCCTTGGCGATGGTGAGCAGGTCGGGCACCACGCTGTCCTGCTCGCAGGCGTGCAGCGTGCCGGTTCGGCCCATGCCGCACATCACTTCGTCGAGGATCAGCAGGATGCCGTGGCGGTCGCACAGCGCGCGGATGGCCTTGAAGTAGCCCGGCACCGGCGTCAGCACGCCAGCGGTGGCGCCGCCCACGGTTTCCGCGACGAAGGCGATCACGTTCTCGCCGCCCAGACGCTCGATGGTGGCCTCCAGCTCGGCCACCAGACGCTGGCCGTACTGTTCCGGCGTTTCATCGGCACGTTTGTCGCGGTACTCGTAGCAGGGTGAGACGTGCTCGACATCGATCAGCAGCGGCTTGAACTGCTCGCGCCGCCAGGCGTTGCCACCCACCGCCAGCGCACCCAAGGTGTTGCCGTGGTAGCTCTGGCGCCGCGCGATGAAGTGCTTGCGTTGCGGCTGGCCGATCTCCACGAAGTACTGGCGCGCCATCTTGAGCGCGGCCTCCACGGCCTCGGAACCACCGCTTACGAAGTACACGTTGCTCATGCCCGCGGGCGCGGTGTCGATCAGGGTGTCGGCCAGTTCTTCGGCCACGGCGGTGGTGAAGAAGCTGGTGTGCGCGTAGGCCAGTTGATCGATCTGCGCGTGCATGGCCGCGATCACATCGGGGTGGCCATGCCCCAGGCACGACACCGCGGCACCGCCCGAGGCGTCGAGGTAGGACTTGCCCTGGCTGTCGGTGATCGTGATGCCCTGACCGCTCACGGCAAAGGGCATTTCCTGGTGAAGGTGGCGGTGGAAGACGCGGGTGGCTTGCATGGCGGCATGCGTTGGGGTGAGGAGCCGCCAGTCTAGGCACCTGGCCCGCCTGTGAACATGCTTTTGTGAGCCCGCCCCATGCCGCCAGGTTATGTGCCGCACCACTGGCCCATGAGTTCCGGGCATGGGCCGCCGTGCGATCTGCATGTGCGCACGCCCGGGTTAACCCCTAGAGTTGCGCACCATGCACAACCCCCCTGCCCTGACCCTGAACCGCCCTCGACGCGTCGCCGTGCTCGGGGCCGGCATCGTCGGCCTGGCCACCGCCTGGCAACTCCAGCGCGACGGTTTCGAGGTGATCGTGATCGACCAGCGGCGCCCGGGCGAGGGAGCCAGCCTGGCCAATGGCGCGCAGCTCAGCTACGCCTACGTACAGCCGCTGGCCGACCCCTCCATCTGGGCCCAGTTGCCCAAGCTGCTGCTGTCGCGGGAGTCGCCGTTCTCCCTGCGGCTGAGGCTGGACCCACAGCAATGGGCCTGGGGCCTGCGGTTCCTGGCTGCCTGCCGCGCGGATGTGTCCGCACGCAGCACGGCCCGGCTGCTGGCCCTGGCCGAGGAAAGCCGCGACGTGCTGCAGCGCCTGCTGGCCGACACCCGGGCCGATTGCGACCACCAACGCAGCGGCAAGCTCGTGATGTACGGCAGCGAAGCTGCCTTTGCCGCCGCCCGCCGTCAGCTTGAATTGCAACGCGTGCTCGGCGGCGCCGAACAGCACGCGCTCACGCTGGCCGAGTGCCTGAAGATCGAACCCGCGCTGGCAGGCAGCGCAGCGCGCCATGTGGGGGGCATCCACACGCCCGGGGAGTGCGCGGCCGACTGCGCGCGTCTGTGCGATGCGTTGCACGGTGTGCTGCAGGCGCGCGGTGTGCGCTTCGTGCTGGGCGACGCGGTGGGTGCGCTGCGCCGCGAAGGCGAGCGACTGGTGGCCGTGCAGGCGGGCGGGCACTGGATCGAGGCGGACGCCTTCGTGGCGGCCTTGGGCAGCGGGGTGGCGGGCTTTGCGAGCCGGCTCGGTGTGTCGGTGCCGGTGTATCCGCTCAAGGGCTACAGCCTCACGCTGGGTGTGCCCGAGGCCGGCGGGCTGGCGCCGGCCGTGAGCGTCACCGACGCACAGCGCAAGGTGGTCTTTGCACGCCTGGGCTCGCGCTTGCGCGTCGCCGGCCTGGCCGAACTGGCCGGCCACGATGCCCGCATCGACCCCGCGCGCGTCGCGCAGTTGCGCCGTGCCGCCAGCGAGGTGTTCCCGCTGGCCATGAGCGGCAACGACGTGCAGGCCTGGGCCGGCCTGCGCCCGGCCACACCCACCGGCGTGCCCATCCTGGGTCAGGTGCAGGGTGCACCGGAAAACCTGCTGTTCAACGCCGGGCATGGCGCACTTGGTTTCACGCTCGCCGCGGGCAGTGCGCAACGCGTGTCGCACCTGCTGCAAGGTGCCGTGGGTGGCCCGCGCGGGCTGGAGAACCGGACGCCCGCGGGGCTCAGCCGATCTGCTGCAGGGCTTGCTGCACACAGCGCGTGAAGCTGCGCGCCACCACCGAGTGCGGGCGCGCCGTCGGGCGCAGCATGTGCACGGTGGTGGCGATCGCCGGCTCCAGCGGCAGTACGTCCACCTTCGTCGGGTCGGCCGAGGCCGCGGTGCAGCCCTCCACCAGCGCCACGCCCACACCATGGTGCGCCAGCGCCAGCGCCACGTGGTAGGTCTGCACCGTCATCACCGGCTGCAGGCCCAGGTTGTGGTCGCGCAGGGTGTGGGCCAGCTGCAGGCCAAGCGGGTCCTGACCGTCGAGCGCAATCACGGGCAGTCGGGCCAGCTGCGCCCAGCCGATGCTGCCGGCCTTGAGCGCGCGCGGCGGCAACAGGCCTTTGGGCAGCACCGCCATCACCCGCCGCTCGGCCAGTCGCTCCTGCGCCAATGCCGGGTGTGAGGCGGCGCTGAACACATAGCCGAGATCGGCCTCCTGCAGCACGAGCGAGGAGACGATCTGCACCGAATGCTGCGCCTGGTGGTGCACCAGCACCTCGGGATGCTTCTCACGGAACAACCGCATCGCACGGGGAAATACCTCGTGGCTCAGCCCCAGCACGGTCAGCACGCGCAACTCGCCCTGGCTGCGCCCGGCCTTGAGGTTGCCGGCCAGGCGTTGCACCTCATCGAGTTGGGCGAACAAACGCTCGATGTGTGGGTACAGCGTCTGCGCCTCGGCCGTGGGCACCAGGCGCCCACCCGCGCGCTGGAACAGCGGGAAGCCCAGCTGCAGCTCGGCGTGCTGCAGTGTGCGGCTCACCGCCGGCTGCGTCACGTTGATCATGCGGGCCGCCGCACTCACGCTGCCGGTGAGCATGACGGCGTTGAAGACCTCGATGTGGCGTAGGCGCATGGGCCGCTATTGTGCGGCGCCCGTTGCGGTCGGTGACGCGGGCGGCATCGACGCATCGCGGCGATGGAACACACGAGCGAACCACAGTGCCACGTCATCCACGATGGTGAACACCGCCGGGATCACGAGCAGGCTCAGGAACGTCGAGGTGATGAGGCCGCCGATGACGGCCACCGCCATGGGCGAGCGAAAGCTCCCATCGGCTGCGCCCCAACCGACGGCGATCGGCAACATGCCCGCGCCCATGGCGATGGTGGTCATCACGATCGGGCGAGCACGCTTGTGGCACGCATCGAGGATCGCGTCGAGCCGCGACATCCCGTGCTGGCGCCGCGCCTCGATCGCGTACTCCACCAGCAGGATCGAGTTCTTGGTCGCCACGCCCATGAGCATGATCAGGCCGATCAGCGAGGGCATGGAAAAACTCTTGTTGGTGAGCAACAACGCCACGAAGGCCCCGCCGAGCGACAGCGGCAGCGCCGCGAGAATGGTGAACGGGTGCAGGAAGGCCTTGAAGAGCAGCACCAGCACGATGTAGATGCACAGCACGCCGGTGAGCATGGCCAGCGCGAAGCTCGCGAACAACTCGCCCTGCACTTCCGCGTCGCCGATCTCCAGCACCGACACGCCGGGCGGCAGGTTGCGCAGGCTTGGCAGCTTGTCCACCGCGTTCTTCATGTCGCCCAGCGCAATGCCCGCAAGTTCGACCTCGAAGTTGATGTTGCGCGCGCGGTCGTAGCGATCGATCACGGCCGGGCCGCCACCGAACTCGAGCGAGGCCACGTGCTCCAGCATCACCGGACCCTTGGCGCCCGGCACGGCCAGGCGGCGCAGCACGTCCAGGTCCTGGCGCGCACCGATGTCGAGTTTCACCACGATCGGCACCTGCCGCTGCGGCAGGTTCATCTTGGGCAGCGCGTTGTCGTAGTCGCCCACGGTGGCGATGCGCAGCGTCTCGGCGATGGCCGAACTGGTGACGCCGAGTTCGGCGGCGCGCGCCAGATCGGGTGTGACGATGATCTCGGTGCGCACCAGCGCCGCGGTGGACTGGATGCTGCCCACGCCGCGGATGGTGCGCAGGTCGCGCTCGACCTCGCGCGCTGCGGTTGCCATCGCGTTGGCATCGGTGCCGGTGAGCGTGAGGATGTATTTCTCACCCGAGCCGCCCAGGCCCACCTTGCTGCGCACGCCGGGCAGATTGGACATGGCGGCGCGAATCTGGTTCTCGATGCCCTGCTTGCGTGGGCGCTCGCCACGCGGGGCGAGCTGGATGGTGAGCGCGGCCTTGCGCGATTCGGCCGCGCCCTGCGGCGCGAACGGGTCGGTGCCCGCGGTGCCCGAGCCGATGGTGGTGTAGACCGACTTCACGTGCGGCACCGCGGCCACGAGCTGGCGCGCGCGTTCGGCGGTGGCCACGGTCTGCTCCAGCGTCGCGCCCGGCGGCAGTTCCAGATAGACCTGGGTCTGCGAGTTGTCGTCGGGCGGGATGAAGCCTTGCGGCAGCAGCGGAATGAGCATCAGCGAGCCGACAAAGAACAGGCCCGCGCCCAGGCTCGTGATCCAGCGGTGGCGGATGCACCAGCGTGCCCAGTTCTGGTAGCGGTCCAGCCAGGCCGGTTCCTCCTGGTTCTGCGACCAGCGCCACATGGCTCGCGTGAGCGGGTTGGTGTCCATCCAGCGTGGGATGTCCTTCTGCACGAAGGGCTTGAGCAGGTAGGCCGCCATCATGGGCGTGAGCGCGCGCGCCACCACCAGCGAGGCGAACACCGCAAGGGAGGCCGTCCAGCCGAACTGCTTGAAGAACTTGCCCGGAATGCCCGCCATGAAGGCCGTGGGCAGGAACACCGCGATCAGCGTGAAGGTGGTGGCGATCACCGCCAGCCCGATCTCGTCGGCCGCTTCCATGGCGGCCTGGTACGGCGTCTTGCCCATGCGCATGTGGCGCACGATGTTTTCCACCTCCACGATGGCGTCGTCGACCAGGATGCCGATCACCAGCGACATGGCCAGCAGCGTGACCACGTTGATGGTGAAGCCCAGGTAGTGCATGCCGATGAAGGCCGGGATGGCGGAGAGCGGCAGCGCCACCGCCGAAACCACGGTGGCGCGGAAATCACGCAGGAACAGCCACACCACCAGCACCGCAAGAAGGGCGCCCTCGTAGAGCAGCGTCATCGAGGCGTCGAACTCTTCCTTCACCGGCGTGACGAAATCGAAGGACTCGGTGATCTGCAGATCCGGCCGCGCCGCCTGCAGCGCCTTGAGCTTCGCACGCACGCCGTCGCCCACCTCGATCTCACTCGCACCGCGGCTGCGCGCCACTTCGAAGCCGACCACCGGCTTGCCGTCCAGGAAGGCCGCGGCCGTGGGTTCGGCCACGGTGTCGCGCACGGTGGCGATCTGGTCCAGACGAACACGCCGGCCGTCGCTGAGTGCCACCTCCATGCCCGCCAGCGCCTCGGCCGACGCCAGTTGCGAGAGCGTGCGCAGCGGCTGCTGGCTGCCGCCCAGGTCCACCCGGCCGCCCGCGCTTTCGATCTGCACCTTGGCAAGCTGGCGCGAAATGTCGGTGGCGGTGGTGCCCAGGGCCTGCAGCTTGAGCGGGTCGAGCAGCACCTGCACCTCGCGGTCCACACCGCCCACGCGGTTGACGGCGCCCACGCCGGACACCGACAGCAGCAGCTTGGACACGTCGTTGTCCACGAACCAGGACAGCGCCTCGGTGTCCATCTTGTCGGACGCCACGGTGTAGGCCAGCACCGCGCCGCCGGCGAGCTCGACCTTGTTGACGATCGGATCGCGCAGATCCGTGGGCAGGTCGCTGCGGACCTTGGCCACGGCCGAGCGCACATCGTCCAGCGCTTCCTGCGTGTCCTTCTCGATCCGGAACTCGGCGGTCAGCGAGACCGTGCCGTCCTGCACCTTGGTGTAGATGTGCTTCAAGCCCTGCAGCGAGGCCAGGCTGTTCTCGATGATGCGCGCGACGTCGTTCTCGAGCTGGTTTGGCGAGGCTCCCGGCAGCGACGCGACCACGGTGATGGTGGGCAGGTCCAGATCCGGAAAGTTCTGCACCTTCATCTGCTGGAAGGAGAACAGCCCCGCCAGCGTGAGCATGACGAACAGCATCGCCGCCGGAATCGGGTTGCGGATGGACCAGGCGGAGACGTTCATGGGACGACTTTCACCAGATCGCCCTGGTTGAGGAAGCCCGCGCCCTGCACCGCCACGCGTTCGCCGCTCCTGAGGCCGCCGACGATTTCCACCCGCTCGCCGACACGGCGCCCGGTCTGCACCTTGCGCTGGTCGGCCTGGCCTTGCGCATCGATCACGAACACGAACGTGTGGCCATCGCGCACCACCACCGAGGCGCTGGCCACGGTGAGTGCCTCGGCCTGACCGAGGTCGAAGGCACCGCGCGCGAAAGTGCCGGCCTTGAGCTCGGCCTGGCGCGGCAGGTCCACGAACACCAGGATGTTGCGGGTCTGCGGGTTGGCGGCCGGGGCGATGGCGCGCACCTTGCCCTCGACCTCGCGCCCGGTGGCGGCCGTCACGCGCACCACCTGGCCGACCTTCACGCGATCGACTTCGCTCGGCGTGACCTCGCCGCGCCATTCGAGCCGGCCCTGGCGCACCAGTCGGAACAGCTCCTGCCCGGCGCCCACCACCGCACCCACGGTGGCCGTGCGCGCCGAGATCACGCCGTCGTCGGGCGCCAGCACGCGCGTGTTGCCCAGGCGCACCTCGGTGGCGCTCAACGCGGCCTTGGCGGCCTCCCATTGCGCGAAGGCCACTTTCTCCTGCGTGAGGTACTGCGCCACCTGCGACGGCGACAGTGCGCCGGTGTTCTCGATGGCGCGCGCGCGGTCGGCGTCGGCCTTGGCGTTGAGGTAGCTGGCCTCGGCCTGCATCAGGCTGGCACGCGCCTGCAGGCTGTCGGCCTGCGTGGTCTCGCGCACGAACTCGGCCAGCACCTGGCCCTTGCGCACCGCGTCACCCACGTTCACGTTCACGCTGGACAGGCGCAGCCCGTTGACCTCGGCGCCCACGCTGGCTTCCTGCCAGGCGGCGATGTCGCCGGTGGCCTGCAGCCGCACCGGCAGCGCCTCGCGCAGTGGCTCGGCCACGGTGACGGTGAGTGCAGGACGCGGGGCTTCAGTGGTCGCAGCCGCGGAGGGTGCGGGGGCTTCATCGGCGGGGCGCAGCAGCCACACGGCCAGCAGCACGAGGGCCACCAGGGCAAGCGCGGCGAGCGGCCAGAACCAGCGACGTCGGGGTTCGGTGTTGGCGTTCATCGGGCGTTCATCGGGGTTGGTTCGCAACGTTGTTCGACGCGTTGTTCGGGTCGTCGGTGTTCATGGCATCGGCCGTGGCTGCCGGGTCGAAGCCACCGCCGAGGGCGACGTAGAGCTCAAGCCAGGCGTTCAGGCGCTCCTGCTGCAGCGCCACCACACTGCTGTCGGCGTTGAGCTTGAGCCGGCGGGCCTCCTCCAGCTCGTTCAGGTTGGCAAACCCCACGCGGTAGCGCGCCTCGGTGGCCTCGAACGAGCGGTTGTAGCCGGCCTGGGCGGCCTCGGTGGACATCAGCCGCTCGCTCAGGCCGGAGAGCGTCACCAGCGACTGCTCGACTTCGGATACGGCCCGGCGCAGCGTGCTGGCGTAGGTGCTGGCGGCCGCCTCGTAGCGAGCCTGCGCGCTGTCGGCGCTGGCGCGCAAGGCATCGCGCCCCAGCAGCGGCAGGCTCAAGGTGATGGGGCCGATCGACCAGGAGTTGGCGGTGAACTGCAGCCCGCCACCCGAGAAGCGGTTGCGCAACACGCTGCCCTGCAGCGTGAGACCCGGTCGCAGGGCGGCGCGCGCCACGCCCACGTCATCGCTGGCGGCCACCAGTTCGCGCTGCGCGCGGTACACATCGGGCCGTTGGCGCAGCACCTCGGCGGGCACCGCATTGACCCCCAGCAGGCGGTCCAGTCGGCCGGAGGCGAGCCAGGCGTTCAGATCAGGCGCGCCGTCAAGCTGCGCGCGCACCTGCGCTTCGGGCTGCGCGGTGAGCGCGGCAATGGCCTTGATCTGGCGCTCGCACTGCGCCTGCTGGTTGCGCCAGCGCGCATCGCCTTCGGCGGCGCTGGCGCGCGCCAGTGCCGCCACCGCCGGCGCGGTGAGGCCGGCGCGTTCGGTCACCGCGTTGCTGTCGGCCGTCACGCGGCGCGAGTCGCGATCGCGCAGGACGACGACCAGTTGCTCGCGGCACAAACGTTGGCCGAAATAGGCCTGCGCCACCTCGGCGGCGACCAGCACCCGGGCCTCGTGCCAGCGAGCACCGGCCGCGTCCTGTTGCGCCTGCGCGCTGCCCACGCGGGCGCTGCTTTCGCCCCACAGGCCCACGGCCCAGGAAGCCTGAACGCCCGCGCTCAGCGTGGTACCGAGCGGGGTGGTGGTGTCGGTGATGCCGCGGCTGGCGATGGCCACGGCGCTCGCCTGCGGCCTGCCCTGTGCCTCGGCGCCGGCCAACGCGGCGCGCGCCGCGAACACCTGGGCCCGCGCGCTGGCGATGTCGGGGCTGCCGCGCTGTGCGCGTGCGATCCAGTCGCTGAGCACGGGGTCGTCGAAGCGGGCCCACCAGTCGCCCAGGGCCTCGGTGCTGCCCTGGTGCGGCAATGGTGGTGCGGCCCAGCGTTCGGGCAGCTCAACGGCGAGATCGGTCGGTGGACGGGCCACGCTGCACGCGGCCAGCACGGCGCTGGCAGGCAGCGCCACAAGCATTCGCTTCATGGTGGAAGCAGGGGCCTTCCCTGCGGCTTGTTCTCGGGGATTGCAGCGCCAGACTCTAGTCGAACCTCAGACCTGAACATTTCATTTCGTTTCAGGCACGTAACGTCCTTTGCGCGCAATGTCCATGCAGGCTCATCAACCGGACACATGCCCCGGTTGTCAGGCCCGCTTCACGCGGAACCAGGCCGCGTACATCGCCGGCAGCGCCAGCAGCGTGAGCACGGTGGCCACGATCAGGCCACCCATGATGGCTACCGCCATCGGCCCCCAGAAGACGCTGCGCGAGAGCGGGATCATGGCCAACACCGCGGCCGCTGCTGTGAGCACGATGGGGCGCATGCGGCGCACCGCGGCTTCCACGATGGCGTCCCAGGCCGGCACGCCGCGCGCGCGGTCCTGTTCGATCTGGTCGATCAGGATCACCGAGTTGCGCTGGATCATGCCCATGAGCGCGATCACGCCGAGCAGCGCCACGAACCCAAACGGGCGGTCGAGCAGCAGCAACGCACCGGCCACCCCCGCCATGCCCATGGGGCCGGTCAGGAACACCAGCATCGAGCGGCTGAAACTCTGCAACTGCACCATGAGCAGCGTGAAGACGATGAACAGCATCAACGGCACACCGGCGGCAATCGACGCCGAACCCTTGCTGCTCTCTTCCACCGCGCCCGCCACCTCGATGCGGTAGGCACTCAGGCCGTCGGCGGCCCAGCGCGCCTGCATCGCCGCCAGCGCGGGTTGCATCTGCGCCGTCACGGTGGCGCCCTGCATGCCCTCCACCACGTCGCTCTGCACGGTGATGGCGTACTCGCGGTTCTCGCGCCACATCACACCCGGCTCCCAGCCAAAGCCCACCTTCACGATCTGCGTGAGCGGGATCGCCTGGCCGCTGGCCGTGGGCAGGTAGGCGTTGGAGAGATCGGTAATGGCGTCGCGCTCGTCGAGCGGCTGGCGCAGCACGATGTCGATCAGCTCGTCACCTTCGCGGTACTGGCCAATGGTGCTGCCCACCAGGATGGTGCGGGCCGCCTGCGCGATGCTGGCGCTGGTGACGCCCAGCGCACGCGCCTTGGCCTGGTCCACCTCAAGGCGGATCTGCTTCACCGACTCGTTCCAGTTGTCGTTGACGCCGCGCGCGTTCGGGTTGGCCGTCATGGTGCGGCGCACTTCGTCGGCCAGGCCACGCAGCACCGCTGGGTCGGGCCCGACGACGCGGAATTGCACCGGGTAAGGCACCGGCGGTCCGTTGGGCAACAGCTTCACGCGGCCGCGCACTTCGGGGAATTCGCTCGCCAGCAGCGCCGGCAGATGCTGGCGGATGCGCTCGCGCGCCCGCAGACTCTCCGGCAACACGATGAGCTGCGCCACGTTGCTCTGCGGAAAGATCTGGTCCAGCGGTAGATAGAAGCGCGGCACACCGGAACCGACCCAGGTGCTCACGCTGCTCACACCGGGCTCGCGCATCAAGCGTTGTTCCACGCGACGCGACACCTCGTCCATGGCGCGCACGCTGCTGCCCTCGGGCAACCAGATATCCACCAGGATCTCGGGTCGGCTCGAATCGGGGAAGAACTGCTGCTGCACCTTGCCCATGCCTGCCACGCCAAGCACGAAGGTGAGGATGGTCGCGCCGATGGTGATCCACCGGTGCTCCACGCACCAGTCCACCGCGCGTCGAAAGCGCACGTAGAACGGGCCGTCGAACACCTCGTGCGGTTCCCCCTCGGCCTTCGGCTTGATCTTCAGCAGCTTCACGCCCAGGTAAGGCACGAACATCACCGCCACCACCCACGAAATCAGCAAGGCGATCACCGTCACCGCGAAGATCGCAAAGGTGTATTCACCCGTCACGGATTGCGCCAGGCCGATCGGCAGGAAGCCAGCGGCCGTGATCAGCGTGCCGGTGAGCATGGGCATGGCGGTCGCGTCCCAGGTGAAGGTGGCCGCGCGCACCATGTCGTAGCCCTCTTCCAGCTTTCGCACCATCATCTCCACCGCGATGATGGCGTCGTCCACCAGCAGGCCGAGCGCGATGATGAGCGAGCCCAGCGAGATCTTGTGCAGGCCGATGTCGTAGTGGTTCATCACCAGAAAGGTGATGGCCAGCACCAGCGGGATGGTGATGAACACCACGAGGCCGGGGCGCGTGTCGAGCACGTAGCGCCGCAGTCCGGTACCGCCCGGGCGGCGGTGCAGGCCCAGCGCCAGGAAGCTCACCACGAGCACGATCACCACCGCCTCGATCAGCACCTTCACGAACTCGTTGACCGAGCGCGACACCGCGGCGGGCTGGTCCTGCACCTGCACCAGATGCATGCCCACGGGCAGCAGACTTTCGGCCTGCGCCACCGCCTGTTGCAAGGCCTTGCCCAGGCGGATGATGTCGCCGCCCTCGGCCATCGAGATGCCAAGCGCGATCGCGTCCTGTCCGTCGTGGCGCACCAGCACCTCGGGCGGGTCGATGCTGGCGCGGTGGATGTCGGCGATGTCGCCCAGGCGGATCACGCGGCCGTTGCCACCACGGATCGGCATGGCGCGCAGGTCGTCCACCGAGTTGAAGCTGCCGTCCACACGCACCTGCACCACGTCCAGCGGCGTCTGCACCGCACCGGCCGATGCCATGGCGTTTTGCTGGCCGAGCTGGTCGAGCACCTGGTTCAGGTCGAGCCCGAGCGTGGCCAGGCGCTTCTGCGAGACCTCCACATAGACCTTCTCTGCCTGCACGCCGAAGAGCTCGACCTTGGCCACATCGGGCACGCTCAGGAGGCGTTGGCGCACGTCTTCGGCCACGTTCTTGCGTTCGGCGTCGCTGAAGCCCTGGCCCTGCAGCGCGTAGATCACGCCATAGACGTCGCCGAAGTCGTCGTTGAAGAACGGCCCCACCACACCCGCGGGCAACTGGGCGCGCATGTCGCCCACCTTTTTGCGAACCGTGTACCAGAGATCCTCCACCTCGGCCGATGGCGACGAGTCGGCGAGCTGGAAGATGATGAGCGCCTCACCGGGCTTGGTGTAGGTGCGGATCTTGTCGGCGTAAGGCACCTCCTGCAGCGTGCGCTCGATGCGGTCGGCCACCTGGTCGGCCACCTGCTGCGCCGTGGCGCCAGGCCAGAACACCCGCACCACCATGGCGCGGAAGGTGAACGGCGGGTCCTCGTCCTGCCCGAGCTGGAAGTACGAGGCGATGCCGAACAGCATGAGCACCACCATGAGGTAGCGCGTGAAGGCCGGGTGGTCGAGCGCCCAGCGCGAGAGGTTGAAGCGCGAGGCCCAGCCCGCGGGTTCGGTGTGGGTGTCCTGCATGGTCAGTTCGCCGCGAAACGGACGACCTTCTGGCCATCGCTGAGCACGTGGCCGCCCGCGGCCACCACCTCGTCACCGGGCTGCAGCCCGGCGGCGATGACGACGCGGTTGCCATCGGCACCGGCCACCTGCACCGCCCGCGTGCGCACCGTGCCGCTGCCGGCGTCGAACACCCACACCATGCTGCCCTTGCGATCGCCCTCGGTGGATTGCTGGATCGCGCTGGTGGGCAGCGTGATCGCGGCCACGCCGCTGGCCGGCGTCTGCAGCGTCACGTAGGCGGTGGCGCCCAATGGCAGCGCAGCGTCGGCCGGCAGCGCGAGTTTCACAAGAAAGGTGCGCGTGGCCGGGTCGGCGCTCGCGGCCACCTCGCGCACCGTGCCTTCGATCGGCGTCACGCCGGGGGCGCCAGCCCACGGCCGCACCGTGGCGGGCGTGCCCGGTCGCACCAAGGCCAGCCGGTCCTCGGGCACCGCGAAAACCACGTCGCGCGGGCCGTCCTTGGCCAGCACCACCACCGGCGTGCCGGCGCTCACCACCTGCCCCACCTCGGCCTGCACCGCGGTCACCACACCTGGGGCGTCGGCCACCAGGCGCGCGTAGGCGGTCTGGTTGCCTTGCACCGAACTCTGCGCCTGGGCCTGCTTCAGGCTGGCTTCGGCCGCATCCAGCGCGGCCTGGCGGCGGTCGATCTCGGCGCCGCTCACGAAGCCCTGCGCCAACAGGTTCTTGAAACGCTCCAGGTCGGCGCGCGCCAGGTCGCGCTGGGTGCGTGCGGCGGCCACCGCCGCCTGCGCGGCCTGGCTGGACAGCGCGAGGTCCTGCGCGTCCAGCCGCGCGAGCAACTGCCCGGGCTTGACGCGCTGGCCCAGTTCGGCCGGGCGCTCCAGCAATTTGCCGCCGACGCGAAAACCCAGGCGCGATTCGACCTGTGCGCGCACCTCGCCGGCGTACTCGGCGTTCGCTTCGAGGGCGTCGGGGGCCACGGTGATCAGTTTCACCGAGCGCACCGGCTCGGGCGCGGGCTCGGGCCGCGCGCACGCGGCCAGCAGAACCACCGCGGCTGTGCTCGTCACAATGCGGACAAAATGCGTCGCTTTCATGCGATCAACCCCTTGGATAGGCCGGTTCGGCACCCGGCAAAATTAATGACTGACCGGTTAGTAAGCGAAATTCTAGTGCATACCCCCGCCAGCCCCAGCACCACCCATCCGGACGGCGCGGCCCCGCCGGTGCCGATGCAGCCGCAGGACAACACAGCGGTGGCCGCGGGCCATGCAAGCGCCACGCCCACCGGCGTCGCACCCGCGGCCTTCGGTGCTTCGGTCGATCACTACGAGAACTTTCCTGTCGCCTCCTGGCTGTGCCCGGCACCGCTGCGCCCGGCCGTGGCCGCCATCTACCGTTTCGCCCGCCTGGCCGACGACATGGCCGACGAAGGCCCGCACAGCGCCAGCGAACGCCTGACCGAACTGGCCGCGTACCGTGCCGAACTCGACGCTGCGCTGCAAGGCCGCCACGCCGCACGCTGGCCCCAGGTGTTCAACCCGCTGGCCCAGGCCGTGCAACGCCACGTGCTCGACCCGGCGCTGCTGCACGCCCTGCTCGACGCCTTCGAGCAAGACGTGCGCCACACCGACAGCGGCCACCGCTACGCCGACCTGCCCGAGCTGCTGGACTACTGCGCGCGTTCGGCCAATCCCATCGGCCGCCTGCTGCTGCAGCTGTGGAACGTGCGCCACGACGAGGCGCTCGAGCGCAGCGACCGCATCTGCAGCGCGCTGCAACTCATCAACTTCTGGCAGGACTTGAGCCGCGACCTGCCGCGCGGGCGCATCTACCTGCCGACCAACGTGCTGCGCCGCCACGGGGCGCGGGTGGACGACTTCCTGCCCGGCGCCACCAGCCGCGACCGCGAGCGCAACGCCGTGGTGGCCGAGTTGTGCGCACACGCGCGCGGCCTGATGCAGATGGGTGCGCCCCTGGTGCACGAGGTCGGCGGGCGCGCCGGCTGGGAACTGCGTCTGGTGGTGCAAGGCGGCCTGCGCGTGCTCGATCGCATCGCCGCCATCGAGCACCGCAGCTGGGCGCAGCGGGTCACGGTCGACAAGGCCGACCTGCCGCTGCTGGCGTGGCGCGCGCTCTGGATGTGAAAGCCGCTCAGCCCCCGGCTCGCTGCGGCTGCTTCGCCGGTGCCGCCCGTGGCATGCGCCGTAACGGTTGCTCCAGCGGCGGCGGCAGCACCAGGTCGGCCAGCGTCACGGCGTCCAGCTTGGCCAGGTAGGCGCCCAGCGCGTCGGCCAGCACGTGCTTGAGGCCGCACAGGCCCGCGATGCGGCACTGGTTCGCGGCAGCGTCGAAGCATTCCACGAGGTTGAAGTCGGTCTCGGTCTGGCGCACCACCTCGCCCAGCACGATCTGCTCGGCCGGCACCAGCAGACGCAGCCCGCCGCCGCGCCCACGGGTGGTCTCCAGGTAGCCCAGCGCCGATAGCGTCATCACGATCTTGGTGAGGTGGCTGCGGGAGATGCCGTGCGCCTCGGCTATCTCGCTGATCGTGACCGGCTGCTCACGCTGTTGGTGCACCGCGCAGTACATCAGCACGCGCAGGCTGTAGTCGGTCCATTGGGTCAGGCGCATCGGTGGGGCGAGCGCGCCAGGCGCGCCGACAAAAGGTTCATCTGTCGTGCATTTTAGTGGTTCAATAGATGAACATTGAATGAATCTTTAAAGGAGCCCGTCATGACACTGACTGTCGACACCGAACGCACACCCGACCTCGCCACCCAGAGCCTCGGCCACATTGCCGTCCACCGCCCAGGCGCCACGGCCATCCTGCGCCGCCACAAGCTCGATTTCTGCTGCGGCGGCCAGGTCAGCCTGGCCGATGCGGCGGCACAGAAAGGCCTTGCGCTGGACGCTCTGGTGGACGAGCTCGAAGCCCTGCCGCAGGGCAACACGGCCCCCGATGCGCGCACGCCATCGGAGATGATCGAACACATCCTGACGCGCTACCACGCGGTGCACCGCGAGCAATTGCCCGAGCTCGCCCGCATGGCGCGCCGCGTGGAGGCCGTGCACCGCGACCACCCCGCCGTGCCGCGCGGCCTGGCCGAGCTGATCGAGACCATCGAACAGGAGATGCTCACGCATATGGCCAAGGAGGAGATGGTCCTGTTCCCTGCCCTCGAACGCGGTGGCCACCCGATGGTGGGTGGGCCGATCACCGTGATGCGCGACGAACATACCGAGCATGGTGCGCAGCTTGAACGCCTGGCGCAACTCACGAACGACCACACCCCACCGACCGACGCCTGCAACACCTGGCGTGCGCTCTACGCCGGCACGCGCCAGCTCACCGACGACCTGATCGCGCACATCCACCTCGAGAACAACGTGCTGTTCCCGATGTTCGAGCAAGGCTGCGGCAGCGCGGACGGTTGCGGTTGCGCATGACGGCGCATCGCGCAGACGACCCGGCAGCACAGGCCACCCACCTGATGCAGCAGGCACTGGCCAGCGGCATGCGCCCGCTGCGCCTGCGCGGGCGCGAACTGCTGCCCGTGGTGCAAGGCGGCATGGGTGTGTGCGTGTCGGCCTCGGGCCTGGCCGGCAGCGTCGCCGGGCATGGCGCACTGGGCGTGGTCTCTGCCGTGGACTTGCGTCGCCTGCACCCCGACCTGATGGCGCAGACCGCACACCTCACAAAGGAAACCGACGCCCGCGCCCGCATCGACGCCGCCAACCTGGAGGCGCTGCGGCGCGAGATCGCCCGCGCCCGTGCACTTTCGGGCGGGCGAGGCATGCTCGGCGTCAACGTGATGAAAGCGGTCTCGGCCTACGAGCCGCTGGTGCGCGCGGCGCTGGCCAGCGGCATCGACGCTGTGGTGGTGGGTGCCGGCCTGCCGCTCGATCTGCCCGACCTCGCACGCGATCACCCGCAGGCCGCGCTGATCCCCATCCTTTCCGACGCGCGCGGCGTGCAACTGCTGCTGCGCAAATGGGAGCGCAAGGGCCGCCTGCCCGATGCCATCGTGATCGAACACCCGCGCCTGGCCGGCGGCCACCTGGGTGCCGCGCGCGTGGCGGACCTCACCGACGCGCGGTTCGACTTCGAACAGGTGCTGCCCGCCGTGCGTGCAATGCTCAAAGACATGGCCGTCGAATCCGAGGTGGCGCTCATTGCCGCTGGCGGCATGCACGGACCCCGCGACGTGCTGCGCATGCAGGCCCTGGGGGCCGACGCGGTGCAGCTCGGCACGGCCTTTGCCGTCACGCGCGAGTGCGACGCCGACGCGCACTTCAAACAGGTGCTTGCCGGCGCACAACCACAGGACATCGTGGAGTTCACCAGCGTGGCCGGCCTGCCCGCACGCGCGGTGCGCACGCCCTGGCTCGACAAGTACCTGCGCGTCGAAGCCAAGCTGAAGGCCGCCGCGCATCCCAAGCGGCGCTGCAACATGGCCTTCGACTGCCTGAGCGTGTGCGGCCTGCGCGACGGCATCGCCGAGATCGGCCAGTTCTGCATCGACCAGCAACTCGGCCACGCCATGACCGGTGACGTGCAACGCGGTCTGTTCTTCCGCGGCGCCGGTCCCCTGCCCTTCGGCCGCGAAATCCGGCCCGTGGCGGACCTGCTGCGCTGGATGGTGGGCAGCCCCCTGCCTGCGTGAAACCGGCCTGAGCCTGAAACCGGGCCGCAACCGCCCGGAAACCCCGCCCTTGGGCGGGGCACTTGCGTCCCCATATGCTTCTTTCCTGCCCCGGGTTCGCCGGGGCCAGCCCAGCCAGGAAAGAAGCCATGCTCAAGCAGATCCAGGGCGTTCACAGCGCCCCCCGCCCGCACTGGGTGGGTGACGGTTTCCCCGTGCATTCCATGTTCACCTATGGAGACCACGGCGCCCAGCTCAGCCCGTTCCTGATGCTCGACTACGCGGCGCCCTACCGCTTCGAGCCCGCGGCACGCCCGCGCGGCGTGGGCGTGCACCCGCACCGCGGTTTCGAGACGGTGACCATCGTGTACGAAGGCGAACTGGCGCACCGCGACTCCACCGGCGCGGGCGGCCTCATCGGGCCGGGCGACGTGCAATGGATGACGGCCGCCTCGGGCATCCTGCACGAGGAGTTCCACTCGCCCGACTTCACTCGCCAGGGGGGCACCATGCAGATGGCGCAGCTGTGGGTGAACCTGCCCGCCAGCGCCAAGATGAACCCGCCGGGCTACCAGAACATCCTGAACGCGGAGATTCCCGACGTGGCCTTGCCCGACAGCGCCGGCCGCGTGCGCGTGATCGCGGGCAACCACGCCGGCCAGGCGGGCGCGGCGCGCACCCACTCGCCCATGGACGTGTGGGACCTGCGCCTGAACGCCGGTGCAAAAACCACGCTGCCGCTGGTGAACGGCCACACCGCCGCACTGGTGGTGCTGCGCGGCACCGTGCTCGTCAATGGCGACGCCGTGGCGCGCGAGGCGCAGATGGTCACCTTCCAGCGCAGCGGCCAGGCCATCGAGATCGAGGCCAACACCGACGCGGTGCTGCTCTTCCTGGGCGGTGAACCGATCAACGAGCCCGTGGTGGGCCACGGCCCGTTCGTGATGAACACCCGCGAGGAAATCATCCAGGCGTTCCAGGATTTCCAGAGCGGACACTTCGGGCAGATGACGCAGAGCGCGTGATCACCCGGGCAGCGGCCTGGCACGGGCCGCCGCTACAGTGCGCCGCATGTGCACCCGCTACATCACCCCCGACCAGGCCGCCATCGAACGCGAATGGGAGCTCGGCCGCCACAACAGCGATGCCTGGCTGCGCCAGGTGTTCGGGCGTGAGCTGTTCCCGCGCCAGAGCGGTCCCTTCATTCGCCGCACGCGCGACGACGCGGGTTACAGCCGCGAGCTGGTGGTGGGCCGCTGGGGCCTGATCCCGCCGTTCTCGGCCACGCCGGACGTGAAGTTCGCGACCTGGAACGCGCGCTCGGAGGACATGGCGCGCAAGGCCAGCTTCAAGGAGGCGTGGGCGCGCGGGCAGCGCTGCATCGTGCCGGCCACGGTGTTCTTCGAGCCCAACTGGGAGACCGGGCGCAACGTGTGGTGGCGCTTTGCGCGGCGCGACGGTGCACCCTGGGGCGTGGCCGGCCTGTGGCACCGCTGGGTGGACAGAAAAACCGGCGAGGTGCACGAGTCATACACCATGCTCACGCTCGGCGCGAATGAACACCCGCTCATGGGCCGCATGCACAAGCCCGAGCTAGACCCCGCCACGCGCCAGCCGCTGCCGCCCGATCAGCAGGACAAGCGCAGCCTGATCGCCATCGAGCACGGTGACATCGACCAATGGCTCGCGGGCACCGTGGCGCAGGCGCAGCAACTGCTCCGGCTCACGCCGGCCGAGGCGTTCGACGCCGGGCCGGAACACAGCACGGCCCAGGACTCGCTCACTGCCCCGCGCGCAGCAGCATCGCCGGGCTCAGGCGCATCTGGCCCAGCAGATAGCGCGCCCCCAGGCCCAGGCTCAGGCCGCTCACCAACAGGGCGGTGAGCCCGCCGCTCCAGTAAAGCCCGGCCGGGCTCATGTCCAGCCGCCACTGCAACAAGGCCGTGGCCAGCGCGCTGCCGGCCAGCAGCGCAAAGCCCGCCGTCACCGCGGCCAGCAGCAGGTATTCCCACACCAGCACCTGGCGCAGCAGCGAATGGCGCGCGCCCAGCGCGTGCATCACGGTGGCGTCGTAGAGCTGGCGGCTGCGGCTGGCAGCCACCACGCTGGCCAGCACCAGCAGGCTGGCCGCCAGGCACACGCTGGCCACCACCACCAGGCCACCGCTGGCGCGGCCCATCAGCGCGCGCGTCTCGTTCAGCAGCGCCTCGGTGCGCGCGGTGGCGATGTTGGGCGCCGCCGCGGCCAGGCGGTCCTGCGCGGCCAGCGCCTCACCGGGGGGCATCCACGCCGCGCCCACGTGGCGCGTGATGAAGGGGTCGAGCACGCCGTCGCTGAAGATGGCCTCCAGCCACAGGCGCGACTGCATGCGCCGCTGGCTGTAGATCGCGCTCAGCGTGGCCTCCACCGGCTGGCCCAGCACCTCGAAGCGCAGCCGGTCACCCACGCGCAGGCCGAGCTGGTCGGCCTCGCGGTCTTCCATCGCCACCAGCGGTTCACCGCGGTGGCCTTCGGGCCACCAGGCACCGCGATCGACCACCACGTCGTCGAAGTTGCCGCTGCGGTCGCTCAGCTTGTGTTCGTCGAGCGATTCGCGCGCGCGCTCGCCGTCACCGCTCTCCCGCAGCGCCTCACCGTTGACGGCCACCAGGCGGCCCAGCACCAGCGGCGCAGTGCGCACCGCCTGCACGCCGGGGGACGCGGCCAGCGTCTCCTGCAGCAGCGGGATCTGCTCGGTCTGCACGTCGTAGAACACCAGCGCCGGCGCCTGCGTGGGCACGGTCTCGTTCACGGTGCGCAGCAGCGTGGCCACCACCAGCGTGCAGGCCACCAGCAACGTAAGTGCCGAGCCCAGCGAGAGCAGCGCCGTGCGAAGTGGCGAATGCGTTTGCTGCAAGCCGGCCAGCGCCAGTTGCATGGGCAGCGGCAAGGCGCGGTGCTGCTGCAAGCGCGCGGCAGCGCGGCGCAGGCCGCGCGTGGCAGCGTCCAGCACGAGCAGCACGAGCGCGGTGGTGGCCACGAAGGCCAGGCCAAAACGCGGGTCCGGCAGGCTCAGCACCAGCAGCGCCAGCGTGATGCCCGCGGCCGCCGCGGTGAGCCCGCGCGCCAGCCGGGGCGTGCGCAGCGCAGCGCCCTCGATGCCGCGAAACAGCACCGCGGGCGACACCGACAACGCACGCCCCAGCGCCGGCAGCGAGAACGCCAGCGCCGTGAGCAGGCCGAACATCAGCGCCAGCAGCGCGGGCTGCCACAGGCCCTGCAGCAAAAAGCTCACCGGCAGCCGATCGGCCGCGAGCTGCGCGCCCGCGAGCGCCAGCGCCACACCGAGCAGCACGCCCGCGGCGCTGGCCAGCAGCGCGAGCAACAGCACCTGCAGCAGCACGAAGGCCGCCAGCCGGCCATCGCGCAGACCCAGTGCGCGCAGCGTGGCCAACGTGGTGAGCTTGCCCTGCAGGTAGGCCTGCACGCTGTTGAACACGCCCAGCCCGCCAATGAACAGCGCCGAGAAGCCGATCAGCAGCAGGCCCGAGCCGATCTGCCCCAGCACCTCGGCCATGCGGTCGCTGCGCTCGTCGAAGCTGCGCACCTCGGCGTCGATGGCGGGAAAGGCGGCGATGAAGGCGTCGCGCCAGGCGGTGGCGGATCGCGTGTCGTCGGCGCCCCCTGCCCCACCATCCACCCGCGCGCGGTAGCGGTATTCCACCCGGCTGAGCGGCTGCACCAGGCCTGTGGCCATCAGCGCGCCCTCGGCCACCAGCACCGGCGCGGCGCCCCAGTCGGCGCGCAGGCTGCGGTCGGGCTGGCGCACGATGAGCGCGCGCACGGTGAGGTCGAGGTCGCCGATCGACACCCGGTCGCCCACCCGCAGGCCCAGGCGCGTGGCGAGCGCGCCGTCGATAGCGGCGCCCCACTGCCCGCCTTGCATCGCCAGCGCCTCGGCCAGCGTGGCCGCGGGTTGCAGCGTCACGCTGCCGTAGAGCGGGTAGGCGGCGTCGGCGCTCAGCAGTTCGATGAGTTGCGCGCGGCCGCTGTCGGTGCGCAGCATGGTGCGCAGCTCGATCACACGCGACACGGTGCCGCGCGCCTGCATCCAGGCCAGCGCGTCGGCCGGCAGCGGCGCGGGCGCTTCCACCTCCACGTCGCCGCCGAACAGCAGGCGCGCGTCGTGGCGCAAGGCATCGGCAACCTGGCGGTACAGGCCACCGCCCGCCGCCACCAGCGACACGCCCAGCACCAGGCAGGCCACGAAGATCCACAGCCGCCGGCCGCTGGCGCGCAGGTCGCGCCAGGCCAGGTCAAGCAGAAAGGGCATGCGCCGCCTCCGCGTGGCCGGGGGTCATCGTGGAAGGCGGCGTCTCATGCAACTGCCCATCGTGCAACCGCAGCACGCGGTCGCAGCGCGCGGCGAAATCGAGGTCGTGCGTCACCAGCACCAGCGTCGTGCCCAGCTCGCGGTTGAGCGCGAACAGCAGCTCGCGCACCGCCTCGGCGGTGTGGTCGTCGAGGTTGCCGGTGGGCTCGTCGGCCAGCAGCAGGCGCGGGCGGTGCACCAGCGCGCGCGCAATCGCCACGCGCTGCTGCTCCCCGCCCGAGAGCTGGCTGGGCTTGTGGTGCAGCCGCTCGCCCAGGCCCACGCGCTGCAGCATGGCGGCCGCGGCCTCGCGCGCGCCGCTGGCGCCGGCCATCTGCAGCGGCAGGGCCGCGTTGTCCAGCGCGCTCAGGCTGGGCAGCAAATGAAAACTCTGGAACACGATGCCGATGCGCTCGCGCCGCAGATCGGCCAGGCCGTCGCTGCCGAGCGCGCCCAGGTCCACGCCGTCGATGCAGATGCGCCCGGCCGCCGGCCGCTCCAGCCCGGCCAGCAGCAGCAACAGCGAGGTCTTGCCCGAGCCGGAAGGCCCCGCAATGGCCACCCGCGTGCCGGCCTCGATGCGCAAGCTCACGTCGCGCAGCACCGCAACCTGGCGCGGGCCCATGGCGTAGTGCATCGACAGGCCATCGGCCTCGATCAGGGCGTGCGGGGGTTGTGGGGGACGGGAGTGATTCTGGGGGGGCGTGGCGGAAGGCATGGGCGATGTGAGCGGGGGCGTGGGGGGCAAGTTCCGGCTGGGCGTGCGCGGGCAGAGGCGGCATCATGCACGGCAGGCCCTGCCCCTGCGCCACGCTCATGAACCCCGCCCCATCCGGCCTCGACCGCTTCGTCACCGCCCAGGCGCGCGACTACCCGCAAGCCCTGGCCGAACTGCGCGCCGGCAAGAAGCGCACGCACTGGATCTGGTACGTGCTGCCGCAACTGCGCGAACTGGGCCGCAGCCAAATGGCGCGCGAATACGGCGTCGCAGACCGGCAGGAAGCGGCCGACTACCTGGCCCACCCCGTGCTCGGCCCGCGGCTCATCGAATGCGTGCACGCCCAGCTGAGCCACCCCGACAAGACCGCGGTGGAGATGCTGGGCGAGGTGGACGCGATGAAGCTGCGATCGTGCCTGACGCTGTTTGCCGCGGTGGCACCCGGGGAGCCGTGCTTCACGAAGGCGCTCGATGTGTTCTATGGCGGCGAGCCGGATACCGAGACGCTGCGACTGCTGAAAGAAGCGAACTGGCCCGATACGGGTGCCCTTCGCGACGAGCCCTAGCGCTACGATGCGCGGCACACACGCCCCGTCACGCCTTTCAGATGTCCGTCTGCTTCAACTGCCGCAAACCGGTATCGCTCAGCGCTGAGAGCTGCCCGTACTGCGGCATCGGCTACACGCGCGGCACCTTGCGCTCGCCATTGAGTGGCATTGCCCCCAGCGAGTCGGGCTGGGGCTTCGCTTCGGGGGTTCTGAAGAATCGTCTCTACCAATGGGCGGCACTGCTGCTGCCCTTCTGGGGCCCCGTGGTCGTGGGAGCGTTGGGTGGGAATGCTCCCATCACCGGCCTGTTCTTCTCGCCCTTCCTGCTGATTCCGGGTCTGCATCTCATCGGAAATCGCCCAGCGTGGCGAGGGATGACCCGCCTGGCCGTCTGTCTCGCGTATGCGGCTGCCTGCGTGTCGCTGTGGATCGTCATCCTGATGTCGCTGCGCGTATGACACCCCTTGCACCCAGCAGCCTGAACATTCCGCTGCCGCCGAAAGCACGAACCTGGCCCAGGTTGGTTGCGGTTCTGGTGCTGCTCGCCGTGGTGGCCCTGCTCGCGTTGTCCGGGCGCATCTACCCCGTCCTCATCGACATTCTTCTGGTTGCTCCGATCTTTCTCAGTACGAGGATCAACGCATGGGCGGCAAAAGGTGGCCTGTTCGGCCTGCTGCTGGTGATCGGAGCGGTCCTTTACTTGCGCCTGGTCCGCACCTACGTCACGCCACCAATTGCGGAACTGCTGGCACGGCTCGGTGCAATGGCATGACCGGAAGTGAGACAGCATGCAGGGCGAACGCGATCTATCGACACTGCTGCAACAGATGACCCCCGAGGTGCATCCCGAGGTCTTCACCTACTGCAGCTTCCCCGACCACCAGCTATCGCCCGGCCTCACGCCCGTGGGCACCTTCCACGAAGCCGAAGGCCTCACCGCCATCGTGCCGCTGCAGCAGGCGAAGGTGCTCGGGCTCCCCCACCAGTTCGAATGCCGCATGGTCACGGTCACGGTGCATTCGGCGCTGGACGCGGTGGGCTTCCTGGCGCGGATCAGCGCGGCGCTGGCCGCTGTGGGCGTTGCCTGCAATGTCGTGTCGGCGTTTCATCACGACCAACTGTTCGTGCGGGAGGACAGACTGGACGATGCGATGCAAGCGCTGAAGCGACTGGCTCAGCAGGAATGAATGGCGGGTGTGTGGACGCCGTGCGCCTTGCGCTGGCAGGCGCCATCTGCCTGAGGCATCATGCGGCGATTCCATCGCCCAGGAGGCCTCGTGCAGATCACTGGCAAGCGATTCGACGTGGCCATCGTGGGCGGCGGCCTGGCCGGCATCGTGGCACTGGCCTATGCGCGCCGGGCCGGGCTGGACGCCGTGGTGCTGGAGCGCCAGGGTCGCGTGGGCGGGCTGTGGCGCGACCTCCCCGCCTGGCAGGACATCCAGATCAGCACCGCAGACTGGCAGTTGGGCCATCTGCCGTTGCAGGGGGCGACCCAGCCGCACATCCTGGCCAACATCGAAGCCTGGGTCGAGCACTTCGGACTGGCCGACGGCATCCAGCTGAACACACCGGTGCAGTCGGCGCGAGCGGATGCCGCCGGCTGGGAACTGACCACGCCCCAGGGCCTGGTGCAGGCGCGGCACCTGGTGGCGGCCACGGGCGCACACAACACGCCGAACATCCCTGCATGCGCGCGCACGGGCAGCACGGTGCGCGAATTCCATTCGAGCGCCCTGCGAGACCCCGGCCTGTTGAGTGGCCGCGACGTCCTGGTGGTGGGCGGCGGCGCCTCGGCCTTTGACCTGCTGGAACTGTGCATTCAGCACGGCGCGCGGCGCCTGACCTGGGCCTTTCGGGGCACGCGCTGGTTTGTGCCCACGCGCAAACCCAAGCACGTGGCCGGCAGCGTGCGCGGCTTTGCCCGCCTGCAGGCCAGCGGCATGACAGCCGAGCAGCAAAGCGCCGCCATCGGCGCCGACATGCGCGAGCGCTACCAGAAGTTCGGCATCACCGACATCATGCCCACGCAGCCCTTCGACGTGCTGCGCGACCAGCTCATTCCCGGGCGCCCCGGCATGCTGGAGCACTACGCGGACATCGAGCGCCACCACGCCAGCGTGGACAGCATCACCGGCGACACGGTGGCGCTGTCGAACGGGCAGACAGTGAAAACCGATCTGCTGCTCTGGGGCACCGGCTACGGCATCGATCTGTCGTACTTCGCGTCGCCAGCCATCGTCTCCATCCGCACGGTGGATGAACTGGCGACGCGCTGCGGCTGCATCGTTCGCAGCCTCGATGCAGCCAACCTGTATTTCCCGGGCGTCGGCCTGGACGGCATTGGCTCGTCTCCGTGGGCCTACGCGCTGGTGTGCCGCACCATCATGTCGCACATCAAGGGCACGGCGCGGCTGGACGAAGTGCCGGTGGGCCACAAGGTCAACCACTTCGACATCGTGCAACACCTCGCCCCGCGCGACCCGGCGAGCTTTCCTCCCGATCGCTGGCGGTCGCACTACCGGGACCTCGCGCTCAACACACCGGATGACATGCCGTATCCGATTCCTTGATGCGAGGTCAGTCCGACACCGCAACCTCGATCCTCCCGAACACCCCGTAGTCCGCCACCACCCGATCCCTTTCCTGCACCTGCAGTGGCACCATGCAGGTCCCGCACGACGCCCAGTCGCCGGCCTTCAGGCCGATGCCCAGCGCTGACAGCTCGTTGGCCAGCCAGGTGAGCGCCGTGCGCGGATCACCGAGCAATGCCCTGCCCTCGCCGTCGCCTGTGTAGCGCGGAAGGCCGTCGGCGCCGGTGACGGTGGCATGCACCGGGTGGGCGGCCAGGTCCATGCTGCGCCAGGCTTGTGGCGCAGCGGGGCCGAAGAGGAAGCGGCCGGCGCATGAGTCGTCGGCGATGAGTTGCGCCTTGCCGGCGCGGGTGAAGTCGGCGAAGCGCGAATCGGGCAGCTCGAAGGCGGGGTGCAGGGTGGCGACGGCGGCCAGCACCTCGGCCTGGGTGTACGGCTGCTCGCGTGGCGGCAGGTCAGCCCGCATACGAAAGGCAAACTCGGGCTCGACCACGCGCATGCGGTTGCCCTGCAGCGACAGTGTGCTGCCCATGGGGTGCACGAAGCCGCTGAGGATGCGGCCGGCAAGCGGTCCGTCCACCTGGATGTGGGCTTGCCCGGCGGCGCTGGTGGCGGCGATTTTCCAGCCGACCACGGTGTCTTGCGCCACGTCGGGCAGTGCGGCCTGGATGGCGTGGCCTTGCGCTTCGGTGTGGGGGCGCAGTGCGTCGGGCAGTGCGTCGATGACGGTGCCTTGCTGGCGCGCGGCCCACAGCAGGCGGGCAGCTTCATGGGTGATGGGGTGCATGTGGGCTCCCTCAACCCGCGGCGCGTGCCAGCGCCTGATCCACATCCCACAGGATGTCCTCGATGTGCTCCAGCCCCACCGAGATGCGGATCATGTCGGGCAGCACGCCTGCAGCAAGTTGTTGCGCTTCGTCCAGTTGGCGGTGCGTGGTGCTGGCGGGGTGGCTGATGAGGGTGCGGGTGTCGCCGATGTTGACGAGGTGGCTCATGAACTGCGCGCTTTCGATGAAGCGCACGCCCGCCTCTGCCCCACCCTCCACGCCGAACGCCAGCAGGCCGGACGCGCCGCGCATCTGGCGTTTCATGAGCTCGTGCTGCGGGTGGTCTTCCAGGCCGGGGTAGTTCACCCAGCTCACGCGCGGGTCGTCCTTCAGGTACTTCGCCAGTGCCAGCGCGTTGCTGCAGTGGCGTTCCATGCGCAGGGGCAGCGTTTCCACGCCCTGCAGGATCTGCCAAGCACTCGTGGGCGCGAGCGATGCGCCGAACACGCGCAGGCCTTCCATGCGGCAGCGCATGGTGAAGCCGAAGTTGCCGAAGGTCTCGAAGAACTTCACGCCGTGGTAGCCGGGGCTGGGTTCGGTCATGCCGGGGAACTTGCCGTTGTCCCACGGGAAGGTGCCGGCCTCCACCACCACGCCGCCCAGGGTGGTGCCGTGGCCCGCCAGGTACTTGGTGGCGCTGTGGATCACGATGTCGGCGCCGTGCTTCACCGGGTTGCACAGGTAGGGGCTGGGCACGGTGTTGTCCACGATCAGGGGCACGCCGTGGGCGTGGGCCACGTCGGCAATGGCCTGGATGTCCAGCACCACCATGCTGGGGTTGCCCAGCGTTTCGGCGTACACGGCGCGCGTGTTGGGGCGCATGGCGGCGGCAAACGCCTCGGGCCTGGTCGCGTCCATAAAGGTGGTTTCGATGCCGAACTTGCGCAGGTTCACCGCGAGCATGGTGACGCTGCCACCGTAGAGCGCACCCGCGGCCACCACGTGGTCACCGCTTTGCAGCAGCGTGGTGAGGGCCAGGGTTTCGGCGGCCATGCCGCTGGCGCAGGCCACCGCCGCGCGTGCACCTTCCAGGGCGGCCACGCGCTCCTCGAGCGCAGCCACGGTGGGGTTGGATAGGCGCGAATAGACGTTGCCGAAGGTCTGCAGGTTGAACAGGCTGGCCGCGTGGTCGGCGCTGTCGAACACGAAGCTGGTGGTCTGGTAGATGGGCAGCGCGCGCGCGCCGGTGCTGCTGTCGGGAATCTGGCCAGCGTGGATGGCCAGGGTTTCGGGGTGGAACTGGCGGTCGGGCATGGGGTGTGACGAGGGCTTCGACAAGCTCAGCCCGAACGGATGTTGGTTCAGACGATCGGGCGTTTGGCCGAGATGACCTGCGTGTTCACGCCAGCCCAGTTGAGCCCGCCGAACAGGCGCGCGTGTTCGATCTTCACGCAGCGGTCCCAGATGCTGTCCAGGCCGGCGGCGGTGGCGATGCGGTCGGCTTCCTCGCTCTTCAGGCCGAGCTGTTGCCACAGGCACTTCGCGCGGATGGCCACGGCGCTTTGCGCAATGGGCGGGATGTCCTGCTCCTTGCGGAACACGTCGACCATGTCCACCGGGAAGGGGATGTCTTCAAGCCGCGCGTAACTCTTCTCGCCCAGGATCTCGGGGTACTTGGGGTTCACGGGCACGATGCGGTAGCCATGCTCCTGCATGTACTTGGCCGCGAAGTAGCTGGGCCGGTGCCATTCGGCCGAGAGGCCGACCACGGCAACGGTGCGGCAGGCCTTGAGCACGCGCCGCAGGGTGGGGATGTCGTCTTGCATGTGAAGGTCTTGTTCAATCGGCCGTCATTCACCCACGTGCAGCACCACGTTGCCCACGGCCTGCCCGCTTTCCACGCGCTCGTGTGCGGCGGCAATCTGCTCCAGCGGCAGGCGCTGGTCGATCAGGTGTTGCAGCGCGCCGCGTTCAAGCAGGCGCGTGAGGGTGCTGGTGGCGCGCGCGCGGTCCGCCGCCGTCAGGTGATAGACCATGAAGAACTTGAGCTGCAGGTTCTTCACGATCAGTGGGTAGAACGGCACCGCCATGGGCGACGCACCGCTGCCGTACGCCACGCATTCGCCGTTGGGCTTGAGCATGTCCAGGTTGGCGGCGGCGTTAGCGGCCATGTCGAGTTCGATGATGCGGTCCACGCCCTGCCCTTGCGTGAGCTCGGCCATTCGCTGCACCAGGGGCTCGGTCTTGTAGTTCACCACATCGTCGGCGCCGGCCTCGCGCGCGATGGCGGCTTTCTGCGGCGTGCTCACGGTGCTGATGACACGCGCCGCGCCGAGTTGGCTGGCCATCTGCACCGCGTAGTGGCCGACGGCACCCGCGCCACCGGCCACCAGCACGGTCTTGCCGGCCACGCCGCCGTCCATCAACACCGCGTGCAGCGCGGTGAGCGCGGGGATGCCCAGGCAGGCGCCGGCTTCGCCGCTCACGTTGTCGGGCAGACGCACGGCCTGTTGCTGCGGCAGGCACAGCGCCTCGCAGGCGGTGCCGTGCGCGCGGCCCCAGGCGGCGTTCCACACCCACACGCGTTCGCCGATGCGCGATCGGTCAACGCCCTCGCCCACGGCGTCGATCACGCCGCTACCGTCGCTGTGCGGCACGATGCGCGGGAATGGCAAGGTCTTGCTGCGCAGGCCGGCGCGTGTTTTCACGTCGGACGGGTTCACGCCCGACCATTGCACGCGCACGCGCACCTCGCCGGGGGCGGGTTGCGGCTCGGGAATGTTGGCGATACGCAGGACCTCTTTCGCCGGGCCCACGGCTTCGTAGAAAGCGGCTTTCATGCGCGCGGTCACCAGTTCGGCTTGCGTTTGTCGATGAAGGCCTGCACGCCTTCCAGCGCACTGGCGTCCATCATGTTGCAGGCCATGGTGCGGGCCGCGTCTTCGTAGGCGTCGGCGATGCCGGTTTCCAGTTGCCGGTAGAACAGGCCCTTGCCGGCGGCAATGGCCACGCGCGGTTTGGCGAGGATGCTGTCCACAAGCTTCGCCACCTCGGCCTGCAGTTCGCCGGCGTCCACCACGCGGTTGATGAGGCCCTTGTCCTTCGCTTCGTCGGCGCTGATGAAGCCGCCGGTGACGAGCATCTCGAAAGCGGCCTTGCGGCCGAGGTTGCGGCTGAGCGCCACGCTGGGCGTGCTGCAGAACAGGCCCAGGTTCACGCCGCTCACGGCGAACTTCGCCTCGCGCACGGCCACGGCCAGGTCGCACATGGCCACGAGCTGGCAGCCCGCCGCCGTGGCAATGCCCTGCACCTGCGCAATCACCGGCACCGGCAGTTGCTGCAGGGCCAGCATGAAGCGGCTGCACTGCGCGAACAGGCGCTGGTAGTAGTCGAGCGAGGGCTCGGCGCGCATCTCCTTCAAGTCGTGCCCGGCGCAGAAGGCCTTGCCTTCCGCGGCGATCACCACCACGCGTGCGCTGTCGTCGGCGGCCACGCGCTCCATGGCGGCCTGCAGCGCGGCCAGCATGCTTTCGCTCAAGGCGTTGAAGGCCTGCGCGCGGTTGAGCGTGAGGGTGATGACGCCGCGGGCGTCGCGCTCGTAGCGCAGCGGTTCGCTGGCGATGTCGGGGTTCAGTCGGTCGTTCATGGTCGTCTCGCGGTGTGTCTCATTCGATGGCGTTGGCGCTCTTGGCGCGCTGGCGCAGCTCGAACTTCTGGATCTTGCCGGTGCTGGTCTTGGGGATGGGCTCGAAGCGAACCTCCTTGGGCACCTTGTAGCCGGCCAGCAGCGTGCGGCAGTGGGCAATCAGGTCGGCGGCGCTCACCTCGGCGCCGGGCCGCAGTTCCACATAGGCCAGCGGGCTTTCGCCCCACTTCGGGTCGGGCCGGGCCACCACGGCGCAGGCCATCACCGCGGGGTGGCGGTAGAGGGCGTCCTCCACCTCGATGGAGCTGATGTTCTCGCCGCCGCTGATGATGATGTCCTTGCTGCGGTCCTTGATCTTCACGTAGCGGTCGGGCTCGAGCACGGCCAGGTCGCCGGTGTGGAACCAGCCGCCCTCGAACGCCTTGGCGGTGGACAAGGGGTTCTTCAGGTAGCCCTTCATCACGATGTTGCCGCGGAACATGATCTCGCCCATGGTCTGGCCGTCGGCGGGCACTTCCTGCATGGTCTCGGGGTTCATCACGGTCATGCCCTCCTGCAGCGGGTAGCGCACGCCCTGGCGGCCGTTCAGGCGCACCTGCTCGCCCAGCTCGGCCACGGCCCAGGTCGGGCGCGCCGCGGCCACCGCCGCCGGGCCGTAGACCTCGGTGAGGCCATACACGTGGGTGATCTGGAACCCCATGCGCGCCATGCCCTCGATCATCGAGGCCGGCGGCGCAGCGCCCGCCACCATGCCGCGCACGGCGCCGATGCCGTCTTTCAGCGACGGGTCGGCCGCGACGGCGGCAATGAGCCCGTTGTGCACGATGGGCGCGGCGCAGTAGTGGTCAACGCCGTGCTCGCGCATGGCGGCCAGGATGACCGCGGGCTCCACGCGGCGCAGGCACACGTGCACGCCGGCCTGCATGGCCACCGTCCAGGGGAAACACCAGCCATTGCAATGGAACATGGGCAGCGTCCACAGGTAGCGCGGAAACTGCGGCATCGTCCAGGTGACGACGTTGCTCACCGCGTTGAGGTAGGCGCCGCGGTGGTGCGTCACCACGCCCTTGGGGTCGCCGGTGGTGCCGCTGGTGTAGCTCACGGCGATGGCGTTCCATTCGTCCGTGGGGCCCTCCAGGCGGGCCAGCGGCTCGTGCGCGGCCAGCAAGGCCTCGTACTCGTGCGTGCCCAGGGTGTCGCCCGGGCCGCTGTATTCGCTGTCGCAGACGTCGATCACCACCACGCGGCGGCCCATCTCGGCCAGCGCCGCGAGCGCCTTCGCCACCACCGGGGCGAACTCGCGGTCGGTGATCAGCACCTTCGCCTCGCAGTGGTTCATCTGCCAGGCGAGCAGCGGGGCGTCGAGCCGGGTGTTGAGCGTGTTGATGACCGCACCCAGCGCGGGAATGGCGTAGTGCGCCTCGGCCATCTCGGGGGTGTTGGGCAGCAGCGTGCTCACCGTGTCGCCCTGGCCCACGCCCAGCGCACGCAGCGCCGCGGCCAGACGGGCCGAGCGATCGCGCACCTGCGCCCAGGTGTAGCGCCGCGCGCCGTGAATCACCGCGGGCATGTCGCCAAAGATCTCCGCCGTTCGCTCCACGAAGCTCACGGGCGAGAGCGCCACGTGGTTGGCGGGGTTGCGGTCGAGGTGCTGGTCGTAGATGTTCATGGGGTTCATCGTAGTGAGGCCGCGCGCGGGCGGCAGCGGGGCTTTCCCGATGGACGGCGAGACACGCTGTCGAAACCCGACGCAACGCCCCGTCGAGCGGATGATGGCGCCAGAATGGCTGGCGCCGCTTCACTCAGGAGACTGCCGTGCGATTCATGGTCATGGTGCATGCCGATGCCGACACCGAAGCGGGCGTCATGCCCACCGAAGCCGAGTTTGCGGCGATGGGCGCATTCAACGAGGAGCTGGTGAAAGCCGGCGTGATGAAAAGCGGCGATGGCCTGCACCCCAGCGCGCGCGGCGCACGCGTGGTGTTCGACGGCAAGGGCACACGCGTGATCGACGGGCCGTTCACCGAGAGCAAGGAGCTGATTGCCGGCTTCTGGATCTGGGAATGCGCCTCGCTGGAAGAGGCCGTGGACTGGGCCCGCCGCTGCCCCAAACCCACCAACGGCCCGCAGTCGACGCTGGAGATCCGCCGCGTGTACGAGGCAGAGGACTTCGGCGAGAGCTTCACGCCCGAGCTGCGCGAGCAGGAGGAGAGGCTGCGTGAGCAGATCGAGGGCGGGGTGAAACGCGGCTGAGCGGCCACGCGCCTCAGCGAGGTGACGCCCAGGCGGGGCGTTCGCGTGGCTCGAAACGGTAGAACAGATTGGGCTCCGAGAGCACATAGAGCGCGCCGTCAGCGCCCAATGCCAGGCCTTCGGGATGCGGGACCTTGTTGCGCAGGCCGTTCAAGCCGCGCAACAAGGGCAACAAGCTCACGGGCGTGCCATCGGGCGCGTACTCCACCACCATGGCCGATTCGTCGCTGAGCAGCAACAGGTGGCCGGTGGGTTCATGAAAGGTGAGCGACGACAGATCGCTCATGAACAGCGTGGACGCCGAGGCCGATTTCCACTCGGTGATGCTGACCGCGAAGCCCTTTCCTGCCATGGCCTCTTGCAGCCCGGTCATGACCAGCACGCGCAGTGGCAGCTTTTCCTTCACCACGAACAGGCGGCCGTTCACCGCATCCCAGGACACGCCCTCGAAGCTTGCGTTGTTCACCACGTCGATGCCCAACTCCAGCCGGGGCTGACCTTTCAAGGACAGCCGCTGCGTGCTGGCGTCGATGCTGACCCAGGTGAGGCTGTGGCTGTCCTCGTCCGAGATCACATAACGGTCGCCATCCACGTGCGTGATGCCCTCGGGATCGTTCGCCCCTTCGATGGGAATGAGCCGCAGCAATCGCCCATCGCGCGACAGCTCGGCAACCTGCGGCGGCCGGTTGATCACCGTGAACAGCGTGCCTGTGGCCGTGTTGAACGTGAGGCCCGAGGTGTTTCGGGTGAGCCCCTCGATGACCTGGCCCTCGACCACCGCACGGTACGACGCCAGGTTCACGGATCGACCCACCCAGTCGGGTGACGCGAGACGGGTGTTGACCCAGTAGTAACCGAGTGCGGGCAGCTTGAAGTACCAGGCTGCGGCCAGCAAAACCAGGGCAACGGCCCAGAGCGCCTTGCGCATCACCCGCGCAACGGCAGTGCGGCGCCAATGGCCATGAACACCCCGCCGCAGGCGCGGTTGAAGGCCTTGCCCACACGCTGCAACCAGGGGCGGATGCGGTGCGCCGCGCTGGCGATGAACAGCTCGGTGGCGATCTCCACCAGCGCGAAGGTGCCGGCCATCACCACGAACTGCAGCCACAGGCTGCGCGCCGGGTCGATGAACTGCGGCAGGAAGGCGGCGAAGAAGAGGATGCCCTTGGGGTTGGTGACCGCCGACAGCAGGCCCTGACGGAACAGCACGCCCGCGCGCGCCTGCCCGCCGGTGGCCGCGAGGGTGGCACCCAGCGGCGGCGAGCGCCAGACCTGGATGCCCAACCACACGAGATAGGCGCCACCCACCCACTTGAGCACCGTGAGCCACAGCAGCGAGGTCTGCAGCAGCGCGCCGATGCCGAACATGGACAGTGCAATCAGCACCACAAAGCCCAGCGCCCCGCCCGCGATGGTGAACAACGTGAGCCGGCGCCCGTGCAGCGCGCCGTGCGTGAGCGCGAGCAATCCGTTGGGCCCGGGTGAAAGCGACAGGCCGACCGCCGCGATGAGGTAGATGAGCCAGGTGTTCAGGTCCATCGCGCGATGCTAAGGGCTATCGCGGCCATAGGCATTGACCTTCACGGAATGCGGGTCTGCCGCAATGCAGACCTGATCGCCTGACGTTAGGATGTTTGTTGGCATGCCTACCGACCTATGCCGGCGGACAAGCCACAACGAACAACTCGAACTTTCAGGAGACAACCCATGATCAAGTCCCTCGCCCGCCCGGGCGTGCTGGGCGCGGTGGCCGCGCTCGTGCTGACGGCCTGCGCACAGAAGGCCGCGCCGCCCGCGGCCGCGCCCGCCGCCCCCGCTGCGGCCGCACCGCAACCCGCCTGGAAGCAAGGCATGCCTGCCAGCATGGCCAGCTCCACCCTGGCACCGCTGGCCGGCAAGATGACGGTGACGCCGGCCGACCAGATCCCCATCAACCGCATCAAGCTGCCGCCGGGCTTCAAGGTCGAGATCTGGGCCACCGGCCTGCCGGGCGGGCGCGCCATGGCCATGGGCGACAACGGCAAGATCTATGTGGGCACGCGCGGCATCGGCCGCGTGTACGAGGTCAGCGACACCGGCAGCGCGCGCAGCGTGCGCACGGTGGTCGACAAGCTCAACCAGCCCGCCGGCGTGGCGTACCGCAACGGTTCGCTCTACGTGATGGCGATCGACAAGGTGCTGCGCTTCGACGGCATCGCCACCAACCCGAATGCGCAACCGGTGGACATGACCGCCGCCTTCAAGCTGCCGAAAGAGCCGCACCACAACTGGAAGTACATCGCCTTCGGGCCCGATGGCAAGCTCTACGTGCCGTTCGGCGCGCCGTGCAACATCTGCGAACTGCCGACACCGGAGTACGCGCAGATCCGCCGCTACAACCCCGACGGATCGGGCATGGAGGTGGTGGCCACCGGCGTGCGCAACACGGTGGGCTTCGACTGGCATCCGCAGACGCGCGAACTCTGGTTCAGCAACCACGGCCGCGACTGGATGGGCGACGACACGCCCAACGACACGATGCACCGCATGCGCGCCACGGGCCTGAACCACGGCTTCCCGCATTGCCATGAAGGCAAGATCCCCGACCCGGACGTGAAGAAGGCCAACGCCTGTGCTGGCGTGGAGCCGCCCGTGGCGCTGATGGGGCCGCACGCCGCCAGCATGGGCGTGACCTTCTATACCGGCACCATGTTCCCGCCCGAGTACCGCGGCGTGCTGTTCAACGCGCGCAAGGGCTCATGGAACCGCACGAAGAAGATCGGCTACGACGTGGTGATGGTCAAGGCCACGGCCGATCGGAAGAACGCGCAGGTCGTGCCCTTCATGACCGGCTTCATGAACGAGGCCGACCAGAGCTTCTGGGGCCGCCCGGCCTACCTGCTGCAGATGAAGGACGGCTCGCTGCTGGTCTCCGATGAGCAGCTCGGCGCCATCTACCGCGTGAGCTACGGCAGCTGATGCGGGGCGCGCTGATCCTGATCGGCGCGCTGCTGGCCCTCGCGGTGGGCGGCACGACGGCCCAGACGCTCCCCGAGCGCCTGGCCGCGTGCGCTGCCTGCCACGGGGCCGACGGCGCCCCCGCCCCGCTGGCCAACGCGCCCTCTCTCGCGGGCCAGCCGCTGGTGTTCCTGGAGAACCAGTTGGTGATGATCCGCGAAGGCCTGCGCGACATCCCGTCCATGAAAGGCCTTCTCGACGGCGTGAGCGACGCCGACCTCACGGCGATGGCAAGGCACTTCGCTCAGCAGACGCTCAAGCCGCAACCCGGCGCTCGGGACGCTGCGCTGTACGCGCGCGGCGAGCAAGTGGCCAACGGCAACCGGTGCGCAAGCTGCCACCTGCCCACCTACCTGGGCCGCGAGCAGATGCCGCGCCTGGCCGGCCAGCGCGAGGACTACCTGCTGCACAGCCTGCGTGCGTTCCAGAGCGGGCAGGCCACGGGGCGCGACACGATCATGGCCGCCTCGCTCTACGGCCTGAGCGATGCCGACCTGAAGGCAATGGCGCACTACCTGGCGCAACTGGCGCCCTGAAGGCGCGGGCACCCCGCGCGTCCGCGCAGGGGCTTCAAGGCCGGTGCACCACCTCGATGGTCGCGTGCACCACCTCCTCGTGCACGGCAAGCCGCCCACGCACCGCCTGCGGTGTGAGGGCGGCGTCGCGTGTGACGAGCGCGATCGCGCAGGCGTAGACCTCGCGGCCCACGCGCCACACATGCAGGTCGGTGATGTGCGTCTGCCCGTCGGCTTCCACCACCTCCCGGATTTCTTCCACCACCGGGTGGTCCATTTCGCGGTCGAGCAGCACCGTGGCCGTCTGCACCAGCAGGCCACGCGCCCACCACGCCACCAGCACCGCACCGGCGATGCCCATCGCCGGATCGAGCCAGCCCCACCCGTACAGCCAGCCGCCCGCCAGTGCCACAAGGGCGAGTACCGAGGTCAGTGCGTCGGCCAGCACGTGCATGTAGGCCGACTTGAGGTTGAGGTCCTCGTGCCCGGCGTCGTGCCCATGCGCATGGCCGTGATCTCCATGGCCATGCCCGTGATGATGGTGCGCGTGGCCCTTGGAACGCGCAAGGATGAAGGCACACGCCAGGTTCACCACCAGGCCGATGACGGCCACCACCATTGCTTCACGGTATGCGATGGCCTGGGGCGTGAGCAAGCGCTCCACGGATACCCACGCCATGAGGGCGGCCACGCCCAGCAGCGCAATCGCGCTGGCAAAGCCCGCCAGCACCTCGATCTTCCAGGTGCCGAAGGCAAAGCGCGGATCGTGCGCGTAGCGCCGTGCCGCCGCATAGGCCGCCACGCTCAAGCCGATGGCCAGCGCATGCGAACCCATGTGCCAGCCATCGGCCAGCAACGCCATGGAGTTGAACCACCAACCCGCCACGATCTCGACCGCCATCGCGATGAGGGTGATCCACAGCACCCAGCGGGTGCCGCGCTCGGCGTGGGCGTCGCTGGTGTGGAATGCGTGGGAGTGGCGACCGAAGGAGAGGTCGGATCCGGTCATGGTCAGGCCTGGAATGCGCTGTCTGGGGCGTTGCTGAAGCCTACAACATAGGGTTTACCCTTGTGTAATCCGTATGCATTTCTTGCGACTACGCCTTGAGTCGACACCCGGTTCGATTCGTCCCCCCTCACCCCCAGCAAGGAAACGCATGAAACCGATCATCCTGACCACCCTGGCCGCTGCTGCCGTACTGACGCTGCCGCACGCACATGCGCAATCGAAGGACGTGGACCCAACCGTCATGGTCGATGCCTTCGAGGCCACCAACGGCAAGTTCGAGGGCTATCGCCGCTCGGGCGCCAAAGGTATCTGTGCCATGGGCGAATTCACGGGCACGCCCGAGGCCCGCTCGCTGTCCACCGCGTCCGTGTTCAGCGGCAGCGCAGTGCCGGTGATCGTTCGGTTCTCGGTGGGCGGTGCCAACCCCAAGGCGCCCGACAACACCAAGGGCCAACGCAACCTGGCACTGCAGTTCAACGGGCCCGGTGGCGAAACCTGGCAGATGGGCAATATCTCGTCGCCGGTGTTCGGCGCGTCCTCACCAGCGCAGATGCTGGGCCGGGTGGAATCGCTGCGGCCCGACCCGGCCACCCGGGCACCCGATCCGGCGCGCGTGAAGGCCTTCGCCGATGCGAACCCCGAGGTGCTGCTGCAAGGGCGCTACTTCGCCTCACAACCCGTGCCCGCGAGTTTTGCGAGCGTGAATTACTGGGGCGTGCACGCGTTCGGGTTCGTCAACGCGCGCGGCGAGAAACAATGGGGCAAATGGATCTTCGAACCCGTGGCCGGCGTGCAGGGCTTGAGCGACGAGGAAGCCAAGGCCAAAGGGCCGGCCTTCCTGTTCGACGATCTGCGACAGCGCGTCAAGGACGGCAAGGTCGCCTTCAACTTCAACCTGGAACTGGCACAGCTGGGTGACCGCCTCGACAACGCCACCGTGCCGCTGCCGGAGGGCCGCCGCAAGGTCAACCTGGGCATGCTGCGCGTCACGTCGGTGGCCGAGGACGCCGGCGGTGCGTGTCTGAACATCACCTTCAACCCGATGGTGTTGCCCAAGGGCGTGGAGCCCTCGGCCGACCCGATGCTGGCGGCACGGGCAGCGCCTTACGCGGTATCGCTGGGGCGCCGCCTGGGCGAAGGCTCGAAGCAGCAGTGAAGGGGGCGGCGCCCGGTGCGCCGCCACCGACACTGCTCGCGCCTCACTTCTCCCAGTCGCGCTCGGGCTTGGCGCCACGCGCCTTGACGGCGGCCATGTATTGCGTGAGCAGCGGCTTGGCCTGCACGCCGCGGGCCTCGTTGTTCTTCACCCACTCGGCCGAGAGGTTGGGCAGGTTGTCGATCCACTTGCGGCGGTCGGCGTCCGACATGGGCGTCACCGTCACGGGCGGGTTCTGCGTCTTGCCGAGTTCGACCATGCGGTTCATGGCAGTCTGGTGGCGCTGCACCAGGTCCTCGCCGTGGCGGCGGGTGTATTCGGCACCGGCTTCGCGCATGGCCTGCTGCACCTCGGGCGGCAGCTTGGCCCAGCTGTCCTTGTTGATGGCGACGCCGCCGGAGAACACCACGCCGATGTTGACCTTGGTCACGTAAGGCGCCACCTCGTACACCTTGGCCGGCAGGATGCCGGTGGCCAGCGAGAGCGTGCCTTCGCTCACGCCGGTCTGGATGTCGGTGTAGTAGGTGGTGAGCGCGCCGTCGACCGGCGTGGCGCCAACGCCGCGCAGCCACAGGGCCAGGATGCCGGGGGCGGAGATCTTCTTGCCCTTGAGATCGTCGATCGACTTCACCGGGAACTTGGTCCACAGATCGTAGGTGTCGGAACCGGTGGCACCCAGGAACACCAGGTTGTACTTGTCCCACTCGGCCCTGAAGGCGGGGTTCTTCTCGATCATCTCGGTCATGGCGCCGAGCACGATGCGGGTGTCGCTGGTCGTGAAGGGCGTGTGCGCGCTCACCTGTGACAGCGGCATCTTGGCTGGTTCGAGGTAGCTGAACACCCAGCCGATGTCGGTGATGCCCTGCTCCACGCTGGTGAGGGTGGCGTTGGCCTTGTAGAGCTGGCCGCCGAAGGCCTCGCGCCACTGGATTTTGTACTTGCCGCCCGCGGCCAGACGCTTGTCCACCTCGGGCATGAACACGTCCTTGATGAAGCCGACCCACGGAATGGTGGTGGGGTGGCTGGAGGCCACCGTGAGGTTGATGACCTGCTGGGCCGAAGCGGCCAGCGGCAGGGCCATGGCGGCCGAAGCGGCCAGCGCAATGGCCGAGAGGCGGACAAAGGTCGAACGTTTCATGCTTGTCTCCAGTTGTGGTGATGGTCTGACGCGAACACGGGAACGGGGAAAAATCAATCCACCTGGGCGCCGGACTGGCGCACCAGCGCGGCCCACTTGGCCACCTCGGTGCGCGCGAAGGCGTCCATGGCGTCGGGGCCGAGCGGGCGTTGCTCGACGCCTTGCGCGGCCAGCTTGCCAGCGGTCTCGGCCTTGGCAAGCGCTGCGGCCGTGGCCTGGCGCAAGCGGGCCACCACCGGTGCCGGCGTGGCGGCAGGCGCGTACAGCATGAACCAGGCCACGAGGTCGAAGTCGCTGCTGGTCTGCTCGGCGATGGTGGGCACATCGCGCGCGGCGGCGCTGCGTTGCGCACCGGAGGCGCCGAGCGCGCGCAGCTTGCCGGCCTGCATGTGCGGCAGCACCGCGGCCGGGTGGTAGAACATGAAGTCGGCGCGGCTGGTCATCACGTCGTTCATGGCCATGCCGCCTTCCTTGTAGGGCACGTGCAGCATCTGCCCGCCCAGGCGCGCCTTGAGCAGCTCGCCCGCGAGGTGGCCCGACGTGCCGTTGCCGGCGGAGGCAAAGGTGACGCCCTGCCCTTGCGCGGCCTTGGCCTTGAGGTCGGCCAGCGTCTTGATGGGGCCGTCGCCCGCCACCACCAGCAAAGTCGGCGTGTAGCCCACCAGCGCGATCGGTGCAAAGTCCTTGATCGGGTCGTAGCTCAGGCTCTTGAACAGCGTCGCGTTGATGGCGTGCGTGCCCACGGTGCCCATGAGCAGCTGGTAGCCGTCGGCCGCGCCGCGCGCCACCTGGGCCGAGCCCACGGTGCCGCCGGCGCCGGCGCGGTTGTCCACCACGATCGACTGGCCGAGTTCGCGGCCCAGGCCTTCACCCACCACGCGCGAGATGATGTCGGTGGTGGTGCCGGCACCAAAGGGCACCACCAGGCGCACGGCGCGGTCGGGGTAGCTCTGCGCGGCGGCGGGCAGCGCCAGGGCGGCGGTACCCGCGCCGAGGGCCAGCAAGGCATCGCGGCGGTTGGGCTGTCGGGGCGTGGTCATGCGTTGGTCTCCTTCTCGGGGGTGTGGGCGGTTTCGGTCTCGGCCTCGGGCCAGCCGTTGGCGTAGAGCGCGTTGTGTTCGCCCAGCGTGGGCGGTGGGGTCACGTGCAGGTTGCGCTGGCCGTCGAAGCTGATCGGCGAACGCACGGTGCGCGAGGGGCCCATGGTGGGGTGGTTCGTGTCCACGAAGAGCTGCAGATGCCTGGCCTGCGGGTCTTCGGGCACTTCGTCGGTGCGGTACATGGGCGCATGCGGCACGTCCTGCGCGAGCAGGCGCTCGCACCATTCGTTGCGCGTTCGGCCCTTGAAGATGTCGCGCAGGACCACGATGAGATCGTCCTGGTTCGCGATGCGCGCGAAACGGTCGCGAAAGCGCTCGTCCTCGAAGATGTCGGGCTTGTCCATCGCGATCGCCAGGCCCTGCCAGAACTTCTCGGGCGAGGACATGTGCAGTGCGATCCAGCCGCCGCAGGCGCACTCGAGCACGTAGCTCTGCGACACGCTGGGCCGGCTGTACGGACCCATCACCTCGCCCACCGAGAACAGGTGCGTGAAGGCGTCGAGGTTGAAGTGCGACATGGCCTCGAACATCGACACGTCCACGCGCCGGCCCTTGCCCGTGGCGTGACGCTCGTGCAGCGCACCCAGGATGCCGAAGGCCGCGTAGTAGCCGGTCATGGCGTCGGCAATGGCCGGCCCCACCACGCGCGGGTTGGCCGGGTTCACCAGCAGGCGCAGGTAGCCACTGGCGGCCTGGGCCACGGTGTCGTAGCTCGGGCGGCTGGCGGCCGGGCCGTCCTGCCCGAAGCCGCTGATGGCGCAGTAGATGAGGCGCGGGTTCATCTCGCGCAGGCGCTCCTCGCCGGCCTGGATCTGCTCGGCAAACCCGGGGCGAAAGTTCTGGATGTAGACATCAGCGCCCGCGATGAGCTTGTCGAAGGTGGCGCGGTCCTCCGGCTTGCGGGTGTCCAGCGCCACGCTGTGCTTGTTGCGGTTGTAGGTCTGGTAGTGCGGGCTGTAGAGACCGCCCTTGAAGGCGCGAAACGGGTCGCCGGTGCCGGGCAGCTCTACCTTCACCACCTCGGCGCCCATGTCGGCCAGGATCATCGAGGCCGCAGGCCCGGTGATGAAGGTGCCGTGCTCGACCACGCGCAGACCCTTGAGCACTTGTGTCATGGTGGAACCCTCAGTCGATCTTCTGGACCGGCACGAAGCCGGCGGGCACCGGGCCGGTGTAGCGCTCTTCACGCGTGGCCTGGTAAGAGAGTGCGAAGCCGATCGGCGTCTCCAGCTCTTCGCTCATGTGGGCGATGAGACCGGCGCAGCGCGCCAGCATGGGCACGCCCTTGAGTGCGTTGAGCGGAAAGCCCACACCCAGCAGCACCGCGGGGATGGCCGCCGACACGTTGAGCTTGAGCGGCTTGCCGATCACATCGGGCAGCACGGCCTCCACCGCCTCGGCGATCTGCACGAAGCGCTGGCCACCACCGGCCTGTTTTGACACGCGGAACAGCGCGTCCACGCGCGGGTCGCGCTCCTTGTGCACGGGGTGGCCGTAGCCAGGCACGGCCTGCTTGCGCGCGCGCCATTCGCCCACCACGGCACGCGCCGCGGCATGCAGATCGCCGCTGTGCGCGTTGGCGGTGCGGTCGATTTCGTCGAACAGGCGACCCGCCGTCTCGGAGGCGCCCAGGATCACCGAGCCGCAGCCCAGAATGCCCGCAGCCACAGCACCTTGCAGCGCGTCGGGCGCGGCGGCCAGTGTCATGCGCGCGGCCTGCACGCTGGGCACCAGCCCGTGCTCGGCAATGGCCACCAGCGTGGCGTTGAGCACGGCGCTGGCCGGCGCGTCGGGTTTGCGGCCGGTGAGCAGCAAGTAGAAATAGTCCGCGAAATTGACCTGGCCGATGAGTTCGTTGCACAGGTCCTGGCCGCGCACCACGATGGCTTCGGGGTTGTGGGCACAGATGGCCGATTGCGGCACGGTGGCCTTGCCGATCTTCAAGACGGGTCTCCGGTGAAAGCGGGGGAAGGGTCAGCGCGCCGGCACGAGGCGAAAGTCGTACGTGGCGCTGTGGTAGGGCTTGTCCATCACCCGGCCGTCGGGCGCGGTACCCGCGGGGTGCTGCGTGAACGGCACGATGAGGCTGTTGCGCACGCCGAACACGGCGTCGGAATCGAGGTAAGGGCTGTCGGCCACGAACAGGTGGGTGGTCACGGTCTGGTGGCCGGGCGCATAAACCTTCATGTGGATGTGGCCGGGCCGGTTGGGGTGGCGGCCCATGCGGCGCAGCATGCGTCCCACCGGGCCGTCGTCGGGCACCGGGTAGTAGCTCGGCTTGATCGACCAGAAGCGGTAGTTGCCCTGCGCGTCGGTGTGGAAGCGCGCGCGCAGGCGCATGCCGGCGTCCTCACCCATCTGCATGTCGTACACGCCTTCGCCGTCGCCGGACCACACGTCCAGGCAGCAGTTGGCAATCGGCTTGCCCTCGGTGTCGGTGATGCGGCCGTGGTAGTAGGCCGGCTCGCCGGGCATGCTTTCGCCGATGTCGGCGCCCAGCGGCAGCTCGGGCGCACCCTCCCAGTAGAACGGGCCCTGCACCGTGGCCTCGGTGGGTTTCTCAGCGCCGCCACCACCCTGCTGGAAGGCACGGGCGGCCTTGATCTGGTTGAGCGCCACCACCAGCATGGAAATGCCCAGCGTGTCCGACAGCAGGATGAACTCCTGGCGCTTGTCGTCGCACATCTTGCCGGTCTCGGTGAGGAAGAAGATCGCCTTGATCCACTCCTCTTCGCTCAGCTCCACCTCACGGATGAAGGCGTGCGCGTGCTTCACGAGCGCGGTCATGACCTGCTTGAAGCGCGGGTCCTGGCACTCCGTCATGCGGTCGATGACGGCCTGGGTGATGTCTTCGGCTTCGAGCTGAGCCATGGTGCTGTCTCCTGTCGTTATGGGTGCGTCTGTCCAAGTCGCCACCGCAGTCTAGGCACCCGAAGTCTGCGATGGAAGTGATGAATTTCAACGGCTATGATCGATGCCATCGATTGTTGATCGGGGGCATCGGGCATGGAACTGCGGCATCTGCGCTACTTCGACACCCTGGCCGAGACGCTGAACTTCACGCGCGCGGCCGAGCGGCTGCACGTCACGCAGTCCACGCTGTCGCACCAGATCCGCCAGCTCGAGGAAGAGCTGGGGCTGGTGCTGTTCGACCGCGCCCACAAGAAGGTGGCGCTCACGGAGGCCGGGGAACTGCTGCGTAGCCACCTCGTGCCCGCGTTGCAGCAGATCGACCGCGGGCTGCAGGCGCTGAGCCACTCGGGTGAGGCCTTGGCAGGCGAGCTGCGCATTGCCGCCACGCACAGCTTCAACACGCGGCTCATTCCCATGTGTGTGTCGGCCTTCCTGGCCACGCACCCGAACGTGAAGGTGGGCGTGGAGGAGCTCTCGGCCGAGCAGATCGCCAAGCGCCTCTCCAGTGGCCATCTGGACCTGGGCGTGTCGTACCGGCCGGCCGATCGGCCCGAGCTGTGGTTCGAGCCGCTCTACAACGAGGAGCTGCGTCTGTGCGTGGCGGCCTCGCACCCACTTGCCAAGCGGCGGCGTGTGCGCATGGTGGAGTTGCACCAGCGCCGGCTGGTGCTGCTGCCAGCGCAGTTCAGCACGCGCGGCCTGCTGGACGAATGCTTCGAGGCAGCGGGCGCGCAGCCGCTGGTGGTGGCTGAACTGAACTCGATCGCACCGATGATCGAACTCATCCGCCAGACCGACCTCGCGGGCATCATCGCCGAGACGGCGTTCACGCCCTCGCCCGATCTGCGGCTGATCCCGCTCGAAGACCCGTCGCCGATCCGCACGCCGGGCTTGCTCTGGAAGAAAGGCGTGAACCGCTCGCCGACGGTGAAGCACATGGCCTCGGTGATCCGGCGGGCGGCGGCGGGGCATGCGGGGTGATCTCCGTCTTGCTGCGTGGTTGGTTGTTGGTCTGGTAGGTGTGCCTGCTTTTGTGGCGGGTGTCAGGGGAGTGGCCGTCTCTGCGGTGGCTTCGCTGCAGCGCCCCTCGCTGCGCGAGGGGTCCCTTGCGATGCTCGCGCGGGAGGCGTGCGGCATAACTCACTGCGCGAGCTGCGCCCGCTCCGTTCAAACAGATGCCGCAAGTCAGTTCACGAAGCGCGCTGCGCGCGCCGCCTCCCGCACTGCGCTTCTCAGCACTGCACAGGCGCCACCACAGAGACAGCCACTCCCCTGACGCCTGCGTCTCGACACGCCACCGTTCGCATGCCGACACCTCGCCGGAGAGCGACGCTCAGAGCACCCGGCAAGCCTCATCAAACGCCAACCGCGGATTGCGCTTGAACAGCAACGAGTCGTCCCCGTAGCCGAGGTTGATGAGGAAGTTGGTCTTCCAGCGGCCGTCGGGAAAGAACTCGGCGTCGACCTTGGCGATGTCGAACCCGCTCATGGGGCCACAGTCGAGCCCGAGCGCGCGCGCCGCGATCATGAAGTAGGCGCCGCCCAGCGTGCCGTTGCGCGTGGCGGTGGCGCTGGCGAGCGCGGCGTTGGCCTCGAAGTTTTCCTTTGCGCCCTCGCGGTGCCATACCTTCGGCATGTACTCGTAGAACTTCGTGTCGGTGGCCACGATCACTGTCACCGGTGCACTGCGCGTCTTGTCCAGGTTGCCGGGCAACATGGCGGGCAGCAGGCGCTCACGGGCTTCCTTCGTGTTCAGGAACACATAGCGCGTGGGCTGCGTGTTCATCGACGTCGGGCCAAGCGCGGCGATCTCGTACACGCGGCGCAGCAGGTCCTCGGGCACCGGCTTGTCGAGGAAGCCGTTGGCGGTGCGAGCCTTGATGAAAAGCGTGTCGAGGGCAGCGGTGTCGATCGGGTTCACGGAAGCAGGTCCTTTCAGTTCGGGAAATAGTCCACCTGGTGGCGTGCAATGCGCAGGCCTTCGAGTTCCTGGCGCACGCGGGTGTGTTCGGGGTGGGTGGCGTAGTCGGCCAGTGCCTGGGCGGACTCGAACTCCGAGTACAGCACCACGTCACAGGCGTAGTCCACGTGGCTCACGTCCACGCCGATCTCCAGCGTGAGCATCCCCGGGATGCGGCCGCGGATGCCTTCGAAAGCGGCCTTCAGGCGTTGCGTGTTGCGCGCCTTCTCCTCGGCACTGTCGCCGAGGATGTTCCACATCACGATGTGTTTGAGCACAGGCATGGCGGGGTCAGGCGGCGGGCGGAAAGCCCGCCTTCTGCGGCCACAGGTTCTGGAACGCATGCACCGCCACGCTGGCGTACAGGCCCGCCTTGGTGAAGGGCTCGCCCGCCTGCCACTGCAGCGCGGCCTCGCGGCTGTCGAAGTCGATGGCCAGCACGCTGCCCACCATGGTGGTGCCATCGTCGGCCAGCAGCGGGCCGGCAAAGGCGATGCGGTCGGCCACGGCGGCCAGGTAGGCCTTGTGTTCGGGCCGCATGCGCTGGCGCAAATCAAGGCCGTGGGGTTTGTCGAGCAGGTGGAAGACGTAAATCATGGGAGGCGGATCACATGCGGGCCAGCCAGGTGGACAGGCCCGGGAACATGGCAAGAATGAAAAGCGAGAGCACCATCATCAGCACGAAAGGGAAGGCGCCGGCAAAGATGTCCTTGATGGTGATATTCGGGTCGTTGAGCGCGCTCTTGACGGTGTAGACCGACACCCCGAACGGCGGTGTGAGCAGGCCGATCTCGACCGCCACCACGGTGAGCACGCCGAACCAGATGAGGTCCATGCCGAAAGCGCTGGCGATCGGCAGCACGATGGGCAGCATGATCAGCATGATGGACACCGAATCGATGATGCAGCCCAGCAGCAGCACGATCAGCAGGTAGGCCACCAGGAAGCCCCAGGGGCCCAGGCCCATGTCGGTGATGCCGGTGGTGATGGCCGCCGGCATGCCGGTGAGGGCCAGCATGCGGCTGTAGAGCGACGCAGCGACGATGAGGAACAGCACCGCCACCGAGACGTAACCGGTTTCGGTGAGCACGCTCCACAGCTTGCGCCAAGTGAGGCGGCGGCGCGCGAGAGCGATCACGAACGCTCCGGCCGCGCCCACAGCACCCGCCTCGGTGGGGGTGAAGAATCCGCTGTAGAGGCCGCCGAGCACCAGCACGATGAGCAGCAGGATCGGCAGGAATTTCACCGTGGCGCTGCGAGCGGTCTCGGTGTCCTGGTCGGCGGCCGACGCGGGAGCGCCGCTGGTGTAGATGCTGGCCGGGCGCAGGTACGCCATGCCGATGATCAGTGCACAGAACAGCAGCGCCAGCAGCAGGCCGGGCAGGATGCCGGCGAGGAACATGCGCCCGATCGACTCCTCGGCGATCACGCCGTAGATGATCATAAGCAGCGAGGGTGGGATCAGCATGCCCAGGATGGAAGAGCCCGCCACCACGCCGACCGAGAAGCGCGGCGTGTAGCCGTGGCGGATCATCTCGGGTGTGGCCACCTTAGTGAACACAGACGCCGAGGCGATGGAGATGCCGGTGATGGCCGCGAACACCGCGTTGGCGCCCACGGTGGCCAGGCCCAGGCCACCGCGCAGGCGGCGCAGGAGCCACTGGAAGACGTCGAAGGTGTCGCGCCCCACCCCGCTCACGCTCACGAACATGCCCATGAGCACAAACAGAGGCACCACGCCGAACAGGTAGTCGCGGATGGCGTCATTGGCGGCTGCGCCCACGAAGCGCGCCGCGATTTCGGGCGAGCGCATCAGCCAGACGGTGACGAACGAGGTGACGATGAGCGCCACGCCGATGTGCATGCCCAGGATGATGAAGGCGAGCATGCCGCCGATGGCGAGAAAGCCCAGCATGAGGTCACTCATGGCGAGCTCCTTGTGCGGCGGTGGTGGGTGCGGTGGCGCTGTCGCGCCAGTCTTGCCAGGCCAGCAGCGCGTACTGCACCGCGGCCAGCGCGGCCCCGGTGAAGACGACGATGCGCATCGGCCAGGTGGGGAAGGTGAACACACCTTCGACGCCGAAGAACTCGTTATTGGTCCAGGCGCGCGAGAACAGCGGCCAGGTGGCGTACGCGATCACCGCACAGGCAAAGATGCCCGCGAGCGAGAACAGCGCCCGCAGGCGCCGCCCCGCGCGCGGGCGCTTGATCAGGAACGGGTCGATGAACAGATCGGCCCGGCTCATGCGGCCATGCCGCAGCGTGGCTGGCAGTTGCAGGAACACGATCACGATGATCGAAGCCGCCACCATCTCGGCGACGCCATCGATGGGCTGATTGAACGCGTTGCGCATGAACACGTCGGTGCACATCAGCACCATCACGAGCGCGATCACGATGGACCCCAGACCGTTGAGCGCGTCGATGACGTGCCCGAACGGGCTGGAGGGCGCCGACGGCGCTGGCGCCGCGTCGAGGTCGGTATTGGCTTCGTAGCTCATGGGTGATCGATCACAGTTCCTTGTCCCAGTCGCGCAGCGGCTTGGCGCCGCGCTTGCGCAGCTCCTCCATGTAGGTCCTGATGATCTGCGCCGAAGGACCACGCGACGCATTCGCCTTGACCCAGTCGCTGGCGATGTTGGGCATGGTCTTTGCCCATTTCGCGCGCTCACCAGGGGCCATGGGGGCAATCTTCACCGGCACGGCCTGTTTGGCGCCTTGCTCGCCGATGGCCTTGAGCGCGGCCTCGTAGCGCTGCATGAGGGTATCGCCCAGCACGCGCGAGTATTCCAGGCCCACGTCTTTCACGATCTTCTGCACCTCGGGCGGCAGCGCGTTGAAGGTGTCCTTGTTGATGGCCATGCCACCGTTGTAGAGCGCGCCGATGTCCACCGTGGTGACGTAGGGCGCCACCTCGTAGATCTTGTTGGGCAGGATGCCGGTGGCGATCGAGATCGTGCCCTCGCTCACGCCGGTCTGGATGTCGGTGTAGTAGCTGGTGAGCGAGCCGTCCACCGGCACCGCGCCCGAGCCCTTGAGCCACATGCCCACGGCGCCAGGCGCCGAGATTTTCTTGCCGTTGAGATCGGCGTAGGTGCTGATCGGGGCCTTGGTGAACAGGTGGTAGGTGTCCACGCCGCTGGCGCCCAGGAACACCACGTTGTTCTTGTCCCACTCGGCCTTGAGCGCGGGCACCTTCTCGTTCATCTCGTTGGCCACCTGCAGCAGGGTGCGCACGTCGCCCGACGCGAACGGCGTGACGGTGGCGAACTGCGTCAGCGGCATCTTGGCCGCTTCGAGGTTGGCGAACACCCAGCCGATGTCGGCGATGCCCGAGCCCACGCTGCTGAGCGTGGCGTTCATCTTGTAGAGCTGGCCGCCGTAGGCCTCTTTCCACTCGATCTTGTAGCCCTTGCCCAACGCCTCGACGCGCTTGGTGACCTCGGGCACGAACAGCGTGCTCATGAGGCCGACCCAGGGCAGCGTGGTGGGGTGGCTGGAGGCGATGGTGAACTTGAAGGTCTGCTGCGCGTGCGCGCTGGTGAGGCCGGCGGCCATCAGCGCGGCGGCCAGTGCGGTGGACACGAAGGTCCGCTTCTTCATCGTCATGGTCTTGTCTCCTGTTGGTTGGCGGTCGGTTCAGGCCGCTTGGGTTGCCACGGGTTTGCCGGTTGACGCGCTGACGGCCATGGCCGGCGCCAGCACGAAGTCGAAATCGAGGGTGACGCGGCCGTCGGGTTGCTCCACCCAGTCGGCCAGCAGCGAGCTGCGCACGCCGAACACGGCGTCGGAGTCGAGGTAGGGGTCGCCGTTGCGAAACACGTGCGTCACCAGGGTCTGGTAGCCCGGCGCCTGGATGCGAAAGTGCAGGTGCGCGGGACGCCACGGATGGCGCTTGGTGGCCACGAGCATCTCGCCCACGGGGCCGTCGGTGGGAATGGGGTATGACTCGGCCACCACGGTCTTGAAGTGAAAGCCGCCGTCGGCGCCGCTGCGCAGCACAGCGCGGCCCTGCGCGTGGTCAAGGCCTTCGCGCTGCACGTCATACAGGCCGTCGGCATCGGCCTGCCAGACGTCGAGCACCGCATCTGCGATGGCTTCGCCCTGCGGGCCGCGCACGTGACCACGGACCTCGCACGGCTTGCCTGGCGCGCCGTTGGCCACGTCTGCGCCGTGCGGCACTTCGGGCGCGCCCTCGACGTGGAAGGGGCCGAACACGGTGGCCTCGGTGCAACCGGCGGGTTTCTGGTTGTTCAACGCCACCGTCAGCATCGACAGACCCAGCGTGTCCGACAGCAGGATGAACTCCTGGCGCTGGTCGTCGCAGGTGTGGCCCACGCGGGTGAGGAAATCGATGCCGTAGGCCCACTCGGCCTCGGTCAGCTTCACCTCGCGGGCGAAGGCGTGCAGGTGCTGCACCAGGCTCGTCAGCACCTGCTTCAGGCGCGGGTCGGGCGTGGCCGCCAGGCGGGCGATGACCGCCTGCGTGATGTTGTCCTGATCGAGGTTCCTCACCGTCTTGTCTCCGCTGTGGCGCGCGTGATGGGCACCGTGGCGGCAGAATGTAGGCGGCTCGAAATGGAAAACCAATGCCGGGAACCGAAAAGACTTTTCCACCCGGCGCAAGAGCATCAGGGACAACCCGAAGAACACCACAAGAGCACCGAGACAAGCCATGGACCGCTGGACCGAGATCGAACTGTTCGTGCAGGTGGCCGAGACCGGCAGCCTCTCACGCGCGGCCGAGGCCCTGAACCTCTCCAATGCCAGCGCCAGCCGGCACCTGGCCGCCCTGGAAGAGCGCCTGAGCGCACGCCTGGTCGAGCGCAACACACGCCGGCTCTACCTCACCGACACCGGGCAGGAGTTCTTCCAGCGCGCGCGCAACATCCTGGCCGACCTGCGCGACGCCGAGTCCGACGTCAACGCCGCCGCGCTCAACCCCACCGGCGTGCTGCGCGTGACGGCGTCGTTGAGCTTTGCGATGCACCACATTGCGCCACTGCTGCGCGAATTCACGGAGCGCTACCCCAACGTGAGCGTGCACGTGGAGGCGGCCAACCGCTACCTGGACATCATCGACAACAACATCGACGTCGCCATCCGCACGCGCGAGTACGAGCCCGACAGCAACATCACCATCCGCCGCCTGGGGGAAACGCGCCGCGTGCTCGCGGCCTCACCGGGCTATCTGGCGAAGCACGGTTTTCCCGAAGGGCTGGACGACCTGCAGCGCCACAAGCTGCTGGTCTACCTGCACGCCAACACGCCGAACGAACTGCGCTTCACCCACCTGGCCAGCGGCGAGCAGAAGACCATCCAGATCAAGGGCCTGCTCGAAACCAACGACGGCCAGATCGTGCGCGCTGCCGCGCTCGACGGCATGGGCATCCTGATCCAGCCCAGCTACATCATCTACGACGACATCGTGGCCGGCCGCCTGGTGCCGGTGCTGGAAGACTGGGACCTGCCCCACCTCACGATCAACCTCGCCTACCCCAGCCGCAAGCACCTCAGTGCCAAGGTGCGCGCCTTCATCGACTTCATGGCGGGGCACTTCGCCAAGATGAACTACGAGCGCAAGTGGACGGGGCGCTTCGCGGTGTATTGAGCCGCCGCGTCAGGCGCGCCATCGCCACAACACACCCGCGGCAGAGCCCACGACGCCCATTGCGACGATGGCGGGCCAGCCCCACTGTGCGAGCGCGAGCGCGCCGAGGAACGCGCCCGTGGCCATCCCGGTGAACATGCCGGTGAACAGCAGGGCGTTGAGGCGGCTGCGCGCGGCCGGATCGAGACCGTAGATGGTGCTCTGGTGGGCGATCAGCGCCGCCTGCACACCGAAGTCGAGACCGATGGCGGCAATCACCAGCAAGAGCAGCTGACCCGACGCGGGCAGCAGCGCCATGCCGGCCATCACCGCGTACGCCACGGTGGCCACGCCACCCCCGAGGATCGCCACAAACCGCGGTCCCCGCCGGTCTGCCAACCGCCCGGCCAGCGGCGCAGCCAGCGCCCCCGCCGCACCGGCCAGCCCGAACGCACCCGCCACATGGCTACCCAGCCCGAACTGCGTGTGCAGCATCACGGCCAACGTGGACCAGAACGCGCTGAAGCCCACCGCCAGCAAACCCTGGGTCACCGCCGCACGCCGCAAGGCGGGGTGCTGGCGCCACAAGGCGACCATGGAGGCGAGCAAGGCGCCATAGCCCAGCCGCGTGGTCGGCGCAAACCGCGGCACGCGCCAGATGACCGCCACCGCCAGCAACAACAAACTGCCCGCGGCCAACGCAAACATGGTGCGCCAGCCGGCGCCTTGCGCCACCGTGCCCGCCGCCACGCGCGACAGCAGGATGCCCAGCAGCAGTCCGGTCATCACCGTGCCCACCGCCCGGCCGCGTTGCTCGAGCGGCGCCAGCGACACCGCCGCGGGCACGAAATCCTGTGCCAGCGTGGCCGTGAGCCCCACGCACAGGCTGGCAAACAGCAACAACCCGATGCCCGGCGCCATCGCGCTGGCCAGCAGGCTTGCGGCCAGCAGGGCAATCTTCACCAGCATCACGTGGCGGCGGTCGAAGCGATCGCCCAGCGGCGCCAGGAACAGGATCCCCAGTGCATAGCCAAGCTGCGTGAGCACGGGCACCACGCCGATGGCGCCCTCGCTGGCCCCCAGGTCGAGGGCCATGCCGGGCAACATGGGCTGGCTGTAGTAGAGCGGCGCCACGCCCAGGCCCGCGCCGGTGGCCAGCAACAGCGTGAGCGTTCGCGACGAGGCTGCGGACGCGGCGTGGTCATGCGCGGCGTGAATGGTGGTTTCGGTAACGGAACGGGACAGCAGACTCATGACCGCGATTGTTTCTCCTCGCAAAGTATGCGGATAGACTGCGATACGCACATGCTTCATACGCAGAACGCATGAAAACCCCTCCATTTCCCGGCGACCGCATCGAGTTGCTGCACACGTTCGTGCGCATCGTCGAGAGCGGCAACCTCTCGGCCGCGGCGCAACGCCTGGACACGACGCAGCCCACGGTGAGCCGCCGCCTGCAGGCCCTGGAGCGCCTCTTCGGGGTGCGCCTGCTGCAGCGTTCCACCCACGCGATCACGCTCACACCCGACGGCGAGCGCTGCCTGGCCATGGCACGCGCGCTCATCGACGAATGGGAAGCGATGCAGGAGACCCTGCGCGGCTCGCGCAGCGCTGCCCGCGGCACGCTCAAGGTGCTGGTGCCGCACGCACTCGGGCAGGAGCGCCTGGTCGAACCCCTGGCGCACTACCTGCGCGAGCACCCCGAGGTGGAGGTCGAGTGGCTGCTCGGTGATCGTCACCCCGATTTCGTGGCCGAAGGCATCGACTGCGCGATCCAGGTCGGCGAGATTGCCGACCCCAACCTCGTCGCGGTGCCGCTGTTTTCCCTGCCCCGCATCGTGATTGCGGCGCCTGCATTGCTCGGCCGACGACGCCCGCCGCAGGCACCCGAGGCGCTGCACATCCTGCCCTGGCTGGCACTGCAGACTTACTACCGCGAACGGGTGGTGCTCCAGCCGGTCGGCGGCGGTGCAGCCCACGCCTTCGACATCCGCCCACGCTTGCGCACCGACAGCCTCTACGCCTTGCGCAGCGCCACCCTGGCCGGCCTCGGTGTCGCCATCGTGTCGGCGTGGCTGGTCCACGACGAACTTCAGCGCGGGGAGCTCGTGCACCTGTGCCCCGGCTGGGAGGCTTCGCCAATGCCGGTGCATCTCGTGTACCCGTACACCCGCTTCCAGCCCGCGCGCCTGACGCGTTTTCTGGAGGCCATCAAGGCCCACGCGCGGCAACGGGCAGCCTGAGGAGCGCGCCTTCGAGCACGCACCGGAAACCCGGATCGGTACCCGGTTGCGCTTTTGCGCGACACTCAAGGCCACAGAGCGCGCGCCCACAGGGCCGAGGACAGCGGTGCCGGGCGGGCCTGTCGCCACCCGCACCCCGAACATCCCACCCGCCGGACACCCCGACATGCATGGCCACCTGACGCTGATCAACACGATTGCCGCCGGCCTCGGCCTGGCGCTGATCTTCGGCTTCCTGTGTGCCAAGGTGCGCCTGCCCGCGCTGGTGGGCTACCTGCTCGCGGGCGTGATCATCGGCCCGTACACACCGGGCTTCGTGGCCGATGCGGCGATCGCGGCGCAACTGGCCGAGATCGGTGTGATGCTGCTGATGTTCGGCGTTGGCCTGCATTTCTCGCTCGACGATCTGCTCTCGGTGCGCAAGATCGCACTGCCGGGCGCGGTGGTGCAGATGGTGGTGGCCACGCTGATGGGCTACGGGCTGGCGCGCTGGTGGGGCTGGGGCCACGGCGCGGCGCTGGTGCTGGGCATTTCGCTCTCGGTGGCCAGCACGGTGGTGCTGTTGCGCGCGCTCGAAGGCCTGGGCCTGCTGGGTTCCATCACCGGGCGCATCGCCGTGGGCTGGCTGGTGGTGGAAGACCTGGCCATGGTGCTGGTGCTCGTGCTGCTGCCACCGCTGGCGGGGTTTCTGGGCGGCGCTTCCCCCGACGTCGCGGCCGGCGAAACCGTCTGGGGCACGCTGGGCATGACGCTGCTGCGGGTGGGCGCCTTCGTCGCGGTGATGCTGCTGATCGGGCGCAAGTTCTTCCCCTGGGTGCTGTGGCAGGTCACGCACACCGGCTCGCGCGAGCTGTTCACGTTGTGCGTGGTGGCCGCGGCGGTGGGCATCGCCTTCGCCTCGGCCGAGCTGTTCGGCGTGTCGTTCGCGCTCGGCGCCTTCTTTGCCGGCATGGTGTTGCGCGAGTCGGAGTTCAGCCACCGCGCCGCGCAGGAGTCGCTGCCGCTGCGCGATGCCTTTGCGGTGTTGTTCTTCGTCTCGGTGGGCATGCTGTTCGACCCGAGCGTGATCGTGAACCAGCCGTTCCACGTGCTGGGCGTGGTGGCCATCATCCTGGTGGGCAAATCGCTCGCGGCGGCCGCCCTGGTGCTGGCGCTGCGCTACCCGCTCAACACCGCACTCACCGTCTCGGCCAGCCTGGCGCAGATCGGTGAGTTCTCGTTCATCCTGGTCGGCCTGGGCGCCAAGCTCGGCTTGATGCCCGACGTGGGCCAGAGCCTGGTGCTGGCGGGCGCGCTGATCTCCATTGCGCTGAATCCGCTGCTGTTCAAGGCCATCGAGCCGCTGCAGGCGCTGCTGCGCGAGCACTCCCCCCTGGTGCGTCGGCTGGAGGCGCGCGACGACCCGCTGGCCGAGCTGCCGCGCAGCACCGAGGCCAAGTACCTCTCGCGCCAGGTGGTGCTGGTGGGCTATGGCCGCGTGGGCCGGCGCATCGCCGCGGCGCTCAAGGCGGCGGGCCAGCCCTTTGTGGTGGCCGAGCAGAACCGCGAGATCGTGGAGGCGCTGCGCGAGCAGGGCATGGCCGCGGTGGTGGGCAACGCGGGCGAGCCGGAGGTGCTGATCCAGGCCCACATCGCCAACGCGCGCATGCTGGTGGTGGCCACGCAGGACACGCTATCACTGCCGCAGATGATCGACACCGCGCGCACCCTCAACCCCGGCATCCGCATCGTGGTGCGCTCGCACAACGAGGATGAGGCCGAGCGCCTGATGAGCGCGGGGGTGGACACGGTGTTCCTGGGCGAGGCCGAGATCGCCCAGGCGATGGCGCGGCACGTGTTGGCGCCCCCCGCGCCAGCCACCTGAGCGAGCGCGAGCGGGCGAGTCCGTAAAATCAGGTCCATGCGCCGCTGGCTCATTGCGCTTTTCGCCTTGCACTTCCTGATGGGAGTCGTCGGCTTCGCCATTCCCGATCATGTCGTCGACGTGCCCGTCGCGGGCCTGACGGCGGGCGGCGCCCACGCCAGCGACACCCCGGCGCCGAGCCAGAAGGGCCTGGCCGACCTCGCCCATGCGCTGGCGGACGAACTGCCCGACCTGCCCGACACCCTGCAGCGCCACGCCGCACCGGCAGGAGCGCATGTGCTGGCGCCTGCGTTGCCGCTGTGGCGCCATGGCGGCCTATCGACGCCCGTGCTCGAGCAACCCTTCCGCCCGCCGCGGCCCGCCTGAGCGTCATCACCCGCTCCGCCAGCCCCAGGCGCCTCAACGGCGCGGGCGGCGGCCCGGCCCCGGCCTGCGGCCGAGGTCCACCCTCCTCCTCCATTCATGGGTTCACTCCTGCCGTGGCTTGAAGCCGCGATCCTGGGCGTTGTCCAGGGGCTCACCGAGTTCCTGCCGGTGTCTTCCAGCGCGCACCTGCGCATTCTTGGCCCGCTGCTGCCCTCGGGCACCGACCCGGGCGCCGCGTTCACCGCGATCACGCAACTCGGCACCGAGGCCGCGGTGCTGGTGTATTTCCGCCACGACATCGCGCGCATCCTCGTGCGCTGGTGGGGCTCGCTCACGCAGCCCGCATTGCGCCGCGACCCCGACGCGCGCATGGGCTGGTTGATCCTGATCGGCACGCTGCCCATTGCGGTGCTGGGCCTGCTGTTCAAGGACGCGATCGAGACCTCGCTGCGCCACCTCGCGATCACGGCGACGATGCTGATCGTCTTCGCGCTGCTGCTGGGATGGGCCGATCGGCGCGCGCCGCAGCGGCGCACCCTGCGCGAGCTGGGCTGGGGCCACGGGCTGGTGTTCGGTTTTGCGCAGGCGCTGGCGCTCATTCCGGGCGTGTCGCGCTCGGGCGGCACCATCACGGCGGGTCTGCTCATGGGCTACACGCGCGAGGCCGCGGCGCGTTACTCGTTCCTGCTGGCGCTGCCGGCGGTGGCGGCCTCGGGCTTCTACCAGCTCTACCGCAGCTGGGGCGTCAGCGGCCCGATCGCCCCGGGGCCCACGGCCCTGGCCACGCTGATCGCCTTCGTGGTCGGCTACGCCGTCATCGTCTGGTTCCTCAAACTCGTGTCCACGCGTGGGTACATGCCGTTCGTGCTGTACCGCATCGCGCTGGGCGCCCTGGTGCTGTTCCTGCTCGCCGCCGGCGTGCTGGCACCGCTCTGATTTCCCACCCACCACCATCATGGAAATTGCCTTACTGATCGCGCTCATCCTCCTCAATGGCGTCTTTGCCATGTCGGAGCTGGCGCTCGTGACCGCGCGCAAGGCGCGTCTGCAGAAACTCATCGACGAAGGCGACGGCGCGGCCGCTGCTGCTGTCAAGCTCGGTGAGGACCCAAACCGCTTTCTCTCCACCATCCAGATCGGCATCACCTCCATCGGCGTGCTCAACGGCATCGTGGGCGAGGCCGCGCTGGCCGGCCCGCTGGCGCTGTGGCTGCAGTCGCTGGGCGCACCGATGCAGGCCAGCCAGATCGGCGCAACCGCGTTGGTGGTGGTGGTCATCACCTACTTCTCCATCGTGGTCGGCGAGCTGGTGCCCAAGCGCCTGGGCCAGACACACCCCGAGGCGCTGGCGCGCCTGGTGGCGCGGCCGATCGACTGGCTGGCTGGCGCGACCAAGCCGTTCGTGATGCTGCTGTCCTTCTCCACCAAGGCCTTGCTGCGCCTGATGGGTGTGAAGGAGAACAGCGGCAACGCCGTGACGGAAGAAGAGATCCACGCCATGCTGGCCGAGGGCACCAGCGCGGGCGTGATCGAATCGCACGAACACGCCATGGTGCGCAACGTGTTCCGCCTGGACGACCGGCAGATCGGCTCGCTCATGGTGCCGCGCAGCGACGTGGTGGTGCTCGACATCGAGGAGCCTTTCGAGGTGAACATGGCGCGCCTGGAAGGCAGCGACCATTCGCGCTTCCCCGTCGTCAAGGGCAATCTGGGCAACCTGCAGGGCGTGCTCAATGCGCGCCAGTGGCTGGCCCAGGTGCTGCGTGGCGACAAGCGCGGGCTGGAGCAGCAGCCGCTGCAGCAACCGCTGTACGTGCCGGAGACCATCACCGGCATGGAACTGCTCGACAACTTCCGCCAGTCCGACGTGCAGATGGCCTTCGTGATCGACGAATACGGCGAGGTCCAAGGCATCGTCACGCTGCAGGACCTCATCGAGGCCATCACCGGTGAGTTCCAGCCGCGCGACCCCGAAACTTCATGGGCCATGCAGCGCGAGGACGGGTCCTGGCTGCTGGACGGGCACATACCCGTGCCCGAACTGAAGGACCGGCTCGACCTGGACACCGTGCCCGACGAGGAGCGCGGTCGCTACCACACGCTCAGTGGCATGCTCATGCTTCTGACCGGCCGCCTGCCGCGCGTGGGCGACCATGCCAGCTGGGAAGGCTGGCGCCTGGAGATCGTGGACATGGATGGTCGAACCATCGACAAGGTGATGGCGACGAGGCTGCCGACGCCCGCCAGCGAAAAGGACGGCACCGCGGCATGAACCCCTCTCCCGCGCTGCTGCCCGGCGGCCTGCACGGTCAGCCGCTGTCGCTGGTGCTGTTCCGGCTGGCGCACGAAGGCACCTCCGAGCGCATCAGCATCGGCGACCTGCTGGCCGCGCTGGGCGACCGCGCGATCGGCGCGCTGATGTTCGTGTTCGCCGTGCCCAACGTGATGCCGGTGCCGCCAGGCGTCTCGGCCATCCTGGGCGCGCCGTTGATCTTCCTTGGCGCGCAGCTCATGCTGGGCCTGCGGCCCTGGCTGCCGGGTGTCATCGCGCGCCGTTCCCTCGCACGCGACGACCTGCAGACGCTGGTGCGGCGCATCCGCCCCTGGCTGGCGCGCGCCGAGAAGCTCCTGCGCCCGCGCTGGGGCCTGCTCACGCATCCGCCGCTCGAATACGCCATCGGCCTGCTCTGCCTGGTGCTGGCGGTGGTGCTGTCGCTGCCCATCCCGCTGGGCAACACCCTGCCCGCGCTGGCCATCAGCGTGCTCGCGCTGGGCGTGCTGGAGCGCGACGGCCTGTGGGTGCTGGCCGGCACCGCCCTCGCCGCGTTCGCGCTCGCCGTGGTGTCGGGCGTGGTGTGGGCAATGGCGCAGGCGGCCCTGTACTTCGTGGTGCGCCTGTGGGGTTGAGCGTGGCCGCGCGCGTCAGTGCAGGCCAATGCGCGCCAGCGCGCGTGGTCGTGCGGGTCGACGGCCACCTGGCCGGTGGCCAGCTCCTGCCGCGCCTGGCGCAGCACGGCCCAGCCGCTCTGCAACGCCAGGCTGGCCATGAGGCTGGCGACCAGCAGGTCGGGCCAGGCGGTGCCGGTACCGAACACGCCCAGCGCCGCCGTGAGCACCGCGAGGTTGCCGATGGCGTCGTTGCGGGTGCATAGCCACACCGAGCGCATGTTGGCATCGCCCTCCCGCCAGGCGTAGAGCAGCCAGGCCACACCCAGGTTGGCCGTCAGCGCCAGCACGGCCACCACACCCATGGTCATGGCCTCGGGCACCGCACCGTGCCACACGGCCCAAACCGTTCGCCCGAGGATGAACAGGCCAAACGCCATCATGCTGAGCGCCTTGAGGATGGCGGCGCGCGCACGCCACGCCAGGGCCGAGGCCAGAACGGCCAGCGAGACCGCGTAGTTGGTGGCATCGCCCGCGAAGTCGATCGCGTCGGCCAGCAGCGAGAGCGATCCGGCCTGCAGGCCCGCCGCGATCTCGACCGCAAACAGCGCGGCGTTGACGATCAGGGCGACCCACAGGATCTTGCGGTATCGCGCCAGATTGGCGGGGGCCAGGGCTTGTGCGGGCGGCGTCTCGTGTTCGCAGCAGGGGGCCGACATGGGGTTTCCTTTCGATGCCGCCATTGGAAACTCTGGCGTTGGTCAGGCGTCAAGCCCCCTGGCCGACGGACGGATCAACCCGGCCGCGCGCCTTCCCATGCCGCCTGCAGCAGCTCGCGAATGGCACGCGCCTCCAGCGGCCGGGGGTTGGGGTACTGGTTTTGGAGGGCGATGTCGCACGCCTTGTCCAGATCGCCCGCCTGCATGCCGATGTCGCGCAGCGACACCGGCGCGCCGTTGGCTTTCGCGAGGTCGAACACGGCCTGCGCGGCCTTGCCGTCATCACGGCCCAGGGCACGCGCGATGCGCTGCATGGCCTGGGGCGCGGCGGCGGCGTTGTAGGCCAGCGCGTGCGGCAGCACCACGGTGTGGGTTTCGGCGTGCGGCAGGTTGAAGCTGCCGCCCAGGGTGTGGCAGAGCTTGTGGTGCAGCGCCATGCCCACCGAGCCGAGCACGATGCCGCACAGCCAGGCGCCGTAGAGCGCGTCGCTGCGCGCCTGCACGTCCTTCGCATTCGACACGATGCGCGGCAGCGCGCGGCCGATGGCGGCGATGCCTTCCTCGGCCATGAGGTCGATCACCGGGTTGCCTTCCACCGAGTACAGCCCCTCGGCCGCGTGCGCGATGGCGTTGATGCCACTGGTGACACTCAATCCCACGGGCAAGGTGAGCGTGAGTTCGGGGTCGTAGAGCACGCTCTTGGGCAAGACCTTGAAGTCCTTGCCGGTCTTCTTCAGGCCGGCCTCGGTGATGCCGTAGATCGGCGTCATCTCCGAGCCCGCGTAGGTGGTGGGGATGGCGAGGATGGGCAGGCCCGAGTCGAGCGCGATGGCCTTGCCCAGGCCGGTGGTGGAGCCGCCGCCGATGGCCACGGCGCAGTCGGCACCAAGCTGGCGCGCCACCTCGCGCGCTTCGCGCGCGGTCTCGATCGGCACGTGCATGACCGCGCGGTCGAAGATGCCCGCGGCGCGATCGCCGAGCAGCTGCGCCACGCGCTCGGCGCTGGCGCGCTGCTCGGGCGTGCACAGCACCAGCGCGCGCTGCGCGCCCATGGCGGCGATGGCCTGCGGCAGTTGCGCGAGTGCGCCGGCGCCGAACACCACGCGGCTGGGCAGGCCCTGGTAAACGAACGATCGCATTCGGTTCTCCTCAGTCGGTGTTCAGGCCCGCGGCCCGCTGCACCACGCGGATGATGGCGGCGTAATCGAGATCACCGTCGCCCTGCGCCTGCGCGGCCGCCATGAGCTGGCGCGTGGCCGCGGTCTGCGTCAGCGGCACCTGCAGGCGCGCGGCCTCACCGAGGATGAGGTCGATGTCCTTGTTCATCTGGCCCACGGTGAACGTGGGCGTGTAGTCGTGCTGCGAGAGCTGCACGCTCTTGGCTTTGACGATGGGCGAGGCCACGGCGCTGGCGCCGATCACGCGCCACATATCCTCCCAGGCCAGGCCGCCCTTCTGCCCAAGGCTGAGCGCTTCGGCCAACATGGCGCTGGTCTGCGCGATCATGAGGTTCACCACCAGCTTCATCAAGCGCGCCTGTTCGGCATCGCCAAGCCAGAAGTGGTTGGGCCCCCAGCAACGCAGCAGCGGTAGCAGTTGCTCGTGCAGCGCTTTCGGGCCCGAGGCCATCACCGTGAGCTGGGCCGCCTCGGCCATGTGGTTGTTGCCAGAGACGGTGCAACGCAGGTGCTGCACACCGGTCTTCTCGCAAGCCATGGCCACGCAGGCCGAGGCGCCGGGCGAGACCGTGCTGGTATCGACCCAGGCCGCGCCCTTTGCCGCGTGCGCAGCCACGCGCTCACCCACCGCCAGCAGCGCACCGTCGTGCGGCAGCGACGAGACGACGACCTCGGCCGCGCCCAGGCCGTCGGCCACCTGCAGGCCTGCATCGCGCGCCAGCGCCAGCCGCTCGGCCGAGGGGTCTTCCACCGTGACGGCATGGCCCGCAGCCAGCAAATGGCGCGCCATGGGCAAGCCCATCTTGCCGACGCCGATGACGTGGATCTTCATGCGGGCACTCCTTGCGGCGCGCCGATACCCATGGCGCGGGTGATCTTCTCGCCCGAGGCGCGCAACGCGGCCAGCAGCGGCGGCAGATTCACACCGAGCAAGCGGCCTTCGCGCTTGCGCCACTGGCCGGCCACCATCACCGAATCGATGTTGGCCAGCGAGGCCTGGAACACCACCGCGCTCACCGGGTCGTGCACCGGCTGCATGTTCAGGTCATCGGCGCGAATCAGCACCACGTCGGCCTGCTTGCCCGGCGCCAGCGTGCCGATGCGGTGCAGCTGGCGCAGCATGCGGGCGCCTTCCACCGTGATCCAGGCGAGCGCCTCGCGCGTGGTGATGGTCGACGTGTCGGGGATGCTGCCGTGCGCCGCGCGGTGGGCCACGTTGTCCAGGCTGCGCTGGATGCCCAGCGCGATACGCGCCTGGCTGATCATGTCGCCGCTCATCACGCTCTCCAGGTCCACGCCCAGCGAAGGCGCGCGGCCCAGCGCGCGCAGCCGCCCGGTGAGCGGATGGCCGTGGCCCTGCGACATCTCGCTCTCGGCCGCGGCCGAGAAGCTCATGCCCAGCTCGCAGAAGCGTTTCAACTGTTCGTCGCTCAGCGCGTGGCCGTGCACGATGTTGATCTGCTCGCCGAGCAGGCCCAGCGCCTCGAGCTTCTCCCAGCCGTCGGGCGTGCGTGCGGGCCCGCCGCCCTGGTGCAGGGAGGCGATCAGGCCCAGGTCCTTGGCCATGCGGAAATCGTGCACCGCCACGTCGAGCGTGCTGTAGTGCGGGCCCAGCACGGCGGCATGGATGTCCAGCAGCGCTTGGCCCTGGTGCGCCTTGAGCAAACGCTCCACCTCGGCGCGCGGGTGCGGCACCTCCCAGAACGGCGTCTGGCCGGGCTTGGGGTCGGGCTTGGGTGTGCCGTGGAAGAAGGCTGCGCGGATACCGGATTGCAGCAGCGCGCTCACCGCCGCGTCGTTGTGCGCGGGCGTGGGGTTGTTGTGGCACCAGTCCACCAGCGTGGTGGTGCCGCAGTTGAGCTGGTTGAGCGCGCCCACCAGCGTGGCGATGTGCAGGTCTTGCGGTGCGAACACGGTGGCCAGGCCGGCGTGCATGTTCTTGAAGTACTGCAGCAGCGTCCAGTTGGCGGCCACGCCGCGCAGCGCCGTCTGCCAGGTGTGCATGTGGGCATTGACGAAGCCCGGCACCAGGATGCAGCCGGTGGCATCGACCACCTGCGCGTCGTCCACCGCCAGTTGCGGCGCGATGGCCTCGATGGTGTCGCCGGCCACCAGCAGGTCCCCCACGGGCAGGTCGCCCTGCGCGTCCATGGTGACGATGCTGGCGCCACGGATGAGCGTGCGCTGTGCCATGGCCGCCTCAGCCCGACAGGCCGTCGCTCACATCGACGTTGAGCGGCTGGATGCTGAGGCCGGCGTCGGCCGCGGTTTCCTTGAGCAGCACCGCGAAGTCGATGTCGTCGTACCCACGGCCCACCATGCGCGCAATGCTCTCGCGCGTGGCCGCGGCCGAGGGCATGGGCACGCCGTGCGCCTTGGCGGCACCCAGGCCGAGGTCCATGTCTTTGAGCAGCAGCTTGGGCGTGAAGGTCACCTGCTCGAAGTTCAGTTTGGTGAGCACCGGTGTCTTGTAGCGCGTGTACATGCTGCCCAGCACCGAATCGTTGATGCTCTCCAGGAACACATGGCGCGGAATGCCCGCCTTCTCGGCCAGCACGGTGATCTCGCACAGGCTCTGGATGATCACGCCGAACATGGTGTTGTGCGCGATCTTCCACACACGGGCGAGCTCGCCTTCGCCCACCCACATGACCTTGCGCGACATCGCGGCCAGGTACTTCTCGTTGGCGTCGTACAGGGCCTTGGGGCCGGAGGCCACCAGCAGCAGCTTGCCGGCCTTGGCCACCTTGGCGTTGCCAGAGACCGGCGCGCACAGGTAGGCGACGCCCATGGCTTCGAGCTTTTCGCGGATGTCGGCCGAACCCTCTTGCGAGATGGAGGAGCTGTCGATCACGGTCTTGGGCTTCCTGGCGCCCGTCATCACGCCGCCGGCGCCGAACAACACCTCTTTCAGGTCGTCGGTGGTCGAGACCATGGTGAAGATGGTGTCGCAGCCAGCAAGGTCGAGCTTGCTGTCGACCACGGTGGCGCCGTATTCGGCCAGCGGCTCGGCCTTGCTGCGGGTGCGGTTCCACACCTGCACGGTGTGCCCGGCCTGCAACAGTTTCTTGACCATGGCTTCGCCCATGCGGCCCAGGCCGATCCATCCCAGTGATTGGCTCACGTGCTTGTCTCCATCGGGTTGTTCGAAGCGGCCGAGTGTGTGCAAGGCCCGGCATTGACCGCAACCCGGCGCGCGGAAATCAGTTTTTCAGAGGGACGGCGGGATAAGATGTTCGCCAGTTGTTCAACCAACGGCCGCCATGACGGGCGAGCACAGGGAGAGGACTGCATGCGCCTGAGCGGCCCTTGTTTGACGGCCCTGCTTTCGCTTGTGCTGCTGGTGGCCAACGCGGCACAGGCGGCACCGCGTGTGGTGCGGGTGGGCGTCTACGAAAACCCACCCAAGCTGCTCGCCGATGCCCAAGGGCAGCCCAGCGGCATCCTCGGTGAACTGTTGCGCGAGGTGGCCCGGCTGGAGAACTGGACGCTGCAGCCCGTGCCTTGCGAGTGGGAACGCTGCCTGCAGTTGCTGGAAGACGGCGAAATCGACCTGATGCCGGACGTGGCCTGGAGCGAGGCGCGAGCGACGCGCTTCGACTTCCACCGCATTCCCGCGCTCCCCAGTTGGTCGCAGCTGTATCGCCGCAGCGACGTGACGCTGCAGTCGGTGCTCGACCTGGAGGGCAAGCGCCTGGTGGTGCTGGAGGGCTCGGTCCAGCAGACCCACCTGGCGGGCCTGTTGAGCGGCTTCGGGCTGCGCGCCGAGCTGGTGCCGGTGAAATCCTTCGAGGACGCCTTCGCCATGGTGGCCGCTGGCGAGGCCGACGCGGTGGCCGCCAACCGATACTCGGGCGACGGCGCCGCCAGCCGCCACGGCCTGTCGGCCACCAGCCTGGTGTTCCTGCCCAGCCAGCTGTACTTCGCCGCCGACTAGGGCCGCCATGCCGACCTGCTGGCCGCCATCGACGCCCGACTGGACGCGTGGCAATCCGACGGCAGCTCTTTTTACTTCCAGACGCTGGCGCGCTGGGGCCAGAACCCCGACCAACCGCGTGTACCGCAGGTCTTCTGGTGGGGGCTCGGGGTCGCGCTGGCCTTGCTGGCCCTCGCCCTCGGCTTCGTGGCCCTGCTGCGGCGCGAAGTGGCGCGGCAGACAATGGCGCTGCGAGATAGCGAGGAGCGCCTGCGTCTGGCCATGATGGCGGCCAACCAGGGCCTCTACGATCTCGACCTGACCACCGGCGAGGTCCAGGTGAGCCCGGCGTACGCCACCATGCTCGGATACGACCCGCGGACCTTCCGGGAGAGCCTCGAAATGTGGCGCGAGCGACTGCATCCCGAAGACAAAGCCGTGGTCTCCGACAACCTCGAGGCCTATGTGTCCGATCGCCTGCCGGAGTACCGGGTCGAGTTCCGCCTGCGCACCCGCATGGGCGCCTGGAAATGGGTCCTGTCGCTGGGCAGGATCCTGGAGCGCGCGCCCGATGGTCGACCGCTGCGCATGCTCGGCACCCACACCGACATCGATGCCATCAAGGCCGCCGAGTCCGCGCTGCGCGAACTCAATGCCCACCTCGAAGCCCGGGTCGCCGAACGCACCACCGAACTCACGGCGGCCAACCAAGAGTTGGAGACGTTCGCCTACGCCGTCTCGCACGATCTGCGCGCGCCGCTGCGCGCGATGAGCGGCTTCTCCCATGCACTGCTGGAAGACCACGCCGACGTCCTGCCCGGCGACGCCCGGGCCTATGTCGAACAGATCATCACGGCCGGTCGCAAGATGAGCGATCTCGTCGAAGGCCTGCTCGCGCTATCGCGCGTCACACGCGGCGAGTTGCGGGTGGACCGCGTCGACGTGTCGGCGCTGGCGCGCCAGCGTCTGGCCGAACTGGCGGCGAGCGAGCCGTCACGAACCGCGGCGGTCGAGGTCGAGCCCGGCCTGTCGGTGCAGGGCGATCAACGCATGATCGCCAGCGTGCTGGACAACCTGCTCGACAACGCCTGGAAGTACACCGGCACCACCACACAACCGACCATCCGCGTGCAGGGCTGCACGGCCGACGGGATGTCGGGCTTCTGCGTCACGGACAACGGTGCCGGTTTCGACATGGCGCACGCGGCGCGCCTGTTCCAGGCCTTTCAGCGCCTGCACCGCCAGGACGAGTTTCCCGGCATTGGCATCGGCCTGGCCACCGTGCAGCGCATCGTGCGACGCCACGGCGGCCAGATCGTCGCGCAAGGCACGCCAGGCCAAGGCGCCACGTTCTCCGTGCTGCTGCCGGCCAGGGCCGAACAACCGCAAGAAGCCACCACCCCATGAACATGAAGACCATCCTGCTCGTCGAAGACAACCCGCAAGACGAGCTGCTCACGCTGCGCGCGCTGCGCAAGGCGCATGTCGCCAACCGCATCGACGTGGCGCGCGATGGCCAGCAGGCACTCGACTACCTGTTCCGGGCCGGCGAATTCGCGGACCGCGAAGGCCCCGACCTGCCCACCGTGGTGCTGCTGGACATCAGCCTGCCACGGCTGTCGGGCCTGGAAGTGCTGGAACGCCTGCGCGCCGACCCCCGCACGGAACTGCTGCCGGTGGTGATGCTGACCTCGTCCGACGAGCAACGCGATCGGCTCGGCAGCTATGAGAACGGCTGCAACAGCTTCGTGCAGAAGCCAGTGGACTTCGCAGAATTCGCTGACACGGTGGCGCGGCTGGGCGTGTACTGGCTGGCGACCAACGAACCCCCGCCGCAGCGGTGAGCGGGTGCTCTGGCGGGTTGGCGGGTTGGCGGGTTGGCGGGCGTCAGGCGAGGGGCTGTGCCCGGCATGGCGCCTCGCCTGACGGGAACGTGGTTGGCGCGGCAGCGGTGTTCGCGCCTCGCTGGACTTGGACCCTGGAAGTTCTGCTTGGGGCCGAGGCTGTGTGGAAACGAGTTGAGCGCATCCACGTGATTGCACTTGATGGCGGTTCTTCCGGTTTTGACCTGTCATGCCGCGTATGGGCGTCTCTGTGAGGTTTCAAGGCCTCTGCAGCTGGTCCTGAGGGCGCGATTGGAGGCAAAAGGGCTTACGCCCTCACCAGTCGCATCGCTTTCATCATGTCCTCGAACCCGAGGATGGCGAGCAAGCGCTTGAGGTTGTAGGCCAGCACAGTCAGGCTCACCTCCGTGCTCACGCCGCCCAGTCGCCTGGTCAGGAAGTGGGTGTGGCCCATCCAGTGCTTGAAGGTCCCGAATACATGTTCCACCGTGCGCCTGCGCACCCGCATGGCCTGCGGCATTCGGTCCAGGCGCCGCTGCGCCGCCTCCAGAACCGTCTCGTGCTCCCAACGGCTGATGCGCCTGTGAGCGCTGGGCGTGCATTGCGTCTTCATCGGGCATTGCGGGCACGCACTGCTCCAGTAGCGCCTGAGTTGCAGACCATTCTCCTCACGGGTAAAGCGGTAGATGGCCCGCTGACCTGCAGGGCACAGGTACTCGTCGTCCTTGGCGATGTAGATGAAGTCTGATCGGTCGAAGCGCCCAGCGGCTCTGGCGCCGGAGGTCGTGGGTTTGGGCAGGATCACCGCCACACCCGCCTCGACACAAGCCTTGATCTGAGGCGCGCTGTAGTAACCGCGATCGGCAATGGCACGCAATCTCTTACGGTCCATTGCTTCGCGTGCGGCCTTGGCCATGGGCGCAAGTGCGTCGCGGTCGTGCCCGCGATTGGTCACCTCGTGCGCCACCACGAGGTGATGCTCGCTGTCGACGGCGACCTGTACGTTGTAGCCCACGATGCCCGAAGCGCGCGCGGTGGTGGCCATGGAGCGGGCATCGGGGTCGGTCATGGACAACTGGCCGTCGGGCTGCTCGCGCAGTTGATCACGCACCCCATCGAGCACGCGCATTTGCTGACGCAGCAGTTCGATCTTTCCCTTGAGGCGCTGGGTCTTGGCTTCGAACTCGACCGGCTGTGTGCGATCGGCCGTGTCCAGTGCCACCAGGTAGCGGTGAATGCTCTCCTCGATCTGCTGCTGGCGCTTGTCGATCTTGCCGGCGGTGAAGTTTCTGTCGCGCGAGTTCACCGCTTTGAACTTGCTGCCGTCGATGGCGACCAGGGATTGGCCAAAGAGCTTGAGGTCACGGCAGAGTTCGACGAAGCGCCGGCAAACGTTGCGAATGCCTTGGCCGTTGTCGCGGCGGAAGTCGGCAATCGTCTTGAAGTCGGGCGCCAGCCGCTGCGTGAGCCACATCAGCTCCACGTTGCGCTGGCATTCACGCTCCAGGCGACGGCTGGACTGCACTCGATTGAGGTAGCCGTAGAGATAGACCTTGAGCAGCACCGCCGGGTGGTAGGCGGGGCGCCCGGTGGCTGCTGGCTCAGCGCCGTCGAACCCAAGCGCCGCCAGGTCCAGCTCGCTCACGAACGCATCGACCACGCGCACCGGGTTGTCCTCGGCAACGAAGTCGTCCAGACACTCGGGCAGCAACGTCACCTGGTGGCGGTCCTGGCCTTCGATGAATCGGGGCATCGCGACTCCGGAAATTGCGATGCCGCAACTCTAGAAGGACATCATCGAAAAGTGCAGAGGGTTTTCACACAGCCTCGGCCCAAAGCGGGCCTCTCGGCATCGACGGTTACAGAGGGGCGTCCTGCAGGATGACCGCCCGCTCCTGGCCGATAGGCGCCATCGTATTCGACACCTTGCCTTTGCTCGTCACGTGCGCCACCCCGCCACTGGCCGAGCAAACTCAAGCCCGACCGGTTTGCGCCAACAACGCAGACACCTCATCCGCCGCCGCCCGCAGCTTCGGCAACATGCTGTCCTTCATCACCGCCGCCGAAGTGCGGTTCGCCTGCCCCGACACGTTGAGCGCCGCCACCACCGCTCCCGCCCGGTTCTTCACCGGCGCGGCGATGGAGATCAGGCCCTCCTCCAGTTCCTGGTTCACCAGCGCCCAGCCCTGGCGGCGCACCTGCTGCACGCGCGCCAGCAACTCGCCCATGTCGGTGGCGGTGTGCCGCGTGTTGGCGCGGATGTCACTCGCCTTCAGGCGTGCTTTCACCTCGGCGTCGTCCAGACCCGCCAGCAGCACCCGGCCCAATGAAGTGCACCAGGCGGGCAGGCGCGTGCCCACGTTCAGGTTGATGGCCATGATCTTGTGGGTGTGCACGCGCAGCACATAGACGATGTCCGTGCCGTCGAGCACGGCGGCGGAGCAGCTCTCGCCCACGTCGTCGGCGAGCCGCTCCATCACCGGCTCGGCCAGGTTCCAGATCGGCAGCGCCGTGAGGTAGGAAAAGCCCAGCTCCAGGATGCGCGGCGTCAGGCGGTAGTGTTTGCCGTCGCTGTGCACGTAGCCCAGCGCCTGCAGCGTGAGCAGGATGCGCCTCGCGCCTGCACGCGTGAGGCCGCTGCGTGCGGCCACTTCGGAGAGCGTCTGCACGCTCGCCTCGGCGCTGAAGGAGCGGATCACCTCCAGCCCGCGGGCGAAGGATTGCACGTAGCCATCACCAGGCGTGGGGGCGTCGGGTTCGCGACGGGCGCGGGTTGCCATGGTCTGGGGTGGGCGTCTAGAATGGTTCGTTAATCGAACAATTGTTCGTCATTAGAACATCAACCCTTCACTGGAGACAAGTCCCGTGATCAACAAGATCGCTGCCTCGGTGGCCGAGGCCCTGCACGGTGTGCGCGATGGCGCCACCGTGCTCATTGGCGGCTTCGGCACCGCCGGCATTCCCAACGAACTCATCGACGGCCTGATCGAACAGGGCGCGCGCGACCTGACCGTGGTGAACAACAACGCCGGCAACGGCGACCACGGGCTGGCTGCGTTGCTCAAGGCCGGGCGCGTGCGCAAGATCATCTGCAGCTTTCCGCGCCAGGCCGACAGCCACGTGTTCGATGGCCTGTACCGCAGCGGCGCGCTGGAGCTGGAACTGGTGCCGCAGGGCAACCTGGCCGAGCGGTTGCGCGCCGCGGGCGCGGGCATCGGCGCCTTCTTCACCCCCACGGGCTTCGGCACCGAACTTGCCAAGAACGCCGATGGCTCGCCCAAGGAGACGCGCGTGATCAACGGCCGGCCCTATGTGCTGGAGTACCCGATCCATGGCGATGTGGCGTTCATCAAGGCCGAGCGCGGCGACCGCTGGGGCAACCTCACCTACCGCAAGGCCGCGCGCAATTTCGGCCCGGTGATGGCCACCGCAGCCAAGCGCACCATCGCCAGCGTGTTCGAGATCGCCGAACTCGGCACACTCGACCCCGAAACCATCGTCACCCCCGGCATCCACGTGAGCGCCGTCGTGCAGGTGCCGCGCACCGTCACGCAGGCCGGTGGCTTCAAGGAGGCCGCATGAGCTACGTGAAGCGAACGAAAGACGAGCTTGCCAAGCGCGTGGCGCAGGACATCCACGACGGCGCCTACGTCAACCTCGGCATCGGCCAGCCCACGCTGGTGGCCAACCACATACCCGCCGGGCGCGAGGTGATCCTGCACAGCGAGAACGGCATCCTGGGCATGGGCCCGGCGCCGGCCGCGGGGCAGGAAGATTACGACCTCATCAACGCCGGCAAGCAGCCGGTGACGCTGCTCGCCGGCGGCGCCTTCTTCCACCACGCCGACAGCTTCGGCATGATGCGCGGCGGCCATCTCGACATCTGCGTGCTCGGCGCCTTCCAGGTTTCGGCCACGGGCGACCTGGCCAACTGGAGCACCGGCGAGCCCGGCAGCATCCCGGCCGTGGGCGGCGCGATGGATCTCGCCATCGGCGCCAAGCAGACCTGGGTGATGATGGACCTGCTCACCAAGAAGGGCGAGAGCAAGATCGTGGCGCAATGCAGCTACCCGCTCACCGGCATCGGCTGTGTGAAGCGCATCTACAGCGACCTCGCCACGCTCGAATGCACGCCGCAAGGCTTGAAGCTGATCGACGCGGTGGACGGCCTGTCGCTCGACGAACTGCAGCGCCTGGTCGGCCTGCCAATCACTGCCGCCTGAATTTTTCTCCGGAGACCCCATGACGAAACAAGCCTTCATCTGCGACGCCATCCGCACCCCCTTCGGCCGATACGGCGGCGCGCTCTCCAGCGTGCGCACCGACGACCTCGCCGCCCTGCCCATCAAGGCGCTGATGGCGCGCAACCCCAATGTGGACTGGGCCGCCGTGGCCGACGTGCTCTACGGCTGCGCCAACCAGGCCGGTGAGGACAACCGCAACGTGGCCCGCATGGCCGCGCTGCTGGCCGGCCTGCCGATCGACGTGCCGGGCGCCACCATCAACCGCCTGTGCGGCTCGGGCCTGGACGCGGTGGGCAGCGCGGCGCGCGCCATCAAGGCGGGCGAGGCGGGCCTGATGATTGCGGGCGGCGTGGAGAGCATGAGCCGCGCGCCCTTCGTGATGCCCAAGGCCGAGAGTGCCTTCAGCCGCGCCAATGCCGTGTACGACACCACCATCGGCTGGCGCTTCGTCAACAAGCTGATGAAGGCGCAGTACGGCGTCGACTCCATGCCCGAGACGGCCGAGAACGTGGCCATCGACCACAAGATCGAGCGCGAAGCGCAGGACCGCATGGCCCTGGCCAGCCAGCTCAAGGCGGTGGCGGCGCAGAAGGCCGGCCACCTGGCGCGCGAGATCGTGCCCGTGACCATCCCGCAGAAAAAGGGCGACCCCATTGTGGTGAGCCAGGACGAGCACCCGCGCGAGACCAGCCTGGAGGCGCTGGCCAAACTCAAGGGCGTGGTCACGCCCGAGGGCAGCGTGACGGCCGGCAACGCCAGCGGCGTGAACGACGGTTCGTGCGCGCTGCTGCTGGCCGATGAGGCCACTGCCGCGAAGAACGGCCTCACGCCGAAGGCGCGCGTGGTGGGCATGGCCACCGCCGGCGTGGCGCCGCGCGTCATGGGCATCGGCCCCGCGCCGGCCACCGAGAAGGTGCTCGCCCTCACCGGCTTGAAGCTCGATCAGATCGACGTGATCGAACTCAACGAAGCCTTCGCGGCGCAAGGCATCGCCGTGCTGCGCATGCTGGGCCTGAAAGATGACGACGCGCGCGTGAACGCCTGGGGCGGCGCCATCGCGCTCGGCCACCCGCTGGGCGCCAGCGGCGCGCGCCTGGTCACCACCGCGGTGAACCGCCTGCACCACACGGGCGGGCGCTACGCGCTGTGCACCATGTGCATCGGTGTGGGCCAAGGCATTGCGCTCATCGTCGAAAAGGTCTGACCAGAGAAGGTCCATGCGCCACCCTGCCCTGTTGCTGAGCTTGTTGATTGCCAGCGCGGCGCAGGCGCAGGGCTGCGGCGAGGTGCTGTCCATCGCCACCGCCGCATCGGGCGAGTTGCGCGCGGCCTACGTCGCACCCACGGCGCAACCGCCCGTCACGCTGTTGCTGCTGCCCGGTGGTGGCGGCCACGCCGATCTGGATGCGCAGGGCTGTGCGCAGCAGCTCAAGGGCAACTCGCTCAACCGCTCGCTGCCGTTGTTCCAGGCACAGGGGCTGGGCACGGTGTTCGTGGACGCACCGCGCAGCCACCAGGGCCCGGACGGCCTGGGTGGCCACCGCGTGCTGGCCGCGCACGCCGACGAGCTGGGCCGGGTGATCGCCGCCGTGCGTGCACGCGGTGGCGGCGCGGTGTGGGTGGTTGGCACCAGCCGTGGCGCCATCTCGGCCGTGAACGCCGCGGCGCGTTTGAAAGGCGACGCCGCGCCCGACGGCGTGGTGCTGACCTCGGCCGTGGTGCTGGGCGACCCGCGCGCACGCAAGCCCTGGGTGGCGCACTCGGTGTTCGACCTGCCGTTGGCCGACATCGCCCAGCCGCTGCTCGTGGTGGTGCACGCGCAGGACAACTGCCTGCGCTCGCCGCCCACCGAATCGGCCCGCGTGATCGCCGCCACGCGCAGCGTGCGTGCACAAGCCGTCAGCGTCACCGGCGGCCCAGGCGTGCGCACGGCGGATCCGCTGCAGGCTTGCGAGGGCCGCTCACCGCACGGCTTTGCCGAGCAGGAAGCGGACGTGGCGCAGGGCATCGCGCGATTCGTGCGCGGCGCACGCTACTGAGTCCAGGCGTCGAACTGCTCGCCACTGGCGAGGCCGCGCTCCACCACCAGCTCGCGCAAAGGCCGCCCCTTGGCCTGCGCTTCGCGGTACAGCACCGCCGCCTCTTCGTGCCCGATGTGTTTGGCCAGCAACGTGGCCTGCAGCATCGCCGGTGACAGCGCCGAGGCGATGCGTTCACGGTCGGCCTGCATGCCGCGCACGCAATGCCGCTCAAAGCTGCGCATGCCGTCGGCCAACAGGCGGATGCTCTGCAGCAGGTTGAGCGCGAGCACCGGCTTGGCCGCGTGCATCTGGAACTGGGCCAGCGTGCTGGCGAAGCCGATGGTGACGTCATTGCCCATCACCTGCGCCGTGACCATGAGCAGCGATTCGCTCTGCGTCGGGTTCACCTTGCCCGGCATGATGGAACTGCCCGGTTCGTTGGCCGGCAGGCGCAGCTCGCCGAGCCAGGGGCTGCCCATCCAGCGCACGTCGTCGGCGATCTTGCGCAGGGCGATCGCAAGCGCGCGCAGAGCGGCGTGCAGTTGCACCAGCGCATCGTGCGCGGCCTGCGCGGCGAACGGGTCGTCGGCGCGACGCAGGCTCAGGCCGGTGGCCTCGCTCAAAGCCTGCGCCATGCGCTCGCCGAACTGCGGGTGGGTGTTGGCGCCGCTGCCCACCGCGGTGCCGCCGATGGCCAGGCCCTGCGCGGCCACCATGGCCTCGCTCACCGCGCGCTGCGCGTGATGTAGCTGCACCGCCCAGGCCCGCATCTCCTGCGCCAGCGTTAGCGGCAGGGCGGCCTGCAGGTGCGTGCGGCCGGTCTTGAGGACGTCCTGCACCCCTTCGGCCTGGGTCATCAGCGCATCGTGCAGCGCGTCCAGCGCGGGCAGCAGCGCGCGCTGGCAGCCCAGCAGCGCGGCCACGTGGATGGCGGTGGGCACCACGTCGTTGGACGACTGGCCCAGGTTGACCTCGTCGTTGGGGTGCACCGCGCGCGCCGGGGTCGAGGCCAGGTGCGCCAGCACCTCGTTCATGTTCATGTTGCTCTGCGTGCCCGAGCCGCTTTGCCATACCGAGAGCGGAAAGGCGTCGGACCACTGGCCGGCCATCACGGCATCGGCCGCTTTCACGATCGCCGCCGCCACCGGCGCGTCAAGCCCGCCGAGCGAGCCATTCACCTGCGCCGCGCAGCGCTTGATCAGCGCCAGCGCTTGAATCAGCTCGGGTGGCATGCGCTCGGTGGAGATCGAGAAGTGCTCGATGGCGCGCTGCGTCTGCGCGCCCCAGGGGGCGTTGGCGGGGATGGCGATCTCGCCCCAGGCGTCGTGTTCGGTGCGGGCGGAAGCGGGGTCTGGCTGCATGGTGGCTCTCCGGTGGCTTCCCGCGACCGTCGCCCAAGCCTTGACGTTCGTCAATCGCCCAGGGGAGTGACCATGCTGCAATGCGGCACATGCCGGACGCCGCCCCCGCCGTCTTCACCGCCCGCGGCCTCACCAAGACCTATGGCGAGGGCGCCACGGCCGTGCATGCGCTGCGCGGCGTGGACCTGGACATCCGGCGCGGCGAGTTCGTGGTGCTGCTGGGCGCCTCGGGCAGCGGCAAGAGCACGCTGCTCAACATCCTGGGCGGGCTCGACTCGGCCAGCAGCGGTTCCGCGCAATGGACCCACGAGGGCGAAGCACACGAGCTCACCGGCGCCAGCGACGCCGAACTCACCGCCTACCGGCGCGACCACGTGGGCTTCGTGTTCCAGTTCTACAACCTCATCCCCAGCCTCACCGCGCGCGAGAACGTGGCACTGGTGACGGAACTCTCCAGCGACCCGATGGCGCCCGAGGACGCGCTGGCCATGGTGGGTCTGGCCGAGCGCATGAACCACTTCGCGGCCCAGCTCTCGGGCGGCGAACAGCAGCGCGTGGCCATTGCGCGCGCCATCGCCAAGCGCCCCGCGGTGCTGCTGTGCGACGAGCCCACCGGCGCGCTGGACTGCGCCACCGGCGTGCGCGTGCTGCAGGCCATCGAATACGTGAACGCCTCGCTGGGCACCACCACGGTGGTGATCACGCACAACGCGCCGATCGCGCAGATGGCGCACCGCGTGCTGCGCCTGGCCGACGGCCGCATCGTCGAAGACCGCGCCAACGACCGGCGCGTGCCGGCCGAGGCCCTGAACTGGTAGGCCGACGCCATGCGGGCCCTGGACATCAAGCTCGGCCGCGACCTGTGGAAGCTGCGCGCCCAGGTGCTCACCATCGCGCTGGTGGTGGCCATCGGCGTCGGTGGCTTCGTGGGCCTGTTCTCGGTGCACGCCTCGCTGCTGCAAGCGCGCGACGACTTCTACCGCAGCCACCGCCTGGCCGACGTGTTCGTGAACCTCAAGCGCGCGCCCACCGCGCTGGCCACGCGCATGGCCGCCCTGCCCGGCGTGGCCGAGGTGCAGACCGGACTGGCCCTCGAGGCGCAGATCGACCTCGGTGACCCCGGCGCGCCCGTGACAGGCCGCTTCGTGGCGCTGGACCTGCGCCGCGTGCACCGCGGCACACAGGGCCTGAACGCGGTGCGCCTGCGCGAGGGGCGCTGGCCCGAAAGCGGTGCCGCGCTGGAGGCCGTGGTGAGCGAGAGCTTCGCTCATGCGCGCGGCCTGCGCCCGGGCGACCAGGTGCGCGCGGTGCTCAACGGCCGGCTGCAGCCGGTGCGCGTGACGGGCCTGGCGATATCGCCCGAGTACGTGTTCGCCGGCAGCGCGGGCGCGCCGGATGAACGCAGCTACGGCATCTGGTGGGTGGACGCGCAGCGCCTGAGCGAACTGCTCGACCTGCAGGGCGCGTTCAACCAGGCAGTGGTGCGCCTGGAAAGCCCGGCCAGCGAGCCCGCGGTGACGGCCGCGCTGGACCGCCTGCTCGATCCCTATGGCTCGCTGGGTGCGGTCGCGCGGCGCGACCAGCTCTCGGCGCGCATCGTGGACGACGAGCTCGACCAGCTGCGCGTGATGGGCACCGTGCTGCCCGCGATCTTCCTCGCGGTGGCGATGTTCATCCTCAACGGCGTGCTGGCGCGCCAGATCGCGACGCAGCGCGCGCAGATCGCCTCGCTCAAGGCACTGGGCTATCGCGACCTTGCCATCGGCGTGCACTACGCCGAGCTCGCACTGGTGATCGCGGGCCTTGGCCTGCTCGGCGGCCTGGCGCTCAGCGGCGTGATCGGCCGCATGATGCTCAGCCTGTACGAACCGGTGTTCCGCTTCGACGCGCTGGCCTACCGCACCACCCCGGCCCTGGTGGCGGTGGCCACCGCGGTGGCGGCCGCGGCGGCGCTGCTGGGTACCTGGAGCGCCATCCGCGCGGTGGTGCGCCTGCGCCCGGCACAGGCCATGCAGCCGCCCGCGCCGCCGCGCTACCGCCGCACGCTGGCCGAGCGGCTGGCGCCGGGCGGGCGCGTGAGCGCGCGCCTGCTGATGATCCTGCGCGACGTGGAGAACCGCCCCTGGCGCAGCGCCTTCACCGTCGGCGGCGTGGCGATGGCCATGGCGCTGCAGATCGCCGGCGCGTTCTGGCTCGACGCCATCGCCCACATCGTGGACGTGCAGTTCCGCCAGGTTCAGCCGGGCAACGTGCTGCTGAACTTCCAGCCCCACGCCGCGCCCACGGTAGTGCGCGAGTTGCAGCGCCTGCCCGGCGTGCTGATGGCCGAGGGCTACCGCAGCGAACCGGTGCGCGTGCAGTTCGGCACCCGGCGAAAGGACGCGGCCCTCACCGGCCTGCCGCCGCACGCGCCGCTGCTGCCGGTGGTGGACGCGCAGCGCGGCGCGGTGCCGTTGCCTGACGAGGGACTGGTGCTGTCGCAACTGCTGGCGCGCGCGCTCGGTGCGGGCGTGGGCGACGTGGTGACGGTGGAGTTTCGCCTCGGGCACCGCGAGCAGGTGCAACTGCCGGTCGTGGCGGTGGTGCAGGCGCTCATGGGCCAGCAGGCCTGGATGTCGCTGCCCGCGCTGCACCGCGCCACGCGCGACGGCGCCGGCCTCTCCGACGCCGCGTTGCTGGTGGACGACAGCGCCCTGCCCGCCTTCTGGGCCGCGGTGAAGGCCACGCCCGGCGTCGCCGCGGTGTTCGACAAGCGCTCGGTGCAGCGCTCGTTCGACGAACGCACCTCCTACAACATGGGCGCCTTCAGCGCCATCCTCACGCTGTTCGCGGTGGCGATGGCGGTCGGCATCACCTACAACGCCGCGCGCATCGCACTGTCCGAACGCGCGTGGGACCTGGCCAGCCTGCGCGTGCTGGGCATGACGCGCGGCGAGGTGTCGGTGCTGTTGCTGGGCCAGCTCGCCGTGGAGCTTTTGCTGGCGCTGCCGCTGGGCATGCTCGCCGGTTACGGCCTGGCCACGCTGTTGATGCGGCTCATGTCCTCCGACAACATCGATTTCCCCGTCGTGATCGCGCCCGACACCTACGCCTGGGCCGCGCTCATCGTGCTGGCCGCGGGCGCGGCCAGTGCCCTGCTCGTGCGCCGCCGCGTCGACCGCTTCGACCTGGTGGCCGTTCTGAAGGTGCGCGAATGAACCTCAAAGCCAATCCCTGGCGCCGCTGGATGCTCGTGGGCGCTGCCGTGCTGCTGGTGGCCGGTGTGCTGGCCTGGGCCCTGCGCCCGGCGCCGCTGGCGGTGCAAACCGCCATGGTGGCGCGCGGCGCCTTCGAGCAGGTGATCGAAGAAGACGGCGTGCTGCGCCTGCTGCAGCGCTACACCGTGGCCTCGCCCACCGCGGGCGAACTGCAACGCCCCGGCCTGCGTGTGGGTGATGTGGTGACCGCCGGCGAGGCGGTGCTGCTGCTGCGCCCTGCCGCGTCGGCCATGATCGACGCCCGCACGCGCGCCGTGCTGCAACAGCGCCTGGGCAGCGCGCAGGCCGCGCGCGCCGCGGCCGACGCGCAACTGGGCCGCCTGCAGGCCGCGCTGGCGCAGGCCCAGCTCGACGTACGGCGCCAGGAAGCGTTGGCGCAGGCACAGTTCGTCTCGCCGGCCGCGCGCGAGCAGGCCGAACTGGCGCAGCGGCAGGCGCAGCAGGCGGTGGCCGCGGCGCAGGCCGAACGCCGCGTGGCCGACTTCGCGCTCAGCGAGGCACGCGCGGCCCTGTCGCTGGCCGACGGGGGGCGCACCGACAGTGGCGTGTGGACGCTGCGCAGCCCGGTGGCCGGCCGCGTGATCGCGGTGCACCACGAAAGCGAGGGGCCCGTGGCCGCCGGGCAGCCGTTGCTCGACATCGGCGACACCGAACGGTTGGAAGCCGTGGTCGACCTGCTCTCGGGCGACGCCGCGCGCGTGCCCGAGGGCGCGCCCGTGACGCTGCAGGTCGGTGCCGGCCTGCCCACGCTGCGCGCCCACGTCGCGCGGGTGGATCCGGTGGCCTTCACCAAGGTGTCGGCGCTGGGCATCGAGGAGCAGCGCGTGAACCTGCACATCGCGCTCGACGAACCCTGGCCCGCACGCAGCACCCTCGGCGACGGCTACCGCGTGGACGCACGCATCGTCACCCTGGCGCTGGCCGACGCGCTGCTGGTGCCCACCGCCGCGCTGCTGCGCGCGAACGGGCAGTGGAAGGTCTACGTGGTCGATGCCGACGACCACGCCCGCTCGCGCAGCGTCACACCCGGCCCACGCGGCAGCGAGTTCGCGGTGGTGGAGGCGGGCCTGCAGGCTGGCGAGCGCGTGGTGCTCTATCCCGGCAACGGCGTGCGCGACGGGCAGCACGTGGTGGAGCGCTGAGCGCGCGGGTTCAGGCCGCGCGCAAGGCCGCGCGGATCTCGCGCACCAGCGCCTGCGCGGCGTTCGACAACACGCGGCCGCGCCGGGTAACGACGCAGATGTCGCGCGACACGCGCGGTGCCGACAGCGGCCGCACCACCAGCTCGCCCGCCGGCGCCACACGCGCGTAGGACGCGGGCATGATGGCCACCGCCATGCCGGCGCGCGTCATCCACAGCGCGGTGGACAGGAAGGTGACCTCGTGCACCACGCGCAGCCGCACGCCGGCGCGTGCGGCGCTGGCGTCGATCAGCGGGCGCACGCCATAGCCTGGCCGCACGGTGATGAGCGGGTGGCCGTCCAGGTCGGCCCAGCGCAGCCGGTTGCGACCCGCCAGCGCATGCCCCGCCGGACACACCAGCGCCAGGTGATCGCGCACCAGGGTGTCGGTGTCAACGTCGGCACCTGCCTGCTCAGGCACGCCGATGCCGAAGTCCACCTGCTCGCCGACCACGCGCGCCACGAACTGGTCGGGCGCACAGTCGCTGATGTCGATGTGCACACCCGGAAACCGCTCACGAAAGTGAACCACCGCGGCCGGCAGCAGCAGCTCGGCCAGCGTGGGCGTGATCGCCAGGCTCACCCGTCCGCGGCGCAGTTCGGACAACTCCAGCGTGCCCGCGCCCAGCGCCTCGGCGTCGCGCAGGATGCGCTCGGCCAGCACGATGGCCTCGTGCGCGGCCTGCGTGGGCTGCAGGGTGCGCGTGGTGCGCTCGAACAGCCGCGCGCCCAGCCCATCCTCCAGCTGCCGCAGCGACAGACTCACCGCCGACTGCGTGACCGACAGCTGTTCGGCCGCCGCACTCACCTTGCGCAGGTGATAGACGGCCGCGAAAGCGCGCAACTGGCGCATGCTGGGCAGGAATCGGCCCTCGGCATTCATGAGTTCAGATCATAAATCGTTCGATAAGTTTCGCTTTACGCATGAATGCGAAGCCGGTTGAATGACACCCGGCCTTCCCACATCAGAACCAGGAGACAAGCCGATGAAGACCCCCTTCCTGCGCCGCACGCTGTGCGCCGCGCTTGGTGGCGCTGCCCTGCTCGCACTGGCCGCCCCCGCGAGCGCCCAGGACGCCGCCTGGCCGACCAAGCCGATCCGCGTGATCGTGACGTTCCCGCCCGGCGGCAGCGCCGACGCCATCGTGCGCGCCATCAGCCCGCGCGTGAGCGAACGGCTCGGGCAGCCGCTGGTGATCGAGAACCGGCCGGGGGCGGGCGGCAACATCGGCCTGACCGCCGTGGCCAAGGCCGAGGGCGACGGCTACACGGTGGGCCTGGGGGCCGCGGGCGCGCTGTCGGCCAACGTGAGCCTGTATCCGCAGATGCCGTTCGACCCGGTGAAGGACCTCAAGCCGGTCTCGCTGGTCGCGGCCATTCCCTTCGTGATCGTGGGCCACCCCTCGGTGGGCGTGCGCACGCAGGCCGAACTCATCGCGTTGGCCAAACGCGACCCGAGCAAGCTCACCATCGGCCATGGCGGCAACGGCACGGCCATGCACCTCACCGCCTCGCTGTTCGACCAGATGGCGGGCGTGAAGATCGTGCAGGCGGCCTACCGCGGCTCGGGCCCGGCCGCCATGGACGCCCTGGCCGGCCAGATTCCGCTGGCCGTGACCGACCTGCCCGCGGCGATCCAGCACATCCGCGCCGGCAAGCTGATGGCCTTCTCGGTCACCGGTAGCCGCCGTGTGCCCGCGCTGCCCGACGTGCCCACAGTGGCTGAGGCCGGCCTGCCGGGCTACGAATCGGTGGGCTGGTTCGGCATCGTGGCACCCGCGGCCACGCCGGACGCCATCGTCAACAAGCTCAACGCCGCCATCGTCGAAGCCCTCAACGACCCGGCCATCCAGACCAGCATCCGGGCCATCGGTGTCGAGCCGGCGCCTTCCACGCCCCAGGCCTTTGCGGACTACATCAAGTCCGAAACCGTGAAGTGGGGCCAGGTGATCCGCAACGCCGGCATCAAACTCGAATGACCTCCTTGCCCATGACCGCAACGCAGGAACGTTTCGACACCGACGTGCTCATCGCCGGCGCGGGCCCCGTGGGCCTGACGCTTGCGATGGACCTGGCCGGGCGCGGCGTGCGCGTGATGATCGCCGAGCCGCGCGCGTACCTCGAACCACCGAGCGTGAAGTGCAACCACGTCTCGTCGCGCACCATGGAGCGTTTTCGCCAGTTGGGCGTGGCCGACAAGCTGCGCCGCGCCGGCCTGCCCGATGAGTACCCGAACGACGTGGTGTTCCGCACCGCGATGACCGGCATCGAGCTCACGCGCATCCCGATCCCGAACCGCCTGGAGCGCTTCGTGGACAACGGCGGTCCGGACACCTGGTGGCCCACACCCGAGCCGCCGCACCGCATCAACCAGATCTATCTGGAGCCGATCCTGCTCGAACACACCGCGGCGCTGCCCGGCGTGTCGCTGCACAACCGCACGCGGCTGGAGCGCTTCACGCAAGACGAGGCGGGCGTGACGGCCACGCTGGTTGGCGTGGACGACGGCGCTGAACGCACCGTGCGCGCGCGCTTCCTGGTCGGATGCGACGGCGGCTCCTCCGGCGTGCGCAAGGCCATCGGCGCGCAGTTCGAGGGCACACCCGTGATCCAGCGGGTGCAGTCCACCCACATCCGCGCGCCAGGCCTGCTCTCGCGCCTGCCGGGCAAACCGGCGTGGTGCTACTACTCGGTCAACCCGCGCCGCTGCGGCACCGTCTTCGCGATCGACGGACGCGAAACCTGGCTGGTGCACAACCACCTCAATCCGCAGGAGACCGAATTCGATTCGGTGGATCGCGACCAGAGCATCCGCCACATCCTCGGCGTCGGCGACGACTTCGCGTACGAGGTGATCTCGAAGGAGGACTGGGTGGGCCGCCGCCTGGTGGCCAACCGCTTCCGTGACCGGCGCGTTTTCATCGCCGGCGACGCCGCGCACCTGTGGGTGCCCTACGCCGGCTACGGCATGAACGCCGGCATCGCCGACGCGCTCAACCTTGCGTGGCTGCTGGCCGCACAGGTGCAAGGCTGGGCCGACCCGGCCATGCTCGACGCTTACGAGGCCGAACGCCAGCCGATCACCGAGCAGGTGTCGCGCTTCGCGATGGACCACGCGCAGAAAATGATCAAGGCACGCAGCGCCGTGCCACCGAACATCGAGGCCGACGATGCATCCGGCGCCGCGGCGCGCGCGCTCATCGGCGACGAGGCCTACCAGTTGAACGTGCAGCAGTTCTGCTGCGCGGGTTTGAACTACGGCTACTACTACAGCGGCTCGCCCATCATCGCCGGCGACGGCGAGGAACCACCGCCCTACACCATGGGCAGCTTCACGGCATCCACCGTGCCCGGCTGCCGTGCTCCGCATTTCCGGCTGCGCGACGGGCGCTCGCTGTACGACGCCTTCGGCCCGGGCTACACCCTGCTCGTCGCCCGGCCCCATGCCGATGCGGCGCGCCTGCTGCAGGCCGCCACCGACGCGGGCGTGCCGATGACGCTGCTCGACCTGAGCGCCGAGCCCCGGCGCCCCACGGAGTACCGCCACGCCTTGCTGCTGTGCCGGCCCGACCAGCACGTGGTGTGGCGTGGCGACGCGCTGCCGACGGACACGGCTGCCCTGGTGGAACTGCTGCGCGGTGCACGGCCCGCGGTGCAGGCCGCAGCGCGCAACGAGGCCACTGCCGCGCCGGCCTGATCGGCGCACGAAACCCCGCGCCGGAGCAGGCCCCGAGCTTCCTCTAGACTCGGGGACATGTCCCTGTTCCTGTTGCTTCTGCTGCCTTTTGCAGGCTGCGTGGTCGCGGCACTGTTGCCCACGAACGCACGCAACCTCGAATCGCTGTGGGCCGCGCTGGTGGCCCTGGCGGTGGCCGTGCCGCTGGCCCTGCTCTACCCCGAGGTGCGCGACGGCGCCGTGCTCACTGAGCGCCTGCCATGGCTGCCCTCGCTCGGCATGGACCTGATCGTTCGCATCGATGGCTTTGCCTGGATGTTCGCGATGCTGGTCAGTGCCATGGGCCTGCTGGTGATCGTGTACGCGCGCTACTACCTCTCGCCCGAGGACCCCGCCGCGCGCTTCTATTCGCTGCTGCTGGGCTTCATGGGCGCCATGCTGGGTGTGGTGCTGTCGGGTCAGCTGGTGCAGCTCGTGGTGTTCTGGGAACTCACGAGCGTCTTCTCCTTCCTGCTGATCGGCTACTGGACGCACCGCAAGGACGCGCGGCGCGGCGCGCGCATGGCCTTCACCGTGACTGCCACCGGCGGGCTGTGCCTGCTGGCTGGCGTGCTGCTGCTCGGTCACATCGTCGGCAGCCTGGAGCTCGAGGCCGTGCTGCAAGCGGGCGAGCAGGTGCGCGCGCACCCGCTGTACACGCCCGCGCTGGTGCTGGTGCTGCTGGGCGCGCTCACCAAGAGCGCACAGTTCCCGTTCCACGTCTGGCTGCCGCACGCCATGGCCGCGCCCACCCCGGTGTCGGCCTACCTGCACTCGGCCACCATGGTGAAGGCCGGCGTGTTCCTGCTGGCACGCCTGTGGCCGGTGCTGTCGGGCACGCCGGAATGGTTCTGGATCGTGGGCGGTGCGGGCCTGGCCACGCTGCTGCTCGGCGCCTATGCGGCCATGTTCCAGAACGACCTGAAGGGCCTGCTCGCGTACTCCACCATCAGCCACCTCGGCCTCATCACGCTGCTGCTGGGCCTCAACAGCCCGCTCGCCGCCGTGGCCGCGGTGTTCCACATGATGAACCACGCGACCTTCAAGGCCTCGCTGTTCATGTCGGTGGGCATCATCGATCACGAGACCGGCACGCGCGACATGCGGCGCCTGGATGGCCTCTTCCGCAGCATGCCCATCACCGGCACGCTGGCCATCGTGGCCTGCGCGGCGATGGCGGGCGTGCCGCTGCTCAACGGGTTTCTGTCGAAGGAAATGTTCTTTGCCGAAACCGTGTTCGTGAGCGCCAACCCGGCGATCGAATTCGGCCTGCCGGCGCTGGCCACGCTCGCCGGTGTGTTCGCGGTGGTCTATTCGCTGCGCTTCGGACACGACGTGTTCTTCGGCGACCGCCCCGACTGCCCGCGCGAGCCGCACGAGCCCGTGCACTGGATGCGCGTGCCGGTGGAGTTGCTGGTGCTGGCCTGCATCCTGGTGGGCACACTGCCGGCGTGGTCGGTCGGCCCGCTGCTGGCCACGGCCGCGCAACCGGTGGTGGGCGGCACCCTGCCCGACTACAGCCTGGCGGTCTGGCATGGCTTCAACACGCCGCTGGTGATGAGCCTGATCGCCACCGCGGGTGGCGTGGCGGTGTACCTGCTGTTCGGCCGGCGCCTGAAGATGCGCGAACACAGCCTGGCGCCCGGCCTGTTCGGCCTGAACGGGCGGCGCGTGTTCGAGGGGCTGATGGCCGCGCTGTCCGACGCCGCGCGGCGCCTGGCCCGTGGGCTGGGCACGCGCCGCCTGCAGCCGCAGTTGCTGTGGCTGATCGTGATCGCCGGTCTGGCCGGCCTGGGCTCGGCACTGGTCGTGCCGCTGTCCTGGGGCGACCGACCGCGCGTGCCGGTGACACCCGAATTCGTGCTGCTGTGGATCATCGGCTGTGCGTGCGCGGTGGGCGCGGCGGTGCAGGCCAAGTTCCACCGGCTGGCCGCGCTCATCATGCTCAGCGTGGTGGGCCTGGCGCTGTGCATCACCTTCGCGTGGTTCTCCGCACCCGATCTTGCGCTCACGCAACTGGCCGTGGAGGTCGTCACCACGGTGCTGTTTCTGCTCGGCCTGCGCTGGATGCCCAAGCGCGTGCCGGCCGACGACCCGCGCCTGGAGAGCCGCGTCTGGTGGCGGCGCCGCCGCGACCTTGTGATCGCGGTGTGCATCGGCGTCGGCCTGGCAGGGCTGTCGTACGCATTGCTCACGCGCCAGGCGCCTTTGTCGATATCGCCCTTCTTCATCGAGAACGCCCTGCCCGGCGGCGGCGGCACCAACATCGTCAACGTCATGCTGGTCGACTTCCGCGCCTTCGACACGCTGGGCGAGATCACCGTGCTCGGCATCGTGGGCGTGACCGTCTACGCCCTGTTGCGGCGCTTTCGCCCACCGGTGGAGGTCATCGACCAGCCCATGCAACAGCGCGCGGTGCCGCAGAACGTGGAGAGCGACCTGATCTCGCGTGACGACAGCGACACGCCCCAGCCCTACCTCGCCGTTCCCGCCGCGCTGGTGCGCCTGCTGCTGCCGGTGGCCGCGGTGTTTGCCTTCCATTTGTTCATGCGTGGCCACAACGAGCCCGGTGGCGGCTTCGTGGCCGGGCTGGTGGTCGCCATTGCCTTCATTGCGCAGTACATGGTGAGCGGCACCCGCTGGGTGGAGGACCGCATGCACCTGCTGCCGCCGCGCTGGATCGCCGCCGGCCTGGCGCTGGCGCTGGCCACCGGACTGGGCTCGCTCGCGCTGGGCTATCCCTTCCTCACCACGCACACCGCGCACGTCACCTGGCCGCTGGTGGGTGAGGTGCATCTGCCCAGCGCCTTCCTCTTCGATCTCGGCGTGTTCGCGGTGGTGGTGGGTTCCACCTTGCTGCTGCTGACGGCGATCGCGCACCAGTCCTTGCGCGCGCGACGCCGGCAAGAGGCGCTCGACGAGGAACAACCCGCCGCCGAGGGAGCGCACTGATGGAACTTGTCGTCTCGCTTGCCATTGGCGTCATGGCCGGTGCCGGCGTCTGGCTGGTGCTGCGCCCACGAACCTTCCAGGTGCTCATCGGGCTGGCCTTGCTGTCCTATGCCGTCAATCTGTTCATCTTCAGCGTCGGCAGCCTGTCGGTGGATGCCGAGCCCATCGTGCGCGCTGGTGTGCCGGCCGATCTCTCGCACTACACCGATCCGCTGCCGCAATCGCTGGTGCTGACCGCCATCGTGATCGGCTTTGCCACCACGGCGCTGTACCTGGTGGTGCTGCTGGCGCTTCGTGGCTTGTCCGGCGGCGACCACGTCGACGGCGAAGAGGAGAAGCCGTGATGCTGCCCAGCGAACACCTGCTGGTCGCGCCGGTGCTGCTGCCGCTGGCCACCGCCGCGCTCATGCTCATGCTCGGCGAGGGCAACCGGCGGCTCAAGAGCGCGCTCAACGTCGGCTCCACCACCCTGGGGCTGCTGCTCGCGGTGGCGCTGTTGCTGCGTGTGCACGCCGAAGGCAGCGCCGCATTCGGCATCTATCTGCCGGGCAACTGGCCGGTGCCCTTTGGCATCGTGCTGGTGGCCGACCGGCTCTCGGCGCTGATGGCGGTGCTGGCCGGCGCCGTGGGCCTGGCCGCCCTGCTCTACGCGCTGGCGCGCTGGCAGCACGCGGGCGTGTACTTCCACGTGCTGCTGCAACTGCAGCTGATGGGCCTGTACGGCGCCTTCCTTACCGCCGACCTGTTCAACCTGTTCGTGTTCTTCGAGGTGCTGCTGGCCGCCAGTTACGGCCTGCTGCTGCACGGTGGCGGCATCGCACGCGTGCGCGCAGGGTTGCACTACATCTCGATCAACCTGGTGGCCTCGCTGCTGTTCCTCATCGGCGTGGCGGTGCTCTACGGCGTCACGGGCACGCTCAACATGGCCGACATCGCGGCCAAGATCGCGCTCATACCCGAGCGCGATCTCGGCCTGCTGCACGCGGGCGCGGCCATCCTGGCGGTTGCCTTCCTGGCCAAGGCCGCGCTGTGGCCGCTGAATTTCTGGCTCACGCCCGCTTATGGGGCGGCCAGCGCGCCGGCGGCCGCGGTGTTTGCCATCCTCACCAAGGTCGGCGTGTACGCCCTGCTGCGGCTGTGGACGCTGTGTTTTCCGGCCGATGCGGTGGGCGCCTCTGCTGGCTTCGGGGGCGACGTGCTCATCTTGGGTGGTCTGGCCACGCTGGCCTTCGGCGCCATCGGCATGCTCGCCTCGCAGCAGCTTGGCCGGCTCGCCGGCTACAGCGTCATCGCGTCATCGGGCACGCTGATCGCGGCCATCGGCTTCGACGCGCCAGCCCTGAGCAGCGGTGCGCTGTTCTACCTGGCCAGCTCGACATTGGCGGGCTGTGCGCTGTTCCTGCTGGTGGAGCTGCTGGAGCGCGCACGCGAGGTGGAGCAAGGCCCGCAGGACCTGGATGACGGCAACGACGCCCTGCCCGCCTTCTTCGATGCGCAACCGCCGCCAGGCGCCAACCTCGACGACGACGAGGAAGTGCTGATCGGTCGAGCCATTCCCGCGGCACTGGTGTTCCTGGGTGTGGCCTTCACGCTCTGTGCCATGGTCATCGCCGGGCTGCCACCGCTCTCCGGCTTCGTGGGCAAGCTCGGCATGCTCATCGCGCTGCTGGAGCTGGGCACGGTGGCCGCCTGGACGCTGTTTGCCCTGCTCATCGCCTCGGGGCTGTTCGCGGCCATGGCGCTCATGCGCGTGGGCGTGCGCCACTTCTGGACCACGCAGGACCGCCCTGCGCCACGCCTGCGCGTGGCCGAGACACTGCCGATCGCACTGTTGCTGGGTGGGGCCGTGTTCATGGTGGTGCAGGCCGAGGCGGTGTTCGGCTACGCGCGCGCCACCGCCGATGCGCTGCACGAGCCGCAGCGCTATGTCGACGCGGTGATGCGCGCGCGCACCGTACCGTCGCCGACCGGAGGTATGCCATGAAGCGCCTGATTCCTTCACCGTGGTTGTCGATCGGCCTGCTGGGTGGCTGGCTGCTGCTCACGCGCAGCGGCAGTGCGGGCCAGTGGCTGCTCGGCCTGATGGTGGCCGTGGTCGCCCCGCTGCTGATGTCACCGCTGCGCCCCACGCCCGGCCCGCTGCGCGCCTGGGGCACGCTTGTCCTGCTGATCCTGCGCGTGGGGCGCGACGTGGTGCGCTCGGCCATTGACGTGGCTGTGGGCGTGGTGCGCACCCGCCGACATCCACCGAACGGCGCCTTCGTGGTGGTGCCGCTGGACCTGCGGGACACACACGGCCTGGCCGCGCTGGCGATGATCACCGCGGTGGTACCCGGCACGGTGTGGAGCGAGCTCGCGCACGACGGCAGCGCACTGCTGGTCCACGTGTTCGACCTCGACGACGAGGCCGCCTTCATCGCCCACTTCAAGGCCGACTACGAGCGGCCGCTGCTGGAGATCTTCGGATGAGCCCATTCCTTTCGGTGGCCATCGGCATCACCCTCGTTCTCTACCTCGTGGCCATGGGCATCGGCCTGCTGCGCCTCATGCGCGGCCCCAGCGCCCAGGACCGCGTGCTCGCGGTCGATTTCCTCTACGTGGTCGGCATGCTTGTGATGCTGGTGCTGGCCATCCGTTACGACAGCGAGATGTACTTCGAGGGCGCGCTGCTGATGGTGCTGTTCGGCTTCATCGGCTCCGTGGCACTGGCCAAGTTCCTGCTGCGTGGCGAGGTGATCGAATGACCATGCCCCCCTGGCCCGAACTCATCGTGGGCCTGCTGCTGCTGGTCAGCGGCGCGGTGGTGCTGATTGCTGCGCTGGGCCTGCACCGACTGCCCGATTTCTTCTCGCGCATGCACGCGCCAGCATTGGCGTCCACGCTGGCGGCATGGATCGTCACGCTCGCGTCGATCCTGCATTTCAGCCTGCGCGCCCAGGGCCTGGCACTGCACGTGTGGCTGATCATCATCGTGTTGTCGATCACCGCACCGGTGACCACCATCGTGCTGGCGCGGGCCGCCCTGTTCCGGCGCCGACAGGCGGGCGACAGGCTGCCCGGTGTACATTCGCCGGCCTCGCCCGCCACGCGCCCACCCCCATGGACCTCCCCGCCCACCAGCTGAGCATGACCGTGCTCATGACGCCCGACATGGCCAACTTTTCCGGCAATGTGCACGGCGGCACCATCCTCAAGCTGCTCGATCAGGTGGCCTATGCCTGTGCCAGTCGCTACGCCGGGCGGTACGTGGTCACGCTCTCGGTGGATCAGGTCATGTTCCGCCAACCCATCCATGTGGGCGAACTGGTGACCTTCCTGGCCTCGGTGAACCACACCGGCACCTCCTCCATGGAGGTCGGTATCAAGGTGCTGGCCGAGAACATCCGCACGCAGGAGGTGCGGCACGCCAACAGCTGCTTCTTCACCATGGTGGCGATGGGCGACGACGGCAAACCCGTCCCGGTGCCGCCATTGCGTGCGTTCACGCCCGACGAGCGCCGCCGCCACGCCGCGGCCCAGGTGCGAAAGCAACTGCGCCAGGAATTCGCTGAGCGCACACAGGCACTGCGCCAGGCCGGCTGAGCCGCCTTCCCGGTGTTTGCCGGGAAAACTGGACGCGCCCCGCCGGGAGCACCCGCGCCACGGGGTGCAGGCGTCAAGTTGGGCAGCAAATTCGCCGACATTTCGGGGACACGTCGCCGCCCGCGGGCCGGCAACGTACCCGACAACCGAAGCGGAGGATGCCCGATGTTCCCTCGTCAACCGAATGCACACTCATCCCGGGTGCCGCCACTGCCGCGCGCCCTGGCCGTGTCCGTGCTCGCCCTGAGCTGCGCCGTCGCAGGCGCACAAAGCAGCGCCACCTTCACCGTGACGGCCACGGTGTTGCCCAGTTGTACCGTCGTCGGAGGTGGCACGTTGGCGTTCGGCATTGTCACGCCGGGCAATCAGTCCGACGGCAGCGTGAGCGTCACCGCGATCTGCACCGTGGGAACCCCCTACACACTGTCGCTGGATGCCGGCACCGGCAGCGGCGCCACGATGACGCAGAGGCGCATGAGCAGCGGAGCCGACATCTTGCCCTACGGCCTTTACCGGGATGCTGCGCGCACCCAACCCTGGGGCGACGGCACCGCGGGCTCGTCCACCGTGGGCAGCACCGGCACCGGGCTGGCACAGGCCTTTACGGTCTACGGCCGCGTACCCTCCAGCGCCACGACCACGGTCGGCGTCTACGCCGACACCATCACCGTCACGGCCACGTACTGACCATGCGCGCGCGCGACGCATTCACGAGCCTGATCGTCGCCTTACTGCTTGGCACGGCCGCGCACGCGTTCCAGGTGCGCCCGGTGCGCGTCGATCTGCACAATCGCGCCACGGCCACGCAGCTCATGGTGCACAACCCGACCACGCGGCCGCTGCTGTTGCAGGCCGAGGTGTTCGATTGGACCCAGGACGATACGCAGGACGCCTTGCGCCCGACGCAGGCACTGATCATCAACCCGCCCATCGTGGAGATCGCACCTGGCGCTTCGCAGGTCATGCGCGTGGGAATGCGTGGCCCGCTCGAAGCAGGGGTCGAACGCAGCTTCCGGATCTGGCTGACCCAAGTGGCCACGCCGGACGTACCGGACAGCGGCGTGCAATTGCTCATGCGCGTGAGCCTGCCCGTGTTCGTGACCGGTGCCGGCACGCCCGGCCCACAACCACACTGGCACCACACTGGCGATGCGGTGGAGCTGCGCAACACCGGGGCACGTCACTTGCAGGTCCGCGCCATCAAGCTGCAGAGCGAAGACGGCCACCGGACCACGCTGGGTCCGTGTTACGCGCTCCCGGCCGGCAGGTGTCGCTGGCCATTGCCCTCGGGCTGGTCGGGCGCACTACGCTGGGAGGCCGACAGCGATGCAGGCACTTTGGCCGGGGCGCTCGATGCGCCGCCCCCACGCTGAGCGCCTGTGCGCCTGTGCACTGCCGCTGGCCCTGTGGGCCGTGGCAGCGCACGCGCAACCGACGCCTCGGCTGATCGAAGTCTGGCTGAACGGTCAGCCCGTGGACAGCTTTGCGCCGCTGATGGAGGACGCGGGCCAATGGTATGCGCCCGCATCCACGCTGTCCCAATGGCGGCTGCGGCCCACCGATGCTCCCCGGACCATCGAAGGTGTGCCGCACCATGGGCTGCAGCGCTGGCAACCCACCATCGACACCGCCGCCCAGCGACTCGCGATCGACGCGCCCGAGCACGACTTCCTGCCCCAGCGCCTGCAGATCGATGCCACAGCATCCGCCGGCACGCCCATCGTCGAGCCCTTGCCCGGGTTGGCGCTGGACTACGCGGTCCACCTGGAGCGCGAGAGCAGCCAACAACGCCACGCTGCCTTGCTTGATCTGCGGGCCTTCGGCTGGAGCACCGGCGGCTTGCTGCGCTCGAGTGGTGTGCTGCGTGGCGGTGCCGACACCCAGGCCCAAGCGCGCTGGCAGCGCCTGGACACGGCGTGGACACAGGCCGAGCCCGAAGGGCTTCGCCGCACCACGCTGGGTGATGCCATCACCTGCGGAGGCGAACTCGTGCCTGCACTGCGCTTTGCGGGCGTGCAACGCGGCACCGACTTCGCCTTGCGGCCCGACCTGGTCACGCAGCCGCTGCCCGCGGTGCAGGGTAGCGCACAGGTTCCCAGCGCCATCGATCTGCTGGTCAATGGTCGCCCGGCAGGCAGCGCCAGTGTGGGCCCGGGGCGCTATACGCTGGACACACTGCCTGGCGTCACCGGCGCAGGTGACATTCGTGTGGTGCAACGCGACGTACTCGGCGCCGAGCAGGTGCAGACTGTTCCCTACTACGTCAGCCCGCGCCTGCTGCGCCCGGGCCTCAGCGATGCCTGCGCCGAGGCCGGCGTGCTGCGCCGGGGCTATGCCAGCGCAGACGATCACTACCGGGGCGGCTTCGCTGCGGGCACAGTGCGCCGCGGACTGCGCGACGACCTCACGCTGATGGCGCGGCTGGAGTGGGGACAGGAAACGCGCGCATGGCACACGGCGCTGCACTGGATACCGGCGCGGCTGGGCGTGCTCAGCGCTCACCTGGCGGCCAGCCGGACCGATGGTGTGGGCACGGGCCGTCGCGCACTGATCGGGTTCGAGAGGGTGGGCCTGGGTGGCACCTTCAGCGCCACCACCGAACACCGCGACACCCGCTACCGCCTGCTCGACGGCAGCACCCCGGCGCGGCAGCGCCATTCGGTGTTTTCGGGCACCACCTTGGGACAGACCACCCTCTCGGCAGGCGCGGTCTGGCAGCGCGACGCCCGTGATCGGCGCACCCGCTTGCTCACAGCCAGCGCGCAGCGTCGCCTCGGCCCGCACTGGCATGCCGGCGTCAGTGTGTTCCGCCGCGAAGGCCGTGCCAGCGCCGCCCTGCTCTTCACACGCGCATTGGACCCCCAGACCAGCGTGGCCATTCGCTTGCAGGGCAACACCGAAGCCGGAGGGGCACCCGGCCTGAGTGCCCAGGCCCAGCGCAATGAGCCCATGGCTGGCGGCCTGGGTTGGCGTGTTCAGGGCGGCAACGAGGTGCAGCAGGGCCTTGTCGGCGTGAGCTGGCTCGGTGAGGCTGGCCGTGTCGAACTGCAGGCCGCACGCTGGAAGGACCACTCATCGACACAATGGCGCGCCAGCGCGCAAGGGGGAGTGATGTGGCTGGGTGGCACGCCGGTGGTGGGCCGCCCCATTGGCGACACCGCCGCCGCGCGCGTGGAGCTCGACGGACTGACCGGCGTGGGGGTGCAACTCAACCACCGCGACGCCGCCGTCACCGACGCGCGCGGCCATGCCTGGGTCTGGGGCCTGCTGCCCTGGCAGGACAACACCGTTGGCATTGCGGCCGATGTGCTGCCACTGGACGTGGCGCTGAGCGTGCCGACCATTGCGGTGCGCACCCCGGCTCAGACGGCGGTGCGCGTGCGTTTTCCTGCCGCCCGCACGCGATCGGCGCTGCTGCAGGTGAAGTGGCCTGACGGTACCTGGGTGGCGCCGGGATCGCGTGCCATGCGCCACGACGGCCAGATCCGCGAAGACAGCCAACGCGGCGCGCCTTTCGCCCACGGCGGCCAGGTCTGGCTGCCCGATGCAGCACCGCAAAACACGCTGCTCATCGAGGGGCCGCAGGGAACGTGCATCCTGAGATTTGCGATGCCGGACGGTGTGGCACAAGCCACCCTGGGGCCGCTCACCTGCCAGCCTACGGGGCAACCATGACGTTTCATCGTCGCGGCCGAATCCCCCGCACCGCAAAGTTGGCGTTCGGCCTGTTCGCGTGGCTGGCCATGCCAGGCCTCGCGCAGGCCCACAGTTGCACCGTCGCCGCCACACCGCTGGCTTTCGGCACCTACGCATCCCCCGGCGGACCGCGCGTCGACAGCCAGGCCGGCATCACCGTGACCTGCACACCCGCCTACCTGCTGCTGGCATGCAGCGTGAGCTACACGCTCACGATCTCGCACGGCCAACATGGCACCGCGGGCAACCGTCAGATGGCGGCTGGCGCCGGCCGCCTGGGTTACGGGCTTTTCAGCGACGCCGCGCGCAGCGTTCCCTGGGGTGATGGCGGCGCCGCTGGCGCGGGCGTGGGCGGCAACATCACCACCAGCCTGCTGGGGCTGGTGTGCCTGCAGGGGCTTCAGAGCCACACGCTGTATGCCCGCATCCCTGCGGGCCAGAGCGTGCCGGCCGGAACCTACGGCGATCAGGTGATGGTCACCATCACCTATTGATCCGGGACGCCGATCAGGCCTTCTTCACCCAGGCGCTGCACCAGCCCTTGGCCGACACCTGCTTGCCCGGGAAGATCCCGCAAGGGCCACTCGCTTCGCCCGGCTTGCCGGTGTAGAGCTGACAGCCCAAGCACGCTTGCGAGGCGGCGTGCTTGGGAAACTTTTTCTGGTCGACCTTGCTGGTATCGGCCGCGTAGCCGAGTGCAACGGCCTGCGCATCGGTCTCGTTAAGCATCGGCGCGCCCTGCGCTTGGGCGGCACGGCTGGCCGCCAGCACGGCCGAGCCGGCGGCAACCTGCAACAGGAAAATGCGACGGTTGTGGGATGTCATGGCTTACCTCGTGGGGATCGAAAGACCGCTGGGGACATGCTGCCACGGATCCCCAGGGCTGTACACGAAAGGCCGGGTAAGGCAAGCAACTTAATGCTGGCTTCAGGAAGACGTGGCTGTGGCCGCAACCCGGCGACCATCCGGCAGCCCTGCGTACACTCCCCCCACCCCATGACGCCGCAAGACTACGTCCAGCAAAAGGCCGCTGCCTCGGGCAGCAGCTTCTACTACGCCTTCCTGTTCCTGCCGCCCGATCGCCGCGCCGCGATCACGGCCTTCTATGCCTTCTGCCGCGAGGTGGACGACGTGGTTGACGAGGTGAGCGACCTGGGCGTGGCGCAGACCAAGCTGGCCTGGTGGCGCACCGAGGTGGCGCGCGCGTACGAAGGCACGCCCACGCACCCGGTGACGCAGGCACTGATGCCGCTGGCCGGTGCCTTCGGCATCGAGGCAAGGCACCTGATGGCCGTGATCGACGGCTGCCAGATGGACCTGGAACAGAACCGTTACCTCGACTTCGCCAACCTGCAACGCTACTGCCACCTGGTCGCGGGCATCGTGGGCGAGGTGGCGGCGCGCATCTTCGGCCAGCAAGAGCCCCGCACCACCGACTACGCGCACCGCCTGGGCCTGGCGCTGCAGCTCACCAACATCGTGCGCGACGTCGGCGAGGACGCGATGCGGGGTCGGATCTACCTGCCGATCGACGAGCTGCAACGCTTTGACGTGAAAGCGCACGAGCTGCTCAAGCGCGGCGCGGCGCCGGGAGCCGACGCCGCCGATTTCGAGCGCCGCTTTCGCGCGCTGATGGCTTTCCAGTGCGAGCGCGCACTGCGAACCTACGACGAAGCGCTCGCCATGTTGCCCGACGCCGACCGGCGCAGCCAGAAGCCCGGGCTGATGATGGCCAGCATCTACCGCACGCTGCTGCGCGAGGTGGCGGCCGACCCGATGGCCGTGCTCACGCAGCGCGTGGGCCTCACGCCTTTGCGCAAGTTCTGGCTCGCCTGGAAGGTGCAGGCCCTGGGGCGTTTGTGATGCGCGTGGCGGTGGTGGGGGGTGGCTGGGCCGGCCTGGCCGCGGCGGTGGCGGCGGCCGAGGGCGGCGCGCTTGTCTCGCTGTTCGAGGCGGCGCATGCGTTGGGCGGGCGGGCCCGACGGTTGCTGCTGCAACGGCCCGACGGCCTGGCCTGCCCGCTGGACAACGGCCAGCACATCCTGATCGGCGCCTACCGTGACACGCTGACCCTGATGCAGCGTCTAGGTGTGGCGCCGCTGGACGTGCTGCAGGTGCAGCCACTGTCGCTGCGCTTTGCCGATGGCCGCGGCCTGCAGGTGCCACCTTGGGCCGCGCGCTGGCCCGCACCGCTGGACGGGCTGGCGGCAATGGCCACCGCGCGCGGCTGGGGATGGGGCGACCGCCTGGGCCTGCTGCGCGCCGCATTGCGCTGGCGTGCCGTCGGGTTCGCCTGCGCGGACGATGCCACCGTGGCCGAGGTCTGCCGCGGCGTGCCGCCGCGCGCCATGGAAGAGCTCATCGAGCCGCTGTGCATCTCGGCCCTGAACCTGCCCGCAGCACAGGCCAGCGGCGCCGTGTTCCTGCGCGTGCTGCGCGATGCGCTGTTTGGCCAACCCACCGCAGGCATGGCCCCGGCCGCGCTGCTGCTGCCGCGCACCGATCTCTCCGCGCTGCTGCCCGACGCGGCCGCGCAATGGCTGCAGGCACAGGGCCATTCAGTACACACAGGCGCCCGCGTCGAAGCCGTGCAACGCGACGGCATTCACGAGGGCGCCGGGTGGCGCCTGACACTGGCCGATGGCACGCAGGCCGTGTTCGAGAGCGTGGTCTGGGCCACAGGCGCACCGGCTGCGGCGCGCGCGCTGGCCCCCGTGGCGCCCGACTGGGCGCGCACCGCGGCAGCCATCGAGCACACCGCCATCACCACCGTCTACGCGTGGGCGCCTGCAGCCCGACTGGCCGCACCCATGCTGGCGCTGCGTGACGGGCCCGCGCAGTTCGCCTTCGACCGCGGCGCGCTCAGCCCCCGCGAGCCGGGACTACAGGGTGTGCTGGCGCTGGTGATCAGCCACAGCAGCGGCGAGCGCGAAGACCTGCAGGCCGCCGCGCTGGCACAGGCGCAGGCGCAGCTGGGGGTGCAATTGCTGCCCTTGCAGACGGTGACCGAAAAGCGCGCCACCTTCGCCTGCCGGCCCGGCCTGCAGCGCGCGCCGGCCGCGGTGGCGCCGGGGCTCTGGGCGGCGGGCGATCATGTCGATGGCCCGTACCCTGCCACGCTCGAAGGCGCGGTGCGCAGCGGCCTGCAGGCCGCACGCCGGGCGCTTGACGAGGCGATCCGTTAAATCCTGCCGGCCTGTGGGCCTGTTGCCCCCTGTTCGCGGCTGGTACCCTTGGGGAACCCTGGCGCAGCGCCAGGGTCCTGTCCCGCTGTTCTGCCGTTTTCCGAGGAAAGGAGCTCTCCCATGTTCGCCGTCACCCACCCCCTTCGCCACACCCTGCTCGCCCTGTGCCTGGGCACGGCAGCCCTGGCCCAGGCGCAGGAGATGGTCAGCATTGCCGGCAGCACGGTGAACATGCGCGAGGAGCCGAGCCTGAACAGCACCGTGTTGTGGGAGCTGCAACGCGGCTACCCGCTGCAGGTGACCGAACGCCGCGGCGAGTGGCTCGGCGTGAAGGATTTTGAGGACGACACCGGCTGGGTGGCACGTTCGCTCACCTCCGACGAGCCGTACCACATCGTCAAGAGCCAGACGCTGAACCTGCGCAAGGGCCCGGGCACCGAGCACCAGATCGTGGCCGAGCTGGCACGCGGCGAACTGCTAAAGACGCTGGAAAAGCGCGACGACTGGGTGCGGGTGGAGCGCTACGACGGCGCCACCGGCTGGGTGGCGCGCCGGCTGGTCTGGGGCTTCTGATCAGCCTTCGCGGCGCAGGGCCACATAGGCCGGTCGCGCCACGCAGCGCTGCACCCATTCGTGCGTGAGCGGGTGTGCCTGCATCAGCACCCGCGAGGCACGCGCCCACAACAGCACGCTGGCCACGCACAGATCGGCCACGGTGAATCGTTCGGCCGCCAGCCAGGCTTGCCCGGCCTCACGCTGGCGCTGCAGGTGCGATTCGATCACCCGCAGTGGCACCGCGAGCCGTTTCTCGGCCGCATCGGCCAGTTCGGGCTTGCGCCGCGCCTCGGGCATGGCCACCCGGTGCATGAGGACGGTGAGCGCATCGGCTTCGCATTCGGTCACGACCCAGAAACTCCATCGCAAAGCCTCGGCCTCCTCGCGTGGGGTGGCAGGCGCGATCGACACACCATCGGCGCGCCCATACACGCGCGCCAGGTACAGCGCACAGGCCATGCTTTCCCAGACCACCACTTCGCCCTCGGGCCGTGCATCGACCAGCACCGGAATGTGCCCGTTCGGGTTGAGTGCGAGGAATTCGGGTGTGCGCGTGGCCCCACCGCCGAAAGGCGTGGGCACATGCTGGAATTCGAGGCCGAGTTCGGTGGAGGCCCACAGGGGGCGCAGCGCGCGCGAGGCGGCGATGCCGTGGAGGGTGAGGGACATGTCGAACAAGGCTCGGGTTCAATGCTGCGCAACGCACGACGGGCCGCCACCCAGGGACACCACGGAACCGGCTTTGCCGGGCCGTTGGTGGCGCCCCCTTGAGGGGGTCGCGCGCAGCGCGGCGGGGGTGTTTACACCAGTTTGTTGCACAAGGTCATGAGGTCGGGCACGGTGGTGTGCGGCATCAACGGTGCGTGTTCCCAGGCCTGACCACCGCGGTTGAGCCAGGCCACCTGAAGCCCCGCCACCAGAGCGCCCAGTGCGTCGAGCTGGGCATCGTCGCCCACGTGCAGCACCTCGGAGGGCCGCACACCCGCAGCATCGGCCGCGGCGTGGAAGATGCGCGCATCCGGCTTGCCGACGCCGAACTCGCGCGCGCTCAGCGCCGCGTGAAAGTGCCGGCCCAGCCCCACCCGGTGCACGTCGGCGTTGCCGTTGGACACCGCGACCACCGGGTAGCGGCTGGCCAGCCATTCGAGGGCGGGCAAGGCGTCGTCGAACAGCTCCACGCGATGCCGCTCGGCGAAGAAGACCTCGAACGCGGGCTCGGCGAGCATCGGGTCGTCACCCGCCTTCAGCAGCACGAAGCGGATCGACTCGCGGCGCAGCGCGCTCAGGTCGTGCGACAGATCGGGCCGCTTGATCTGCAGGTAATGGCGCGCCTCGCGCAGCGCCTGCGGGTCGCCCGCCAGCGCGGCGGTGGCCGGTGCGTGCTCGCGCAGCCAAGCGGCCAGCGTGGCCTCGGCGCGCTCGATGGTGGGCCAGATCGGCCACAGCGTGTCGTCCAGGTCGAGGCTGATGGCCTTGATGCGCGCCGGATCGAGCGTGGCGGGGGGTGGGGAAGCAGGCCCGTGGGCCGGGCTCGAGGGGGTATTCATGCTTGCAGGAGAATAGCGCATGCCCTTTGCCGCCGAACCACCCTTCTCCCATGGCCAGCCGCTGCGCACGGCCGTGATCCTGGTCAACCTGGGCACGCCCGACGAACCCACGCCCGCCGCCCTGCGCCGCTACCTGGCGGAGTTCTTGAGCGACGCGCGCGTGGTGGAAATTCCACGCCTGCTGTGGTGGCCCATCCTGCACGGCGTCATCCTGCGCGTGCGCCCCGCCAAATCGGCGGCCAAGTACGCCAGCATCTGGATGCCCGAGGGCTCACCGCTGAAGGTCTGGACCGAGAAGCAGGCCACGCTGCTGCGGGGCCACCTGGGCGAGCGTGGCCATGCGCTCACGGTGCGCTATGCCATGCGCTATGGCAACCCGTCGGTGGCAACGGTGCTCGATGAGGTGAAGGCCGAAGGCGCCACGCGGGTGCTGATCCTGCCGGCATACCCACAGTACAGCGGCACCACCACCGCGAGCGTGATCGATGCCGTCACCGCCTGGACCGCGCGCCAGCGCCACGTGCCCGAGTTGCGCTTCGTGAACCACTATCACGACGATCCGGGCTACATCGAGGCGCTGGCACGCTCGGTGCGCGCTCACTGGCAGGCCCACGGCCGTGCGGACAAGCTGGTGATGAGCTTTCACGGCGTTCCCGAGCGCACCCTGCACCTGGGCGACCCTTACCACTGCGAATGTCACAAGACCGCGCGGCTCCTGGCGCAGGCCCTCGGGCTGGACGCCAGTGGCTACGTGCTCACCTTCCAGAGCCGCTTCGGCAAGGCCAAGTGGCTGGAGCCCTACACCGAGCCCACGCTGATCGCGCTGGCGCAGCAGGGGGTGAAGAGCGTGCAATTGATCTGCCCTGGCTTCACCGGCGACTGCATCGAGACGCTGGAGGAGATCGACATGGAGGCGCGCGAGGCGTTCACCCACGCCGGCGGTGAACGCTTCGAGTACATCGCCTGCCTGAACGACAGGCCCGAGTGGATCCGCGCGATGGCCGACATCGCGGAGCGGCACCTGCAAGGCTGGCCGACGCGCAATGGCGCCAGCGAAGCCGACCGCGCGAGCAGCCGCGAGCGTGCACTGGCGATGGGCGCGCGGCAGTAAGCTCTGCCCCGACGATCTCAGACCGTGGAGCGGGCTTCGCTCAGAAACCGCTGCACCAGCTCCAGTTGGTCGGGCACGTTGAGCGCGGGTGCGTGGCCGCAGCCGGCGATGGTGACCACCAGCGCGCGCGGCCCGCGGTCGCGCATGGCCTCGGCGGTGTCGGCCAGCAGCAGGTCGGATTGCGCGCCGCGAAGGCACAGCACGGGCACGTCGATGCGGTCGAAGGTGGCCCAGAGTTCGTAGTCCTGCGGGTGGTGCTCGAACTGCATCACCATGGCCGGGTCGTAGTGCGGCGTCACGCGGCCGTCTGGCAGGCGGCGCGCCGAGCTCTCGGTGAGCAGGCGCCACTGCGCATCCGGCAGGTAGCCATAGGGCTTGTAGACGGTGCGGAAGTACTGTTCGAGCTCGCCCATGGTGGCAAACGCCGCCGGGCTGCCGGCGTAGCTGCGAATGCGTTGCACCGCGGGCGCGGCCAGCTGCGGGCCGATGTCGTTGAGCACCAGGCGCTCGATGCGCCCTTGCAGCGTACCGGCCGCGCACACCATGCCGATGGCGCCGCCCATGGAGGTGCCGACCCAGTGGAAACGCTGCAGACCAAGTTGGTCGACCAGGGATCGCGCGATGCGCGAATAGAAGTCCAGGCAGTACTCCGCTTCGGGTTTCGGGCTCCATTGCGAAAGCCCGCGCCCGATGGTGTCGGGGCAGATCACGCGCCAGCCCTGTGCGCACAGGTGCGCGGCCAGCGGGTCCATGTCGCGCCCGGTGCGCGCCAGGCCGTGCCAGGCCACCACCACCGGCCCGCCGGCCTGCGCGGGCACCCAGTCCATGAAGTGGATCTCGCGGCCCTCGCACATCAGGTAGCGCGAGCGCGGCTCGACGGCAGCGAAGTTCATGCGCCCTCCTTCATCGGCGACGCGGTCCTGAGCGAGCGCATCGCGGTGCGTTCACGCAGCTTGCCCACGATGCCGGTGGGAAAGTGGTAGACCGAGAGCACGAAGAACAGGCCGAGCCAGAGCAGCCAGCGATCGGGGGTGAGCAGCGCGGGCAGCAGCGGCACGCCCTCAGCCATTGAACCGAGCCAGCGCAGCAGGTCCTGCAGGTAGCTTTGTGCCACCAGGAACAGCACGCTGCCGATGATGGCGCCGTACAGCGTGCCCATGCCACCGATGACGACGATCAGCAGGATGTCGAGCATGATCTCGAAGGACAGCGAGGTGTCGGGCCCGTTGTAGCGCAGCCAGAGCGCAAGCAGGCAGCCCGCCAGCGTGGCGAAAGACGCGGCGATCACGTTGGACAGCGTGCGGTAGACCACCGTGCGGTAGCCCAGGGCTTCGGCGCGGAAGTCGTTCTCGCGGATGGCCTGCAGCACCCGGCCAAAGGGCGAGTTCACGATGCGCAGCATCACCAGGAACATGGCCGCCACGCACGCGAACAGCAGGTAGTAGGTGATGAAGCGGCCGTTGAGCGTCACCGGGCCGAACGGGCCTTCGAAGTCCTCTTCCATCAGCGCAAACCCGGGCGACAGCAACTCGGGCAGGCGAAACGTGAGGCCGTCCTCGCCACCGGTGATGTCGCTCAGCTGCGAAGCCAGCGTGAGGAAGGCCGAGGCCACGGCGAGCGTGATCATGGCAAAGAAGATCGCCCGCACGCGCAGCGAGAACAAGCCGATCAGCAAGGAGAGAAGCAGCGAGAGCACCAGCGCACCCACCGCACCCACGAACAGTGCCCACCAGGTGGGGCCGAGCGCGTTTGCCGAGATCGCGATGCCGTAGGCACCGATGCCGAAGAACATGGTGTGCGCGAAGCTCACGATGCCGGTGTAGCCAAGCAGCAGGTCGAAGCTGACCACCAGCGCAATGAAGATCAGCACCTTGGCCGCCACGTTCAGCGCCTTCACGCCCGGGAACAGGAAGGGCGCAAACGCCAGACCGAGCACGATGAGCACGAGCACCAGGCCGAGCACACGGCTGCGCGGCAGGTCGTGGGAGAGCAGACGGGACAACATGACATCCGCTCCTTATCGGTTCGCCACCGGGTACACACCCTGCGGCCGCCACAGCAGGATGGCCACCATGAGCGCGATGTTGGAGAACAGCGCCACCTTGGGCATGAGGAAGCCGGTGTAGTTCGCCACCAACCCCACCAGCAACGCACCCACCAGCGCGCCCAGCGTGGAACCCAGGCCGCCGATGATGATGACGATGAAGATCAGCACGTTGACCTGCGCGCCCATCTGCGGCAGCACGGTCTGCTGGTACAGGCCCCACATCACGCCGCCCAGGCCGGCCAGCGCGCTGCCCGCCACGAACACGCCCACGAACAGGCGGTGGATGCGATAGCCGAGCGACTCGACCATCTCGCGGTCCTGCACGCCGGCGCGGATCAACAGGCCGACCTTGGTGCGGTTGAGCGTCCAGACCATGGCGGCGAACACCGCCAGGCCCACGGCCATGGCCAGCAGGCGGTACTTCTCGATCGAGGCATCGCCGATGATGAAGCTGCCGCGCAGCGTCTCGGGCAGTGGCAGCGCAAGCTGGCCCGGGCCCCAGATCACCTTGATGAGCTCCTCGCCGATGATCATGCCGCCCATCGTGATGAGGATCTGCTTGAGGTGCTGCCCGTAGACCGGGCGCACGATGTAGCGTTCGAACACCAGCCCCAGCGCGCCCGCCACGGCCATGGCCACCAGCATCGCCGGCACCAGGGCCACGAGGTTGAGCCAGAAGCTGTCGGCGATGGCATAGGCGTTGAGTGCGCCGAACACCGTGACCGCCACGAAGGCACCCAGCGCAATGAACACGCCGTGGCCGAAGTTGAGCACGTCCATCAGGCCGAAAACGAGCGTGAGCCCCGAGGCGATGATGAAGACGATGAGGCCCATGGCCAAGCCTGCCACGGTGAGGGTGAGCCAGGTCGACGGGCTGCCGACCGCAGGCAGCGCGAGCGCGGCCAGCAGCGGCACCAGGGCCACGGGTTTCCAGTCGAAATCCTTGAGCGCTTGCCAGCGAGCAACGGGATTCGTCGCCGTGGGGGTCATCACGGATGTGTTCATTGGTGCGCTCCCAGCGAGAGGCCGAGCAGTCGCGCCTGCATCGAGGCGTCTTCGGCGAGTTCGGCCATCGCGCCGCAGTGCACCACGCGGCCGTCGTCCATCACGGCCACGTTGTCGCCCAGCTGGCGCGCGAAGTTGAAGTTCTGCTCGACGAGCAGGATGGTGGTCTGCGCGGCCTTGAGTTCCCTGAAGGCCGCGATCATGTTCTGGATGATGGCCGGCGCCAGGCCCTTGCTGGGCTCGTCGATCAGCAGCAGGCGGCGCGGCTCGACGATGGCGCGTGACACCGCCAGCATCTGCTTCTGCCCGCCCGAGAGCTTGCCTGCGGGGTGCAGCCAGAACTTCTTCATGGCCGGGAACATGTCGAAGATCCACTCGAGCCGCTGGGTGTCGATGTCGTCGAGCGTGCGCGCCCCGCGCGCGGCCAGCAGCATGTTCTCGCGCACGCTCAGGTCCGCGAAGATGCCCATGTTCTCGGGCACGTAGGCCACGCCGCTTTGTGCGATGTCGGGCGTGACCTTGGCCGTGATGTCTTCGCCCGCCAGCGTGATCCGCCCCTGGCTTGCATGCCACAGGCCCATGATGGTGCGCAGCGTGGTCGTCTTGCCGGCGCCGTTGCGGCCCAGCAGCATGGTGAGCTGGTTGGCGGGCACCACGAGGTCGACCCCATGCAGGATGTGGTACGCGCCGATGTGCGTGTGCACGCCGTCGAGCGTGAGCAAGGCGTTCGCGCTCATGCGGCCACTTCCTCTTCCGGGTTCACGCCCAGGTAGGCCTGTTGAACGACGGGCGAAGCGATCACCGCCTCGGGTTCGCCGTCGGCCACCAGTTCGCCGTTGTGCAGCACGATGATGCGGTCCGACAACTCGCGCACCACGTCCATCTTGTGCTCCACCAGCAGAATGGTCTTGGTCTTGTCGGCCTTGAGCTGGCGAATGAGGTTGAGGATCACCGGCACCTCGTCCACGCTCATGCCCGCGGTGGGCTCATCGAACATGTAGACCTTCGGGTCCAACGCCATCAGGATGCCGACCTCGAGCTTGCGCTGGTCACCGTGCGGCAGGCTGGCCGCACGGGCCTCGGCCTTGTCGGCCAGCGCCACGGCTTCCAGGATGCGATCGGCCTGTTCGATCAGGTCCTTGCGGTCGCTCCAGACGCGGAAGAAATCCAGCCCCGCGCCCGCCCTCGCCTGCACCGCCATGCGCACGTTCTCGCGCACGCTCAACTGCGGAAACAGGTTGGTGAGCTGGAACGCCCGGCCCAGGCCAGCGCGCGTGCGCAGCGGCGCACTCAGGCTCGTGAGATCGCGCCCGTCCAGCGTGACGGTGCCCGCCGACGCCTTGATCTGCCCCGAGATCAGGTTGAAGTAGGTCGTCTTGCCCGCGCCGTTGGGGCCGACGATGGCGGTGAGCGTGCCCGGCGCGAACGCGCAGGAGACAGCATTCACCGCCACGTGCCCGCCGAAGCGGACCGTGAGGTTCTGGGTTTGCAGCATGGCAGCCTCGGGGAGAAACAACACACCGTTCGGGCTGAGCCTGTCGAAGCCCATCCACGTGCCTGGGCGGGCCCTTCGACAAGCTCAGGGCGAACGGTGAAGCGGGCGAACGATCAGCGCTTGTTGCGGATCGGAATGTTCATGTCCTCCGGCTTGATCTCGCGGACCAGCTCGGGAACACCCCAGGCGAAGGCCGGGTCGGCCTTGATGCGGAAGTGATACATGCTCTGCATGGCCTGGTGGTCTTCCTTGCGGAAGGTCATCGTGCCCTTGGGCGTATCGAAGCTCATGCCCTCCATGGTCTGGATGAGCTTGTTGGTGTTGGTGTCGCCGTTGGTCTTCTTGAGCGCGGTCACCACCGCCATCGCGGCGCTGAAGCCACCCGCGGTGAAGAAGTCCGGCGGCTGCTTGAACTGGCGGTAGTGCTCAGCCACCATGGCGTCGTTGATCGGGTTCTTCGGGATGCCGAAGTAGTAGTACAGGGCGCCTTCCATGCCCGGGAACTGCTTGTAGGCCACCATCGCCGGCAGGATGTTGCCGCCGGTGGCGAGCTTGATGCCGTAGCGCTTGTCCAGCTCCATCTCGGCGATCTTGGCGAACGGCGTGGGCGCCCCCGACCACACCACCGAGATGTACTTGTTGCCCGGCTGGTCCTTGAGCTTGTCGACCAGGCGCAGCAGGCCGGCGGTGAAATCCGTCGTGCCCACGGGCAGGTATTCCTCGTGAACGATCTTGGCCTTCTTGGTGAAGTCCTTGGCGGCCTTCACGGCATCGCGGCCGAAGGCGTTGTCGTTGGCGAGCACGCCGATCACGTTGTTGGCGTTGTCCAGCGCCACGGCGTTGGCGGCTGCGTCCTGGCTGCTGTTGCGGCCGGTGCGGAAGATGTACTTGTTCCACTTGTCGCCGGTGATGGAGTCGGCCACGGCGGGCTCCACCAGCAGGATCTTGCGGTACTCCTCGGCCACGGGGAGCATGGCCAGCGCCACTGGCGAGGCTGTGGGGCCGATGGCCAGATCCACCTTGTCGTCGGCGTAGGCCGCGGCCAGCAGGCTCTTGCCCACGTCGGGCTTGCCCTGGTCGTCTTTTTCGATCACGACGATCTTCTTGCCCGCCACCGTCATGGTGCCGCCGGTGGCGTAGCTCAGGCCCATCATCAGGCCCGTGTGGGTCTGCTTGGCGTAGGCCTCGAGGGGGCCGGTCTTGCTGTGAATGTGGGCGATGCGGATCTCGCCCTTGTTGGCCTGAGCGAAGGCGAGCGTGGCCGTGCAGGCCATGGCGATCACCGCCAGACGGCGGGTGGCGTGGAACATGTCTTGTCTCCTCGATGGGTGGGTCGCGGCGCGGCGCGCCGTCCCTGTGCATTGCAGACACCGTGCCAACCCGGTGAGCCTTTGAAATCAAAGGATTTTTTTGAGAGACGGATCCGAGTTGTTTGAATTTCAGACAGCACCGAAAATCCTCGATGTCTGAATTTCAGTCAATCGTCTGAAAATCAGACAATTCGGGCGAGGCGGCCAACCGGTCATACAGGCTGGCCCGGGAAATGCCCAGCAACCGCGCGGCGGCCGTGCGGTTGCCGCCGGTGCGTGCCAGCGCCGCCGCGATGGCGCGGCGCTCCAGCTCGGCGATCTGCTCGGGCAGCGGGCGCAGGTCAGCGTCCTCGCCGGTGTCAGCCGGCAACGGCCCGGGCGCGGCGCGTTCGACCGGCGCCAGCGCGGGCAGCCCCGCCTCACGCAACACCGCGGCCACGTCATCGGCGGTGATCAAGGGTGAATCGGCGCGCAGCGCGAGTTGCTCCAGCACGTTGCGCAGCTCGCGAATGTTGCCGCGCCAGGGCTGGGCCGCCAGCACCGCTTGCGCTTGCGGGCCGATCTCCAGCGGCGCGCCACCGCCACGCGCCGCAATGTCCTCGCACAGCGCCTCGATGAGCTGGGGGATGTCGGTGCGGCGTTCCCGCAGCGGCGGCACGCGGATCGGCAGCACGTTGAGTCGGTAGTACAGGTCTTCGCGGAAGCGCCCGTCGCGCACCATCTGCGGCAGGTCGCGCGAGGTGGCGGCCACCACGCGCACGTCGCAACGCACGAGCTGGTTGGAGCCCAGCGGTTCGATCTCGCCTTCCTGCAGCGCGCGCAGCAGTTTCACCTGCATCGCCATGGGCATGTCGCCGAGCTCGTCGAGGAACAGCGTGCCGCCATCGGCGATTCTGAACTTGCCATCGCGGCCCTTCTTGTCGGCACCGGTGTAGGCGCCCGGCGCCACACCGAAGAACTCGGCTTCGAGCAGCGACTCGGGCACCGCCGCCATGTTCACGCCCACGAAAGGCTTGCCCGCGCGCGGCGACGCGGCGTGAATGGCGTGCGCCAGCAGTTCCTTGCCGGTGCCGGTCTCGCCCAGCAGCAGCACCGGGCTCGTGGACATGGCAGCACGCCGTGCCTGGCGCTTGACCTCCACCGCCGCCGGGCTGGTGCCCACGAAGCTGGCAAAGGTGTACTTGCTGCGCCGCTGCGTGGCGAGCTGGCGCTGCGCTTCCTTCAGGTCCTGCTCGAGCCGCGCGAACTTGGTGATCAGGGGTTGCAGCGTGGTCTCGGGGTGATCGAACAGCACGATGCCCAATACCCCGATCACCTCCCCGCCGTCGTCGCGCAATGGAATGCGGCTCACCACGAAAGTGCCGGCGCGGTTGTCGAGCAGGTCGATGAGGATGGGCTTGCCGGTGGCAAGCACGCGGTGCATCTGCGTGTTGTGCACCACGCTGCTGACAGGCTGGCCCACGAAGTCTTCCTCGCGCTCGAAGCCGAGCGCGGGCAGAAAACGGCGGTACTGGTCGTTGATCCACACCACCCGCGCATCGCGGTCCACCAGCATCATTCCCTCGCTGGCGTTTGCGAAGAGATCGAACATGGAACGCGCAGCGAGCTCCAGAATGCTCTGCGCGTCGCGGGGCAGGCGGTCGTCGCGGGTCATGGGGAGATGGTACCCCTGGGTGGTATGAGGCAGGCCCGGGGTTTCCATGCTCGGGGGCGGGTGACGTACCGCTTTTGTGGCGGATGTCAGGGCGGTACCCCTGGCTTTGGGGGCGCAACTGCGGCGGTCCTCGCTGCGCGAGGACTTCCCTGTGGTGCTCGGAGGCAGGGCGCGCGGCATAACTCGCTGCATGCGCTGCGCGCATTCCGCTAAACAGATGCCGCGAGTCAGTCATGGAAGCGCGCTGCGCGCGCCGCCCTGCCCCCTGCGCTCCTCGGCGCCGCACATGCGCCCCCAAAGCCAGGGGCACCGCCCTGACGCGAGCGTGGTTGGTATTCCACCGGTGGCGTGCCGACACCTCGTTGCCGAGGGCGTGGGCTGTGTGGACGGGGGCGCCTGTGCGCTGGCGAGGAGCACAGGCTGCGTGGCCGCGCGCGCAGCGCGCTTCGTCATCTGACTCACGGCATCTGTCTGAGCGGAGCGGGCGCAGCCCGCGCAGCGAGTTATGCCGTGGGCCACGCAGACGAGCACCGCAGCGGACCCCGAAGGGGCAGCGCAGTGAAGCCCCCGGCCACACAGCCCAAGCCCTCGGCCCGCCACCCAAGGTGGCACGTGAATGCAGTGAGCAGACTCAGCGCCGCCGAAGCGCCAGCAACCGCGGCACCACCAGAACCCCCACCACCACGATCAACAGCGTGAGCGACATCGGCCGCTGCACGAAGACCATCCAGTTGCCCTCGCCGATGGACAGCGCGTTGCGCATCTGCGCCTCGGCCAGCGGCCCGAGGATGAGGCCCACGATCACCGGGGCGGCAGGGAAGTCGAAGCGGCGCATGAGCACCCCGAGCAGACCGATGCCGAGCATGAGGAACAGGTCGAAGGCACTCTGGCGCATGCCGTACACGCCCACGGTGGCGAAGATCAGGATGCCCGCGTAGAGCTGAGGCCGCGGAATCTTGAGCAACTGCACCCACAGGCCCACCATCGGCAGGTTGAGCACCAGCAGCATCACGTTGCCGATGTAGAGCGAGGCGATCAGCGCCCACACCAGCGTCGACGAGGTCTGGAACAGCTGCGGCCCGGCGTTGATGCCGTAGTTCTGCAGCGCAGACAGCAAGATGGCCGCGGTGACGGTGGTGGGAATGCCCAGCGTGAGCAGCGGCACCAGCGTGGCGGTGACGGATGCGTTGTTCGCGGCCTCGGGGCCGGCCACGCCTTCGATGGCCCCGGTGGTGCCGAAGCTTTCCTTCACCTCGGGGCTGGCAAGCTTGCGCTCGGTCGCGTAGCTCAGGAAGGTCGGGATCTCGGCGCCGCCGGCCGGGATGGTGCCGAACGGAAAACCGATGGCGGTGCCACGCAACCAGGCAGGCCAGGAGCGGCGCCACTCCGAGCGGGTCATGTGCACCTTGGTCAAGCGGTTCATGGTGGTCTGCATGCGGCCTTCGTACAAGGCGTTGTAGAGCGCCTCCGTCACCGCGAACAGGCCCACTGCCACCAGCACCACTTCCACGCCATCCATGAACTCCAGGATGCCGCCGGTGTAGCGCACCTGCGCGGTGATCTGGTCAATGCCCACCAACCCGAGCGAAAGCCCGAGGAACAGCGCGGTGAGGCCGCGCAGCGCGCTCTTGCCGAGCACCGCGCTCACCGTGGTGAAGGCCAGCAGCATGAGGCAGAAGTACTCGGGCGGGCCCAGGCGCACGGCGAATTCGGCCAGGAAGGGCGCGAACAACGTGACCAGCACCGTGCCGATGGTGCCGGCCACGAAGGAGCCGATGGCGGCGGTGGCCAATGCGGCACCGGCACGGCCGTTGCGGGCCATCTTGAAGCCTTCGAGCGCGGTCACCATGGTGCCGGTCTCGCCCGGGGTGTTGAGCAGGATCGACGTGGTCGAGCCGCCGTACATGGCACCGTAGTAGATGCCGGCGAAGAAGATCATCGACGCGGTGGGTTCCACCTGGCCGGTGATGGGCAGCAGCATGGCCACCGTGACGGCCGGGCCCAGGCCCGGCAGCACACCAATGGCCGTGCCGAGCGCGCAGCCCGCCAGCGCCCACAGCAGGTTGATGGGGGTGGCAGCGGTGGCAAAGCCACCCATGAGTTGGGTGAGGATGTCGCCCATGTCAGGCCTCCCGCCGGGCCGCCCCAAGGGAGGCCTGCGCCCCCTGGGAGGGCAGCGAACAAACGAAGCGATGTGCGTTGGGGCACATGGTCAGATCCAGCCGCTGGCGCTGATGCCGGGCAGGTTCACGGCGAGCAGCTTCGTGAACACCCAGTAGACGGGCGCCGAGATCAGCACACCCGTCACCACGTCGACAAAGGTCCGCCGAACCCCGCCGCCCGCACGGCCCTCGCTCAAGCGCAGGCCGCGCACCGCGAGCGTGTAGCACAGCGTGCAGCTCAGCACGAAGCCGATGGTGGTGATGAGCGAGGCGTTGGCGATCACGCCCACGGCCACCCAGGCGAGCGCACGCCAGTCGCCCTGTGCCGCACCCGAGGGTACCTCCAGGTCGCGCCAGCCACCGTTGAGTGCCTGCCAGACCAGCACCACGCCGCACACGGCCATGGCCGCACACATCACCCACGGCAGGAAGTCGGGCCCCACGCCCGAATAGCCTGCGGCCGAGGGAATCTGCCAGGCGCCCACGGCGAGCACGGCGGCCACACCCAGCGCGCCCAGGCCGATTGCCACTTGGCCCGCGCGTGAAGGCGCGGCCTGCTGCATCTCGCTCATCGCTCGCTTTCGTCAGACCATGCCGGCGCGCACCATGGTCGCGCGCAGGGTGGAGAAGTCGCGGTCCACGAACTCCTCGAAGGCCTTGCCGGTCAGCAGCGCGGGCGTCCAGTTGTTCTTCTTCACCGCCTCGGCCCAGGCCTTGCTCTGCGTGGCCTTGACGATCATCGCGACCAGTGCGTCGCGCTGAGCCGGGGTGATGCCGGCCGCGCCGTACACGCCGCGCCAGTTGCCGATCTCCACGTCGATGCCCTGCTCCTTCAGCGTCGGCACGTTGATGCCGTCGAGCCGCTTGCCCGAGGTGACCGCGATCGCGCGCATCTTGCCGCTCTCGATGTAGGGCTGGAACTCGCTGTAGCCGCTGCCGCCCACGGTGACGTTACCACCCAGGATGGCGGCCACCGCCTCGCCGCCGCCACGGAACGGCACGTAGTTGATCTTCGCGGCGGGCACACCCACGGCCTGCGCAATCTGCGCCGCGGCAATGTGCTCGGTGGAGCCGCGCGAGCCGCCGCCCCACTTGACGCTGCCCGGGTCCTTCTTGAGCTGCTCGACCACGTCCTTTATGGTCTTGAGCGGCGACTCGGCCGGCAGCACGAACACGTTGTATTCGGTGGTGAGCCGTGCAATCGGCGTGACCTGCGTGATCGACACCGGCGGCTTGCCGGTGATGATGCCGCCCAGCATGACGGCGCCCATCACCATGAGCGCGTTCGGGTCGCCCTTGCTGGCGTTGAAGAACTGCGCCAGGCCGATGGCACCGGCGGCACCGCCCTTGTTCTCGAAGGTGACCGTCGAGGCCACGCCGGCATCGCGCAGAGCCTCGCCAAGCGCGCGGCCCGTGCCGTCCCAGCCACCGCCCGGGTTGGCGGGAATCATCATCTTGATGTTGGCGTTGGCCCAGGCCAGCGAGGGCACGGCGCCGGCAGCGGCCAGCGCGGCCAGGGATTTGAGGAAGGTATCGCGACGCATGGTTTGTCTCCTTGGTTGAGGGAACTCGACGCCGGGCATCTTGCGCCGCAGCGCTGTCAGTTGGCTGTCCTGACCCTCCGGAGAAACCCTGATGTCTGCCACCGGATAATCCGCCACGGATGAAGCTGCTGCTGATCGAGGACAACCCCGCCATGCAGGCCACGCTGAGCCGCTCGTTCGAGCGGCGCGGCCTGCAGGTGGTGGGTTGCGACAACGGCTTGCGCGCCGTGGAGGTGTGGCGCCAGACGCAACCCGATGCCGTGCTGCTGGACCTCTCGCTGCCGGGCAAGGACGGCCTGGAGGTGCTGGCCCAGGCCCGCGCCGAGGGACTGCACACGCCGGTGATCATCCTCACCGCGCGCGGCACCGTGGGCGACCGCATCCTGGGCCTGAACACCGGGGCCGACGACTACCTGCCCAAACCCTTCGACCTCGACGAACTGGAGGCCCGCGTGCGCGCCCTGATGCGGCGCAACAGCGGCAGCGACGCCCCGCCCGCCACCGCCTGGTGTGGCATGGCGGTCGACCGCGACAGCGGCGTCGTCTACCACCAGGACAAGCCGCTCGAACTCACGCCACGCGAGATGGCCCTGCTGCGCGCGGTGCTGGCCCGCCCGGGGCATGCCATCGCCAAGGAACGGCTTTTCGAGCTGGTGTTTCCGGGCGAGCGCGACGTGCAGCCCGAGGCGATCGAGGTGGTGGCCTACCGCCTGCGCAAGAAGATCGCGCACACCGGCGCACAGTTGGTCACCTTGCGCGGTTTGGGCTACCTGCTCAAAGCCGGATCGACATGAAGCCGCGCGCGCGTTCGTTGCGCCGCACCCTGCTGCTGGGCATTCTGCTGCCCGTATTCGGCTATGTGGTGTTCAACACCTCGGTGCTGTACCGCCAGGCACTGGCCGCGGCCGACACCGCGTACGACCGCACACTGCTGGCGACGGCGAAGTCGCTGAGCGAACAGCTGCAGGTGCAAGGCAGCGGCGATGACGTCAGCGTGCAGGCCACGTTGCTCTACTCGGCGCTCGAGGCCTTCGAGGCGGACAACCGCAGCCGCCTCTACTACCGCGTGCTGGGCTTCAAGGGTGAGATGGTCTCGGGTTTCGAAGACATGCCCGAGCCACGCAAGTCGGTGCCGGTGAACAGCATCTACGCGGCGCTGGTGAACTTCTACGACGACGAATACCGGGGCGCGCCTGTGCGCATGGCCGTGCTGCTGCAACCGGTGGCCGGTGTGCAGGGCCAGGGCATGGCAGTGATCCAGGTGGCCGAGACGCTGGAACTGCGGGAGACGCTGGCGCGCCAGATCCTCATCGACACGCTGTGGCGCCAGGCCGCCATGCTGGCCGTCATCGCGTTCGTGGTGGTGCTGGTGGTGCAGCTGGCCACCCGGCCGGTGCGAGAACTCAGCCAGGCGCTGGTGCAGCGGCGCGAGGACGATCTGTCGCCGCTGCCCACCAGCGACGCACCGCGCGAGCTGCTCCCGCTGCTGGACGCGACCAACCAGCACATGCAGCGCTTGTCGCATCTGCTGAATCACCAGAAGCGTTTCGTGCGTGACACCTCGCACCAGTTGCGCACGCCGCTGGCGGTGCTCAAGACGCAGCTGCAATCGGCCCGCCGCGGCGACGTGGAGCCGCGCCAGGCGCTGGAAGAAATCTCCCACACCGTGGAGCGAGCCACCGAGCTGGCCAACCAGATGCTCGCGCTGGCCAAGGTGGAGCAAATGCGCCAGCACCGCGATGCGCCCGTGAGTGACTGGGCCCAGACCGTGCGCGCGGTATCACTCGACCTCTCGGCCCTGATCGCCGATCGCAACCTGGATTTCCAGCTTGACCTGCCGGGACGCACGCCCGTGCGCGCGCACGAGTGGGCGCTGCGCGAGGTCACGCGCAACCTGCTGCACAACGCCATCAAGCATTCGCCAGCCGGCGGCACGCTGCAACTGAGCCTGCACCACGAGGCCGGGCAGGCCGTGCTGCTGGTTCGCGACAGTGGGCCGGGCATTGCGCCAACGTTGCGCGAGCGTCTGTTCCAGCCTTTCGCCACCGACCACGGCGCCGGCCCCAGCCTGGCGGGCTCGGGCCTGGGCCTGGCCATCTGCCTCGGCATCGTGCAGTCGATCGACGGCAACATCTCGCTCGACAACCGCGTGGTCGAGGGTGCCGTGCTTGGGCTGGACGCCACCGTGAGACTGCCCATCGAACCCTTGACATGACGACACCCGACACTTCGCCGCGCGTGCGGCTGGACAAATGGCTGTGGGCTGCGCGCTTCTTCAAGACGCGCGCCCTGAGCGCTGAAGCCATCGACAAGGGCCAGGTGCGCGTCAACGGCCAGGTGGCCAAGGCCTCGCGCGAACCCCGCGTGGGCGACACCATCGAGTTCCGCCAGGGTCAAGACCTGCGGGCCGTGGTGGTGCGCGGCCTGAGCGCGGTGCGGGGCAGCGCGCCCGTGGCGCAACAGCTCTATGAAGAAACCGCCGAGTCCATTGCGCGGCGCCTGGCCATGGCCGAGCAGCGCCGCCTGGCCCCGGAGCCCGCTCTGAGTCAGCCCATGGGTCGCCCCACCAAGCGTGACCGGCGCACCCTCAAGGATTGGGGCAGTCGCTGGAGCGCCTCGGTGGACGACGAGCGCGACTGAGCTGTCTTCAGCCCTTGCGAAGCCCGAGCCACATCACCGTGGCCACCACGATCAGGCCGCCCGCGACCTGAATCGCCGCGATCGACTGCCCCAGGAACACCCAGGCCAGCACCAGGGCAAAGATCGGCTCGATGTTCATGATGGCCGAATTGCCCACCACGCCCAGGCGCGGCAGCACGGTGAACATGATGGTGAAAGCGGTGCCGTAGAGAAAGGTCAGGCCCAGCAGACCCCACCAGCCCGGCAACGCATTCGGGAAGTGCAGGCCGCCCTGCGTGGCGCTCGCGACCAGCGCGATGACGGCCACAATGCCCATGGTGCTGGCGGTGCGCACACGGCCATCCAGGTCACCCGCCTCGTGCTGCGTGAACACCAGCGCCAGGCCGAAGCTCGCCGCCGCCGCGAGCGCAAACGCCACGCCCACGCCGATGCGCGCCCAGTGCCCGCCCGCGCCCAGGCCCGAGGCCGCGCCCGACACGTCGAGCGCGAGCGCGAGACCGAGCAGCATCAGGGGCATGGCCTTGAGCAGGTGAGGTGCCGGTTTCTGGCCGTAGACCACGCGCGCCCACAGCGCCGTCCACAGCGGGTAGGTGTTGAACGCCAGCAGCGCCAGCGCCACCGGCAGGCGCGCCACGGCGGCATACAGGCACAGGCTCTGGATGCCGATCAGCAGACCGATCGCGGGCAGCGCTTTGCGGTGATTCGCCTGCAGCTTCAAGGGCACGCGGTAGGCCAGCAGGATGGCCGCCACCACCAGCGCCGTCACGCCGCTGCGGAAGGTGACGGCGGTGGCCACCGTCACGCCATGGTCGAAGGCCAGGCGCGCGGCCACGTGGTTCGCGCCCATCATGAAGGCGATGAGCAGCAGCGTGGCGAAGGCGGTGCGCGAGAGGCTCTGGGACATGGGCGTGGTGTGCGACGGAAAAAACAAAGGCGCCCCGGGGGGCGCCTTTGCATTCGAACACTTGGCGGAGTGAGAGGGATTCGAACCCTCGATGAGGCTCTACACCCCATACTCCCTTAGCAGGGGAGCACCTTCGGCCACTCGGTCATCACTCCGGAAGCCCCGCATTATGCCCCAAAGCACAACACGGGACGACCGCTCAGCCGCCGATCTTGTCGGCGGTCTGGTCGAGATCGAACTCGCGGTGCAGGGCACGCACGGCGAGTTCCATGTACTTCTCGTCGATCACGACGGAGGTCTTGATCTCCGAGGTGGAGATCATCTGGATGTTGATGCCCTCGGTGCTGAGGCAACGGAACATGCGGCTGGCAACGCCCACGTGGCTGCGCATGCCGATGCCCACGATGCTGACCTTGCAGATGCGGTTGTCGCCCACCACGTCGGCGGCGCCAAGCGAGGGCAGCACCTGCGCCTTGAGCAGATCCAGCGTCTTCTGGTAGTCGTTGCGGTGCACCGTGAAGCTGAAGTCGGTCTTGCCGTCCTTGCTCAGGTTCTGGATGATGACGTCGACCTCGATGTTGGCGTCGGCCACCGCGCCCAGGATCTGCGCGGCGATGCCGGGCTTGTCGGGCACACCGAGCACCGAGACCTTGGCCTCGTCGCGGTTGAAGGCAATGCCGGATACGACGGCTTGTTCCATGGCTTCGTCTTCCTCGAAAGTGATCAGGGTGCCGGAGGCGGCTTCTTCGTTCAGGTCGATGTCCCAGGGCGTGAAGCTGGAGAGCACGCGCAGCGGCACGCGGTACTTGCCCGCGAACTCCACCGAGCGGATCTGCAGCACCTTGGAGCCCATGCTGGCCATCTCGAGCATTTCCTCGAAGCTCACGCGCAGCAGGCGGCGCGCCTCGGGCACCACGCGCGGGTCGGTGGTGTAGACGCCGTCGACGTCGGTGTAGATCAGGCACTCGGCGGCCTTGAGCGCCGCCGCCACGGCCACGGCCGAGGTGTCGCTGCCGCCGCGGCCCAGCGTGGTGATGTTGCCGCCCTCATCGATGCCCTGGAAGCCGGTGACGATGACGACCTTGCCGGCGGCGAGGTCGGCGCGCACACGGGCGTCGTCGATCGACTCGATGCGGGCCTTGGTGTAGGCATCGTTGGTCTTGATGGGCACCTGCCAACCGGCGTAGCTCACCGCCTCCAGGCCTTCGGCCTGCAGCGCGATCGCCAGCAGCGCGGAGGAAGCCTGCTCGCCGGTGGCGGCCAGCATGTCGAGTTCGCGGCCGTAGGCCTTGCTCTGCTTCGCGGGCGCCAGTTCCTTGGCCAGGCCGAGCAGGCGGTTGGTCTCGCCGCTCATGGCGCTAGGCACCACCACCATCTGGTGGCCGGCCTTGTGCCATTTGGCGACGCGGCGGGCGACGTTGCGGATGCGCTCGGTCGACCCCATGGAGGTGCCGCCGTACTTGTGAACGATCAGGGCCATGAATTCCGGGCCATTCAAAGGGAGGGTGGGCGAAGCGCTCGCCGCTGCGGGTGCCACAGAGACCGCTTAGGCTCGGGCAAAACCGCGGGATTATACCGAGGGGGTAAACGCCAGCCGGTCGCCATCACGCACCAGGAAGCCATCGGCCACGCGCAGGCGGATGGCATGGCCGCGCGTGCGGCAGGCGTCGATCTGGTCGAGCAACTCGTGCAGCTGCGCCGCACTGGGCGCCACGCCGTGCGCGCCGCGCAACCAGCGGCGCAGCGCATTGGACTGCCGGTCGCGCGACAACGTCTGCAAAGCGGCAATCGACGGCGGCGCACCGGTGTGCGCCAGGTCCATCGCTGCCAGTTCATCGAGCAGGCGCTGGGCTTGCGCCGCATGCGCGGCCGTGCGCGACAGGGCTTCCCGGTAGCCCTCGAACGCCTCGGCCCAGGCCGGCGCCAGCACGCGGCGAATGCGGTTGCGCGTGAAGCGCAGGTCGGCATTGCTCGGGTCTTCGATGAAGGTTTCGCCGACACCGTGCAGGAAGTCGCGCAGGGCTTGCGAACGCAGCCCGAGCCAGGGCCGGCCGAAGCGAACGCCCTCGCGCTCGAAGGCCTCGGGCATGGCCGCCAGACCCGGCAGCCCTGCTCCGCGCGACAAGGCGAGCAGCACGGTCTCGGCCTGGTCATCGAGGTGCTGGGCCAGCAGCACCCACGCGGCGCCGGCGTCGCGCGCCAGGTCGGCCAGTGCAGCGTAGCGAGCGATACGGGCCGCGTCTTCCGGGCTCTGGCCCGCGGCCGCGCGCGCATCCACCCGGCTCACGCGCAGCGCGATGCCATGACGATCACAAAGGCCGCGTACCTGCGCCTCGAAGCCATCGGCCGCGGCCTGCAGGCCATGGTGCACGTGTAGCGCCAGCATGCGGTCCGGCCAGCGCGCGTGCGCGGCCAGCAGCAAGGCAGTGGAGTCGGCGCCGCCGCTGCAGGCGACGGCGATCGGCCCCTCGGGCCTCGCCGATGGGCCCCAATGACGAAGGGCCCAGTCGGCAAGCGCCTGGGCCCCGGGCCATGCCGCCGCGGCGGTGGCGTCAGCGCTTCTCGCGCGCTTCGGCCTTGGTGTCGGTGAAGCGGCCATAGCCGTCCAGGCGCGCGTGACGGCGCTCCAGCAGTTCCTTCACCTTGAGGTCGGCCACCTGGCGGTGGGCGTCGGTGAGCGCGCGTTTGAGGAAGGCGGCCATCTGCTTGTGGTCGCGGTGTGCGCCGCCCACGGGCTCGTTGACGATCTTGTCGACCAGGCCCAGCGCCTTGAGGCGGTGCGCCGTGATGCCGAGCGCTTCGGCGGCGTCGCTTGCGCGCTCGCTGGTCTTCCACAGGATGGACGCACAACCCTCGGGGCTGATCACCGAATACACCGAGTACTGCAGCATCAGCACCTGGTCGGCCACCGCGATGGCCAGGGCACCGCCGGAGCCGCCTTCGCCGATGATGGTGGAGATGATCGGCACCTCGAGCTGCGCCATCTCGAAGATGTTGCGGCCGATGGCCTCGGACTGGCCGCGCTCTTCGGCGTCGATGCCCGGGTAGGCGCCGGGCGTGTCCACGAAGGTAAACACGGGCAGCTTGAACTTCTCGGCCAGCTTCATCAGGCGCAGTGCCTTGCGGTAGCCCTCGGGCTTGGTCATGCCGAAGTTGCGCAGGCCGCGCTCCTTCGTGTCGCGCCCCTTCTGGTGACCGATGACCATGCAGGGCTGGCCATTGAAGCGCGCCAGACCGCCGACGATGGACAGGTCATCGGAGAAATGGCGATCGCCGTGCAGTTCGACGAAGTGCGTGAAGATCTCGCGCACGTAGTCGAGCGTGTAAGGCCGGTCCGCGTGGCGCGCGATCTTGGTGATCTGCCACGGTGTGAGGTTGCTGTAGATGTCCTTGGTGAGCTGCAGGCTCTTGGACGCGAGCTTGTCGATCTCCTCGGAGATGTCGACCGCAGACTCCGTCTGCACGTAACGCAGTTCCTCGATCTTGGATTCGAGCTCCGCGATCGGCTGCTCGAAGTCGAGAAAGTTCTTCTTGGCCAATTCAGGCTCCTTTTCAGGTGGCTCAATAGCTCACGGGGAGCGGGTCGAGCGACCGCCAAATATACCAAGTGGCCACACTGCAATAGGGGGCCCAGGTGGCGGCCACTTCGCGGATCTCGCTGCGGCTCACGGGTTCGCCCGAGAAGTAGGCCTGGCTGATGCCGTTCTGCAGCCCGATGTCGTCCAGCGGCAGCACGTTGGGGCGCATGAGGTGGAAGATGAGGAACATCTCGGCGGTCCAGCGGCCGATGCCGCGGATGGCCACCAGCTCGGCAATGATGGCCTCGTCGTCCATCTGCGGCCAATCGGTCACACGCACGCGCTTGTCGGCAAAGTGCAGCGCCAGGTCGACCAGGTACTCGACCTTGCGCGCCGACAGACCGGCGCCGCGCATGTCGTCAACCTTGAGCTTGAGCACCTGCGCCGGCGTCATCTTGCGCGTGAGCGATTCGAAGCGGTCCCACACGGATTGCGCGGCCTTCACCGAGATCTGCTGGCCCACGATGCTGCGCGCCAGCGTCACGAAGGCATCACCGCGCGACTGCAGGGCCACGCCCGGGTACTGCGGAATGATCTTCTTGAGCACGCGGTCGCGCTTGACCAGGTGCCGGCAGGCGTCGGCCCAGTACGGCGGCGCGTCGGGGCCGAACTCGGGCAGCGTGGAGGCGGTGGCCATCAGGCGCGCTCCCAGGTGGTGCCTGTGGGGCTGTCCTTGAGCACGATGCCTTGCTCGAGCAGGGCCTTGCGGATGCGGTCGGCCTCGGCGAAGTTCTTCGCCTGTTTGGCGGCGGCGCGCGCGGCGATCTGCGTGGCAACAACGGTCTCGTCGAGCACGTTGTCGGCACCACCTCCTTGCAGATAGGCGGCGGGATCTGCCTGCAACAAACCAAGCACGCCGCCCAGCGCACGCAGCAGCCCTGCATGCAGCGGGCTCTTGCCGCGATTGACCTCGCTCGCCAGATCGAACAACACACTCAAGGCCACCGGCGTGTTGAAGTCGTCGTCCATCGCGGTCTGGAAGCGCGCGGCGAACGGCTCGGTCCAGTCGATGGCGACGTCCACCGCGGGCACCGATGACAGCGCGGTGTACAGCCGCTTGAGCGCGGCACGCCCATCGTCCAGGTGCGCGTTGCTGTGGTTGAGCGGGCTGCGGTAGTGCGCGCGCAACATGAAGAAGCGCACCGTCTCGGCGTCGTACTTCTGCAGCACCTCGCGGATGGTGAAGAAGTTGCCCAGGCTCTTGGACATCTTCTCGTTGTCGACGTTGACGAAACCGTTGTGCATCCACACCTTGGCCAGCGCAACGCCGTGGGCCCCTTCGCTCTGCGCGATCTCGTTTTCGTGGTGCGGGAATTGCAGGTCGGCGCCGCCGCCATGGATGTCAAAGGTTTCACCCAACAGCGCGCACGCCATCGCCGAGCACTCGATGTGCCAGCCCGGGCGGCCGCGGCCGTAGGGCGAATCCCATTGGGCGTCGGCGGGTTCGTCGGGCTTGGCGGCTTTCCAGAGCACGAAATCGAGCGGATCTTCCTTGCCCTGGGCCACTGCCACGCGTTCGCCCGCGTTCAACTCGTCAAGCGATTTGCCCGACAGCTTGCCGTAACCGGGAAAGCGGCGCACCGCGTAGTTCACATCGCCGTCGCCGCTGCGGTAAGCCAGTTGCTTGACCTCAAGCTTGCGCACGATGTCGAGCATCTGCGGCACGTAGTCGGTGGCGCGCGGGTCGTGCGTGGGGCGTGCGATGCCCAGCGCGTCGAAGTCGGAGTACATGGCATCGATCATGCGATCGGTGAGCGCACGCACGGATTCACCGTTCTGCAGCGCACGGCGGATGATCTTGTCGTCGATGTCGGTGATGTTGCGCACGAAGGTGACGCGGTAGCCACTGGCCTCGAGCCAGCGCCGCGCGACGTCGAACGCGATGGCGGAGCGCGCATGCCCCACGTGGCACAGGTCGTAGACCGTGATGCCGCAGACGTACATGCGCACGTGGCCGCGTTCGATCGACACGAACGGTTCGAGCCGGCGCGTGAGTGTGTTGTGGATGTGCAGGGTCATCGGAAGCGCGGGGCTGCCCGGTGCCGACCGCCTCCCACCGCGACCCCAAGCGCGGCGCCCGACGGGTCCGGCGCCCCGCAGGCACGGTCTGATGCGACCGGCTCGCCGGTACCCCTCAGATACAATGCGCGCCAGTATATCGACGCCCATTGCGCACTGGCGTGCGTGATCGGGCCATTGGGCGGGCGCGGTGCGGCCCGACGCAGCCGACGAGGTTCCATGTCCCACCGAGCGTCATTGCCGGGCCCCGGCGCACCCATCTCCCGTTGGTCTTTCCCGCTGCGCCTGCTGGCTGCCGGGCTGCTGGTGGTCGGCGCGCAGGCCTTTGCACAAATCCAGCCCGCGCCCTACGACGAGGTTGCGCGCCTCACGCGCAGCGGCCAGTTCGACGAGGCCATCGCGCGCGCCGAGCGCTACCTGCAGACCAATGCGCGCGACCCGCAGATGCGCTTCCTGGTGGGCGTGGCACAGAACCAGAAGGGCGACGTCGCCGCCGCGCAGGACACCTTCTCGCGCCTGACGCAGGAGTTCCCCGAACTGCCCGAGCCGCACAACAACCTGGCCGTGATCCACGCTGCCGCCGGCCGCTACGACGAAGCGCGCAGCGCACTGGAGGCCGCCATCCGTGCGAACCCGCAATACGCCGTGGCCCTGGAAAACCTGGGTGACGTGCACGCCCGCCTGGCGCAGCGTGCCTGGCAGCGCGCACGAGCCATCGACGCACAGAACCCGCGACTCGAACCCAAACTCAAAGCCGTGCAGGGGCTGCTCGATCAGCCCGTCAACTCCCAACGCTGAGGATCACCATGAGCATGCAACGCCGCGCGATCATCGCGCTCCTGGCCACCACCGCCCTCGCCTTCGCTGCGCACGCGCAAACGCCCGCCCCGCGCGTGAAGCTCGCCACGTCGCTGGGCGACATCGTGGTCGAACTCGACGCGGCGAAGGCGCCGAAGACGGTCGAGAACTTCCTGCAGTACGTGAACGACAAGCACTACGACGGCACCGTGTTCCACCGTGTGATCGACGGCTTCATGATCCAGGGCGGCGGCTTCACGCCCGACATGGTGCAAAAAGCCACGCGCACGCCGATTCCGCTGGAGGCTCGCAACGGCCTCAAGAACGACCGCGGCACGATCGCGATGGCGCGCACGTCCAACCCCAATTCGGCCACCGCGCAGTTCTTCATCAACGTCGTCGACAACGCCAACCTCAACGCGCCTGCGCCGGATGGCCACGGCTACGCCGTCTTCGGCAAGGTGGTCAGCGGCATGGACGTGGTCGACAAGATCCGCGCCGTGCCCACCGCCAACCGCGGCATGTTCCAGAACGTGCCTGCCACACCCGTCACCATCAACAAAGCCACCCTGGAGAAATGAACATGGCCAACCCCCAAGTGGAACTGCACATCGCCGGCATGGGCGTGATCACGCTCGAACTCGATGCGGTGAAGGCGCCCAAGTCCACCGCCAACTTCCTGGCCTACGTGAACAAGGGCCACTACAACAACACGATCTTCCACCGCGTCATCCCCGGCTTCATGATCCAGGGCGGCGGCTTCGAGCCCGGCATGAACCAGAAGCCGACCGACAAGCCGATCGAGAACGAAGCCAACAACGGCCTGAAGAACGAGGTGTACACGGTGGCCATGGCGCGCACCAACGACCCGCACTCGGCCACCGCGCAGTTCTTCATCAACGTCACCAACAACGGCTTTCTCAACCACACCGCACCCAGCGCGCAGGGCTGGGGCTATGCGGTGTTCGGCAAGGTGGTCTCGGGCAGCGAGGTCGTCAAACAGATCGAAGGTGTGGCCACCGGTCGCAAGGGCTTCCACGACGACGTGCCCAAGGCCGACGTGGTGATCGAAAAAGCCGTCGCTCTCTGACGTCTTGATGGGCGAGCGCACCGACGAGCTCGTTGCGCCGTCCAATTGGCGCACGGTCGATCTCATCTCCGACCTGCACCTGCAGGCGGGGGAGCCGGCCACGCGCGACCTGTGGCGGGCCTACCTTGAGCGCACACCCGCGCCCGATGCGCTGTTCATCCTGGGCGACCTGTTCGAGGTGTGGGTGGGCGACGACGTGCTCGAGCACGACGACACACCCGAGCGCGCCTTCGTGTGCGACTGCGTGGCGGCGCTGCATCGCGTTGCGAATGCCCGTCCGGTGTTTTTCATGGCCGGCAACCGCGACTTCCTGCTCGGCGCTAAGGCGCTGACGGCCAGCGGCATGCAAGGCTTGAACGATCCCACCGTGCTGGCCTTCGGCGGTCGGCGATGGCTGCTCAGCCACGGCGACGCGATGTGTCTGGCCGACACCGACTACCTCGCCTTTCGGGCCCAGGTGCGCGGCGCGGCGTGGCAGGCGGCGTTCCTGGGCAAGCCGCTGGGCGAGCGCGAAGCCATCGCGCGTGAGCTGCGCATGCGCAGCGAGGCCCGCAAGAAGGAACTCGGCCACGACCCTGACCTGTGGGCCGATGTCGATGCGGATGCCGCGTGCGAGGCCTTGCGTGCGGCGGGCGCCACCACACTGATCCACGGCCACACGCACCGTCCGGCCACACACGCGCTGGGCGATGGCCTGCAACGCATGGTGCTCAGTGACTGGGATGCCAGCGCGCGGCCACCGCGCGCCGAGGTGCTGCGCCTGACGCACACCGGCGCCGACCGGGTGGCGCTTTCATGAGCTGGTGGTCTTCGCTGCGGCGGCGCTGGCGCCGCGTGGCCGCGGTGCCCGACGCGCTGTGGGCCGACACGCTCAACACCCTGCCCTTCCTGCACGGTTTGTCCGGTGACGAACGTGCACAGCTTCGGCTGCTGTGCGCCCACTTTCTGGCGGAGAAGGAGTTCGTGGGCGCCAACGGCCTGCAACTCACCGATGCGATGGCCTTGTCGATCGCCGCGCAGGCGTGCCGGCCGCTGCTGCACATGCACGGCCCCGACGGCCGCGCGGTGCAGCATGCGCCCGACAGGCTCGACTGGTACGACGATTTCGTGGGCATCGTGGTGCAACCGGGCGCCGTGCTGGCACGTCGCGAGGTGCGCGACCACGTGGGCGTGGTGCACCACTACACCGAGGCGCTCGCCGGCGAGGCCATGGACGGTGGCCCCCTGATGCTGAGCTGGGAAGACGTGGCCAGTGCGGGCGAACGCGCCGCCATCGGCCACAACGTGGTCATCCACGAGTTCGTGCACAAGATGGACATGCGCGAACTCAGCCCGGGCGATCACCCGCAAGGCGCTCCGGTGCTGCCCGATGGCTTTCTGGGCATGGCGGACCGTCGCACGGCGGCCCTGCACTGGCGCAAGACCATGAGCGAGGCCTACGCGGGGTTTCGCGAAGCCGTGTCGCTCGCCGAGCGCTTCGGGGGCGAGCCCCCCTGGCTCGATGACTACGCCGCGAAAGACGCGGCGGAGTTCTTCGCCGTGACCTGCGAGGCCTATTTCGTCAATCGCGAACGCTTCGCCATCGAGTTTGCGACGCTGATGCCGCTCTACGACGGCTTCTTCAACGCCGCCGCGGCGGCGGCCCCGCTCAGCGCTTGAGCAGCGCCTTGAGGGCGGCCTGCAGGCGGCGGGCCGTGCGCTCGTCGTGGGCAGAACCCAGCACACGCGCCACATCCTGCGCCCAGGTCTCGGCCGGCGCGGCTTCGTGTCGCCGCGTGAGCAACTGCAGTTGCAGCAAACGCCGCTCGCTCAGTTGTTCGGCTGGCGTCGGTACATCGGCGGCGATCTCCAGGCGCAGCAGCGCATCGCCGGCGTCGCCGGCGGCCTTGCCCAGCGCGGCACCCCAGGCACCGCGCTGCGCGGCTGCCACGCGCGAACCCAGGGCCTGTGCCGCGGGCAATTGGTCCGCATTGCGCCCGCGCCAGGCGTCCAGAATCTGCGTGAGCACCTCGCCATGGGCCTGCTCGGCCAGGCGTTTGAGGCTGGATTGCGCGGCCTCCAGCGCCTGGCGCTGGGCACGAAAGGCCGCATCGCCCAGACGCGGGCCGCGCGGTGCACGGTCATCGCGCCCGAAGCCGCGGTCGTCGCGGCCAAAGCGCGCGCCATCGCGCGGGCCGCGGGCATCGTCGTGCCCCCCCGGGCGAGCGCCCGGTTTGCCATCGCGGCGACCGTCGCGGCCTGCGGGCACCACCTCGGCGCGCTTCTGGCCCGGGCGGTCGTCGCCGCGCATGGCGACCAGTTTGCGTGGTGCGGCAGCGGGTGCTGCTGCGGGTGCCGCGGCCTCATTCCCCTCGGTGGCACTGCTCTGGGCGGCACTGCCCTCGGCGGCCGGCGGCTGAGCAGTGGCGGGCGCTGGCGCCGCGCGCGAGACCGCCTCCAGCGCGGCCATGGCGGCGCGGATGCGTGCGGCATCGCCCGACTGCGTGGCAGCCTCGAGCTCGCGCGCGGCGTCCAGCACCTGCTGGTCGTGTGCGCTCAGGGCACCGGCTTGCTGGTGGCGCTCCTGCGTCTTGCGCTCGAACGCGGCGTCGATGGGGGCGCGGAACGCCTCCCACAACTTCTGTTCCTGCTTGCGCTCCAGCGGTACGGCGTGCGCCTCGGCCTGCCAGCGCTGCTGCAGCGCCTTCACGGCGTCCAGACGCAGCGGCTGCGACTGCGACAGCGCCGCAGCCTCGTCGATCAGGGCCCTGCGCCGCGCGGTGCTCTCGGCCTGCGCGGCCTCCAGGCGCGCGTGCGCCAGGTGCATGGCGTCCTTCCAGAGCGGCTGGATCTCGGCAAACGCCTTCTCGCTCAGGTGGCCGGCCTGACGCCAGCGTTCGGAGAAGGCATGCAGTTCGCGCAACTGCGCCTTCCAGTCGGTGCCCGTGGCGTGTGCGGCCGTCCAGGCCTTCACTTCGTCGATGAGCGCCATGCGCTGGGCGCGCGTGGCGTCGGCCTGCTGACGCACTTGCGCAAGCCAGGCCTCGACCTCCTTGTGCGCCGCGGTACAGGCCTCGTCAAAGCGTTTCCACAGCGCGTGGTTCGGTGCACCGCCCTGGTCGGTCGTCTTCCATTGTTCGCGCAACTGGCGGATGGTCTCCTGCAGCTTGCGACCGCCCAGGCGCTGGCCTTGCGGCGCGGCGAGCAAAGCCTCGGCCTTGGCCACCAGCTCCTCGCGCAGTTGGTCGGCGCGCCAGCGCTGCCAACCCTCGAGCTCACCAGCCTGGGCCAGCGCGGCCTGCGCGCGCGCATCGAGCGCGGGCGCGACGAGGCGGCCGTGCTTCTTGAGCAGTTGCCGCACCTCGTTGGCCACCTTGGGCGTGGCCTTGCCGTGGCCCTGGCCCACCTCAGCCTCCAGCGCTGCGACCGCGGCTTCGAGCTCGGCAGTAGCGCGTTCGCGGCGCTCAGCGTGCGCCTGGCTGTCGGCTGCCGACGCGGCTTCGGCAGCGGCTGCGGGCTCGCCGCGCGCGACGCGCAATTCGTCGGCCCACACGGGCACGGCAGGCAGCGGCGCCTGCGGATCGGTATCGGCGGCCACCGCCTGCGCCAACGCGGCGGCAAAGGCATCCCACACCAGTTGCAGTTGCTGGCGCGAGGCGTCGAGCATGGGCGGGAACTTGGGCTCCACACTGGCCCACTGCGCGTCGTGCGTGAGGCCTTCGGCCTGCTGCTGCCATTGGGCGACGTCGCCGCGCAGGGCATCGGCCACCGCCTGTGCCTCGCGCCATGGTTTGGTGGACAGCACCTCGATGCGCTGCGCGATCAGCACCGCGGCCTCGCGCTCGACCTGCACCGCGTGCTGGAGATCCTCGATCGCCTTGACGCGCTCGGCCAGTTGCTGGCGCAGCGTGGCCAGCGGCTCGCGCGACAGCGGTGCGCCCGCGCGCGCGGCGTCGCGCTGCCAGGCCAGGGCATCGGCCAGGTTCAGGCGCGTGGCGCCCAGCAGCGCCTCGGCCTTGGCGCCCCATTCGGTGCCTGCCTGCTCCTGCGCCTTCTGGCGCTTGAGCTCGTCGAGCTTTTCCTTCAGCGGCTTGGCGGCGCCGCGGTCGCGCTGGCTGAGTTCCTTGAACACCTCGTTCATCTGCTCGGCCGAGGGCTCGGTGGCGAGCCATTCACGAAGACGGGCGCTGCGATCGCCCGAGGTGGCGGCCGAGAAGACGCCGCCGGTGAGCGCGTCCAGGGGATGGGCGTTGGCGGACTTGGGTGGGTTGGGCGTGTTCACGGCAGGTGGGGCAGCGGGCTTCTGGCGCAGGGAAAACAGCGACATGTGGTTGGGCAGAGGCGGTCGGGACGACCGGAGCGCGCCGCTCGGGGCGCACGGAGGAAACGCGTATTGTCGCCGCTGGCGCAGGGCTGCGCCAGCGGGCGCAGCCGCGACATGAGCGCAACATGCGCGCCGCTGAACGACGCGCATGGCTGCGCTCAGCGCGGTGCCAGCTGCAGTTCGGCTCGGGGCCGCGCGGCGTCGCCACCGTCGCTGCCCGTGCGCGGCGCACCCAGGAAGACACGGTCTTCGCCGAGCTTGAGTCCGAGCAGGAAATCCTTCACGGCCACAGCACGCGCCACCGCGAGCTCGCGCATGGCTTCGTCCCCTGGCACCTGCGCCGCGAGCAACAGCGCTTCCATCTCTTGAGGCGGTAGGTCCCTGGCGATGCCAATCAGGTTGCGCGGCTTGGGAATGTCGGCGCGGCGGTAGGCCTCGCGCAACAGTTCGTCGCGCTCGGCCGGCTCCACCCGCACATCCGGCGCTACCGCCGCGCCGGCGCGCGCCAGCCGGCGGCGCTTCTCCGCCTGCAGCAAGGCGTCAAGCCGCGCACGCTGCCAGCCGCTGCGCTCGGCCTGCAGATCGGCGTGGCCCACGATGGTCAAGCGCAGCGCGGGCCGGTTCTCCAGCGCCTTGGCCACCGCCTCGAGCTGGCGCCGGTCGGCGTCGTCGAGCAGCGCGCGCCCGGCCTCGAACTCCAGCTGGCTGGCATCGGCACCTCCCCCCGCAAACGCGCTGGCGATGAGGGAGAACGGCGCCGTGATGGCCTTGCCGATGAGGTTGAAGATGAGCCGCACGATGATCGGCCCGAGGCGAAACTGCGGATCGTTGAGCGAACCGCTCACCGGCAGGTTGATGTCGATCACGCCGTTGCGGTCGGCCAGCAGCGCCACCGCGAGCTTGACCGGCAGGTTGGCGGTGCTGTTGCTGTCGCGCTCGCCAAAGCTGAGCTGGTTGAGCACGATCTGGTTGCTCGCTTCGAGCTTGCCGTCGGGTTCGATGCGGTAACGCACGTCCACGCTGAGCTTGCCGCGCTCGATGCCGTAGCCTGCGTACTTGGCGCTGTAGGGCGACAACGGCGGCAGTTCCAGATCTCGAACCTGCGCCTTGATGTCCATCGCCAGCGGCGTGGCCAGCGGGTTGATCTGGCCGCTGATGTCCAGTTGGGCCGTGCCCTCGGCCCGACCCTTGAGCGACAGATCGGCCAGTGCCAACGGCTGCCCGGGCGCGGGCGGCGTGCTGCTGAAGGCGCTGAGCGAGCCGGTGAGGTCGCTCAGGTTGGCCGTGTAGTTGGGGCGGATGAAGCGGTCGGAGAAACGCACCTGACCATTGACGAGGCTGATCGGGCCGACACGAATGTCCGGCGCTGGAGCGCTGTCGGCTCCCCCGCTTGCAACCGCCCCGGTTTCGGGCGCCGGCTTCAACAGCCCTTGCAGGTTGATGCGGCCTTGCTCGTCGATCACCACGCGCGCGAAGTAGTCGCTGAGCACGGTCTCGTCCACCTGCACCGATGCGGCCTGCCCGGGCGCGCTGCGCACCCGCAGGCCGCGAAGTTGCAGACTGCTCCAGGTCAGCAGCTCTTCGCTGGGCGCCAGCGAATGGGCGCGCAGGTCTTCCAGTGCGGCGTCCATGGCCAGCTCGACGGTGGGCCCGGCCTCGGCCATGCTGAATGCCAGATCGCCGCGAACGCTGGCGTCGGCCCGCAACAGTTCGAGGTTGAGCCGCTCTGCGGCGTAGGGCACGAAGGCGTGCAGCGGCAGGCGCTCCACCTGCAACCGGCCGCGCAGGCCCGCCCCCACGCCACGCCCGGGCAGTTGCAGGTTTCCATCGAGCGCCACGCGGCCGGCGTCGCGCGCGATCGCCGGCGCCTGGCCTGCCGCACCTGCCGCACTGGCCGCACCTGGCGCAGCTACACGAAAGCGCACTTGCAGCGGCGCCTGCGGCGCCCGCTCAGCCAGCGGCTGCAGGTTCTGCACGCGCGCGGACAGCCCCTGCACGATCAGCGCCACCGGCTGCGGCGTGGTCTCGTCGGTGAAGCGCACGCGCCCTTCGTTCAATTGCACGTCCGCCAGCACCAGGCCCCAGGCGGCGTCGCTGGCGCCGCCGGGCGTCTCGGCGGGTGGCGCGGCCGCCTGCGCGGCGCGACGCAGCCAGTCGTCGAACATCCAGCGACCATCAGCGCCGCGCGACACCGCCAGGTCGGGCGCGAGCAACTCGATGCGGGCGACGTTCACTTGCCGGCCGATCAGATCGACCTGTGCGCCAGTGACGTCCAGTTGCTGCAGCCGCGCCAGCGGCGCGCGCGCCGTGCCCAGCCGCAACGCCGCCAGCCGGGCCTTGGTGGCCTCGATGCGCAGCACCCCGGGCTCGGTGCCGGTCGCGGCGCGCCAGTCCAGCGTCAGGTCTCCCTGCAGGCTTGCGTCGAGCGGCGGCACCAGGTACTGGGCCACATACGGCGCAGCCATCGACAACGGCAGCTCGCCCAGGCTCACGCTGGCCTGCGCCTCGCGCTCGGTGGCGCTGGCGCGCACGCTCAGCGGCGTGTTGCCGAGTTGCGCATCGATCTCGACCGGCACCGCCTGACGCACCGGCCAGGTGATGCCCGTGGCGCGGGCCTGCAACGCGCTCAGCGCCAGATCGGCGACCGGCTGCACGGCCGCGTCGCGCCAGCGCACCGAGCCGTCGGCCAGGGCCACCTCGTCAACGACCACCTGCCAGGGTGAAGCGCTGGTCGACACCGCACTGGGCGCTGCCGTGCCACCGGAGTCGGCATCGGAAGGGGGCTGCACGCGTGGCAGGTTGAGGGCACCCTGCGCGTTGCGCGACAGCTCGAGCTGCGGCCCGCCCAGGCGCACGCGCGCAATCTCGGCACGCTGCCGCAAGGGCTCCAGCCGGCGCAGCGAGATATCCAGCCGTTCCCAGGCCAGGAACGGTTGGCCGCCTTCGCTGGCGCGCACGCCGGACACGCCGACCTCGCCCGAGATCGCCAACGCGGGCTGGGTGTGCTGCTCGAAATCGAGCGTGAGGTCCAGGTGCAACCGCGCGGCGTCGAGCTTCACGGGCATCGTCGCGGGCCAATACACCAGGTAGGGCTGCACGTCGAGGTCGGGGATCTGCAGACGCGCGCGCGTCTGGCGGTCTTCGGCGAAAGGCGTGGTGGTGGCACGCGTGTCGAAAGCGCTGCCGTTCAGTCTGAAAGCCAGGCGCGGCTCGGTCTGCACCTCGCGCCGCGACCCCAGGTTGCTCAGGAACGGCACCGCGACGTGCAGTGCCTCCAGGCGGTGGGTGACGCCCACAGGCTCATCGACGAACTCGACCGCGCCGTCCTCCAGTTCGATGTTGAAGAGCGAGAAGCGCGCGGGCGGGGACGGCTCGCTGGACGGCGGCGGCGTCAGGCGCTGCACGATGTCGTCGATGTCGAGGCGACCGCTGCCCAGGTGGCGCAGGCTCAAACGCGGCGCCTCCAGGCGCAGCGCGTCCACGACCGGTGCCAGCCGCAGCAGCGACTGCAGTTCCAGGTCGAAAAACAGGCGCTCGAACGAGAACTGCGGTGCGTCGCCCGCCGCGTTGGCCACCCGCAACCCCACGAGGGTGAAGCGCAGCGCCCAGGGCCGCACCTGCACACGCTCCAGCGTGACCGTACGCCCCAGTGCCGCACTGCCCTGCTTCTGGAGCTGCCACTTGATCAAGGGCGGCAGGGCCAGCCACATCAGCCCCCATATAAGAATGAGAGCCGACAACGCCCAGCCAAGACGGTGCAGCCAGCGCCGGGCAAGGGGGCTGCGGGCCAGGGCATCGGGCGGTTTGACCATGGTCTGCAGTGTGGCGCAAGCCGGCCAACGCCCGATGAACGACCCCATGAAAAAGAAACCCCGGCAGGGCGAACCTGCCGGGGTAGACGGCGGGCAACAAGGCACTTGCCGTCGGTTTTGGCGGTGGGAGGGAATTGTCCCGCCGGCCTGGAAGCAAGAGATTGCTCCCGTTGGGGGCCGACTTGCGGATCGCCGCGCTGTCGGCAAATGCCGGTCATCACAACCGGCATGCGAAGGCTACGCCCACGACCCATGACCCACAAGTGACGGTCGTCGGTGCGCCATGGAACTTTTCAATCGCCCCCGGCCCGGTCATTCCGGGGCCCCAAAAACACGTTTCGGAGCGTGAAAGGCAGGGTTCAGCCGACGAGCGGCAATCAAGCCGCGGAGCCTTGCAAGCCCGCGCCGCCATTGGACCCGCACAGAAAAGGATGCGAAACCTCACACCCGACCTCGGGTCTATATGAGTAATTATTGTTTTAATCAAAGTTCAAAACATTGACTTGTTATTAACGCCCCCCTACCATCCGCCGACTTTTGCCCACGCGAGGGTAAACCCCAACGCTGCCCGCAAGGGCTAACTCGACGCAGCCTCCCACGAGGCCCGTCGATGGCGACCCCAACGACCGGCGCCTGCCGCACACAGCGGCCACGCCGACCAGCAAGGAGCGATCCATGAGGACCAACTCGCCGACGCCGCAGAAGAGCACGCCCAGTGCCCTGGCATCGTCCCTGAAACACGTCGGCGCCGACGTGTACCGGGGCTTCATTCACACCACGCAGAACGGCCTGGCTCTGCTGGGCTTGCTTGCCGCGGTCACGCTGCTCGTCTTCGGCATGCGCGCTGACCTGCGCGCCAACGCCGAGGAGCGACTGCTGAGCTGGCTGCTGCAGCGCCAGGAAGCCCAGCAGATCGTCGAGCGCGAGGTCGACATCGAGCCGACCGCGATCGAGCGCGTCACGGTGGCCAGCCTGCGCGACCTGACCGAGCAACAAGCGAAGGTCACCACCTGGCTCAGCCGCAAATACCGCGTGGCGCCGGAACCGCTGGCTGCGCTCGTGACCGAGGCCTACGCCATCGGCGAACGCATCCGCATCGACCCCACGCTGCTGCTGGCCGTGATGGCCATCGAGTCGCGCTTCAACCCGTTCGCCCAGAGCCCCGTGGGCGCGCAGGGCCTGATGCAGGTGCTCACCCGCGTGCACACCGACAAGTACGAAGACTTCGGCGGTGAGCTCGCGGCCTTCGACCCGCTGTCCAACCTGCGGGTGGGCGCCAAGGTGCTGGAAGACGCCGTCAAGCGCGCCGGCTCCATCGAGGGCGGCCTGCGCCTGTACGTGGGCGCCGTCACCACCGACGGCAGCTGGTACATCAACCGCGTGATGGCCGAGCATCTGCGCATCAAGAGCGTCGCCCTGGGCAAGCCCATGCAACGCTACGAGCCCGCACCCCCGCCGGCGCGCGCCATCCCCGTGAACAACCCGGCCCCCGAGGTGGAAGTCGAGGCCGAGGCGCGGCCTGCGCCGCCCGCCCCGCTCGCGGCGATGCCCTCCTGATCCTCTCGCCCGTCGGCGCTCGGCTAAACTAGCCGGCGGTGCGCGACTGGCGATAGGTGGCCACCCACGGCAGTGGGTCGGCCGCTGACGTGGACACCCGCAACGGCCCTGTGCCGCTGCCAACGGGACAACCACTGGGAAGCGTGCTGCCCGCGCCGCAAGGCCGGGCGTTCCGCCGTTCGCCTGGGCAGCCCTTGTCTCATTGCGCAAGGTTCCACCTCACACAGGACTGCCATGTACGACCGCCGCATCCTCATCGAACAAACCGACCCGGAGCTGTTTGCCGCCATCCAGGCCGAGAACGCCCGCCAAGAACACCACATCGAGCTCATCGCGAGCGAGAACTACGCCAGCCCCGCCGTGATGGCCGCGCAGGGCACGCAGCTGACCAACAAGTACGCCGAGGGCTACCCGGGCAAGCGCTACTACGGTGGCTGCGAGCACGTGGACGTGGCCGAACGGCTCGCGATCGACCGCATCAAGCAAATCTTCGGCGCCGACGCCGCCAACGTGCAGCCGCATTGCGGCGCATCGGCCAACGAGGCGGTCTTTCTCGCCTTCCTCAAGCCGGGCGACACCATCATGGGCATGAGCCTGGCCGAGGGCGGCCACCTCACGCACGGCATGCCGCTGAACATGTCGGGCAAGTGGTTCAACGTCGTCTCATACGGCCTGAACGACAAGGAAGAGATCGACTACGACGCGATGGAGCGCAAGGCTCACGAGACCAAGCCCAGGCTGATCATCGCCGGCGCATCGGCCTACAGCCTGCGCATCGACTTCGCGCGCTTCGCCAAGGTCGCCAAGGACATCGGTGCGATCTTCATGGTCGACATGGCGCACTACGCCGGCCTGATCGCCGCGGGCGTATACCCGAACCCGGTGCCGCACGCCGATGTGGTGACCTCCACCACCCACAAGAGCCTTCGTGGCCCGCGTGGCGGCATCATCCTGATGAAGGCCGAGCACGAGAAGGCCATCAACAGCGCCATCTTCCCCGGCCTGCAGGGCGGCCCGCTGATGCACGTGATTGCGGCCAAGGCCGTGGCCTTCAAGGAAGCGCTCGCGCCCGAGTTCAAGACCTACCAGCAACAGGTGGTGAAGAACGCGCAGATCGTGGCCGAGACGCTCACGCAGCGTGGCCTGCGCATCGTGAGTGGGCGCACGGAAAGCCACGTCATGCTGGTGGACCTGCGGGCCAAAGGCATCACCGGCAAGGAAGCCGAGGCCGTGCTGGGCAGCGCCCACATGACCATCAACAAGAACGCCATCCCCAACGACCCCGAGAAGCCGATGGTCACCAGCGGCGTGCGCATCGGCACGCCCGCCATGACGACGCGCGGCTTCAAGGACGAAGAGGCACGACTGACGGCCAACCTGATCGCCGACGTGCTGGACAACCCGCGCGACGAGGCCAACATCGCCGCGGTGCGCGCCAAAGTCAACGCGCTCACGGCGCGCTTCCCCGTCTACCAGTAAGCCTCGCATGAAGTGCCCGTTCTGCGGCCACCTGGAGACGCAGGTCGTCGAGACCCGCGTCTCCGAGGAGGCGGATTTCATCCGCCGTCGGCGCCGCTGCGGGCACTGCGACAAGCGCTTCACCACCTACGAACGCCCGGAGGTGAGTTTCCCGGCGGTGGTCAAGAAAGACGGCCGCCGGGTCGACTTCGTGCCGGGCAAGCTGCGCGCTTCCTTCGCCCTGGCGCTGCGCAAGCGCCCGGTGAGCACCGAGCAGGTCGACGCGGCCATCGAGCGCATCGAAGAAAAATTGCTCAACCTGGGCGCGCGCGAGGTACCCGCCAACCGCATCGGCGAGATGGTGATGCGCGAGCTCAAGAAGCTCGACAAGGTGGCCTACGTACGCTTTGCCAGCGTCTACCGCAGCTTCGAAGACATCGACGAGTTCCGCGCGCTGGTCGATGAGGTGAAGCGCTGAGCGCGCCATGGACGAGCGCGCGCTGATGCAGCAGGCCCTGGCGCTCGCGCAGCGCTCGCTCAACCTGAGCAACCCGAACCCACGCGTGGGCTGTGTGCTGGTGGGCGCCGCCGGTGCCGTCATCGGCCAGGGCCACACGCAGCAGGCAGGCGGCCCGCACGCCGAAGTGATGGCCCTGCGCGACGCCCAGACACGAGGCCACAGCATCGTGGGCGCCACCGCGCACGTCACGCTGGAACCCTGTTCGCACCACGGGCGCACGCCGCCGTGCTGCGACGCGCTGGTTGCTGCGGGTGTGTCGCGCGTGGTGGTGGCCACCACGGACCCCAACCCCAAGGTGGCTGGCCAGGGCATCGAGCGGCTGCGCGCGGCGGGCGTGCGCGTGGATCTGCTGCCACACGACGACCCACTCGCCCGCGCGTCGCGTGAACTCAACATCGGCTTCTTCAGCCGCATGCTGCGCGCACGGCCCTGGGTGCGCATGAAAATCGCGGCCTCGCTCGACGGCATCACGGCCCTTCCCAACGGGCAAAGCCAGTGGATCACCAGCGAGGCAGCGCGCACCGATGGCCACCACTGGCGCGCACGGGCCTGCGCCGTGCTCACCGGCATCGGCACGGTGCGTGAAGACGATCCGCGCCTGGATGCGCGCATCGAAGGCTTGCAGCGCCAACCCCACCTGGTGGTGGTGGACAGCCGGCTGGAAACACCGGTAACGGCGCGCCTGTTCGAGCCGCCAGCGTCCGGGCCGAGACGCATCTGGATTGCACACGCGGTGGACAGCGCGGCCGCGCAAGCCTTGCAGGCGCGGGGCGCCGAGACCTGGCACATCCCCGGCCCAGGTGGCAAGACCGACCTCGTGGCCTTGATGTCGGCGCTGGCACGCCACGAAGTGAACGAGTTGCACGTTGAGGCCGGCGCCAAGCTCAACGCGTCGCTGTTGAAGGCCGGGGTGGTCGACGAGGTGTTGGCCTATATGGCGCCGCGCTTGCTGGGGACGGGCGCCGGCATGGCCGCGCTGGGCCCTTTCGAACAGTTGGCGCAGGGCATTGCCCTGCGCTACGTCGACGTGCAGCAGCAGGGCGTCGATCTGCGAGTACGGGCCGTGGTGGACGGTCGGGACAGCTTCATCGCCTGACCATGCGCCCGGCATCACAAATAGTACATCTGAAGTACCAGTCTTTGATCTGTCTGACCAATGTGACGCTTTGTCCTGCGGCAGGCACTCCCGCAGCGGCGCATGGAGAGCATCGCAAGCTCCATGCCATTGCGCCCGAGCCCATCACTCCCTGATCGACGCCCCCAGTCCGCCGGTTTCACCTTGATCGAACTGCTGGTGGCGATCGCGGTGCTGGGGACCGTCGCCGCTCTCGCCGCCCCGTCGTTCGCGGCGGCCCTGCAGCGCCAGCGCGAAGCCAGCGCCATGCAGGAGCTGATTGCAGCCCTTCAGCTCGGCCGGGCCGAGGCCGTGCGCACCGGCCGCCAGGTGGTGATGCGCCGCATCGAGCCCTGCGCGGCCAATCAAGCGACCGGAGACTGGCGCTGCGGCTGGCAGCTGTTTGTCGACCTCGACAGCGACAACGTCCCGGACGCTGGCGAAGCCGTCATCCAGCATGGCGGCCACCACAGCGGCGTCTGGCTGCATCGCACCGGCATGGCGAACATCGCGCCTTTCATCCAGATCACCCGCTTCGGCGGCCTGCCCGCAGCCCTGGGGTTGGTGGCGCAATCGCCACAGGTCGCCGCGCAGGCGGGCACAGCCGGTGCACACCTGTGCGGCAATGGCACACGCCTGCGCGTGGTTCACGGCAAGGGTTGCAATGGGGAGAAATGAACAACGCGGCGTCTCGCTGATCGAGGCGCTGGTGGGACTGCTCGTGCTCGCGCTTGGCTTGCTTGCCATGGCGCGGCTGCAGGCCGGCCACCTCACCGAAGCCCGCAACACCAATGCGCGAGCACTGGCGGTGCAGATGGCGTCCGACCTCAAGGAGCGCATGCTGCTCAACCCGGGGGCGATGACGGCCAAGCCCGCCGACAACCCCTACCTGACCGGCTTCAAATCGGCGCCACCCGAAGACCTGCCCGATTGCAGCAAGCAGGCCTGCAGCCCGAGCCAGATCGCACAAAGCGATCTGGCCGCCTGGAAGCAACAGCTGGCTGCCCTGCTGCCCGATGGCGATGCTCAGGTGTTCAACGCAGACGGCGACCGGCACCAGTTCGGTGTGCTGATCGCATGGTCGGACGGCGGCAACCGGCAACGTGCGCGGGCCGAAGCGGCCAGCGAGAAGGAAGACGTCGAGCTTCTCGACGAAGCCAACGGCGTGTGGCAAAGCACCACGTCACAAGGGACCGGCGTGAAAGACGCCGCGTGTCCTGAGGCGCGCATCTGCCATCTGGTGCATCTGCGGCCATGACACATCCCCGATTCCTGGCCGCCAGACACGCAGGCGGCGCCCTGATCGAGCTCATGGTGGGGCTGACCATCGGGCTGATGGTGGCCCTGGCGGCGATGGTGAGCGTCTCGCACACGCGCCAGGCCTCCCGCACGCTGGACGCCGACGTCGCCCTGCACCAGGACGCCGCGACCGTGTGGCGCGTGCTCGGCCTGCACCTGCGGCAAGCGGGGGCGCGGCGGCTGCAAACCACGGCCGGCTCCACCGACGTGGCCTTCAACGCCGGGTTCAAGACCACCACCGCCAGCGGTGCAGCCGGCCCGCTGGATGGCGACGCCAGCAGCATCACCACGGTGTCCGATGGCGATGCCCAGGCGCACAGCGCGAGCTGCCTGGGCACGGATGGAGAACTTGATCGCATTGAAAGCAAGTTCAGCGTCGTGGACGGTGAGCTGCGCTGCGAGGGCCACAACCGCGTGCGCACCACCGACTTGAAAAAGTATCCCGATGGCATCAAGAGTGCCGACGCCACAGGCGCACTCATCGCCGGCGTGCAAGCGCTGCGGCTGCGCTACGTCCAGCAGGTCGGCGCCGATCTCCAGTACCTCGACACCCCCACCAACTGGAGCGCCGTCGTCGCGGTAGAGGCCTGCCTGCACCTGGCCAGCGAACCCTCTGGCGAAATCGACGCACCGCTGACCGATTGCGCGGGCCAGGAAGTCACGCCCGGCGACGGGCGCCTGCACAAGGTGTTTCGCCGCGTGTTCCAGCTTCGCAATCTGGCCCGATGATGAATCCTCCCCGCCTTGATCGCTCCCGGGCCCGCGGCGCGGCGCTCATCGTCGTGCTGGTGATGCTGCTGCTGGCCTCCCTGCTGCTGCTGTCCGGCACACGTCGCAACTGGCTCAACGACAAGCTCGTCGCCACCGAGTCAGACCAGCAACGGGCATTCGCCGCGGCCGAAGCGCTGCTGCGCGATGCCGAACTCGACATCCAGGGCATGCTGGCCGACGGCTCGGCCTGCCCGGCCTCGGCCACATCGGACGTTTGCCGCACCCGCAGCAACGGCATGGGCCTGTTCCCGCGCGAGGACGACGATTTCGACCTGCTGCAGGGCCTGGTCTCCGCGCAGTCAACCCGGTGCATCGCCGGCCTGTGCGTGCCGCAGGACATCAACGCCCTGCAAACGGCGCTCAGCACCGACCAGGGGCTGAAAGATCACGAGGCGGTCGGTGCGACGTACGGCCGTTTCACCGGCGCACGGGCAGGCGACACCGGCAACCCGTTGCTCGACAACGCGGCGCCCAGCGGCTGGTACTGGATCGAGGTGTTCCGCTATTCCACCGCCGCCCTCATCCAGACCGGCACGCAAGGACTGGTCGCACCCGAGCCAGCCCAGCCCTACATCTACCGCATCAACGCCGTGGCGTACGGACTGCGCGCGGGCACGCGCGTGCACCTGCGCTCGGTCTTCATCCCCCGCCCTGCCTTGTGAGCCCAGAGGCTTTCCAACGTCGAGTCCACAAATGAACACCCGACCGTCGCACCGCCTTTCCCGCCCCATGCCGGGTCGTCGAACCCTCCTCGCAAGCGCGATGGCGGGCCTTGCGGCGGGCGCCGTTGCATCGCCACTGCCCCTGCAACACGGGCCCTGGGGCATGGGCCAGGGCGCTGCGCCCAACATCATCGTGTCGGTGGACAACTCCACCAGCATGGGCAGCACCGGCATTGCTGCCCTGAAGGCGGCCCTTCGCGCCACGTTCTCTGCCACCAACCTGCCCGACAACAAGATCCGCCTCGCCTGGCAGGCCATGCACGGCTGTAACGCCATTCCAGGCAGCAACACCAGCACCAACGGACCATGTAGAGGCTACAACGGCATGCGCCGCTTCAGCGGAGCCCACCGCACCCAATTCAACAATTGGGTCGAATCCATCACATCGGTGCGGGGAACGCCCACCCATTGGGTCATGAAGAACGCGGGCGACTACCTCAGTGCCACGAGCCTGGGCGTCAACAGCCCCTGGGCCTACAACCCCGGCACCGACGAGTCCCCAGTGCTGGCGTGCCGCCGCAGTTACCACATCCTGATGACCGACGGTGAGTACGGTCACTCGGCATGGAACGCACCCTCCCCCTTCAAAGAGCGCGACATGTCCGGCCCCGATGGCGTGCGCATCGTGCGCGGCGGCAACGCTGACGGCAGCGACACCACACTGCCTGACGGCACGCGCTACAGCATCACGAACGAGCAGACCAAGCTGTACCGCGACAACTGGGGCTCGGCCGACCTCAGCTCCTTGTCCGATCTGTCCTTCTACTACTGGTCGCGCGACCTGCAACCGGGCATACCCAATCAGCTGCGGCCGCCCGCGCAGCAATCACTCGGCCCCGAGGAGTTTGGCACCGACACCCACTCGGCCATGCTCGATCCCTACTGGAATCCACGGAACAACCCGGCAACGTGGCAGCACATGGTGAACTACACCATCGGCTTCCTGAGCGCTTCGTCGTGGTCCGGCGCGCCGACATGGCACGGCGACACCTTCACCGGGCTGGGCGGGCTCATCCGCGGCAACGTGGGTTGGGTCACTCCGTTTTGCGGGGCCAACTCCAGTGGCAGCGGCAACCTGCCCTGCGACGGGGGCACCAACTACGAGAGGCGTGGCGACGCGCGCAAGGCGGAGCTCTGGCACACAGCCCTGAACAGCCGGGGCCGCTTCGTGCCGGCGCCCGATGCCAACGCCCTGGTCGTCGCTTTCCAGAACATCCTCAACGAAATCACCGTGACGGCCGGCGCCGGCTCGGTGAGCATCGGGGCCACCTCGGGGCGCCATGCCCAGGACCAGCTGATCTACGAGGCCGAGTACGACAGCGACCGCTGGCGTGGCGACGTGACGGCCTGGGACTGGTCGGGCAGCGCGGGCACGCGCAGCAGCAGCCCCAAGTGGCGCGCCAGCGCGTGGCTGGACGACGAAAGCCGAAACCTCAGCCAGCGCAAGATCTTCACGCACAACGGCAGCGCCGGGGTTGCCTTCACCTGGAACGCACTCGACACCACGCTCAAGAACCAGCTATTGAACGGCGCCACCAACAGCGTGGGACAACAGCGGCTCGACTACCTGCGCGGAGAGCGCAAGCTGGAAACACAGAACGGCGGCACCTTGCGCGACCGCGCGTCGCGCCTGGGCAGCATTGTCAACAGCAACCTCTGGATCACGACACCCCCGCGACGCCTGCGGCACGACTGGGAGGGCCACGCCGCCTTCCGCAGCGCCCAGGCCAAACGCCCGGCCATGGTCTATGTGGGCGCCAACGACGGCATGCTGCATGGCTTTGATGCCGATACCGGTGAGGAGCGCCTGGCCTATGTGCCCCGCGGTGTGTACAACACCCTTCGCGAAAGCACCACGCCTGGGTTCGCTTACAAGGCCACGGTCGACGGCCACCCGTTCACCGCAGACGCGGACCTGCGTCGGGTCGGCAATACCGTGCTGACGACCCCGAACTGGCGCACCTTGCTGGTGGGTGCACTGGGCGCGGGCGGACGCGGCTACTTCGTGCTCGATGTGACCGACCCCGCCAACGTCGGTACGGGCAACGTGCTGATCGATCGCACGTTCGCCGCGGAAGCCACCGGCACGCAGGTCCCGCACGGCGACATCGGTCACCTGCACGCGCCCGCCGTGACCGACGGCCCCCTCACGCAGCGCAGCGAACAGATCGTCAAGCTCAACGACGGCCGCTGGGCAGTGGTGCTGGGCAACGGCGTCAACAGCGCCAACGAGCGACCGGTGCTGCTGATCCAGTACCTCGACGGGGACCGCGCGCTGCGGCCCATCGTGGCGAACAGCACCAACGGCGCCGGCAACGGCCTGGGGCCGGCCCGGCCGATCGATATCGATGGCAACGGAACCGCCGACGTCGTCTACGCCGGAGACCTCAAGGGCCAGCTCTGGAAATTCAACCTGAGCAACACCGACCCCACGAAATGGGGCGTGGCGGTGTGGGACGGCAGCGGCGCCACCTGCTCCAACGCCACCACCTGCCAGCCCTTTCTGCGGGCAAGCGACTCCGACAACGCGACCGTGCCCCAACCCATCACCACCGCGGTGGCCTGGATGCCGCATCCACTGGGTGGCATCCAGCTGCTCTTCGGCACCGGGCAACTGTTACAGCCCACCGACCCGGCCAACAAGGCCGTGCAGACGGTCTACTCGGTGTGGGACAAGAGCAAGTACAAAGGCACCGGCGACGCCCTCACGAGCGAAGACCTCGGGCGCCTCGCTGACGCCGACATCCGTGAGCGGCTGGTGTCGCAACCGGTCACGGGCGCGATCCCGGTGGTGGACACGGACGACGTCACCCACGACGATGCCTACCAGGCTTCGGCCAGCAACGCGGTGGGCTACGCCCGCAACGACGAAAAGGCTCCGCGCGGCTGGTTTGTGGATCTCCCGGTATCGGGCGAACGGTTGATCGTCCACCCGCAAACCTTCCTCGGCCGCAAGGCGATCTTCACCACCACCGCACCGAGCGAGGCCAGCGCGCAGGAGAGCTGCGATCCGCCCAGCACCAGCGGGCAGCACTGGCTCAACGTGCGCGACATGATCACGGGCCAGCTGCCCAAGGGAGGCGTTTTCTACGCACAGCACACCACAACCTCGATCGACACCGCCACGCGCGCGCGCATCGGCAGCAACGAGTTCGTGTTGTTGCCCGGTCAGGGGGATCGCTTCCGCATTGCCAGGGCAAATGGCGGCAAAAGCACCGGCCAGGGAAAGGACGTCTCCCCCGACGAACTCAAGGATATCGTCCCCCCGCCTGCACGGGCCGACTGGCGGGAGTTGCGCCCATGAAGCGCGGCGGGCCCAAGTGCGCGGGTGGCTTCACGCTGATCGAGGCCATGATCGTGGTGGCGATCGTCGCCTTGCTGGCAGCGGTCGCCTTGCCCTCCTACCAGGAGCACGTCCGCCGCACCCACCGCGCTCATGCGCGAGCCACCCTGTTGCAGGCCGCGCAGTGGATGGAGCGCGCGGCCACCGCCCGCGGCCGCTACCCGGACGCCGTGCCTGCCGGAGTGTTGGCGGTCGAGGGGGGGCGCTATCAGGTCGACTTCCTGCCCAACTCTCTCACCGCCACCGCATTCACCTTGGTGGCCATCCCCGCCGGGGCGCAGGCGGCGGACCGCTGCGGCGAGTTCCGCCTGACCCACACCGGCTTGCGCGCACAAGTGGCCACCGCCTTGGTGGCCACACCCGACGACACCGCCACCTGCTGGGACCGCTGAGCGGGCGGATTCCGCCCGCGCCCTGCGCCCCGTTGCCGGCCGGGCGGCAACCCTGTTTCCGGGGCGGCTCCCCAAACCCTGCGAAAATGCACGGATGTTCACCGGCATCATCACCGGCGTGGGGCGCATCGCCGACTCCCATGCGCTGGGAAGTTCTTTGCAGCACGGACGGCGCCTCGCCATCGAGGCACCGCCGGGCTACCTCGACGACGTCGGTCTGGGTGACAGCATTGCGCTCAACGGCGCCTGCATGACCGTCACCACCCTCGACCTGCCAGCCCGGCGTTTCACCATCGACATATCGGCCGAATCGCTGGCCCGCACGACGGGCCTGGGCGAGGTCGGCCGCCGTGTCAACCTGGAAAAGGCCCTGCGCGCGCACGACCGCCTGGGCGGTCACATCGTGTCCGGCCACGTGGACGGCATCGGCACGGTGAGCCATTTCGCCATGGTGGGCGAAAGCTGGGAGCTGCGGGTGCTGGCGCCAACCGCCCTCGCCAAGTACCTGGCCTACAAGGGCTCCATCACGGTCAACGGCGTGAGCCTGACCGTCAACCGCGTGGACGACCGGCCCGACGGCTGCGAGTTCAGCATCAACCTCATCCCCCACACGGTGCAGAACACCACGCTCGGCGATCTGGCCGCTGGCAGTACCGTCAACCTCGAAATCGACACCGTCGCGCGTTACGTGGAGCGCATGCTCTCGGCAACGCCCGTCACCCCCAAGGAACCCGCATGAACGCGCCCGAACCCCTGGCACCGGTGGCCATCTCCCCGGTCGAGGCCATCGTGGCCGACATGCGCGCCGGTCGCATGGTCATCCTCGTTGACGAAGAGGACCGCGAGAACGAAGGCGATCTCGTGCTCGCGGCCGACCACGTCACGCCCGACGCCATCAATTTCATGGCCCGCTATGGGCGTGGCTTGATCTGCCTCACGCTCACCAGAGAGCGCTGCGAGCGCCTCCGCCTGCCGCCCATGGTGCCGCGCAACGGCACCAAGATGGGCACGGCTTTCACCGTGTCCATCGAGGCCGCCGAAGGCGTGACCACCGGCATCTCGGCCGCCGACCGCGCGCGCACCGTGCAGGCCGCCGTGGCGCCCAACGCCAAAGCGAGCGACCTGGTGCAACCCGGCCACATCTTCCCGTTGCAGGCGGTGGAAGGCGGCGTGCTCATGCGCGCCGGCCACACCGAAGCCGGTTGCGACCTCGCGGCCATGGCCGGCTGCACGCCCGCCGCGGTGATCTGCGAGATCATGAAGGACGATGGCACCATGGCGCGCCTGCCCGACCTTCAGGTCTTCGCCGCCGAGCACGGCATCAAGATCGGCACCATCGCCGACCTGATCGAATACCGCAGCCGCACCGAGAGCCTGGTGCAGAAGATCGGCTCGCGACCGCTCAACACCGCTTTCGGCGAATTCACCGCGCACGCGTTTCGCGACCAGCCCAGCGGCGCGCTGCACCTGGCGCTGGTGAAGGGCCAGTGGGGCACCGACGACGTGGTGCCGGTGCGCGTGCACGAGCCGCTGTCGGTGCTGGATGCGCTCGAGGTCGGGCGCTCCATGCACAGCTGGAGCCTGGAACAAAGCCTGCGCTTCATCAGCGAGCGCGGCCGCGGCGTGGCCGTGCTGCTCAACTGCGGCGAGTCGGCCGAGCAATTGCTCGCGCAGTTCGAAGGCACGGCACGTTCCGCCCAGGCACCCGAACGTGGCCGCATGGACCTGCGCACCTACGGTGTGGGCGCGCAGATCCTGCGCGAATGCGGCGTGGCCCGCATGGAGCTCATGGGCAACCCGCGCCGCATGCCCAGCATGCAGGGCTACGGCCTCGAAATCACCGGCTTCATCGGCCGCCAGAACTGAAACCCAGGGAAACGGAATTCACCATGTTTGGTGCAGACAAAGGATCCGCAGGCGAGCTCGACGGCAAACGCCTGCACATCGGCATCGTGCAGGCGCGCTTCAACGAGGCCATCACCGATGCCCTCTTCCAGGCTTGCCACGCCGAGCTGCTGGCCCTGGGTGTGCAGGAAAAGCACATCGCCCACGTGAAGGTGCCGGGCGCGCTGGAGGTGCCGGTGGCCCTGCAGGCCATGGCCGAGCGCGAGGAATACGATGCGCTGATCGCGCTGGGCTGCATCATCCGCGGCGAGACCTACCACTTCGAGCTCGTGGCCAACGAATCGGGCGCCGGCGTCACGCGCGTCGCGCTGGACCACCAGATCCCGGTGGCCAACGCCATCCTCACCACCGAGAACGAGGCCCAGGCCCTGGCGCGCCAGACCGACAAGGGCCGCGACGCCGCGCGTGTGGCCGTCGAGATGGCGCTGGTGCTGGACCAGATCGGTTGAGCATGGCCACCAGCACCGACACCCCCACCCCCCGCAAGGCCGCCGACAAATCGGCCCGCACCCGCGCGCGCGAGTTCGCGCTGCAGGCGCTGTACCAGCACCTCGTGGGCCGCAACCCGGTGGACGACATCGACGCCTTCACGCGCGACCTCTCGGGCTTTCACAAGTGCGACAGCCTGCACTTCGACGCCCTGGTGCGCGGCTGCGTGGCGCAAGCCAGCGACCTGGACGCACTGATCGCGCCGCGCCTGGACCGCCCGCTGGCGGAGCTGTCTCCCATCGAGCACGGCGTGCTGTGGATCGGCACCTACGAGTTCCAGCACTGCCCCGACGTGCCCTGGCGCGTGGTGCTCAACGAGTGCATCGAGCTGGCCAAATCCTTCGGGGGCACCGACGGTCACAAGTTCGTCAACGGCGTGCTGCATCCACTGGCGGCGCAGCTGCGTCCGGCCGAGGTGGCGGCCTCGCCGCGTGGCGGCGCGCGCAAATGAAGCTCGCCGCACGCGCGCAGCGCGTCGACCCGTTCTACGTGATGGAGGTGGCCAAGGCTGCCGCGCGCGAGGCCGCCACGGCCACGCGCCCCATGATCGCGCTCAACATCGGTGAACCCGACTTCACCGCGCCGCCGCTGGTGCAGCAGGCTGCCGAACGCGCCATTCGCGACGGCCGCAGCCAGTACACCCACGCGCTGGGCCTCATTGCGCTGCGCGAAGCCATCGCCGGCTGGTACCACACCCGCTGGGGCCTGCAGATCGATCCAGCCCGCATCGTGGTCACCGCCGGCGCCTCGGCGGCGCTGCAGCTGGCCTGCCTGGCGCTCATCGACGCTGGCGATGAAATCCTGATGCCCGACCCGTGCTACCCCTGCAACCGGCAGTTCGTGCAGGCAGCCGAAGGGCGAGCGGTGATGGTGCCCAGCGGTCCGGCCCAGCGCTTCCAGCTCAGTGCAGCACAGGTGCGTGCGCACTGGGGTGAACGCACGCGAGGCGTGCTGCTGGCGTCACCCTCCAACCCCACCGGCACCTCGATCGCGCGCGACGAGCTGCAGCGCATCGCCGGCGAGGTGCGCGCGCGCGACGGCATCACGCTCATCGACGAGATCTACCTCGGCCTGAGCTACGACACCGCCTTCGGCCAGAGCGCGCTCTCGCTGCCCGGTGGCCTGGGCGAATCGGTGATCAGCGTCAACAGCTTCAGCAAGTACTTCAACATGACGGGCTGGCGCCTGGGCTGGCTGGTGCTGCCGCCGGCACTGGTCGAGCCGGTGGAGCGGCTGGCGCAGAACCTCTTCATCTGCCCGAGCACCATCGCCCAGCACGCGGCGCTGGCCTGCTTCGAGCCCGAGAGCCTGCACGAGTACGAGCGCCGCCGCGCGGCCTTCCAGTCGCGACGCGACTTCTTCATTCCCGAACTGAACCGCCTGGGCCTGACCGTGCCGGTGATGCCCGACGGCGCCTTCTACGCCTGGGCCGACATCACCGATGCCGCCACGCGCTGGGGCATCGCCCCGGGCGGCGAGCGCCCCGAAAACGCGCAAAGCTGGCGCTTCGCTTTCGAGCTGCTGCAGCGCTGCCAGATCGCCGCTACGCCGGGGCGCGATTTCTCGCATGCCGAGCCGGGCCGCTACCTGCGTTTTTCCACCGCGAGCTCGCTGGAGCAACTCCAGGAGGCGGTCGCGCGGCTGGAGAAGGCCCTGTGAACGCGGCCCTGCCGTTCGAATGGCGCGTGCGTGTCTACTGGGAAGACACCGACGCCGGCGGCATCGTGTTCTACGCCAACTACCTCAAGTTCTTCGAGCGCGCGCGCACCGAATGGCTGCGCGCGCGTGGCGTGGAACAGCAGCGCCTGCGCGAGACCGCGGGTGGCCTGTTCGTGGTGAGCGCCACCGACGTGCGGTACCACCGCCCGGCCCGGCTCGATGATTTGCTTCTGGTTACCGCGCAGGTGACGGAAGCGGGCCGTGCGTCGCTGACAATCGCGCAGACCGCGCGCCGCCACGGCCCCGGGGCCGAACTGCTGTGCGAAGGCAGCATCCGCATCGGTTGGGTCGACGCGAGCACCCTGACCCCGCGCCGCATGCCGCCCGCACTGCTGCAAGCCCTGGGCCTGACCTAGCGGCCGCACGCAATCACGAAACCTTTGATCCCCTTCTGGTATCCCTGACCCCATGACTCCCGAACTCTCCATCGTCCAGCTCATGCTCAACGCGAGCTGGGTGGTCCAGGCCGTGGTGCTGCTGCTGGTGCTGATGTCGCTGCTGAGCTGGGCCGCCATCTTCCGCAAGCTCGGCACGCTCAAGCGCGTCAAGGGCAAGAACGACGACTTCGAGCGCGAATTCTGGTCCGGCACCAACCTCAACGAGCTCTACGCCGCCGCCACCCAGAACGCCCGCCAGGGCGGGCCCATGGAGCGCATTTTTGCCAGTGGCATGCGCGAGTACCACAAGCTGCGCGAGCGCCGCATCAGCGACAACGGCGCACTGCTCGACGGCGCGCGCCGCGCCATGCGCGCAAGCTTCCAGCGCGAGCTCGACGTGCTCGAGTCCAACCTCTCGTTTCTGGGCACGGTGGGTTCGGTGGCTCCCTACGTGGGCCTGTTCGGCACCGTGTGGGGCATCATGCACGCGTTCACGGGCCTGGCCTCGCTGGCGCAGGTCACGCTGGCCACGGTGGCCCCCGGCATTGCCGAGGCACTGGTCGCCACGGCCATCGGGCTCTTTGCGGCCATTCCCGCGGTCGTCGCCTACAACCGCTTCGCCCACGACATCGACCGCGTGGCCAACGGCCTGGAGACCTTCATGGAGGAGTTCTCCAACATCCTGCAACGCAACCTCGGGGTGCATCCGGCCGGCCCGACCGGCAGCGCCTCCACCTACTGAGCGACGCGGGCACCCACATGGCCAAACTCGCTTCTCGCGGCCGTGGCCGCCGCACGATCAACGAGATCAACATGGTCCCGTTCATCGACGTGATGCTGGTGCTGCTGATCATCTTCATGGTCACCGCACCGCTGATCACGCCGAGCCAGATCGCGCTGCCCAGCGTGGGCCAGGCGGCACGCCAGCCCGACCGCTTCGTGCAGGTGCTGCTCGACAAGGATGAGCAACTGCGTGTGGTGGAAGGCCGCGCTGCGAGTGCCGAAGGCGTCCCGGTGCCCATCAACCTGCTGGCGCTGCGGGTGCGCGAGCTACAAGGAGCCGAGGGCAGCGATCCGGCCACCGTGCCGGTGATCATCAGCGCCGACAAGACGGTGAAGTACGAATCGGTGGTGCGCGTGATGGACACGCTGCAGAAGGCCGGCGTGCAACGCGTGGGCCTGTCGGTGCAGACCACCCGCTGAGCCCATGACGTCCAACGCCGCCCGCCGCATCGAATTCGCCCCGCCGCCACCCGCGCGCTGGGGTGGCCCGCTGGGCAAGGCGGCCGCCGTGCACGCGCTGCTGATCGCCGCCCTCACCTGGGGCGTGTCATGGCGGCACGACGCCGACACGCCGGCGGTGGAGGCCGAGCTGTGGTCGCGCCTGCCGCAGCAGGCGGCACCGCGCGCGGTGGAACCCCCACCGCCACCACCGGCGCCCGCCCCACCACCC
>NZ_JAMBNO010000089.1 GCF_023715105.1 Hydrogenophaga intermedia | reverse complement strand
GACGGAAGATCGCCACCTGCTGCTGACCGAGCAGGGCGCAGATGCCGGTGGCCGGCAGGATGTCGTCGATGCTGCAGATATTTACCCACTGGCTCATGCTTTTTCCTCCACCAGAGTAACCGGGATACGCTCATACGGCGTGGCCGGGCGGTGCTGGTCACGTTCCGGCACCACCTGAACGTTCGGGTCGCGCTGGTCGCTGTTGATAAAGTGTTTGAAGCGGGTCTGCGCCGCCGGGTTGTTGACGGTCTCGGTCCACTCGCAGGCGAAGGCGGCGCGCAGGCGAGCCAGCTCTTCTTCCAGATGGTCGTTCAGACCGAGCTTGTCATCGATGATGACGCTGCGCAGATAGTCGATACCGCCTTCCATATTGTCCAGCCACGGGGCAGTGCGGGTCAGCTTATCGGCGGTGCGGATGTAGAACATCATAAAGCGGTCGAGATATTTGATGAGCGTATCGCGATCGAGGTCCGCGGCCAGTAGATCGGCGTGACGCGGCTTCATCCCGCCATTACCGCACACGTACAGGTTCCAGCCTTTCTCGGTGGCGATGATCCCGACGTCTTTGCCCTGAG
>NZ_JAMBNO010000088.1 GCF_023715105.1 Hydrogenophaga intermedia | reverse complement strand
TTTGCTATGGCGTAAAACGGGTGCTCCCGCGAGAATGCAATGAGTGAAGAGCACAGCGTGAAGATCACGTTGGCAATACGAGGTTGTTCCGGAGGTACTGGCAGCAGGCCCAGAAGATCCCAAGCCAGAGGCGCCAGTGGTTCCGGCATACCCAGAAAGAGCTCGTCCTGCGGGCTCAGGGTGTTCTTCAGGAAATTGGGGTGTGACATGGGGTGCCTTGCAACGGGTTAATGCCGCATCCCTATCCCTGCCAACCAGAAGACCCAAGCCGCGACTACACGAAATGCAGCCGCGTGAAATACCGCACACATGAGGGAGTGGTAACCCACGCCTCTCGATTGGTTGCTGATGTTTGTTCGCGACAGCAGCTCAGAACATAGCGGCCTTTGTGTCGGCTATCAAGATCGCGTGTATATTAGATATTCTTTTCACACGAAATCGGCGTTTCAACGACACGTCGGACACCGAGGCGCGCGACGAAACTTCAGTCGTTCCGTTTAAATTAAATCTTGATTTCGTCGCGAACTGTCAATTGAGGTATTACAGTGAGCGGCGCTCGTCAGTTCGCCAAGGGAAGTGTT
>NZ_JAMBNO010000087.1 GCF_023715105.1 Hydrogenophaga intermedia | reverse complement strand
GTCCTGGTTCAACCATCAAAGACTGCTGGAGCCCATCGGCTACATCCCGCCGGCAGAGGCTGAGGCAAACTACTGGCGGCATCTCGCCAATCAGGACTCCATGGCGGAGGCCTGACTTAAACCAACCGGCCTCCACGAAAGCCGGGGCGGTTCAACCTGCTGCGCCCGCAGTTTCCGGGCGTCAATCACAAGCGCGTGTACCGCCTGTACCGGCAAGCCAACCTGGCCGTGCGCCGGCGCAAGAAGAGCAAGCGACCCGTCAACGAGCGCATGCCGCTGCAGCTGGCGCGCACGGTCAACGAGGTGTGGAGCATGGACTTTGTGAGCGACAGCCTCTCGGGCGGTCGGCGACTGAAGTGCCTCACGGTGGCCGATGACTTCAGCCACGAGAGCGTGGACATCGTGGTGGACTTCGGCATCTCGGGTGAGTACGTCACGCGCGTGCTGGACCGCGCCGGCCGCCCTGTTTCGCGGGTATCCGCAGGTGGTTCGCACCGACAACGGGCCGGAGTTCACCAGCCGGGCGTTCATGGCCTGGGCGCAGGCACACGGCATCCGCCACATCCTGATCCAGCCTGGGCGACCCA
>NZ_JAMBNO010000086.1 GCF_023715105.1 Hydrogenophaga intermedia | reverse complement strand
TTCGACCAAGAACGGCAGCGGCGAGCGCGACCCCGAGATGCACCAGACGAAGAAGGGCAATCAGTGGCACTTCGGCATGAAGGCGCACATCGGGGTGGACGCCGACTCGGGGCTGGTGCACACGGTCGTCGGCACGGCGGCCAACGTGAATGACGTGACGCAGGCCGCGGCGCTGGTGCATGGCGAGGAAGAGAACGTGTTCGCCGACGCGGGCTACCAGGGGGTGGCCAAGCGCGAAGAGGTGCAGCACATCGAAGCCCACTGGCATGTGGCGATGCGCCCGGGCAAGCGCAAGGCCCTGGACAAGGCCACGCCGATGGGCGCGGTGCTCGATAAGCTCGAACACGTGAAGGCCAGCATCCGCGCCAAGGTCGAGCACCCCTTCCGCGTCATCAAGCGCCAGTTCGGGCATGTGAAGGTGCGCTACAGGGGGCTGGCCAAGAACACGGCACAGTTACACACGCTGTTTGCGCTGAGCAACTTGTGGATGGTGCGCCGAACGCTGTTGAGCGAGGCACGGGGATGAGTGCGCCTGCTGCGGCCCGAAGGGCCTGCAACGGGGCAGGAATCGGCCCGAAAACGCGCCGGAATGCCCTGCGAATTGCGCCATGTGACAAATCGCGCATCAGTGCTCGCTGCGGCGGGCGTTGTGCAGACCTTCC
>NZ_JAMBNO010000085.1 GCF_023715105.1 Hydrogenophaga intermedia | reverse complement strand
ACCCCGCAGGTGTCCGACATCAGTTTGGAATGATGTCCGACTTCAGCGTGGAACAGCGTCCGCCATCACGCTGGAACACTGTCCGCCATCAGCATGGAGTCGTGTCCGCCATCGCGTGGAATACGCATCATGTGTTTGTCATGTGCTGGAAAGCCGCGCCCGACTAGCTCGCAAAGGCGGCCAAGAAGGCGTCAGCGAATTCGGGCGTGGCGCTAAAGGTCAGCGTCACCGTGATCCATCCGTCCGCCTCGTGCTGAATCAGCAGTTCGTGGTCCCAGACGTGGCCGTCTTCCACCGGCCCCTTTCGGTCACCGAACTCTGTGTTCGCCCAGGCCAGCACAACATCCACTTCGGCCATCACCGCCGCATGGCCGGCGCTCTCCCGTGTGGAAGCCATGGCTTCCAAGGTGATCGTGCCATCGGTGCTGTCGCTGAGGTCGAAGGTGAGATGGCGCATGCATGAAGCCTTGAACAACCCGCTGCGAAACTTCCTGAGCGCTGGCCCCCAGCTCGGGCAGTGGCGAGATCGTATTCACGCGGCCGGCTTGTTCAGAGAGGCGACCTCCCGAGCCAAGGCGAAGCCATGCTCCCACGCTTCTTCAATCTTGGGGACCAGATCTTTCGGAACGCGTTCATCGTGCCAGGCGGAAGTCAGCGTAGCTGCCATGGCGTCCGC
>NZ_JAMBNO010000084.1 GCF_023715105.1 Hydrogenophaga intermedia | reverse complement strand
CCAGAACGGCCTGCTCGTCGTGGTGCAGCACCAGGGCCAGGATCTCCACCATCTCCCGATCCCCGCCGGGCTGCTTGAGCAGCGCGGCCTGCAGCCGCTTGAACCCGGCGGGCAACTGCTCGAAGGGTGCGCCGTTGCGCAAGGCGCCGGGCTTGCGCTGCAGCACCGCCAGGTAGTGGCGCCAGTCGTAGACGGTCTGGCCCAGGCCGTGGTGATGGCGCTCGATGATGCGCGGGTGCTCGCAGATCAAGCGCCCCTCTGCACACACGACGATCCGATCGGCATACACGCGCAGGCTCACCGGCCGGTTGGCGTAAGAGGCCGGCACGCTGTAGCGGTTGCGCTCGAAGTGCACCAGGCAGGTGGGGGAGACGCGCTTGGTGTGGTCCACAAAGCCGTCGAAGGGGCGCGGCATGGGCATGAGTTGCGAGCGCTCGCGCTCCCACGCCTGGGCCACGGTGCCACCCAGGCGGCTGTGATCGATCTCGTGCCACAGCGCTTGGCAGCGCTGCAGCAGCCAGGCATTGAGTTCTGTGAGCGAAGGAAACGCCGGCGCTGATTGCCACAGGCGGTGGCGGGCATCGCGCACGTTCTTCTCGATCTGCCCCTTCTCCCAGCCCGCTGCCGGGTTGCAGAACTCGGGCTCGAACAGGAAGTGGCTGACCATGGCGCCAAAGCGCGCGTTGACATCGCGCTTCT
>NZ_JAMBNO010000083.1 GCF_023715105.1 Hydrogenophaga intermedia | reverse complement strand
ACTCGGGCTCGAACAGGAAGTGGCTGACCATGGCGCCAAAGCGCGCGTTGACATCGCGCTTCTTGCCCTTGTGCACCCGATCCACCGCGGTGCGCATGTTGTCGTAGATGCCCCGCCGGGGCACGCCGCCGAGCACCTCGAAGGCGTGGTTGTGGGCGTCGAACAGCATCTCGTGCGTCTGCAACGGGTAGGCCCGCAGGTAGAACGCGCGGCTGTGGCTGAGTTTGAAGTGCGCCACCTGCAGCTTGGTGCGGGTGCCGGCGATCACTGCCCAGTCCTCGCTCCAGTCGAACTGGAACGCCTCGCCAGGCTCGAAGCTCAGGGGCACGAAGGTGCCACGCCCGGTGGTCTGCTGCTCGATCTGGCGCTGCGCATGCCAGGCCCGTGCAAAGGCCGCCACGCGGTTGTACGAACCGCTGTAGCCGAGGGCCTGCAGATCAGCGCACATCTGCTTGAGGGTGCGCCGCTGTTTGCGCGAGCGTGTGGACTCGGTCTTGAGCCAGGCAGCCAGCTTGGCGGCAAAGGGGTCGAGCTTGCTCACGCTGCGCCGCCCGGAATACCGGGGTTCGACCGTCTCGGCGCGCAGGTACTTGCGAATCGTGTTGCGAGACAGGCCGCTGCGGCGGGAGATCTCGCGGATGGACAACTGCTCTCGCAGCGCCCACCGCCTGATGACACTCAGTGTTGCCACGTCTATCACTCCTCATCTCCTGCTGCACACAA
>NZ_JAMBNO010000082.1 GCF_023715105.1 Hydrogenophaga intermedia | reverse complement strand
GCGATCAGCGACGAGTGCACTGCATTGCCAACGACGCTGCAAGCATCTCGAACTGGCTTGCGCAGATACCAGCCTATGCACTCATCGCCATGGAGTCCACCGGGTCGTATCACGGCCTGTTGGCCCACCTGGCCAGACAGGCCGGCTTCACGGTCTACGTGCTCAATGCGCGCGACGTCTTCTTCTATGCCAGAGCCCTGGGAACACGGGCCAAAACCGATGCAGTGGATGCGAGCGTGATTGCCCGCTATCTGAGCGAGCACTACGCTCAGTTGCACCCTTGGCAGCCGGGCAGCCCGGTGCAGCAGCGGCTGCAAGAGCTGCTCACGCGCCGTGCCCAGGTGGTCACACATCGCGTGGCTTTGCGTCAGGTCCTGAACTCCTGTGCGATCGATGGCGACGCGATTTCGCAGTTGCAGGCTGCCTTCGACACGTTGTTGCGGTCGATAGACGATCAGGCGAAGACCCTGATCGCCAGCGACGAGAAGATGGCGCTGGGATGCAAACGCCTGGGCACCATCACAGGCATCGGACCCCAGACCTCGGCGCTGCTGGCCACACTGCTGAGCCGCTTCGAGTTTGCCAACGCCGATGCGTTGGTCGCCTACAGCGGCCTGGACCCGCGTCCTCACGACTCTGGTACCAAGCGCGGACGAAGGCGCCTGAGCAAGAAGGGATCGGCCCTGCTGCGTCGACAGATGTACCTGGCGGGCTTCGCCGCGAGTCACAGCAAGGCCCTCAAGCCTCTGTACCAGGCGATCCGTGCAAAGGGCTTCACCACCACCGAGGCATTGGTGATCCTGGGCCGCAAGCTGTTGCGTGTGGCATTCGCGGTCTGGAAAGGCAGCGAGACCTTCGATCCAGCGCGCTTGCTGCCAAAACCGGCTTGACGAAAAACATAGAACCTCA
>NZ_JAMBNO010000081.1 GCF_023715105.1 Hydrogenophaga intermedia | reverse complement strand
AAGCTGGCCAGCGCGTTTTTCGCCCAGGCGGAGCTCGACCGCCGTCTGAAGTCCTGAAGGGCTTCATCGATCAGCATCGACAGGCCTACGGGGTCGAGTCGATCTGCAAGGTGCTGCAGATCGCCCCGTCAGGCTACTGGCGTCACGCCGCCGCGCAACGCAACCCGACCCTGCGATGTCAGCGCGCCCAGCGCGACAGCACCTTGACGCCGCACATCGAGCGCGTGTGGCACGCCAACATGCAGGTCTACGGCGCCGACAAGGTGTGGAAGCAGATGAACCGCGAAGGTATCGTGGTGGCGCGCTGCACGGTCGAGCGGCTCATGCGCCGCCTGGGCCTGCAGGGCGTGCGCCGGGGCAAGGTGGTGCGCACCACCATCAGCGATGCCAAGGCAGCGTGCCCGCTGGACCGGGTCAATCGTGTCTTCAAGGCCGATCGACCCAACCAGCTCTGGGTCTCGGACTTCACCTACGTCAGCACCTGGCAGGGCTGGCTGTACGTGGCCTTCGTGATCGACGTGTACGCGCGGCGCATCGTGGGCTGGCGCGTGAGCAACACGATGCGCACGGACTTTGTTCTGGATGCCTTGGAGCAGGCGCTCTACGACCGGCAACCCGAGCGCGACGGCAGCCTGGTTTGTCACTCCGACAGGGGGTCGCAATACGTCAGCATCCGCTACACGGAGCGACTGGCCGAGGCGGGCATCGAGCCCTCAGTGGGCAGCAAGGGCGACAGCTATGACAACGCGCTGGCCGAGACCATCAACGGGCTGTACAAGGCCGAGTTGATTCACCGTCGGGCACCCTGGAAGACCAGGGAATCGGTGGAGCTGGCCACCCTGCAATGGGTGTCCTGGTTCAACCATCAAAGACTGCTGGAGCCCATCGGCTACATCCCGCCGGCAGAGGCTGAGGCAAACTACTGGCGGCATCTCGCCAATCAGGACTCCATGGCGGAGGCCTGACTTAAACCAACC
>NZ_JAMBNO010000080.1 GCF_023715105.1 Hydrogenophaga intermedia | reverse complement strand
ACCATGAAAGTTTTCTACGACAAGGACTGCGATCTTTCCCTCATCAAGGGCAAGACGGTCGCGATCATCGGCTACGGCAGCCAGGGCCACGCGCACGCGCAGAACCTCAACGACAGCGGCGTGAAGGTGGTGGTGGGCCTGCGCAAGGGCGGCGCCAGCTGGGACAAGGTGGGCAAGGCCGGCCTGACGGTGATGGAAGTCAACGACGCGGTCAAGGCCGCCGACGTGGTGATGATCCTGCTGCCCGATGAGCAGATTGCCGAGGTCTACCGCAACAACGTCGAGCCCAACATCAAGCAAGGCGGCTCGCTGGCCTTCGCGCACGGCTTCAACGTGCACTACAACCAGGTCGTGCCGCGCGCCGACCTGGACGTGTGGATGGTCGCGCCCAAGGCCCCGGGCCACACGGTGCGCAACACCTACACCCAGGGTGGCGGCGTGCCGCACCTGGTGGCGGTGCACCAGGACAAGTCGGGCAAGGCGCGCGATCTGGCGCTGTCCTACGCCATGGCCAACGGCGGCGGCAAGGCCGGCATCATCGAGACCAACTTCAAGGAAGAGACCGAGACCGACCTCTTCGGCGAGCAGGCCGTGCTGTGCGGCGGCGCGGTCGAGCTGATCAAGATGGGCTACGAGACGCTGGTGGAAGCCGGCTACGCGCCCGAGATGGCCTACTTCGAGTGCCTGCACGAGTTGAAGCTCATCGTGGACCTGATCTACGAAGGCGGCATTGCCAACATGAACTACTCGATCTCCAACAACGCGGAGTACGGCGAGTACGTGACCGGCCCCGAGGTGATCAACGAGCAATCGCGCGCGGCCATGCGCAACGCCTTGAAGCGCATCCAGAACGGCGACTACGCCAAGATGTTCATCCTGGAAGGCCGCACCGGCTACCCGAGCATGACGGCACGCCGTCGCAACACGGCCGAGCACAGCATCGAGGTGGTGGGTGCCCAGCTGCGCGCCATGATGCCCTGGATCGCCAAGAACAAGCTGGTGGACCAGA
>NZ_JAMBNO010000007.1 GCF_023715105.1 Hydrogenophaga intermedia | reverse complement strand
GCCGTTGCGAAGGGTGCGCTCAACCTTCGGGCCGCTCCACTCAGGGGTATGTCCACTGTCTTGCATATGGACGCATGCTGACCTGCTCCCCTCGGCCCGGCAACAAGGGCCTTGAGGCCACGCTTACACAAGGCCCGGGAGTGGGGCTACACCACCGCACCGAACCCCTGCCAGGGTGTGAAGGGCTTCAAGGAAACCGGACGTGACCGCTATGTCACTGACGATGAGTTCGAGCGAGTGAAGGCCCACGCGCACTTCACCGTGGCCGACGCCATGGACCTTGCGCTGCTCACCGGTCAACGTCCCGCGGACGTGCTCAAGATCAAGCGCAGCGACATTCGAGACGGTGCACTCTGGATCGTGCAGAACAAGACGGGAGCCCGACTCGGAATCGAGATCACAGGCGAACTGGCGGCAGTCATCGACAGAATCAACGCCCGACCGCGCCAGGCGATCAGCGCCTACCTGATCCAGGGCTAGAAGGGGCAGCCCCTCAGTGTGTTTGCGCTGCGCTCACGCTTCGACAAAGCACGCGCGGCGGCGAAGGTGCGCTTTCAGTTCCGGGATATACGAGCCAAGGCTGCCACCGACACAGGCGACCTAGCGCATTCGCAAAAGCTGCTAGCGCACAAGAATCGCGACATGACCGAACAGTACGTTCGATCACGAATTGGAGAGCGAGTTAAACCACTTAGATAGCCGGACGATCTGGACACTCGTGCAAGTCCAGATCGCCAAACTGGCGACGCAAATACTCCTTCAAATCGAGTTTGCGCTGCTTGATGTATTGCTTTGTTTCTGCGAGGCGGTATTCAATATGCGCATGATGCACGCCTTCGTCCGGGGCATGAACAACCTCGAACCTATCTCCGTATTGCGTCGCAATCGATCTGATGTTTCGAACAAGCGCAGTTATTGCACCCTCATACGTCCAGTTCGGCCTGTACTGACGTCGATCACCCTGCCGCCTGCAACCAAGTGTGTGGACATCGTCTATGTGCACCGCGTATTTACGCCACACCACAGACTCAACTTCATCTGGGCTCTTGAACATAAACAGGCGGTCATCAACGAAGCGCTTCTCGTCCGGATTCCACTTATCCGGGGAATCCACATGCCTGCTAACTTGATCGTCGGAAGGGATCTCCTCCACCATACAAAAAGTATCAGGCAGGAATCACTGACAAGAGACTGTCCGGAATGATTCCATCAATTGGCATATCGTCGAAATACTGCGCCTGCTTTGTACCGGCATCAGATACCGCATACGCTTCCCAGTCAGCAATCGTTATCAGAGTACGCCCACGATTCGGAACCTCCCATGCAAGCACTACCCCACCTTCGCCATCAGGTGCCAATTTAGGCAATGTGCGCCCACGTGGCAGCGCATTGATAAAGCCCTGTGCCGCACGCATTGAACTTCTTGACACGTATCCCTCCGCAACAAAACGGCTCAGGACCAATGCAAGGACCCTTCGATCAGCTTCATCGGCAACTATCTCGGGGGTAATGGCGACACCTGGTAGCGCACTCGAGTCTCTGCGCACGGCCCTAGGCTCACGCCTCATTAACTTGCTAGCCGAGATTTCAAGCAGTTCCCCCCACATGCTGCCTGCGAAAAGATCATCCGTAGCGCTAGTGTTGCTTCCGATACAAATATCCACTATGCAGTCCTCCCCCACAACTGACTAGCTTCATCAGTAATCAAGTCCGCAAAGCCCTGAGTGATCCACTCATGGGCCAAATCGAACCAACTATCAATGCCGCTTTGACTCAAATCCTTGGGGGCTCCCCGAGCTGTTAGTTCAAAACGCATGCCCTTCTTACCTGATTTCGCATGACGTGCCGTTGAAGCGACCACATGCATACGCCCAGCACCATCGGGCAGGCTGTACAAGCTGCGGAAATTTATGGCGTCCGCTGCAGGGAGGAACCTACTTTTTGGTTCCTGCCAAGTTAAATCTCGAAGGTACTCAGGACCACCTTCCCAGAAATTCCAGTAGGTCATCTCCAACTGAGTGAGGGTAGGCTCGGCCACTTCCTTGCAAAGAAACTCACGGTATCGAGCCCACTGACGGCGGAACTCAGCGATCACGTTCGGGTAGCTAGGATAGGTTGCTTCAGTGCTGTCCCGCTTCCAGTTGTATAGAAATCGGTCCTCTTGAAGTTGGATCAGATGCGTTCCAGGTTCGCTTACCAGCCATGTTCGTCGGAGCGGTGGTAAGTCCACGGGCTCGACCTGGAGGTTGAGATCGGCTGAGTCAGGCACGCCTTGGCCTTCTATGACCAATGCAATCGGCGCAGCGTCTTCACAGCGCGGGAAGTCGTCTGAAACCTTCGACCAATACAAGCCAATGTGGGCGGTCTTGATCGGTTTCGGTATGGAGAAGCTGACGCCGCAGACGACTTCGATAACCGGAGGACGATCAAACTTCACTGCCGCACGCCCGCTGCTTCGCATCTCGCTCCTCTGTTCTGCTACTCGAACAACCGAGCCGCACTATACCGGCTGATCCAAGCGCTTCAGACAGTCAGCGCCGAACTGATATCGGACCAGCTCACAAGCATACAGTTTTTGTAGAAGTAAGGTCGAAATAGTAGAAACGCCCCAGAACCCTGAACGGGCGCTGGGGCGCTTGCAATCTGGTGGCCTGGGGCGGAATCGAACCACCGACACGCGGATTTTCAATCCGCTGCTCTACCAACTGAGCTACCGGGCCTTGGAAAGACGACGAGTATAGCAGCTTGCCAGGGCCCGACTTCAGCCGAACTGGCCGCGTTTGGCGCGAGCGAGGTCGACGCCGAGCTGCTTGAGCTTGCGGTAGAGGTGGGTGCGTTCGAGGCCGGTCTTCTCGGCCACGCGGGTCATGGAGCCGGCCTCCTTGGCGAGGTGGTATTCGAAGTAGGCCTTCTCGAATTCGTCGCGCGCTTCGCGCAGCGGGCTGTCGAGGTTGAAGGTCTGCTGCGGCTGGGGCCCCAGCGACATGGTGGGCAGACCGTTGCCGTTGACGTGCGAGACGCCGTTGGCGACCTGATGCGTGGTCATGGCCTCTTCGACCGTGAATTCCATGCTGCTGCCCACCCGGGCGGGCATGAGCAGGGGCTCGGCCTTGGTGGACGCCTTGTTCAGGCCCTGGTCGACCGCCTTGAGCAGCTTTTGCAGGGTGATGGGCTTTTCGAGGAAGGCGCTGGCGCCGATGCGCGTGGCTTCGACGGCGGTGTCGATGGTGGCGTGGCCGCTCATCATGATCACCGGCATGGTGAGTTGCCCGGTGCTCGACCACTCCTTGAGCAGCGTGACGCCGTCGGTGTCGGGCATCCAGATGTCGAGCAGCACGAGATCGGGCCGCAGTTGCTGGCGCACGCTGCGCGCCTGGGCCGCGTTTTCCGCGAGCTCGACGGTGTGGCCTTCGTCGTTGAGGATTTCGGACAGCAGGTCCCGAATGCCGAGTTCGTCGTCAACCACCAGAATCGTTGCCATGCGTGCGGAGTCCCTCGGTGCTTGTTGTCAATTTGCAACTGCGAATGATAGCGACACTTGCGCGCCGATGACGCGCCCTTCCGTCATCCGATTGGTGAGATCGACGCGGCCGCCGTGCTCGTCCATGATTTTCTTGACCACCGCCAGGCCCAGGCCGGTGCCTTTGGCCTTGGTGGTGACGTAGGGCTCGAAGGCGCGCTTGAGGATGTTCTCGGCAAAGCCGGGCCCGCTGTCGATGACGACCAGGCGCACCCACTGCCCGCTGTCGGAGCGGCGGGTGCGCAGCAGCACCTCGGCGCCGGGCTGGCCGGCCATGGCGTCTTGCGCGTTCTGCACCAGGTTGTGGATGAGCTGGCGCAGCTGCTGGGCGTCGGCGCGCACCTTGGGCAGGTCGTCGGCCAGCTCGCAGCGCACCGGCGTCGCCGCGTGCTCGTAGAGCACGAGGGTGTCGCGCACGGCGGCGTTGAGGTCAACCGGCGTGAGCTGGGCGGCGGGCAGGCGCGCGTAGTCGCGGAACTCGTTGACGAGGCGCTTCATGGCGTCGACCTGGTCGCCGATGGTGCGCACGGACTTGGTGAGCAGCGCCTGTTCGGTGGGTTGCAGCTTGCCGTCGAGCTTCATGGCCAGGCGCTCGGCCGAGAGCTGGATGGGCGTGAGCGGGTTCTTGATCTCGTGCGCGAGGCGGCGCGCGACCTCGCCCCAGGCCTTGGCGCGCTGCGCCGACACCACCTCGGTAACGTCGTCGAACACGAGCAGGCGCTCGTTGTGCGGCAGCAGCGCGCCGCGCGCGATGAGGGTGATGGTCTGGTCGAAGGGCGACTGGCCGTCGGCGCTGAGTTCGAACGATTGCAGCCAGTAGCCGCCTTCGTGCGGCGTCTCCTCGGCCAGGAAGCGGTCGAACTGTTGCAGCACCCCGCCGGCCAGCGCCTCGAGCCCGGGCACTTCGGTGATGGGCTCGCCCAGGTGCACGTTGAGCGGCGCGTGCAGGATGCGTGCAGCCCCCGGGTTGGCGCTGACGAGCCGGTTGTGCTCGTCGAACACCACAACGCCGGCGGTGAGGTTGTCCAGAATGGTCTGCAGGTTCTCGCGCGCGGCGTCCACCTGGGTCATGCTGGTCTGCACGGCCTCGCGCGCGTCGGCCAGATCCTGCGTCATGTGGGCGAAGGTGCGCGTGAGGCCCGAGAGCTCGTCCCTGGCGGGCAACGCCGCCTTGGGCGTGAGGTTGCCCGCCGCCACCTCGCGCATGCCCTCGGCCAGCACGATGAGCGGGCGGATGAGCTGGTTGCCCAGCAGCACGGCCAGCAGAACGGCGCCGAACACGGCCAGGAACAGCGCGAGCGTGAGCGTGCCGATGTACATGCTGCGCAGGCCGTCGCGCGCCAGGGCACGTTCCTGGTATTCGCGGTTGGCGGCTTGCACCGCCAGCGCGTCGACGATCAGCGTCGAAGGCAATGGCACGATGACCTGCAGGTAGCGCGCCTCGGTGTCGAACGAGAAGCTCGGCGCGTTCACCAGCGCCAGCACCTTCACGCGCGCCTGGCTGGCGGCCAGCGCGGCCTGCAGCGAGCCGCTGTCGCCGTCCTCCAGCCCTTCGATCTGCGCCAGCACGCGGTTGACGCGCACGTTGCGCAGCGTGGCCGGGTCGGGCCGCTCGGGCGCGATGTCGAAGCGCGAGCTGCCCGCACTGCCCAGCGCCTGACCCGAACCGCTGAAGAGCACGACGTCACTCGCGTTGAGCTGCTCGCGCACGCGATCGAGCGCGAACACCGCGCTGTTGTTGCTCAGCCGGGAAAGGCCGTCGGCGGCAATGCGCGTCTTGCTGGCGGCGTCGGCGGTCAGGGTGTCGAGCGTGGTGCGCCCCAGGTTCAGGCCGGCGGTGAGCGCGGTCTCCACCCGCACGTCGAACCAGCTTTCGATGGAGCGCGCCACGAACTGGTAGGACACGGTGTAGATGAGCAGCCCAGGCAGGATGCCGACCAGCCCGATGATGGCCGCGAGCTTGACCAGCAAACGGCTGCCGAACTTGCCCCGCTTGAGGCGCAGCGCCAGGCGCACGCCCAGCCACAGAATGACGAGGCCCAGCCCGGCAGCCGCCGCCACGTTGATGGAGACCAGCAGCGCGAAGTTGCGTTCGTAGAACTCATTGTTGCGCGTGGCCAGGGTGAGCAGGAACAGCAGCACCATGCCCAGGCCGGTCATGAAGATGAGGCCGGCCACCACCGCCCAGCGCACGGCGGCGGGCTTGGGCGAATGCGGTTGCAAGGGGTTCACGCGCAGCGGCGGGGTCAACGCCCCGGGGGTTCGGCGGCGTCTGCGCCGGTTTCGGGTGCGCGCGGCTCGGCGCCTGCGCGGGCTTCCACGGGCGGTTCGGGCGTGGCCGCATTGGGCACGCGCATTTCCTGCTCGAGCGCCATGGTCCATTCGGCCTGGGAGCCGAGGCCGATCTGGAACGGCCGTGGCAGCAGGGTGAGGTCGAGGCGGAAATCGAACACCACGTAGTGCTCATCGCCACCGTCGAGCTGGCGCGCATCGGCCAGGCGCCAGCGGGCCACATGCCCGACGCCGGCAAGGGCTTCTTCCAGCGTGTCGTGGTTCTGGTGCAAGGCGTACTGCAGCCCGGCGCCACCGGAGGCGCCTGCGCCGTCGGTGGACACACTCACGCGCCACAGGCGGGTCAGCGGCTGGTAGGCCAGGCGCAGCACGCGGCGCTGCGTGGTCACGCGCTTGTCGGTCCAGTACCAGCGTTCCCGGTAGACGCTGGCTTCCCACACGAAGTAGAGCGGCACGCCCTTGACGAGCGCGTCCTGCACGGCACCGTGGGGCGTGAGAGCCAGGCGGGCATTGAGGTAGAGCGCCTCGGGCGTGCGCTGCAGCAGGAACTGCCGCAACTCGGGCGGCTGCGCCCAGGACAGCAGCGGGCTCAGCAAGAGGCCAAGCAACGCAACACGCAGCGCACGCGCCCAGCCCCGGCGGCCCGGGCGGGCCTGCTCAGCGGGGGCGGGCCTTGTCAAAGCACGCGTAGAAGAAGCCGTCCGGTCCACCCGAACGATTGTCGTTGAACTCCCCCTCGGTATCCGGGAGACCCGGGAACAGGTGGCCCGGCGCAGGGGCTGGCCGGGCATCGGTGTGGCGCTGAAGGAACGCTTGCGCCTGTTCGCTGCCCTCGGCACGGAACACGGAGCAGGTGGCGTAGACCAGCCGGCCGCCCGGGCGCAGCAGCGGCCACAGGGCGTCGAGCAGCGTGCGCTGGGTCTGCGCCAGCGCGGCGACGTCGCTGTCGCGGCGCAGCCAGCGCACGTCGGGGTGGCGGCGCACGATGCCCGATGCAGTGCAGGGCGCGTCGAGCAGGATGGCATCGAATAGCCGTCCGTCCCACCAGGTGTCGGGGTGTGCGGCATCGGCACAGCGCACCTCGGCGTGCAGGCCCAGGCGCTGGAGGTTGTCGCTCACGCGCTCGCAGCGCTGCGCATCGACGTCCAGCGCCAGCAGGTCGGCGTCGGCACGTTCGAGCAGGTGCGCGGTCTTGCCACCGGGCGCGGCGCAGGCGTCGAGCAGGCGTGGGCGCACACCATCGAAGCCGGCTTGCAGCAGCAGCGGCGCCGCCAGCTGTGCGGCCTCGTCCTGCACCGAGCACCAGCCGTCGGCAAAACCGGGCAGTTGCTCCACCGGCAGGGCGCGCGCGAGCTCGAGGCCGTCATCGCCCACGGCGCGGCTGTCGACGCCCTGTTGCGCCAGAGCGGCTGCCACCGCCTCGCGCGTGGCGCGGCGGCGGTTGACGCGCAGCGTCATCGGCCCGGGGCGGTTGTTGGCGCGCAGGATCGCCTGCCAGTGTTCGGGTTGCTCGCGCCGCAGGCGATCGATCCACCAACGCGGGTGGTTCCATTGCGCCACCGGGTCCTGGGCGATCTGGGCGTGCAAGGTCTCGGCCTCGCGCAGGTAGCGGCGCAGGCAGGCGTTGAGGAAGCCGGCCTGGCGCTGCCAGCGCGGGTCGTCGCGCGCCACGCGCACGGCCTGGTCGACCACGGTGTGTGCGGGGTAGCTCGCCCCTGGGGTGTCGGGCGCGACCAGCAAGGCCAGCGCCGCGCACATCAGGGCGCGCAGCGGCGGCGGGGGTGCGCGGTCGGCGAGGCGAGCCACCAGGGCTTCGGTGGTGCCCAGCTGGCGCAGGGCCTGAAAGGCCAGCGCCTGCACGCCGGCGCGCAGGGGCGCGGGCACCGCCGCCAGCGCATCACCCAGCGAACGGCCCTGGCGCACGGCCAGCACGGCGCGCGCCACGTGGGCGAGTTGCGCGGCGAGCGCGGGGGCGTGGGCGGTACTCACCCGGCTTGCCTCCATGCCATGCCCGGTGGCGCTCATGAATGCGTCACCGTTGGGTCGCCAAGCGTGGCCTGGGGCAGGGGTAGTGGGCCCATGGGCCGGCCATAGATGCGGCGCACGCGCTCGGCCAGCGGCGGGTGCGCGTCGAGCCAATGGGCGAGCTGGCCGGGCTCGTTGCCCACCAGCAGCAGGTGCTGCAGCGGCGAGCCGACGGCGCGCGCGGCCACGTGAGCCTCGCGCTGTGCCATCACCTTGCGCAGCACGCCGCCCAGGCCGTCTCGGCTGCGCGTCCATTGCACGGCGCGCGCGTCGGCCAGGTACTCGCGCTGGCGCGACACCGCCGCCTGCAAGGCGTGGCCCGCGAGCCAACCCAGCCAGCCCGCGGTCATCAGCAACAGCCCGGCGATGGCCCAGACGTGATGGCCCCGCTCGCCCGGCTGCCACAGGCGCTGACCCAGGCGGTACACGCACTCCAGCCCGAACACCATGCCGGCCAGGCGCAGGTTCAGGCGGGTGTCGCCCTCGCCGATGTGGCCAAGCTCGTGCGCGACCATGCCTTGCAGCTCCTCGCGCGTGAGGTGTTCGAGCGCGCCGCGCGTGACGGCCACGGCCGCTTGTTCGGGTTGCCAGCCGGCGGCGAAGGCGTTGATGGCCTCCTCGCGCGCCAGCACCATGGCGGCCGGGCGCGGCAGGCCGGCGGCGATGGCGAGTTCGTCGACGATGTTCACGAAGCGCCGCTCCTCGGGGCGACCCGAGGGCTGCGCGGGCCGCGCGCCCAGCCGTTCGGCCAGCCGCGCCCCGCCCTCGTGGGCGAGGCTCGAGGTCTCGACCCACCAGCCGCCGAGCACAAAGAGCAAGGTGACGCCGGTGTTGACGGCCCAGAAGTGGCGCGGAAACGTGAGTGGCCCGGGAAACCAGAGGCCCCAGCTGAGATACCAGGCGAGCGCGAGCGCGGCATTGACCGCCAGCACGAGCAATGCGACCGTGAGCGCAAAGGCCAGCAGCAGGCGAGCGGTGCGGGCGCGCGCTTCGCGCTGCGATTCAAAGAAGCGCATCGCGCCCGGCTCAGAACTGGACCTTCACCGGGGCGCGCTCGGCCTCGCTGGTGGTGGCCTCCAGCATGGCCTGCGGCGCAAAGCCGAACAGGCGCGCAATGACGAGCGCCGGAAACTCCTGCGCCGCGTCGTTGAACTCCAGCACCTGGTCGTTGAAGGCCTGGCGCGCAAAGCCGAGGCGGTTCTCGGTGCTGGACAGCTCTTCGCTCAGCTCGCGCATGGTCTCGTCGGCCTTGAGTTCGGGGTAGTCCTCCACCACGGCCATGAGCTTGCCCAAGGCGCCGCCCAGCGCTTGTTCGGCACCCGACAGCGAGGCCACCAGCGCGGCGCTGAGCGGCCCGGTGACCGCCGCCTGCTCGGCGCTGCGGGCGTGGTTGCGGGCAGCGATCACGGCCTCCAGCGTTTGCGCCTCGTGCTGCAGGTACTTGCGCGCCACTTCGACAAGATTGGGAATCAGGTCGTGCCGGCGCTTGAGTTGCACGTCGATCTGCGCAAACGCGTTGGCGACCGCGTTGCGCAGGCGCACCAGCCGGTTGTAGGCCCCGACGGCCCAGAAGAAGACCACCAGGGCCAGCAGCAGCAATCCCCATTGCACGATGCTCATCACTCTCGCTCCTCGTTCGATGCGCCCACGGCGCGCGGGCAATATAGCCCGAAGGGGTGGCGCCAAAACAAAGGCCCCCGGTCTGTCGACCGGGGGCCTTGCCTCGCGGATGAACGCGCAGGCTTACTCGGCGGTCTCGCCGGCCGCGGCCGCGTCGGCCTGATCGGCCGCCAGCGACAGCGCATCGGCCTCGGCGATGGCGCGACGCTCTTCGTCGTCCATCTTCTCCTTGGCGCGGCGGGCCTCGTGATACGCCATGCCGGTACCTGCGGGGATCAGGCGACCGACGATGACGTTCTCCTTCAGGCCACGCAGCTCGTCGCGCTTGCCCATGATGGCCGCCTCGGTCAGCACGCGCGTGGTCTCCTGGAAGGAGGCGGCGGAGATGAACGAGTCGGTCGACAGCGAGGCCTTGGTGATACCCAGCAGGATGTTGCTGTAGGTCGCGGGGATCTTGCCGTCGGCGCGCAGCGCGTCGTTGGTGTTGAGGATCTCCGAACGCTCGACCTGCTCGCCGGCGATGTAGGACGAATCGCCCGGGTTCTCGACCACGACGCGGCGCAGCATCTGGCGAACGATCACCTCGATGTGCTTGTCGTTGATCTTCACACCCTGCAAGCGGTAGACGTCCTGCACCTCATCGACGATGTAGCGTGCGAGCTCTTCCATGCCCAGCAGGCGCAGGATGTCCTGCGGATCGGCGGGGCCGTCGACGATGCTCTCGCCGCGGTTGACCACCTGGCCTTCGTGCACCAGGATGTTCTTCTCCTTGGGAATGAGCTCTTCCCAGACCTTGCCCTCGGGGTCGGTGATCTGCAGGCGGATCTTGCCCTTGGTCTCCTTGCCAAAGGACACGGTACCGGTCATCTCGGCGAGGATGCCGGCGTCCTTGGGCGAGCGCGCCTCGAACAGCTCGGCCACGCGCGGCAGACCACCCGTGATGTCGCGGGTCTTCTGGCCTTCCACCGGGATGCGGGCCAGCACTTCGCCGGGGCCCACGTCCTGGCCGTCGCGCACCTGGATCAGGGCGCCGACCTGGAAGCCGATCGTCACCGCATGGTCGGTGCCGGGGATCTTCACCTCGTTGCCGGCGGCGTCGATCAGCTTGACCTGCGGACGCACGACCTTGGTGGCGCCGCGGCGCTTGGGATCGATCACCACCAGGGTGGACAGACCGGTCACGTCGTCGACCTGCTTGGCCACCGTGAGGCCCTCTTCCACGTTCTCGAACTTCACCGTGCCGGCGAATTCCGTGATGATGGGTCGGGTCAGCGGGTCCCAGTTGGCGAGGATGGTGCCCGCCTTGATGGTCTGGTCGGGCTTGATCGTGAGCGTGGCGCCATAAGGAACCTTGTGGCGCTCGCGCTCGCGGCCGTGTTCGTCCTGGATGATGATCTCGCCCGAACGCGCGATCACCACCAGCTCGCCCTTGGAGTTGGAGACGTAGCGCATCGTGGCGTTGAAGCCGATCACGCCGCCGGACTTGGCTTCCACGCTGGAAGCCACCGCCGCACGCGAAGCCGCACCACCGATGTGGAAGGTGCGCATCGTCAGCTGCGTGCCCGGTTCACCGATCGATTGCGCAGCGATCACGCCCACCGCTTCGCCGATGTTGACCAGGCCACCGCGGCCGAGGTCACGGCCGTAGCACTTGGCGCACAGGCCGTAGCGGGTTTCGCAGGTCAGTGCCGTACGCACCTTGACTTCGTCGACGCCGGCGGCTTCGATCTCGTCGAGGTAGTCCTCGTGCAGCATCTCGCCCGCGGGCACCACGACGGCACGCGTCTCGGGGTGGATCACGTCCTCGGCCGTGGTGCGACCCAGGATGCGGTCGCGCAGCGATTCGATGACTTCACCGCCCTCGACGATGGCGCGCATCAGCGTGCCGTTGGAGGTGCCGCAATCCGGGTGGGTGACCACCAGGTCCTGCGTCACGTCCACCAGGCGGCGCGTGAGGTAGCCGGAGTTCGCGGTCTTCAGCGCCGTGTCGGCCAGACCCTTGCGGGCGCCGTGCGTGGAGATGAAGTACTGCAGTACGTTGAGGCCTTCACGGAAGTTCGCCGTGATGGGGGTCTCGATGATGGAGCCGTCGGGCTTGGCCATCAGGCCGCGCATGCCGGCGAGCTGCCGGATCTGCGCCGCGGAGCCGCGGGCACCCGAGTCGGCCATCATGTAGATGGAGTTGAACGACTCCTGGTCCACTTCCTTGCCGCTGCGATCGGTGGTCTTTTGCTTGGCCAGCTGGGCCATCATGACCTTGGAGATCTCGTCACCGGCCTTGCCCCAGATGTCGACCACCTTGTTGTAGCGCTCGCCGGCGGTCACGAGACCGGAGGCGTACTGCTGGGCGATCTCCTTCACCTCGGCTTCGGCGCGCTCGATGATGCCGCTCTTCTCCTTGGGCACGAGCATGTCGTCCACGGCGATCGAGATGCCGGCGCGCGTGGCCAGGCGGAAGCCGTTCTGCAGCAGCTTGTCGGCAAAGACCACGGTCTCCTTCAGGCCGCACTTGCGGAAGCTCGCGTTGATGAGGCGCGAGATCTCCTTCTTCTTGAGCGGCTTGTCGAGCACCGAGAACGGCAGGCCCTTGGGCAGGATCTCGGACAGCAGCGCACGGCCGACGGTGGTGTCGACCAGCTTGAGGCTGGAGACGAACTCGCCGGTGGTTTTGTCCTTGGTCCATTCGACCAGGCGCACGCTCACGCGCGCGGTGAGTTCCACCACGCCGTTGTCCAGCGCGCGATGCAGCTCGGCGAGGTCGGCAAAGATCATGCCTTCACCCTTGCCGTTGATCTTCTCGCGCGTGGCGTAGTACAGGCCCAGCACCACGTCCTGCGAGGGCACGATGGAGGGCTCGCCGTTGGCGGGGAACAGCACGTTGTTGGAGGCCAGCATCAGCGTGCGGGCTTCCAGCTGGGCCTCCACCGACAGGGGCACGTGAACGGCCATCTGGTCGCCGTCGAAGTCGGCGTTGAAGGCCGCGCAGACCAGCGGGTGCAGCTGGATCGCCTTGCCTTCGATCAGGATCGGCTCGAAGGCCTGGATGCCCAGGCGGTGCAGCGTGGGCGCGCGGTTCAGCAGAACCGGGTGCTCCTTGATGACCTCTTCGAGGATGTCCCACACCACGGGGGTGCCGGATTCGACTTCCTTCTTGGCGGCCTTGATCGTCGTCGCGATGCCCATGGCTTCGAGGCGCGAGAAGATGAAGGGCTTGAACAGCTCCAGCGCCATCAGCTTGGGCAGGCCGCACTGGTGCAGCTTGAGCGTCGGGCCCACCACGATGACCGAACGGCCCGAGTAGTCGACGCGCTTGCCCAGCAGGTTCTGGCGGAAGCGACCGCTCTTGCCCTTGATCATGTCGGCCAGCGACTTGAGCGCGCGCTTGTTGGCGCCCGTCATGGCCTTGCCACGGCGGCCGTTGTCCAGCAGGCTGTCCACGGCTTCCTGCAGCATGCGCTTCTCGTTGCGCGCGATGATCTCGGGCGCCTTGAGTTCGAGCAGGCGCTTGAGGCGCGAGTTGCGGTTGATGACGCGGCGGTACAGATCGTTCAGGTCGGAGGTCGCGAAGCGGCCGCCGTCCAGGGGAACGAGCGGGCGCAGGTCCGGCGGCAGCACCGGCAGCACGTCGAGCACCATCCACTCGGGCTTGATGCCGGACTTCTTGAAGGCCTCGAGCACCTTCAGGCGCTTGGCGTTCTTCTTGATCTTGAGCTCCGAGCCGGTCAGGTCGTTGCGCAGCTTCTCGATCTCGGTTTCGAGGTCGATGTTCTCCAGCAGCTCCTTGATGCCCTCGGCGCCCATCTTGGCGACGAATTCGTCACCGTACTCGCGGCGCTTGGCGTCGTAGTCGTCCTCGGACATGATGCCGAACTTCTTCAGCGGGGTCATGCCGGGGTCGGTCACGACATACGCTTCGAAGTACAGCACGCGCTCGATGTCGCGCAACGTCATGTCGAGCACCAGGCCCAGACGCGACGGCAGCGACTTCAGGAACCAGATGTGCGCGCAGGGCGCGGCCAGATCGATGTGACCCATGCGCTCGCGGCGCACCTTGGTCTGCGTGACTTCAACGCCGCACTTCTCGCAGATCACCCCGCGGTGCTTCAGGCGCTTGTACTTGCCGCACAGGCACTCGTAGTCCTTGATGGGGCCGAAGATCTTGGCGCAGAACAGGCCGTCACGCTCGGGCTTGAACGTGCGGTAGTTGATGGTCTCGGGCTTCTTGACTTCACCGAAGGACCAGGAGCGGATCTTCTCCGGCGAGGCCAGGCCGATGCGGATCGCATCGAAATGCTCGTCGGGCGTGAATTGCTTGAACAGGTCGAGCAAGGATTTCATGTGAGCTTTCCTTTACTTCAGTGGATCACGAACGCTCGAGTTCGATGTCGATACCGAGCGAGCGGATCTCTTTGACCAGCACGTTGAACGACTCGGGCATGCCCGCGTCGATGGTGTGCTCGCCCTTGACGATGGATTCGTACACCTTGGTACGGCCCTGCACGTCGTCGGACTTGACGGTGAGCATTTCCTGCAGGATGTAGGAGGCGCCGTAGGCTTCCAGCGCCCACACCTCCATCTCGCCGAAACGCTGGCCACCGAACTGCGCCTTGCCGCCCAGCGGCTGCTGGGTGACGAGCGAGTACGGGCCGGTGGAGCGGGCGTGCATCTTGTCGTCGACCAGGTGGTGCAGCTTGAGGAAGTGCATGTAGCCCACGGTGGTCTTGCGCTCGAAGGCGTCGCCGGTGCGCCCGTCGTAGAGCTGCGCCTGGGTGCGCGTCTCGGTCAGGCCCTTGAGGGCGGCGATGTCGTCGGGGTAGGCGAGCTTGAGCATCGCGCGGATCTCGTCTTCCGAGGCACCGTCGAACACGGGCGACGCGAACGGCACGCCGTGCTGCAGGTTCTCGGCCATCTCGACCACGTCGGCGTCGGACAGGCTGGCGAAGTCTTCCTTCTTGCCCATCTGGTTGAAGATGGTTTCCAGCATCTGGCGGATCTCGGCCACCTTGGCTTCGCGTTGCAGCATGTCACCGATGCGCTGGCCCAGGCCCTTGGCGGCCCAGCCCAGGTGGACTTCGAGCACCTGGCCCACGTTCATGCGCGAAGGCACGCCCAGCGGGTTGAGCACCACGTCGGCGGGGGTGCCGTCGGCCATGTAGGGCATGTCTTCCACGGGCACGATCTTGGAGACCACGCCCTTGTTGCCGTGGCGGCCGGCCATCTTGTCGCCAGGCTGCAGGCGGCGCTTGACGGCCAGGTAGACCTTGACCATCTTGAGCACACCAGCAGGCAGCTCGTCACCCTGCGTGAGCTTCTTGCGCTTCTCTTCGAAGGCGAGGTCGAAGCTGTGGCGGGTCTGCTCCATCGAGTTCTTGATCGACTCGAGCTGGGCGGCCACGTTCTCGTCCGCGGGGCGGATGTCGAACCAGTGGTACTTCTCGACGTCGGCGAGATAGGCCTTGTCGATCGTGGTGCCCTTGGACAGCTTCTTCGGGCCGCCGTTGGCGACCTTGCCCGTCAACAGCTTCTCGATGCGGTCGAAGGCGTCGGCCTCGACGATGCGCAGCTGGTCGTTCAGGTCGAGGCGGAAGCGCTTGAGTTCATCGTCGATGATCTGCTGGGCGCGCTTGTCGCGCTGGATGCCTTCGCGGGTGAACACCTGCACGTCGATCACGGTGCCCTGCGAGCCCTGCTCCACGCGCAGCGAGGTGTCCTTCACGTCGGACGCCTTCTCGCCGAAGATGGCACGCAGCAGCTTCTCTTCGGGCGTGAGCGTGGTCTCGCCCTTGGGCGTGACCTTGCCGACCAGCACGTCGCCGGGCAGCACTTCGGCGCCCACGTAGATGATGCCGGACTCGTCCAGGCGGTTGAGCTGCTGCTCGGCCAGGTTCGGGATGTCGCGGGTGATCTCTTCGGCGCCCAGCTTGGTGTCGCGCGCCATCACCACCAGCTCCTCGATGTGGATGCTGGTGTAGCGGTCGTCGGCCACCACGCGTTCGCTGATGAGGATCGAGTCCTCGAAGTTGTAGCCGTTCCAGGGCATGAAGGCGATCAGCATGTTCTGGCCGATCGAGATCTCGCCGAGGTCGGTGGAGGCGCCGTCCGCAATCACGTCACCCTTGGCCAGCTTGTCGCCCTTCTTGACGATGGGGCGCTGGTGGATGTTGGTGTTCTGGTTGGAGCGCTGGTACTTGATGAGGTTGTAGATGTCCACACCGACTTCACCAGCCACCGCTTCCTCGTCGTTGACGCGGATCACCACGCGGGTGGCATCGACGTAGTCGACCACGCCGCCGCGGTTGGCGGTCACCACGGTACCGGAGTCGATCGCGGCCACGCGCTCGATGCCGGTGCCCACGAAAGGCTTCTCGGGACGCAGCACGGGCACGGCCTGGCGCGACATGTTGGCACCCATCAGCGCGCGGTTGGCGTCGTCGTGCTCCAGGAAGGGCACGAGCGAAGCCGCCACCGAGACGATCTGCGCCGGCGACACGTCCATGTACTGGATGGTGTCGGGGCCGGTGAGAATGGATTCGCCCTTTTCGCGCGCAGAGACCAGCTCTCCCACCAGGCGGCCGTCCTTGTCGAGCGCGGCGTTGGCCTGGGCGATGACGTACTTGCCTTCTTCGATGGCGGAGAGGTAGTCGATCTGGTTCGTGACCTTGCCGTCCACGACGCGGCGGTACGGGGTCTCGATGAAGCCGTACTCGTTGAGGCGTGCGTACAGCGCCAGCGAGTTGATCAGGCCGATGTTCGGGCCTTCCGGCGTTTCGATCGGGCAGACACGGCCGTAGTGCGTGACGTGCACGTCGCGCACCTCGAAGCCGGCGCGCTCGCGCGTCAGACCGCCCGGGCCCAGGGCCGAGACGCGGCGCTTGTGCGTGATCTCGGCCAGCGGGTTGGTCTGGTCCATGAACTGCGACAGCTGCGACGCACCGAAGAACTCCTTGAGGGCCGCGGAAATCGGCTTGGAGTTGATCAGGTCGTGCGGCATCAGCGGCTCTTGCTCGGCCTGGCCGAGGCGTTCCTTCACGGCCTTCTCGATGCGCGCCAGACCGGTGCGGTACTGGTTCTCGGCCAGCTCACCCACGCAGCGCACGCGGCGGTTGCCCAGGTGGTCGATGTCGTCGACTTCGCCACGGCCGTTGCGCAGGTCCACCAGAATCTTGACCACGGCCAGGATGTCTTCGTTGGACAGCACCATCGGGCCGGTCGCTTCGTTGCGGCCGACACGGGCGTTGAACTTCATGCGGCCCACGCGCGACAGGTCGTACGTGTCCGGGTTGTAGAAGAGGCGGTGGAACAGCGCCTGCACGGCGTCTTCGGTCGGCGGCTCGCCAGGGCGCATCATGCGGTAGATGGCCACGCGGGCGGCGAACTCGTCCACCGTCTCGTCGATGCGCAGGGTCTGGCTGATGTAGGCGCCCTGGTCGAGTTCGTTGGTGTAGATGCAGGCCAGGTCCTGGATGCCGGCGGCGCGCAGCTTCTTGAGCAGCGCTTCGGTCAGTTCCTCGTTGGCCTTGGCGATGATTTCACCGCTGTCGGCGTCCACGATGTTCTTGGCAACCACACGGCCGATCAGGAAGTCTTCCGGCACGCTGATGTGCGTGGTACCCGACTGCTCGAGCTCACGCGTGTGGCGTGCGGTGATGCGCTTGTCCTTGGCAACAACGACCTTGCCCGACTTGTCGGTGATGTCAAAACGCGCCACCTCGCCACGCAGGCGCTCGGGCACGAAGGCCATCTGCGCGCCGCTGTCCATGACGCGGAAGTGGTCGTTGACGAAGAAGTTGGCCAGGATGGCTTCCGGCGTCAGGCCGATGGCCTTGAGCAGGATCGTGACCGGCATCTTGCGGCGGCGGTCGACGCGGAAGAACAGCACGTCCTTCGGGTCGAATTCGAAGTCCAGCCAGGAGCCGCGGTAGGGAATGATGCGGGCCGAGAACAGCAGCTTGCCCGAGCTGTGCGTCTTGCCCTTGTCGTGTTCGAAGAAGACACCCGGCGAGCGGTGCAACTGCGAGACGATCACACGCTCGGTGCCGTTGATGATGAACGAGCCCTTGTCGGTCATGAGCGGCACTTCGCCCATGTAGACCTCTTGCTCCTTCACCTCCTTGACCACCTTGCTTTGCGGCGTGGAGGACTCGCGGTCGTAGATGATGAGCTGCACACGTGCGCGCACGGCGGATGCAAACGTGAGGCCGCGCGTCTGGCACTCGCGCACGTCGAACGCGGGCTTGGCCAGGTTGTACTCGACGAACTTCATCTCGACGAAGCCGTTGTGCGAGACGATCGGGAAGGCGGCTTCGAACGCGGCCTGCAAGCCTTCGTTGCTGCGCTGCTTGGGCAGCGTATCGGCCTGGAGGAAGGCGGTGTAGGCATCCTTCTGCATCTGCAGCAGATAAGGGATGGTGAGCACGTTTTCGCGCGTGCCGAAACTCTTTCGGATGCGCTTGCGTTCGGTGTAGGAGTACTTCGATGCCATGAGATCTCCGGGCTTGAGGTCTTGGCGACTGTCGGTCAGCGTTGCACGGCGCTGACGAGCTTGGTGGCTGGCCTCTACCAACCGATGGCGGACGGCCCGCGCATTGCACGCGAGCCCGAACCAAGTGGTCTTCTGCAGTCGGGGTCAGAAGACACTCGGAAGGGCTGGAGACCAGCAATTCCGGGTGTGCTCTGAAAGCACACAAGGCTGGAGGCCCTTTCGAGCGCTCCAGCCTGCGGGGTCGAGCGGATTACTTGAGCTCGGCCTTGGCGCCGGCTTCCACCAGCTTCTTCACGGCGGCTTCGGCGTCGGCCTTGGCAACCGCTTCTTTCACGTTCTTGGGCGCGCCGTCGACCAGGTCTTTGGCTTCTTTCAGGCCCAGACCGGTGATCTCGCGCACGGCCTTGATCACGCCGACCTTGTTGGCGCCGGCCTCGAGCAGCACGACGTTGAACTCGGTCTTCTCTTCAGCGGCGGCAGCGGCGCCACCACCACCGGCGGCGGCCGGAGCGGCCATCGCAGCAGCGCTCACGCCGAACTTCTCTTCGATGGCTTTCACCAGGTCGTTGAGTTCCATGACCGACATGCTGTCCAGGGCGGTCAGAAATGCGTCTTTATCGAATGCCATTTGGGTTTCCTATCAATCGGTTGATGTTTGCGGGACGCTGCGGCCATCAGGCGGCAGCGGTTTCGCCTTCGCCTTTTTTCGTGGCCAGCGCGCCGAGCACCACCGCGGTGCGCGAGATCGGCGACATGAGCAGGCCACAGAGCTGCGCAAGCAGGACCTCTTTCGAGGGGATGCTGGCGAGCTGCTTCACACCTTCGACGTCCAGCGCCTTGCCCGCATAGACACCGCCGCGAATGACCAGCTTGTCGTTGGTCTTCGCGAAATCGGCCACCACTTTCGCGGCGGCCACGGGGTCCTCGGAGAAGCCGTAGACGAGCGGACCGGACATCTTGTCGGCCACCACCTCGAACGAGCTGCCGGCGACCGCACGGCGGGCCAGGGTGTTTTTCAACACGCTCAGGCTCACACCGCTCTTGCGGGCGTTCACACGCAGCTGATCCATGGAGGCGACCGTGATGCCGCGGTATTCCGCCATCACGAGGGTTTGAGCTTTGGCGGCGAGGCCGGTCACTTCGGTGATGACCGCTTCTTTCTCACTGCGATTCAGACTCAAGGTTCACTCCTTCAATGTGCGGGGGCGTTGCCGCCGTCCACACGCCTCATTGCAGCGATTCAACCGATGTCCGAAACCCTTGGATTCCTTACAGCGGCGGGATCGCCATCTGCGTTGGCCCCCTGATGGGGAATTAAGTGCGCCGCAAGCGGCCCACACCAACGGTCTTGGATGGCTTCGCGGCGCGCATCGCTGTGCGCCACGAACCCACCACACCCGGGCAACCGAGGTCGCCCGAATTCTTCATGCCATCACGTCGCCGAGACGGTCTGGGTGTCCACGCGGACGCCCACACCCATGGTCGACGAGACGGCCAGCTTGCGCAGGTACACACCCTTGCTGGTGGCCGGCTTGGCCTTGTTCAGCGCATCGAGCAGCGCCAGCAGGTTGCCCTGCAGCTTCTCGGCGTCGAACGAGCGGCGGCCGATGGTGCCGTGCACGATGCCGGCCTTGTCGACGCGGAACTGAACCTGACCGGCCTTGGCGTTCTTCACCGCGGTCGCCACGTCGGGCGTCACGGTGCCGACCTTGGGGTTGGGCATCAGGCCACGGGGGCCGAGCACCTGACCCAGCGTACCGACCACGCGCATGGCGTCGGGCGAGGCGATGACCACATCGAAGTTGATGTTGCCAGCTTTCACCTCGGCGGCGAGGTCGTCCATGCCGACGATGTCGGCACCGGCTGCCTTGGCTTCCTCGGCCTTGGCGCCCTGGGCGAACACGGCCACGCGCTTGGTCTTGCCGGTGCCGTTGGGCATCACGACGGCACCACGCACCACCTGATCGGACTTCTTGGCGTCCACGCCGAGCTGGATCGCCACGTCGATGGATTCATCGAACTTGGCGGTCGCGCATTCCTTGACGATCTTGAGCGCTTCGGTCAGGGCGTACAGCTTGTTGCTGTCGACCTTGCCTTCGAAGGCTTTCTCTTTTTTGGTGAGCTTGGCCATTTACACGCCCTCCACGATCACACCCATCGAACGGGCAGAGCCGGCGATGGTCTTGACGGCTGCGTCGATGTCGGCAGCGGTCATGTCCTTCATCTTGGTCTTGGCGATTTCCTCGAGCTGGGCCCGGGTGATCTTGCCGACCTTGTTCTTGTTGGGCACCGAGGAGCCCTTGTCGAGCTTGATGGCCTTCTTGATCAAGGTGGTCGCCGGGGGCGTCTTGATGATGAAGGTGAAGCTCTTGTCCGCGAAGGCGGTGATCACCACGGGCAGCGGCAGACCGGGCTCGACGCCCTGGGTCTGGGCGTTGAACGCCTTGCAGAACTCCATGATGTTCAGGCCGCGCTGACCCAGCGCCGGACCGATCGGGGGGGAGGGGTTGGCCTTACCAGCTGGCACTTGCAGCTTGATGAAGCCGACGATTTTCTTCGCCATTTTTCAGCTCCTGCGAGTGCAAACGGTGGGTTTCATGCCACCTCCTCGCGGTTGGGGACCCGGTGTGAACAACAGCGCTGGCGTCGGGCCGACCCGCCAGCGCCTGGAAACGATCAGGTCTTCTCGACCTGGCTGAATTCGAGTTCGACGGGCGTGGCACGACCGAAGATGGTCACGGACACGCGCATCTTGTTCTTCTCGTAGTTGACTTCCTCGACCGTGCCGTTGAAGTCGGTGAACGGGCCCTCCTTGACGCGCACGTACTCGCCGACCACGAACTCGACCTTGTGGCGCGGCTTGTCCGTGCCTTCCTGCATCTGGCTGACGATCTTCTGGACGTCTTCCTCCGAGATCGGCACCGGACGGTTCTTGGCGCCACCGACGAAGCCCGTCACCTTGTTGGTGTGCTTGATCAGGTGCCAGGTGTCGTCGTCCATCACCATCTCCACCAGCACGTAGCCGGGGAAGAACTTGCGCTCGGTGGTGCGCTTCTGGCCGTTCTTGACCTCGACCACCTCCTCAGTGGGCACGAGGATGCGGCCGAACTTGTCCTGCATGCCGGCGCGGTTGATGCGCTCGATGATGTTGCGCTCAGCCGCCTTTTCCATGCCCGAATAGGCATGCACCACATACCAGCGCATGCCTTCGGCGGGAGCGGCTTGTGCCGCGGGCGTTTGTTGCTCGGTCATGGGATCAATTCCTCCAGCCCAGGATGAGGTCGTAGAACACCCATTCGAGGGTCTTGTCGGTCAGCCACAGGAACAAGGCCATCACCACCACGAACACGAAAACGTAGGCGGTCATCTGGATGGCTTCCTTGCGGGCGGGCCACACCACCTTCTTGACCTCTTTCCACGAATCGCGGCCGAAAGCGATCAGTTGCTTGCCGGACTCGGAAACGGCAAAGACGACCACCGCCACGACCAGGGCCGCGACCAGCGCGCCCCACTGCGCAAGCGCGCCGCGCCCGGCCAGCAGGTAGAAGGCCACGAAACCGCCCACGACCAGCGCCACGGCCAAGGCGAGCTTGGCTTTGTCGGCGCCGGAGGAAACGGTTTGAACGTCGGAGGAGGCCATGTGGATTCAGACAATGATTACAAAACGGCGCGTCCCGGACCAAAGGTCATGAGACACGCAAGCCCACCAGAGGTCTTGAGCGACTTCGGTGGGCTTGTGGTGCCACGAAACAGGTGAACTGATCGAGCGATGCGGTTCCTGTCAGGTGGCAGGGGCAGAGGGAATCGAACCCCCAACCTTCGGTTTTGGAGACCGACGCTCTGCCAATTGAGCTATACCCCTAAGCGGCTCTGTTGCCCTGGTTTCCCGGGGCGCTTACTCGATGATCTTGGCCACGACGCCGGCGCCGACGGTGCGGCCGCCTTCGCGGATGGCAAAGCGCAGGCCTTCTTCCATGGCGATCGGCGCGATCAGCTTGACGGTGATCGAGACGTTGTCGCCCGGCATCACCATCTCTTTGTCCTTGGGCAGCTCGATCGCACCCGTCACGTCCGTCGTGCGGAAGTAGAACTGCGGGCGGTAGTTGTTGAAGAACGGCGTGTGACGGCCGCCCTCGTCCTTGCTCAGCACGTACACCTCACCGGTGAAGTGCGTGTGCGGCTTGATCGAGCCGGGCTTGCACAGCACCTGGCCGCGCTGCACTTCTTCGCGCTTGGTGCCGCGCAGCAGGATACCCACGTTGTCACCGGCCTGGCCCTGGTCGAGCAGCTTGCGGAACATCTCCACGCCCGTGCAGGTGGTCTTTTGCGTGGCAGCAATGCCCACAATCTCGATTTCCTCGCCAACCTTGATGATGCCGCGCTCGATACGGCCGGTCACCACGGTGCCGCGACCCGAGATCGAGAACACATCTTCCACCGGCATCAGGAAGGCACCGTCCACCGCGCGCTCGGGCGTGGGGATGTAGCTGTCCAGCGCATCGGCCAGGCGCATGATCGCCTGCTCGCCCAGATCGCCCTTGTCGCCTTCGAGCGCCAGCTTGGCCGAGCCCTTGATGATCGGCGTGTCGTCGCCCGGGAATTCGTACTTGGAGAGCAGCTCGCGCACCTCCATCTCGACGAGCTCGAGCAGCTCGGCATCGTCCACCATGTCGCACTTGTTCAGGAACACGATGATGTAGGGCACGCCCACCTGGCGCGCCAGCAGGATGTGCTCGCGCGTCTGCGGCATCGGGCCGTCAGCGGCCGAGCACACCAGAATGGCACCGTCCATCTGGGCAGCACCGGTGATCATGTTCTTGACGTAGTCGGCGTGGCCCGGGCAGTCCACGTGCGCGTAGTGGCGGTTGGCCGTCTCGTACTCAACGTGCGCGGTGTTGATCGTGATGCCACGCGCTTTTTCTTCCGGAGCCGCGTCGATCTGGTCGTACGCCTTGGCCTGGCCGCCGAACTTCGTCGCCAGCACCGTCGTGATCGCCGCCGTCAGCGTCGTCTTGCCGTGGTCAACGTGACCAATGGTGCCCACGTTCACGTGCGGCTTGGTCCGCTCGAATTTCTCTTTTGCCATTTCTTCAGCTCCAAATACGAAATTGCCGAAACACCGATCAAGCAACTGGTGCCCATGGCGGGAATCGGACCCGCGACCTCTCCCTTACCAAGGGAGTGCTCTACCACTGAGCCACATGGGCAAAGCGCCGGGCCACGCCCGACGCCTGAATTCACACTTCAAACATCCGACCGCATGGAGCGGGAGACGGGAATCGAACCCGCGTCATCAGCTTGGAAGGCTGGGGTTCTACCATTGAACTACTCCCGCCCGGGCTGGCATGCCATTCGGATCGCCGCTTCATCGCGCTTGGTGGAGGAGGCTGGATTCGAACCAGCGTAGGCGTAAGCCAACAGATTTACAGTCTGCCCCCTTTAGCCACTCGGGCACCCCTCCGTAGCGCAGCCGGCGATTATGCCATGGAAAAGTGACCCGCCGCCAGTGCCCCCACGCAGGCCGTTACCAGTCGATCGGCGCGCGCCCTTGCTCGCGCAGCCAGTCGTTGACCGCGCCGAAGTGCCCGCACCCCAGAAACGGCGTCGGACCGCGTCGCGCCGACAGCGGTGAGGGGTGATTGGCCGCGAACACACGGTGCGGGGTGGCGATGCGTGCCGCCTTCTTCTGGGCATGGGCGCCCCAGAGCAGAAACGCTTTGGGCAATGGATTCCTTGTGACAACCTCGATCAAGGCGTCAGTGAGTACTTCCCAACCTTTGCCGGCATGGCTTGCTGGCTGACCGTCTTCCACGCTCAAGCATGTGTTGAGCAACAGCACGCCCTGCGCTGCCCAGTGCGCCAGAGAGCCGTGCAGGGGCGGCGCCAGGCCGAGGTCGCGCTGACGCTCGAGGAGGATGTTGCGCAGGCTGGGCGGGAAGCTCACCCCGGGCGCGACCGAGAAGGCCAGGCCCTCAGCCTGGCCGGGGCCGTGGTACGGATCCTGCCCGAGGATGATCACACGCACCGTTTCGGGCGGCGTGAGCGTGAGCGCGCGCAAAGGCTCGGGCGGATACACGGTGGCACCCTGCGCCAGCCGCGTGGCCAGGAAGTCGGTCAGCGATCGGCCATCGGAGGAGGCGAAGAAGGCATCGACCGTCGGCGCCCAGCCCGGCGCCACCGGCCAGCGCGCCGGATCGGCATGCGCGAGCTTCACGCGAACAGCTCGGCGAGCGCGAGTCCCGGCTCCTCGGCGCGCATGAAGGCCTCACCGACCAGGAAGGCGTTGACGCCGGCCGCACGCATGGTCTGCACGTCAGCGCGGGAAAGGATGCCGGATTCGGTGATCAGCAAACGATCGGCGGGCAGGTCGGGCAGCAGATCGAGCGTGGTGGCGAGCGACACCTCGAAGGTGCGCAGGTTGCGGTTGTTCACACCCACCAGCGGCGTCTTCAGCTTGAGCGCACGGTGCAGTTCGTCGCGATCGTGCACTTCCACCAGCACAGCCATGTCCAGCCCACGCGCGATGGCCTCGAATTCGGCCATCTGCGCATCGTCGAGGCAGGCGGCGATCAGCAAGATGGCGTCGGCGCCCATGGCGCGCGCCTCATAGACCTGATAGGGGTCGACCAGGAAGTCCTTGCGCAACACCGGCAGATCGCAACTCGCGCGCGCCTGCTTGAGGTAGTCGGCCGAGCCCTGGAAGTACTGGCGATCGGTCAGCACCGACAGGCAGGCAGCGCTCACCTTGCCGTCGCCCTCGGCGTAACTCTGCGCAATGTCGGCCGGGATGAAATCTTCGCGCAGCACGCCTTTGCTGGGGCTGGCCTTCTTCACCTCGGCAATCACCGCGGCCTGGCCAGCAGCGATCTTCGCGCGCAGCGCTCCCACGAAGTCACGGGTCAGCACGCGGCTTTCGGCGTCGGCGCGCATCGCCTCCAGGGGCGTTTTCTTCCTGGCGGCCGCCACCTCTTCCCGCTTGGTGGCCACGATCTTGTTGAGGATGTCGCTCATGCCCGCCCCCTCACGCGGCCACGAAGGCCTTGAGCTGCTCCAGCTTGGTCAGCGCCGCACCCGACTCGAGCGTGCGCCGGGCCAGCGCGATGCCGGCCTCCATGTCGGGCGCCACGTTGGCCGCATACAGCGCCACGCCGGCGTTGAGCACCACGATCTCGCTCGCCGCCTTGAGCGCCGGCTCGTCACGGCACTGAAGCACACCCAGCAGCATCTCGCGCGAGGCCTCGGGCGTCTCCACGCGCAGCGCGCGGCTGCCCGCCATGGTCATGCCGAAGTCCTCGGGGTGGATCTCGTACTCGACGATCTCGCCGTTCTTCAACTCGCCCACCATGGTGGCCGCGCCAAGCGAGACCTCGTCCATGCCGTCGCGGCCATAGACCACCACCGCGTGCTCGGCGCCCAGGCGCTGCAGCGCGCGCACCTGGATACCGACGAGGTCGGGGTGGAACACGCCCATGAGGATGTTGGGCGCCGAGGCCGGGTTGGTCAGCGGGCCCAGGATGTTGAAGATGGTCTTGATGCCGAGCTCGCGCCGCACCGGCGCCACGTTCTTCATGGCCGGGTGGTGGTTGGGCGCGAACATGAAGCCCACGCCCACCTGCTCGATGCAGCGCGCGATCTGCTCGGGCGTGAGGTTGATGTTGACGCCCAGGCTCTCCAGCACGTCGGCGCTGCCGCTCTTGCTGGAAACGCTGCGCCCGCCATGCTTGCTCACGCGCGCGCCGGCGGCGGCCGCCACGAACATGCTGCAGGTGGAGATGTTGAAGGTGTGCGAACCGTCGCCGCCGGTGCCCACGATGTCGACCAGGTGGGTCTTGTCGGCCACGTGCACCTTGGTCGAAAACTCGCGCATCACCTGCGCGGCGGCGGTGATCTCGCCGATGGTTTCTTTCTTGACGCGCAGGCCGGTGATGAGCGCGGCCATCATCACGGGCGACATCTCGCCGCCCATGATGAGGCGCATGAGGTGCAGCATCTCGTCGTGGAAGATCTCGCGGTGCTCGATCGTGCGCTGCAGCGCCTCTTGGGGCGTGATGTGGTGAACGCGTTGGACCATGGGTGTCTCCTCAGGGTTTTGTGGGGTGCTCGGCCAGCGCCAGGCGCAGACCGAAGCCGATGAACATCAGGCCGGCGATGCGGTCCATCCAGCCCATGGCGGCCTGAAGCACCTGCAGTCGCCGCGCGGCCCAGGCCGCGAGCCAGGCATAGCCCAGGTTGATGGGCAGCGAATTGACGTTGAACAGCACGCCCAGCAACAGGAAGGCCAGCGCCGGGTGTGCGGCGTCCGGCCGGATGAATTGCGGCACAAAGGCCAGGAAGAACAGCGCCACCTTGGGGTTGAGCACGTTGGTCAGGAAGCCGCGGCGCCAGACCAGCCACAGATCGGCTTCTGTCGCACGGGCGGCGTTCAGGTCGAGACGTCCGCCGCGTGAGAACAGCAACTTCACGCCCATCCACAGCAGGTAGGCGGCACCGATCCACTTGATCACCGTGAACGCTGTGGCCGAGGTGGCGAGCAGCGCGCTCAGACCCGCCGCGGCCGCGAAGACATGCACGAAGCAGCCGCTGACGATGCCCAGCGCCGCCACCATGCCGGCCCGCGCGCCGTGGCGCAGGCCGTGGCTCACGATGTAGAGCACGTCGGGCCCTGGCGTGAGGTTGAGCAGCCAGCCGGCCGCCATGAACAGGAGCAGTTGCGGCAAATCAGGCATGGCGGGCAGCGGCTCAGTAGACGGCGTGACCGCGCGTGCCTGCGGCGGTCTGGTGGGCGCCCCCGAAGAATCGGCGCGCGCTGGCCAGCGCGTGGTCGATGCCAGCGGCGTCCACCCCAAGGTGGGTCACGAAGCGCAGGCCGATCAGGCCGGTGGCGAGCACGCCATCGCGCTCCAGGTGCGCAAGCAGGTCCGGCCCACGGCCATCGGCCACGTCGACGAACACGATGTTGGTTTGCGCCGAGCGCACGCGCAGGCCGTCGATGCCGGCCAGGCCCTGCGCCAGCCGCTGCGCGAGCGCATGATCGTCGGCCAGTCGGTACACGTGGTTGTCCAGGGCGTGCGAGGCGGCGGCCGCCAGCAGGCCGGCCTGGCGCAAGCCACCGCCCACCATCTTGCGCCAGCGCCGCGCGCGCTCGATGAGTTCGCGCGGCCCGCACAGCGCCGAACCCACGGGCGCACCGAGTCCCTTGCTGAAGCACACCGACACGCTGTCGAAGCGGTCGGTGATGGCGCGCAGGGCAGCGAACACATCGCCACCCGGGCCGGCATCGGCCACGGCGGCGTTGAACACGCGCGCGCCGTCCAGGTGCAATGCCAGGCCGCGGCGGCGCGCGAGCGCCGTCATGTCGTCCAGGTAGGCCGCGGGCATGGGGTGCCCGTTCCAGGTGTTCTCCAGGCACAGCAGCCGCGTGCGCGCGAAGTGCGGGTCGTCGGGCTTGATTGCGGCTTCGACATCGGCCAGCTGCATGCGGCCCTGCGCGTCCTGCACCAGCGGCTGCGGCTGGATGCTGCCCAGCACCGCGGCGCCGCCGCCTTCGTAGCGGTAGGTGTGCGCGTTCTGGCCCACGATGTACTCGTCACCGCGGCCGCAGTGGGCCATCATGCCGCACAGATTGCTCTGCGTGCCGCTGCTCATGAACAGCGCCGCCTCCTTGCCGGTGAGCGCAGCGATCTTCGCCTGCAGCGCATTGACCGACGGGTCGTCGCCGAACACGTCATCGCCCAGCGGCGCGGCCATCATGGCCTCGCGCATGGCGGGCGTGGGTTGAGTGACGGTGTCGCTTCGCAAATCAACCGTTTTCATCCGGCCTGCTCCAGAAAGTTGCGCAACATCGCGTGGCCGTGCTCGGTCAGGATGCTCTCAGGGTGGAATTGCACGCCCTCGATGGCGAGCGTCCTGTGCTTCACGCCCATGATTTCGCCGTCGTCCGTCCAGGCCGTGACCTCCAGGTCGGCCGGGCAGTCGCTGCGACGGATCGCGAGCGAGTGGTAGCGGTTGACGGTGAAACGCGCGGGCAGGCCGGCGAACACGCCGCGCCGCGTGGTGGTGATCTCGCTCGTCTTGCCGTGCATGAGCTGCTGCGCGCGCACGATGGTGCCACCGAAGGCCGCGCCGATGCTCTGGTGGCCCAGGCACACGCCGAGGATGGGCAGCTTGCCCGCGAAATGGCGGATGGCCGGTACCGAGATGCCCGCCTCGGCCGGCGAGCACGGGCCGGGAGAGATCACCAGGCGGTCGATGCCGCCGGCGTCCAGGCGCGCCTGCAGCTCGTCCACGGTGACCTCGTCGTTGCGCACCACGGTCACGTCGGCCCCGAGTTCGCCCAGGTACTGCACGATGTTGAAGGTGAACGAGTCGTAGTTGTCCACCATGAGGACCCTGATACCGCTCATTCCAGCCCCTCCTCGACCAGTTCGGCCGCACGCAGCAGCGCGCGCGCCTTGTGCTCGGTCTCCCTCCACTCCATCTCGGGGACCGAGTCGGCCACCACCCCGGCAGCGGCCTGCACGTAGAGCGTCTGGTCCTTCACGATGGCGGTGCGGATGGCGATGGCCACGTCCATGTCGCCCGCGTAGCTGAGGTAGCCGCAGGCACCGCCATAGATGCCGCGCTTGACGGGTTCGAGCCGATCGATGAGCTCCATCGCGTGCACCTTGGGCGCACCGGTGAGCGTGCCCGCCGGAAAGGTGGCTTTGAGCACGTCCATGTTGGTCATGCCTTCGTTGAGGATGCCCTCGACGTTGCTCACGATGTGCATCACGTGGCTGTAGCGCTCCACCGCAAAGGCCTCGGTCACCTTCACGCTGCCGGTCTTGGCAATGCGGCCGATGTCGTTGCGCGCCAGGTCGATCAGCATCACGTGCTCGGCGCGCTCCTTGGGATCGTTGACCAGCTCGGACTCGGTGGCCTTGTCCTTCTCGGGCGTGGCGCCGCGGGGTCGGGTGCCCGCCAGCGGACGGATCGTCACCTTCTGCCCTTCGTCCGTGTGCTCCTGGCGCACCAGGATCTCCGGGCTCGCCCCCACCACGTGGAAGTCGCCGAAGTGGTAGTAATACATGTACGGCGAGGGGTTGAGCGAACGCAGCGCGCGGTAGAGCGACAGCGGGGACTCGGTGTAGCGCTTCTGGATGCGCTGACCCACCTGGACCTGCATGAAGTCACCGGCCGCGATGAGCTCCTTGGCGCGCTCCACAGCGGCCAGGTAGTCGGCCTTGGCAAAGCCGCGTTCGGCCGGGTAGGCCTGCGTGGCCTTCACCTGCGGCGCGCTCACCGAGTACTTGAGTGCCTCCTTGAGTTCACGCAGGCGCTTCTTCGCGTTGGTGAAGGCTTCGGGCTGGCCCGGGTCGGCGTAGACGATGAGGTAGAGCTTGCCCGAGAGGTTGTCGATGACCGCGAGCTCCTCGCACTGCAGCAGGAGGATGTCGGGGCAGCCCAGGGTGTCGGGCGGGCAGCTGTGCACGAGCTTTTTCTCGATGTGGCGCACCGCGTCGTAGCCGAAATAGCCGGCCAGGCCACCGCAAAAGCGCGGCAGGCCGGGACGCAGCGCGACCTTGAAGCGCTGCTGGTAGGCGGCGATGAAGTCGAGCGGGTTGCCGTGTGCCGTCTCGATGACGTCTCCGTCGCGCACCACCTCGGTTTTCGCGTCGGCGCCGAAGCCGCTGGCGCGCAGCAGCGTGCGCGCGGGCAAGCCGATGAAGCTGTAGCGGCCGAAGCGCTCGCCACCCACCACCGATTCGAGCAAGAAGCTGTGGCGACCGTCGCCACGGCCGTGGGCGAGCTTGAGGTAGAGGGAGAGCGGGGTCTCGAGGTCGGCGAAGGCCTCGAGCATCAACGGGATGCGGTTGTAGCCCTGCTGGGCCAGGCTCTTGAATTCCAGTTCCGTGATCATGTTCTGTCCATCCGTCCGGGGCCGCGGCGGTTCGGGGTGGGGTGACGCGGCCGGGGTTCCTGTCGGGCCGGCAAGGCGGGTTGCCGGCGGCTCTGGGCGGGCGTGGGGCCGAACGCAGGGTTCAGCCGTGGCCCGCAAGGGGGAGTTGCACGTTCAGGCTGGCTTGCGCCAGGGCCAGGCTCCCCCGCCGAAGTGGCGCGGCAGCAGGCCGTGGGTGAGCGTGCAGGGACGAAACATGGTGCGCGCACTATAGCAAAGGCATCGAAAACGCCATGCGGCGTGCATCCGGTCACGCGGCCAAGCTTTCGTTCTAGTGCGAAACCCGCTGTCCGGCCGCGGGTCAGGCTGGGACAATCGAAAAATCGAACGATCGTTCACTTTTTGAGGTAGCCATGCAGTTGAAGCTCGTGCGTGCGCTGGCCCTGGCCAGCGTTTTTCTTGCCTTCATGCCGGCGCGTGCAGCCACCGTGGACGTGGCCGGCGTGCCGCTGGAAGACCGCATCACCCTGTCGGGCAGCCCGCTGGTGCTCAACGGCGCGGGCGTGCGCTACAAGGCGGTGTTCCAGGTCTACACGGCCGGGCTCTATCTCACCGCGAAGGCCGCCACCACCGATGGTGTGCTGTCCGCCAATGGCCCCAAACGCATGACCATCACCATGCTGCGCGACATCGACGCTGGCGAGCTCGGCAAGCTGTTTTCTCGCGGCATGGAAGACAACATGGAGCGCGCCGCGTTCTCCAAGCTGATCCCGGGCGTGCTGCGCATGAGCCAGATCTTTGCCGACTACAAGAAGCTCAACAAGGGCGACACCTTCCACATCGACTGGGTGCCCGGTACAGGCACGGTGCTCACCATCCGCGGCAAGGTCGAGGGCGAGCCGTTCAAGGAGCCCGAGTTCTTCAACGCGCTGATGCGCATCTGGCTCGGCCCCAAGCCGGCCGACTGGCAGTTGAAGGATGCCTTGCTGGGCGTGAAGAAGCAGCCCTGAGGCGCCGGGCCAGCCGCGCGCTCAGGCGATGAGCGCGTCGAGTTCAGCCAGCGAGCCGATCAGGCGGTCGTGCGGCGCGCGATCGATCGGCTCGCCGTGGTTGTAGCCGTAGGTCACGAGCACCACCGGGCAGCCGGCCGCGCGCGCGGCCAGGCCGTCGTTCTGCGAGTCGCCCACCATCAAGGTAACTGCCGCGGGGGTGCCCAGCGCCTCGCAGGTCTTGCGCAGAGGCAACGGGTCGGGCTTCTGCCGCTCGAAGCTGTCGCCGCCGAAAACATGCGCGAAATGCCCCGCCAGCCCTTTGGCCTGCAGGAGCTCGCGCGCAAAGGCCAGCGGCTTGTTGGTCAGGCAGGCCAGCGTCAGGCCACGCGCGCGTAACGCCGCCAGCCCGCTGGCGACGCCGGGGTAGACCATGCTGTGTGCACCATTGATGGCGCGGTAGTGCGCCTGGTAGCGCGCCCACGCCGTGTCGAGCAGGGCAGCGGCTGCCGCGGCGTCGAGCCCGCCGTGCTGCAAGGCGGTGCGGATCAGGTGCATCGAACCCTTGCCCACCATGCGCTCGATGTCGGCGCGCGTCACCGCAGGTCGGTGCAGTTCACGCAAGGTGGCGTTGAGCGCTGCGTCGAAATCGCCCAGCGTGTCGACCATCGTGCCGTCGAGGTCGACGATGACCGCCTGAATGTTTGCGATCACTTCAGCGCCACGCGCATCTGGTCGATCACGGCCTTGTAGTCGGGCTTGCCGAAGATGGCGCTGCCAGCCACGAAGGTGTCGGCCCCCGCGTCGGCCACGCGGCGGATGTTGTCGGGCTTGATGCCGCCATCGACTTCCAGGCGGATGTCGCGCCCGCTGGCCTCGATGCGCTTTCGGGCCAGCTCGATCTTGCGCAGCGCCGAGTCGATGAAACCCTGGCCGCCGAAGCCGGGGTTGACGCTCATGATCAGGATCAGGTCGATGTCGTCGATCAGCCAGTCGAGCACGTCCAGCGGCGCCGCGGGGTTGAAGGTGAGGCCGGCCTTCACGCCACGGGCCTTGATCGCCTGCACGCTGCGGTGCACGTGGGTGCTCGCATCGGGGTGAAAGCTGATCAGGTCGGCGCCGGCATCGGCGAAGGCCTGCGCGAGCGCATCCACCGGTTGCACCATCAGGTGCACGTCGATCGGCACCGGCGTGCCGTCGGGCTTCTTCGCGTGCGGCTTGAGCGCCTGGCACACCATGGGCCCGAAGGTGAGGTTGGGCACGTAATGGTTATCCATCACGTCGAAATGGATCCAGTCGGCGCCGGCGGCGACAACGTGGCGGACCTCCTCGCCCAGGCGGGCGAAATCGGCCGAAAGGATGGACGGAGCGATGCGGAAGGTGGTCATGTCTTCGAGGCCTGTGGCCATTGGGCGATCACCTCGCATTGTCTCAGGCCACAGGTAACATCCCGCCATGCCCAAGTACCTCTTCGCCTGCAAGGCCGAGCCGCAGTACCTCAGCGAGCAGTCCGCCCCCGAGGAGGACCTCTACGCCTTCGCGTACACCATCACCATCACCAACGCTGGCGATGTGACGGCGCAGCTCATCGCGCGCCACTGGATCATCGAGGACGCGCACGGTCACACCGAGGAGGTCAAGGGCCTGGGCGTGGTGGGTCACCAGCCGCTGCTGCGCCCGGGCGAATCCTTCCAGTACACCAGCGGCACGCGGCTGCGCACACCCCAGGGCAGCATGCGCGGCAGCTTCTTCTGCGTGGCCGAAGACGGTGAGCGCTTCGAAGCCGAGGTGCCCGGGTTCGAACTGCGCGCGGCGAGCAGCGGCAACGGCGGCGCGCCGGTTCGCGTGCTGCACTGAGCCACCCGGCCGGAAACGGGTTCATGGATCTCCAGCGCCTGCTCGATACGCTGTCGCCCGACGCCGCCCTGGCCGAGCGGCACCTGTGGCTGATGGACGCGCTGAGCTGGGTGCGCGGCGACGTGCCGGATGTGGCCGCCAGCGTGGCCCGCGTGCGCGCCTTCCTGGATGCGATCGAAGCCGACGCGGCGCTGAAGGAGCGCTGGCACCGCTGGCTGCGCGCCTTCGTCGGCACGGTGGATCTGTCGCCGCTGCTGGCCGACTTCGGCTTCGCGCCGCGTACCGCTTTCCTCAGCGAGTTCGGCCACCGGCTGCGGCGCAAGATGCTGCCTGGCACTCCCGAGACGCGCGATCTCGCCGAGCTCTACACGCTGCTGCTGCCCACGCCGTTCGACGTGCGCTGGATCAAGGCGCTGGACTCGACCACGTTGCAGCGGCTGGCCAACTCGCTGCCCGAGCGTGCCGGTGCGGTGTGGAGCGACGCGCTGATGGACGCGTTGACCTGTTGCGTGAGCCAGGTCAGTGCCACCGGCTTCGCGTCCGAGATCCGCATCCGCATGTCCGATGAGGCGCGCGCAGCGCGCCCTTTCCACGAGCTGCCCACCACCTTCGAGGCGCTGCGGCGCGAGGTGCGCGTGCATGGACCGCGCAGCGAGGAAGCAGCGCAAGCCGCGCAGCGCCTGCGCGAGCAGCTCGACGCCTGCCGCCAGGCGGCCTACACCGTCTACCACCACCTGGAGGAGCACGGCGTCTCGGTGGGCATCGTGTTTCGCCTGCGCCAGTTGCGCGAGCGCATCGTGCGCATCAAGCAATTGCTGGACTGCCTGCAGGCCGACGAATCGGGCCGCGCCAATGCCGCGCTGCTGGCCGACCTTGCGCAGGTGGGTATCGAGAACCGCAGCGTGCGAGCGCTCATCGCGAGCAGTTCGCACCTCACCGCGGCCAAGGTGGCCGAGCGCAGCGCCGAGAGCGGCGAGCACTACATCACCCGCAACGCAGCCGAGTACCGCGCCATGCTGGGCAAGGCGGCGGGCGGCGGCTTCGTGCTGGCCTTCACCACCTGGATCAAGTTCGGGCTGGTGGGCCTGGGCTTGTCGGCGTTCTGGGGCGGCTTCGCGGCCGGCCTCAACTACGCCAGCTGCTTCGTGCTCATCATGCTGCTGCGCTGGACGGTGGCCACCAAGCAGCCCGCCGTCACGGCCCCCGCCATGGTGGCCAAGCTCAAGGACATCAAGGCCACCGGTGCGGTGCGCCGTTTCGTCGATGAGGTCTCGCATCTGTTCCGTTCGCAGATCGCGGCCATCGTCGGCAACATCGGCTTGGTGGTGCCCACGGTGCTGCTCATCAGCAGCCTGCTGTACTTCGCGAGGGGCAGCGCCATGATCGGCCCCGAGAAGGCCATGCACGTGCTGCACGAGCTGCACCTGCTCGGGCCGACGCTTTTCTTTGCCGCCTTCACCGGCGTGCTGCTGTTTGCCAGCAGCATCATCGCGGGCTGGGTCGAGAACTGGTTCGTGCTGCACAAGCTGGACTCGGCGATCGCGAACAACCCGCGTTTCACGAACACCCTGGGGCGCGGGCGCGCCGCGCGCTGGGCGACCTGGCTGCGCACCAACATCTCCGGCCTGGCGGCCAACATCTCGCTGGGTTTCATGCTTGGCCTGGTGCCGGTGTTCGCGCAGTTCTTCGGCCTCGGGCTGGACGTTCGCCACGTCACGCTTTCGGCCGGGCAACTCACGGCCGCGGCCTTTGCGCTCGGACCCGAGGTGCTGCGCCAGCCCGACTTCTGGTGGGCGGCGGCCGCGGTGCTGCTCATCGGCCCGCTCAACCTCACGGTGAGCTTCTACCTGGCGTTCCGCCTGGCGCTGCAGGCGCAGGCCATCAGCAGCGTCAACCGCAAGCTCATCGGCGCGGCCATCCGCCGCCGCCTGCGGGCGGCACCGCTGTCCTTCCTGCGACCCCCGCGCGCACAGCCCGAGGCTGCGGCCCAGCCCGATGGCCATGGGTGAGTTCGAGCTCATCGCACGCCATTTCACGCGCCCATCCTTGCCCGACAGCGCGGTCGTGCTGGGCGTCGGCGACGACGGCGCGCTGCTGCAACCGACGCCCGGGCACCAGCTCGTCATCAGCACCGACATGCTGGTCGAGGGCCGGCATTTCTTCGCCGGCGCCGAGCCCGAAACGCTGGGCCACAAGGCGCTTGCGGTCAACCTGTCCGACCTCGCGGCCATGGGTGCGCGTCCGCTGGGCTTCACCCTCGCGCTCGCGCTGCCCGTGGCTGACGACGCGTGGCTCGCTGCCTTCGCACGCGGCCTGTTCGCGCTGGCCGATGCACACGGCTGCCCGCTGGTGGGCGGCGACACCACGCGCGGCCCGCTCAACCTGTGCATCACCGTGTTCGGGGAGGTGCGGCCCGGCCGTGCGCTGCGCCGCGACGCCGCGCACGCCGGCGACGAACTCTGGCTCAGCGGCTGTACCGGCGAAGCGCGGCTGGCGCTGGCGCTGCGCCGCGGCGAGGCATGGGCCACGGGCGATGTGGCCGCCGTGGCCGACCGCATGGACCGCCCCACCCCGCGGCTGGCGCTGGGCCAGGCGCTCGCCGCCACACCCGGCGTGCACGCCGCGCTGGACGTGAGCGACGGCCTGCTCGGCGACCTTGGCCACATCCTGCGCGCCAGCCACCTGGGCGCCGAGATCGATCTCTCCAGCATCCCGGTGGCGCCTGCACTGCGCGGGCTCGCGCCCGAACACCAGCGCGACTGCCTGCTCGCCGGGGGCGACGACTACGAACTGCTGTTCACCGCGGAGGCCGCCGCGCACGACGCGGTGCTGGCCGCTGGCCGCATGGCGGGTGTGGCCGTCACACGCATTGGGCGGCTCACCTTGGAGCAAGGCTTGCACGTGCGGGACGCGCAGGGCCAGGCGATCCACGCGACAGTGCGTGGCTTTGATCATTTCGCGGACTGAGGCGATTCAGCCACCAACGCGCGCAGCACCTCGCCAGCTTGACGCCCACCCAGGCGTCGCGCGCTCACCCACAAGAAGCGCCCCGCGGGGGCCTCGGCGGCGTCGGCCTCGGCGGTGGCGCGGTCGGTCCGCTCGTCCACCAGCACCACCACGCGCTGCAGGTGCGCGGCGCGCGCAAGCACGCCGAGCTCGTGGCGGCAGCCGGCGTTGCGGGCCTGGAAGCCGCGCAGATCCATCAGCACGGTGTCCGCGCGTTGCACCAGCACGGCCAGCGCCGCCTGCCAGGTGTTGTCGTGGCAGTAGCACTCGTTGACGCGGTAGCGGCCGTCGGGGTCGGGGTCGAGATCGAAGGCGCGTGCGCGCCCGGCCAGGTCGGCGTCGCCGGCGACGAAACGCTCGTGGAGACGCCCGTCGAGGAAGGTGAACACGTCATCGGGGTCGATCGTGCGGCTGAGCAGGTCGGTGCCGGCGATGAGCAAGGTGTTGCCAAGGAGGCGCCAGCGTTCGATCACCCGGTCGAACAGGGTCTGCACGGCCGCGTCCTGCTGGAACACGCGCAGCACCAGCAGGGTGGGCGGTGGCACGCGTGGCGCGAGCCAGCCGCGCAGTGCCCATTGCGCCAGCGGCAGCCACAACCAGGGCAACAAGGTCACCAGCCCGATCCAGCCCACGCCCTGCAGCGAGGGCAGCGCACTGGCCGCGAGCACCACCGCCCAGTACGCGGCCACCAGATAACCCAGGTCCGAAAAACGCTTGCGGCGGTAAGCCTGCGCCAGCGCACGCGCCAGCCACCACGCCGGCCAGGCCAGCGCGACCCAGGGCAGCAGCGCGATCACCAGCAGCGCCGGCCACACGCCCAGCATCTGCACCAGCGCGATCACCCACGCGGGTGGATCCTTCACACCGTCGAGCTGCCAGAGCTGGATGCCGATGGTGCCAGCCGCCAGCAGCAGGCCCAGCGGCAGCAGGTACGGCGCGATGGCGCGGATGCGCGGGCTGGCGCCGATGAGCAGCGTGACCGCGGTCGGGATCAGCACCAGCCCGGCCAGCCAGCCGGCGGTGCTGGCCAGCGGCCGCGGTTCGATGGAACGCCACTGCACCAACAACAGCATGAGCAGCAGGTACACGCCCACCGCCACCCAGGTGCGTGCCCAGGACCAGCGGCGCGCCAACCCCCAGGTGAGCACCAGCGGCCACGCATAGACCAGACCCAGGGTGACGGCGCGGCCGGGCGAGAGCAGGCCTTCGCCGTAGAGGAACAACAGCGCCAGCATGCTGTGGCTCAGGCCGATGAGCAGGCCCACCGCGGCCAGCACCACCAACTGCCGGCCTTCGGCCGCACGCAGCGCTGCGGCATCGGGCAGCACCGTACGGCGCGTGGCCCGCGACGGCGCGGGCAGCGGCCCGTCCGCGGCGTCGATGCGCGGGGCGGGCGAGGAGCGCATCAGCGCCAGCATGCGACGCCGGTAGCGCGTGGCCACCCCCCACGATGCCACCGCCGACAGCAGCACGCCGAGCATCAGCGCGGTGAGGATGGCTCCGGTGTTCATGGTGAACTCCCTGCCTGGGCACAGGCCCCCGGCAGTATCGAGCGCCCCCTATGATCCGGCAATGGCTTCCGCCCCGCTTGTCTCCCCCAACTGGCGATTCCTGTTCGCGCACCCGGCGCATTTCATCGCGCTGGGCGCGGGCGCCGGTCTTTCCAGTGTGGCGCCCGGCACCGCGGGCACGCTGTGGGCCTGGGTGGCCTGGCTGGTGCTGCAGCCGCTGTTGCCGCACGAGGCCTGGGGCCTGCTGATCGCCAGCGCCACGCTGGTGGGCTGGTGGGCCTGCACCGTCACCGCGCAGCACCTGGGGGTGGCCGATTCGGGCCACATCGTGTGGGACGAGGTGGTCGCGTTTTGGCTCGTGCTCTGGCTCATTGCGCCGAGCGGCTTCTGGGGCCAACTCGCTGCATTCGCGCTGTTCCGCCTGTTCGATGCGGTCAAGCTGGGCCCCATGGCCTGGGCCGACCGCACGTTCAAGGGCTTCGGCCCACGCGGCGGCTTCGGCATCCTGCTCGACGACTTCGCCGCCGCGCTGTGCACCTTGCTGGTGATCGCGCTCTGGCGTTTCTGAGGCATCGATGACGATGGACCCTGCACTGCTCGCGCTGATCGGCCAACTGGCGCAACGCCTGCGCGAGCGGGGCTGGATGATGGCCAGCGCCGAGAGCTGCACCGGTGGCCTCATCGCGGGCGCCTGCACCGAACTCAGCGGCTCGAGCGACTGGTTCGAGCGCGGCTTCGTGACCTATTCCAACCGCGCCAAGACGGAGTTGCTGGGCGTGGACGCCGCGCTCATCGACGACCATGGGGCGGTGAGCGAGCCGGTGGCGCGCGCCATGGCCGTGGGCGCGGTGGAGCGCTCGGGCGCGCGCTGCGCGGTGGCCGTGACGGGTGTGGCCGGGCCCACGGGCGGCACGCCCGACAAGCCGGTGGGCACGGTCTGGTTCGGCTGGTGCACGCCGGCCGGGATCTTCACCGAACGCCAGCGCTTCAATGGCGACCGCGCAGCGGTGCGCCGCGCCAGCGTGGTGCACGCACTGGGCGGGCTGCTGCAGCGCCTGCCCTGACCCGCACGTCGTGGCCGAACCGTTCAAGAATTTCATCAACGCCGGCACTGCGCGACACGCGGCGCAGCACCTGCGCCGCGCCTGGCGCGGCTTCGATGCGGCGCGCTTCGAAGCGCTGGTGTGCGATGGCCTGGACGCACTCGAGTTCAAGGCGCGCGCGCTGCGCTGGGCCGACGCGCTGCAGGCCACCCTGCCCGATGACTTCGACCGCGCCTGCGGCGTCATCGAGACCGCGCTGGCGCCGCCGTTGGCACTCGACGCCGACGGCGAGCCGGTGGGCCTGCAAGGCGCGCTGCACCCGCAAGGCATCGCGGGCTGGGCGCTGTGGGGCACCGGCGAATGGGTGGCACGGCACGGCCAGCCCGCACCGCAACGCGCCCTGGCCTGCCTGCACGCGATCACGCAGCGCTTCACCGGCGAGTTCGCGATCCGCCCCTTCATCGCGCAGCAACCCGACGTGGTCTGGCCGGTGCTGCAGCGCTGGGCACAGGACCCGAGCGCGCACGTGAGGCGCCTGGCCAGCGAAGGCAGCCGCCCGCGCCTGCCCTGGGGCCTGCGCCTGCAGTTGCTGGTGGTCGACCCGGCACCCACCCTGCCTCTGCTGCGCGTGCTGCAGGACGACCCCAGTGCCTACGTGCGCCGCAGCGTGGCCAACCACCTCAACGACATCGCCAAAGACCACCCAGCGCTGGTGGCCGGCTGGGTGCGCGAACACCGCGTGGGGGCGAACGCACAGCGCGAGGCGCTGCTGCGCCACGCCAGTCGCAGCCTCATCAAGGCAGGCCACGAGGACACGCTCGCGGCCTGGGGGTTGTCTCGCGGTTTCGCGGGCGAGGCCACGGTCACCGTCGCGCCCGCGCGCGTGGCGGTGGGTGGCGCGGTGGTCATCGAGGCCGTGCTGCACGCCCGCGCGCGGCACAAGCAGACTCTGGTGGTGGACTACGCGGTGCACCACGTCAAGGCCAACGGCAGCACATCGCCCAAGGTGTTCAAGGGCTGGAAGCTTGAACTCGCACAGGACGAGGTTCGCACCCTGCGCAAGACGCACTCGTTGCGCGAGGTGACCACGCGGCGCCTGTATCCCGGACGCCACCGGGTGGAGCTGCTCGTCAACGGCGTGGCGGTGGCCGAGGCCGCGTTCGACCTCGTCACCTGATCCGCGCCTTCGTCAGGCCTTCATCACGTGCGCGGCCACACCGCGGCGCGGTGCCGGCCCGATGGACGGCCCGTACCCGAGCCGCGCCCACATCTGCACCGTGTGGCGCGGTGCCGATGCGCCCAGACGCTCATGGATCTCGCGGTATGGCGCGGCCATTTCGGGGTACTCCTGCAGGGCCTGCGAGATCGGCTGCATCGCCAGGCCCTGCGCCGTGGCCGCCAACTGTGCACGCACCCAGGCACGACCGGCATTGACCTGCGTGATGCGGTCATTGCCTTCGCTGACCAGCCAGTAGAAGGCCGATGTGGCAGCGATCTTCGCGTTGAAGTCGTCGATCTGCCCGGTGGTGGCCGTGTCGTCGGGCCCGGGCGCCACGCTGCGGTCGAACAGGCCAGTGGCCACCAGCAGGCGCACCATCGGATCGTTGAGCGAGATGCCGTCGCGGTGCTCGGCGATTTCGCGCGGGCCCACGCGCAACACCTTGAACGATTCGAGCACGGTGCGTGGCGTGGTGAGCTCGATGCGCCAGGCCTCGCGCGCGATGCGGCGCTGGTGCTCGATGGCTTCGGCGTCTGCGCTGGTGACGAAGCCGGTGCGCATGGGATAAGCGGCTGTGCTGGCAGCAATCGCCCGCAGTGCGTCGGGCGATGGCACACGCGGTTCGTACGCCTCGCGGTTGGTGTGGCGCCGGAACACCTGCGCGAACAGCGGATCGCGCGCCACCGCGGCGTCGGGCACGAGGCGGATGCGCGCGGTCGGCCGGTCGTCCAGCGTGGTGGGGCCGAACACGCCTTCAGGAAACAGCGCGATCTCGGCGCGCAGGCCCTTCTCGCGCGCCGCCTGGTCCAGCAGCTCGAGGAAGGTGCCCTGGCTCATCAGCATCTGGCGCGAGAACGGGTCGGTCTCGGGCAGCAGGCGCGTGCGATCGATGCGCAGCGTGATCTGGTCGGGCACCGACAGGTCCACCAGCCAGCTCTGCAGGTTGTGCGAATGCGGCGCAAGGATGGCGTGCGCGAGGATCCAGCGTCGCACGTCGGGCTCGTCGCCCGGGCCGCGCCAGGCGGCGATGGCGGCATCGGGCAGCGCGCTGCTGCACCCGGCGATGGTGGTGGCGGTGGCGGCGGTGATGACACCCCCGCCAGCGATGCGAAGGAAGGAACGGCGGTTCATGGTGGGCTCCGGTGGGTGGCGATGGGGTCATTGTGGGAACGCGTGCCCCCATCCACAATTGACGAACCGCAAACACCAGCCATGCAGAAATGAATGAGACGGGCTTCAACTGGACGCTGATCCGCTCCTTCCTGGCGGCGCTGGACCAGGGCAGCCTGATGGGCGCAGCGCGCGCGCTGGGCATGCACCAGCCCACGCTGGGCCGGCACATTGCCGAGCTGGAGCAGCAACTTGGACTCACGCTGTTCGAGCGCACCGGCCGCGGCCTGCTGCCCACGCCCGACGCGCTGCGCCTGGCCGACGCCGCGCGCGGCATGGCCACCGCGGCCGACCAGCTCGCGCGACAGGCCAGCGGCGCGCAGCGCAGTGCACCGGGTTCGGTGCGGCTGAGCGCGAGCCAGCCCGTGGCCTGCCTGCTGCTGCCGCCGCTGCTGGCGCAGCTGCGCGCGCAGCAGCCGCAGATCCAGATCGAGCTGGTGGTGAGCAACGCGGTGAGCAACCTGCTGCAGCGCGAGGCCGACATCGCGATCCGCATGGTGCGCCCGGAGCAGGGCTCGCTGGTGAGCCGCAAGCTGGGTCAGGTGACCATTGGCGCCTACGCGCACCGCGACTACCTGCGCCGCCGCGGCACGCCACGCCAGCCGGCCGACCTGCTGCAGCACGAGCTGATCGGCAACGACCGCCAGACGGACATCGTGCGCGGCTTCGCCGGCATGGGCTACCGGCTCGCGCGCGAGCAGTTCGCGCTGCGCACCGACGACCTCATCGCCTACCACGCGCTGGTACTCGCCGGCGCCGGCGTGGGCTTTCTGCCGCACTACATGGCGCGCCACCACCCCGAGTTGGTGCCGCTGCTCACCGCGCTGCCGATCCCGCCGCTGCCGATGTGGCTCGCGGTGCACCGAGAGATCCGCAGCAACCCGCGCATCCGCACCGTGTGGGACGCCCTCGCTGCGGCACTGCCCGAGGCCCTGGCCTGAAATCACCCACGCGTCACACCCCGCTCCTATACTGGCTGGCCCTTCAACGCCAACGGGAGATGACCATGGGTTTCTTCAGCACTATCCTCGACAAGCTGGGCCTGTCCAAAGCAGAAGCCGCCACGCCGGCGGCCACTGCACCGGCCCCAACGGCGGCACCCGCGCCCGCCAGCGCTGCGGCCCCCGCGAGCGCACCGGCCGCACCCGTCGTCAACCCCATCGCCATGGTCGACGTCGTGGCCCTGATGGAAGCGAAGGCCAAGGCCAACCCGCAGAAGCTGAACTGGCGCACGTCCATCGTCGACCTGCTCAAGCTGCTCGACATGGACAGCAGCCTGCAGGCGCGCAAGGAACTGGCCAAGGAGCTCTACTGCCCGGACGAGCTCATGAACGACTCGGCGAAGATGAACGTGTGGCTGCACAAGAACGTGCTCGCCCACATCGCGGCCAACGGCGGCAACATACCCAAGGAATTGCTGGATTGAGACAACACCCCATGATCCGCGTCCACCACCTGAACCACTCGCGCTCACAGCGCGTGCTCTGGCTGCTCGAAGAACTCGGCGTGCCTTACGAGATCGTGCGCTACGAGCGCGACCGCAAGACCATGCTGGCGCCGCCCGAGCTCAAGAAGGTGCACCCGTTGGGCAAGTCGCCGGTGGTCACCGACGGCCCGCTGGTGCTGGCCGAGTCGGGCGCGATCATCGAGACGCTGGTGGAGCGCCACGGGCCGCAGCTTCGCCCTTCACCGGACACCCCTGCGTTCCTGCGCTACCGCTACTGGCTGCACTACGCCGAGGGCTCGCTGATGCCGCCGTTGCTGCTCAAGCTGGTGTTCGACGAGATCGAGAAGAAGTCGCCGCTGCTGGTACGCCCGGTGGCCAAGGGCATCTCGGCACAGGTGAAGAAGCTGCTGATCACGCCCAACCTGCGGCAACACCTGGATTTTCTGGAGGCCGAACTGGCCGAGGGCCCGTGGTTCGCGGGCAAGGCCTTCAGTGCGGCCGATGTGCAGATGAGCTTCCCGATCGAAGCGGCGGCGGCGCGCGCCGGACTGGATGCCAGCCGGCCGCGCCTGATGGCATGGCTGGAGCGCATTCACGGCCGCCCGGCCTACCAGCGCGCGCTCGACAAGGGCGGGCCGTTCGAGATCCCTGGTTGAAGCGAGATGCTGCGCGCCTCAGGCGCCGTGGCACTTCTTGAACTTCTTGCCGCTGCCGCACCAGCACGGGTCGTTGCGGCCCGGGGTGGCCGCCTGGCGCAGCGGCGCCACGCGCGGGCCCAGGCTGTGCCAGATGCGATGCAGGTCGTACACCGCCCAGATTGCGGCCGCGAAGTCATCGAGGCGCTGCTCGCTCACGCTGGGGGTTGACTGCTCGTCGTGCAGGTTGACCGCGGGCTTGCCCTTGTCGTCCTGCGTGAGCACGTCGATGCTGTCCAGCGCGTCCTCGATCCACTGCGCGGTCTCGCGATCGCGCGGCAGCGCCCACTCCTCGTCCCACTGCTCCACAACGAACAGAAAACCCAGTGCCCACACCTGGCCGTACGAGGGCACCGGCAGATCGGCGGGCGGGCGCTCGGCCTCGGGCAGCGCAGCGAGCGCGCCGCGCACGTCCATCACCTCGGGGTGGTAGCTGCGTTCGTCGTCGAGCGCCTCCACCTCGGTGGTCAGTGCCTGGCGGACTTCCGCCTCGCGCCGCTGCCACAGGGCCATGAAGCGCTCGTAGGCCGCGGTGTTCGGGAAATGGGTACCGCCATCCTGGGGCAGCGTGGGCAGGTCGGCGGTGCCCAGCAGCAGCGGCAACCACTCGGCGGGCGCCACCGGTCGGCGGGTGCAGACCAAGGCGGCCATGGCGCCTTCGAGGAACTCCCACTCGGGCACTTCCTCATCGCGCTTGCGCAGCTCATCGAGCAGCGCGTCGAGTTCGTCGAATTCGGCACCGCTGAGCGGCACGTCGGTTTCTGGGCTCATGGGGCGGGCGGCCTGCGGGCCGCAAAAGGCCGGCAGTGTAGCCGCGTGCCGCCCGTGCCGCGCGTCAGTGGTGCAGGCGCGAGTCGGCTTCGGCAGCCCCGAAAGCCAGCGAGGCCAGTGCGGTGGGCGCGGGCGACACGGGTTCGTGTGGTGTGCCGGTGGCCTCGCGCGGTGCGGCCTGCGCGCCGCGCCAGGCGTCCTGCAGCAACTGCCAGGCACGCGGCGCCACCTTCATCGCATCGGGTTCGTCCATCAGGATGGGGAACATTGCGGACTCCTTGCATGGCAGGCGAGTCGAGGCCCGGTCCGCGCTGCCTGCCCCGCGCGGTGGGTGGTGTGAGGCCATTGTTCGCCTGTACAACACCCTCGCCAATAATGCTCATGCAGCATTTCGCACCGCCTGTCCGACACCCACCGATGCTTGATCGCCTCAACGCCGTCTATCCCGTCCGCTATACCGTTCTCGCCTTCTGCGCGGTGGCGGCGTTGCTGAGCCTGTTCACGCTGGTCGCCTTCGGCATCGGGGGTTTCTGGTTCCTGGTGTTTGCCGCGCTCAGCGCGCTTGGCGCCTGGGACTTGCGCCAGACACGCAGCTCGGTGCTGCGCAACTACCCGGTGATCGGACACCTGCGCTTCATGCTCGAGTACGTGCGCCCCGAGATCCGCCAGTACTTCATCGAGAGCGACACCGAGGCGCAACCGTTCTCGCGCAGCCAGCGCAGCCTGGTGTATGCGCGCGCCAAAGGCGAGACCGACAAACGCCCGTTCGGCTCGCAACTGGACATGAAGGACAACGGCCACGAGTGGATCAACCACTCGATCGCGCCGAGCGCGCTGGCCACGCACGATTTCCGCGTGCGCATCGGCGGGCCAGACTGCACGCAGCCCTATGAGGCGAGCGTGTTCAACATTTCGGCCATGAGCTTCGGCGCGCTCTCGGCCAACGCCATCCAGGCGCTCAACGCGGGTGCCGCGCGCGGTCGCTTCGCGCACGACACCGGCGAAGGTTCCATCTCGGCCTGGCACCGCCTGCACGGCGGTGACCTGATCTGGGAGATCGGCTCGGGCTACTTCGGCTGCCGCAACGACGACGGCACCTTCAGCGAAGAGAAATTCGCCGCGAACGCAACCGATCCGCAGGTGAAGATGATCGAGCTCAAGCTCAGCCAGGGCGCCAAGCCGGGCCACGGTGGCGTGCTGCCAGGCGCCAAGGTGACGGCCGAGATCGCGGCCGCGCGTGGCGTGCCCGAGGGCGTGGACTGCATCTCGCCGGCCGCGCACAGCGCGTTTGCCACCCCGCTGGAGATGCTGGACTTCATCGCGAAGCTGCGCGCGCTCTCGGGCGGCAAGCCGGTCGGCTTCAAGCTGTGCATCGGCCACCCGTGGGAGTGGTTTGCCATCGTCAAGGCCATGCTGCAGACTAGCATCACGCCCGACTTCATCGTGGTCGATGGCGCCGAAGGTGGCACCGGCGCGGCCCCGCTGGAGTTCACCGACCACGTGGGCGCGCCGCTGCAGGAGGGCCTGCGCCTGGTGCACAACACGCTGGTCGGCGTGAACCTGCGCGATCGCATCCGCATCGGCTGTGCCGGCAAGGTGGTGAGCGCGTTCGACATCGCACGCGCCATCGCCATCGGCGCCGACTGGTGCAACAGCGCGCGCGGCTTCATGTTCGCGCTTGGCTGCATCCAGGCGCAGCACTGCCACACCGGCCAGTGCCCCACCGGCGTGACCACGCAGGACCCGCTGCGCCAGCAGGCGCTGGTGGTGCCCGACAAGGCCGAGCGCGTGTGGCGCTTCCACCAGAACACGCTCAAGGCCTTGAAGGAACTGGTGCAGGCCGCGGGCCTGCAGCACCCGCGCGACATCAGCGCACACCACCTGGTGCGCCGCGTGAGCGACAACGAGGTGCGCCTGCTGGCCAACCTGCTACCGACCACCGCGCCCGGCGCGCTGCTCGACGACGACGTGGACGGCGAGCACGCGGTGTTCACCACCTGGTGGCGGCGCGCGCGCGCCGAGAGTTTCTCGATCGCGCCCTGAGGCGCCGGCTCAGGTGCGGGCGTCGTCGCTGTTCACGCGCTCGGTGCGCTGCAGGCGGCCACGCTCGTCGTAGAAGCGGCGCTGCAGCAGCACACCGCGCTCGCCGTGCTCGTCCTCGCGCTGCAGGGTTCCGCCGCGCGCGTGGTACTGCTGCCAGCCGAACAAGCGGCCGTTGCGTTCACGGTTCACGGCGGCCGGCGAGCCGTCTTCATAGAAGCTGCGCGTCTCGCGCAATTCGTCGCGGCCCAGGCGGCGCACCGACTGATCGAGCTTGAGCTGGCCGTCGAGGTACCACTGGCGGATGCGCCGCTCGCGGCCCTCGGCCCACTCAACCTCCTGCGTGATCTGGCCCGACTCGGCGAATTCGCGGCCCGTGCCCTCGCGCCCCCGGTAGTCCTGCGGGGCGGGTTCGACGAGGTCGATCTCGTGCCGCAGGCGCCCGGACGGGTAGTACACGCGCTTGATGCGCCGGTCGGGCGCGTCGTTGCGGTCGATGAACTCCTCGCTGCGCACCAGCCCGCCCTGCGGATTCACGATGGTCTGACGCAGCATCACGCCGCGTTGGTGGCTCACCGTGCCGAAGGGTTTACCGGGCTCGCGGAACAAGGTGGTCTCGCGCACCTGGCCGTCGTGGCCGCAGGGCTCGCGATCGGCGGCGAGCAGGCTCGCCGGCGCGCAACGCAGCTCGGCCAGGCTGCCATCGGGCCAGCGGCGCAGCAGCACCGAGGCGCGGCGACCGTCGGCCGTCATCACGCGCTCGATCGTGCTGCCGTCGGGCGCGCTGCAGCGCTGCAGGCCACCGGGGCCGGGCGCACTGCAGCGAAGTTCATCGGCTGCGGCGGGGGCGGTCAACGCCAACACGGCGAGCATGGTCAGGGTCGTCTTCATGCAGCAAGCTCCGACAGAACGGACGGCGGGCCCACGCGCACGCCAATGCGCGCGAGCCGTCGTGCAAGCGCCAGCACCTGAGCGTCCTTGCTCAGCAGCAGCGCGTTGTGCGCCACGGCGAGGTCGATGAAACGCTGGTCATCCGGGTCGCGGCAGGTGAAGGTGGCCTTGGGCGCGGGTTCGACGCGGCGGGCGTGGCGGTCGAAGGCCTCGAGCACGGCGGTCGCGCCGGCCGCGCCGAGGCGGTGTGCAATGTGGGGGTAATCGAGCACGCGCTGCAACTCGTCGCGCATGGCCTCGCTGGCCAGCCACGTGGCGCGGCCCTCGCGCAGCGCGGCGTGCCAGGCCACGCAGGCCGGGTCGTCGAACACGAAGAGGTCGAGCACGACGTTGGTGTCGATCACGACCGCGTTCACGATCAGGCCTCGTTGTTCTCGGTGCGCGGCTTGCGCGCGGTGAGATCGAAGCGGAACAACCGGCATTCGATCGGGCCGTTCCACAACGGCACGCGGCGCGACTCCTTGAGCCGCATGCGCCCGGGCAGCTTGAGGTCGGGCGTGAGCAACCAGGCACTCCAGCCTGCGTAGTGCGTCTTCCAGTGCGCGGCCAGGCGCTCGAAGAAGGCGTCGGCGGTCTCGCCGTCGTCGCTGCGCGCCTGCTCCCGGCCCACGGTGAAGGTGCGCGCGCGCTCGGCCGCATTGCGGCCGGCCACACCGGCCGCAGCGATGCGCTCGCCATAGGGCGGGTTGAGCAGCAACACGCCCGCGCGCGCTGTGGGTGGCGTGCGCTGCAGTGCGTCGCCGCCGCGCAGCTCGATGGCCTGGGCCACGTGGGCGCGCGCGGCATTGCGTTGCGCGAAGTCGACCATGCGGAACGACACGTCGCTGCCGAACACGATCGGTGGGTGGCCCTCGGGCCAGGGCCGCTCGGCCTGGCGCGCCTCGTCGTGCAGCGCGTACCAGACGTGCGGCTGGTAGGGCAGCAGCTTCTCGAACGCGAAGCGGCGCTCGCCGCCGGGTGCGATGTTGAGCGCGATCTGCGCCGCCTCGATCGGCACCGTGCCACTGCCGCAGCACGGGTCGACCAGCGGCGGGATGTCGGCCAGCGTGGCGGCCTCGCGCGCGAGCGTGTCCCAGCCGGTGGCGGCGATCATGGCGGCGGCCAGGGTTTCCTTCAGCGGTGCGTCGCCCTTGTCCTCGCGCCAGCCACGCTTGAACAGCGGCTCGCCAGTGGTGTCGATGTAGAGCGTGAGCGTCTCGGCCGTGAGGTGAGCGAACAGGCGCACGTCGGGGCGCTGCGTGTCCACGCTGGGGCGCTCGCCACGCTTGTCCCGAAAGCGGTCGCACACGGCGTCCTTGATCTTCAGGGCGGCGAAGTTCAGGCTCTGCAGCGGGCTGTGCTGCGCGGTGAGCTCGACCTTGATGGTCTGTTTCGGCGTGAACCAGATCTCCCAGGCCACGTCGGTCGCAGCGCGGTACAGGTCGTCCTCGCTGCGGTAGGGGCCGTGCCACAGGCGCACCAGCACGCGTTGCGCAAGCCGGCTGTAGAGGTTGAGTTTGAGCGCGTCGCGCCACGAGGCCTCGAGCGTGACACCGCCGCGTGAACGCTGCAGCGCTGGCACCCCGGTGATGCGCTGTGCCTCATCGGCCAGGAAATCCTCGACGCCGGCGGCGCAGGGAAGGAACAGATGGAGTTGGTTCAAAGCGATTTGCGCAGGTTCGCGGGCGCAATGCGCATGGCCTCGCGGTACTTGGCCACAGTGCGGCGCGCGCACTCGATGCCCTGCTCCTTGAGCAGGTCCGAGAGCTGGTTGTCGGACAGCGGCTTGCCGGGCTCCTCGGACGCGATGAACTGCTTGAGCAGCGCGCGCACCGCAGTGCTGGAAGCATTGCCCCCGGTCTCGGTGCCGAGCGATGAGCCAAAGAAGTACTTGAGCTCGTAGGTGCCGAAGGGTGTGGCCATGTACTTGGCGGTGGTCACACGGCTGATGGTCGATTCGTGCAGGCCGAGTTCGTCGGCGATCTCGCGCAGCACCAGCGGGCGCATGGCCAGTTCGCCGTGCATGAAGAAGTTGCGCTGGCGCTCCACGATGGCGCTGGAGACGCGCAGGATGGTGTCGAAGCGCTGCTGGATGTTCTTGATGAACCAGCGCGCCTCCTGCAGCCGTTGCTGCATGGCGGCGTGGCCGCCTTCACCGCCGTCGCGCACGCCGCGGTTCTGACGCAAGGCGTTGGCATACACGTCGTGCACGCGCAGGCGCGGCATCACGTCGGGGTTGAGCACCACCTTGAAGCCACGGCCGGCGCGCGTGACGATGACGTCGGGCACCACCACGTTGCGCTCGACGTCGACGAAGCGGCGCCCGGGTTTGGGCTCCAGGCGCGCGATGAGCGCAAGCGCGGCGCGCACCGTCTCCTCGTCGAGACGGCAGGCGCTGCAGAGCTTGCGTACGTCGCGCTTGGCCACCAGCTCCAGCGGCTGCGCGCACAGGGCGAGCGCGGCGCGCGCCACGGGCGTGTTGCGCAGCTCCAGGATCTGCAGCCGAAGGCACTCGGACAGGTCGCGCGCGCCGACACCGGGCGGGTCCATGTGCTGCAGCCATTGCAGGGCGGTGCGCAAACGTTGTCCCGCGGTCTCGCGCTGTTCCAGTGCGGACTCCCCGTCGGGCTCGGCCACACCCTGCAGGCGCAGGAACGACAGTGCCAGCGCCTCCAGGCTGTCTTCGAGATAGCCGTCGTCGTCGAGCGATTCGATGAGGAAGTACAGCGCGGCCCGGTCCTCGTCGTTGAGCCGCAGGCAGCGCGCCTGCTCGTGCAGGTGGTCCTGCAGCGAGACCTGCGCACGCGCGAGATCAGCGGCGCTGGCGGTCTCGTCGTCATCGCCGCTGCCACTGTGGCGTGCGGGCGCGTCGCCGCCCCATTCGCTGTCGTCGGGCGCGATCTCCACCGAGCCATCGCCCTCCCAGCTTTCTTCGATCGGGCTGGCGCCGTCCAGACGCGCTTCCAGCCCATCGCCGTCGCCGCCGTCCACGCCATCGGCCCCTTGCCCCGCTTCACCGCTGTCGGCGGTGCCGCTGCACGCAACGGGCGTGGTGGCTTCCACGATCTGCTCACCCGCGCTCACCGGTGCGTCGGCGCTGGCGACCTCGCCGAACACCTCGCGCTCACTGCCGTCGTCGGCGCGTTCGAGGAACGGGTTCTCGTCGAGCATCTGCTCGACCTCCTGCGCCATCTCCAGCGTCGAGAGCTGCAACAGGCGGATGGACTGCTGCAACTGGGGCGTGAGCGCCAGGTGCTGTGAAACCCGGAGCGACAGAGCGGGTTTCATCACATCCTGAAGTGTTCGCCGAGGTAGACGCGGCGCACGTCCGCGTTCTCGACGATCTCCGACGGCGTGCCGCTGGTGAGCACGTGGCCGTCGTTGATGATGTAGGCGCGGTCGCAGATGCCCAGGGTCTCGCGCACGTTGTGATCGGTGATGAGCACGCCGATGCCGCGCGACTTGAGAAAGCCGATGATGCGCTGGATCTCGATCACCGCGATCGGGTCGATGCCGGCGAAAGGCTCATCGAGCAGGATGAAGCGCGGGTTGGTGGCCAGCGCGCGGGCAATCTCCACGCGGCGGCGCTCACCGCCCGACAACGCGGGCGCAGGCGAATCGCGCAGGTGTTCGACGTGCAGGTCGCGCAGCAGCGTGTCCAGGCGCTCGTCGATGGCTGCGGTGGTCAGCGGGCGGCCCTGTTCGTCCTCCTGCAGCTCGAGCACCGCGCGCACGTTCTGTGCCACGGTGAGTTTGCGGAAGATCGAGGCTTCCTGCGGCAGGTAGCCCAGCCCGAGCCGTGCGCGCCGGTGGATCGGCAGCCGTTCGATGGACTGGCCGTCGAGCAGGATCTGCCCGCCGTCGGCGCGCAGCAGGCCCACGAGCATGTAGAACGAGGTGGTCTTGCCCGCGCCGTTGGGCCCGAGCAGGCCCACCACCTCGCCCTTGTCGACCGCGAGCGAGACGTCCTTGACGACCAGGCGGCTGCCGTAGGACTTCTTGAGCCCGCGCGCGACCAGACGGCTGACCCCGGCGATTGCCTGGGTGGCGGCAAAGTCGGCGGCAGGCGCCATGCGGGTCACGGGCGGCTCCCGCCGAGGGTGCCCGACGGGCGCAACGGCGTGCCGGTGGCAGGCGGTGGCGGCGTGGCACCCGCCTCGCCCTCGCGCGGCACGGGCGTGAGCGTGGCGCGCACGCGACCGCCCGGATTCCCGGCGCTGCCGGCCGCGGGGTTGCCGTCGACGGTGAAGACCTCGCTGCGGTTGTCGTAGACGATCACGCTGCCGCGGGTTTCGTCGTTGAGCTGGGTACCGAGGTAGCGGCGCAGCACGGCGTCGCCGATGAAGCGGACCGTGTCGGCGCGGCTGTCGTACTCGATACGGCTCGCCTCGCCTTCGATGAATTCGTTGACGCCCTCGCGCTTTTGCTTGAAGTAGCCGGGGCTGCCCTGCACGATGCCGAACTGGTGGCCTTGCGGGTCCTGCCGCACCTCGACCTGCGCCCCGCGGATCACGATGGTGCCCTTGGTGATGACGACGTTGCCGGTGAACACGCTGATCTGGCGCGCATCGTCATAGCGCAGGTTGTCGGCCTCGGCGTTGAGGGGCTTGAGCCGGTCGGCCTGTTCGGCGCGCAGCCCACCGGCGCTCAGCGCCAGGGCCATGCCCAGCACGACGGCCAGAAGGAGAGAGGGACTAAGGGTGGGGCGCATTTGGAGGGCACGAAACTTGCATGCCATTCTAAACACGCCGCCGCGCCCGACACCCTCGGTCACCGGGCTTCGGTGAAGTTTTTTCGCCCAGACGGGCGGCGGCGTCAGCCCTTGCGCGCTTCGGCGATCAGCGCGTTGGCGACCACCAGCGTGTTGGGGCCCTGGCCCGGCACGGTGAAGCGCCCGGCAATGCCCAGCGCAGGCGTGCCTTCAATGGCGTAGGCGTCCTGCAGCGCCGCGGCACGGCGCGCCTTGGTGGCGGTGGCGCCGCTGTTGAACACCTCGCTGAACTTCGCGCGGTCCACGCCCTGGCGCACCACCCACTCGGTGATAGGACCCGACGTGGTGAGCGGCAGGCGATCGGCGTGGATCGCCTTGAACACGGCGCCGTGCAGTCGCTCGAGCAGATTCATGCTTTCGAGCGTGTAGTACAGACGCTGCATCGGCTCGAATGCGGGCGAGAAGGCCACCGGCGTGCGGCGCAGCACCACGTCGGCCGGCTTGCGCTTCTCCCAGTCTTCGAGCAGCGGCTCGAAGTTGTAGCAGTGGATGCAGGAGTAGGCGAAGAACTCGATCACCTCGATCTTGCCGGCCGGCGCCTCGACCGGCGCGGGCTTGGGCAGGCGCTGGTACTCGACGCCCTCGCGAGGCGCCACGCGCTGGGCAAACGCAGGCAGGGCAGTGCCAGCGGCCAACAGGGACAGGGTGAAATCGCGGCGGTACATGAGAGGGCAGCTCCGTCAGTGAATCTGGGCGATTGGGCGGTGACCCACGGGGAAAGTTCCCGCGGGCCGCCGCAGCGGCACGCCGGTCTGATCAGCGTTGCACGCGCACCAGCGCGGCATCGACCTTGTTGACCTGCAGTTGCTCGATGGTGAGGTCGGCCAGCGCCTTCTGCGCGAACGGGCCCACGCGAACGCGGTACACGGTGCGCCCGCTCTGTTCGCGCTCGTCGATGTTGGCGCTGATGCCCAGCATGGCCAGCCGCGCGCGCTGGGCCTCGGCTTCGTCGGGGTTGCGGAAGGCGCCGGCCTGCACGAAGTAGGTGAAGGGGTCGGCACCCACGGCGGGCTCGGCCGCCGGGGCAGCGGGGGCGGCAGCGCCTGGCCTCGCCGCAGCCGTGGTGCTGCTGCCCGCGGCGGGGGCAGGTGCGGCACCGGGCTGACCAAGGCGGGAATTCACGAGGTCCCCGATCGGGTCCTTCGCGGCAGCACCCGCCGGCGGCAACGTGCGGCCATCGGCGGGCGGCACGGAAATGGCGCCTTCGCTGCCCGGCGTGGCCGCCGCTGCGGGCGGTGCGGTACCCGCGGCGGGTGCGCCGCTGATCGCGCGGTTCGGGTTCCAGCCTTTGTTGCGTTCGGCCTCCTTGGCGTCGTCCTCGGCGCTGCGCGAGAGGCCGCGGTCGACGAAGGGCACCGGCACGCGCGTGACATAGACCGCGACCGCGAGGGCCGCGGCCAGGCCCACGAGCAGGCCGACGGCAAAGCCGATGAGGGTGCCGCCCAGGCTGCTGCTGCGGGATTGGGAGGAGGACTTTTTCGTCATGGGGCTCGGGGGCCTTTACATCTTCTGCGGGGCGCTCACGCCCAGCACGGCCAGACCATTGTGCAGCACCTGCGCGGTGGCAGCGACCAGCGCCAGACGTGCGCGCTTCACACGCTCATCATCGACCAGGATGCGCTCGGCGTCGTAGTAACTGTGGTAACTGGCTGCCAGTTCACGCAGGTAGAAGCTCACGTCGTGCGGCGCGAAGTCTCGTGCGGCACCCGTGAGCATTTCGGGGTACTTCGCGAGCTGGCGCATCAGCGCCTGCGCGGCAGTTGTGTCCAGCGGCGCAAGGTCGGCATCGGCGAGCGTGGCGACATCGCCGCCCCAGCCGGCGAGCACCGAGCAGATGCGTGCATGCGCGTACTGCACGTAGTAGACCGGGTTGTCGTTGTTCTGCTGGATCGCAAGGTCGACGTCGAAGGTGTACTCGGTGTCGGGCTTGCGGCTGAGGAGGAAGAAGCGCACCGCGTCCTTGCTGGTCCAGTCGATCAGGTCGCGCAGCGTGACGTAGCTGCCCGCGCGCTTGCTGATCTTCACTTCCTGCCCGCCGCGCACCACGCGCACCATGGTGTGCAGCACGTAGTCGGGGTAGCCGGGGGGAATGCCGACGTCGGCGGCCTGCAGGCCGGCGCGCACGCGCGCGATGGTGCCGTGGTGGTCGGTGCCCTGGATGTTGATGACCTTGCCGAAGCCGCGCTCCCACTTGGCGATGTGGTAGGCCACGTCGGGCACGAAGTAGGTGTACGAGCCGTCGGACTTGCGCATCACGCGGTCCTTGTCGTCGCCGTAGTCGGTGCTGCGCAACCACAGCGCACCGTCCTGCTCGTAGGTCTTGCCGTTGGCGATGAGCCTGTTCACCGCGGCCTCCACGCGCCCGCTGGTGTACAGGCTCGACTCGAGGTAGTAGTGGTCGAACTTGACGGCAAAGGCCTGCAGGTCGAGATCTTGCTCGTGGCGCAGGTAGGCGACGGCAAACTCGCGAATGCCGTCGAGGTCGTCCGGGTCGCCGCTGGCGGTGAATTCGCGGTCGTCGGCCTTGACGGTCTTCTTCGCGAGGAAGTCATTGGCGATGTCCTGGATGTAGTCGCCGTTGTAGGCCGCCTCGGGCCAGCCAGCATCGCCGGGTTTCACGCCGCGCGCGCGCAGCTGCGTGGAGGTGGCCAGCGTGTTGATCTGCACGCCCGCGTCGTTGTAGTAGAACTCGCGGTGCACGCGCCAGCCCTGCGTTTCGTACAGGTTGCAGATCGCGTCGCCGAGCGCGGCCTGTCGGCCATGGCCCACGTGCAGCGGGCCGGTGGGGTTGGCCGAGACGAACTCGACCATCAGGCGCTGGCCCTGCTCCACTGTTCTTTCGGGCTGGCGCCCGTAGGCCGCACCGGCCTGCAGCACGTCGCGCACCACCTGCTGCTTCGCCTCGGGTTTGAGGCGGATGTTGATGAAGCCCGGGCCGGCGATCTCGATCGCCTCCACCCAGCGCCCGAAAGCGGGTTGGGCGAGCAGCCCCGCGCGCAACTGTTCACCCACGGCACGCGGGTTGAGCTTGAGCGGCTTGGCCAGCTGCATGGCCGCGGTGACGGCGTAGTCGCCGTGCGCAGCCACCTTGGGCGATTCGAACGCGGCCTTGTCGCCCGCACCGGGGCTGAGCTTTTCCAGCTCGTCGCGCAGGGCCGAGAGCAGGTCTTGTTGGATCTGGAGCATCGGGGGATTTTAGGTGGCGGCCTGTTCGTGCCCGGTGAGCCACGCGCGCCAGTGGTCAATGCAGGCGCGCAGCTTGGGCAAGCGGTGGCGCTCGGGCAGCATCACCGCGTAGATCGGCACGCGGCTGCGGTCGAACCAGTCGTCCAGCACGGGCACCAGCGCGCCGCGGGCCAGGTGCTCGCGTGAAAGCAGGTCATTGAGCCGCGCGATGCCCACGCCCTGGAGGGCGAGCGCCATGGTGATGGCCGAGTTGTCGCTGCGTGTGTGGCCCCGCGCCAGCAGCACCGCGCCGCGCGCAAAGCCACGGCCGGCGGCGTAGGGCCAGCGGTTGAGCGCCGGGTTGGCGCTGTGCGTGATGAGCCGGTGCTGCCCGAGCTCGTCGGGGTGTTGCGGCATGCCCCACTGCGCGAGGTAAGCTGGCGCGGCGCACAGGCGCCGCCCGAACTCGGCCAGCGGCAGCGCCACAAGCTGCTCGCTCTGGTGCGCGCCGGTGCGGATCGCGATGTCCACGCCATCGCGCGCCATGTCGCTCATGCGGTCGTCGGCCATCACCTCCACCTGCAGTTGCGGGTGGCGCTGGTACAGCGCAGGCAGGCTGGGTGCGATCACGGTCTCGGCCAGCACCGGGCTCACGCTCACGCGCACCCAGCCGCTGGGGCCGCCGCGGTGGCGGCTGAAGGCGCCGGCCAGTTCGTCGCGCGTGTCGATCAGGCGCCGCGCGTGGGCGGCGAAGGTGTCGCCCTCGTCGGTGAGGCTCAGGCTGTGGGTGGTGCGGTGCATCAGCCGCGCGCCGCAGCGCGACTCGAGTCGCGCCAGCGCGCGCGAGACCTGGCTCACGGGCAGATCGCGCTCGCGCGCGGCGGCCGACAGCGAGCCGAGTTCGGCCACGCGCAGGAACAGCTCGGCATCGTCCAGGTCCAGCTTCATCGAACGGATTGTGCGGGTTTTGCAGTTTCTGCAAAAGCCATTGGCATTTCATGCGGTTTCGGGCATTTGGTGTTGTTTCTAGAGTTCACCCACAGCCCAACCAGCGGAGCGATGCCATGCACAACGACCCTTCCTTGACCCGGCATGAGGCGCGGGCGCACGCCCTGCGCCGCGAGGCCATGGCGGACTTCTGGCGCGGCGCGGACGCGGTCTGGGCCCGGTTGCAGCTCGACGCCGCCGCGCGCCTGGCGCGCAGCAGGCAGCGGCTGCAGGCGCGACTGCGGCACCGCGCCGGCGCCAGCGCGGCTCACGCCGCCGCGGGGGCGGCGGAGGGCATGGGTGCCAGCCGCTGAGCGGCCGCTGCCCTCACCGCCGCGGTAAGCCGCTGCGCCGAGGGCGGCTCGTGCGCCCAGTGCTGCCAATACAAGGCCACATCCACCGTGGCGCCAGGCAGCAGCTCGACCAGCGCGGGGTGTTTGGGCAGGTGCTGCTCGGGCACCATGCCCCAGCCCAGGCCAAGGCCGATCGCGGTCTCGAAGGCCTCCACCGCGGGCACGTAGTGGCGCGGGTAGGCCGGCTGGCGCAGGCCGATGTGCTGCGCCAGAAAGGCGTCCTGCAGCGCGTCCTTGCGGTTGAAGATGACCGCGGGCTGTGCCAGCAGCTTGTGCGGCGACACCGCCCCGCGTGGCGTTCGGCAGCGCTGCGCCACGGCGGCGGTGGCCACGCAGTGATAACGCATCACGCCCAGCGGCTCGGCCACGCAGCCGCGCATCGCGTCGGCACGGGTGGTGACGCAGCCCAGCACGTCACCGCTCTTCAAGGCGTCGTGCGTGTGGTCCTGGTCGTCGATCACGATTTCCACCAGCAGGCGGTGGCGCGCCAGCAGCGGCGCCACACCGGGCAGGAACCAGCTGGACACCGAATCGGCGTTGATTGCCACCGACAGGCTCTGCCAGCGCTCGCCCGCGCGCGCCTCGCCGCCACGCAGACCGGCCAGCAGGTCGGCCTCCATCATGCGCACCTGCTTGACGTGGCCCAGCAGCGCCTGCCCCGCAGGCGTGGCGCGCACGCGCTTGCCACGCACCAGCAGGCGCTGGCCCAGCTGGTCTTCCAGCGACTTGATGCGCAGCGACACGGCCGCAAGGGTGAGCTTCAAGGCCTGCGCGGCCGGGCCGAAGCCCCCATGCTCCACCACGGCGGCCAGTGCATCGAGATGGCGCGGATCGATCATTAAGTCTGGCTTGAGTGAATCGAATTCGCATCAACTCTATTAAACAACAGCCCGAATTGCGGCACCATGCGCTCCGCTGTCACCCCAGAACCGCGAGTCCGACATGACCCTGAGCTTTCCCGTCTTCTCCGCCGGCATGCTGCTGAGCCTGTCGCTGATCATGGCCATCGGCCCACAGAACGCGCACGTGCTGCGCATGGGCCTGCAGCGCCAGCACCTGTGGCTCACGGTGGCGGTGTGTGCGCTGTCCGATGTCGGCCTGATCGCCCTCGGCGTACTGGGCCTGGCGCAACTGGGCGGGCTCTCGGACAAGCTGCAGGGCGCGCTCATCGGCGCCGGCGTGCTGTTCCTCTCGGTCTACGGCTGGCAGGCCTTCCAACGGTTTCGCTCGCCTCAGGCACGCACACCCGAGGGTCAGCCGACGCCGCCGGCGCCCAGCACCCGCAAGCAGGCCGTCTTCTCGGCCCTGGCGTTTTCCTGGCTCAACCCGCATGCCTGGCTCGACACCGCGGTGCTGATCGGCACCGCCTCGCTGGCCTATGGCCCGGCCAGCCAGGTGTTCGGCCTGGGTGCGGCCACCGGCTCGCTGATCTGGTTCGTGGGCTTCGGCGCGGCCGCCTTCTGGATGGGCCGGCGCCTGAACTCGCTGCACCTGTGGCGTGTGCTGGATGGCCTGGTGGCGCTCATGATGTGGGGCACGGCCTTGTGGCTGCTGCTGTCCCTCTTCTGAGCACCATGGCATCGAACCAACCCGTCACCGTCTTCGGCCCCGACTTCCCCTTCGCCTTCGACGACTGGCTGCGCCACCCCGCGGGCCTGGGCCGCCTGCCGCGCGACCTGCACGGCACCGAGGTGGCCATCGTGGGCGCGGGCATGGCGGGCATGACCGCCGCGCACGAGCTCATGAGGCTGGGCCTCAGGCCTGTCGTCTATGAGGCCTCGCGCCTGGGCGGGCGCTTGCGCTCGCAGGCCTTTGAAGGCGGTCACGGGGTGGTGGCCGAGCTGGGCGGCATGCGCTTTCCGCGCTCGGGCACGGCCTTCTTCCACTACGTGCACCAACTCGGGCTGCAGACCCGGCCCTTCCCCAACCCGTTGACGCCCGCGGCCGGCTGCACGGTGATCGACCTCGAGGGCTGCACGCACCGCGCGCGCACGCTGGCAGATCTGCCGCCGCTGTTTCGTGAGGTGGCTGACGCCTGGGCCAGCGCGCTCGAAGAAGGCGCCGGTTTCGGCGAACTGCAGGACGCCCTGCGCGAGCGCGACGTGCCGCGCCTGAAGGCGCTGTGGGACCGGCTGGTACCGCTCTGGGACGACCGCACCTTCTACGACTTCGTCGCGCAGTCCAGCGCGTTCCAGCGGCTCTCGTTCCACCACCGCGAGGTGTTCGGCCAGGTTGGCTTTGGCACCGGCGGCTGGGATTCCGACTTCCCCAACTCGATGCTGGAGATCCTGCGCGTGGTGCTCACGGGTTGCGACGAAGACCAGCACCTCGTGGTGGGCGGCGTGCAGCAGGTGCCGCAGGGCCTGTGGCAACACGCGCCAGCGGCGCGCGCGATGCAGCACTGGGGCGCGGGCACCTCGCTCGCGCAGCTGCACGGCGGCGCACCCCGGCCCGGTGTGGCGGCGATCGCGCGCGCACCCGATGGCCGCCTGGCGGTGACCGACGTGCTCGGCAACACCCGCCGCTACGCCGCGGTGCTGGTCACCTGCCAGAGCTGGCTGCTCACCACGCAGATCGCGGTCGAGGAGTCGCTGCTGTCGCACAAGCTGTGGATGGCGCTGGACCGCACGCGCTACATGCAGTCGTCCAAGACCTTCGTGATGGTCGACCGGCCGCTCTGGAACGATCTGCGCGCCGACGGTTGGCCGGTGATGGGCATGACGCTCACCGACCGCCTCACGCGCGGCACCTACCTGTTCGACAACGGGCCCGACCAACCCGGCGTGATCTGCCTGAGCTACGCCTGGATGAGCGACGCGCTCAAGATGCTGCCGCACCCGACATCGCGGCGCGTGCAGCTCGCCTTGTCGGCACTGAAGAAGATTTATCCCGACGTGGACATCGCCAGCCATGTCATCGGCGACCCGATCAGCGTGTCGTGGGAGGCCGACCCGCACTTCCTGGGCGCCTTCAAGGGCGCGCTGCCGGGCCACTACCGCTACAACCACCGCATGTACGGACACTTCCTGCAGGACGCGCTGCCCGCGCAGGAACGCGGGCTGTTCCTCGCGGGCGACGACGTGTCCTTCACGCCCGCCTGGGTGGAGGGCGCGGTGCAGACCGCGCTCAACGCGGTGGCGGGCATCGTGCGCCAGTTGGGCGGCACCGCCCACGACGACAACCCCGGGCCATGCGAGGCCTATCCCCGCATCGGGCCGGTGGCCCTGCCGGATTGACGCCATGGACGCCTTGCGCCTGGCGCTGTGGCAGACGCCGCACCCGGCCGACAGCGCCGAGGCGCTCACGCGGCTGCAGACCGTGGCACGCGACGCGGCCGCACAGGGCGCGCACTGGCTGATCACGCCGGAGATGTTCCTCACCGGCTACCTGATCGATCCCGCGCTGATCGCCGCGCGCGCCGAGCCGGTGGACGGGCCGCTGATCGCGGCGGTGCGCGCGATCGCACTGCGAGAAGGCATCGGCCTCGTCACCGGCTGGCCCGAAGCGAACCCCGGCGCCCTGCCGTACAACAGCGCCGCCGCCATCGACGCCTCGGGCACGGTGCTTGCGGTTCACCGCAAGATCCACCTGTTTGGCGACGGCGACGCGCAGCGCTTCTCGCCCGGCATGGACCCACCCGCGCTGTTCGCCTGGCAAGGCTGGCGCCTGGGCCTGCTGATCTGCTTCGACGTGGAGCACGATGCACCGCTGCAATCGCTGGCCGCGCGCGGCGCGCACGCCGTGATGGTGCCCACCGCCAACATGGCGGGCTTCGATGACGTGCAGCACGTCCGCCTGCCCGACGCGGCGCTGCGGTCGGGCCTGGCGATCGCCTATGCGAATGCCTGCGGGCAGGAGGGCGGGACGGTCTACAACGGGCTGAGCACCGCCGTCGGTGGTGACGGCTCGCGCATCGCGGAGGCCGGGCGCGCGCCCTGCCTGCTGGATGCCGCCCTGCGGCCGCTCAACGCCCCGCCCAGTACGCCGCCCGCCCGTACTCGTGCTTGAGGAAATCGATCCACAGGCGCACGCGCAGCGCCAGGTGCTTGCGCTGCGGGAACAGCGCGTAGATGCCGTTGGGCGGCGCGGCGAAGTCGTCGAGCACGCTTTGCAGGCGGCCGGCCTGGATGTCGGCCTCCACCTCCCAGGTGCTGCGCCAGGCCAGGCCCAGGCCGGACAGGCACCACTCGTGCAGCACCTGACCGTCGCTGCAGTCCAGTGGGCCGCCGGGGCGCAGGTAGTGCACCTCGCGCGCACCGGCCTCACCGCCATCGACCGGCATGGAGAACGCCCAGCCACGCGTCTGCGACGCATCGCTGGACAGCGTAAGGCAGTCGTGGCGCGCCAGATCGGCCGGCGTGGCGGGCGTACCGCGGCGCTGCAGGTAGGCGGGCGCGGCCACGCAGAGACGGCGGTTGTCGGCCAGGCGCACGCTCACCAGCGATGAGTCGGGCAGGTCGCCCACGCGCACCGCGCAGTCGTAGCCCTCACCCGCCACGTCGACCACGCGGTCCGACAGGTTGAGCGAGATGGTGACCTCCGGGTGAAGGTCGCGAAAGCGCGGCACCAGCGGGGCCACGTGGCGCCGGCCGAAACCCGCGGGGGCGGTGATGCGCAGGTGGCCGCTGGCCTTGACGCCGCCCGCGCTCACGCTGGCCTCGGCGTTGGAGAGGTCGGTCAGCAGGCGCTGGCAGTCCTCAAGGAAGGCACTGCCCTCGTGCGTGAGCGAAATGCGCCGCGTGGTGCGCACCAGCAGCTTCACGCCCAGGCGCGATTCGAGCGCGTCGAGCCGACGCCCGATGATGGCCGGCGCCACCGATTCGGCGCGCGCTGCGGCCGTGAGGCTGCCGCGCGTGGCCACCGAGACGAAGGTTTCGAGCTGCTTGAGCTTGTCCATGTTCAGGTCTGGCCGGCGGGCCGGGGCGCTGCGCGGCCCAGGCGCTCGATGGCCGCGTCGTCGTAACCCAGGGCGCGCAACACCTCGGCACTGTGCTCGCCCAGCCTTGGCGGGCTGCGCACGGGCAGGCGCTGGCCGTGCAGGGTGAAGGGCAATGGCACGGTGGACACGGTCTGGCCGGCGCGTTCGCCGTCGGGCAGGGTGATCGGCGCCAGCCCGCCGGTGGCCTTGAGGTGGGGGTCTTCGAGCAACTCGTGGGGCCTGGTGATCGGCGCGAACGGCAGACCGTGCGACTCGAACAGCTCGGCCAGTTCCCGCTTGCTGCGCGCAGCGACCCGGCGCCGCATCTCGGGCAGCAACCAGTCGCGCGCGCGCACCCGGTCGTTGTTGCTGCGCAGGCGCTCATCGCCCTTCCAGTCGTCCCAGCCCATGGCATTGCAGAAGATCGCCCACTGCGTGTCGCTCACCACCGCCAGGAAAATCTGCTCGCCCTCGGCCACCTCGAAGACGTCGTAGATGCCCCAGGGCGAGATGCGCTGCGGCATGGGGTTGGCGGGCACACCGGTGACCGCGTACTGCAGCATGTGCTGCGCCACCAGGAAGATGTTGTTCTCGAACAGCGCGCTCTGCACCTCCTGGCCGCGGCCGGTGAACTCGCGCTCGCGCAGGGCGGCCAGCACCGCGATGGCGCCGAACATGCCGCCCATGATGTCGTTGACGCTGGTGCCCGCGCGCAGCGGGTCGCCGGGGCGCCCGGTCATGTAGGCGAGCCCGCCCATCATCTGCACCACCTCGTCCAGCGCGGTGCGGTGGTCGTAGGGCCCGGGCAGGAAGCCCTTGTGGCTCACGTAGATCAAGCGCGGAAAGCGGTCCTTGAGGCTGGCGTAGTCCAGACCCAGCTTCTTCATCGTCGAGGGCTTGAAGTTCTCGCCCACCACGTCGGCGGTGGCGATGAGTTTCAACGCCGCCGCGCGGCCCTCGTCGCTGTGCAGGTCGAGCACCACGCTCTTCTTGCTGCGGTTGAAGAGCGGGAAGAAGCCCGCGCCCGAACCCAGCAGGTGACGCGTGTTGTCGCCCGTGGGCGGCTCCACCTTGATGACCTCGGCGCCGAGATCGGCCAGCACCAGGCCGCAGGTGGGCCCCATGACCATGTGGGTGAACTCGACGACGCGGATGCCGTGCAGCGGCAGCGTGGGCGGGGATTCGTCAGTGGCAGGGTTGGCGGCGGACACGCGGGCTCCAGGCGAGGGGTCAAGGCACGCAGATTACACGCAAAAAAGTCATGGATAAATGGCCCGATGGGCCATCAATGGCAGCCCAGGTCAGCAATAGAGTATGGGCATGCCCAAACCCCAGGCCGTGCTTTTCGACGCCTACGGCACGCTGTTCGACGTCTACAGCGTGGGCCTGCGCGCGGAACAACTCTTCCCGGGCCGCGGCGCGCGGCTGGCCGTGCTCTGGCGCGACCGCCAGATCGACTATTCGCGCCTCGTCACCATGAGCGGCGACCCCGCGCGCTACCTCAGCTTCTGGGACATCACCGAGCGCGCATTGCGCTATGCGATCCAGGCCATCGTGCCGCAGGCGGTGGACGACTGGGCCACCTACGCCGACGCGGCGGCCAGCCTCATGAACCAGTACCGCCACCTCTCGGCCTACCCCGAGAACCGCGAGGTGATCCAGGCGCTGCGCTCACAAGGCATCACCACCGGCATCCTGTCCAACGGCGATCCCGAGATGCTGGGCATCGCGCTGCGCAGCGCGGGCCTGGACAGCCTGATCGACCCGGTCATCAGCGCCGATGCGGTGCGCCAATACAAGATCGCGCCGTCGCTCTACGCGTTGGGCGAGCAGGCCACCGGCCTGGCGCGCGCGCAGATCCTGTTCGTGAGCAGCAACGCCTGGGACGTTCTGGGCGCCACCTGGTTCGGCTACCAGACCCTGTGGATCAACCGCGCCAACCTGCCGTTCGAACAGCTCGACACCCAACCCACCGCCAGCGGCACCAACCTGCGCGCGGTGCTCGATTTCTTCTGATCCCCCACCTTCACACGGAGCCCGCCCCATGAGCGCCAGAACCACCGTCCACGGCCTGCAGGTCGACACCGCCCTGCACGACTTCATCAACACCGAGGTGCTGCCCGGCACGGGCGTGGCGCCTGCGGCCTTCTGGCAAGGCTTTGGCACGCTGGTGCACGCGCTGGCCCCCAAGAACGCCGCGTTGCTGGCCGAACGCGACCGCCTGCAGACCGAGCTGGACACCTGGCACAGCGCCAACCCCGGCCCGGTGCGCGACATGGCGGCCTACCGCAAGTTCCTCGAGACCATCGGCTACCTCGTGCCCGAACCCGGCAAGGTCAAGGCCACGACGAAGAACGTGGATGACGAGCTCGCGGTGCAGGCCGGCCCTCAGCTGGTGGTGCCGATCCTGAACGCGCGCTACGCACTCAACGCCGCCAACGCACGCTGGGGCTCGCTGTACGACGCGCTCTACGGCACCGACGTGATCGCCGAGACCAACGGCTGCGAAAAGGGCACGCGCTACAACCCCAAGCGCGGCGCCAAGGTCATCGAATGGGCGCGCCACGTGCTCGACCGCACCGCCCCGCTGAAGAAGGGCTCGCACGTCGGCTCCAAGGGTTACCGCGTCAAGGACGGCGAGCTGGTCGTCACGCTGGCCGATGGCAAGACCAGCAAGCTGGACGACAAGTCGCAGTTCGTGGGCTACCAGGGCGACGCAAAGGCACCCTCGGCCGTGCTGCTGCAGCACAACGGTCTGCACCTGGAAATCCAGATCCGCCCCGACACGCCGATCGGCAAGACCGACCCGGCTGGTGTGAGCGACCTGGTGGTCGAGGCCGCGCTGTCGACCATTCTCGACCTCGAGGACTCGGTGGCCGCCGTCGACGCCGAAGACAAGCTGCTGGCCTACCGCAACTGGCTGGGCATTCTCAAGGGCACGCTCACCGAGACCTTCGAGAAGGGTGGCCAGACGCTCAAGCGTGGCCTCAACGGCGACCGCGAGTACACGGCCCCGAACGGCAAGAAAGCCGTGCGCCTGCACGGCCGCTCGCTGCTCTTCGTGCGCAACGTCGGCCACCTGATGACCAACCCGGCCATCCTGTGGGGCCCCGAGGGCAAGGAGATTCCCGAAGGCATCATGGACGCGGTCATCACCACCGCGATCGCCATCCACGACCTCAAGAAGGACAAGACGCACCCGCTGCGCAACTCGCGCAAGGGCTCGGTCTACATCGTCAAGCCCAAGATGCACGGCCCGAAGGAAGTGGCCTTTGCCGCCGAGCTGTTCGGCCGCGTCGAGCAGCTGCTCGGCCTGCCGCAGGCCACGGTGAAGCTGGGCATCATGGACGAAGAGCGCCGCACCTCGGTGAACCTGAAGGCCTGCATCGCGGCCGCGGCCGACCGCGTGGCCTTCATCAACACCGGCTTCCTGGATCGCACCGGCGACGAGATGCACACCGCCATGCTCGCCGGCCCCATGGTGCGCAAGGGCGACATGAAGACCAGCGCCTGGATCCAGGCCTACGAGCGCAATAACGTGCTGGTGGGCCTGGCCTGCGGCCTGCGCGGCAAGGCGCAGATCGGCAAGGGCATGTGGGCCATGCCCGACCTGATGAAGGCCATGCTGGAGCAAAAGATCGGCCACCCGAAGGCTGGCGCCAATACCGCCTGGGTGCCCAGCCCCACCGGCGCCACGCTGCACGCCATGCATTACCACCAGGTGCTGGTGCGCGACGTGCAGAAGCAGCTCGAGAAGATCGACGCCGACAAGGAACGCGACAACCTGCTGACCGGCCTGCTCACCGTGCCGGTGAGCACCAACCCCAACTGGAGCGCGGCCGAGAAGCAGGCCGAGCTGGACAACAACGTGCAGGGCATCCTGGGCTACGTGGTGCGCTGGGTCGACCAGGGCGTGGGTTGCTCCAAGGTGCCCGACATCAACGACGTGGGCCTGATGGAAGACCGCGCCACGCTGCGCATCAGCAGCCAGCACATCGCCAACTGGTTGCACCACGGCGTGGTCACCGAGCAGCAGGTGCGCGAGACCTTCGAGCGCATGGCCGCCAAGGTGGACAAGCAGAACGCCGGTGACAAGCTCTACCGCCCCATGGCCGGCAACGCCAAGACCAGCATGGCATACCAGGCTGCCCTGGACCTGGTGTTCAAGGGCAAGGAACAGCCCAGCGGTTACACCGAGCCGCTGCTGCATGCCTGGCGCTTGAAGGTGAAGGCGGCGGGCTGATCCGCGAATCGCCAGCGAGAAGGGCGCCCGAGGGCGCCCTTCTCTTTTGCGGCCGCAAGGACCGCGCCTCAAACCGGTGGCTCAGATCGACTTCGCAAGCTCGAACATGACCGCGGTGCCCAGCGCCTCGCGGATGTTGCCGCGGCCGACCTTGGCCATGGACGTCTCGCCGAAGCCGGACATGTCGAACGAGGTGTCGTCGGAGGAGATTTCCACGAAAGGCATGTCCATGGCGTGGCGTGCCACCTCGCGTCGGAAAGCGTCGAACTCGGGGCCCTTGAGCGCCGCGTCGATCACGATGATGCTCGGTGCGCGATGCGCCACCGCCTCGCCCGCCTGCAACAGGTCGACCACGCTGTCGGCGCTCACGCCGATTTCGCGCAGCGCGTCGCGCACATCGGCGCGGATCTGCAGCGAAGGAGAGACCACCAGCGCGTACACGCTCTGCAACGACTTGAACATCGACGATTGATCGTCGGACAGCTCGATCGCGGAGATGCCGTCCACCGACTGCGCGGTGCGCTGGAACAGCGCCGTGCAGGTGATGCCGTCGGGCGTGACCTCGCGCTGCAGGTCGATGCCGCCGGCGGTAGCCACGATCTGGCGCGTCAGCGCCCAGTCGAGGTTGTCCAGCGAGGCGGCGGACGAAGAAGGCGGAGCGCCGTCGCCGTGGACCCGCACCTGCAGCCGCGCGTGCGGCGGCCAGTGGTTCACATCCACGCGCACGTCGATGCGCCGACCCAGCGGCAGGGCCCAGTCGATCAGGGCATTGAGGAAGGCGTGCGCCACCGTGGGGTCGACCAGCACGTCCACCGGCTTGACCTTGCGGCGCATCTCCACGCCCATCAGCGCGAATTCCTTGCGACGCTCCTGCAGGCTTTCCTCGGCCAGGCGAGACAGATCGATCTTCTCGTGGGATTGGCGAATCCGCCCGGCATGGAAACGCTGCAGTTGCTGCATCACGACCGTGAGGCGCTTGATGCGCGCCAGCGGCACGCCCAGCGTCCATTGCGCCTGTGCGCCCAGCTTGTGTTGCGACTGCAGTTGATCGACGCCATTCTGCAGGTCCTGCAGGGCGTCGCCGATCTGCTCGGCGGCGGCGGCCAGCAAGGCCGGCGCGTGCTCGGAGAGCGACCAGGGCTCGTTGCTGCGCAACGCGCCCGCGGCGCCTGCAGCGCCGGGCTGGTCTTTCTTGGGTGTGGCCATTCGGTGTTTCAAGGCTCGTCTGTCCGTGGTTTGCGGGGCCCCTGGGCCGTGCAAAGCCGCCCATTGTGCGTTCCCGCACGGGCGATGTAACGAAATCTGCACCAGAACAAGCGTTCAAACCAGGGGCTGGTAGCGGGAATGTCTACATTCCGTGCGTTGCCGCACGTTTGCGGTCACGCCGTCACCAGGCAACTGTTTGCCACAATGCCACCATGCATACCCCCGCCCCCTACCCCGCCGCCCGTCCGCGCCGCCTGCGCCGCGATACCTTCACCCGCGAACTGGTGCGCGAGCACCGGCTGCATCCATCGGACCTGATCTATCCGGTGTTCGTGCTGGACGGCCAGAACCGGCGCGAGGCCGTGGGTTCCATGCCCGGGGTAGAACGCTTGAGCCCGGACCTGCTGCTGCCCGTGGCCGAGGATTGCGTGAAGCTGGGCATTCCGGTACTGGCGCTGTTCCCGGTGATCGAGCCCTCGCTCAAGACGCCCGACGGCCAGGAAGCCATGAACGCCGACGGTCTGATACCGCGCGTGGTGCGGGCGCTCAAGGCGAACTTTCCGCAACTGGGCGTGATGACCGACGTGGCGCTGGACCCCTACACCAGCCACGGTCAGGACGGCGTGCTCGACGAGCACAACTACATCCTCAACGACCCCACCGTCGCCATCCTGGTGCAGCAGGCGCTCACGCAGGCTGCCGCGGGTGTGGACATCGTGGCGCCGAGCGACATGATGGACGGGCGCATCGGCGCCATCCGCAGCGCGCTGGAGGCCGCGGGCCACGTGCACACGCGCATCATGGCCTACAGCGCCAAGTACGCCAGCGCCTTCTACGGCCCGTTCCGCGACGCCGTGGGCTCGGCCGCCAACCTGGGCAAGGCCGACAAGAAGGTCTACCAGATGGACCCGGGCAACACCGACGAGGCGCTGCGCGAGGTGGCGATGGACATCGCCGAGGGCGCCGACATGGTGATGGTCAAACCCGGCATGCCCTACTTGGACATCGTTCGCCGCGTGCGCGATGAGTTCGCGATGCCGACCTTTGCCTACCAGGTGAGCGGCGAATACGCGATGCTCAAGGCCGCGGCGCAGAACGGCTGGCTCGACCACGACGCGGTGATGATGGAGAGCCTGCTCGCCTTCAAGCGCGCCGGTGCCGACGGCATCCTCACCTACTTCGCGCGCGACGCCGCGCGGCTGCTGCGCGGCTGAGGCCGGGGCACCCATGCGGGTCTTTCACGTTCAGCCCGGCGCCGTCAACGAATCGGCCGGCCTGCCGATGGTGCTGCCGCCGCGCGGCTTCCTGTGGGTGGCCTGCGGCCGGCGCGAGTTCGAACTGGAACACGGCAACATCCAGGCCGCCCTGCAGGTGATGTGCGGCACCACGCTGGTGGACCTGCACGTGAGCGACCTGCTCAACAACCAGTTGCCCTCGCACTACGACTACACCTCGCAATACGACCTTCTGGTGTTCCGCCGGCTGGCCGCTGGCCAGGCCGAGGTCGACCTCGGCCAGCCCGGTGCGGTGCTGACCGAGCCGGTGCGCCGCGGTGGCCCGCCGGTGCTGCGCCGCATCGACACCAGCCCGGTGGGCTTCGCGGTGTTCGACCGCGTGTTGCTGACCGTGCACCCCGCCAGTTGCGGTGTGCTGGACCAGTACTCCGCGCGGCTGCTGGCCAGCGCCGCCAACACCGCACGCACGGTGGGCGCGGGCTTGCCCGCCAGCCCGGCGGATCTCATGCTGCGCATCGTCAACCAGATGGTGGACGGCTACCTCGACCTGCGCCGCGAGCTCACGCGCCAGCTCGATCACTGGCAGAGCGAACTGCTCAGCCCGCGCACGCGCTTCATGAACTGGGCCTCTCTGCTGGATGCGCGCATCTCGCTGCACCAACTCGACGAAATCTGCGAAGACCAGCGCAGCGCCGTGCAGGACTGGATCGAAGCGCTGGAGGAATGGGAAGCCAACGAGGCCATCGGCGGCCAGCGCGGGCTGGAGCTGCTCAAGGTGCGCAGCCGCGATGTGCTGGAGCACATCGAGCGCGTGGTGCACCACGTGCGCCGGCTGGAACAGAACGCAGAGACCGCGGTGCAGATGCACTTCTCGGCGCAGAGCAACCGCACCAACGACATCATGCGCACACTCACCGCGCTCACCGCGGTGTTCCTGCCGCTCAACCTCATCGCGGGCATCTTCGGCATGAACTTCGAGTTCATCCCGCTCATCCACGAGCGCGCCGGCTTCTGGTGGGCCATGGCCTCGATGGTGGGCGTGGCCGTGGGCCTGAGCGTGTACTTCTGGCGCAAGCGCTACCTGCGTTCCTCGGGCGGGCGCTGACGCAGCCGCCTCAGCGCGGCGACGGCTCGTCCAGGCCGAACAGGCGCGCGCCGTTGTCCCAGGCGATCTTTTTCGCCACGTCGGGTGGCAAGGTGCCGAGCCAGGCGCGATAGCCCTGCATGAGGTTGTCGTAGTACAGCCAGCGCTGGTTGATCCAGGTGTCCGAGCCGATCAGGAAGCGGTCGGGGTACTTCAGCAGCAGCGCGCGCCACTCGGGGCACAACACACCGTCGCCACAGGTGAGGCCGGGGCGGTAGGAGAGTTCGCCCTTGAGTTGCGGAAACTTCGCCATGAGCTCGTCGACCCGCGCCAGCGGCGAGCCGCCGATGCCAGTGTGGGCCCAGATCAGCTTCGTGCTCGCGCCCTTCGACGCCGTGTGCGCCATCAGCTTCTCGACCGCCACGTCATCCACGTGCGCGAGGATCACCAGACCCTTCTCATCGGCGAGCCGCATGAGTTGCTGCGCCACCGGGCCATCGGCATTGGCGCTGTCGTAAAGGTGGAACTCGCCCAGGCCGCGGTAGGGGCCCGAGGGCGTGCCGCGCGCCAGCTCGCTGTCCACCATCGCTGCGATGCTCGGGTCGCGAAACCAGTTGTTGTAATCGGCGCGGTTGCGGTAGAGGCGTACGAGGGGCACCACGGTCACGCCGGCGGCGCGTGTCTGCTCGCGCGCCTGCGCCAGCGCGCGCGTGCCGTCGTTGGGGCGCGAGTTGGCCACGATGGCGCGCACACCGTTGCGCTGCATGCGATCGAGCACGTCGGCCAGCGGGTGCGGGCAACCGGGCGAGGCCTGCGCGTCGTGCACGCAGGCCTCGTCGTTGTAATGCAGGTGGGCGTCGAACAGCGGGCCGCTGTACTGCGCGGCAGCCGCGGCCGCAAAGCCCAGGCCCAGCAGCGTCAGCGCGGTCCGCTTCATGGCGTCAACCGATGTGTTGAGCGAAGAACGCCAGCGTGCGCTCACGCGCGAGCTTTGCGCTGGCTTCGTCGTAAGAGCCGCGGTGGTCGCAGTTGAAGCCGTGGTGGGCGGGATAGACGTGCACCGCGACCTCGGGATGCGCCTTCTTGAAGGCCTCCACGGTGTCCAGCGGGATCCAGTGGTCCTGCTCGCCGAAGTGGGCCAGCACCGGCACCCGCGGCTGGCGCGCAATCTCTTCGGGCATTGTCATGCCGCCACCGTAGTAGGGCGCGGCCGCGCTCAGGCCCTTGACCTGCGCGGCCGAACGCCAGGTGAGCAGGCCGCCCCAGCAATAGCCCACGATGCCAACCTTGCCGGCCTGCGCCGCGTGGTCCACCGCGGCCTGGATGTCGGCCATCACGCCCGGCGCGGGCAGTGCCTCCACGGCGCCCTTGTAGCCGAAGCCTTCCTTCATGTCGGACTCGGTGTAACCAAGCTGCACGTCGCCCTTGCCGATACGCGAGAAGGTGGCCGGCGCGACCACGAGATAACCCGCGGCGGCGTAGCCATCGGCCACGGCGCGGATGTGGGCGTTGACGCCGAAGATTTCCTGCAGCACCACGATGCCGCCTTTGGCCTTGCCCGCCGGTTTGGCCACATAGGCGGGGAAGCTGTGGCCGTCGGCGGCCTTGAGGGTGATGGTTTCGCTCATGTGATGGTCTCCTCGGGGTGGAATGAAAAGGCCGCTCAGGCCAGCAACCGGCGTTCGACGAAATCGAGCCGGTCCTGGCCCCAGAACATCTCGCCGTCGACCACGTAGCTCGGCGAGCCGAACACGCCCGCGTCGATGGCGGCCTGGGTGTGGGCATCGGCCAGCGCCTGGCCCTGCTCGCCCTGCGACTGCACGAGCCGCGCGGCGTCCAGCCCGGTCTCGCGCAGCAGGGCGGCCAGGGTGTCTGTATCGGCGATGTCGCGTTCCTGCACCCACACCGCGGTGAGCACGGCGCCCGACAGGCGCATGGCGGCCTGGCTGCCGTCGCGCTCGGCCACCACGCTGATGAGGCGGGCCGAAGGGTCACCGGCGACCGGGAAGTGCTTCGGCTGCAGCGTGAGCGGCAGTTGCAGCCATTCGCTGAAGCGGCGCAGCTCCACCAGGCGGTAGGCCTGGCGCTGCGGCGCGCGCTTGCCCAGCGGCAGGCCGCCCGAGAGCGGGAAGATCTTGCCCAGGTCCATGGGGCGCACGCGCACCTCGGCGCCGGCTGCCGCGGCCATGCGCTCGAAGCGCGCGTGGCCCAGGTAGGCCCAGGGGCTCATGGTGGCGAAGAAATAGTCGATCGTGCGACGCATGCGGGTCTCCGTTGGCTGTTGTAATCGTGCGCTGGCGACGCAGGCGATTTGTACGCCATGCGCGCGAAGGTTGCAGGAGACGGGTTATGACAGAGAAGGTGTTGCTGGTCACGGGGGGCTCGCGCGGCATCGGGGCCGCCACATGCCGGCTGGCCGCAAAAGCGGGCTGGGCCGTGGCGGTGAACTACACGGCCAACTCGCTCGCGGCCGACGAGGTGGTGCGCGCCATCCGCGCCGACGGCGGGCGTGCGATGGCGGTGCAGGCCGACGTGGCCGACGAGGCGCAGGTGCTGCGCATGTTCGAGCAGGTCGACGCAAAGTTCGGTCGCCTCGCGGGCCTCGTGAACAACGCGGGCGTGGTGGACCAGCGCGCCCGGCTCGACGAAATGGACATGGCGCGCTGGCGGCGCATGTTCGACATCAACGTGATCGGCAGCCTGCTTTGCGCGCGCGAGGCCGTGCGCCGCATGAGCACGAAACACGGCGGCACGGGCGGCGCCATCGTGAACGTGTCCAGCGCGGCCTCACGACTGGGCTCGCCCGGCGAGTACGTGGACTACGCGGCCAGCAAGGGCGCCATCGACACCTTCACCGTGGGTCTGGCCAAGGAAGTGGCCAACGAAGGCATCCGCGTCAACGCCGTACGCCCTGGGCTCATCGACACCGAGATCCACGCCAGCGGGGGGCGCCCCGAGCGGCTGCGCGAGCTGGCGCCGTTGATTCCCATGCAGCGCGGCGGCACGGCCGACGAGGTGGCGCAATTGATCGTGTGGCTGCTGTCGGACGCCGCGAGCTACACCACCATGAGCCTGGTCGACGTCTCCGGGGCACGCTGATGGACTTCAAGCCGCTCATCACGCTGCTGGCCATCGTCAACCCGTTGGCCATCGTGCCCTTCTTCATCCACTACACGCAGGGCTTCAGCCGCAAGCAGCGCCAGCGCACGGTGATGATCTCGGCCCTGAGCGCGTTTGCCGTCATCGCCACCTGCGCGCTGATTGGCCTGCAGATCCTCGAGTTCTTCTCGATCTCGCTGGCGAGCTTTCAGGTCGGCGGCGGCATGCTGCTGCTCACGTCCGCGCTGTCCATGCTCAACGCGCGCCCGGCCGAAGCCAAGGCCACCGATCAGGACCTGAGCGACACCTCGGCGCGCGCCAGCATCGCGGTGGTTCCGCTGACCATTCCGCTGCTCACCGGACCGGCCACGATGTCCACCGTGGTGATCTATGCCGACCAGGCGAAGACCTTCTTCCAGCACGCCGCGCTGGTGGGCTATGGCGTGGTCATCGCGCTGGCCACGGCGGTGTGCTTTGCGCTGGCCGAGCCGATCGCGCGCTTCCTCGGCCAGACCGGCATCAACGTGATGACCCGCCTGATGGGCCTGATCCTCGCCGCGCTGGCGGTCGAGGTGATGGCCGACGGCCTGATGAAACTGTTCCCCGCGCTCGCGGGGTAACAGTGCCTCAGGCCTTCACTTCAGCTTTTGCGTCTCGGCGCGGAACTCGGCCAGCACGGCGCGTGCGTTCTTGAGGCCACGGGCTTCGGCCGCCGCCACCCACTTGTCTTCGAGCTGCGCCTGCTTGGCCTTGACCTCGTTGACGAAGGCATCGTTGGCCATCTGGCGCTGCACGCCGGTGGTTTTCTGGATCTCGCGCGAGGCGGCGTCGGTGCGGTCCCAGCCGGCCGCAAACAGGCGCGCCGCGTTCTCGCCCGACACCTTGTCGATGGCCGCCTTCTCCTCAGGCTTGAGGGCGTTGTACTTGGCCGGGTTCATCATGAAAACGAAGCTGGTGTTGTAGAGCCCGCCCGGGAAGGTGGTGGCGTACTTCACCATGCTCAGGCGCATGGACTGCAGGGATTCGTCGGGGAAGAAGGTGCCGTCCATGACGCCGGTGGAGAGCAGTTCGAACGACTCGGTGGCCGGCTTGAGCGTGGTGTTCCAGCCCATGAGCTTGGACAGCTCGTTGATGTTGCCACCGCCGATGCGGAACTTGAGCTTGGCGGCTTCGGCCGCGCTGGTGACGGGCTGCTTGGTGGTGAAGATGATGCCGGGGCCGTGGGTGAACACGCCCAGCACCTTCACGCCGCGGTGCTCGCCCAACGGGGCGAAGTACTTGTCGTAGATGCGCTGGTAGGCCACGCTGGTCGCCATGGAGGTGTCGCCCAGGAAGGGAAACTCGGCCACCTGGGTGAAGATGAAGCGCCCGGGTGTGTAGCCGTCCACCGTGTAAGACACATCGGCCAGGCCGTCGCGCACCGCATCGAAGGTGCCGGGCGGCGCCGACACGGCCTTGGGCAGCAGGTTGCACTTCACGCTGCCTTTGGTTTCCTTCTCGACCGCTTCGCACCACTGGTTCTGCGCCATGGTGGCGCCGTGCGTGGGCGGCAGCCAGGTGGAGACGTTGAGCACGGTCTGTGCACCGGCGCTGGCGCCTAGGGTCATCAGGGCGGCGAAAGTCAGGGTGTGGCGGTTCATGGGCATGTCTCCGGGTCGTTGTCAGGCCGTGGTGGCCGGTCGGGTGGGGGAAAGGGTCGGTGCCTGCTGTTCGGCGCGCACGCGCGCTTCGAGCAGGCGGCGGAACTGGATCAGCGCGGCGTCCATGGCCAGCGGCAGCATGGGCAGCGCGGGGTTGTGCTGGATGTTGCGGTGCTGGGCGGTGATCATGTCGCGGTCCTCGTTGAACGCACCGATCAGGCTGTCGAAGATGCTCTGCGTCACGGTCTCATCGCCCTCGCCGGTGGGATGCGACTGCTGGAAGAAGTAGTGCGTGGTGGTGGCGGTCTCGGGGGTGAGCGTCTGGCACGAGTGCAGGCGCACCGACGGGCCGGGCGCATCGGCGTCGCTGCCGCTGGGGCGTCCGCCCGAGTGCATCAGCAGCGTGCCTGGCAGCAGGAAGTCGTAGACGAACCAGCGGTCGAGGTTGGTGTCGAAGCGGCGGAAGCGTTGGTAGAACGGCGGCGGCGGCACGTCGCTCACATGGCGTGAGACCTTGATGCCGATCTGCGGCCACTCGGCGTTGGGGCCGGGCACGGGTTCGATCACCGGCCGCGCCTGCGCGATGCGCGTAGAGCCACCGAGCGACTTCTCGTGCACGAACGACAGGTGTGAGAAATCGAGCAGGTTGTCGCAGATCAGCAGGTAAGGCGTGTCGTAGTGCAGGTAACCGGGCTTGTTCTGCCACTCGGGCGAATCGCAGCTGAAGTTGTCGGGCAGCAGCGCGTCGTCGGCCAGCGCAGGGTCGCCCATCCACACGAAAACCCACTTGTTCTGCAGCACCAGCGGGTAGCGCTTCACGCGCGCCTTGACCGGGATGATGTCGATGCCCGGGGCCTCGACGCACTGGCCGCGGTGGTCGAACTTGAGGCCGTGGTAGCCGCAACGCACGCAGTCGCCCTCGCGCTTGCCCACCGACAGCGGCGCGTGCCGGTGGCAGCAGCGATCTTCCAGCGCTATCAGATCACCCGCCTGGGTGCGATAGACCAGCACCGGCTCGCCGAGCACGGTGCGCGTGAACAGCTGCGGCGAATCCGCGGGCGGGATCTCGTGGTCCCAGGCGATCACGTACCAGCAATTGCGCAGCCACATGGGGCGTCTCCTCCTCTTGGGGATGGAGCGGCCATGCTAGGCAGCTGGCGCTGGCGGCTTGTCCCCTTCGGGGGGGATGGACGGGGGCATCAGGCGAGCCAGCGCGCCAGCCGCAGCCGGTCTGCCGGCAACCCGGCTTCGGCGAGCTTGGCGTAGGCGCGCTTTCTCAACGTCACCACGGTCGAGGGTGCCACGTCGAGGTCGGCGGCGATGCCGTCGGCGCTGAGGCCGCTGGCGATGCGGGCCACGACCTCGGCCTCGCGCGGTGACAACGCGGGCAGCAAGCGAAGCAGTTTGCGGCGCGCCTGGGCCACCTGCGCATCGCGGTCGGCGGCCACGGCCTGGCTGGCCAGCGACGCCTGGTGCGCCTGGCGCAGCAGCGGCGCCAGGCCCAGCAGTTGCTGGATTTCGTCCGGGCGGAACAAGCCCTGGCGCTCGTCGCGGTAGAGGTGGATGGCCTGCACGGCGCCGGGCGTGGGCGCGTGCAGCAGCGTGAAGCGCTCGGTGAGGCGCTCGCGCTTGTAGATCTCGTTGCGCCAGCCGGCCACGGGCAGTTCGTCGGCGCGGCAGTGCAGCACCGCCACGTCGCGCGCGGGGCCTCGGGCCACGCGGTCGGCCAGGCGCATCACCGAGTCACTGCGCCAGTAGCTGCGGCGGTAGATGGCGAAGCACTCGGCGACCACGTCGCGCTCATGGGTGTGGCGCGAGCTGCCCTCGATGAGCTCGGGCGTGTCGCGCTGCAGGCTCACGAGCGAGAGGTATTCCACCGGCACCACCGCGTGGATGGCACGCAGCAGCCGCGCGGCGCTGGGCGGCGCGCTGGCGCAGTCGATCAGCGCCGAGACGGCGGCCGGGTTCAGGGCCGGGCCGGGCGCGGGGGTGTCGAGCGACCAGATGGCAGGCATGCGGACATTCTCGAAAACCGCCCGCCGCGCGCCAGCGGGCTAACCCTGCTGCGGCCGCGCCGCCAGCGGCGAGGCTTCTTCGGGGTACAGCCCGAGCGTGCGCGCGTGCAGGCGCGCCAGGCCGAGCAGCGCGTCGGTGAACGGTGTGGGTACCTGGGTCAGGCGGCCGAGGTCGGCCACCACCGCCACCAGCGCGTCGAGTTCCACCGGGCGGCGCGCTTCCACGTCCTGCAGCATCGAGGTCTTGAACGCACCGAGCTTGAGTGTGACGGCGTGGCGGTCCTCGGGTTGCTGCGGGATCGGGATACCCAGTTTTTCGCCGATTGCCTTGGCCTCGAGCATGACGGCGCTGATGAAGCCGCGCGCCTGCGGGTCGGCCAGGATGCGATCGGTGGTGGCGCCGGTGAGGGCGCTCACGGGGTTGACCGTCATGTTGCCCCAGAGCTTGAACCAGATGTCCTTCTGGATCTGCGGCGAGAGCGTGGCGTCGATGCCGGCCTCGCGCAGCTTGGCCACCACGGCCTGCGCGCGCGGGCTTTGTTCACCCGAAGGTTCGCCCACGATGAGGCCATTGCCGAAGTGGTGCCGCACCAGGCCCGGTGCATCCACCGAGCAGCTGGCGTGCACCACGCCGCCGAGCACGTGCCGCGCCGGTACGGCGCGCGCCATGGCGCCATGCGGGTCCACGACCGGCAGGGGCGTGCCCTGCAGCTTGCCGCCGAAGCCTTCGAAGAACCACCAGGGCACGCCGTTCATGGCGGTGAGCACGACCGTGTGCCGCCCGATCAGCGGGCCGATGACGGGCGCGATGCCGGGCAACGCGGGCGCCTTGACGGCGAGGATCACGAGGTCGTGCGCGCCGAGTTGGTAGGCGCGATCAGAGGCCTCGAGCGGGCATTGCAGCAGCTCGCCGCCTTGCTGCAGGCGCAGGCCGTGCGTGCGCAAGGCGGCGAGCGTGTCACCGCGCGCCAGCGCACTGACCTGGCAACCGGCGCGGCCCAGGTGCACGCCGAGCCAGCCGCCGATGGCGCCGGCACCGACGATGGCCACGCTCTGGATGGGGGGCAGGTTCATGCGCGCGAGCTTAAACGCTGCATGGGAGACGTTGCGGGTTCACGCGCGGTAGCTGCTGTCGATGCGATCGACCTGGCGCACCAGCGCATCGAAAACGTCGCGCCCGGCGCCGTGGTTCGGATTGAACTGCAGCGCATCGCGCGTGCATTTCTCGGCGATGGCATCGGACACCGGCAGCGCAGCCTGCGGCCCGCCCATGCTGAACGTGGCGAGCTGGATCTCGCAGGCGCGCTGCAGCGTCCAGAGGATGGCGAAAGTCTGCGGCAGTGTGGCGCCCCAGGCCAGCAGGCCGTGGTTGCGCAGGATCACCGCGGGCTTGTTGGCGATGCTCTGCAAGAGGCGCGGGCCCTCGTCGGCGTGGATGGTGATGCCCTCGAAGTCGTGGTACGCCACCATGCCGTGCAGTTGCGCGGTGTAGAAGTTGGTCTGCTGCAGACCGTCCTTCAGGCAGGCCACGGAGACACCGGCCGTGGTGTGCGTGTGCATCACGCAGTGCGCGCCGGCGATGCCGTCGTGAATGGCGGCGTGCACCACGAAGCCTGCGGGGTTCACGCGGTGCGTGGAGCCGTCGAGCACGCGGCCCTGCAGATCGATCTTCACCAGGTTGCTGGCCGTGACCTCGCTGTAGTGCAGACCGAACGGGTTGATCAGAAACTGCTTCTCGCCTGCGCTCACGCTGTCGGGCAGGCGCAGCGTGATGTGGTTGTAGATCATCTCCGTCCAGCCGAGCATGGCAAAGACGCGGTAGCAGGCCGCGAGCTCCAGGCGCGCGGCCCATTCGTCGGGGTGCATGCCGGGCGGCAGCACGGTGCTGGTCTGCAGGGCGGCGTTCATGCGGGGTCTCCTTGCGTGTTCAGTAGGTGTTGGGGCCGTGCGGTTCGGCCTTCTTGAACATGGCCAGCAGCTGTGCGGCACCACTGGCCAGCAGCATCGTGTCGGCGCCCACGGCCACGAACAGCGCACCGGCTTGCAGCCACTGCTGCGCACCGGCCTCAGTGGTGGCCAGGATGCCCGGGGCCTTGCCCGCGGCGCGGATGCGGCGCATGCCATCGGCGATGGCGGCCTGCACCTCGGGGTGCGCGGCATTGCCGCGGTGGCCCATGCTCGCGCTCAGGTCGGCCGGGCCGATGAACACACCGTCCACACCGGGCGTGGCAGCGATGGCGTCGAGGTTTTTCATCGCCGTCACGGTCTCGGCCTGCACCAGCACGCAGACCTGCTCGTCGGCCTCGTGCACGTAGCGCGCGTGCGCCTGCCAGCGCGAGGCACGCGCCAGCGCGCTGCCCATGCCGCGCACACCCACCGGCGCGTAGCGTGTGGCGACCACCACCTGCGCGGCCTGTTCGGCGGTGTCGATCATGGGCACCAACAAGGTTTGCGCGCCGATGTCCAGGTATTGCTTGATGAGCGCGGTGCCGACCTCGCCCACGCCCACCGGCACGCGCACCACCGGGTGCGAGCGCGCGTCGCCGAAGGCTTGCTGCGCGCTGGCCACGGCCTGCAGCTGCGCGAGGGTGCTGCGCACGTCGTTGGGCGCGTGCTCGCCGTCGATGAGCAGCCAGTCGTAGCCGGTGCCGGCGACGAGTTCGGTGCTGTAGGGGCTCGCGAGCGCGGCCCACAGGCCGATCTGCGCGCGGCCGGCGGCCAAGGCCTGCTTGAAAGGGTTGATGGGGGTCTGCATGGCGGGTCGGTCAAACGAAGCGGAAGTGCAGCACGCCGAGCGGGCCATAGTCGGCCTCGAAGCGATCGCCCGCTTTGGCGGGCACCGGGCGTGTGAAGGAACCGGCGAGCACGATCTGTCCGGGTTGCAACGCGTCGCCCCAGTGCTGCAGCTTCTCGGCCAGCCAGGCGATGCCGATCGCCGGGTGGCCCTGCACGCCGGCGGCCAGGCCGGTCTCTTCCACCGCGCCGTTGAGCTTGAGGATGGCGCCGCACCAGGGCAGGTCGGTGGTGAGCGGATTTGCGCGGTAGCGGTCGTCGCCCTCGCCCACCACGATGGCGGCGTTGGCCGCGTTGTCGCTGATGGTGTCGAACACCTTGCGCGGGGCCTTGGTGTGGCGGTCGAACTGCTCGATGCGCGCGTCGATGATCTCGATCGCGGGCGTGACGTATTCGGTGGCGGCCAGCACCTCGTCCACCGTGACCTGGCCGCGGAGTTCGCGCTTGAGCACGAAGGCGAGTTCAACCTCGACGCGCGGCGAGAGGAACCGGTTCGCGGGAATCTGCAGTTCCTCCCCGGCCTTCGCCACGAGCTTCATCGAACCCAGCAGCGTGCCGAAATCGGGCTCGTCGATCTGGCTGGAGAGTTGCATGGCGCGGCTGGTGAGCCCGATCTTGTGACCGATGACCGGGTCCCCGCGCCCGCGCTGCAGTGCGACCCAGGCGCGGCCCACGCGGTAGCCGTCGTCGATGGTCATGCCCGGAAAGCGCTGCGAGAAGTGCGTGAGCGGCTGTCGCGTGCGCGCAGACGCGTCGAGTTCGGCGGCGAGCTGGTCGATGGTGGCGGCGTCGAGCATGTCAGGCCTTGGCGGGCGGCGCGAACAAGGGGTGGATGGAGCTGTTCTTCGCATCGAACACCTCGTGGCCTTCGTCCACCTGCGTGGTGATGCCGATGGCGCGGGTGGCCAGGTGGGTGGCGAAGTGGGCCTTGCACACCGCCTCCATGGTTTCGCCGGTGCGCCGGTGCACCTCGGCGCTACGGCCCTGGGCCATGCGCAGGTTCAGGTAGACGAAGGCGTAGTCGCCGCCGCGGCCCGCGGCCTCGCCGGCCGCGCCGCCGTCGGCAATGGCCCAGTGCGCGGCCGGGAAAGCCAGCACGCGCGTGCCGCCGGTGGGGAACACCTGGCGGTCCTGCTCGTCGCGCACGGTGAGCAGGGCATCGCACAAGCGGCGGCACAGCGCGCCCATATCGGTGCCGCCCATGGCGGGCGGGTGGTCGAGGTTGCCGCTGTAGAGGATGACGAGATGGGGCATGACGTGAACCTTGGTTGCTCTACAAACGGGAGACGGCCTGAAAGCCTTGCGCCGACGAGGCCTGTGGCGCGGGAATGGCGCTGTCGGTGACGGGCGTGACCGGGAACACGATGTTGATCTGCCCAGTGCCAGAGGCGCCGAAGTACGGCGTGATGACCTCGCCCTGGCCGGTGTATTCGCTCCAGCCAAGCGCGCCCAGCATCATGGCGGTGTCGTGCATGAAGCCTTCGCCGTGCCCTTTCACGGCGTACTCGGGCAGCATCTCGCAGAAGGCCTTCCACTCACCGGCCTGCCACATGCGCACCACCTCGTGGTCCATGGTTTCCAGGAACGGGCTCCAGAGCTTGAAGGCGTACTCGGGCGCCAGGCCGTTTTGCGCGAAGCGATGGCTGAGCGAGCCGCTCGCAAGGATGGCGACGGTACCGTCGTACTCGTCTTCGATGGCGCGGCGAAAGGCCCAGCCCAGACGCGCGCTGTCGTTGAGGTAGTGGGCCATGCACAGGGCCGACACCGACACCACCTTGAAGCGCTGATCGGCGTTCATGTAGCGCATGGGAACGATGGTTCCGTACTCGGGCGCCAGGGTGGTGGCATCGTGCGCCAGTGTGTCGACCCCCAGGCTGTTGGCCACCCTGGCCAGCAGCTTGCCCAGGCCGGGGTTGCCCGGGAGGGCATATGGCATGTTGCTGATGAAGTGCGGCAACTCGTTGCTGGTGTAGTTGCCCTGCCAGTGCGGTGCGCAGTTGATGTGATAGCTGGCGTTGACGAGCCAGTGGGTGTCGAAGATGACGACGCTGTCGACGCCCAGGTCCCGGCAGCGCTGGCCGATGGCCTTGAGGCCGTCAATGGCGTCCTGCCGTGTGCCCTTGCGCGGGCCGTCGAACTCGCTCAGGACGATGGACGGAACGTGGGTGATCTTGGCCACCAGTGCGAGCTTGCCCATGTGCGTTGCCTCCTGCGGTGCGGACGCCTCAGACGCCCCAATGCGGAATGTGGTGCGACCCCAGGGAGACGGCCACGTTCTTGGGTTCGAGAAAAACCTCGTGGCTCCAGGTGCCGCCCTCGCGCCCGGTGCCTGAGGCCTTCGTGCCGCCGAAGGGTTGGCGCAGGTCGCGCACGTTCTGCGAGTTCACGAAGCACATGCCGGCCTCGATGGCCGCGGCCACGCGGTGTGCGCGGCCGATGTTCTCCGTCCAGACGTAGCTGGAAAGACCATATTGAATGTCGTTGGCCAGCGCGATCGCGTGGGCTTCGTCCTTGAACGGGATCAGGCAGGCCACGGGGCCGAAGATTTCCTCCTGCGCGATCTTCATGCGGTTGTCGACATCGGCGAACACCGTGGGCCAGACGTAGTTGCCCTGGCGCACGCGCTCGGGCAGCTCGGGCGCGTAAGAGGGTCGGTCAAGGCCGCCGCACAGCAGGGTGGCGCCCTCCTTCGGTCCAAGTTCGATGTAGCCCTTCACCTTCGCAAGATGGGCCTTCGAGATCATCGGGCCGATGATGGTTTTTTCGTCCTGCGGGTCACCCACCACGATCTTCTTTGCGCGCTCGGCGAACTTCTGCGCAAAGTCGGCGTAGATGCTCTGCTGCACCAGGATGCGGCTGCCCGCGGTGCAGCGCTCGCCGTTGTTGCTGAAGATCATGAACACCGCGGCGTCGAGCGCGCGGTCGAGGTCGGCGTCGTCGAATACCACGAACGGGCTCTTGCCGCCGAGCTCCATGCTGAACTTCTTCAGGCCCGCGGTCTTCACGATGCGGTTGCCGGTGGCGGTGGAGCCGGTGAAGCTGATGGCGCGCACGTCGGGGTGGGCGCACAGCGGCTCGCCCGCGTCGCGGCCGAAGCCGTGCACGACGTTGAGCACGCCGGGTGGCACGCCGGCTTCGAGCGCGAGCTCGCCCAGGCGCGCGGCGGTCATGGGCGAGAGCTCGCTCATCTTGAGCACCGCGGTGTTGCCGAAGGCGATGCAGGGCGCGACCTTCCAGGTGGCCGTCATGAAGGGCACGTTCCAGGGGCTGATGAGCGCGCACACGCCCACCGGGTGGAACAGGGTGTAGTTCAGGTGCGTGGGCGTGGGGTAGGTGTGGCCGTCCACGCGCACACACATCTCGGCGAAATAGCTGAAGTTGTCAGCCGCGCGCGGCACGAGTTGCTTGCCCGTTTGCGAAATGGTCTGGCCGGTGTCGTCGGTCTCGGTGCGCGCGATTTCGGGCACGTGCTTCGCGATGAGTTCGCCGAGCTTGCGCACGATGGCCGCGCGCTCGGTGGCGGGGCGGCCGGCCCAGGCCGGGAAGGCGTTCTTCGCGGCCTGCACGGCGGCGTTCACCTCGGCCTCGCCGCCGGCGGCCACGTCGGCCAGGGTTTCCTGCGTGGCGGGGTTGGTGGATGCGAAGCGCGCGGCGCTGGCGACGGCCTTGCCGTTGATGAGGTGCTGGATCGTGGTCATGAGATGTTCACGCGGCGGTGATGGTGTTGTGCAGGTCGCCGATGCCTTGGATGGACGTGATCACCACGTCGCCGGGCTGGCAGTCGACCACGCCGTCGGGCGTGCCGGTGAGGATGAGGTCGCCCGGCTGCAGGGTCATGAAGGACGTGAAGTACTCGATGAGCGTGGCGATGTCGAACACCATGTCGCGCGTGTTTCCCCCTTGCGTGACGGTGCCGTTCACGGTGGTCTGCAGCGCGAGGTTCATCGGGTCGGGCACATCCGCCGCGTCGACCCGCCAGGGGCCGATGGGCGTACCGGTGTCGCGGTTCTTCACGCGCAGGTTGGGGCGGTACCAGTTTTCCAGGTAGTCGCGCACCGCGTAGTCGTTGGCCACGGTGTAGCCGGCGATGAAGTCGTGCGCGTCGCCGCGCTTCACGCGCTTCGCGGTGCGGCCGATCACGACCGCGAGCTCGCACTCGTAGTGCATGTTCTGCACCCCCGCGGGCCGCACGGTGGCACCACGGTGGCCGATGAGCGAGGCCTCGCCCTTGGCAAACGCCAATGGCTCGGTGGGCGGCTTGAAAGCAAGCTCCTTCGCATGGTCGGCATAGTTCAGGCCAAGTGCGAGCACGGTGCGGGCGCGGGGTACGGGGGCAAGCGGCGGCAGCCAGACCACGTCTTCGAAAGCGACGCGGCGGCCTTTGAACGCAGGCGTGAGCAATTCGAGCTGGCCCTCGGCTTCGACGGCGTCGTGCACCGCGCCGGCCCAGGCAACGCGGGCGTGCTTCATGCCGGCACCTCTTGCTCGAAACGCTGCAGTGCGGGTTTGAGCCCCGGCGCGCTGATCTCGACCGCGTCGCCAGCCACCACGCGCGGCCGTGTGCCATCGGGCAAGGCCTCGCTGCCCACCAGCAACACGTCGCCCTCCCGCAGGGTCATGAATTCGCTCACGTCGCGCAGCAGGGTGGGGATATCGCGAACCAGATCGCGCAGCGCTGTCGTCTGTTTGTGCACGCCGTGGATGCGCAGTTCGATCTCGAGCCCGGTCAGGCCGTGGAGGCCGCCGATTGCGGACAGCGGCGTGGGCTCCAGCGGCAGGCCGAGAAAGCCGTCGCGGTTGCGGAACTTCATTGGCGGTCGGTAGTAGCTGTCGTGCGCCAGGCTCATGTCGTTGGCGAGCAGCGCATGCGACGGCGCGCCATCGGCGCCGATCAGCAACCCCAGGCTCGCGGCGACCTCCAGGGTGCCGCCTTCGGGCAGCACCACCGCAGCGCCGTGCGGCGCGAAGGTGTTGGCGGTCTTGACATAGAGCACGGGCGCCTTCGGCGACGCAGCGTACGGTTTGTCGTTCATGCGCGGCTGCCACTGCGCCCATTCGCCACGGAAGTTGAGCAGGGTGCCGTAGACCGTGCCCGACGGGGTCCAACCCGGAAGGGTCATGCGGCCTCCTCGTCGATCTCGTCGACACCGCCTTCGAGCGCGATCACCTCGTCGAGCAAGGCATACAGCTGCGCCAGGCGCGCTTTGCTCAGGCGCTGCTCCAGCCAGTCGTAGTGCGCCTCGATGGTGGCGGAGAGTTTGCGCACCAGCTTCAGGCCCGCGGGCGTGGCGCGCACCACGGTTCGCCTTGCGTCCTGGCTGCAGCGCTCGCGCGTGATGAGGCCGTCGCGCTCCATGCGCGTGAGCACACCACTGAGGCTGGGCCCGAGCAGAAAGGCCTCGCGCGCGATGCGCCCGGTCTCGATGCCGCCCGGCTCGCGCGCATGCTCGCCGAGCACGCGCAGCACGCGCCACTGCTGGTCGCTCAGGCCGTGCTCACGCAAGCTGGGGCGGGTGTGCTGCATCACGGCCTCGCGCGCCTGCAGCAGCAGGCGCGGCAGGTTGCGGTGGGCGAAGGCAGTACCGAGCATGCCGGACATTATTTAATAAGTTAAATAAATCGGCAACCCTGCCCCGGGTGGGTGTTTTCCCGCAGCAGGCCAGGCGCACCACAATCACCGCATGAACCGATTGACCTCCCTACTGGGCACGCGCTGGCCCCTGATTCAAGCGCCGATGGCCGGCGTGCAGGACGCAGGCCTTGCGATCGCCGCGGGCGCCGCCGGGGCGCTGGGCTCGCTGCCCTGCGCCATGCTGGCGCCCGAGGCCATGCAGCGCGAACTGCGGCGCCTGGCCGACACAGGGCGGCCGTACAACGTGAACTTCTTCTGCCACACGCCGCCTCAGCCCGACGGGGCGCGCGAGGCCACCTGGCGTACCGCGCTGGCGCCTTACTACGCCGAGATCGGACAGGACGTGAACGCCGTGCCTGCCGGCCCCGGGCGTCTGCCGTTCAGCGATGCGGCGGCGGATGTGCTCGAAGCCTTCAAACCGCGCGTGGTGAGCTTCCACTTCGGCCTGCCAGCGCCCGCGCTGCTGGCGCGCGTGAAGGCCTGGGGCGCGGTGGTATTGAGCTCGGCCACCACGGTGGATGAAGCGCTCTGGCTTGAAGCGCACGGCGCGGATGCGGTGATCGCCCAGGGGCTGGAAGCCGGTGGCCACCGCGGGCACTTCCTGAGCCACGACCTCACGCTGCAGACCGGCACCTTCGCGCTGCTGCCGCAGATCAAGGCCGCGCTGCGCGTGCCGGTGATTGCAGCCGGCGGCATTGCCGACGCCGCGGGCGTGCGCGCGGCCATGGCACTGGGCGCCGACGGCGTGCAGGTGGGCACGGCCTACCTGTGCAGCGACGAGGCCACCACCAGTGCCCTGCACCGCGCGGCGCTGCGAAGTCCGGCCTCGCGCCACACGCAGCTCACCACCCTGTTCACGGGCCGGCCGGCGCGCGGCATCCCGAACCGGGTGATGCGCGAACTCGGTGCCCTGCAAAACGCCGCGCCGGCGTTCCCGCTGGCCACCGCGGCCATCGCGCCGCTGCGCGCGCACTGGGAGAAGCAGGGCAAGGGGGACTTCTCGCCGCTGTGGTCGGGGCAGAACGCCAGCGGCTGCCGCGCGGCGGGCGCGGCAGCGATCACACAGGAACTGGCCAAGGGGTTCGGGCCGATATAGTCGCGCCCCTATGGCCAAGGACAAGACGATCTTCACCTGCAGCGAGTGCGGCGGCACCAGCCCGCGCTGGCTGGGCAAGTGCCCGCACTGCAACGCCTGGAACACGCTGGTGGAAGGCGTGGCCGAGGGGTCTGGTGCGCCCGCGAAGAACCGTTTTGCGGCGCTGGCCAAGACCGCCGAAGTGATGCCGCTGGCCAAGATCGAGGCCAGCGACGTGCAGCGCACGCCCACCGGCCACGAGGAACTCGACCGGGTGTTGGGCGGCGGCATCGTCGAAGGCGGGGTGGTGCTGATCGGGGGCGACCCGGGGATCGGCAAATCCACCCTGCTGCTGCAGGCCCTGGACAGCCTGCAACGCGCCGGCCTCAACGCCTTGTACGTGACCGGCGAGGAAAGCGGCGCCCAGGTGGCGCTGCGCGCGCGCCGGCTCGGCATCGAAGGCTCACAGGTACAGGTGCTGGCCGAGATCCAGCTGGAGAAGATCCTGGCGACGCTGGACAGCGTGCGGCCCGCGATCGCGGTGATCGATTCGATCCAGACCGTGTATTCCGAGCAGCTCACCAGCGCGCCGGGCTCGGTGGCGCAGGTGCGCGAGTGCGCAGCGCACCTCACGCGCGCGGCCAAGGCCTCCGGCACGGCCATCGTGCTGGTGGGCCACGTCACCAAAGAGGGCGCGCTCGCCGGCCCGCGCGTGCTGGAGCACATGGTGGACACCGTGCTCTATTTCGAAGGCGACACGCACAGCAGCTACCGGCTCATCCGCGCGATCAAGAACCGCTTTGGCGCGGTCAACGAGATCGGCGTGTTCGCCATGACGGAGAAGGGCCTCAAGGGTGTGAGCAACCCGAGCGCGATCTTTCTCTCGCAACACGCCGAGCCGGTGCCCGGCAGTTGCGTGATGGTGACGCTGGAGGGCACGCGCCCGCTGCTGGTGGAGCTGCAGGCCCTGGTGGACAGCGGCGGGCCGAGCCCGCGCCGGCTGAGCGTGGGCCTGGAGCGCGACCGCCTGGCCATGCTGCTGGCGGTGCTGCACCGCCACGCCGGCGTGGCCTGCATGGATCAGGACGTGTTCGTGAACGCCGTCGGTGGTGTTCGCATCAGCGAGCCCGCGGCCGACCTGGGTGTGATGCTGGCCATCACCAGCAGCCTGCGCGGCAAGCCGCTGCCCAAGGGCTTCATCGCCTTCGGTGAGGTGGGCCTGGCGGGCGAGGTTCGCCCGGCCCCGCGCGGGCAGGAGCGCCTGAAGGAGGCCGCCAAGCTGGGCTTCTCGGTGGCGGTGGTGCCCAAAGCGAACCTGCCGAAGAAGAACGACAAGGCCTTCGAGGGCCTGACCGTGCACGGCGTGGAGCGCATCGAGCAGGCGCTGCAGCTCGTTCGTACCCTGGATTGAGAGGGCCGCCCGCATGAGTTGGCAACGCATTCTGGTGGCGCTGGTTGCCGCCGCCCTGCTGTTCTGGGGCCACCGGCAGTACGGCTGGCCCGGCGTGGCCGCCGTCGCGGGCGGCCTGCTGATGTGGCTGCTGCTGCATTTCACGCGGCTGATGGCGGTCATGCGCCGCGCCGCGCAGCGCCCCATCGGGCACGTGGACAGCGCGGTCATGCTCAACGCCCGGCTGCAGGCCGGCATGCCGCTGGTGGGCGTGACGGGCCTGGCGCACGCGCTGGGCGAACAAGTCTCGGCCGAAGGGGAGCAGCCCGAGATCTATCGCTGGACGGACCCGGGCGGCGCCAGCGTGCAGGCGCGCTTTGCCCAAGGCAAGCTGCTGGACTGGGGGCTCAAGCGCCCCGGGCCCGACGGCGAGCCGGGTTCCGCAAAGTAAAATCGCCGGCTGTCCGAACACACTCCCACACCCCAAGGATGCCCATGAGCCCGACCCCTCCCTCGATGTCCGACCGCGACGGCAAGATCTGGATGGACGGCCAGCTGGTGGACTGGCGCGACGCCAGGATCCACGTGCTGACGCACACCCTGCACTACGGCTGCGGGGCTTTCGAGGGCGTGCGGGCCTACAACACAGTCAACGGCACCGCCATCTTCCGTCTGCAGGAGCATACCGAGCGCTTGTTCAACAGCGCGAAGATCCTGCGCATGAAGATCCCGTTCACTCAGGAACAGGTGAACGAAGCCCAGAAGCAGGTGGTGCGCGAGAACAAGCTCGAGAGCTGCTACATCCGCCCCCTCACCTGGATCGGCGACAAGAAGCTGGGCGTGAGCCCCAAGGGCAACACCATCCACCTGAGCATTGCGGCCTGGGCCTGGGGCGCCTACCTGGGCGACGAGGGATTGAAGCGCGGCATCCGCGTGAAGACCAGCAGCTACACGCGCCACCACGTCAACATCACCATGACGCAGGCCAAGGCGGTGAGCAACTACACCAACAGCATCCTGGCCAACATGGAAGCCACGGATGAAGGCTATGACGAGGCCCTGCTGCTGGATACCGCTGGCTTCGTGAGCGAAGGCGCGGGCGAGAACCTGTTTGTCATCAAGGGCGGCGTCATCTACACGCCCGATCTCTCGGCCGGCGCCCTCAACGGCATCACGCGCAACACCGTGTTCCACATCGCCAAGGACCTGGGCTTGGAGATCGTGCAAAAGCGCATCACCCGCGACGAGGTCTACATCGCCGACGAGGCCTTCTTCACCGGCACCGCCGCCGAGGTGACGCCGATCCGCGAGCTCGACCGCATCGAGATCGGCGCCGGCAGCCGCGGCCCGATCACCGAGAAGATCCAGAGCGCTTTCTTCGACATCGTGAACGGCCGCAACCCGAAATACGCGCATTGGCTCACCAAGGTCTGACCATGAGCAAAGCCATCGTCGAACTCAAGGCCAAGGACCTCAACGCCCACGGTGGCGTGTACTGCCCCAGCCCGCTGGCCGACATGAAGCTGTGGAACAGCCACCCCAAGGTCTACCTGGACGTGGCGCGCACCGGCGAGGCCAAGTGCCCGTATTGCGGAACGGTGTACAAGCTCGCGGCGGGCGAGCACGTGGCCCACGGGTATTGACGGCGCGGGATGATGGGCGGTGACGACCCGGCACCGCACAGGGAGAGAACACACATGATCCTGGTCACCGGCGGCGCCGGCTTCATTGGCAGCAATTTCGTGCTGGACTGGCTCGCGCAAAGCGACGAGCCGGTGCTCAACCTCGACAAACTCACCTACGCGGGCAACCGGCGCAACCTCAGCAGCCTGGACGGCGACGCGCGCCACGTGTTCGTGCAAGGCGACATCGGCGACACCGGCCTGGTGGCGCGGCTGCTGGCCGAACACCGGCCGCGCGCGGTCATCAACTTCGCCGCCGAGAGCCACGTCGACCGCTCCATCCACGGCGCCGAAGATTTCATCCAGACCAACATCGTGGGTACCTTCCGCCTGCTGGAGGCGGTGCGCGGTCACTGGCTGGACCTGCCCGAGGCCGAGCGCGCGGCGTTCCGCTTCCTGCACGTGAGCACCGACGAGGTGTACGGCAGCCTGACGCCCGACGCGCCAGCCTTCACCGAGCAGCACGCCTACGAACCCAACAGCCCCTACAGCGCCAGCAAGGCCGCCAGCGACCACCTGGTGCGCGCCTGGCACCACACGCACGGGTTGCCGGTGCTCACCACCAACTGCAGCAACAACTACGGGCCCTACCACTTCCCTGAAAAGCTGATCCCGCTGATGATCGTCAACGCCCTGGCGGGCAAGCCACTGCCGGTGTACGGCGACGGCATGCAGGTGCGCGACTGGTTGTATGTGGGCGACCACTGCAGCGCCATCCGCCGCGTGCTGGAGGCCGGACGCGTGGGCGAAACCTACAACGTGGGCGGCTGGAACGAGCAGCCCAACATCGAGATCGTGCACACCATCTGCGCCCTGCTGGATGAACTGCGCCCGCGCGCCGACGGCCAGCCTTACACGGTGCAGATCTCCCACGTGAAGGACCGCCCGGGGCACGACCGCCGTTACGCGATCGACGCGCGCAAGATTGAGCGTGAGTTGGGATGGCGGCCGGCCGAGACCTTCGACACCGGCATCCGCAAAACGGTGCGGTGGTTCCTGGACCACGCGGATTGGGTGGCGGAGGTGCAGAGCGGGGCGTATCGTGAATGGGTGAACGCCCAGTACGAGGGCCGCGCGTGAGAATCCTGCTGCTGGGCGCCCATGGCCAGGTGGGCTGGGAGCTGCAACGCAGCCTGGCGCCGCTGGGCGAGCTGATCGCGCTCGACCACAACACGCCCGAGCCGGCCGACTTCGCACAACCCGACGCATTGACGGCAATGGTCGAACGCGTGGCGCCCGACGCGATCGTGAACGCCGCCGCCCACACGGCCGTGGACCGCGCTGAAAGTGAGCCTGAACTCGCCCACACGATCAACGCCACCGCGCCGGGCATGCTGGCGCGCGTGGCTGCGGCCCGTGGCGCGCTCGTCGTGCACTACTCCACCGACTACGTATTCGACGGCAGCGGCCAGCACGCCCGCACGGAAGACGCGCCCACCGGCCCGCTCAGCGTCTACGGCGAGACCAAGCTCGCCGGCGAGCAGGCCGTGCGAGAGAGCGGCGCGCGCCACCTGATCCTGCGCACCAGCTGGGTCTACGGCGCGCGCGGCCAGAACTTCCCCAAGACCATGCTGCGGCTGGCGCAGGAGCGTGCCGAGTTGCGCGTCATTGCCGATCAGGTGGGCGCCCCCACCGGCGCCGAGCTGCTGGCCGACGTGACGGCACACGCCCTACGCGCCGTTCGAACACAGCCCGCCCTGGCGGGCACCTACCACGTGGCAGCGGCCGGTGAAACCAGCTGGCACGGACTCGCGGGTTTCGCCATCCACACCGCGAAGGCCCTGCGCCCCGATCTGCCCTGGCGTGTCGAGCGCATCGAGCCCATCCCCACCACCGACTACCCCACCCCGGCGCGCCGGCCGCTCAACTCGCGCCTGGACACCGCCCGCCTGCAGACCGCCTTTGGTCTGCAGATGCCCCCTTGGCAGGCCGGCGTGCGTCGTATGCTCACGGAGTTCCTCGCCCCAACATGAGCACCACGCAACGCAAAGGCATCGTCCTCGCCGGCGGTTCGGGCACGCGCCTGCACCCCGCCACCCTGGCCATCAGCAAGCAACTGCTGCCGGTGTACGACAAGCCCATGATCTATTACCCGCTGAGCACGCTGATGCTCGCGGGCATTCGCGACGTGCTGGTCATCAGCACACCGCAGGACACGCCGCGCTTCCAGCAATTGCTGGGCGACGGCAGCGCCTGGGGCATGAACCTGCAGTACGCGGTGCAGCCCAGCCCCGATGGCCTGGCCCAGGCCTTCATCATCGGCGCCGACTTCGTGGGCAACAGCCCGAGCGCGCTGGTGCTGGGTGACAACATCTACTACGGCCACGACTTCGCGAGCGTGCTGCACCGCGCCGATGCGCAGCCGGGCGGCGCCACCGTGTTCGCCTATCACGTGACCGACCCCGAGCGCTACGGCGTGGTGGCCTTCGATGCGGCCGGCAAAGCCACCAGCATCGAGGAGAAGCCCGCGCAGCCCAAGAGCAACTACGCCGTGACCGGCCTGTACTTCTACGATGCGCAGGTGGTCGACATCGCCAAGGCAGTCAAGCCCAGTGCGCGCGGCGAACTCGAGATCACTGCCGTCAATCAGGCTTACCTGGAGCGCGGCCAGCTCAACGTACAGATCCTGCAGCGCGGTTACGCCTGGCTCGACACCGGCACCCACGACAGCCTGCTCGACGCCGGCCAGTTCATTGCCACGCTGGAGCACCGCCAGGGGCTGAAGATCGCCTGCCCGGAAGAGATTGCCTGGCGCAATAGGTGGATCGACGCGACGCAGCTGCAGCGGCTGGCGGAGCCGTTGAAAAAGAACGGGTATGGGCAGTACCTTTTGCGGTTGTTGAAGGACCGCGTGTTCGGCGGTGCCAGCGCATGAGCGGCAACCTCAAGGTCACGCCCACCGCCATCCCCGGCGTGCTCATCCTCGAGCCCCGGGTGTTCGGCGACGAACGTGGTTTCTTCCTTGAAAGCTTCAACCAGCGCGCGTTCAACGAGGCCACGGGCCTTGACGTGCAGTTTGTGCAAGACAACCACTCGCGCTCGGCCAAGGGCGTCCTGAGGGGCTTGCACTACCAACTGCCGCCCCATGAACAAGGCAAGCTTGTCCGTGTGGTGCGCGGGAGCGTGTTCGACGTGGCGGTGGACATCCGGCGTGAGTCGCCAACGTTCGGTCGGTGGGTCGGGGTGGAGCTGACTGAAGACAATCACCAACAACTCTGGATTCCGCCGGGGTTGGCGCACGGATTCCTGGTGACGAGCGATTCGGCGGATTTCATCTACAAGACGACCGACTATTACCTGCCGGTGGCAGAGCGCGGGATCGTGTGGAACGATCCGACCCTGGCGATTGGCTGGCCTGACACGCCGAAGCGCCAGCTTTCGGTTAAGGACTCGACCGCACCGACACTTCAGCAGGCTCTTGACGGCATCGGCTGAGAAGTGCCATTTACTCCCCGGTGCTGGCCATGGACCAACGCGCCCAGCAGAACGGCGACGACCGGCAAGACCTCCAGCCAGCGCGTGCCTCGGCGTAGCAGCCTCAAGGCGCGCGCCCTACGACCGAATCCACCAGACCGAGGCTGAGCCGCGCCAACTCGTCCATCTGGGCGGACCGCTGGTGCCGCGTCACAAAGTCGAGTCGCTCGTACGCCGTGCCGTCCAACGCCAGGAGCCCCTGGAAGGCGCCGTCCGCCGAAGTCGGCGAGAACACCCGTACGCCTGGCTGAGAGGCAAGATACGCCGCCGCGTGCCCCGCGACCCCCGCCAGCACGGGCTTGCCCGTCGCCAGGTACTCGAAGAGTTTGGACGGCAGCACCTTGTCGAAGGCCGGCAGGTCGTTGAGGTGCAGGAACAGCACGTCGGCGTCCCGGTATTCGTCGAGCAGTGCATCGCGGCCCATCGGAGGCACCAGGCTCACATTGGGCAGGCCGGTCACGGCCTCGCGCAACAGGCCGATCTGCCCGCCGTCGCCGATCACGCGGTAGTCGTGCGTGTCCAGCGTGCGGCGCGCGAGCGCGGGCAGCACGCGGTGCAGGCCTTGGCCCGCGCCCACGTTGCCTGCGTAGAGTACGCGGCGACGCCCGTCGGCGGCTCGCCGGACCGCGAAGGAGCGCTCAAGGAAGAGATCGTCCACGCCATTGGTCACGACCGACATGGGCCGATCGCCGCGGATGCGCCGCACGTAGTCGACGAAACCACCCGACACCACATTGAGGTGATCGGCCTGTCGGAAGGTGAAGCGCTCGATGCCACGGAACAGCGGCACCAGCGGCGTTGCCCAGCGCGGCAGCACATCGCGGATGGTGTCGACGAAGAGGTCGCGGATATCGAGAAACAGTGGCACGCGCTGCCGCCGCGCGATCAGCGCTGCCAGGAAGGCTGTCATGAGGCGCGACGAGGTGGCGCAGACCAGGTCGTAGCGCGGCTCTTGCCGCAGGTGCCGCAGCATCGCACGGGCATATGCGCCGAAGGCTCTGGATTGGTCGACGAAGCCGCTGCGGTGCGCCGGCAAGGGGATGCGGACGATGCGTGCGATGCCACGCTTTTCGTCGCCCGGCGCGCTCTGTCGCAGGCTCGCGTAGCGGTTGGGCTGGGTGCTGAGCACGTCGATTCGGTCCGTGGGCGACAGGCGCGCCTGTAAGGCATCGACCCAGGCGCTGGAGCGAAAGGCACCCGGCCCCACATCGGGCGGAAAGTAGAAGCTCAGCAACAAGATGCGCACGCTCACGCCCCTGTGTCGATCGTGGTGAGGCAGCGCAGCGGCAAGGGGCCGCGCCACCGGCCGTGCAGGTGCTGGTTGCGCACCGAGACCCCGAAGGCCGGGTACCACTCTCCTTCGCGCAGCACCCATTCGAAGGCTGGGTCGAGCGTGACGCGCGCGAGCGAGGTGCCGTCCGGTGCGCTCAGGTGCAAGCGGCCGTGCTCGATCGGTCCGGCCTGCACCTCGGGATGCAGGTGAAGGAAGCACTCGACAAGGTGCTCGCCACCGCCCTGCACCTCGTCGTGCAACTCGAGGCGCCCCTCGCGCAGTTGCCAGCGCCTCTGGTGCACGGGTGCGCCCGCGAGTCGGCGGTAGCCATCGTGGCTGGCCGCGAGCACGGGCTGGCCTTCGCGCGGCCGTTCCAGCACGCGCACGCGCGCCCGGCGCGCGACCCGGAAGCCAGCCCACACCTCAGACGAGTCGGCACCATCGATGACGAGCGTGTTGTGCGCGGGGGTGCCACGCTGACGTTGGCGCAGCTCGCCGATCTCGTAGGTCGAGGTGCCGCTGTTGACGAACAGGCGTTGCGCGCCGACCGAGCATTCGAAGCTCAGGGTGTCGGCATGCGCATGCCCCGGAAGGTAGTCGGGTCCGACGGGTGCGGCATCTGCCAACACCAGAAGCGGGCCACTGCGCAAGCGTGCATAGCCGCTCTCCCCCAGCCAAGCATCGGGCAGGGCGGCGTGATGCATGTGCAAGCCCAGACGCCGAGCATAAGCATTCAGCGCGGGCCACTCCGCGGCGATGCCGAAGGCCGCGTCGTTGAAGAAGGCGATGCCGTCATCGCCGTGGCACATGCGCGGTAACCAACCTAGCATTTCACGCGCTGACTCGATCCACGGCGATGGTATGAGCGTGTCGAAAGTTCGGTGCACGTTGTGCAAATCGAGCAAGCCCTCCAGCAACAAGGCGTGGTACATCGGGCTGCGCTCAAAATGGCCACCATCCGCGAGCAACTGCTCTTGCAACTGCTCTCGCATTATGGTCTCGCCATGCCGGCGCCAGGCGGCGGCCTCCTCACCATCGAAGAAGTGCCCCGCAAACACCAGCGCCCTGGCGTTCTCGAACAGGTGGTTACCGAGCAGATGAACCTCCAGCCGCTGGCGCAAAAAGCGCACCTGCACCGCGAGACTCTGCACCACCACGGGGTCAGCGGGCTCGCCTGCAAGGATCCACTTGATCCAGCTCACGATACGCAGCGAAAGCGGATACGGTTCCCAGCCGTTACCCTCCCCAGGCGGGTTCTCGTCGATCCAGCGCCGCACCCAGGTGCGCCGCAGCTCGCTCTGCGCCGCGTCGGGCGGCGGCGCCTGCAAGCCCTCGAAATAATGCAGGTTGTAAAGCCACAGCTTGGGAACAGCCGGGTCGTTCCAGGCGGTGGGAAAACTCAGTGTCCGGCGCTCATTCAGGAAGCAGGCCTCTTGCGGCCCGAGCAGCGACGCCGGCCGAATGCACCCAACGACCCAGGGCTGGAGCATGGCGCGCACCGGCGGCGCGGGCCGCGTGTCCGGCTTCGGCCGGTGCAGTCGGTGCGCCAGCCGGCCTGTGATCTGACCCCAGCGCAAGTGGCGCAGCGTATGGAAGTAGGTGGACCACATCAGGCGCGAGCGGCCTCGGCGACTTCGATGGACACGCGCGCCACCTCGTGCATCTGCTCCCAGGGGATGGGCAGGCCCGTGCCGTGGCGCACGGCGTCCAGGAAGGCGTGCACGCAGGCCTGCGTTCCCTTGTCCTGGCGCCACAGGTTAAGGCGCTTGAAGCCCGGCCAGCCCCAGCCGCTCATGCGGCGGAAATTGTCGATCTGCAGGATGCGGCCGCCGCAAAAGACCTCGATACGCTCTTTGGGGAAGGCCTTGCTGCCGTTGGCGAAGTAATGCACTGCGCCGATCGATCCATCGACGAACCGCAGTGTGACGCTGACAGTGTCGCCTGCACCCCGTCCAGCGCCCTTGCCAAGGGTGACCGCCTGCACGCCCTCGATCGGGTGACCCACCAAGAAGCGCAGTAGATCGATGAAGTGACACGCTTCACCCACGATACGACCACCACCCTGATCTACGTCCTGAGTCCAGTGCTGCTCCGGTATGTGACCTGCATTCACAGTCACCACGCAGCTTACTGGCTCGTTCATCGTTGACAGCAGCGCTTTCATGCGTTGTACCTGAGGCGCGAACCGTCGATTGAAGCCGACAGTCAATACACGCCCAGTCGGCTCAGCCGCCGCGTATGCGACCTCGATGTCAGCCAGTTCAGCCAGCGTAAGTGCCAGTGGCTTTTCCACGAACACATGTTTGCCTGCACGGAGCGCTGCACACACTTGCCGTGCATGGGCACCGTGGCGGGTGGCGATCACAACGGCATCGATCTCCGCATCCTGCAAGACAGACGTCAGGTCGGTCCCGGCCTCCTCGAAGTCATGCTTGCGACCCACATGCACGCTGCTTACGCCACCTGCCGATGTGATGGACTTCAAGCGAGCTCCAGTGGCCCTTAGCGCAGGCGCCAGCACCTGCCCTGCATAGTTGCCCGCCCCCACGAGGGCGATCACAGGCGCCGCCGAGTCCACTGCCGCCGGTCTCAAGCTGATCGTGCGCACGAGCGAAGCGCGCGGTGCATCCAACCCCTCTTTCGGATAGCGCAATACGACGCCCAGCGAAGCCGCCCGGCTCGCAATGAGTTCGTAGGCCTCCTCGCACTGCGCGAGATCGAAGCGGTGCGATACCAGGGATGCCGGCGCGATACGTCCACCAGCCATCATGTCAAGCACAGCCTCGAAATTACGCTGCTCGGTCCAACGAACGAAGCCAAACGGGTAGTCGTGACCCTTGTCCTCGTATTCCGGGTCGTAGCGGCCAGGCCCGTACGAACATGACACCTGAAAGTTCAGCTCCTTTTCGTAGAAGTCGGCGCGCGACAGCTCGAGACCGGTAACCCCAACGAGCACGATTCGGCCACGCTGACGGCACATCTGAGCAGCCTGGTGCATGGGCTCCGCACTTTCGGTGGACAGGGTGAGCAGCACTCCATCCACGCCGCGGTCCCGCGAGAAGATTGCGGCCGCAGCCAGGGGATCCTCTCCAGCGGCGACATCGACGGTATCGGCGCCGAGCGCGCGCGCCCGCGAGAGCTTCCCCGGATCTGGATCGATACCGAGCACCCGACAGCCGTTGGCCAGTAGAAGCTGCACTGTCAACAACCCTATCAGGCCCAGGCCCATGACCACAAAAGCCTCACCCAATGTGGGTTGCGCCAACCGAATGCCCTGTAGAGCGATCGCACCCACGACGGTGAATGCGGCCTCCTCATCGCCAACGCCATCTGGAATGCGAGCACACAGCAGTGACGGCACGGTCACGATTTCGGCGTGCTTGCCATTGGAGGCCACGCGATCACCGACGGCAAATCCGGCAACACCCGCACCCACAGCGATCACCTCGCCGACGTTGCAATATCCCAGTGCCAGTGGTTGATCAAGCTTGTTGCGTACCGCAGCTACCGTCGGCAGCAGGCCATCGGTGCGAACTTTGTCCAGGACCTGACGAACCTTGTCGGGTTGCTGGCGTGCTTTGTCGAGCCAGTTGGCACGTCCGAAGTCGATGAGCATCCGCTCGGTCCCTGCCGAAATCAGGCTGACCGAAGTTCGGATAAGCAAACAGCCTGGTGCCACGGCAGGTGCAGGAACCTCGGCGAGTTCGACCTTCCCGGTCTTGAGGCTTTGAAGGATCTGCAGCAATTACAACCTTTCCATGTGCGCTGAGGGAACAGCTCGCGGTGGGCAGCGTCGCGACACTGAACTGAGCACCGACAGGACGCCCACCATTGCCACACCCCAGAGCAATCCATAGCTCGAAATGAGGCTGTTGCGCGGTGAATCTATTGCGAGAAACACGGCAAACAGCAGCAGCAAGGCCCCGAGGACGGAACTCGCTACCGCCGACAGTCCCTGAGCCGTAATGCAAACCCAAGCAATCGCAAGCAGTGCGCCTAAAAGAACGCTGCCAAGCAATGCTCCACCCAATCCGACCTGGCTGTACAAGATAAACTGAAAAGGGGCAGATGCCGAACCGCCCCGCATTCGTGGATACATGGCATCCCAAACCACGAGGTTGTCATCGGGCATACCGCCCAGCCCGAGCACGTCCAACCCTACATCAAGGCCATAGAAAGGTCGTCGCCGGGGAAAAACCTCGGTGTAATAGAACGCCGATATGGAAGTGCGGGAGAAAGGCGACAACAGTGCGTAGGCTGCTACGTGAACGCTGCGCCGGTCGCCGAGAAGCGCTGAAAGTACTTCACCACTAACCACTACAGAAGTGCTGAGATCGTTCTGCTCCAGCTTGGTGCTGGAATCGTCCTGTTCCAGTTTGGTACTGGCATCATTCCAGACTGGGACCACAACCATGGTCAGGTACACCACAGTCAATACTGTCAATGCCCAGCAACCCCATCGCCGCAGCACGCTCCCGTGAACGCCGCGGCGGCGGGCATACAGGCATCCCGCGAACAGGACCAGAAGTAATGTCACCATCAAGGCCTTCTTCTGGAACAGCACCAATGCGAAACCACAGGTCACGAGAATCGCCAGCATCCCAGCCCAACGCACGCGCCCTCCGCGCGCCCATGTCGATATGACGACCCACGCACACGACAAGGGCAGCCAGACATACAGATTGGTGAACTCGAAGAAGCCGAGACTCTCGAACAGCGCCCACCGGACCGTCACCCAGGCGCCATAGTCCCACCAGTTGCCAAGCTGCTCGAATGCTCCCGCATTGGTCAAGGTCCAGAAGGCCCAGACTGCAGAAGCCAGGAAAGCCAACCCACCAGCCCAAAATCCCGGTTCGTGAGAGAGTAGGGGCGTGGGCGGCTGGTTGAACTTGCCCCGACTTGCCCAAAGCCCAAACTGGTACCCGAGGGCCATGCACAGGGGCGCCACCAGCAACAGCGCCCAGAAGACTGTTGCTGTTCGTGGGTCGAATCCTGCTGGTATGCCCAGCCCGGCGAAGTAACCCACCAGGATCCTGAGCGGTTGGTACTCGAACGCCAGCGGAATGGCGGCGGCAACACAAGTGACGCCATACACTGCCAGGAACACCCACAGGGGCCACCCCGAGAACCCAGTCAGTATCCGGCTCTGCTGCGTTGTCATGGGGCAACGCGCTCAAGGCCGTCAAGAATGTGGCGCACGTGGGTGTCCCACGTGAAATGGGCAAGCGCCGCCGCGCGGGCGTTCCGGGCCAGGCGCTCGCGCAGCGCGGGTTGCTCCACAAGGTGTTCGAGCCCCCGAATGATCTCGTCGACATCCCCGGGGCGGACCAGCAGCGCACGGGCCTCAGGCGGCACCTGCGGGCTATCGCCAGCCACCGCCAACCGCGCGGCGGGCGAGAGCACTTCACCTATCTGCTCAAGATCCGACGCCAGGATGGGCTTTCCCATGGCCATGTACTCGAACAGCTTTGTGGGCGAACCGAAGAACCGGCTTCCATCGGCATTGGGTACATGCGGCGACACAAGAATGTCGGAAGCGGCCAAATAGCGCGGTGCGTCGGCCTGGGGCACAAGACCCGCAAACGTGCACGCCGGTCCGGCGCCCGCTTCGGCAATGATCTGCTCCACCCGAGGCCGGGTGAGACCGTCTCCGACAAAAAGGAAATTCAGCTGGGCGGACTTGACCCAATCGGCGCGAGATGTCCAGAGGCGCGCGATGGCTTCAGCCAGCTTCTCGGCACCATGCCATTGCCCGAACGTGCCAACGAAGGTAACCACCTGGGCGTCTTTCGCAATGCCATGCGACTCCCGCAGCGATGCGACCGCGTTTGTATCGAAGCGGGTCGGGTCGAACACCTGAGGATCGATGCAATTCGGGTAAGTGACGATGCGTTCAGCCTCGACCCCACGTGCCAGCAGCTCGTTCCTGAGCACATCCGACACGGTGACCACTAGATGGGCATGCCGCAGCATCGCCTCCTCGGCCATTTCGGCCAGCGCATGGTGCTTCATGCCGCGCCCCCAGTTCTTGGCCACCCAGACCTCGGAACCGTTGTACTCCACCACCAACGGCAGCCGGTGGCGGCGGGACAACACAACGCCCAGGTAGTTCGCTGCGGAAAGGCGCTGATAGACCATCCCCGCCAGTTTCACCACCGAGGAACTCGCCATCGCTTCGTCGAAGCATTGCTGGAAGCGGTAGTTGTTCAACTCATACGGCAGCCCGAATGCCGTGGGCGGCTGAACTGGCAGCACCTGCACGCCTTCGTCGATCATCACGGGCGGCTCAGCCGACGCAAAACTGACCGGATGTCCGGCGCGTTGAAGCCCGTTCACCACGCCAGCAATGTGGCCCACGGAGCCACCCGCCTTGATACCGAACCAGAGGTTTGTTTTCAGGTACAGCACGCGACCCTGGGAATGCAGGGCCCGAGGTGCCACGCGTGCAGCGGCCAGCAGTGCCTTGAGCTCTCGTTTGGCGCGCAGTGCGGCCCAATGACACGCCACACTGGCACCTGCGAAGCGCAGGGCGTCAAGCGCGATCTGCCAGCGAGTCACCGTTTCCCGGCTCAGGTCCGGCCGAACAACGCAGATCGAGGCAGATCGGGTGCATGCGGCCAGTAACTTCAGGACCGGGAGCAATGCAGCGCTGTTGTCCTCTTCGATCGGCAGGATGACCGGGTCACCTCGCAACTGCCAGAGCTTCAGAACAAAGCCGGCCCCGCGTGACTCGCGCAGTTGAGCAATTGTTTGCACCGATCCACGTCCGCCGAACGATCCAATAAGTGAACGGCTGAACGACGCGGACAGGGGATAGGCGGTGAGTATCAGGGGTTGCGTCACGTATTGCCTCCGCTGTTGCCAGTCGCGGCGCTCGGCTTGAATCCCTGATAAGTTACGTACCAGCCCATTCGTGGCTCAAGCCAGTGAAGTCGCCTGCGCACCATCCGTCCAAGAACGGCTGGCCAGAAGTGCCCCTCGTGCGGTTGATGTACGGAAACGTCTGCAGTCCGGAACGCCTTCATCAGCGAGCGAACCGTGGCCTTGCTGTAAAGACGAACATAGGGCTTCACTTTCACGCCATCCGCTCCTTCTTCAATGGTTGCCAGCAGGCCAGCGTAGCCCTTCGTGAACAACCAGCCGTTGCGCAGCCCATTGGCCAGCAGTTTCCAGAACAAATGGAAAGCCGACCACTTGTAGTAAAGCGCGATCATCACCTGCCCGCCCGGCTTGAGCACGCGGTGGATCTCGCGCACCACCTGATCGATCTCGGGTATGTGGTGCAGCACCCCGAACGAATATACGCAGTCGATCGAGTTGTCGGCAAACGGCAGCCGCGTCGCATCGGCCTCGTGCAGATCCACCTCCACACCCCGCAGCGTCGCATTCAGCGCCGTGAGCTTGAGGTGGTTCTCCGTGATGTCCACCCCATGACAGATTGCGCCGACCTGCGCAAACTGCATCATGTCCGTTCCCTGGCCAATGCCAATCTCGAGCACATGCTTGCCCGCAAACCGTTCATAGCGGAAGTACTCGTGCATCCAGGGCTGCTGCTGGTAACGGTCGCGCGCCACCGCATCAAAGTACGCCACCGACTGCTTGTCACCAGGCAGCTCGCCACAGGCGCGTGCATTCCATTGCTTCTGAGCCCCTCGCCGGGCTTCCTCGTCAAGCATGCTTTCCTTTCAATAGCGCCACCAGCCACAACATCAGGACCAGCCCTACCAAGTAGGCGATGGACAAGCTTGCCATGGCTCCCGCTGCGCCGTAGGTGGGTATGACAGCCGGCGCCGCGAGCCCGTGCACAAGGGCCACGACCACCCACAACACCATCAACAGACGCGGAAGGCCCACGGTCGCCAGATACTGGGACAGGATTGTGATCACCGCCAAAGCCATCAGGCCCGGCGCACCCCACAAGAGGTAGCCATAGGCTGGAACAAACGCTTCCCCGTACAGCCAGGCAATGAGGTGATCACCGACCGCAGCAAAGCAAGCAATCATCACCAGCATGACTCCTCCGGACGCCAGCGCATTGGCGCGCAACATCGCCGCCGGGCTTTGTGACCGCATCATCTTGGGCAGGAGCACAAGCGCGATAGACGCGGGAACCACGGCAAAAACATCGAACATCTGCGCCGCAATCGACCACGCTCCGTACTCAGCGGCTGTCAGGGCAGGCTCCAGAAGGAAGGCGTTCAAGCGAGACACCAGCATCGCAAGGCAAGCGATCAAATAGGCCCGCATTCCATACGGCAACCCCTGCCGGAAGACATCAAGATCTGGCGCACTGAACCCTACCTTGCGAACGAACCGCCAGCCCACCACCCCGGCACCCAAGGCAGTGGCGACGCCTACCGCTGCAAGCAGCACCAAAGGGTCCGGAACGAATAGCAACACGACCACAAGGGTCATGAAGGCGAGAAGCCTGGTGGCGATCTCCAAAACGTTGAACTCGATGAGACGATCCATCGCCACGAACAGATTCGTGCCCAGTTGGGAGTACAGGCCACCTACGGACAGCAGCAACACCGACACCACCAGCAACGGGTTGGATGCCTCGGCGTACCCAGTGACGGCCATGACCGACAGCACCATGCCGGTGATCAGCGCGCCTGCGTATATGGCGGCCACGAGCGAGTTGGCCCCCAGAACAGCCAAGTCGATCGATTGGCGCGCGTGCAGATAGATGTTGCTCGCGTGCAGCCCGAGATTGCCGAACTGCACGACGAGCGCGGCCACCGTCGACCAGAAAAAGAACAAGCCGCGGCCTTCTGGCCCCAGGTAGCGAGCAGTGGCAATACTGGACAAGAGTCCTGTGGCAATTGCCATCAAGCGGACCGCCAGGGTGAGCGCTGTCTGACTCATAGCATGGATTCAGCGGATCCTGACCGCCAACTCTTCTGTGAATGCGAACTGCCTCCGTGGTGTCACTGCAACACCAGAGAGTTTGACGCTAGTACAGCCATGCTCTCAACTTCAATTCGCACGGACCCTGGCGATAGCACCATCATCAATTCGCATGGCAGCTCCGCCCGTGCACGCCAGACGAGACGTACGGTTTCCGCGACCTTTCCGTAGGACGGTGAAACGCGAGCAGGCTCGATCACAACATCGAAGGTCGCGCTGACGGCACGCCATTCAACGTGGAACCGTCGGCCCTCTGCAACGAGCGCGATGCTTCCGTCGGCCGTACTGTCAACTCTGACACCTGGCGCAAGGTGCAATGGGACTTCAATACGATGTGACCCGTCGCCCAGGATGCGATCGTGCACCAGAAGTGCGTGCCGCGCCTTGTCCAGATACCAAGTGCGGCGCGGTGTGACTTGGCCTTGCAGGCGCTGATACCCAGAATGTTCGGCTGCGAAACCCGCGCGGGCGTTGTCATCGTGCCAGGCCAGAGCCCGAGGCACTGCATCGTTGTGGAGATTCCAGAGATAGTCCGGCCGGATGAATCGGTTGATTTCCTGACCGTCCACCCTTGGCGTATTGTGCAAATCGGTCGAGCGGAAGCGGTTGCGCTCTTCATACGAAGCGGTGTAGAGGTACGCGCCACAATCCGAGACGAGCGGAACACCGTCAAGGACTGCCTCGAATGAAAGGCAGTCGTTGTGGCCATGCCCTCCCCTGCCCGCCAAGCCCAATGGGCCGGCGTCGATGAAGACATGGTCCACTGAGCTGCGTAGCACGTAGAAGCCGCCGTCTTCAAACGCCACTGACCGTGCGGGGGACGCCTCCTTCTGCCGCCAACGGCGGATTGCTTCGGGCCCGAACACCCAGAAAACCTCGCCAAGTCCGTCGCTGGCGCCGGCTAGCTCGTCCAAGCGCCCGAGGTAGGTACCAATGAGGGCAGGGAGGTAGCGATGGTCGTTGATGGCCTGCATGCCGAATGGCAATGCCCGCGCATCGTCGGCGTCTCCCCACAATGGCGCCAGGCCGTTCGGCTTGATGTAGGCCTTGGTGAACTTCGCCATCGAGAACAGTCGTTCGCGGTAGGCGCTGTCTACTTCCAGTCCCTGGAAGGACCGATGCATGGCAGGCCACAAGAACAACTCGGCCACCAGTCGGTGGTACGGCACAGAGGCTTCAAAATCTACGCCGTCTTCGTAGACCTGACGGGGCATCTCCTCGCAAAGGATGCGCCAACCTTCATGTTGCCAACGCTGCGGGCCAGCGCCATCGCCGAAGAAGAGTCCGCCGAGCACCAAGGCGGCGGCATCGGCAGTGAAGTGGTTGCCGTTGATATCCGACCGTTCGATGTGGCGGTCGGTGAACTCTACATGCAGATATAGCGATCGTAGAAATCGAAAGCGGAAGCCGGGTTCACGCCAGCTCGGAGCATCGGAAAAGACATGGAACAGCCAAGTCCATGTGAACACCCGAAGGGCGGCCTCCATCGTGCACGCCCAATTGACCGAACCGCCGCAGGGGTTGGCCTCGATCCACTGCTCGAGGATGCGCTTGGCGCCATCCGCATAGCGCTCGTCTCGGTTGAAAAGCCAGGCCTGCCCAACAGGCACGAGCCACTGCAGCCTCGACAACTCCCAGGGCAACTTCACATCGCTTGGGCGTCCAGGGTTGTTGTAGTCGATATCAGCGAAATACCTCGGTGGCCACGAGAAACCGGTCTTGAAATCCGTGTGCCAGTCAATGGTGTCGCCGAGGGTTGTGCGGCCCGAGCCCAGCAGGTCGACCTCATGGGCAAGCGCTGACTCGGCTCTAACAAGCAAGTTGGCTCGTTCGCCGGGACCACAGAGCTCGTCTAGTACCAGGGCATCCGCCGGGCCAACATGAGCAGGGAACGGGCGTGCAGCCAGCCTTGCCCACAACACATCGATCGAGTCAGCCTCGAGCTCCCGAAGGAGCCCGGATACCGACAGACGCCGCCGTGCAGGCAATCGCACCCGCTCTGTCTGTGTGCGCAACATGGCGAAGATCCGCGCGACGATTACGCGCGGTGGCTTTTTCAAGCCACGGCGAAGCTTTCCAATCAGATCAGCCATGTGACTCGTTTTGGAGAGAATGGCGAGCCGTCAGACCGAGAACAACCGACAGACACTCTCGCATCGCCGGACGATGCGACATAAGGGTGAGCACGGGATCGGAGATGAAACGCTTGATCCACGGGCCAACAAAAGAATAGTTGTAGTGTTCTGAATGCAGTACGGTCAAATTGGCCAACTTCGCAAGTCGATGAAACTCGTCTATCGTGAGCTCACGGTGATGTCCGATGAATGGGACCGCCGACAGGTAGACATCCTCAATGGAAGCCAGCGGCGACCGACCACGCAACAGAGCAAGTCTTTTGGGCCAATAGGCGATGTTAGGCACCTCAATGTAAAGGCGCCCCATCGGGCCAATCATTGAACCCAGATGATCGAGGAATCTCCTAGGCGAATGGGGATAGTGCTCGAGTACCGCCATCGCACTCACCACATCGAACTGCTTGGAAAGGTGCCAGTTTGCTTCAAACGGATCGTGATCGATGATCTCCACGCCCTGTCCACGTAGATAAGAAAACAGTGGCGAGAAAGAGTCGCTGTAGTAACCCAGCGCCTCTGTCATTGCAACTTCGACTCCCATGCGACGCAAGGCTAGAGGGAATGCACCAAAGAATCCACCCACGTCGCACAGCGAACGCAGTTGCCCCGTTTTCTCTATTGAACTCAGGGCAATCCAATAGCGAACTTCAGATTGTCTAAGATACTCTCGAAAGTCTGTCGAATACCATCCGAAATTGTGCTTTGAGATCTCCTTCTGCATGGATTCGGTCCAGAAGGAGAGTACGTCCTCGGCACTCCGGAGGTAGATTTGTCGAAACCTCGAACGATCAGACGAAAGTCGATGTGGCACGGTTTCTTGCATTTCACCCCTCACGGCCATCTATCCAATAGTCGTACCACGAAGTCAGATTGAATAGCGTCCACAGGTAAAGACTGGTATCGCGGCGTCCACTTCGATGGTCTTTGAACAGATTTTGGACGTGAGCGACATTGAAGTGACCGCGCCGCAACAAGTTGCTGCCCAGCACGGCACTTTCCGCTTGTCGGCCGAAGTCACCCCGGAGCCAGTCGGCCATCGGAGCCCCAAAGCCCATCTTCTTGCGGTAGATGATGTTGTCGGGGATCAAGCCCTCGACGGCCTTCTTCAGCAGGTACTTGGCCACACCGTTGCGCGTCTTCCAGGCCTCCGGGATATCCATGGAGAACTCGACGAGTTCGTGGTCGAGGAAGGGCACGCGCGCTTCCAGCGACTCGGACATGGTGATCTTGTCTACCCGCATGAGCAGCAGCTCCGGCAGGCGAAGCTTGAACTCGTTGTAGATCATGCGCGTGAGCGCGTCCTGGCCCGGGTGCGCGGCGTCGAACGGTCCAAGGAAAGAGGAGATGACGTTGAAGGTGTCGGTCTCGAGGTAGCTGGACGGCAGCAGGCCGCTGTTGCGCACGGCGTCGGGCACTTGGGCCGACCAGTCGGCTTCGGGGCGCACCAGTTCGCGCTTCATGGTGTCCCAGAACACAGTGGCACCACTCCAGAAGTGCTCGCGGTTGCGCGCGGCGCGGTCGATGATGTCGGCATACATGGACAACCCCGGACGGACCTTGGCGGCCGCCTTCGCTGCGCCAGCGATCATGTGGCGTAGCGGACCGGGCACGAAGTTGCGGAAGGGCTTCCAGTACTTGTGGTACAGCTCCAGGTAACCCATGTAGCTCGCGTAACCGCTGAACTGCTCGTCAGAGCCTTCACCGACCTGGATCACGGTGACACCGTTGTCGCGCGTGAGCTTGGAGACGAAATACAGCGGAATACAGACCCAGTCGGCAATCGGCTCGTCCTGGTGGTGGATGAGCTGATCGAGGTAGCCCACCATGTCCTTCTCGTCGATCAGGATCTGGTGGTGGTTGGTCTTGTACTCACGCGCAACCTGATCGGCGTACTCGAGCTCGTTGAGATGAGCGTAGTCCTTGAACCCCACGGTGAAGGAGTCCACCGGGCGGTCCATCAGGCGGCTCATCAGCGCCACGTTGGTGGAGGAGTCGATGCCCCCGGACAGAAACACGCCGAAGGGCACGTCGGACATCATGCGCCGCTCGACGGCCTTCTCAAGGCGCGAACGGATACCCTGCACGTAGAAGTCTTCGGTAGCGGCTTCGGAGAGACCGCGTGTCTCGGACGGGTCGATACCTTGGCCCGGCACGGCATCCCAGTAGCGCCAGGCCTTGATGGTGCCCACGCGATCGACTGTCATCGCATACCCCGCCGGGAGCTTGTAGATGCCGCGGAACATGGTCAGCGGCGCCGGCGTTGTGAGAAAACTCAGGTAGTGGTACATCGCCACCGGTTCGACATCGCGGGGGACGTCGGGGTTGGCGAGGATGGCCTTGATTTCGGAGCCAAACAGGAACTGGTCGGGGCCCGAGTGGAAGTAAAGCGGCTTGACCCCGATGCGATCGCGTGCAAGGGACAGCAGCTCACGCTCCTGATCCCAGATCGCGAAGGCATAGTCACCAGCAACGCGCTTGAGCAGTCCGTCCAAGCCCCATTGTTCATATCCATGTACCAGCACTTCGGTATCGGAGTGATCGGTACGGAACACATGCCCATGCGCCAGCAACTGCGCGCGCAATTCGATGTGGTTGTAGATCTCGCCGTTGAAGGTGATCCAGACCGAGCCTGTCTCGTTGGACATCGGCTGCGTAGCCGCGTTGGACAGGTCGATGATCGACAGGCGCCGGTGAGCGAGTCCGACCGTGCGGTCGGGCGAGAACCAAACGTCACCGCCATCGGGTCCTCGGTGCATCATGCTGTCGCGCATCGCGGTGAGCACGCCCGGATCGGCTGTGCGCCGTGGTGAGGTTGAGAAGATGCCGGTGATACCGCACATGGAATGCCTTGTCGTCGTGTGAGCGAAGCGCGGATCAGGCGCCCAGCAGTTGTTCGATGCGCAGCGCGACGCGCGAAGTCTGGAGTTGATCGGCCAGCGAAATAGGCCATGGCGCGCCCTCGCGCAGGCTTCTGGCCAGCGCCACGAGTTCTTCGTACTGGCCCTTCTGTGCGCTGGGCGCGGACCAGCCCGTATGGCGCCCACCATGGATGGCAACGGACTTGTAGTCGTCCATCGTCACGACGCGGCCGTCGGCGAACACCTCCATACGCTCCTTGGGGTGGGATTTCTCGCCCATGGAGGTGTAGGTGAGCGTGCACACGGAGCCGTCGGCATAGCGCAGGGTAGCGACGAAGTTATCGTTCCGCCGCCAAGGCTCGCCGCGCGGGTGCACCGCACTGGCTTGCACGTCGACCACAGCATGCTCACCCACCAGGGCACTGAACAGGTCATATATGTGGCACGCCTCGCCCAGGTTGCGACCACCGCCCTCGGGCCCCTGCACCCAATGATCGGGTGGAATGAAGCCCGCGTTCATGCGGTAGTTGACCAGCAAGGGCGTGGTGCGACCGGCCAGTACGCGCACCACGGCCTGCGTCGCTGGCGAGAAGCGTCGGTTGTAACCCACCATGAGCAAGGGGCCGTCGGGGCGCTCGGCGTAGAAGCGCTCGATGGCGTCGAGCTCGTCCTCCCGCAGGGCAAGCGGCTTTTCCACGAACACGTGTTTGCCGGCCCGCAGGGCCTGCAGCGTCATCGGGGCGTGCAGATCGTGTCGGGTGGTGACCATCACCAGATCGACGTCGGCATCCTCCAGCAAGTCTTCGAAGCGCGTGGTGCAGTACCCGGCCTCGTACTGGGTGCCGACGGCTTTGGCATTGGCGCCGGTGCGGCTCATCACCGCGCGTAGGCTGAAACGATCACGCAGCTTGACCATGTTGGGCAGGTGCATGCCCTGGGCGAAGCTGGAGGCGCCGGCCAAGCCTACGCGGATGGCGCCCGAACTCGGCCTGCTTCGCGGTGGCAAGGCCACGCGGGTGCCGCGCTGGCCTTCGCGCTCCGGGTAGGCGAGCAGCACCAGCAACGGCTTGCGGCCTTCTACCTTGAGGGCGTCGTAGGCCTCGCCAGCGCGGTCGATGTCGAACGGCTCGGCGCACAGGTGGTCCAGGCGCACACGGCCTGACTGCAGCAGGTCCAGGTAGGCCTGCATGTTGCGGTTCTCGGTCCAGCGCACGTAAGGCAGCGGGTAGTCCTGACCGCCTTCCTCATACACGGGGTCGTACCGGCCCGGGCCGTAGGACGAGGAGATCAGGAAGTCCAGCTCTTTCTTGTAGAAGTCGGCGCGATTGAGGTCGAGCCCGACGTCGCCGACGAGCACGACGCGACCCTTCTTGCGGCAGGCTTGCATGGCCTCGCTGATCACCTCGTTGCTGGGCGTGGCTGCCGTGACGATGACGCCGTCAGCGCCCAGGCCCTGGGTGTGCTTGAGCACGCGCTCGACGTAGGGATCCGTAGCCGGATTGATGCCAATCGCCATGCCCGTACCCAGGGCAAGGTCCACTCGCTGCGGATCGAGATCGACGCCGATCACGCGGCAGCCGTTTGCGGTGAGCAACTGGGCGGTGATCTGGCCGAGGATGCCCAGCCCTACCACCACGAACGTCTCGCCCAGCGTGGGATTGGCGCGACGCACGCCCTGCATGGCGATCGCACCAAGCGTGACAGTGGACGCCATGCCATTGCCCAAACCCTCTGGACAAGGCACGGCCAAGTTCACGGGCACGTCGATGATCTCGGCGTGGTTGGCCACGCCCGCACCCGCACAGGCCACACGATCACCGACAGAAAAGCCCTCGACCTCCTCGCCGACCTCGATAACTATGCCGGCGGCGGAGTAGCCGGTGGCACTGCCCGCCGCGAGCTTGCCCTGCACCCGGTCCAGCGTACGCTTGATGCCCTGGTCGCGCATCATGTCGAGCACCCGCTTGACGTTCTCGGGCTGCTTGAGCGCGCGCTGATAAAGGGGTAAGCCGGACATGCGCATGCCCGCCATCTCGGTACCCACGCTGATACACGAATGCGTCACCCGCACCAGAATATTGCGCCGCCCCACGGAAGGGGTCGGCACTTCCTCGACGACGGCAGAGCCTCCCTTGATCAAGACCTGCTTCACTGCCAGACCCCCCGCGTATCGATAACGCGCTTGTCACCAAGTTGCGCCTTGGTGATACCGTAGAAAGCACGATGGTTGACCAGCATGGCCACCACCTGAGCCTGCGCCAGCGCCTCTTTTGCGGACACCAGGCTTACGTTGGACAACTGGGCCAGGTCCGTCGGCAGGTGCTCCACATGCGGCTCGACCACCAGCAGACGACCCACATTCTGTTGCGCCAACATGCGCACGATTTCGACCGCCGGGCTTTCACGAAGGTCGTCGATGTCGGGTTTGAAGGCGAGACCCATGCAGGCGATCACAGGCTGAGTGTGCGCGGACGCGGCCTCCGCAATGCGGCCTGCCACGAAATGTGGCTTACCGTCGTTCACCTCGCGCGCGGTGCGGATGATGCGCGCCTGCTCAGGTGCCGAATGCACGATGAACCAGGGATCGACGGCGATGCAGTGGCCGCCGACGCCAGGGCCGGGCTGCAGAATGTTGACCCGCGGGTGGTGGTTGGCCAGCCGGATCAGCTCCCACACGTTGATACCCAGACGATCACAGATGAGGGACAGCTCGTTGGCGAAGGCGATGTTGACATCGCGAAACGAGTTTTCAGTGAGCTTGCACATTTCGGCCGTGCGGGCATTCGTGATCAGGCACTCACCCTTGACGAAGACGCCGTACAACTCGGCGGCCCGGCGCGCGCACGCTGGTGTGAGACCACCCACCACACGGTCGTTCTCAACCAGCTCCGTCAGCACCTTGCCCGGGAGCACACGCTCGGGGCAGTATGCAACGCGAACCTGGGCGGCCTCGCCGGCCTGGTGCGGGAACGTCAGGTCGGGGCGGGCATCGGCCAGCCACCGCGTGAGCTGCTCTGTCGCACCGACAGGGGACGTGGATTCGAGGATCACGAGGTTGCCGGGCTGGAGCACCGGCGCGATAGAGCGAGCGGCGGCCTCGACATAGCTGAGATCGGGTACGTGCTCGTCACGAAACGGCGTGGGCACGGCAATGACAAAGGCATCCGAGGCTTCGGGGCGGGTTGTGGCGCGCAACAGGCCGCTACGCACCACGTCGCCGACCAACGCATCGAGGTCGGGCTCGACGATGTGTACACCCCCACTGTTGATGGTCTCCACCGCATGGGTGTTCACATCCACCCCGATGACGTGGACACCGCGACTGGCCAGCACCGCTGCCGTGGGCAGGCCGATGTAGCCGAGACCAATGAGGGAGACCGTCTGGAAAGCTGTGTTGGGGTTCATGGAGCAGAGGACAGAAGTAGTTCGGCTATGCGGCGGGCCGCCAGGCCATCGCCATAGGGGTTGTGGGCGCGAGACATCGCCTGGTATTGCTCCGGGTCCGTGAGCAAGCGGGTAGCTTCGGTCACGATGCGCCCAGGATCGGTGCCCACGAGCTTGACGGTGCCAGCATCCACCGCCTCGGGACGCTCGGTGGTGTTGCGCATCACAAGCACAGGCTTGCCCAGCGATGGCGCCTCCTCCTGGATGCCCCCCGAATCCGTGATGACCATGTGCGCGCGACTCATAAGACGCACGAAAGGCAAATAGTCCAGGGGATCAATCAGATGCACGCTGTCGCATCCCGACAGAATGCGCCGGACTGGCTCCTGGACGTTCGGGTTCAGGTGTACGGGATAGACCACCTCCGCCTGTTGGCCGGTCGCGATTTCGCGCAAGGCGCGGCAGATGTTCTCGAAGCCATGGCCAAAATTCTCGCGCCGATGCCCTGTCACCAGCACCAAGCGCCGCCCGGGGTCCAGCGTCGGCAGGCCGGCATCCAGTTCGGCGCACAGGCGCCCGTCCTTCTCGATACGGCCAACGACGTCGAGAAGCGCATCAATGACGGTATTGCCGGTGACATGAATGGTCGCGGGGTCTACACCCTCGCGCAGCAGGTTGTCCTTAGCCCGCTGTGTCGGAGCGAAATGAATGCTGGCCAAGGCCCCCGTGAGATGACGGTTCAACTCTTCGGGCCAAGGTGCATAGCGATCATGGGTTCGCAGCCCTGCTTCGACGTGGCCGACCGCAATGCGTTCGTAGTAGGCAGCAAGACTGGCCGCCAGCGTGGTGGTTGTGTCGCCGTGCACCAGCACACGATCCGGCCGCCACGCCTTGAGCAGCGGACGCAAGCCAAGCAACACGTTGGATGTAATGTCGGTCAGGTCCTGACCGGGCTTCATCAGATCGAGATCGTCGTCAGGTTCAAGCTCGAACAGGCGCAATACCTGATCCAACATCGCTCGATGTTGCGCCGTAACGCATAGCCTTACTTCGTATCGCCGATCGGACTTCAGCGCTTTGACCACAGGGGCCATCTTGATGGCCTCCGGTCTGGTACCAAACACGACCAGAACTTTCATTTGGCTCGCAGGGGGTCGGGAGATTCGTAAATAAGACCAGCGTCAAGGTGGTGACAGACACCCATCGCCCTAATTGCTCGGAGGTCGCAAGGGATCTCCGGCTAACCGCCTAGTTTATGCGACGAATCAACACCTGCATCAGACAGCATTGATACTGATTATCGATACTGCAAAATACGCTGCTTCGTTGTCTCGTTCATGGCGCAACCAGCGCCGTCGGCAGCGAGTCGCATCAACGGAGACCTACGCTTGCCCAAACTACTGCTAACCGGTGCCAATGGTTTCGTCGGTAGAAGTTTGGCGCAGCGTCTTGCCGAGCGGGGCGAGATTGCGCGCATCTCCAGGCTCCGGCTCGGTAGCCCCCAGCCGACTGACTGGTCTGCTGCGCTACAAGACATCTATTGCGTCGTTCATCTTGCAGCCCGGGTCCACGTCATGAGCGAAACATCCGTTGACCCACTGACGAGCTTCCGCGCAGTCAATACACGTGGCACCCTCGAACTGGCACGCCAAGCAGCAGTCGCAGGCGTCAAGCGCTTCTTGTACGCAAGCTCCATCAAGGTCAATGGAGAACTTACGTCCGCCGGCGAGTCATTTCGCCACGACGACTCGCCGCATCCGCTCGACGCATACGGTGTCTCCAAACGCGATGCCGAGATTGGGCTGCGAGCCATTGCAGTCGAGACCGGCATGGAGATCGTCATCATCCGCCCACCCCTGGTCTACGGCCCCGGTGTCAAGGCCAACTTCGCCGCCATGATGCGTGCCATCCAGCGCGGCCTGCCCCTCCCACTGGCGGCGGTGACACAGAACCGCCGCAGCCTCGTCTCGCTTGATAATCTGGTCGATCTGCTGATCACCTGCATCGACCACCCCGCCGCTGCGAACCAGACTTTCCTCGTGAGTGACGGCGAGGATTTGTCCACCGCAGACTTGTTGCGACGGCTGGGCGACGCCATGGGCAAGCCGGCGCGGCTCTTCCCGGTGCCGGTGCCGCTGTTGCGGGCCGGCGCTGCCCTGATCGGCAAGCAAGGCGTGGCACAACGTCTGTTGGACAATTTGCAGGTGGACATTTCGCACACCAGGGAGACACTCGGATGGACGCCGCCAATCACGGTGGACGAAGGACTGCGGCGCGCAGTGGCTGGGCTGCGCAGGTCATGAAGCGCCTGTTTGATCTGGCGCTGGCCGTTCCCGCCGCGCTGGCCTTGCTGCTGCCCATTGCGCTGATCGCGCTCGCCGTGCGCCTGACCTCCCCCGGCCCCGCCCTCTACTGGAGCGACCGCGTGGGCCGCCACAACCGCCTCTTCAAGATGCCCAAGTTCCGCAGCATGCGCACCGACACGCCCGCGGTGGCGACGCACCTGCTGGACGACCCGGCACGCTGGCTCACGCCCATCGGGCCGTACCTGCGCAAAAGCAGCCTGGATGAGCTGCCCCAGCTGTGGAGCATCCTCAAAGGCGACATGAGCTTCGTCGGCCCGCGCCCCGCCTTGTTCAACCAGGACGACCTGATCGCCCTGCGGACCGAAGCCGGTGTGCACGCGCTGGTGCCCGGCCTCACGGGCTGGGCGCAGATCAACGGGCGCGATGAGTTGCCGATTCCCCAGAAGGTGGCGCTGGACGCCGAATACCTGCGCCGACGCAGCCTGGGGTTCGACCTGCGCATCCTGTGGCTCACCGCGGTGAAGGTGCTGCGGCGCGAAGGGGTACAGCATTGAGCACGCCACGGTGCCTGCAGGGGGTTCGATGAGCCGCGCGTCTGCCCTTGTGATCGTGGGTGCGGGTGGCCACGGCCGCAGCGTGCTGGAAGCCGCCCGGCTGGCAGGCACCCATGAGGTGATGGCTTTCCTGGACGACCAGTTGCCACCGGGCACCGAGGTGATAGGCGTTCCGGTCTGGGGCCCGACAAGCGAACTCCCGTCGTTGGCCGCACGTGGCGTTACCTCAGTGCACATCGCCATTGGCAACAACCGCGTTCGCGAACGGCTGATGGTGCAAGCCCGGGCTGCCGGTCTGACATGCGCCACAGTGGTCCATCCGCGCGCCTGCGTGTCGCCCAGTGCGTCCCTGGGTGAAGGCTGCGCCGTGATGGCGCTGGCCATCGTCGGCACCGAGGCCACCCTGGGCCAGGGCGTGATCGTCAATGTCGGCGCGGTGGTCGATCACCATGCCCGGGTGGCGGACCACGGACACCTGGGCGCCAACGCGGCCATGGCCGGCGGCACCACGTTGGGGGCGCGCGGCTGGCTGCAGGCTGGTGCGTCGCTTGGCTATGGCGTGAATCTGCCCGACGACGCCGTTGTCATGCCCGGGGAGGGGCGCGCATGAGCCGACCCGACCCGCTGCCACAGCTCGGCGCGACGGACGACGGCCTGTCCGGCGCACTCCTCAACATGCCACGGCTGGCCAAGCGCGCGCTGGCGGTCACGGTCGATGTGGCCCTGTGCGTGCTCGCCGTCTGGATCGCCCTCTACCTGCGCCTGGAGGTCTGGCTGCGCCTGGAGCCGCCCTATCTGTGGCCTGTCATCGGCTCGGTGCTGATCGCGATTCCGCTGTTCATCCGCTTCGGCCTGTACCGCGCCATCTTCCGCTACGCCGGCTGGAACGCCACGCTGAGCCTTGGCCAGGCGATGGCGCTGTACGGTCTGTTCTACGCCACCGTGTTCACCGTCATCAGCGTGCCCGGGGTGCCGCGCTCGGTGGGCATCATCCAGCCCCTGCTGCTGTTCGTCTTCGTGGGCCTGAGCCGCTTGTTCGTGCGGCTGTGGCTGGGTGGCCTCTACCGCAACCTGCTCAGGCGGCGTGAGCAGCCCGGCGTGCTGATCTATGGCGCGGGAACCGCCGGCCGGCAGCTCGCGGCGGCCCTGGCGCGCAGCCCCGAGCACCGCCTGCTCGGTTTCGTTGACGATGACAGCCGGCTGCAGGGCAACAGCCTCGATGGGCGCAACGTGTACCCGCCCACGCGCCTGGCCGATCTGATCACCGACCTCGGCGTCACCGACGTGTTGCTCGCGATCCCGTCCGCCTCGCGCCAACGGCGGCGCGACATCATCGAGTCGCTGCGCCACCTGCCGCTGCACGTGCGCACGCTGCCGGGCGTGGCCGATCTGGCCGCGGGCCGCATCAACCTCGACGACCTGCGCGAACTCGAGATCGAGGATTTGCTGGGCCGCGAGCCGGTCGCGCCCGAGCCCGCGCTGCTCGAGCGCCTGATTCACGACCGGGTGGTTGCCGTCACCGGCGCGGGCGGCAGCATCGGCAGCGAGTTGTGCCGCCAGATCGCCGACCTGCGCCCACGCACGCTGCTGCTGATCGAGCAGAGCGAGTTCGCGCTCTACGCCATCCACCAGGAACTGCAGCGCCGCCTGGGGCACGACGCGGTGGAACTCGTTCCCTTGCTGGCCTCGGTGCAGGACGAGGCACGCATGTCGCAGATCCTTGGCGCCTGGAAGCCGCACACGCTCTACCATGCCGCCGCCTACAAGCACGTGCCACTGGTGGAGCACAACGCGGTGCAGGGCCTGCGCAACAACGTGTGGGGCACCTGGGTCACGGCGCGTGCGGCGCTGACCGCGGGCGTGCGCCACTTCGTGCTCATCAGCACCGACAAGGCCGTGCGCCCCACCAACATCATGGGCGCCAGCAAGCGCCTGGCCGAGCTGGTGTTGCAGGCGCTGGCGGAACAGCACGCCGGTCGCACGCGCTTCAGCATGGTGCGCTTTGGCAACGTGCTGGGCTCCAGCGGTTCGGTGGTGCCGCTGTTTCGCGAGCAGATTGCCGCCGGCGGTCCGATCACCGTCACGCACCCGGACATCACGCGTTTCTTCATGACCATCCCCGAGGCCGCGCAACTCGTGATCCAGGCCGGCGCCATGGCCGAGGGCGGCGAGGTGTTCGTGCTCGACATGGGCGAGCCGGTGCGCATCATGGACCTCGCGGTGCGCATGATCGAACTCTCGGGCCTGCAAGTGAAAAGCGCCGATCAGCCTTGGGGCCAGATCGAGATCCGCGTCACGGGGCTGCGGCCGGGCGAGAAGCTCTACGAAGAACTGCTCATCGGCGACGACCCCCAGCCCACGAGCCACCCACGCATCTGGCGCGCGCGCGAAGCACAGATTCCCCACGACGAGCTGATGGACCTGCTAGCGCAGTTCGACGCCACGCTGCTCGCCAACGATGTGCCGGCACTGCGCGCCTTGCTGCAGCGCGTGGTGCAGGGCTATCAACCCACAGGTGAGGTGGTGGACTGGCTGCACTCCACCCCCGACGAGGTCGACGCCCCCGCCACCCGGCCGGCACCGGTGTAACCGCCAGCGGGCCAAAAAAAAGCCACCGCTTGCGCGGTGGCTTTCTCAAGTCCTTGGAAGGACGTCGTTGGGAGACCGGATCACGCGTTCTTCGATGCGCCGGACAACTCTTGCTCCACGGCGCTCAAACCGGATGCTGGCTCTCGTTGGGAGGGCGTTGTGACAGCAACGCCACTATTGTGCGGGTCAGCACGACGCCGATCCATCCCCCAACTGGGGGAAGCGGGCGTCGGAACAGCTGCTCAGGCGCGCGCCGCCACCGGCAACGACACCACGAATCGGGCCCCACCGCCCGGGCGGTCCTCGCAGTGCACGGTGCCGCCGTGGCGCGCCACGATGGTGCGCACCAGCGACAGCCCGAGGCCAACGCCCCCTTCGCTTTCGCTGGCACCGGGCAGGCGGTAGAAGGGCTCGAAGATCTGTTCTCGCAGCTCGTGCGGGACGCCCGGCCCGCGATCTTCCACCGCCAGCACCACGCGAGGCACGGCCCCCTGGCGCGCCAGGGTCAAGCGCACCTCGGCGTCGGCCTTGCCGGCCCCGCGCCCGTAGCGCCGAGCGTTTTCCAGCAGGTTGCGCACCACGCGGCGCAGCAGGCGCGCATGGCCGTGGACCACGAGTTCGCCCACGTCGGGCGCCACGTCGAGCTCGGCACCGGTGCGCGCGCACTCTTCGGCGGCCAGGCCGAGCAGGTCCACGTCCTCCTGCGCGCCGAAGGCCACTGGGTCTGCCGCGTCGCGCAAGTCCAAGCGGCTGGCGAGCAGGATTTCGTCGATCAGTTGATCAAGCTCCTCGATGCTGCGCGCGATCTCGGCGCGTTGGGCCCGGTGGGCCGGATCGTCGCCCACCAGCGCCAGGCCCATGCGGATGCGCGCCAACGGCGAGCGCAGTTCGTGTGACGCGTTGGCCAGCAAGCGCTTGTGCGCCTGCAGCAGGGACTGCACGCGCTCGGCAGCGGTGTTGAACCGCTCGGCCAGAAAGGCCACCTCGTCCTCACCCGTCACCGGCATGCGGGCCGACAAGTCCCCCGCACCCCAACGCTCCACGCCCTTTTGCAGGGTCTCCAGGCGACGTGTGAGGCGGCGCACGATGGGATAGGCCCCGAGCGCCACCGCCACCGCCACCATCCCGAGCAGCCAGGCAAAGCCCGCTGGCGTGAGCAGCCAGGCCGGCGCGCGGCTGCCGGGGTTGCTGGGCCGGTTGTTGGAGCGCGGCAGCAGCACGTAGAGCTTCTCGCCGTCTCTCATCACGACCTCGAAGCGCCACCCCACACCCGGGATGCGTTCGGCCCGCGCCGGCGCGTCGCCCAGCACGTCGCCGGCCGCGTTCTCGATGATGATGGTGCGCGTGACGCGCGCTTCGCGCTCGGCGCGATCACGCTCGAGCGCTTGCTGCCACAGCCAACCCACGACCAGCGTGACGACCGTCACCGCAGCCACCACGGCCAGCCAGATGCGCAGGTACAGGCGCTGTCCGAAGGCCATCGTCAGTCTTGCTGTTTGGCAAAAACGTAGCCGACGCCGCGTACCGTCAGGATGCGTTTGGGGTTCTTGCTGTCCACCTCGATGGCGCTGCGGATGCGGCCGATGTGCACGTCGATCGAGCGGTCGAATGCCTCGAGCTCGCGGCCTCGCACGGCCTCCATGATCTGGTCGCGCGTGAGCACGCGCCCGGCGCGCTCGGCCATGGCCACGAGCAGGTCGAACTGGTAGGAGGTGAGCTCGGCCACCTGCTCGCCCACCGTCACGGTGCGCGCGTCGCGGTCGATCTCGAGCGAGCCGAAACGCAGCACCGGCGTGCTGCGCGCCGCGCCGGCGCCCCCCGCGTCCGCGCGCCGGCGCAACACGGCGCGCACCCGCGCCAGCAGTTCGCGAGGCTCGAAGGGTTTGGGCAGGTAGTCGTCGGCGCCCAATTCGAGTCCAATGATGCGGTCCATCGGATCGCCCTTGGCGGTGAGCATGAGCACCGGCACACGCGCCTGCTCGTTGTTCAGTGCGCGGATGCGGCGGCACACTTCGAGGCCGTCGATACCGGGCATCATCAGGTCCAGAATGACGAGTTCGGGCTGCACCAGCGGCAACTGGGCCAGGCCGGCCTCGCCATCGGCGGCGTGGGTCACCTCGAAGCCCGATTGCGCCAGGTAGGCCTGCACCATCTGGGCCAGCCGGGCGTCGTCTTCGATCATCAGGAGTCGGGAGGTCGTCATGCGGATCAGTGTAGCCAGGGGTGTTGTGGCGTCGCGCCATGTTGAACAATCGGCATGTCGCGCGCCTGGCGCCCTCGTAAATTAACGTAAATGGCACCGCAACCTGCGATCACCCTGGGTGGGCTGCTGGCACAGCGCGCGGCCAGCCACGCCCACCACACCGCCCTGCAGTGGGATGGCGCCGACCCGCGCTGGCAGCGGCTGGACTACGCCACGCTCGCCGAACGCGCACATGCCATGGCGCGTGCGCTGCCGGTGGAGCGCGGGCTGCGGGTGGCCTGGCTGGGGTTCAATCACCCGGCACAGCTGGTGCTGCTGTTCGCGCTCGGCCTGCGGGGCGCGGTGCTGGTGCCGCTCAATTACCGGCTGGCGCCCGCCGAGTGGGCGACCATCCTGGACGACTGCGCTCCCCTGCTGCTGCTGCACGACGACGCGTTTGCCGAGCCCGCGCGCGCGCTGGCCGCAGCCGAAGGCCTGCAGGCGGTGGCGATCGAATCGCTGGACCTCACACCCGATGAACCCGTGGTCGACCAGGGCCGCGCGAGCGACGCGGCGCTGATCGTCTACACCTCGGGCACCACGGGCGATCCCAAGGGTGCGGTGCACACGCAAGCCAACCTGTTGGCCAACATGGCCATCGCAGCGCAGGTGCAGGCCATGAGCGCCCACGACTCCGTGCTCACTGCGCTGCCGTTGTTCCATGTGGGTGGGCTGTGCATTCAGACACTGCCTGCGCTCTCGATGGGTGCGCGCGTGCTGCTGCACCGTCGCTTCGACCCCGGCGCCGTGCTCGACACCATCGCACGCGAACGACCGACGCTCACGCTGCAGGTGCCCGCCACGCTGCAGGCGCTGCTGCAACACCCGCACTGGTCCGCGGTGGACCTGTCGTGCCTGCGTGCCATCTGGGCCGGCTCCAGCCTGCTGCCGGCCGAACTGCTGCGTGCCTGCCACGCGCGCGGCGTGCCGGTCTGCAACGTGTACGGCAGCACCGAGACCGGGCCGTTCTCGATCGCGCTCGGGCCCGATCGCGCCATGGAGCTGGTGGGCTCGTGCGGCTGGCCGGCGCCCGGCGTGGAGGTGAAGCTGGTGGACGAGCAAGGCGAGCCGGTGGCGCGCGGCCGCGTGGGCGAGATCTGCGTGCGCGCACCCAACGTCGCCCAGCTCTACTGGCCCGACGTCGACGCGGTGGACAGCGAGGGCTTCTTCCACAGCGGTGACCTCGCGCGCCAGGAGGCCGAAGGCCACTACGTGGTGGTGGGCCGCTCCAAGGACATGATCATCTCGGGCGGCGAGAACATCTACCCGGCCGAGATCGAGCAATTGCTCGCCGAACACCCCTGGGTGGCCGAGTGCGCCGTGGTGGGACGGCCCGATGAGCGATGGGGCGAGGTCTGCGTGGCGGTGGTGGTGCTGCGCGAGACCGCGCCTGTGGACGACTGGACCAGCGGCGTGGAGGCCTCGCTGCACGGCCGGCTGGCGCGCTACAAATGGCCGCGCATGTGGCACCGCGTGGACGCGCTGCCGCGCACCGCGCTGGGCAAGGTGGTCAAGCCTGCGATTCGCGCGTGGCTCGTGAGTCAGCGCTGAGGCCCGCCGCCTGGGGTACCGGCAGCCAACGCGTCGCCAACCACACCAGCAGCAACACCGGCAAGCCCAGCGCCGCGGTACCCAGAAAGAACGGCACGTAGCCGTTCGCGTCGACGAACGCGCCCGAGTAGCCCGCCACCCACTTGGGAGCGAGCAGCATCATCGAACTGAACAGCGCGTATTGCGTGGCCGAGTAGCTCACGTTCGTGAGGCTGGAGAGGTAGGCGATGAAAGCCGCCGAGGCCACACCGGCGCTGAGGTTGTCGGCCGAGATCACGAACACCAGCGCGCTGAGGCTGGCGGTCTGGCCCAGGTCGCCGGCCAGCCAGGCGAACAGCAGGTTGCTGCCGGCCGAGAGCACCGCACCGAGCATCAGCACGCGCATCACACCCAGGCGCATCGCCAGCGCGCCGCCGATGAAGGCGCCCAGCAGCGTCATGACCACGCCGTAGAACTTGCTCACCGCGGCCACCTGGTCTTTCGTGTAACCCATGTCCACGTAGAAAGGGTTGGCCATGATCCCCATCACCACGTCGCTGATGCGGTAGACACCGATGAGCGCGAGAATGAGCACTGCCTGCTTGCCGTAGCGGCGCAGGAAGTCCGCAAACGGCTCGATCAGTGCACCGCGCAACCACTCGGCGGCACCGCGCGCAGGCGGCAGCTCCACACGCACCGGCTCGCGCGAGAACAGGACCGTGAGCACGCCCACCGCCATGCTTGCGGCCATCACCAGGTACGCTGCCGTCCAGCCCGCTTGCTGGTAGCCGCCGCCCGCAATCTCGTTGCGCGCAGCGATCCACAGCACGCCCGCGCCGGCCCAGATCATCGCCAACCGGTAACCCGTCTGGTAGGTGGCGGCCAGCGCCCCCTGGCGCTGCGCGTCGGCCGATTCGATGCGGAAGGCGTCGAGCGCAATGTCCTGCGTGGCCGAGGCAAAGGCCACCGCGAGCGCGCACCACACCACCAGATCCAGGCCCTGCCGCGGATCGACCAGCGCCATGCCCACCAGCGCGGCTGCGATGCACAACTGCGACAGCAGAAGCCAGCTGCGACGACGCCCGAGCGCGCGCGTGAGCAACGGGATCGGCAGCCGGTCCACCAGCGGCGCCCAGCACCACTTGAAGCCGTAGGCCAGGCCGACCCAGCTCAGGTAGCCAATGGTGGTGCGGTCGATGCCGGCCTCGCGCAGGCGAAAGCTCAGCGTGCCCAGCACCAGCAGCAGCGGCAGGCCGGCCGAAAAGCCGAGCGCGAACATGCGCTGGCTGGCTGGCTCCAGGTAGACGCGCAGCGTCTGGGCCCAAGTGGGGCGCGGTGCACCGGTGGTGGCGTCAATATCCAGGGGGCGGGGCGTGTCGGTGGGCATGCGATGGGTGGCGGATCACCGGTAGGGCACCGTCACGCACACGCGCGCGGCTTTGCCTATTATTCGCCCATGTGCCTGATCTGCGATCTCAAAGCCCGTGGCGACGCCACCGCCAGTGCCACTGTTGAACCGGTGGCGCGCCCTGGTCACGTGTGGAACGCCCGCCGTGGCTTCCTGCTGGCGGCCGGCGCGGCTGCGGCCACGCCCGTGCTGGCGCAGGTGGACGTGGGGCAGTCCTCCGCGCTGCGCAACCTGGTGCCGGCCGAACAGCTGGAAAGCGCTGCCAACCAGCAGTACGGCCAGATGATGGCCGAGGCCAAGGCCAAAGGCGCCCTGGCCCCGGCGGGCGACCCGCAGGTCCAGCGATTGCGCAACATTGCGCGCCGCCTGATCCCGCACGCCGCGCCCTGGAACGATCGCGCGCGGCGCTGGCAATGGGAGGTCAACCTCATCCGCAGCAACCAGATCAACGCCTTCTGCATGCCGGGCGGCAAGATCGCCTTCTACACCGGCATCCTGGAGAAGCTGCAGCTCAACGACGACGAGGCCGCGATGATCATGGGCCACGAAATGGCCCACGCCTTGCGCGAGCACGCTCGCGAGCGCGTGGCCAAAACCAACGCCACCGGCATGGGCCTGTCCATTGCGGCTCAGTTGCTGGGTCTGGGCCAGTTGGGCGATGTGGCGGCCAACCTGGGCACGCAACTGCTCAGCCTCAAGTACAGCCGCGACGACGAGACCGAGGCCGACCTCGTGGGCCTGGAGCTCGCGGCCCGCTCGGCCTACCTGCCGCGCGCCAGCGTCACGCTGTGGCAGAAGATGGCTGCGGCCGGCGGCGGCGCCGGCCCGGGCTTTCTCTCCACCCACCCCAGCGGGCCGAACCGCATCCGCGAGCTGGAGGCCAACCTGCCGAAGGTGCAACACCTGTACGAGCAGGCGAGGCGGGGCTGATCACGCTCGGGCGCGCTCCCCAACGTACGGATTGAACCGCCGCTCCTCGCCGAAGCTGCCCTCCGGCCCGTGCCCGGGGATGAACACCGTCTCATCCCCCATCGGCCACAGGCGCTCGCGGATGCTGGCGAGCAGTTGCGCGTGGTTGCCGCCGGGGAAATCGGTGCGGCCGATGCTGCCGGCGAAAAGCACGTCGCCGACGAAGGCGCGCTGTGCTTCCTTGGAGTGGAACACCACGTGGCCCGGCGTGTGGCCGGGGCAGTGGCGCACGGCCAGCGTGCAGCGGCCGATCTGCACCGTGTCGCCGTCGGCGAGCCAGCGCGTGGGCGTGAACGTCTCGGCAGGCGGGAAGCCGAACATCGCGCCCTGCTGCGGCAGGGCATCGATCCAGAACTTGTCGCCTTCGTGCGGGCCCACGATGGGCAGCGACAGGCGCCGCGCGAGTTCGGCGGTGGCGCCGGCATGGTCGATGTGTGCGTGTGTGAGCCAGATGGCCTTGAGCGTGACGCCCAGGCGCTGCACTTCGGCCAACAGGCGATCGAGGTCACCACCCGGATCGATGATGGCGGCCTCCATCGTTTCGTCGCACCAGACGATGGAGCAGTTCTGCGCGAAGGCAGTGACCGGAACGGTGAGGTACTTCAGCATCAGAACTTGAAGTCGTAGCCGATGGTGATCGGCGCGTGATCGGAGAACTTCTCGCCTTTGTAGATGGCCTCGGTGCGCGCCAGCGCTGCCGTGGCGGGCGTGGCCAGGTGGTAGTCCAGCCGCCATCCCACGTTGTTGGCGTAGGCCTGGCCGCGGTTGCTCCACCACGTGTAGCAGGCGTCGGTGGTGTCGGGCTGCAGGCGGCGGTAGACATCGATCAGGCCGCCTTCGGTGAGCACCTTGGTCATCCACGCGCGCTCCTCGGGCAGGAAGCCGCTGTTCTTCTGGTTGCTGCGCCAGTTCTTGAGGTCGTTCTGGGTGTGCGCGATGTTGACGTCACCACAGAGGATGAATTCGCGCTGCCCTTTGAGCGCCTGCAGGTGCGGGTAGAAGGCGTCGAGGAAGCGGTACTTGGCCTCCTGCCGCTCCGGCCCGGAGGAGCCGCTCGGGAAGTAGGCGCTGACGATCGAAAGCTTGCGCTTGGGCGTGTCGAAGCGCAGTTCGGTGTAGCGGCCCTCGGCGTCGAACTCGGGGTTGCCAAAGCCCGTGAGCACGTCGCTCGGCTCATGCCGGCTGTACACCGCCGTGCCCGAATAGCCCTTCTTCTCAGCGAAGTGGAAGTGCCCGCGCAGGCCGGCCAGGGTCTCGAAGCGACCGGCCACGTCCGGCGCCTGCGCCTTGACCTCTTGTACACAAATACAATCCGGCGCACTTTTCGCCAGCCAGTCTTCGAGGCCTTTGGTGGTGGCCGAACGGATGCCATTGAGGTTGAGGCTGGTCAGCTTGAACATGGTCGCGGCAAGACAGGAGTTGGCATGGTGATGGCAGGCGCCCCGGCGCAGGAACCGCTGGCACAGGCGTTCGTGAAGTTCTGTGTGGAGGCCGGCGCGCTGAAGTTCGGCGAGTTCAAGACCAAGGCCGGTCGCCTCTCGCCCTACTTCTTCAACGCCGGACTGTTCGACGACGGCGCCAAGCTCGGCCGGCTCGCCGCATTCTATGCAAGGGCATTGGTCGACAGCGGCATCGGCTTCGACATGATCTTCGGCCCGGCCTACAAGGGCATCCCACTTGGCGCGGCAGTGGCCATCGAGCTGGCCCGCCTGGGCCGCAACGTGCCGTTTGCCTACAACCGCAAGGAAGCCAAGGACCACGGCGAGGGCGGCACACTGGTGGGCGCCCCGCTCAAGGGTCGGGTGCTGATCGTGGACGACGTGATGAGCGCGGGCACCGCCGCGCGCGAATCGATCGCGCTGATCCGCGCCGCCGGTGCCACGCCCAGTGCGGTGGCGATCGCGCTGGACCGCCAGGAGAAGGCCACCGAAGCCGGCCCGGACGGCGCCGTTCGCGACGTGGGTCACAGTGCCGTGCAATACGTGCAACGCCAGCTCGGCCTGCAGGTTTGCGCGATTGCGAGGCTGGACGATTTGCTCCAGTATCTGAACGAGCAGCCCGGCGGCGAGATCGCGGCCCACCGGGCGCGTGTGCTGGCCTACCGCGAACGCTACGGCGTCAAGGATTCCTGATCATGAAACCGCTGTCACGCCCTTCTTCGCGCCATGCAACCGCCTGGGCCGTGGCGGCCCTGCTCCTGGCCGTGGCGGGCATGAGCCACGCACAAAGCATCTACACCTGCGTGGACGGCAACGGGCGGCGCATCACCTCCGACCGGCCGATTCCCGCCTGCCTCGACCGCGAGCAGCAGCGCCTGGGCAAGACCGGCACCGTGCGCGAGGTGATTCCGCCCAGCTACACGCGCGAGGAGCGCGAGAGGCTTGAGGCCCAGCGCCGCGCCGAGGCCGAGAAGGAAGCGCGCATCCAGGAAGAGAAACGCCGCGACCGCGCGCTGCTGGTGCGTTACCCGAACCAGGCCGTGCACGACAAGGAGCGCCACGAGGCGCTGGCGCAGATCGACGAGGTGATCGCGGCCGTGAACAAGCGCGAGGTGGCGCTGGTGGCGCAGCGCAAGGATATCGACAGCGAATTCGAGTTCTACAGCAGCGACCCGAACAAGGCGCCGATGTGGCTCAAGCGCAAGCGCGAGGACAACGAGAAACAGATGGAAGTGCAGAAGCGCTTCCTGGCCGACCAGATGCAGGAGAAGCAGCGCGTGAACGCGCGCTTCGACGAGGAACTGGCCAAGCTCAAGCAGCTGTGGGCGGCACAGGCCGCCGTGAGCCGTTGATCAACCGCTGATCAGCCCAGCTTCTGGCGCAGCAGGTCGTTCACCTGCTGCGGGTTGGCCTTGCCCTTGCTGGCCTTCATGGCCTGACCCACCAGTGCGTTGAACGCCTTTTCCTTGCCGGCGCGGAACTGCGCCACCATGTCGGCGTTGGCGGCCATCACCTCGTCGATGATCTTCTCGATGGCGCCGGTGTCGCTGACCTGCTTGAGGCCTTTGGCGTCGATGACGGCGTCCACGTCCTGGCCCTCGCCCTTCCACAACGCGTCCATCACCTGCTTCGCGGCGTTGTTCGACACGGTGCCGTCGGCGATGCGCTTGAGCAAGGCCGCGAGCTGTGCCGCGCTGACCGGCACGTCGGCGATGTCGCGCTCCTCGTTGTTCAGGCGGCGCGAGACCTCGCCCATCACCCAGTTGCTCGCCATCTTCGCCTGTCCACTGGCCTGCGCCGCGGCCTCGAAGTAGGCCGCCATCGCGGGGCTCTGCGTGAGCGTGGTGGCGTCGTACTCGGGCAGGCCGTACTGCTGCACGAAGCGCTCGGCCATCGCACGCGGCAGCTCGGGCATCGCGGCCTTCACCTGGTCGACCCACGCGCGCGCCACCACCAGCGGCGGCAGGTCCGGGTCGGGGAAGTAGCGGTAGTCGGCCGCGTCTTCCTTGGTGCGCATGGCACGCGTTTCGCCGGTGTCGGGGTCGAACAGCACGGTGGCCTGCTGGATGGCGTGGCCGTCCTCGATCTGCTCGATCTGCCAGCGCACCTCGTAGTCGATGGCCTGCTGCATGAACTTGAACGAGTTCAGGTTCTTGATCTCACGCCGCGTGCCCAGCTTCTCGCCGGGCTTGCGCACCGAGACGTTGGCGTCGCAGCGGAACGAGCCCTCCTGCATGTTGCCGTCGCAGATGCCGATCCAGGTGACGATCTTGTGCAGCTCCTTCGCATAGGCCACCGCCTCGGCGCTGGAGCGGATGTCGGGCTCGGTCACGATCTCCAGCAGCGGCGTGCCCGCGCGGTTGAGGTCGATGCCGCTCTGGCCCCCACCGCCCAATGACGAGTCCTCGTGCAGCGATTTGCCGGCGTCTTCCTCAAGATGCGCTCGCACCAGGCGAACCGTCTTCTTCTCATCACCAAGGAAGAACGACACCGCACCGCCCTGCACCACCGGTATTTCGTACTGGCTGATCTGGTAGCCCTTGGGCAGGTCGGGGTAGAAGTAGTTCTTGCGCGCGAACACGCTCTTCTCGGCAATGTGCGCGCCCACGGCCAGCCCGAATCGGATCGCGCAGGCCACGGCCTCGCGGTTCATCACCGGCAGCGTGCCAGGCAGCGCGAGATCGACCGCGCAGGCCTGGGTGTTGGGCTCGGCGCCGAAGGCGGTGGCCGCTCGGCTGAAGATCTTGGATTGCGTGGCGAGCTGGGTGTGGGTCTCGAAGCCGATCACGACTTCATAGCCTTGCACCAGCAGGGAGGCGGTCTTGGTGCTCATGTCAGAAACCTGCGGGTGTCCGGGTGTGCCAGTCGGTGGCCTGCTGGAAGGCGTGCGCGGCCTGCAGCAGCTCGGCCTCCTTCAGGTGGTTGCACATGAGCTGCAGGCCCACGGGCATACCACCGGCGCCGAAGCCGGCCGGAACGCTCATGCCGGGCAGGCCGGCCAGGCTGCCGGGCAGCGTGAAGATGTCGGCAAGGTAGTTGGCCACCGGGTCATCGGCCTTCTCGCCGATTTTCCAGGCCACGGTGGGCGCAGCCGGGCCGGCGATCACATCGCACTGCGTGAAGGCCTGCTGGAAGTCCTGCGCGATAAGGCGGCGGATCTGCTGCGCCTTGAGGTAGTAGGCGTCGTAGTAGCCGTGGCTCAGCACGTAGGTGCCGATCATGATGCGCCGCTGCACCTCGGGGCCGAAGGCCTCGCTGCGCGACTTCTTGTACATGTCGATCAGATCGTCGTACTGCGCGGCGCGGTGGCCGAACTTCACGCCGTCGTAGCGGCTGAGGTTGGAGCTCGCCTCGGCCGGCGCGATGATGTAGTAGACGGGGATGGCGAGCTCGGTGCGCGGCAGCGTGACGTCCACCAGCGTGGCGCCCAGTTTTTCGTACTCCTCCAGCGCGGCGCGCACTGGCGCCAGCACGTCGGCGGCCACGCCGTCGCCAAAAAACTCCGCCGGCAACCCGATGCGCAGGCCCTTGAGCGGCTGCGCGGCGGTAGCGCCTTCGCGCGGCTTGCCGAGCAGGCGGCTGTAATCCTCGGTGGGGTGGTCCAGGCTCGTCGAGTCGCGGTCCAGGTCGGGCCCGGCCATGGCGGTGAGCAGGGTGGCGCAGTCGGCCGCGCTGAGCGCCATCACGCCAGCCTGGTCGAGGCTGGAGGCAAAGGCCACCATGCCATAGCGCGAGCAGCGGCCGTAGGTGGGCTTGATACCGGTGATGCCGCAAAAGCTCGCGGGTTGGCGGATCGAGCCGCCGGTGTCGGTGCCGGTGACGGCGGGCGCCAGGCGCGCGGCCACGGCCACGGCCGAGCCGCCGGAGGAGCCGCCGGGCACGCGCGCGGTGTCCCAGGGGTTGTGTGCCGGGCCATAGGCCGAGTTCTCGTTGCTGCCGCCCATGGCGAACTCGTCGCAGTTGAGCTTGCCCAGGGTGACGGCACCCTGCTGCGCCAACTTGCTGACCACGGTGGCATCGAACGGGCTGCGGTAGCCCTCGAGCATCTTCGAGCCCGCGGTGGTGGGGAAGTCGCGCGTGACAAAGATGTCCTTGTGCGCGATCGGAACGCCCAGCAGCGGCGTGCGCTCGCCCGCGGCGATGCGCGTGTCTGCCGCGCGGGCCTGCGCCAGCGACGCCTCTTCGTTGAACGCCAGGTAGGCCCCGAGGGCGCCGTGCTGCCTTGCGCGATGCAGCAGGTGCTGGGTGGCCTCGACGCTGCTGGTCTGCTTGTCCGCGATGGCCTGCGCCAGTTCGGCCACGCCCATGTCGTGAATGGCCTTCATTCGATCACCTTCGGCACCAGGAACAGGCCGCGCTCGACGGCCGGGGCGCTTTGCTGGTTGGCCTCGCGCTGGTTCGGCTCGCTCACCACGTCGGGGCGCAGGCGCAAGGCCACGTCTTCCATCACCGCTGTGGGGTGGGCCAGCGGCTCGACGCCCGTGGTGTCGACCGCCCTCATCTGCTCGACGATGTCGAAGAAGCCGTTGAGTTGCCCGCGCATGCGCTCGCTCTGCTCGGGGCTCAATTCAAGGCGCGCCAGGTTGGCGATGCGCCCGATGTCTTGGAGGGTCAGGGACATGGTGCTGGGTCGGTGGGGCGCAGCCCACGGGGGCCGGCCGGGCGGCAAGCGGCGCGTAACAAGGCGTCTGCGGGGCAAAACGCCCTGTTTTCGTGCGGTTGTACACAGGGAGTCGGGTATTATCCTGCGTTCAGCGTACCAGGCTTTTTTGGCCGGTTTTCGCCCAGGAATCAAACACTTAGCACCCGATGCCCGGCCAAACGATCGGCCCCACCCCCGGCTGCACGCGAGCGCGTGAGCGCGCGCATCCCACAGGATCCACCCACCATGTTTGAAGCGTTCCGTCGGAGTTTCTCGACCGACCTGGCCATCGACCTCGGCACCGCCAACACCCTGATCTACGTGCGCAACAAGGGCATCGTGCTCGACGAACCCTCGGTGGTGTCGATCCGCCACGAAGGCGGCCCGCAGGGCAAGAAGACCATCCAGGCGGTGGGCCACGAGGCCAAGGCCATGCTGGGCAAGGTGCCGGGCAACATCGAGGCCATCCGCCCGATGAAGGACGGCGTGATCGCCGACTTCACCGTCACGGAGCAGATGCTCAAGCAGTTCATCAAGATGGTGCACCCGCGCTCGATGTTCAAGCCGAGCCCGCGCATCATCATCTGCGTGCCCTGCGGCTCCACCCAGGTGGAGCGCCGCGCCATCCGCGAATCGGCCCTGGGCGCGGGCGCGAGCGAGGTCTACCTGATCGAGGAACCCATGGCCGCGGCCATCGGCGCCGGCCTGCCGGTGTCCGACGCCTCCGGCTCCATGGTGGTCGACATTGGCGGCGGCACCACCGAGGTGGGCGTCATCAGCCTGGGCGGCATGGTCTACAAGGGCAGCGTGCGCGTGGGCGGCGACAAGTTCGACGAGGCCATCATTGCCTACATCCGCCGCAACTACGGCATGCTGATCGGCGAGCCCACGGCCGAGGCGATCAAGAAGCACATCGGCTCGGCCTTTCCCGGCAGCGAAGTCAAGGAAATGGAAGTCAAGGGCCGCAACCTCTCCGAGGGCGTGCCGCGCAGCTTCACCATCAGCTCCAACGAGGTGCTGGAAGCGCTGACCGAGCCGCTGAACCAGATCGTGAGCGCGGTGAAGAACGCGCTGGAGCAGACACCGCCCGAACTGGGCGCCGACATCGCCGAGCGCGGCATGATGCTCACCGGCGGCGGCGCGCTGTTGCGCGACCTCGACCGCCTGCTGGCCGAAGAAACCGGCCTGCCGGTGCTGGTGGCCGAGGAGCCGCTGACCTGCGTGGTGCGCGGCTGCGGCATGGCCCTGGAGCGCATGGAGCGCCTGGGCACGATCTTCACCAGCGAGTAAGCCGCGCACTGCGCGGGGAGTCGCCATGCCACTGGGCACGCTGGACCGCACCCCACCGCCGTTCTTCAAGCAGGGCCCGTCGGCCCTGTCCAAGCTGGTGGTGTTCAGCGCCGTGGCGCTGTTCCTCATGGTGGCCGACCTGCGCTTCAAGGTCACCGACCCGATGCGCGCCGTGCTCGCGGCCGCGCTTTACCCGGTGCAGTGGGCCGTGCTGCAACCGGTGCACGCGATCACGGGCGCCAGTGGCTACTTCGCTTCGCTGCACCACGCACAACAAAGCGAGCTCGACGCCCTGCGCCGCCTGACCGAGCAGGCCGTGCGCAGCTCGCAGGTCGAGCAGCTCGAAATCGAAAACCGACGCCTGCGCGAGTTGCTGGCGATGCGCGAGCGCACCGGCGCGCAAGGCATTGGCGCGCAGGTGCTGTACGACGCGGCCGACCCGTTTTCGCGCCGGGTGGTGATCGACCGCGGCCAGACCCAGGGCGTACAACCCGGCTCGCCGGTGATCGACGAATCCGGTGTGCTCGGCCAGGTGACCCGGGTGTACCCGCTGGTGTCCGAGGTCAGCCTGCTGATCGACCGCGACCAGGCCATCCCGGTGCTGAACCCCCGTTCGGGCGTGCGCGCGCTGGCCTACGGGCAGCCGGGCGAGGGGGGGTCGCTGGAGCTGCGCTACACCTCCGTGGGTACCGACATCGTGCAGGGCGACCTGCTCACCACCAGCGGGGTGGACGCGGTCTACCCGCCCGGCCTGCCGGTGGCGCGCGTGACCCTGGTGGAGCGTCACAGCGGTTCGGCCTTCCTGCGCGTGCGCGCCGAGCCCGTGGCCCGGGTCGACGGTGCCCTGCATGTGCTGGTGCTGCAACCCACGGGCGAGGCAAGCGCCGCGCCAACGGCCCCTGCCGGCGGGCCTGCGCCTGAACCGCAGGCGGCCGGGAACACCACCAGCGCGGCCAGGGACGCCGCGGCGGGCGGCGCCCCGCGGAGGACCACGCCATGATCATGCGCCCCGGCCAGCAGTTGCTGTTGCCCGCCAACCCGCTCTTCATCTGGGTGAGCCTGATCGCCGCGCTGGCGATGAACATGCTGCTCAACATGGGGCTGTTCGGGCGCGCGGCCTGGGTGCCCGACGTGCTGGCGGTCGTCATCGTGTTCTGGTGCGTGCACCAGCCGCTGCGCATCGGCGTGGGTACCGCCTTTTTCTTCGGGCTCGTGATGGACGTGCACCAGGGCGCGCTGCTCGGCCAGCACGCCCTGGCCTACACCGCCATGGCCTTCGGCGCCACCGCCATGCACCGGCGGCTGCTGTGGTTTCCGGTGCCGCAACAGGCCATCCAGGTGCTGCCGCTGTTCGCGGTGGCCACGCTGCTGGCGCTGGTGGTGCGCCTGCTGGCCGGCGGGAGCTTTCCGGGCTGGAACCACTTGCTGGCGCCGCTGATCGAGTCCATGCTCTGGCCGGTGGTGACGGTGCTGCTGCTGGCACCGCAGCGCCGCGCCCCGAACCCCGACGACAACAGACCCTTGTGACACCATGACAGAGCTGCGAAACGTCGAAGCCGACCTCGCGCAGTTCCGCACGCGCGTGATCGTGATCGCGCTGGCCGTGCTGCTGGCCTTCGGCCTGATCGTGGCGCGCATGGTGTGGCTGCAGGTGGTGCAGCACGAGGCCTACATGGCGCAGGCCGAGAGCAACCGCACTGCCGTGCTGCCGGTGGTGCCCAACCGCGGGCAGATCGTCGACCGCCAGGGCCGCGTGCTGGCCAGCAACTACTCGGCCTACACCCTGGAGATCACGCCCTCGCAGACGCCGGACGTGGACGCCACGCTGACCGCGCTGCGCGAACTGGTCGAGATCTCGCCCCGCGACGAGCGCCGCTTTCGCAAGCTGATGGAGGAGTCGCACCGCTTCGACGCGGTGCCGGTGCGCACGCGCCTGAGCGACGAGGAGGTGGCCCGCTTCACCGCGCAGCGCTTCCGCTTCCCCGGCGTGGAGGTGCGCGCCAAGCTGCTGCGCCACTACCCCAACGGCGAGTCGGCCAGCCACGTGGTGGGCTACATCGGGCGCATCAACCAGCGCGAGAAAGAGCTCATGGCCGACTGGCCCGAAGAAGAGCAGGCCAACTACCGCGGCACCGAATACATCGGCAAGCTCGGCGTGGAGCAGCAGCAGGAGCAGACGCTGCACGGCACCACCGGTTTCGAGCGCGTCGAGACCTCGGCCGGCGGACGCGCGGTGCGCTCGCTGGCGGCGACCGCGCCCGTACCGGGCGACACCATGGTGCTGACCATCGACGCCAAGCTGCAACACCTCATCGAGACGCTCTACGGCAATCGCCGCGGTGCGCTGGTGGCCATCGACCCGCGCAACGGCGAGGTGCTGGCGCTGGTTTCCAAGCCCACCTTTGATCCCAACCTCTTCGTGGAAGGCATTGACGTCGACAACTGGCGCGCGCTCAACGAATCGATCGACAAGCCGTTGCTCAACCGCGCGCTGCGCGGCGGGTACCCACCGGGCTCCACCTACAAGCCCTTCATGGCGCTGGCCGCGCTCGAGACCGGTGCGCGCAAGGTCGATACCGTCGTCAACGACCCGGGCTACTGGATGCTGGGCAACCACCGCTTCCGCAGCCACGGGGACGCCGGGCTGGGCGCGGTGGATCTGCGCCGCAGCATCATCAAGTCGAGCAACGTCTACTACTACTCGCTGGCCAACGAGATGGGCGTGGACGCCATGCACGATTTCATGAAGCCGTTGGGCTTTGGGCAGATCACCGGCATCGACCTCAAGGGCGAGTTGCGCGGCGTGCTGCCCAGCCAGGCCTGGAAGCGCGCCACCTACAAGACGCCCGAGCAGCAACGCTGGTACGCCGGCGAGACGATCTCGCTCGGCATCGGCCAGGGCTACAACAACTTCACCATGCTGCAGATCGCGCACGCCATGGCCACACTGGCTGGCGGTGGCGTCAAGCACACGCCGCACCTCACGCTGGCCCGGCGCGACCCGATCACCGGCGAGCGCCAGGCGTTGCCCAAACCCGAGGGCGTGCCGCTGGGCTACCAGCCCGCGCACCTGCAGGCGGTGCTGAGCGCCATGCAAGCCGTCACCACCGAAGGCACGTCGGCGCGCGTGTTCGCGGGCGCCGGCTACACCAGCGGCGGCAAGACCGGCACGGCCCAGGCCGTCACCATCGGTCAACGCGAGCGCTACGACGCGAAAAAGCTGGAAGAGCACCAGCGCGACCACTCGCTCTACGTCGCCTTCGCGCCGGCCGACGCGCCGCGCGTGGCGCTCGCCGTCATCGTCGAGAACGCCGGCTTCGGCGCCGCCGCCGCCGCACCCATCGCGCGCCGCGTGTTCGACTACCTGCTGCTCGACCAGTACCCGAGCGAGCAGGACATCGCCGCGCAACAGGCCGGCCAGGGCGGCCCGCCGATCGGCACACCGCGCAAGGCGAGCGAGGTGCCCTGGCCACCGGTACCGGCCGCGGTCAGCGCCGCCCAGTGATCTCGCGCGGTGCGCCGCGTGTCAGCGCAACCAGGCGTCGTAGGTGGTCCGTGCGATCAGCACGGTGACCACCCCGATGAACACCCAGCGCACGAAGCCGCTGCCGTGCTTGAGCGCCAGGCGGGTGCCCAGCAAGCTGCCGGCAACGTTGGCCACCGCCATGACCAGCGCGAAATGCCACCACACGTGGCCCTTGAGCGCGAACAGCGAGAGGGCAGCAAGGTTGGACGCCGTGTTGAGCAGCTTGGCGCTGGCGCTGGCGTGCAGGAAATCAAAGCCCAGCCAGCGCACGAACAAAAAGACGAAGAAGCTGCCGGTGCCCGGGCCGAAGAAGCCGTCGTAGAAGCCGAGCACCACACCCATGGCGCAGGCCGCCGCGGTCTGATGCGCGGCCGCGAAGGCCGGCGCGTGGGAACGGCCCATGTCCTTGCGCGCCAGGGTGTAGATCAGCACCGCTGCGAGTACGAACGGCAGCGCGCGGCGCAGGATGTCAGGCGAGACCACGGTCACCGTCCATGCACCGGCCATGGCGCCCACGAAGGTGAGCACTGCCGCCGGCAGCAGCGAGGCCCAGGGCATGTCCACGCGGTGCGCGTATTGCGTGGCGGCGGCCGCCGTGCCCCAGACGGCAGCGCCCTTGCCGGTGCCGAACAGCGTGGCCGGGTGGGTGTTGGGAAAGATCGCGAACAGCGCGGGCACCAACACCAGCCCGCCGCCGCCCACGATCGCGTCGATGAAGCCGGCCAGCAACGAGGCGGCCGAAGCGAGCAGCAATTCCATGGCGCCGCGATTGTCGCCGCCCGCCACGAGACGCCCTGTCGCGGACACCTTCAAAAGCAAAGAGCCGACCTTGTGGGTCGGCTCCTGTGGTGTGGGTTGCGCCGGTGTGGCACGTCCGGCGCTGCCGGTGTTCTGTCGTCTCCTCGGTCTCCAGGGTCCGCTGCCCCGCAGGGCATCGGCGATGGCGCAACTGTAGCCGACCGCACCGGACAGGTGCGTACGGGCTTTCCCTTGCACCCGCTGGCCACTGGCACAGGAAATGCTGTGCGGGCCCACCACCGTTGGGGGATATCACATGCACCAAAAGCGACTCCCGGGCCGTCAGGCTTTGTTTTGCCTGCCCTCCGTGCTCCGTTTCGTGAAGCGCGTCACACCCATGGCGGCCTGGACCCTGCCCGGGCTGGCGTGGGCCCAGGGGCCCAGTGGCCCGGCGCTTGCGCCGACCGACGGCCTGGACGGCGCCGACACCGCCTGGGTCATGGTCAGCACCGCGCTGGTGGTGTTGATGACGCTGCCCGGCATCGCGCTGTTCTATGGCGGCATGGTGCGCCGCTTCAATGTGATCAACACGCTGGCCAGCGTGGTGGCGATCGCCGCGCTCGTGAGTCTGTTGTGGTTCGCGTTGGGCTACTCGCTGGCCTTCACGCCCGGAGGCGCCCTGGGCGGCTTCATCGGCGGGCTTGACCGCATCGGCTTCGCGGGCCTGGACTACCTGGGAACGACGGGGCAGGTGGCGGTGAGCCACATCGCACCGCACCTGCCCGAGTCGGTGTTCGCCATGTTCCAGCTCAGCTTCGCGGTCATCACCTGTGCGCTGGTGGTGGGCGCGCTGGTGGAGCGCATGAGGTTCGGTGCGCTGCTCGGGTTCATGGGCCTGTGGTTGCTGTTGGTGTATGCCCCCATCGCGCACTGGGTGTGGGAACCGGGCGGCTGGCTGGCGCAACTCGGTGCACTCGATTTCGCGGGCGGTGCGGTGGTGCACATCAACGCCGGCGCTGCGGCGTTGGTGTGTGCGTACGCATTGGGCCCGCGCCAGGGCTATGGGCGCGAGCCTTTCCTGCCCTTCAACCTGGGCCTGACGATGGCCGGCACCGGCCTGCTGTGGGTGGGCTGGTTCGGCTTCAACGGCGGCTCGGCGCTCGCCGCCGACGGGCGCGCGGGGCTGGCGATCGCCGTCACGCACATCGCCGCGGCGGCCGGGGCCCTGTCCTGGATGGCCGCCGAGTGGTGGGTGCGCAAGCGCGCCACGCTACTGGGTTTGTGTTCGGGCGTGGTGGCGGGCCTGGTGGCCATCACGCCGGCAGCGGGCTTCGTGAGCCCGCGCGCAGCGCTGGTGATCGGCATCGTGGCCGGGCTGGCCTGCTACTGGGGCGCCACCGGCCTCAAGCGCCTGCTGCGCGCCGACGATTCGCTCGATGTGTTCGGCGTGCACGGTGTCGGCGGCCTGGTGGGTGCCTTGCTCACCGGCGTGTTCGCCGACCCGGCCATCGGCGGGGCCTCGGGCAATGTGCTGACGCAACTCGTGGCCTGCCTGGCGGTGCTGGCCTACAGCCTGGTGATGACCACGGTGGTGCTGTTCGCGGTGTCACGCTTTGCCGGGTTGCGCGTGCGCGAGGGCGACGAACGACAGGGACTTGATCTGTCGTTGCACAACGAAAAACTCGGCGGGTGAGCGGCCCATGAGCACCGGCAGCGAGCTGTTCGCGATCGCCGCGCACCTGCACGTGCTGCTGCGGCGCAAGACCGGGCGGGTGACGGACACCGAGTGGATGACGGTCAACGCGGAGTACGCGCGCGAGATCGTGCGCTACACCCGCGAGAAGGCGCGCAGCGACGGACACACCGACCTGTTGCCCCTGGCGGACAAGCTGGAGGCAGCGATCAACGCGATGGGCGCCATGCCGCGCCGCACGCTGCTGGAGGTGGCGGCCGACAGCCTGCGGCCTGGCCCGGCATCGCCTGCCGCGCCCGACGGCGATCCACGCTACGTGGGCGGTCTGCGCTGAGGCCGCTCAGGCGCCCGCACGGATCCAGCGCGCCGCCTTCTCCGCGATCATGAGCGTCGGGCTGTTGGTGTTGCCGCTGGTGATGGTGGGCATCACGCCCGCGTCGACCACGCGCAGACCCGCGATGCCGCGCACGCGCAGGTGGCTGTCCACCACCGCGGTCGGGTCGTCCGCGCGCCCCATCTTCGTGGTGCCCACGGGGTGGAAGATGGTGCTGGCGATGTCCCCCGCCAGGCGCGCGAGTTCTTCGTCGCTCTGGTACTGCGGGCCAGGCTTGTGCTCCTCGGGCCGGTAGGGCGCCAGTGCGGGCTGCGCGACGATGTGGCGTGTCACGCGCAGGCTGTCGGCGGCCACACGGCGGTCGTCGTCGGTGGCGAGGTAGTTGGGCGCGATCGCCGGCGCGGCCTCGGGCGCGGCACCGGTGATGCGCACGTGCCCGCGGCTCGTGGGGTTGAGGTTGCACACGCTGGCGGTGAACGCGGGGAAGGCGTGCAGCGGTTCACCAAAGGCATCGAGGCTGAGCGGCTGCACGTGGTACTCGAGGTTGGCGTGCGGCCGCGACGGATCGCTGCGCGTGAAGGCGCCGAGCTGGCTGGGCGACATGCTCATCGGTCCGCTGCGCGTGAGCGCGTACTGCAGGCCGATCTTCGCCTTGCCCCAAAGGGAGTTGGCCAGCGTGTTGAGCGTGCTCACGCCCTGCACCTTGTAAACGGCGCGGATCTGCAGGTGGTCCTGCAGGTTCTCGCCCACGCCCGGCAATTCATGCACCACGGCAATGCCGTGTTGCTGCAGCAGCGGCGCCGGGCCCACGCCCGAGCGTTGCAGGATGGCGGGTGAGCCGACGCTGCCAGCGCTGAGCACCAGCTCCTGCGTGGCGCGCACGGCCACACGCTCACCGCCGCGGCGCAGCTCGGCACCGGTGCAGCGCAGCGCGCCGCTGGCGCCGCGCTCGATGGTCAGGCGCTCGGTGAGCGTCTCGGTCCACACCGTGAGGTTCGGGCGCTGCTGCACCGGGCGCAGAAAGGCCTTGGACGCGTTCCAGCGCCAGCCCGCTTTCTGGTTCACCTCGAAGTAGCCCACGCCCTCGTTGTCGCCGGCGTTGAAGTCGGCCGTGGCGGGGATGCCGGCCTGCTGCGCCGCCTGCGCGAAGGCGTCGAGGATGTCCCAGCGCAGGCGCTGCTTCTCGATGCGCCATTCGCCGGTGCTGCCGAGGCGGCCGTTGCCGTGCAGCTTCGCGAAGGCCTCGTCCTGCGCGGCATCGAGCCGGTAGTGGTCCTCGTGCGCGCGAAAGTCGGGCAACGCGTTGTCCCAGCGCCAGGCATCGTCGCCGGTGAGGTCGGCCCAGTGCTCGTAGTCGCGCCGCTGGCCGCGCATGTAGATCATGCCGTTGATGCTGGAACAGCCGCCGAGCGTCTTGCCGCGCGGGTAGCGCAGGCGCCGGCCGTTGAGACCGGGGTCGGGCTCGGTCTGGTAGCACCAGTCGGTGCGCGGGTTGCCGATGCAGTAGAGGTAACCCACCGGAATGTGGATCCAGTGGTAGTCGTCCTTTCGCCCCGCCTCGACCAGCAGCACGCGCTTCGACGGGTCGGCGCTCAGGCGGTTGGCAAGCAGGCACCCTGCGGTGCCCGCGCCGATGACGATGAAGTCGAAGGTGAGGCCGTTCACTTGGCGGTCGGCATGACGAACTCGGCACCTTTGCCGATGCTTTCGGGCCAGCGCTGCATGATCGACTTCTGCTTGGTGTAGAAGCGCACGCCCTCCTCGCCGTAGGCGTGCATGTCGCCGAACAGGCTCTTCTTCCAGCCACCGAAACCATGCCAGGCCATCGGCACCGGGATGGGTACGTTGATGCCCACCATGCCGACCTGGATGCGCCGCGCGAACTCGCGCGCCACGTTGCCGTCGCGGGTGAAGCAACTCACGCCGTTGCCGAACTCGTGGTCGTTGATGATCTGCACCGCGGTGGCGAAATCGGGCACGCGCACGCAGCTGAGCACGGGGCCGAAGATCTCTTCCTTGTAGATCTTCATGTCGGTGGTCACGTGGTCGAACAGCGTGCCGCCCATCCAGAAGCCCTTGGCCGTGTCGGCGCCGGCCTTCGCGCCATCGAAGCCGCGGCCGTCCACCAGCAGCGTCGCGCCTTCCTTCGCGCCGGCATCGATGTAGCCGCTGATGCGCGCATGCGCAGCGGCCGTGACGATCGGGCCCATCTCGGCCGCGAGGTTCATGCCGTCGAGCACCTTGAGCGTCTTCGTGCGCTCGATCAGCTTCGGCATGATGCGCTCGCCGACGTCGCCCACCAGCACCGCCACGCTGATCGCCATGCAGCGTTCGCCGGCGCTGCCGTAGGCCGAGCCGATGAGCGCGTCCACCGCTTGGTCGAGGTCGGCGTCGGGCATCACCACCATGTGGTTCTTGGCGCCGCCCAGGGCCTGCACGCGCTTGCCGTGGTGGGCCCCGGTTTCGTAGATGTAGTTCGCAATCGGCGTGGAGCCGACGAAGCTGATGGCCTTCACGTCGGGGTGCACGAGCAGCGCGTCCACGGCTTCCTTATCGCCCTGCACCACGTTGTAGACGCCGTCGGGCAGCCCGGCCTGTTTGAGCAGTTCGCCGATGAAAAGCGAGGGCGAGGGATCGATCGGGCTGGGCTTGAGCACGAAGGTGTTGCCCGCGGCGATGGCCACCGGGAACATCCACATGGGCACCATGACCGGGAAGTTGAACGGCGTGATGCCGGCCACCACGCCCAGCGGCTGGCGCAGCGTCCAGTTGTCCATGCCGGTGGAGACCTGATCGGTGAAGTCGCCCTTGAGCAACTGGGGAATGCCGCAGGCGAACTCGATGATGTCGATGCCGCGCGCCACCTCGCCCTGCGCGTCGGTGAACACCTTGCCGTGCTCGGCGGTGATCAGCTTGGCCAGCGTGTCCTTGTGCTGGTTCACGAGTTCGAGGAACTTGAACATCACGCGCGCCCGTCGGATCGGCGGCGTGTCGGCCCAGGCCGGGAACGCGGCTTGAGCGGCGGCCACGGCGGCACCCACGTCGGCTGCGTTGGCGAGCGCCACGCGGCCGGTGACGGCACCGCTGGCGGGGTTGGTCACGTCCTGCACACGGGCGGACGTGCCGGGGGCGACGCGACCGCCGATGAAGTGATGGATGGGAGTGGGGTTCGTGGACATGGCGGGGCCTCGGTGAGCAACGGCGGAAAAGGGAACGATCGGTTCAGTGTAGGCAGCCACCTCCCCCGTGCCTAGACCAACGGCGTGAACGCATTGTTTGCATTGGTGAACAATGGCGCCATGAAGTCCGAAAAAGTCGAAGCGCTCTGGGGGCACCTTCACTGGCTCACGGTGCTGGCACAACAAGGCAGCTACACGGCGGCCGCGCAGCGCCTGGGCGTGAGCAAGGCGGCCATGAGCCAGCACATTGCCGAGCTGGAGCGCGCGGCCGGTGTGCCGTTGGTGCAGCGCACCACGCGCAGCGTGCGCCTCACCGAAGCCGGGCAACGCCTGGTGGACGGCATGCGCGAACCCTTCGAGCGCATCGCGCAGAGTTTCTCCAGCGTGCGCGACCTGGCCGAGCTGCCGTCGGGACGCATCCGCGTCACGGCCCCGGTGGCCTTCGCGCGCCAGCAACTCGTGCCTCGCATCGCTGAGTTCCTGCGCGCCCACCCCCAGGTGCGGCTGGAGCTCGAACTCTCCGACCGGCTGAGCTCGCTCGCCACCGAGGGCTTCGACCTGGCCATCCGCCATACCGCCGCGCCGCCCGACACCCACGTGGCCTGGACGCTGTGCGACACGCGCTCGTTGCTGGTGGCCAGCCGCGCCTACCTGCGCCGCCGCGGCACACCCACGAACCCGCAGGACCTGGCGCAGCACGACTGCCTGCATTACCCGCGCGGGCAGGACACGCCGACCTGGCACTTCCAGCCCACCGATCCGCGACGGCGCGGCAGTACACCGCGCGTGACAGTCGCTGTGGCCGGGCCCTTCAGCGCCAACAACAGCGAGGCCTTGCGCGATGCCGCCATCGCCGGCCTGGGCATCGCGCTCGTGCCCGACTTCAGCGCGCAGGCTGCGCTGCAAGCGGGCAAGCTGGTCGAGGTGCTGGACGGCTGGGAATCGGTGGGCGGCTTCAGCCCGCACATCTACGCCATCCGCCCCTACGCGAGCCACGTGCCGCGCGCGGTAACGGCGTTCGTCGCGTGGTTGCGCGAGACGCTGGCGCCGGGCTTTGGCGTGACGTCCTGAGCCCGCGGGTGCGAGGCTGGCGGCTCAGATGATTTGGTCATAAACAACCAAAAACGTATTCGTTCCTTCTTCCATGCGTTCCCGGGAACATCGCGGCCTTGCTGCACCGAGCAGCCCCGCAACCCAAGCAAGGAACGCCTCATGTCCACCCGTCGCCACCTTCTGCACACCCTGGGCGCCGCCGCGCTCACGCTCACGCTGGGCACCGCGCACGCCCAGCCCGCGCCCGTCACGCTGCTCAACGTCAGCTACGACCCGACGCGCGAGCTCTACGTCGAGATCAATGCCGCATTCGCCAAACAGTGGAAGGCCAAGACCGGCCAGGACGTGACCATCAAGCAGTCGCACGGCGGCTCGGGCCGCCAGGCGCGCTCCATCATCGACGGCCTGGACGCCGACGTCGCCACGCTGGCCCTGGCCGGTGACACCGACGCGCTGCACACCAACGGTCAGTGGATTCCCAAGGACTGGCAGAAACGCCTGCCGCAGAACAGCTCGCCCTACACCTCCACCATCGTGCTGGTCACGCGCGCGGGCAACCCCAAGAACATCAAGGACTGGGACGACCTGATCCGCCCCGACGTCAAAGTCATCACGCCCAACCCCAAGACCTCGGGCGGAGCGCGCTGGAACTACCTGGCCGCGTGGGAGTTCGCCAAGCGCAAGTACGGCAGCGACGACAAGGCCAAAGAGTTCGTGGGCAAGCTCTACGCCAACGTGCCCGTGCTCGACACCGGCGCACGCGGCTCGTCCGTGACGTTCGCTCAGCGCAACCAGGGCGACGTGTTCATCAGCTGGGAGAACGAGGCCTACCTGCTCGAGAAGGAGTTCGGCAACAAGGTCGACTTCGTCTACCCCTCGCTGTCCATCCTGGCCGAGCCCGCGGTGACCGTGGTCGACAAGAACGTGGACAAAAAGGGCACCCGCGCCGTGGCGCAGGCCTACCTCGAATACCTGTACACCGAAGAAGCGCAGGACATCATCGGCAAGCACTTCTACCGCCCGCGCTCCGAGAAGGCCCAGGCCAAGTACGCCAAGCAGTTGCCCAAGCTCAACCTGTTCACCATCGACCAGGCCTTCGGCGGCTGGGACCAGGCGGCCAAGGTGCACTTTGTGGACGGCGGCAGCTTCGACCAGATCTACACGCGCAAGTGAGCGACATGAACACCGTGCTCATCGTGCCGGGCTGGCGCAACTCGGGACCTGGTCATTGGCAATCGTTGTGGGCTGCGCAGTTGCCCGGCGCGAAGCGGGTGGAACAGGACGACTGGCTTTGGCCGCGCCGCACGGCTTGGGTACAGCGGTTGGTCGAGACCATCGAGGCGCAAACGGAACCGGTGGTGCTGGCTGCGCACAGCCTCGGTTGCATCGCGGTGGCCCACTTGCCCACCGCGGTGGCACCGCGCATCGCGGGTGCGCTGCTGGTGGCCCCGGCCGACCCGGAACGCCGCGCCCCACTGGCCGATTTCGCGCCTGTGCCTTACCACTGCCTGCCCTGGCCCAGTGTGCTCGTGGCCAGCGACAACGACCCGTTCTGCCCGGTGCGCCTCGCGGGCGCCTACGCCCGCGCCTGGGGCAGCGAGTTCATCCGGCTTGACGGCGCGGGCCACATCAACGTGGCCTCCGGCCACGGCGAATGGCCGCTGGGGCGCGAGCTGCTGCGCCGCCTGACACAGGACACGCGCCGGCCACATGCCGCCACCGCATAAGCAAAGCACAACAAAGTCGTTCGTTTCGAGCGTGACGGCTTCCAGAATCCGCGTCCTCGTCGACAAGACCCTTCTCGCCTGCCATGAACAGCACCAAAACCCTCATCGCCATCGCCGCCATCGCTGCGAGCACCCTCGCCGCGGCCCAGACCACGCTGCTCAACGTGTCCTACGACGTGTCGCGCGAGTTCTACAAGGACATCAACGCCGCCTTCATCGAGGCGCAGAAGAAGGCCGGAAAGACCGTGGTGGTCAACCAGTCGCACGCGGGCTCCAGCGCGCAGGCGCGCGCCGTGGCCGACGGCCTGGAGGCCGACGTGGTGACCTTCAACACCACCACCGACGTCGACTTCCTGGCCGAAAAAGGCGTGGTGGCCAAGGACTGGCGCCAGAAGTTCCCGAACGGCGCCGCGCCCACCACGTCCACCATGCTGTTCCTGGTGCGCAACGGCAACCCCAAGAACATCAAGGACTGGGACGACCTGATCAAGCCCGGCGTGCAGGTGGTTGTCGTCAACCCCAAGACTGGCGGCAACGGCCGCATGGCGTATCTCGCAGCCTGGGGCCAGGTGCGCGCCAAGGGCGGCACCGACGAACAAGCCGCCGAGTTCGTGCGTGCGCTCTACAAGAACGTGCCGGTGCTCGCACGCGGCGGGCGCGACGCGACCGGCGTCTTCCTGCAACGCAACATCGGCGATGTGCTGATCACCTTCGAATCCGAGGTCGTCTCGGTCGACAAGGAGTTCGGCGCCGGCAAGGTCGACGCGGTGCACCCCAGTTCCAGCATCGTGGCCGAGAACCCGGTCGCCATCGTGGAGCGCACGGTGGCCAGGAAGGGCACGGCCGCTGAGGCCAAGGCCTACCTTGACTTCCTGTACTCCGACGAGGGCCAGGCCATCGCCGCCAAACACAACATCCGCCCGCGTTCGGAAGCCATCCTCAAGCAGCACGCCAGCGCCTTCAAGCCCATCAAGCTGTTCACGGTCGACCAGTACTTCGGCTCGCTCGCGGAGGCACAGAAAGTGCAATTCAACGACGGCGGCAAGTTCGACCAGATCTACACGGTGCGTTGAGCCATGACCACCGCCTCGCTGCCCCTGCCGGCAGCGCCCGGTGCGCGGCGCGCCACGCGCCGCGTGCTGCCGGGCTTCAACATCACGCTGGGCTACACGCTGTTCTACCTGGGCCTGATCGTGCTGATCCCGCTCTCGGCGCTGGTGCTCAAGACCTTGTCCATGACCTGGCCGCAGTTCTGGGAGGCCGTGGCCTCGCCGCGCGTGCTGGCGTCCTACCGCCTCACCTTCGGCGCCTCGCTGATCGCGGCCTCGGTGAACGTGGTGTTCGGCCTGCTCGTGGCCTGGGTGCTGGTGCGCTACACCTTCCCGGGCAAGAAGATCGTCGACGCGCTGGTGGACCTCCCGTTCGCACTGCCCACCGCGGTGGCCGGCATTTCGCTCACCGCGCTGCTGGCCGACAACGGCTGGGTGGGTCAGTGGTTCGCGCCGCTGGGCATCCAGCTCGCGTTCAACCCCAACGGCGTGGTCATCGCACTCATCTTCATCGGCCTGCCTTTCGTGGTGCGCACGGTGCAGCCGGTGCTGGAAGACACCGAGAAGGAACTCGAAGAAGCCGCCAGCAGCCTGGGCGCCACGCGCTGGCAGATCTTCTGGCGCGTGATCTTCCCGGGCATCGCGCCGGCGCTGCTCACCGGCTTTGCCATGGCCTTTGCGCGCGCGGTGGGTGAGTACGGCTCGGTGATCTTCATCGCCGGCAACATGCCCATGGTGTCGGAGATCACGCCGCTGATCATCGTCGCCAAGCTCGAGCAGTACGACTACGCGGGCGCCACCGCCGTGGCCTCGGTCATGCTGGCCATCTCGTTCGTGCTGCTGCTGATCATCAACGGCCTGCAGGCCTGGCAGCGCAAGCGCAGCGGTGGAGCGATGGCATGAGCGTTGCAAGAACCGAGGCGCCCTGGGTGCGCCGCACACTCATCGCCGCGGCGCTGGTCTTCATGGCGCTGTTCCTGGTGCTGCCGCTGGCCGCGGTGTTCACCGAGGCGCTGCGCAAAGGCTGGGACGCCTACTGGGAGGCGCTGAAAGAGCCCGACGCCTGGTCGGCGATCCGGCTCACGCTGATCACCGCGGCGGTGGCCGTGCCGCTGAACCTGGTGTTCGGCGTGGCTGCGGCCTGGGCCATTGCCAAGTTCGAGTTCCGTGGCAAGGCCTTCCTCACGACCCTGATCGACCTGCCGTTTTCGGTGTCGCCGGTGGTGGCGGGCCTGATCTACGTGCTGGTGTTCGGCGCGCAGGGCTGGCTGGGGCCCTGGCTGGCCGAGCACGACATCAGAATAGTGTTCGCTGTGCCCGGCATCATCCTGGCCACCATCTTCGTCACCTTCCCCTTCATCGCGCGCGAACTCATTCCGCTGATGCAGGCGCAGGGCAACGAGGAGGAGCAGGCCGCGCAGGTGCTGGGCGCCAGCGGCTGGCAGACCTTCTGGTACGTCACGCTGCCCAACATCAAGTGGGGCCTGATCTACGGCGTGATCCTGTGCAACGCGCGCGCCATGGGCGAGTTCGGCGCGGTCTCGGTGGTGTCGGGCCACATCCGCGGCCAGACCAACACCATGCCGCTGCACGTGGAGGTGCTCTACAACGAGTACCAGTCCGTCGCGGCCTTCGCGGTGGCCTCGCTGCTGGCGCTGCTGGCCCTGGTCACCCTGGCTATCAAGACCGTCGCCGAATGGCGCATGGAGCGCGAGCTCAAGGCCCTGGCCGAGCTGCCGCCCGAACGTCCCCGCACCGATGCCGTTGCCACAACGGCAGGAGCCCCCGCATGAGCATCAACGTCCAGAACATCTCCAAGCACTTCGGCAGCTTCCACGCGCTCGACAACATCCAGCTCGACATCGAGAGCGGCGAGCTGCTGGCCCTGCTCGGCCCCTCGGGCTGCGGCAAGACCACGCTGCTGCGCATCATCGCGGGCCTGGAAACCGCCGATGCCGGCCAGATCGTCATCAGCGGCGAGGACAGCACCCACGTGCACGTGCGCGAGCGCAACGTCGGCTTCGTGTTCCAGCACTACGCGCTGTTCCGCCACATGACGGTGGCAGACAACGTGGCCTTCGGCCTGCGCGTCAAGCCGCGTGGCGAGCGCCCGGGCGAGAAGCAGATCCAGGCCAAGGTGCACGATCTGCTCAAGCTGGTGCAGCTCGACTGGCTGGCCGATCGCTACCCGGCGCAGCTCTCGGGCGGGCAGCGCCAGCGCATTGCCCTGGCGCGCGCGCTGGCGGTGGAGCCAAAGGTACTGCTGCTCGACGAGCCCTTCGGCGCGCTCGACGCCCAGGTGCGCAAGGAACTGCGCCGCTGGCTGCGCCGCCTGCACGACGAGCTGCACGTCACCAGCATCTTCGTCACGCACGACCAGGAGGAAGCCCTCGAAGTGGCCGACCGCGTGGTGCTGATGAACCACGGCAAGATCGAACAGGTGGGCAGCCCGCGCAGCGTGTGGGAACACCCGGCAACGCCGTTCGTGGCGCGCTTTCTCGGCGGCGTGCCGCTGGTGGGCGACGGCACACGCCCGCTGCGCCCGCACGAACTTGAGGTGCGCCGGCTGTTGCCCGGCGAGCCGGCTGATGGCGGCGTGGTGGCCACCCTGCGCCGCGTGCTCGTGCTTGACCCGGTGGTCCGGCTGGAGCTGGAGTGCACCTCCTGCGAGCACGAGCTGATCGAGGCCCGCCTGGGCACGGCGCAGTTCGAGGCCCTGGGCCTGCGGGAGGGCGACACGGTGCGGGTGACGCCGCGCCCAACCCTCGTCGCGGTCGATCAGGCCCTGATGGGCTGAGGCGCCTCAGAACGCCGTCGGGTCCGCTGAAGCGCGAACACGCTCGCGAGGCAGGCCAGCAACAGCAACGCCAGGGTGCCCGGCTCGGGAACGCGGTGACCGTACTTGAGCAGGTCGGCTGCGGCCATGCCGATGATTTCGTGCGCGGCGGTGGTCGGGTGTACCGCGTCCCAGAACACGAACTCGTCTGCATTGACGCAAGACACTTCCAGCCCGCCCACCACGCTGCGGCACTGGCCGGCGGTGTTGGTGAAACCGAAGTCGTCCGGCATGGCGGCGATGTTGTTGAACAGGCCGAAGGTGTCGAGCGCGTAGATCGCGGCCTGGCCCGAGAGCGAGGCCAGCATCTGTGCCAGGGCAAGGTTCCACTGCTGGGAGGCAAAGGTGGCCAACGCGCTCTTGGCCGGATCACCCGCGAACTCGGGAATCAGCCCGAGGTTGGGCAGGTTGGGGACCAGCAGGGTTTTCGCGCCCTGACCGATCAGGCCGGTGAGCATGAACTGCAGGTTGGCGATGCCGGCGGGAATTCCCGCGGGGTTGCCGCTGCTGGCGACGTCACGCAGATCGTTACCACCGCCCCAGACGATGTAGAGCGCATTCGGATCAGCGCCCGGGGTGACGCCGTCCCACAGGGCGTACTGGGTCAGCAGGCCCGGGGGTGTCGTCCCGGCACCGGTGCGCGCGCCGCCGAAGGCCAGGTTGCTGCCACCTTGCAGCGAGGGCGTGCTCGACGCGCCGGCCATGCCCAAGCCCGCGCTGAGGTACTCGTGCCACACCGGCCCGTTGGAGAAGCGGCCATTGCTGCCGTAACCGATGGCGGTGGCCACGAAGGGGTCGGCGCCGTAGATGGAAGCGATGTTGCCGGTGTCAGACAGGCTGTCGCCGAAGACGACCACGCCGCTGTAGGGCAAGGCCTGGGCGGTGACGGCCGACAAGGCCAGGCTGGTCGTGACCAGGGCGGATCGCAACCAACGGGTCGCGCGGCGGGATTCGAACATGGATGTGTCTCCGGTGGATGATGTTCGGGGCAAGCCCCATCGGGCCTTCTGCGAGCCCGACGGGGCCCTGCAGCAAGACACGGACCAAGCAAGCCACGGCGCGGCCTGGCAGGGCGTGGCCATCCGGGCAGGTGCTCAGGCTGTCAAACCGGGCGACATCGGGTTTACGCGATGCCGGCACGCAGACCGGGAGGCTTGCCAGGGAACCCGGCCGTCGTGAAAGGGTCACGCAATCTCCTCAGCATCGCTGCCGCATGAAACACCCGATCGCCCGCCGCTTGCGCCGCGCCGCCATCCAGCACGAACGACAGGCACGCCACCCGGACAACGGCGATGCCGCGACGGACCTGCGCCTGTCGCTGGCGGACCTGTTGCGCCTGCACGGCGAGGGCTCGCTGCCGGTGCTGGTGATGCTGCTGTCCCTGTTCACGCTCATCCCGGTGGGCGGGGCCGGCTGGTTCCTGAGTTTCTTCATCGTGGCGCTCGGGTGGTATTGGGCGAAGGGGCGCGAGAGCGTTGCCCTCCCCGACGCGCTGGGTCGCCTCACGCTCAATGTGCGTTGGTCGCTGCGCAGCCTGCACGGCTTGGCCTGGCTTTACCAGCGCGCCAACCGCTGGCTGAGCCCGCGCTGGCAAGCGTGGCGCCATGAGCGCACGCGCGCCTGGTGGGGCGCGTGGATCGCGGTGATGGCCACCATCATTTTCCTGCCCCTGCCGTTCGGCAACGTGCTGCCCAGCCTGAGTCTGGTGCTGCTGGGGCTGGGCTGGATGTTTCGCGACGGCCTGGCGCTGCTGGCGGCCACCGCCGCGGGTGCGGGCGCGCTGGCTTACACGGTGGCGTTCGGGCAGGTCGTGATCGACCTCACCCAGCGGGGGTGGCACTGGCTCACGGGCTGAGGCGACGTGCCGCGGGGGCCACCTAGAATCGCCCGACCCCCTTTTACGCCCCCGGCATGTTGGACAACCACGCCCGAAACGACTGCCCGCTCTACGTGGATCTGGACGGTTCGCTCACACCGAGCGACACGCTGCATGAGTCGGCCATGCTGTTCGTGCGCGAGGATCCGCTGAACCTGCTGCGCATGCTGGCCTGGTTGCCGCGCGGCAAAGCCGGGTTCAAGCGCGCCCTGGCCGATGCCGTGCAGCCCGACCCGGCCCGCCTGCCCTGGCGCGAGGACTTTGTGCAGTTCCTGCGCGATGAACACGCGCGCGGACGGACGCTGGTCCTGGCCAGCGCGGCCGATGTGCGCGTCGGCCAGCGCGTGGCCGAGCACCTGGGCGTGTTCAGTGCCGTGCTGGGCACGGCCGATGGCGAACACAACCTCAGCCGCACGAACAAGCGCGAGGCGATCGCCGCGCATGCACGCGCGCTCGGCCACGAGCACTGGGCCTACGCCGGCAACAGCACCGACGACCTCAGCGTGTGGGAGGGTGCTTCACAGGCGATCGCGGTCAACGCGCCAGCGGGCGTGCTGCGGCGGCTGCGCCAGCGCCAACCGGTGGCACACACCTTCGAACACCATGCCCCTTCGCTCAAGACGCTGCTGCGCGCGATCCGGCTCAAGCAGTGGTCCAAGAACGGCCTCATCTTCCTGCCGCTGCTGGCTGCGCACTCGCTCGATCCGGCGCTGTGGCTGCAGGTATTCGTGGCCTTCGTGGCCTTTGGCCTGTGTGCCTCGGCCACCTACCTCTTCAACGACCTGCTCGACCTGCCCAACGATCGCGTGCATCGCATCAAGCGGCTGCGCCCGCTGGCCGCGGGCGCGGTGACCATCCAGCAGGCCGTCGTGCTGGGCGCGGTCATGATCGTGGCGGCTTTCGGGCTGGCGCTCTGGGTCGGCTGGCCGTTCACCGCCGTGCTGGCGCTCTACACAGCGCTCACGCTGGCGTACTCCATGCGCTGGAAGCGCATTGCGCTGTTCGACGTGCTGCTGCTGGCCGCGCTTTACACGCTGCGTATCGGCGCCGGGGCGGTGGCGGCCTCGGTCGACCCATCGAACTGGTTGCTCGCGATCTCGGTCTTCCTGTTCCTGAGTCTGGCGCTTGTAAAGCGCTGCGCCGAGCTGGAAGAAGCCATGGATGACCGCCGATCGTTGGCCCCCGGGCGCGGCTACCAACCACGCGACCTGCCTTCGCTGCGCAGCATGGGCATGTCCAGCGGCTTCATGGCGGTGCTGGTGCTGGCGCTCTACATCGACTCGCCCAACAGCCGTGCGCTCTACGCGCAACCCGATGTGCTGTGGGCCGCCTCGCCCGTGCTGCTGCTGTGGATCATGCGCATCTGGCTCAAGACCGGGCGGCGCGAGCTGCACGGCGAAGATCCCCTGGCCTTTGCCCTGAAAGATCCGTTCAGCTGGGTCACGCTGGCGGTGATGATCGGCATCGGTGTGCTCGCCACCGTCGGAATCTGATGCCCATGAAAACCATCGCCCTGGTGCTTGCCGTGTTCTGTGTGCTGCTGTCCTCGGCCGCGCAGCTGGCCATGAAGCGCGGCCTGGCCCCCGGTGGCGCTCATGCCGACGTCGCTGGCACCTACCTGCAGGCATTCACCAGCCCGCTGGTGTGGCTCGGTCTGTTTCTCTACGGTGCGAGCGCCGTGTTGTGGCTGTGGGTGCTGTCGCGGCTGGACGTATCGCTGGCCTATCCGCTCGTGAGCCTGGGCTTCGTGGTCACCGTGGGCCTGGGCATCGTGTGGCTCGGCGAGCCGTTTTCCTGGTTGCGCGTGGCGGGCTGCACGCTCATCGTCATCGGCGTGAGCCTGCTGGCGCTGGACGTGCGCGCATGAAGGCCGACGACCATTCCCTGGCGGCCGCACGCCGTCTGTTCTGGTGGGTCTTCGCCGGCACGCTGGCCCTCAAGCTGCTGCTGGCGGCCACGTTTCCCTTCACCGGCGACGAGGCGCTGTTCCACCAGTGGGGCATGCACCCGGCCTGGCACTACTCGGACCACCCGCCCCTGGTGGGCTGGCTGCTGGCCGTGCTGCACGCGGTGAGCGACGCACCCATCGTGCTGCGCAGCGTGACGCTGCTGGTCACGAGCGCGATCGCGCTGCTGGTGGTGGACCTGCTGCGCCGCTTGCTGCCCGAGGCACGCGAGGCACAGGCCTGGCTGGCCGGCGCGGTGTACCTGGCGATGCCTTGGAGCTGGCTGTTCGTGCTCGTCACCACCGACACGCTGCTGATCCTGTTCATGGCGCTGTCGTTCTGGGCCTACCTGCGGGCGGATACCAGCGAGCGCGGCGTGGGCTGGTACCTGCTGTGCGGCGCGTTCCTGGGCACGGCCTTCTTCAGCAAGTATTTCGCGGCGCTGCTGGGTTTTGCCTACGCGGCCCACGCCTGGGGCTGGCGGCGCGAGCGCTGGTGGGCACCGTTCGTGGTGTTCATCACCGCACTGCCGGCCATCGCCGCCAACCTCTACCTGAACGCCACGCACGGCTGGAGCCACGTGATGTTCAACGTCTTCAACCGCAACGAAGCGGCGCAGTGGTCGCTCGAGACCTGGCTGACCTATGTGGCGATGGCGCTGTACCTCATCACGCCCTGGTGGCTGTGGCGCGCCGCGCGCTCGCGCGCCCCTGCCGAGGTGAGCACCACCACGCGCACCACGTTGGCGGTGCTGTGGCTGTTCCCGTTCGTGGTGTTTGCACTGCTGGCCACGCGGCGCACAGTCGGCCTGCACTGGGTGCTGGGCTTCGTGCCGGTGTTCGTGGTGTGGGCCGGCCTTCGCACCGATGTGCGTCCGCTGCGCCGCCTGCTGGGCTACACGGCAGCCCTGTCGCTGCCGCACCTGGTGCTGGTGCTGGGCCTGATGCTCGCGCCGCTGGGCTGGTTTGCCCACACCAAATGGGCCGATCGCGCGGTGTTCCTGCGCGAGAACGCCGCCGTGGTGGCCGCGTTGCGCGACGGGCTGCCCGCCAACGGCACGTTGATGGCCCAGGCCTACAACCCGGCGGCCATGCTGGCGTACCGTTACGGCCGCTACGTGCCGGTGTTCGGCCCGGGGCGCCACCATGCACGGCAGGACGACCAGATCATCGACTTCCGCACCTACGACGGCCGGCCGATCCGCGTCTTCCACTACGACGAACCCGACCTTGCGGCCTACACGCCCTACTTCGAGCGCGTGAGCAAGCGCGCCTTCACGGTGGATGGCGCCGAGTTCTGGTACGTCGATGGCGAGGGTTTCCGCTTCGCGCCCTACCGGGAGCGGGTGCTTGCCGCAGTGGCGCGCGATTTTCACGACATCCCGCGCTGGCTGCCCGTGCTCGGCAACCCGTTCTGCGAACGCTACGGCTTCGCCGAATGCGCGCCGGGACGCTGAGGCGGGCGCTTCATCAACCCGCTGGCGCCACCGCCGCACCGGCGATGCCGTGGCGCTGCAACGCGGCGGCCACGAAACCGCTGGCTTTCATCTCTTCCACGAAGTCGGTGAGGTAACGCGCCGCGGCCTCGCCGCGCCCACGCGGGCAACCCATGGCCTGGCGGATCACCATGAAATGGCCGGGCAGCAGGCGCAGGCCGCCCCGGCGTTCGGCATCGGCCTGGAGCTGCTGCTTCACGCCGGCGGCCACGTCGGCGTTGTGCTGTAGGAAGAAGTCCACCACCGCGGGTGAGCTCGGTGCGCGCAGGATCTGCGCGTGGCGCAGTTCGCGGCTCAGGAACAGGTCGTACGCGCTGCCCTGGCCCACCACCACGCGGTGCGCGGCCTGATCCACCTGATCGCCAGCGCTGATCGGCGAATCGTTGCGCACCGCGTAACAACCTTCGATCAGCACGTAAGGCCCGGTGAAGTGGATGCCTTCGCCGCGCTTGGGATCGATGGCGAAGAAGCCGATGTCGGCCTGTTCCTGCGTCACCGCGTCCACCGATTTGCCCGCGGTGTCGAATACCACCAGCGCCAGCGGCACGCCCAGGCGTTCGGCGAAGGCGCGTGCCAGGTCCACCGACACACCGCGGGCGCCTTCGGCGGCGTCGGGCGCCGCAAGAATGGGGTTGCCGGTGTTGATGGACGCGCGCAGGCGGCCGGTGGGCGCGAAGGCGCGGACGATCTCGACGGGGGCGGCTGGGTTCATGGGCAGCGAACGGGCATCAAGGGGTGGAACGGGCAGCCTGGGCGGCTGCGGCGGCCGGCGGCACCGGCTCGGGCACCAGCAGCTCGCCGCGCCACAGGCCGCGCACGGTGGCCGCGCACAAGCCGCCGATCACCCCGGTGGCGAGCGCCAGCAGCGCCCAGGCGAGCAGGCCCATGGCGCCCGGCTCGGGCAGTGACTGTGCCAGGCGCAGCGTGAGCGTGGTGAAGGCCGCCAGCGGGAACGACAGGGCCCACCACGGCAGGCCGAACGGCACCTCGCGCAGGCGCGGCGCCAACGGAATCAACCACAGCAGCGTGAAGGCGCCCACGCCCCACACGCCCCACACGCCCAGCACCGCAGGCTGCGGCGCGCCCAGTTGCAGCAGCGCCAGCGACACCACGGCCGGCGGCGCGAGCAGGATGCACCACGACGGCAGCAGCCGCGGCGGCAGCGGGCTGTGCGAGAGCCGGCGCACCAGCACCAGGGTGAGCACCACCGGCCAGAAGAACACGCCGATGCCAAGCTGTGCGACCGACCACGCAGCGTGCCCCAGCGGCGCGCCGGCGAGCGGCGCCACCACGTTGCCCACCACCGGAATGAACAGCACCGGTGTGACGCCGGACCACAGCGCACCGGGCGTGGCGTCGCGGCTGCCGAGCCAGCGGCCCAGCACCCAGGCCGTGACGCCGAGCTGCAGCACGCAAGCCAGCGCCCAAAGGACCGACCACAGCGGACGCGGCGCGTCGAAGCTCACGCCCACCGTGGCCAGCAACATCAGCGACACAGGCACTGCAGCGAAGAAGGCATGGCGCACAGGGTGGCGCAGGTCCTCGCGCACCGCGTCGGCATGGCGCAACCAGCGCAGCAGGCCACCCAGCACGAGCACGGTGAACACGGCCGCCGCGAGCACGCCCACACCGAGCGCGAAGGCGTGCGCCGCGGGCCCGAGCGATACCGCCGCGCGGTGCCAGGCGAGCGAGAGCCCGCACAGGCCCATGACGATGGAGAACCAGGCCGGCCCCAGGTGGCGCAGCGGGCTATCGCCGGGCGTGCTGTTCGCTGCGCTCATGCCGCCACCTCGAAGCGCACGCGCGGCGCGACAGCGCACAAGGGCTCGTAGGCGATGGTGCCGGCCGCGTGGGCGACCTCGTCCACCGGGAGCACGGTGCCTTTGGCGGCACGGCCCCAGAGCACGGCCTCGCTGCCGATGCCGGCGTCGGGCACGGGCGTGAGGTCGACGGTAATCATGTCCATGCTGACGCGGCCCAGCGTGGTGGTGCGCACGCCGTCCACCAGCACCGGTGTGCCGGACGGCGCGTGGCGCGGGTAGCCGTCGGCGTAGCCGCAAGCGATGACGCCGATGCGCATGGGCGCGGGCGCGGTGAAGGTGGAGCCGTAACCCACGGTGTCGCCGGGCTGCAGCTGCTGCACGCCGATCACGCGCGTGGCCAGCGTCATGGTGGGCTGCAGGCCCCAGTGCGCGGCGCTGTGCTCGGGGAAGTCGGGCGCGCTGCCATAGAGCGCGATGCCCTCGCGCACCCAGTCGGCTGCGAGCGAGGAGGCACCGCGCAAGGCACCACGGGCGTGACGCAGGATGGCCGCGCTGTTGGCCAGCGTGCGCTCGCCTGGCAGGTCCTCGGTGGCTTGCTCGAACAGCGCCACCTGGTGCGCGATGCCGCGCGCGCCGTCGGCGTCGCTGAAGTGCGTCATGTGCGCGATCTCGTCGACTTGCGGCAGCGCGTTGAGGCGCGCCCAGGCCGCGCGGTAGGCCGCCAGCGTGAATCCCAGGCGGTTCATGCCGCTGTTGAGCTTCAAGAACACCTTGTGCGGCTGCTGCGTCTTGTGCGCTGCCAGCCAGTCGATCTGCTCGCTGCAATGCACCGTGTGCCACAGGCCCAGGCGCGAGCACAGCTCCAGATCGCGCGCCTCGAACACGCCTTCCAGCAGCAGGATGGGGCCGCGCCAGTCGAGCGCGCGCAGACGCTGAGCCTCGGCAAGGTCGAGCAGTGCAAAGCCGTCGGCGCTGCGCAGGCCGTCGAACGCGCGCTCGATGCCGTGGCCGTAGGCATCGGCCTTGACCACGGCCCACACGCGCGAATCGGGCGCGCGCTCGCGCGCGACCTGCAAGTTGTGACGCAAGGCGCCGGTGTGCACGGTGGCCAGGATGGGGCGGGGCATGGCGTGAGAAAAGTCAAGGGGCGCAAACCCGGCCGAGCAACGGGCTGGCATACACCCGACGGTGTTCAAACACCGTGCTATAACCCGCGCCACCCGACCGGAGACAAGGCACGGACTGTCGCACAAAGAGTCGGGAACATCCGTCGCCGAGGCGCTTCATCCTGGCCATCCAGCACTCCGATTCATCGCGATGAAGCGCGGCTTCTACACCATCATGACGGCGCAGTTCTTCAGCTCGCTGGCTGACAACGCGCTGTTCGTGGCCGCCATCGAGCTGCTGCGCCACCGTGGCGCGCCCGAATGGCAGAGCGCGGCGCTGGTGCCCATGTTTGCCCTGTTTTATGTGCTGCTGGCGCCCTTCGTGGGCGCTTTTGCCGACGCGCGGCCCAAAGGCCAGGTCATGTTCATCAGCAACGCCATCAAGGTGGTGGGCTGCGTGCTCATGCTCACCGGCGTGCACCCGCTGCTGGCTTACACCCTGGTGGGCCTGGGTGCGGCGGCCTACTCGCCGGCCAAATACGGGATCCTCACCGAGCTGCTGCCGCCGTCGCAGCTGGTCAAGGCCAACGGCTGGATCGAAGGCCTCACCATCGCCTCCATCATCCTGGGCGTGCTGCTGGGCGGCCAGCTCGTGGGCCCGGCGATTGCACCGCTGCTGCTGTCGCTGGACATTCCCGGCCTGGACAGCCCGCCGCTGGCCGCGATCGCGCTGCTGGTGGGCGTGTACGCCCTGGCCGCGGGCTTCAACCTGCGCATTCCGCTCACCGGCGTGACGCCGCGCCCCATGCCGCGCAACCTGCTGGTGCTGCTGCCCGACTTCTGGACCTGCAACATGCGTTTGTGGCGCGATCACCTGGGCCAGATTTCCCTGGCCACCACCACGCTGTTCTGGGGTGTGAGCGGCAATCTGCGCTACATCGTGCTGGCCTGGGCCGCGGCCGCACTGGGCTACAGCACCACGCAAGCATCGGCGCTGGTGGGCGTGGTGGCGCTGGGCACCGCGGTGGGTGCGGTGGTGGCCTCGGTGCGCATGAAGCTCGATCAGGCCACCCGCGTGATCCCGCTGGGCATCGGCATGGGCCTGCTGGTGGTGCTCATGAACTTCATCGACAACGTCTGGGTGGCCGCGCCCTTCCTGGTGCTGCTGGGCGCGCTGGGCGGCTTTCTGGTGGTGCCGATGAACGCGCTGCTGCAGCACCGCGGCCACAACCTCATGGGCGCCGGGCGCTCCATTGCGGTGCAGAACTTCAACGAGCAGGCCTGCATCCTGGGCCTGGGCGCCTTCTACAGCTTCTCCACCGGCATGGGCCTGTCCGCCTTCGCGGCCATCACCGCCTTCGGCTTGCTGGTGGCCGGCACGATGGCGCTGATCCGGCACTGGCACCAGCGCAACGAGCGCAACCATCCGCATGAGCTGGAACGGCTGCTGGAGATCGCGCGCCGCGACGATTTACATGGGTAACCTGGAACACCCCCGCCGGGGTAGTCGTACTTTTCGTGCAGATTGGTGCGCTTTGCTCCGAAAACCCGTTGCACGACAAGCACTTACGTTTCCCGCACTTTCGGGCGCTTCGCATTTTTCGTGCAGATTGGTGCGCTTCGTCCCAGGCACCCTATGAGGCCGCACCCTGCGGTTTCCCGCGATCTGCCGGGTCAGACCTCGTCGCTTCGGTCGCGAAACTCCAGCTTGAACTGCCAGCCCTCGAAGGCCGCCACCATGCGGCCGAGTTCGTCCCAGGAGATCTCGCGACCATCGATGACGACCATCGGCACTCGGTGGTCCTCGTCGGGATCGCTGTCGACGGTGCCGCGCAGGATCAGGCGATCGTTCACCTGCGGCCCGTGGTCGGTGTCCTCAAGATGCGTGAGAGCCAGGGCCCGGCGCATCTTGCCAATGAGCTTGCCCAGCAACTCCAGAGGGTCGTCGTCAGGCTCGCCGATCACCTGAAACCGATACCCGGCCGGGCAGCCATCGCGCAGCTCGAACGCGTCGATCGCCATACCGGGCCCGAACAGTCGGGTGCGAAACCGGAACTCGTGCTCGACGCCACGCCCGTCGATCATGCGCACGGGCTCGAAGACCACGTGCTCAAACCCATGCAGACCGAGGCGGCTGGCGGCGGCCTCGTTGAAGCATCGGCCGCAAAGCTGCCGGTAGCCGCCCTCCGTCGACCCGTAGTTCACGACATCGTGGCTGAGCGCGGGCTGACGGCAGGCGTCGCAGGTGATTGGCTGCATGGGTGATGCGGTGTGCGTGTAGGCGAGACAACTTTAGGCTACGAACGCGGCACCGCGAACCGATCAGCCACCTGCTTGGCCCGTCGGGCATCGTCGGTGTGCAGGTACATCGAGGTCGTGGCGAGCGAGGCGTGCCGCAGGTTGTCGCGCACCGTGGTCAGCTCGGCGCCGCCTTCGAGCAGGTGGGTGGCATGCGTGTGCCTCGTCCAGTGCGGCGTGGCCAGGCGCAACTTCTCGGCAAGGGCCGGGGTGGCTTCCTCCACGACTTCGGCCGCCGTGGCGAAGAACCGCTTCATCACTCGCCATAGCCGCCACGAGGAGATCCCACTTCCATCCTCTCCAAGGCTGCCAATCAGCGGGGTCGATGGACGCCACTTCGAAGGCGTCACGGGCAGCCCCCGTTGAACGAGGTAGCGATCAAGGGCGGCCCGGGCCAGCGGCGGGAGCACGACCTTGCCGGCCTTGTGTCCCTTGCCGACGACCCCGATCCACGTGTCGCCGTGTGCGTCCGAGTCGACCGCGCCGAGTCGTGCGCCCACGAGTTCGCTGATTCGCAGGCCCGTGGCGTATGCGAAGTCCAGCATGAAACGCAGCCGCTGCGCTGCCGGCTCGCTCCAGCCGTAGGACCATTCCAGGCCGTCGGCGACGACCCGGAGGAGCTTCCACTCGTGCTCGGTGAACGCGTGTGACGTGTCGAGCTGCGCCGGCCGGCTCCCTCGCACCTTGACGCCGGCGAAAGGGTTGGCCAGCACGTAGCGCTGCTCGATGAGCCAGCGGTACAGGGCGTTGAGTACCGACAGCGCGTAAGCCGCGGAGCGCGCCGAGAGCTCTCCCGCGAAGGGGCGCCACGCGGGCGACAACCGCGGCTGTGGTGCGCCGACCCAGCGCGCGCGAGGGCCCGGGTGACGCAGGAAGGCGCGGTAGGCAATGGCGTCCTCGGTGGTCAGCGATGAAAGGGCCCGCCCTCGCTCGACGATCGCCCACAGGATCAGCCGTTCGGCTTCCTTGCGGTAGGCCCGCTGGGTCGCCGCCGACTCGTGCAGCGACAGCCAGGCGTTCACGGCCTGGTAATCGTTGCTGGCGTCGAGCGCACAGCTGGCTTGCGGCGCTCGGAAGGTACCCCGTGAGCCATCGACGTCGTCGGGGACGACCAGTCGCTCCCAGGGGATCAGTTCCTGCGCCTGGTTCACTGTGATCAGCGCGCGAGCGCGTTCGGTGAGCGCAGGATGTTGGGCAAAGAATGCCTCGATGTGGCGGGCGCCGGCCGGCCCGAGCCCCGCGATGCCGGCCCACCAGCGCCGGCGCCTGGGCACGCGCAGGGTCAGGTCGGCCAGCGTGCGAATGCCCGCCGCGTGCAGTACGTCCACGAGCCGCACGGGTAGCCAGCGCTCGACGGCGTCGCCGATGAGGGGCTGCGGCCGCGGCATCCCTCGCAGCGTCTCGATGGCGGCTGTCGCTGCCCTGGCGAGTTTCCGATCCGATGGACTGGCCGCCGCGAGTGTGGAAGCCAGTTCCGCCTGCGCACGGCTCGTCGCGAAGGCCACGAGCTGGCGCTTCACCCGCCCGATCACGGAGCGCGCCGATGCGCCGGCAGTCCGGCGATCAGGCAAATAGCGATCCACCGCGGCGCGGGTCGGCACCCCTTGAAGCCAGGCGCGGAATGCGGCCAACGAAGCCTCGTCCGGCCAGGTCGGGGCTGTGAGCATGCTGGGCGGCGCTGACAGCGCGTTTTCCATCCGCGCCAGTTTAGACCCGCGGCATGCATGCCACGCTAATGTTGTTTATCTTGGCATCACTGCTGATGAATATGCTCGCCAGCGAACTCTCACCGCGGTGAGAGTCTTGGCAGACTCAGCACGGGGTGCCGTTGCACGCCGAGGTGATCACGATAGACCCCAAGTTCGATGCCCGGGAGGTGGGTGCAGCCCCAACTGAGGCTCCAGGAAGCTGCCGCTCGCGGAGACCAGCCATCGGCCACAAGCGGTCGGCCCCGCCAGCACCAGAAACCCGTCGCTCACCGACCCCAGGCAATGCTCAGTGAGCGCCGCGCACATGGCGCTTGGAAGCCGCCGCAGGTTTCGCACCTGCGTGATCGATGCCCTGGAGGATGCCGCAGTCGGCAGAGGCATGAGGCACGGGGCAGGCCGCCCGCAGCGCCCTCAGCTCCTTCTCAAGGGCGCGCAGGGCCTTGATCCGCTCGGCCACATGGCCGATGTGCTCGTCCAGCAGGCTGTTCACCTCGCCGCAATCGGCCAAGGGTTGGTCCTTGAAACGCAGCAGCACCCGCACCTCGTCAAGCGTCATGTCCAGGCTGCGGCACTGGCGGATGAACCCCAGCCGATCCGCATGCTGCGGGGTGTAGATGCGGTAGTTGCCCTCCGTGCGCGCGGCGGCCGGCAGCAGCCCCTCTCGTTCATAGAAGCGGATCGTCTCGATGGGCGTTCCGCTGGCCTGGGCCAGTTCGCCGATGCGCATGTGCGGTTCCCCTTGTGCCGGTGACAGTTCGCGACGCACCTTGACTCTATACCCACTTCAGGGTTTTCAATGTCGGCATGGCCCACGATCACCCCCACGACATCAAGCCGGATCCGGCCGGCGCACTGCAACCGGCTGGCTGCGGCGCCTGCTGCGGCGCTTCCGACCACGCACCTGCTGCCTCTGCCTCGGTCCCCCTGGGTGGTGGCCAGCGCTTCCGCATTCCGGCGATGGACTGCGCCAGCGAGGAGTCCGAGATCCGTCGCGCTGTCGAGGGCATCCCCGGCGTCCTGGGGCTGCGCTTCCAGCTGGGCGAGCGCAGCCTGCGCATAGCCGGCGAGCCGCAGGCAGCGCTGGCGGCAGTGGAAGCCATCCGGAACTCCGGATTCGAGGTTCACGCCTGGCCCGACGCGACGGAGTCGTCCAACGCCGGTGATGGATCGGATCACGGCCACGACGCAGCAACCGGGTCCGGCCTGCCCCGCCTGCTGGCTGCCCTCGCTCTTGCGACGGCTGCCGAGGCCCTGTCCTTCCTGGCACCGGACGCGCCCTGGTCCAAGTGGGCTGGCCTGGCCGTTGCAGCCGCGGCCATCGGGCTGGCCGGCTTCGGCACGTTCCGCAAGGGCCTGTCCGCCCTGCGGCACGGCCGCCTGAACATCAATGCACTGATGTCAGTGGCGGTCGCGGGAGCCTTCGTGATCGGCCAGTGGCCTGAGGCGGCCATGGTCATGGCGCTGTACGCGATCGCCGAACTGATCGAGGCGCGGGCCGTCGACCGCGCGCGCAATGCAATCAGCGGCCTGCTGGCGCTGTCGCCCGACACCGCCGACCTGCGGCAGCCCGACGGCACCTGGAGATCCGCGCCCGTCGGCAGCGTACCTATCGGCGCCACGGTCCGGGTCAAGCCGGGCGAACGCGTGGCCATGGATGCCATCGTCACCGACGACAGCACCGCCGTGGACCAGGCGCCCGTCACCGGCGAGAGCCTGCCGGTCGACAAGGGGCCGGGCGATGCGGTCTTCGCCGGCACCATCAACCAGACCGGCACCATCGAGTGCCGTGTCACCGCCGCGGCGTCGCAATCGACGCTGGCCCGCATCATCCACGCGGTCGAACAGGCCCAGGGCAGCCGTGCGCCCACGCAGCGCTTCGTCGACCGGTTCGCGGCCGTGTACACACCGGCGGTGTTCGTGCTGGCACTGGCCGTTGCCATCGCCGGCCCGTGGCTCTTCGGCTGGACGGTGCTGGCCGCGGTCTACAAGGCGCTGGTGCTGCTGGTCATCGCCTGCCCGTGCGCCCTCGTGATCTCGACGCCCGTCACCGTCGTCAGCGGGCTGGCGTCGGCGGCCAGGCGGGGCATTCTGATCAAGGGCGGCGTCCACCTCGAACAGGCGCGCCTGCTCAAGGCGGTCGCGCTCGACAAGACCGGCACCATCACCGAAGGCAGGCCGCGCCTCGTCGAGTGGGAGATGCTGTCCACCAGCCTGCCCAAGCCGCAGGCCGAACACATCGCAGCCGCGCTGGCGGCGCACTCGGACCACCCGGTGTCGCGCGCCATCGCCGCGGGGCTGACGCCGAACAGCGTCGAGGCCCGCAACTTTGCCGCGCTGTCCGGGCGCGGCATCGAAGCCGACATCGGCGGCCAGCGCTACGTGCTGGGCAACCACCGCCTGATCGAGGAGCGCGGCCAGTGCTCCGCCGAGATCGAGGCCGTGCTCCACCGTCACGAGGAAGCGGGCCGCACGGTCAGCCTGCTGGCCACCGCGTCCGGGGTGCTGGCGCTCTTCGCGGTGGCCGACACGATCAAGCCCTCGTCGGCCGCCGCCATCGGCGAGCTGAAGGCGATGGGCATCACGCCGGTGATGCTGACCGGTGACAACCAGGCCACCGCCGAGGCCATCGGCCGCGAGGCCGGTCTGACGGACATCCGCGGCAACCTGCTGCCCGAGGACAAGCTCGCCGCGATCCAGGCCATGCAGAAGCAGTATGGGGCGACGGCGATGACCGGCGACGGCATCAACGACGCACCCGCGCTGGCGCAGGCCGACATCGGCGTGGCGATGGGCGCTGCCGGCACCGACATCGCGATGGAAGCGGCCGACGTGGTGGTGATGAACGACGATCTGCGGCGCATTGCCGAGACGGTGCGCCTGTCGCAACGCACGCACGCCGTGCTGTGGCAAAACATCGCGCTGGCTCTCGGCATCAAGGCCGTCTTCCTGGTGCTCGCGCTGTTCGACAACGCCAGCATGTGGATGGCCGTGTTCGCCGACATGGGGGCCAGCCTGTTGGTGGTCTTCAACGGCCTGCGCCTGTTGCGAAACCCCGAACGAAGCTGAGGCGACCATGGAGGCCAAAGCCCAACTGCTACAGCCCACGCGGCTGCTCGATTTCACGCACCCCGCCATCGAAGCGCTGGTCGAGAAGCGGGGGTGGCGGCCGTTGCCGATGTATGACCGTATCGGCGCCGTCTACGACTTCGTGCGCAACGAGATCGCCTTCGGCTACAACGCTGGCGACGAGTTGCCGGCATCGGCGGTGCTGGCCGATGGCATCGGCCAGTGCAACACCAAGGGCACGCTGCTGATGGCCTTGCTGCGCGCCGTGGGCATTGCCTGCCGCTTCCACGGTTTCACCATCGACAAGCCGCTGCAGAAGGGTGCGATCACGGGGCTCGCCTATGTGCTGGCACCGCGACGCATCATCCACAGTTGGGTCGAAGTGGCCTTCGAGGGACGGTGGGTGAACCTGGAAGGCTTCATCCTCGATGCACCCTACCTGACCAGCCTGCAGCGGCGCTTCCCGGTCCGACAGCGGTTCTGCGGCTACGGCGCGGCCACGCCCGACCTGTCGGCGCCTGGCGTTGAATGGCGCGGCCAGGACACGTACATCCAGAAGGACGGGATCGCTGACGACTTCGGCGTGTTCGACAGCCCGGACGAGTTCTATGCGCGCCACGGCTCGAACCTCTCCGGCCTCAAGCGTTGGCTCTTCACGCAGGTCATCCGGCACCGCATGAACGCCCAGGTCCGACGCATCCGCGCCGAAAAGTGGTGATGCCGGTCACGGCGATCAGCCCGGCGAACCCGTCTCAAACTCTGTAGCTGCTAGACTCTTTTCATGCGCCGTTGGCTCGCGATCCTCATGCTCGCCCTGCTGCCGCTCCAGTTCAGCTGGGCGGCAGTGGCGGCGTATTGCGGGCACGAAACCGGCCAGCATGTTCAGCACCTGGGCCATCACGAGCACCAGCACACGGATGAGGCCACGGCCGACCAGGGCAGCGCGCCGGCAGATCAGAGCGCGCCGGCTGGGTTCGATTTCGACTGCGGCCATTGCCACGGCACCTGCGCCAGCATGCCCGCGCCCATGGGCGACATTTCGCCGCTGGCTCTGGCCTCCCACCCGGTAACGCCTGTCGAAGGCACCGTGCGAACCCTCGCGCAAAGCCCGCCCGAACGCCCTCAGTGGCTGCCCCTCGCCTGATCGGCGAGGCGGGTTCCTTCTCCTTCTGAAGCCCGTTCGCGCCTGCGTGCGCGCCGCCCGACACATGGGTCAGCGGCGCCGCTCGAGGCCCGATCCGACCCTGAGTTCCTCAGCGTCGACTCTCGCCGATCTCCTGTGGGTTGTTTTCAACACTGGAGCATCGGATGCACCGAAGAAGAATCATGCCGGCCGGGCGCTGGCATCACGCCGCCCGCGCCACCCTGGCGACCGTAGCCAGTACGGCACTCACCGCAGCGCTGATGGGCGTCGCGATCGAAGCGCGTGCGCAGACCCCTGCTGCACCCAGCGAGCCGACCCCGCCCACGCTGCGAGCAGCCTTCGAAACCGCCTGGGCGCGGCAGCCCGAAGCGCAAGCGCTGGCAGCGCGGCGCGACGCGGCACGCGCGCAGCGGGACGCGGCCCAAGCATGGACGCCCGAGCCAGTGGCGATGGAGCTGTCCACCAAGACGGACCGCCTGAACCGAAACCTCGGCACCCGTGAGGTCGAGGTCGGCGTGGCCATCCCATTGTGGCTGCCGGGCGAACGTGGCCGCAGCCAGGCCCTGGCCGACGCCGAGGGCCGTGCCATCGAGAGCCGTACCACGGCGGCACAGCTGCGCGTGGCTGCCGCTGTGCGCGAAGCGTGGTGGGCGTGGCAGCGGGCCCGTGTGGAGCTCGATGCCGCACGCGGCCAGCTCGACAACGTTCAACGCATTGCCGCCGATGTCGGCAAGCGGCTCAGAGCCGGTGACCTGGCCCGTGCCGACCAGCACCAGGCCGACGGCGCCGTCGCGGCGGCCGAAGCGGCCGTGGCGCAGGCCGAAGGCGCGCTCACGGCCGCCTGGCAGCAGCTTCGTCCCCTCGTCGCCATGCCAGCGGCTGCCGCACCCAGCGCCGCGCCCGGCGCCGACGCCGAACCCGAGCCGTCCACGGCGACCGGTCCTGCAGACGGCCTGGACACGCATGCCGAACTGCTCTCGTTGAAGGACCGCTCCGCCGTCGCCGACGGCGTGGCTGCACTCGCGGCCACGCAGTCTCGCGCCAGCCCGGAACTCACCATCGCCGCCACCCGCGATCGGGGCACTTACGGAGAGTCCTACCAGCAGACCTTCACGGTCGGTGTGCGCATCCCCTTCGGCGCCGGTCCCCGGCACGATGCCCGCGTGGCCTCTGCGCGCGCCGAGGCGGTCGAACTGCAGGCGCAGATGGCATTGGAACGTGCCCGCCTGGCGGGCGAGCGCGAAGCCGCTCGCGCGCGCACCGACGCGGCGCGGGCGCAGCTGGCCGCTGCCGATCGTCGCGCCCAACTGGCGCGCGAATCGCGCGGCTTCTTCGACAAGTCCTTCCGCCTGGGCGAATCCGACCTGCCCACGCGCTTGCGCATCGAGGCCGAGGCCGCCGACGCCGAGCGACAGGCCGTGCGCGCCCGCATCGAACTCGCCGCAGCCATCTCGGCGTGGCGGCAGGCCCTGGGCCTGCTGCCGCAGTGAGCCGACGGCACACGCCCCCACGAACACGCTCAGCGAACCCCATCAGGAATCCCATCCCATGAAGTCTTCCCACTCCCTGGCTGCGCTCTGCCTTGCATCCGTGCTGCTCGGCAACGCCCTGCCGGTCATCGCCGGCGATGGCCATGACCACGGCGACACCGCCCCGGCCGCCACGGGCACCGCGCTGCCCCGCTTTGCGGCGGTGTCCGAGACCTTCGAGCTCGTCGGCGTGCTCGATGGCAAGCAGGTCACGCTCTACCTCGACCGATTCGTCGACAACACCCCGGTGCGTGGCGCGCAGATCGAACTCGAGATCGACGGGACCAAGTTCAAGGCCGAGGCCCATGGCGACGACGCGTATGAAGTGGTGCTCAAGGAAGCGCCCAAGCCCGGCGTGCTGCCGATCACCGCGACCGTGACCGCTGGGGCGGAGGTCGATCTGCTGGCCGGCGAACTCGACTTGCACGAGGCCGCCCACACCGACGAGCCTGCGCATGAACTTTCATGGAAGGAGGTCGGCGGATGGGCCTCCGGCGGCCTGGCCGTCCTTGCCGTGCTGGTATTTGGCGGGAGACGCCTGATGGCCGCCCGCCAGGTTCGCGCCGGAGGTGCAGCATGAAGCGCGCTTCTTTGCATCGCCTGGCCTGGCTCGGCGTGGTGCTGGCACTCGTGGGCCCACTGACCGCGCAGGCCGGGGAAGGCCATGACCACGGCGACGCACCCGCTGCGCCGAGCGCAAACGGCCCCCAACGCCAGCCCGACGGCAGCGTGTTCCTGCCCAAGCCGGCCCAGCGCCAGCTGGGAGTACGTACGATGGTGGCTGCTGAGGCCGAGCTGCCGCGCTCGGTCGAGCTGAACGGCAAGGTGCTGATGGATCCCAACGCCGGCGGCAAGGTGCAGCCGCTGAACGCCGGCCGCATCGAGCCCGGTCCACGCGGCCTGCCCAACCCGGGACAGGTGGTGCGCAAGGGCGAGGTGCTGGCCTACGTGGTGCCCTCGACCGCGCCCATCGAGAGATCGAATCAATCCGCGCAATTGGCCGAGTTGCGCGCGGCCAAGTCGCTCGCCGACAAGCGCGTGACGCGGCTGAAGGAGTTGTCGGATACCGTGCCGCGCAAGGACATCGAGGCGGCCGAAAGCGAGGCAGCCAGCCTGGCCGAGCGCATGGCGGCCGTTGGCGGCGGCCTGGCAACGCGGGAAGCGCTGGTGGCCCCGGTGTCGGGCGTGATCGCCTCGGCCCATGTGGTGGCCGGTCAGGTGGTCGATGCCCGCGAACTGCTGTTCGAGATCATCGACCCGAGCCGCTTGCGCATCGAGGCACTGGCCTTCGAGCCCTCGCTCGCGGCCAATGTCGGCAGTGCCACGCTGGCAGTCGGTGACCAGCGTGTGCCGCTGGAGTACCTGGGTGCGGCGCGCAGCCTGCGCGAGCAAGCGCTGCCGCTGGGCTTCCGCGCTCAGGGTGCGGCCCTGAACGGCTTGGCCGTAGGACAACCCGTGCGCGTCTTCGTGCAGACGAAGCAGAAGGTCAAGGGCATCGCGGTCCCGGTCGCGTCGCTGATGAAGAACCCGGCCAACCAGACCGTCGTCTGGGTCAAGACTTCGCCCGAGCGCTTCGAGCCTCGCAGCATCACGACCGAGGCCCTCGATGGTGTGAACGTCGCGGTCACATCGGGCCTGAAGGCCGGGGACCGCATCGCCACCCAAGGCGCCACCCTGATCAACCAGGTGCGCTGACATGTTCAAGTGGCTACTCGACAACAGCCTGACGAACCGGCTGCTGGTGATCATCGCCAGCGTCGTTCTGATGGCCTACGGCGCGTTCACGCTCTCGCGCACCCCGGTGGACGTGTTCCCCGACCTCAACAAGCCGACCGTCACCATCATGACCGAGGCCGGCGGCATGGCCGCCGAGGAGGTGGAGCAGCTCATCACCTTCCCGCTGGAGACGACCATGAACGGTCTGCCCGGCGTCGAAAGCGTGCGCTCGACCTCGTCGGCCGGCCTGTCCTTCCTCTACGTCACCTTCGACTGGAGCACCGACATCTTCCGCGCCCGGCAGCTGGTGTCGGAGCGGCTGTCCTCGATGGAGGAAGGCATCGCCGAAGGCGTGGTGCCGCGCATGGGCCCGATCAGCTCGATCATGGGCGAGATCATGCAGATCGCCATTCCGGTCGATCCGAGCAAGATCAGCCCGATGGCGGTGCGCGAGTACGCCGACTGGGTGCTTCGACCGCGCCTGCTCTCGGTGCCAGGCGTCGCGCAGGTCATCCCGATCGGCGGCGAGGTGCGGCAGTTCCAGGTGCAGCCGAACACCGCGCGCATGGCCGAGCTGGGCATCACGCACGACCAGCTCGAAAGCGCGCTCAAGGGCTACTCGTCGAACACCTCGGGTGGCTTCCTGGAGCTGAACGGCCGCGAGTACCTGATCCGCAACCTCGGCCGCACGTCCCGGCTCGACGACCTGAAGAACCTCGCGCTCGCGGCCAAGGGCGGCCAACCCATCCTCCTGCGCCAGATCGCCGAGGTCACGTTCGCCGCGGCACTCAAGCGCGGTGACGCAGGATTTGAGGGCAAGCCGGCGGTGATCCTGGGCATCCAGAAGCAGCCGACTGCCGACACCATCGCGCTCACCAAGTCCATCGAAGACGCCCTCGTCGGACTGAAGGCTTCGCTGCCGGCCGGCATGGAGGCGCCTCGCGTCACCTTCCGTCAGGCCAGCTTCATCGAGGCCTCGATCACGACGCTGCAGGGCAAGCTGATCGGCGCCTCGATCTTCGTCGCGGTGATCCTGTTCTTCTTCCTCGGCACCTTGCGGCCGACCGTCATCGCGCTGACGGCCATTCCGGTATCGATCTTCATCACCGCTCTGGTCTTCAAGTACTTCGGCCTGTCGATCAACACGATGACGCTGGGCGGCCTGGCCATCGCCATCGGCGGTCTCGTCGACGATGCGGTGGTGGGTGTCGAGAACGTGCTGCGGCGGCTGAAGGCCGACCGGGCCAACCATCCGCACAGCCGGCTGCACCTGATCGAGATCGTCGCGCACGCGACGATGGAAGTGCGATCGGCCATCCTCTATGCGACGGTCATCATCGTGCTCGTCTTCATCCCGCTGTTTGCACTGCCGGGGCTGGAGGGCAAGCTGTTCGTGCCGCTGGGCATCGCCTTCATCGTCTCGACGCTGGCTTCGCTGATCGTCTCGGTGACGGTGACGCCGGTGCTCAGCTTCTACCTGCTGCCGCGGATGAAGAACCTGGACCACGGTGACACCAAGGTCCTGGCCTGGCTGAAGGCACGCTACCGCAGCGGCCTGCAGGGCGTGCTGGACCGGCCCAAGGCCGCCATGGCGGCGGCCGGTGCGGCCGTGCTGGTGGCCGCAGTGGCGGTGCCGTTCTTCCCGACGACCTTCCTGCCGCCGTTCAACGAGGGCACGCTGCTGATCGGCCTGCGCCTGAACCCGGGTGTCACCTTGACGGAGTCGTCGGCCTTGGCACGCCAGGCCGAGGTACTGGTCAAGCAGGTGCCCGAGGTGACGCACGTCGGTCGCCGCAGCGGCCGGGCCGAGCTGGACGAACACGCGGAAGGCGTGCACGTCAGCGAGCTCGACGTGGGCCTCAAGCCCACCGCCGAGCTGACGCGCAGCATGGACGAGATCAAGGCCGACATCCGCAAGCGCCTGATCAACCTGCCGGCTGCGCTGGAGATCGGCCAGCCCATCTCGCACCGCATCGACCACATGCTCTCGGGCGTGCGCTCGCAGATCGCGATCAAGATCTTCGGCGAGGACCTCGACGCGCTGCGAGGCCAGGCAGATGCCCTGCGGGCCAAGCTGGCCACGATCCCAGGCATCGCCGACCTGCAGATCGAGAAGCAGGTGCTGGCGCCGCAGATCAAGGTGCGCATCGACTACGCCGCCGCGGCGCAGTACGGCGTGCCGGCGCCGCAGGTGCTCTCCGCATTGCAGGCGCTGGTCGAGGGGGAGAAGGTCACCCAGATCGTCGAGGGAGGCCGGCGCTTCGCACTCGTGGTCAAGCTGCCCGAGTCGGCGCGTTCGGTCGAAGGCCTGGGCCAGATCCTGATCGAGACGCCGAACGGGCGCATCCCGCTGTCGAAGATTGCGGCGATCGAGGACGGCGACGGCCCCAACCAGATCAGCCGTGACGACGGCAAGCGGCGCATCGTGCTGTCGGCCAATGCGTCCGGGCGCGCGCTGTCGGAGATCGTGGCCGACATCCGCAAGGTGGTGGCCGAGACGAAACTGCCCGAGGGCTACTTCATCACCCTGGGCGGCCAGTTCCAGGCCCAGGAGGAGGCCTCGCGGCTCGTCGGCCTGCTGTCCATCGTGTCGCTGACGCTGATGTTCGTGGTGCTCTACAGCCGCTACAAGTCGGCGGCGCTGTCGGCGCTGATCATGGTGAACATCCCGCTGGCGCTGGTGGGCGCAGTCATCGGCCTGTGGCTGTCGGGCCAGCCACTGAGCGTCGCCGCTCTCGTCGGCTTCATCACGCTGGCCGGCATCTCGGTACGCAACGGCATCCTGAAGGTCAGCCACTACATCAACCTGATGCGCTTCGAGGGCGAGTCCTTCGACCAGAAGATGATCCTGCGCGGCTCGCTGGAGCGGCTGAGCCCAGTGCTGATGACCGCGCTGGTCACCGCCTTTGCGCTGGCCCCGCTGCTGTTCGAGGCCGAGCAACCCGGCACCGAGGTGCTGCACCCGGTGGCCGTAGTGATCTTCTCCGGCCTCATCAGCTCGACCCTGCTCGACACCTTCCTCACGCCCGCGATGTTCTGGCTCTTCGGGCGCAAGCCGGCCGAAGCGCTGATGGACGACAAGGACGCCGAGGCGCTTTGAGCGGCTTCCTGTTCACCCCCAAACCCTGAAAGGACTCTCATGAAGACGCAATCCATCCTCGCCTCCATCACCCTCGCCCTGGCTGGTTCTGCCTTTGCCGCCGGCGACAAGCACAACCACGCCCACGAGCACAAGCCGCTGCATGGCGGCGTCGTGGTCGAGGTCAAGGACATGGACTACGAACTGGTGGCCAAAGCCACCGTGATCCAGCTCTACCTGCGCGACCACGGCAAGCCGGCCGACGTGTCCAAGGCCAGCGCGAAAGTGACGCTGCTGACCGGCACCGAGAAGCAGGAGGTCGAGCTGAAGCCCGCGGGCGACAAGCTCGAAGCCTCCGGCAGCTTCAAGGTCGGCCCCGGCACCAAGGCCGTCGCTGTCGTGATCGTCGGCGGCAAGCCCGCCACCGCACGCTTCACAGTGAAGTGAACGCCATGACTGCCGACCGATTGACCTGTGCCTCGGTGGTCTTGGTGGCTGGGCTGCTGGCGGGCTGCGCCACGCCGCCCGCACCCGATCCCACCGTCGAGATCCCGTACTGCCACAAAACCAACAAGGGCCGGGTGATCGCCTGCACCACGGCTCCGGCGCCGAGCCTGAACGCCGATGCGCAGGCCAAACAGTTCGCGCCTGACCCGAACGCCCTCACCGTGTACGTCGTGCGGCGCAACTGGGGCGACGGCCGGAACTTCGTGAAGGTTCAGGCCGACGGCGGAGCCGCCGTCGAGACCCTGCCGAACACGATGGTGCGCTACCGGCTGAAGCCGGGTTCGCACTCGATCGCCTTCGACTTCGAGGGGCAGCGTCCAGCGACGACGGTCGCGGGCAAGGCGGGCGATGTGCGGTTCGTCCGGCTCGACGGCATGGTCTGGGCCTGGAAGAGCACGTTCACCTGGGCGACCGAATCCGAGGACGCGATCCGCGAACGAGCGCTGAAGGCAAGGCTGGTGGCCGACTTGGCGGTACGCTGACCCCATGAGGACATTTGCCCTGTTCATCGCCACGGCCCTGGCCGAGATCGTTGGCTGCTATCTGCCCTACCTGTGGCTGAAGCAGGGCAGGTCCGCGTGGTTGCTCGTTCCGGCGGCGGCGAGCCTGGCCCTCTTCGCCTGGCTGCTCACGCTGCACGAGACGGCGGCGGGGCGGGTGTATGCGGCGTACGGCGGGGTCTACATCGGCGTCGCGCTGCTTTGGCTGTGGATCGTGGACGGCATCAGGCCGACGGCATGGGACGTGGCGGGCGTCGCCGTCGCGCTGACGGGCATGGGCCTCATCATGTTTCAGCCGCGCTGATGATCAGTTCGATGCCGTAGCGTGCAGCTTCTTTGCCGGTCTGCGCGCGGCCGACCCCGGCTTGAGTGACTCCGCCGCTGTCAATCGACAGGTACATGTGATGCGCGAGCTAACGACTTGCGAACGTCTGCTTAGACGCGATACGACTGACTACAACGGGTCGATTTCGGCCAGCCAACTCGACGAACAGTCTGCCGTAGACCGGTCATTGAGCTCCGGCCCTGCGCCCGCCGCGACGTGAGTAACGTTAGTTCGAAGCGAACTCATCGCCCAAGATCGCTGCGAGGTCCTGGCGCTCGCCCAGCAGCCGGACGACATCCAGGTCATCTCCGCGTTCGAAGTAGCACCACAGCAGCGGGAACTTTGCGACCCGCCAGGTCCGAAGCCCTGGAATGCCAAGAAGCTTTCCGAGCGTCGGTGAGCCGATGCCAGGGTCGAGTTCGATCTGGTCAAGCGCGGCGTTGGTGGCCTTGGCCACCTTCACCGCCACGCGGGTGCCACCCTCCTTGCGGTAGTAGCGGACTTCGCCCTGCTGGTCGCGCAGCGCCTGCGGGCGCAGAACCGCCGGCTTCAATCGATCTCGCCGCGAGCGATCGCCAGCAGTTCCTTCTCGTCCGCCTTGGTGCGACGCCGGCCGGGCCCGGATGCCAGCCCTTCTTCGATGAGGTCGCGAAGCCGCTTCTTGGCCTGCTCTTCCTGGTCGCGCCGGACCAAGTCGCGGATGTACTCGCTGGTGTTGCCATAGTTGCCGGCGGCGACCCGGTTGTCGATGTACTCGCGCATCGACTCGGGCAAGGCGAAACTCATGGTTTGTCGGCTCATGTGGGCATCTTGGGCGGTTTGACAACCGTTGTCAACTCCGACGGCTGACCTTCTTCCAGTTCTGCGTGTGCGGGAGCGGGTCCCGTCACGAAGCAGACCGAGTTGCCTGGCCCGGCACGCGTTGGATCAGCGCCGCCGCGAACTTCTCGATGCCGAATCTCATCGTGCCGCGGAAATTGATGTGCGAGAAGTGCGCCGGGCCGATGCGGCGCAGCCAGTAGTCCTCGACTGGGATCCCGTCTCGCTTGAGCCTCTCGACCACCTCGTGCATACGGGCAGTGTTCCAGGCCAGCACGATGTTCGTCAGCAGGGCGTGTGAGCCGGAGATCGCCTTCATCTCGTCCCGCCGCCGGCCGCGTTCGGGCGCCACCTTGCCTGAGTACACGGCGCGCTGCAGCTGATGCACCGACTCGCCACGGTTCAGCAAGGTATGGATCTCGCGGCGGAAGTCCTCGATGGCGATGTAGTCGCACAGGAACACCGTTCGCAGCAGCCGGCCCAGGTGCTCCGCCGCCCGGTGCAGTGGATCCCCCTGGGCAGCCGACCCGAAGCGCTGCAATGCCAGCGTGGCGGAGACACGTCCCGAGCGGATTGACGCCGCCAGGCGAAGCAATTCATCCCAACCGCGCTCGATGGCGGCCAAAGACACGCGCCGAACGGTGACGACTTCCAAGCCATCGGGCACGGTGAATCCACGAGGCAGGTAGAGCTTTCGTTCGGCCAGGTCCCGCAGGCGGGGGCACAAGTCAAATCCCAGCAGCTTGGAGATGGCCATCGCCGGATTCGTGTAGCCGTGCGTGTCGACCGCCAGCAGCGAGATCCGAATCCGATCCGCCGCGCTGTTGTGCTGCTCGATGCCCTCGATGGCGACGCCGGCCTGTCGTTCGTTGAGCACGATGGGTTGGTCGTAGACGATGCCCCAGCGGTCGCGCACATGGGTGTAGAGGCCTGCGGCGTAGGTGCGCCGGCGTGGGTCCACACGGGCGTTCCACAGGTGGCGCGAAACGTCCAGCGACATCATGTCGGCTGATGCCTTGTCCCCGTTGCCCCACAGTGCCGCGATGGGGATCCGGCTCTGGAACTCGGCCACGCGCTCGTTGGCGCGGCGCAGGCGGCCACTTCCTTCCAAGGCGCGCATGGCCACAGTGACTTGTGTGGGCTCCAGACCAGGGATCATCGACGCCACGCCCTTGGCGTCCGCATCGGTACCGTGCGCCAGCAACGCGCCGTACAGGGCCACGAGTTCGCCGGTGGACTGCGCGCGGTGGCCGAGCAGCGCTTCGCTGTACCCGGTGGCGGCATCCACCTCCAACAGCATGTCCGGAAACTGTACGCTGCCAATCAAGTTGTAGATGGTCTCGCGTGTGCGCACCGGCTCGCCTTGATCCGGCAGTGCCGTGATCGCAGGCAGGTGGAGCATGCCGTCGGCGCCGATCTCGACCTTGCCGCGCCGCTGGGCCTCTGCCACCGCAGACATAGCGGCCATCAAGTTGGCCAGCAGGGGCTCCAGGAATTCGGCCGCCGACTTGGGCATGCCCAGCAACTCAACCTGCTCGTCCCGTTGCAAGACCCAATCCGCCGGCGGGATGAGCATCTGGTCTCGCTCCCGAAAACTCAGCGAGTGGTCCAGCCAGACACTGCCTCGGCGAAGGCTCTTGCGCAGCGACATCATCGTGCAGGCCTCAAACGCCCGAAACCCTGAGCGGGGGTCCAGATCGCGGACCAGGCCGTGCCAGGCTGTGCCAACATCTGGCAGCGGTACGCCCTCCTTCAGCTCGGTCACACCCTTGCGCTGCAGATCCGTCCAGGACTTCCACTGTTCGAAGCCCGGATCGCCGGGGCGGCCACCGAGGTCCAGATCTTTCAGCGCTCCCAGGCAAGCGCGCACGCGCTGGCTGTCTTCCGCCAAGGCCTTGCGAACCAAGGACACGAAGCTGCCGCTGGCGGCTTCGCCGAGCTCGGCGAGCAGTTCTCTGGCTTCCAGGACTCTCGCCTGCCAGGTCTTCGTTTCGTCGTACAGGACGGATCGCGCCTTGGCCGCCTGCTGGATCAGGCCTGTCGTGCCCCGGATACGGTTTGATTGCGCCTTGTCCGCCGCCTCGCGGAACAGTTGCTGGCTGCGCCGGCTGGTTTGCAAGAGGGCGACATCGGTGAGTTCGAGCAGCGTCACCCGCAGGAAGCACACCAACTCGATCAGCTGGCGCGATGGCTTGATCTCCCGCGTCTTCACGGGGCGCCTGGCCTGGACCTGACGGGCATAGGCCTGCTGCTTTGCCAGCGACACGGCATTCAGGTTCCAGTCGTGGGCACCGAGCTCTTTCAGGTAGCGGACCTTGTCGATGGTCTCCGCAAGGGTGCTCGGGCCGTGACGCTTGGACGGCGTCTTGAGCCACTCCAGGCACGTCGTGTCGGTGCCCGGCCGCGTGCTGTATGCGGCGTCGACAACCTTCTGCGCCGCTGCCGGTGGTACGGCGGCATTCACCGCGCTGAGGATCTGCGCCTCCACCGCGGCGAATGCATCTCGGGCCCAGTCCTGCAGGCGGCGCGCTCCTGGGATCAGGATGCGCCGCGTGAACAGCCAGTGGCTGGCCGACTGGACCAGGTCATCGGCGTGGGAGGCGTCGGCTGCTTGGGCCAGCAGGGCCGCGGTCAGCGCGACTTCGTCGTCGATTGCAAGTTCGCGCAGGCCGAGATAGGTCTTGGCCCAGAGCTGGTGCTTGAAGAGGGTCTGCCGGCGCTTGTAGATCGACCGCAGGCTGGCGATGGACGGCGGCGACACGGCCAGGACCTGGGCGGTGTGCCGGAGGAGGTTTCGGGGCAGCACGTTGAAACCGTCGAGCGGTCGGCCGGCCACGCGCATGAACATGAGCATCAGCGCGGCGGGCAGGCGGCGGTCGCTGCGGAACTGCTCCCGGAGGGCCGCCACGTCCGCCGACGTGAGCGAAAAGAACTGCTCCCGATCAAACTCACTCAGGCGAGGCGGCAAGGCCTCTTGGCCGACGAAGCGCAGGGCGAAGGCGGGCATGGGGTTGGGCAGCGGCAGGTGGGCGGTCAATGTACCGCCGCGGCTTCCGTCAACCCAACTGAGTGATCAGCTTGCGGGGGTGGCGACCCGCGGGAACCCGCATGGATGTTGGGCTTCAGGCGAAAGCGCACCAATCTGCACGAAAAGTACGACCACCCCCAACCGGAGCACTCAGGCAAGCTACGCGTTGGGCAGCGCCAGACGCGAGGTGTCGCCGTCGCCCTCTTCGTGCACGTCACGCCCGGCATTCAAGCGCGCAATGTCTTCCAGCGTGATGTCACCGGTTACGTACACGCCATCGAAAGGCGATGCGTCAAAACCGGTGAGCTTGGGGTTGAGCGAACCGATGGCCTGCGTCATCGCATCCAGGTCCTGGTAGATCAATGCATCGCAGCCGATGCTCTCGCGGACCTCTTCCACCGTGCGGTTGTGCGCCACCAATTCGTCGGTTGTTGGCATGTCGATTCCGTAAACGTTCGGATATCGCACTGGAGGCGCAGCACTGGCCAGGTACACCTTTCGGGCGCCGGCGTCGCGCGCCATCTGCACGATCTCCCGGCTGGTGGTTCCGCGCACGATGGAGTCGTCCACCAGCAGCACGTTGCGGCCCTTGAACTCGCTGCCGATCACGTTGAGCTTCTGGCGCACCGATTTTTTTCGAACGCCCTGCCCCGGCATGATGAAAGTGCGGCCGACGTATCGGTTCTTCACAAAGCCTTCGCGGTACGGCAGTCCTAGCAACTGGGCCAGCTCCATGGCGCTCGGGCGAGATGTCTCTGGAATCGGAATGACCACGTCGATGTCACTCGGCCGCACGGTGGAGACCACACGCTTGGCCAGAGTCACACCCATGTTCAGCCTGGCCTGATAGACCGAGATGCCGTCCAGCACCGAGTCGGGTCGGGCCAGATAGACGAACTCAAAAATGCAGGGGTTGTGGCTGACCTTATCGGCGCACTGCTGAAAGTGCACCTTGCCTTCCATTTCGACAAACACCGCTTCACCGGGCAGCACGTCGCGGTCGAGCTCGAACCCGTTGCCTTCGAGTGCCACCGATTCGCTGGCGACCATCACACTGCCCTGGTCGTTGTGGCCCACACACAGCGGGCGGATGCCGAACGGATCGCGAAAGGCCAGCAGGCCGTGGCCTGCGATCATCGCTACCACTGCGTATGAACCCTTGACGCGCTGATGCACGCCGCGCACAGCGGCAAACACGTCGGCCGGCTTCAAGGTGATGCCGCGCGTGACCTTCTCCAGTTCGTGCGCCAGCACGTTGAGCAGCACTTCCGAGTCGCTCTCTGTGTTGATGTGGCGGTGGTCAGTTTGAAACAGTTCTTGCTTCAGCGCCTTCGCATTGGTCAAGTTGCCGTTGTGCACCAGCACCAGGCCGAAGGGCGCGTTCACGTAGAAGGGCTGCGCCTCTTCTTCGCTATAGGCGTTTCCCGCCGTGGGATAGCGCACCTGACCCAGTCCGCAGATGCCGGGCAGCGTACGCATGTTGCGGGTTCGAAACACGTCACGCACCATGCCCTTGGCCTTGTGCATGAAGAACTTGCGTCCCTGCTGGGTGACGATGCCGGCCGCATCCTGGCCGCGATGCTGCAGCAGCAGCAAGGCGTCGTAAATCAGTTGGTTGACTGGCGTTTTGCTGACCACACCCACGATTCCACACATGTTTCGATCCCTCAAAAAATCAAACCGTTCTAAGCAACATTTCGGGCCACTGGCTCTGGTAACAAGTGCTTGATGGCATGCTCCGTGACCACCCTGCCTCAGGCGCCCCCGCCTCTCTTGAACGAGGCGATCGCCACGGCACGCGCGTCTTTGGGAATTTCGATGGTCATGCGTCGGAGCCCCGGGAGATTTTGCTCAGCCGACCCATTGGCGAGCATTGCGCCACATCTGCGTCCAGGCGCTCGGGGCGGTCGGGTCCTGGTCGGTCCAGCTCATCTGGATGTTGCGAAACACGCGCTCGGGGTGCGGCATCATGGCCGTGAAGCGGCCGTCGGCCGTGGTCACGGCGGTCAGGCCGCCCGGACTGCCGTTGGGGTTGAATGGGTAGGCCTCGGTGGCTGCGCCGGTGTTGTCGGTGAAGCGCATCGCGGCGATGGCCTTGGTCGCGTCGCCCCGATGATGGAAGTTGGCATAACCCTCGCCATGGGCGACGGCGATCGGCAGGCGGCTGCCGGCCATGCCCTGCAGGAACAGGCTGGGCGATTCGAGCACCTCCACCATCGAAAGCCGCGCCTCGAAGCGCTCGCTCTGGTTGGTGGTGAAACGCGGCCAGGCCTCGGCGCCGGGAATGATGTCGGCCAGCTCGGCGAACATCTGGCAGCCGTTGCAGACACCCAGAGCGAAGGTGTCGGTGCGCGCAAAGAAACCCTGGAACTGCGCCGACAGCCCGGGGTTGAAGGTGATGCTGCGCGCCCAGCCGATGCCGGCACCCAGCGTGTCGCCGTAGCTGAAGCCGCCGCAGGCGACCACGCCCTTGAAGTCGGCCAGTTTCGCGCGGCCGGTCTGCAGGTCGGTCATGTGCACGTCGTAGGCCTCGAAGCCGGCCTGGGTAAAGGCATAGGCCGTCTCCACATGCGAATTCACACCCTGCTCGCGCAGGATAGCTACCCGCGGCCGCGTTAGATTGAGAAACGGCGCGGCCACGTTGTCGTTTAGGTCGAAGCTCAGCTTTGTGTGCAGGCCCGGGTCTTCGGGCCGGCCGGCGGCCGCGTGTTCGGCGTCGGCGCAGGCCGGGTTGTCGCGCTGCTGGTTGATCTTCCAGCTCACCCTGTCCCAGACCTGGTGCAGGTCGAACAGGCTGGCCGAGAACACGGCCTTGCCTTCGCGCCAGACCTGCAGTTGTCCCTTGCCCGCCTCGATTGCCGAATTGGCCGGGCATGTCTTGCCGACAAAGTGGCTGTGTTTGTTCAACCCATGTTCGCGCAGGGTTTGCATCACCGCGTTGCGGTCGTCGGTTTTGACCTGCAGCAGCACGCCCAACTCTTCGCTGAACAGCGCCTTGAGCGTGAGTTCCTCGCGCCGCGCGCTGACCTGGCCGGCCCAGTTCTTGGCGTCGCCCATCTCGGCGCGGCTGTCGCTGATGCCGTCGCCTTCGGTGACCAGCAGGTCCACGTTGAGCGCCACGCCCACGTGGCCGGCAAAGGCCATCTCGGCCGCGGCGGCCAGCAGGCCACCGTCGCTTCGGTCGTGGTAGGCCAGGATCTGGCCTTGCGCGCGCAGGGCGTTGACCCCGTTGACCAGGCTCACCAGGTCCTTGGCGTCGTCGAGATCCGGCGCCTCGCCACCACCCTGCCCCAGCACCTGGGCCAGCACGCTGCCGCCCATGCGGTGGCGGCCCTTGCCGAGGTCGATCAGCACCAGCGTGGTGTCTTCGAGGGCGTTGTTCAACTGCGGCGTGAGCGTGCCGCGCACGTCGGCCAGCGTGGCGAAGGCGCTCACGATCAGGCTGACCGGCGAGGTCACCTTCTTCGTGTCACCGCCCTCTTTCCACTGCGTGCGCATGGACAGGCTGTCCTTGCCCACGGGAATCGAAATACCCAGCGCCGGGCAGAGCTCCATGCCGACCGCTTTCACGGTCTCGTACAGCGCAGCGTCTTCGCCCGGTTCACCACAGGCGGCCATCCAGTTGGCGGAGAGCTTCACGCGCGGCAGTTCGATCGGCGCGGCCAGCAGGTTGGTGATGGCCTCGGCCACCGCCATGCGGCCAGAAGCCGCGGCGTCGAGCGCGGCCAGCGGCGTGCGCTCGCCCATGCTCATGGCCTCGCCCGCGAAGCCTTTGAAATCAGCCAGAGTCACGGCGCAGTCCGCCACCGGCACCTGCCAGGGGCCGACCATCTGGTCGCGGTGCGACAGTCCGCCCACGGTGCGGTCACCGATGGTGATGAGGAAACGCTTGGAGGCCACCGTCGGGTGGCTCAGCACGTCGATCACGGCTTTCTGCAGGTCCACACCGGTGAGGTCCAGGGGCGCCGGCGCGCGGGCCACGGTCTGGACGTCGCGGTGCATCTTGGGCGGTTTGCCCAGCAGCACGTTCATCGGCATGTCGACCGGGCTCTGCTGGGCTTCATCGGCCAGCACCAGCTGGCGTTCTTCGGTGGCGACGCCGATCACGGAAAACGGGCAGCGCTCGCGCTCGCAGAAGCCTTTGAACACCTCAAGCGACTCGGGTGCGATCGCCAGCACGTAACGCTCCTGGCTTTCGTTGCACCAGATTTCCTTGGGCGCCAGGCCACTTTCTTCCAGCGGCACGGCGCGCAGGTCGAAGCGCGCCCCGCGTCCCGCGTCGTTGGTCAGTTCGGGGAAGGCGTTCGACAGGCCGCCTGCGCCCACGTCGTGGATCGCCAGGATGGGGTTGTTCGCGCCCTGCTGCCAGCAGTGGTTGATGACCTCCTGCGCGCGGCGTTCGATCTCGGGGTTGCCGCGCTGCACGGAATCGAAATCGAGCGAAGCGGCGTTGGTGCCGGTGGCCATGGAGCTGGCCGCGCTGCCACCCATGCCGATCTTCATGCCCGGGCCACCAAGCTGGATCAGCAGCGAACCGGCCGGGAACTCGATCTTCTCCGTCTGCGTCGCGTCGATCACGCCGACGCCGCCCGCGATCATGATGGGCTTGTGGTAACCGCGCTGCACGCCGTCCACCGACAGCTCGTACTCGCGGAAGTAGCCCAGCAGATTGGGCCGGCCGAACTCGTTGTTGAAGGCCGCGCCGCCCAGCGGGCCCTCGGTCATGATCTGCAGCGGGCTGGCGATGTGCTCGGGCTTGCCGCCCGGCTGGTCGGAGAGGCCACCCCAGAGCTTGCCGACGGTGAAGCCAGTGAGACCCGCCTTGGGTTTGGAGCCGCGGCCGGTCGCGCCCTCGTCGCGGATCTCACCGCCCGCGCCGGTGGAGGCACCGGGAAATGGGGAAATCGCGGTCGGGTGGTTGTGCGTTTCCACCTTCATAAGCACATGGTGCGTGGCGGTTTCGGCCGCATAGGCCGGCGAAGCCTCACCGCCGGCACGGGCCACGAAGCGCTCGACCACGCTGCCTTCCATGATGGAGGCGTTGTCCGAGTAGGCGACCACGGTGTGCTGCGGCGCCAGCTGGTGGGTGTGACGGATCATGCCGAACAGGCTCTTGTCCTGCGCCACGCCGTCGATGGTGAACTGCGCGTTGAAGATCTTGTGGCGGCAGTGCTCGCTGTTGGCCTGCGCGAACATCATCAGTTCGACGTCGGTCGGGTTGCGCTTCAGGCCGGTGAACGCGGTCACGAGGTAATCGATCTCGTCGTCGGCCAGGGCCAGGCCCCAGTCGGTGTTGGCGCGCTCCAGCGCGGAGCGCCCGCCACCGAGCACGTCCACCTGCTCCATCGGCGAGGCGTGCAGTTCGGTGAACAGGGCCTGCGCCTGGCTGCGGTCGAACGAGACGTTTTCCGTCATGCGGTCGTGCAGCAGATCGGCGACAGCGCGCAACTGGTCGTCCGACAGGCTGGCCTTCTTGCCCAGCAGGCCGGACTTGAGGTCGACGCGGTACTCGACCAGGCGCTCCACCCGGTGCAGCGCCAGGCCGCAGTTGTGGGCGATGTCGGTGGCCTTGGACGCCCAGGGCGAGACCGTACCCAGGCGAGGCATCACCAGCAGGGCTGGCGCGCCGGCCTCTTCCAGCTTCAGGTGGGCCGGGGTGCTGGGTTCACCGTAGGTCAGCAGCTCGCCCACGCGCCGCAGCGTCGCCGCGTCGGGCTCGCCGTCGAAGCTCGCGAGGTGCACGAAGCGGGCCGAGAGGCCGGTGATCTTGTCGGAAATGCCCGCGAGACGGGGCAGGAGCTGCTGGACTTTGAAGTCGCTGACGGCGTTGCCGCCTTCAAAAAAGCGCAGGTGCAGGGACACGTTGGGAGCCTGAGGTGCGTAGACCCGGGGGAGGCGCGGGCGGAGTCGAGATTTTATGCGCGCGACCTATAGAGTCATCGCCCTCGATGCCTTGCGCCACAGGGGTCGAAGGGACAATCGTGTGCACCTGAGCATCACCTCCAAAGACGAGGCATGCACCATAGGCATGTAGGTGCCCCCTCCTGGCCTCCGAAGTAGAAACTATTTCACGCTGCGGATGTAGCAGGGCGCAAGCACTCTGAAGATCGGCAGACTTGCGGGAGAGGCTTGCCGCGCGCTTGGTCTGCCGTCTACGAATACAACTGGAGGCTCCGCAACACCTGTCCCGCGCGCAAATTGGCTCGCCGCCTTGGACATCGCGCGCACCAAGAATCCGCTATTTACGTACTTCCCGCTAGTGACTGGCACGTGCATCAGGTCGAGCCGTTCACGCGACTCGCCGACCGCACGTGACATTTGCCATGCAAATAGATGGCTTGAGCAACTCAGCGGGGCACTGCTGGCCCCCGCCGCACCTGCAGGCGGGTACTCCGATATCAGGGACGGCGTCCCCGGAACTCCCTTGGAACATCATCGACAACATTGACTTGAGAGACGTATTCCCTTTGGCCTCATCTAGACAGCGAAGTCATTCGTTGCATCACGCACATACCTTCCGCCGTTGACCGAGAACCACTCTGACCGCATGTAGATTGCATCAGACTGGGGGTTGGCAGGGCCGACAAGTTCGTACACCTTTCCACTCGCCGTCACAGCTCGACGCGACAGTGGGTCATATATCAGGACTGCTGAACTGGCACGTGACTTACCAGTGGCCGCACGATGTCCGACCAAGTGCGTGGAAAAAGGCTTGGCCTCATTGGACCATCCGCAGATGAACGCGGACCACTCCGTCAGATAGATTTGCGGCACTTCCAGTACCGCCGCCCGTACCCACGTCTGCTCCATAGACCGCCTCCTCGCTTCCTGATCACGACACTCTTTGAGCCACTCCGCACGCCCAACGCAGCTTGCTTGGGCATGCGAGCCGAGGTCACTCAGCAATTGTCCAAATCCCACATTCAATGCCTTCATATCGTATACGATATGTTCATTGGACGCTGAGACTGAACTGAGCGGCGACTGGAAGGGCAAGGCTCATGACGAACAAGCCCAGCGGAACACGGCTATGTGCCATTCGGTCACGCCTTCGGCACGCCGGTGCCGCGACGAGACATCGCTCGATTCGCCTCGCGCCTATGCACACTGAGAGGTTTAGATGCAAATGGAATGGCTACTGCGAGCACCAAGATGCGCGAACGGGAGTAGGCCCCTGATGAAAGAGTGCTAGTTGAGCAGCCATGACTCCAAGAGGCCGTACGTTCCTGCTTCAACGCCGCAGAGCGCAGACGTGGTGCTTTATCTCGATCTCGATGGCGTCGTTCAGCATGAAGCGGTGCTCTATCACCCCAAGCGAGGCATCTACATGAGCCCGATACAGACGGGGCGCGTCTTGTTTGAATGGATACCCATTCTCGAGGGGATTCTTCGACCGTACCCGGATGTAGCGTTGGTCCTGAGCAGCACTTGGTGCATTCGCCCTGGATATGCGAAGACGCTGGAACGTCTGCCCTCCTCGCTTGGATCACGATTCATCGGAGGGACTTATCACCGTCGCATCCACGGTGCTGACCCGGCCTCGCTCTCAGTATTTCGAGACACCGCCAGGGGGCTGCAGGTTTGGGAAGATGTCCAACGCAGAAAGCCTCGCCAATGGCTTGCTCTTGACGACGACGTGTCTGACTGGCCGCACTGGGCTCGGGAACACCTAGTCGCATGCGACGGAACCACGGGGCTTTCAGATTTCAACGTACAGGCGGAACTCGCAACCAAGCTCGCAAGATGTCATGAAGCATTGAGCGGCATCCAAGGGACCCAACCATGAGCCTGCGGCCCATCATCATGTTGGACTTCGACGAAGTGATTGTCTTGAATCGTCCGGAAGACGTGGGGGGCTTCGACGCGATCTCAGCAGATTCGCCGCCTGGTTTCTGGAAGCGCCTTTTTCACGAGCCGGCGATGACGACCTTGAAGGAAGCCATTGCAATGCATCACGCACGCGTAGTCATCACGACGAGCTGGCTGCGGTTCTTGGGGCGGGACGGGTTCGAGCACATCTTTAGACAAACGGAGCTCGATGTTCTTTCCAACAGTCTTCATGATTGTTGGGAAGCCCCCCAAAATCGAGGGGAGACTCGTGCACAAGCAATTGACAGGTGGCTGGCCGTCAACCATCGAGGAGAGCCATACGTCATCCTTGATGATGAGATCTCAGGTACCGGCCTGCGCAAGTCCATTCACGACAAGAGTAAGAGGGTCATCCTTTGTAGAGTTGACGTCGGTCTTCACGTGGGTCACTTGCCCATAATCCATGCTGCTCTGCTCAAGGCGCCGTAGCCAGGAAGTGCCCAGATGAAAGATGATTTTCCTCCAGGCGTCTTTGAAAGGCCCCCTGACTATCCGCCAGAGCGCGTCGCGCTTGTCAGGAAGAATATAGGGATGAGCCAGGCAGCGTTCGCAGCGGTGATGAACGTCAGTGTCTCGACGTTTCGAAGATGGGAGTCGCCTACCGCTGGCAAGCGTCCGCGAGGGGCGGCTGCCAGGTTGCTTCAGATCGTCGAGGTCAAAGGGCTTTGATGCCTAGCCTCCTGAACTATCTGAAATATGCAAGAGAACCGCAGCTTCTATATAGATCGCGCGGTGGATCTGGAAATTGCCAGACTCTGCATGCAGCAACATGCCGTGGGAGCTGAGTTGCTTCGTCAGTTACTCCAGGCGGCATTGCAATCAGTCATGACTGGCACGGTGGCCATAGAGTCACTGAGCGTAGTGAAAGGCACCGACTTGGACGAACGTGCGAGCAATGAACGGGTGCTTCGGACTGCCTACTTGGACAGGGAGTTTGACGACTTCGTTCGGAAAATGGCCTTTGATCTGGGATGTAGCAAGAGTGAGCTTGTGTGCTGCGTCATCGGACTGAGGTTTCAAGCCGCCCCACATACAACGCACATACAAGGAACGTAGCTAGATGCTCCTTTCTCTGCGTAGCGGGTTTCATCACGAGACGAGGCTTCGACGCAACTCATCGAGTAACCATCGTCCCGCAAAGCCAAGCACACGATCACGCCTGTGTGCCGCGTAGATGATCAGTCCTTCGGGCGGAGTGGGATCTTCGTGAACCTCGATCGCGGTGAGCTCCCCGGCGGCGATCATTGGCGCCACGAGGTGATCAGGCATGCGGCACCAACCGAATCCCGCCAAAAGAAAATCGAATCGACGACCGAGATCGACAAATCGCCAAAGTCTAGTGCCGGCCACCCCGTAATTTGCGCTGTCCGGGTCGACCGGATCCGACAGGACCAATTGGACATACGGAGCGAGATCGCTCTCTGTCGCCGGACGTCCTAACAAAGCAAGAGGGTGGCCAGGCGCAACGACCGCATGCATTCGAGCGCGCAGCAACGGATAGGCAGCAATGTCATCAGGGACGCCAGGCAGCAGCAAGCACAGGGCAATGGCTGCCGAACCACTGCGAAGCCGCCGTAATGAACCGCCCAGCCCTTCAGTCGAAAAATGCACCGGGAGATCGGGAAAGGTTTCACTCAGCGCGCGCAAGCTGCCAATCAGCGGTGCGGTTGGCACCAGGGGATCGATCGCAATCGTCAACTCTGGCTCTACACCCGCGCGCGTACTGGCTGCAATGGCCTCGAAACGAGTGGCACTTGCGAGCACCGACCGAGCTTGATCGACCAGTACACGCCCCACATCAGTCAGGCGCGGTCGGTGCCCTCGGCGGTCAAACAGTTCAACGCCCTGGATTGCCTCGAGATTGCTGACGGCTTGACTAATCGCCGACTGCGCACGCCTAAGTTCGCGGCCGGCGGCTGAAAAACTGCCGGCCTCGGCAATGGCCACGAGGACGCGCAACTGGTCGAGGGTGAGACTTCCAATCATTGTCCATCTCCAAAACTGATTAAAAGTATCACATTTTCATCGCTTCCGGTGAAGCATTTCGGCCCCTAAATTACTGCTACGACTCCACTTGTAGTTCTGCGCGGCAGTTGCTGAAGCTTTTCAGCCCATCCAGCGGCAGCCCGTGTATTGCTCACCCATTCCGAAAGAAAGAACCCTCAGATGAACAAGCTTCTCGTTGTCGAGACCAGCCCACGCGGCGACCGGTCCGTCTCGCGTCAAATGACCCAACGCTTCCTTACGGCATGGCGCACTGCGAATCCGGAAGGTCACATCGTGCATCGCGATCTCGCCAATCCCGGGCTCTGTTTCGTTACAGCGCCTTGGCTCCAAGCCTACTTCACACCGCCCGCAGATCAATCGCAAGCGATGAAAGAGGAGCTTCGACTGTCCGATGAACTGGTCGCCGAACTCCTTGTGGCTGAGCACCTTGTCATCTCGACACCGGTCTACAACTACAACGTCCCGGCCTCGCTTAAGGCATGGGTGGATCACATCGTACGCAAGGGCATGACGCTCGGCTTTGACGGGCGGGGTCTTGTCAAAGGAAAGAAGGCGACCTTGTTGATGGCTTCTGGCGGCGTCTATTCCGAGGGATCGCCAATAAAGGATCGCGACATCGCGACGCAATACCTTCGGCTCATCCTCGGAGTTATCGGCATCGAGGACGTCACTGTGGTGGCGGGCGGCGGGGCGAAAGCCGTCGACCTGCGTGAGCTGCGTATTTCGGTCGCTGCTGGACACTCATTTCGGTTTCTCTTGGACAGCGGGAACGGCGGGAGATGGACACCCAGTTCGACACTCGTGGACACGCACAATGTGCTGCCAGTAGGCGTTGACGCTGCGGCGCCCAGTTGCCATGTTGGTTTGCCGGGCAGGTGCGCGGCCGGCTAGACTTCACCAATCGGCCAGAAACAGCCATTCCTTTTTCGGAGGTAAGCGTGATGCAATCGGTATCGCCTGACGTCGAAACTCGGGCGTCGAGGGCGGCCTCGTACCATCCGTTGTGGGCACAAGCAACTGCGCATGCGTACTGTGCGACTGATGTGTCCGTTGAGGCCGTGAACCTCATCGGGCGTATGCGCTCATTGACGGACACAACGCGTGAAGAGCTACTGAAGGCGCTCTTGACCGAAAACTCGGTCTTGGTTGTGAGCTGTTGGACCTCCGAGAAACAGCCAGAACCGCTTGCGGGCGGTGGCAAGCATTATGTGTTCTTGCTACACCCCGATTCCTTTCAAGTTCTGCATGCTGGAATTGGAACCTGGCGGGCTTAGCCAGGAGTCCGCTTCGGGCCCATCAGGGACATTCGAGCTCTTGATGCCAACGTGTCGAAGCTGACGTTCAAACATTGAGCAACTAGGGAGACTCTGCTATGGCGCCCTCAACCCCCACGCCACGCCGCTTCGCGATGATCCGCAGCTTTCATCTTGCCGACTTCATCACACTGGGCAATGCCGCCTGCGGCGTTTTGTCTGTGTTCCTGGCGATGATGTACATGGCCAGCGGCTCGCTTACGCACTTTCTGCTGTCGGCCGCAATGACACCGCTGGCCTTCGTCTTCGACGTCTTCGACGGGAAGGTGGCGCGCTGGCGTCACCAGCATTCGCCGCTGGGCCGGGAGCTCGATTCGCTGGCCGACGTCATCTCCTTCGGCGTCGGCCCGGCAGCGCTGGGCTTTGCCGCGGGGCTGCAGAGCGGTTGGGACATCGTCATCCTGTGCTACTTCGTCTGCTGCGGCGTCAGCCGGTTGGCGCGCTTCAACGTCACGGCCGAACACCTGACCACCGACTCGGGCAAGGTGGCCTACTTTGAAGGCACGCCGATCCCCACCAGCGTGATCCTCACTGCATTGCTGTCATGGGCCGCCTGGCAGGGAGCGCTGGGAGCGCAACTGTGGGGAGGAGTATGGCAACTTGGGCCCTGGCAGTTGCACCCCATGAGCCTGCTGTTCGCGCTGTCGGGCACGGCCATGATCAGCAAGACCGTGCGCATCCCCAAGTTCTGACCAGTTTGCGGCTACATCCAGCACCACGTCGTTGGAGGCGATGCCAGGAAGCTGCCTGCGTAAACGGCAGCAAATGGCCGATTCCTGAAGTCTAGCCTTGGAGCTGGCGATCGGCTACCTATCAATATGGGAACGCCAGCTTGGCTCAGTTTTGCGATGGCTGCAGCCGCTCTGCAGCTGTAGGAACAGGCCGCCCCATTGCAAGGTAACGACCAGGAAAGCGCGACCTTATCAGCCAGGATTCAGAGCAGCTCGCCCTCTGATCTTGCGCATCGATTCGCCCTTCAGCTGGACCCGATGAGCTTGATGCACCACGCGATCAAGAACCGCATCCGCGACGGTTGGATCTGGGAAGAAACCGTGCCAAGTGTCCGCGGGGTACTGACTGGTCAGAAGCAGAGATCCCGTGCGCATGCGCCGGTCGGCAACATCGAGCAAGACCTGCGCTGCGGTTGGGGACATTTCCCCGATTCCAAAGTCATCAAGGATTAGCAGGTTGGGTTTGTAGAGGGCCGTTTTGAGTTTTGGCAGCGAGGCATCGAGCACCGCTTGACCGATGCTGGTGAAGAGGTCGTTGGCCACGTAGAAGGCCACGGTCATGCCCAGCCGACAGGCCTGGTGGCCGAACGCCGACGCTAGCCAGGTTTTACCCACACCCGTGGGCCCGAGGATCATGAGGTTCTGCTTTCGCGCGATCCAGCTGCAATTGGCCAACGTTGACATCAGCGCCTTGTCCAGCCCTCGACTTGCACGCGCGTCATAGTCTTCAAATGCGGCAATTTCCGGAAAGCCGGCCGATTTCACGAGGCGGTTGAGCTTGCGGGAATTCCGGGTGGAGACTTCCGACTCAAGAAGCAAACCGAAGCGATCGTCAAACGCAAGCTGTTGCAGCTTGGCCTGCTCTTGCTGGAGTTCATAGGCTGTCGCCATGGCGTTCAGGCGCAGTTCGCGCAACTTGTTCAAGTTCTGGGTATTGGTGCTCATGTTTAATCTCCGAAGTATTGGGCGCCGCGCAGGTTGTCGTGCTCCATGCGGGGCGGTGGCGTGGCAGGACGGGGCCGCAGGTCCGCCTGGTTGGTCAGGATCGAAGTGATGCTGCGCAGCGAAGTGATGTTCAGCGGGAGTGCGTAGCGGCAGACGGACTCGAAGCGATCCTCGCCATGGTCCCGCGCCAGATCTCGCATGCGTCGGGCAGCGCGCATGCCATTTGCGGGATCGCGCCGCTCGTTGAGGTGGTAGCCGATCATTTCCTGAGCACTGACGCCCACCGCAGTGGCCCATTGCATCAGCGCCTTGGGCTCGCCTTCCAGAACCCGCTGGTGGGCCACAGGCCGGTGTTCAGGAAGCGTGGTGCTGTTGCCCGGCTCAGTGAGCAGCGCGTGCAACGCTACCCGGCGGCCACCTCGAAACACCTCCACCATGGACGCGGTGATGCGCAGATCGACGCGCTCGCCAGCCAGTTGGGAGGGAACTGAGTAAAAGCAGCGCAGGTGCTCTACATGGTGGTCATTGCCCACGCGGACTTGATAGCGCCAGTCGCACAACTCGAAGCGCTTTTGCACAAGCGGCTTGAGCGTAGCGCGTTCATCGCTTTCAAACCTGCTGCGCCGACAGCCTGGCAGTTTCTTGAACGGATGATCGTTGAGCTCGTGGTTCAACCGGCGCAGCTCCTTGTTGAGCTCGTCGATGCTGAAGAACACCCGATCGCGCAGTTTGAACAGTATCCAGCGCTGCGCGATCTGCACGCCCACCTCTGCTTTGGATTTGTCCTTTGGGCGCCTTGGCCTGGCGGGTGCAGGAGCGGTGTCGTAGTGGTGGAGGCAGTCGCGGTAGGTCGGGTTGATAACCAACTCATCGCGGCTGCGGCGCCAGACAGCGGCCTTGAGGTTGTCACTGACCACCCAGCACGGTGCCCCCTCCAAGAACTCAAAGCACTCGACGTGGCACTGCACCCAGTCACCAGTCGTCTGGGTGGGGACGGCGTGCACAAAGGTGTAGTTGGAGTAGCCGAGCACCGCGATGAAGATTTGAGCAAACCGAGAGGGGCCGCCAGCAGGGTCTCGGATCTCCACGGTCCTGCCAGCGAAGTCCACAAACAACTTGTCGCCTGGCCGGTGTACTCGGCGCATGACTACGTGAAGATTCTTTCTCCAGGCCCGGTATCCGACCGCGAACTGGGTGTAGGCCACCCCTTCGGGGCATGTTTCCCTCCACTCGCGCCACAGCTGCTCCATGGTCGCATCGGGGCGTTGCATTTCCGTGTGCACCCACTGCCAGTCGGGCAGAGGTTTCCGCTGCGCAATGGAGCGATCGCGCGTGCCCAGGGTGTCTCGCCACTGATCGTCGTCAAGCGGCTCGATCGCTGACCATTCGTGCCCCTGCTTTCGCAGCATTCGGCGGAAGCTGCCGATCGTGGAAGGCGACATGCCCACGGTGCCGGCGATGGCGCGGTCAGAACTGTTGGGATCGTAGTAATGCAGGCGGGCGATTTCGCGCTGCAGGTGAATTGGAATGCGCATGGACTCACTTCTTGCGCAGCGCGGGAGGACGCGCTGCAAGGACGAGTTTGCCCAGCACGCCCAGCACTTGACGTGCCGAACGCTGCGACCGATACTCCATGCCACGAGATCTTTCCAAATCTTGCTGGCCTCGGCCGGACAAAAAGCCTGAGCTGCAACTCGGGCTTTTTCGTTTCTGGACGTGTAGTTTTTTTGCTCGGTGAGGCTCCTGGTTGCTGTTGATATGACGGCGCGATGCCATCGACATTGCGCGCGTTGTCGATATCCCCGTCCACGTTGCCGAAACAAGTGTCCACGTCGCCGAAAGAAACGTTTGGGCCGTCAAAACGGCAAGCTCGACACTTGGATCGGCACGCCGAATGCGGGGATCGGCCATCGTACGAAAGTCGATCAGGCCAAACTACTGGGCTATCTGGACACTTGAAATGCCGCTGTACCTCGACGACGCAGTGCCGCCACCCATGCCCCGAGCTTTCCTGGACGTTCTGCTCGATGGATACACGTCCTTCGGCGATGAGGCCGTGAACCCAGCCATGGTCATCGGCCTGCTGCGCGAACGCTTGCTGCCGCTCTTGCCGGACGTGCACAAGTCACTATTTGATCTACGGGGGCAGACCAGTTGGGATAGCCTCTGGATCCTCTACGCGAACCTTGCTACCGCCAGTGGTGGCACTGACAAGCAGCTCGGGGCAAGCGCAGCTGTTGTGAGCATCTTCGTGCGGCACACCACTCGACCACCGCGCGAGGTTGAGTTTCCTGCTCACCTGGAATTGGCGTCATTCGCGCGGATGGCTGACGTGCTGGGCCTGCCCAAGGCACATCCACACGTGGGCGCACAAGAAGTCGCTACGCCGCTCTACGCATTCTGTCGGTACTGCTGGCTGCCGCAGCGCTCGCGCGGCGTGTGCGAGAACCATTCCACCAACTCCACGTCTCGGGGCAGGGAAGGTGCTCCACTTTGCGCCGTGGCCACCCACAAACAGGTACAGCGGTTGCGCCTCGCTTTTGAGAATGAACTGAGCCGTCTGGTGAGCGCCGAGGAATGGCAGTTTCACGAGTCCGAGTTCAGCTTGGCGGTCATGGTGCCGCCATCAGGACTTGGCAACTGGTTGAAGGAGCGCCGGCCTGCTCTGTCGCAACAGCTGGATGCTGCTGGTCGCAAGGGTGAAGTCCGAGTGCTGCCCGCTTTGCTACGGGTTCTGTATGGGGACAAAGGGGTAGATGTGGCGCAGGCCATTGGGGGATCAGTGCACCTGCTCACCCCTACCACGGCCAGAGCAGAGGCCTGGCTTTGCGCCTGGGAAGGCAGAGCGAGTTGGGGCGGCCAGCGACGAGGTGTAGGCAAGCCTGCGGCGCCTAGCAGGATCAAGGACACCACTCAGCACAACCATTGAGTAGCCAACAATCCATGGTCCGCTGGGTGTTCTCGAGGGAGGTAAAAGTACCTCACTGACTGCGGTGCCGAACACGGTGTCAACGATGTCGAACTTGATGTCCAAGAAGTCCGAAATACGCATATTGATCCCGGAACCCCACTGGTGTATGTGGATCCGTCACAGTTGCACCAAGTCATTCTCAATCTGTGCACGAACGCAGTCCACGCAATCAGTGATTTGGACCATGGACTGCTGCGAATTTCAGTCTCCACCTGCGCAGCCCTAGCGGGGAAAGCCACTGGACCTGGAGAGGTGTTGCTTGTCACCGACCCTGAAGACTGGTCCGAGGAGAACGTTTGTGTTTGTGTAGAAGACAACGGCTGTGGAATGGACAGCATCACACTGGCACGTCTTTTCGAGCCCTTTTTTACGACGAAGGCTGTGGGGGAAGGCACTGGCCTTGGCATGTCAGTCGTGCACGGAATCCTTCGCGATCATCAAGCAGCAATTCGTGTCACAAGTAAGTTAGGAGCGGGCTCTTCATTCAGCGTCATTCTTCGACCTTCCGAATCACAGTGCAGCGACGGTTTGGAGGCAGACGTTGTTGTGGAAGAAATGTGTGATGACGGACTCCTGACGCGTTTGAAACGAGAAACAACGATTCTTCACGTGGATGATGATGAGCTGATCGGATCAATGGTTGAACGCATGCTCACGAAGGCGGGTTTTCCCGCTCATCACTATCTGCATCCCAAGAAGGCCCTGGATGACGTTTGCTCTGGGGCAATAGGCTACGACCTTGCCATCCTTGACTACGCCATGCCTGAGTTGGATGGACTAAGCCTTGCCAAAGAGTTGCTTCGCCTACACCCTGGAAAACCAGTTGTCATCACGACAGGATTCATCTCAGACGATTTGAGAAAAAATGCGCCAACCATCGGCGTCTCGGAACTGATTCCGAAGCCGAACACAGGAGCGCAGCTTCTCAAAACGATTGAGCGGCTCGCTTTGCAACTGGCTCAGTCACGCGCCACAGGTGACTCTTCTCAGACTGTGCGAGTAGCCGAAAGCCCACCTCGTGCACCGTGTAGCGCAAATCGCGTTGCAAGGTTTGAAACAGCTGGCGGTGGCGTGGCAAAAGACCAATGCACCGGACGCCATCAAGCACGGTGATCGTTGGGGGTACAGGTGGTTGCCAACATGAACCGGGATAAGGTGGGATCACCTGTTTGTGCTCGGCATCCTCAGGGCGCGGAGCGCTGCGTACGCTTCGTGGTTGCGCTCACATCCTGGTCGGCGCACTGACGCCGAGAATCGCGAGGCCATTGCGCAGCACCTGCGCGGTAGCACCGACAAGCGCCAACCGTGCCTTCTTGACACTCTGGTCGTCGACAAGAATTCGTTCGGCGTCGTAGTAGCTGTGGTAACTAGCGGCCAGCTCGCGCAAGTAGAACGTGACGTCGTGCGGCGCGAAATCCTTCGCTGCCGCGTTCAGCATTTCTGGATATCTGGCGAGTAGCAGCATGAGCGCCTGCGCGGCCGGGCCTTCAAGTGCCAAAAGTTCAACATCGTGCAGCGATGCCACATCGCCACCCCAGCTCGCCAACACCGAGCAGATGCGCGCATGCGCGTACTGCACGTAATACACCGGGTTGTCATTGTTCTTCGTCACGGCAAGGTCGACGTCGAACGTGTATTCGGTGTCGGGCTTGCGGCTCAGCAGAAAGAAGCGCACCGCGTCGGTACTGGTCCATTCGATCAGGTCGCGCAGCGTGACGTAGCTGCCGGCACGCTTGCTTATCTTGACCTCTTCTCCACCCTTCATGACGCGCACCATCGTGTGCAGAACATAGTCGGGATAACTGGCCGGAATGCTTTCGTCCACGCCCTGCAGGCCGGCACGCACGCGTGCGATGGTACCGTGGTGGTCTGTACCCTGAATGTTGACGACCGTATGAAAGCCCCGCTCCCACTTGGCGATGTGGTACGCCACGTCGGGAACGAAGTAGGTGTACGTGCCGTCACCCTTCTTCATGACGCGGTCCTTATCGTCGCCGTAGTCGGTTGACTTCAGCCAGAGGGCGCCGTCCTGCTCGTACGTCTTGCCGGCGGCCACCAGCTTGACCACCGTCGATTCGACGCGTCCGCTAGAGTACAAGCTCGACTCGAGGTAGTAATTGTCGAAGCGCACGCGGAACGCCTGCAGATCGAGGTCTTGCTCCCGCCTCAGGTAGGCAACGGCGAATTCACGGATCGAATCGATGTCATCGACGTCGCCACTCGCGGTAAACACGCGGTCGTCCGACTTCACGGTCTTCTTTGCAACGAAGTCCTCGGCGATGTCGGCGATGTAGTCGCCGTTGTATGCCGCGGCCTTTTCGCCGCTCGGCCAGGCAGCGTCGCCCGGCTTCATACCCCTGGCGCGCATTTGCACGCTGCTGGCAAGCGTCTGGATCTGCACGCCCGCGTCGTTGTAATAGAACTCGCGGTACACCGCATCGCCCTGCGAGGCGCGCAGGTTGCAGATGGCATCACCCAGCGCTGCCTGGCGGCCGTGTCCCACGTGCAGCGGTCCGGTCGGGTTGGCCGAGACAAACTCCACCAGCACCTTTTCGCCGGTAGCCGGCTGCCGACCGTACGCATCACCAGCGGCGAGCACTTCGCGCACGACCTGCTGCTTGGCGACCGCCTTCAAGCGGATGTTCAGGAAACCAGGGCCAGCAACCTCGACTGCCTGCACCCACTGCCCGAAAGAGGGCGTGGCTAGTAGCGATGCACTCACTTCCTCGGCAAGTTCGCGAGGCTTGCGGCCAAGCGGCTTGGCGAGCTGCATGGCAGCCGTGCTGGCGAAATCGCCGTGCGCCGCCACCTTGGGCGACTCGAACGCGGCTTTGGCGCCAGCGCCGGGCGAGAGAGATTCGAGCGTTTTCGCGAGCGCCGCGAGCAGCTCTTGTTTAACCAATAACATCTGTGAATTTTACTGGGGGCACACCCTGAGTCCGCCTGGTCGGTCATCCGTCAGCCGACCTGGTCAAGGACGAAAACACCACAAGAGAGCTCTTTTCCCTGAGCGCGCTCGGCGCATCATCCTTTTCTTTGGCACCAATGCGCAGTAGATAGCACCTTCGCGATCTCCGTGTCACATGCAAACAGATTGGTCGACGCCCTTGGAGCGTCGGAAACGCTTGGACCCAAGCAGAAACTACCCCGGAGACTCTCTTCGCATCTAGGTCCGCACTTCAGGGAGCGCGACCTCTGAGAAGTGCCGTCTGATGAGATCCAGCTTAGGGTCAATATAGCGGCGGCAGAAAGGCCTGCTCGGGTTGGTTCGATAGTAGTTCTGGTAACGCTCGTCCGACGCCTTGAAATTTCTAAAGGGCAGAACGGCGGTATGCACCGCATCGCCAGACTCGTGGGCGAAGCCTGCTATCGCCAGCTCGGCCTCATGCCGTTGGCGATCTTCGAAGATGTAAATCGCACTGCGGTATTTGCTGCGAAGTGAACGGGCCCTGGTAGCAGAATGTGTTCTGAGATGAACCTCGGAAAGCGTTGCCAACTGAATTACGGAGGGATCGAAGGTGACGATCACTCCTTCTGCCCACGTATCTGCCGGCGCATCTGATTGCACAAAGCCCTGGTCGACCTTCTCGACACCGCGCAACGCTTGGAACACCCCTTCTGTGCACCAATGGCATCCGCCTCCAAAAGCGAGCTTCTCCACATTTACCTCCCACGCATAAGCGCAATTTCTGACGCAGGCTTGCCCAATTGAACGCCAGGAATGAAATGAGTGAACCGCACCGCAACTTGGTCCAAGACCTCAGTACCAAGGCAACGACTCGCGCTTTCAACAACCACGGTTTCGCCGTCGAGCCGTATAGCGAAGCTTTGAGCCTCCTCGACAGCATCAGGGGCGTCGATGTGCTCTATTCCCATGACGACGAGGGCCGCCACAGCGTTTCCGTGCAGGATGACTGCAGTGTTGGCCTTCGACAGCGGAGACTTCTTCAGCAGGGCACGCAGGCCTTCTGGCCCTCCAAGACTATTGAAGGTAGTCGCCCTCACCTCGACACGATCACAACATGCGGCATTCATAGCCACTTTGCCTTCTTGAAGCGCACGTACAGAAACAGGCAGATCGTCGCCATCAGCCCGAGCACAACGAGGTATCCATAGGTTGACTCCAGCCCCGGCATGTTCTTGAAGTTCATGCCGTAGATTCCAGCGATCGCCGCCGGGACTGCCAGTATTGCCGCCCAAGACGTAAATTGACGAGTGATGACACCCGTCCGTTGCGCCTCAAGCAGGCTGCTGAATTCAAAGACCGTCCTCAGGACCTGAAGGAGACCATTGACCATGGACTGCACACGATCTACGTGGTCAGCGACATCGTCGAAGTACGGTCTCACTTCAGCACTGATGCAGGGATAATGTCCACGGACAAGTTTTCTGACCAGTTCGGCCATAGCGCCGAGCGTGCGTTGGAAGCGCGTGAGTTCGCCCCTCAGACTGAATATCCGGGCGACCTCTTCTCGCCCAAGAAAGTCTCCCACCGATCTCCTCTCCATCTCCAGAACGTCATCCTCGATCATTTCAAAGATGGGCAAATACTGGTCCACGATTCGGTGCAAGATCGCGTGCAGCACGTAGTCGACACCCTTTCCCAGGAGCGTCGGCGAAGCCTCGAGCTGCCCGCGAAGGTTGCCTAGCGCTCCACCGTTGCCGTGCCGCGCGGTGATGAGGTGATTGTGACCCGTGAAGATCGCCGTCTTTCCATAGCTGATCCGGTCGCCGACCAGCTCGGCGGTTTGAGCGACGATGTACAGCTCATCGTTGTAGACCTCGAGCTTTGGCGGGCAAAGCGGGTGCATTGCGTTATCGACTGCCAACGGATGGAGGTGATACGCCGCTTGGAGCGTGTGAAGTTCGTCGGCGCTGGGCTCGCGAAGCGCAATCCAGCAGAAGCCCGAGCGCGCCTTATCCTGCTCGAAGCGCTCGTCGAGTGCGATTTCACGGATTCGCTTTCCTTCGTTGTAGTAGTAGGCGGCGATAACGCTCATGCTGGCCTCGCTGGAATGCGCAGACCACGCTGCACCGCTGGTCGAGCCAGCCCGCGTGCGAGCCATGCTTGGATGTTTGAGTAGTTGCTGATTCCAAGGATCTCGCCAGCGGCATACGATTCAACCAGCGCATTTACCCAGCCCAGCGTGGCAACGTCCGCAATCGAATATTCGTCGACGATCCAGTCGCGACCTTCAAGCTGGCGATCCAAGACTCCCAGAAGGCGCTTGGACTCTTCGGTAAAGCGCTTTTGAGGCCGCTTGTCTTCATAGTCCTTACCGCCAAATCGCACGAAAAACCCGAGCTGACCGAAAGTCGGGCCGATGGCCGACATTTGAAAGAACACCCAGGTCAGGGTTTCGTATCGTTTGGCGGGTTTGCTCGGAATGAGCTGGCCCGTCTTGTATGCCAGATAGAGAAGGATCGCACCGGATTCCCATACGGCAATAGGTTTACCGTCGGGTCCCGCTGGATCGATGATCGCTGGGATGCGGCCGTTCGGGTTCAACGATACGAACGCTGGATCCTTCGACTCATTGTTTGAGATGTCGATCAGGTGAGGCTCGTACGCCAAGCCGATTTCCTCCAGCATGATCGAAACCTTGACGCCGTTGGGAGTGGGTGCTGCATAAAGTTGCAGGCAATCGGGATGAGATGCGGGCCAGCGCCGCGTGATTGGAAAGGATGAAAGGCCTTGCATGGTTTTTATCCTTGGGGCTTCGACAGCGACAAACTGGTATGCAACCATCCCATCAAGGCCGGGGGGTCGGTGACTGCATCGCTAGACCACGCAGTCACGAAGACTGCTGCTAGCAGGGCCGTCGCGACGGCAACGGCAGTGAAGCCTTCTCCGCTGCAGTCTTGGCTGCGGGCTGCGCAGCGCCAATGATCTAGCGCTTCGGATGCCCCCAGCCTCCACGGGGGAGATGACAGGTATAGCCGTTCAGCAGCGTCGAATATGGCTCGCCCTTTCTTCGATCAAGCAAAGCCTTCAAGCACGACCTTACCTATGGTCGTTCCACTTTCGAGTTGCGCATGCGCCTTCTTGAGGTTTTCGGCATTAATTGGACCGAGGTTCTGCGTGGCAGTTGAGCGGATTCTTCCATCATCGACCGCGCTAGACATCGCATTGAGGATTCGCCCCTGCTCGTCCATATCCGGGGTCTGGAAAATGGACCGCGTAAACATGAGTTCGTGATGGATCGATACCGCCTTGCGCTTGAACTTCATGATGTCGAAGCCCGATGGATCGTCGATCAGGCATAGACGCCCCTGCGGTGCGATCAAGTCGGCGATGTCGTCGACATGCTTGGCGGTTTGCGTCGTTGAGAATACAAATGCGGGAGCGCCGATGCCTAGTGCCGCGACCTGGCCAGCGAGCGGCTTCGAGTGGTCGACCACATGGTGCGCACCAAGCGACGCGACGAAATCCCTGGTCTCAGGACGCGAAGCCGTCGCAATAACGGTGAGGCTAGTGAACTGGCGTGCGATCTGAACGGCGATTGATCCCACCCCGCCAGCACCGCCGATGATCAGGATGGCGGCAGCTGCGCCGGGAACCGGCTTCTTCACATCAAGGCGGTCAAAGAATGCCTCCCATGCGGTCAACGATGTCAGCGGGAGCGCCGCGGCGTCGGCCCAGCCGATCTTTGACGGCTTCTTCCCAACGATACGCTCATCGACGAGATGGAATTCAGCGTTTGCCCCCGAACGGTTGATGGCGCCTGCATACCAGACCTCCTCTCCCACCTTGAAACCTGTCACATCGGGGCCGACCGCCGCGACAATTCCAGCAACATCCCAGCCCAGCACCTTCCACTCAGCGCCTTCTGCTGGCGGCGTGCTGCCACGGACCTTGTAATCGACCGGATTGACCGAAATGGCCTTTACTTCGACGAGGATGTCGCGGTCCTTTGGTTGTGGCTTGGGCAACTCGATGTCGACGAAGGCATCCGCGGCCGAGATTGGCGATGGAGTCCGGTATCCGATGGCTTTCATGGGTGTTTCCTTTAGGGTTGTGTCGAGGTCACTTGGAAAAATTGCGAAGGGCTTCTTCGCCAGCTTCCTGGTCCTGCGCCCAGCTTCCCCCGGAAATGCCGATCCCGCCAATAATCGCACCGTCCTCCATGATTGGAAACCCGCCAGCGGCGGCCATGACGCGGGGAACGTGCCGTAGGTTCGAGGCGCCGCGGTCTTCCAAAAGGTCGACCCATTGGGCTGTCGACAGGCCGAAAGATGCCGCGGTGTAGGCCTTGTCGATGGCAATGTTGACGGCAAGATAGGAACTGCGATCGCTGCGTTCAAACGCCTTCAGATTGCCGGCCACATCCACGATCGCGACGACCGGTTCGAATCCGATGCGCTGAGCGGCGGCGATGGTCTTGGCGATGAGGCGGGCGGCGGCCTCTCGAGTGACGGAGCGGGAGGTGAAGCTGTTATCGGACATGAGGATCCTTTTCAATGGTTGAGATTCTGACGGGCCTTGGCGCATCCGGCGGCCGAAACATCATCAGTGGACGGTGCAGCGGCAACGGCATTGACGCCTGTTCCGATGCAGTCCCGGTTGCGACCTACTTTTCGTCAGCTTTTCTGCGCTTTGGAAGGATCCAGTCGGGACGTGGGAAGTGGCATGTATAGCCGCCCGGGAGCTTCTCCAGATAGTCCTGGTGCTCCGGCTCGGCCTGCCAGAAATCACCGGCCGGCTCGACCTCGGTGACCACTTTTCCACCCCACAGTCCGGACGCATCCACATCGGCGATCGTCTCATCAGCAACGTGCTTCTGCTCCACGCCGAGGTAGTAGATGGCAGACCGGTAGGAGAGCCCACGGTCATTGCCCTGACGGTTCTTCGTCGTCGGGTCGTGAATCTGGAAGAAGAACTCCAGAATTTTCCGGTAACTCGTCAACTCGGGGTCAAAGATGATCTCGATCCCTTCGGCATGCGTGCCGTGATTGCGATACGTGGCGTTTGGAACATCGCCGCCGGTGTAACCCACGCGAGTCGAGATGATGCCGGGCTGCTTGCGGATGAGATCCTGCATTCCCCAGAAACAACCGCCGGCCAGGATGGCTTTTTCGTGATTCATCAAACGTTCTCCACTTGGTCGAGATAGGCACCATAACCCTCGGCAACCATCTCTTCGCGGTGGATGAAGCGCAAGGACGCCGAGTTGATGCAATAGCGCAAGCCCCCTCGGTCCGAGGGTCCGTCGGGAAACACGTGGCCCAAATGGCTGTCGCCATGGGTCGAACGCACTTCGGTTCGCACCATGCCGTGCTCGGTGTCGCGCAATTCGTTCACGTTCGCCGGAACGATCGGCTTGGTGAAGCTTGGCCAGCCAGTACCCGAATCGAACTTGTCCGCCGAAGCGAACAGCGGCTCTCCCGACACTACGTCGACATAGATGCCAGGCTCCTTGTTGTCGTTGTACTCTCCCGTGAAGGGCCTTTCGGTGCCGGACTTCTGAGTAACCCGACGTTGCTCGGGGGTCAGGCGGTCAAGTGCTGCCTGTGTCTTTTCAAACTTCATGAAGTTCTCCTGTGCTTACTTAAAGGGCTGGGCAGCTGCGCCCAGCGGGTTCTGCTGGCCATCTGAGGTGTCCTCCCCAATGGCCAAACACGGTCAGTGCTCATCTGACAATAGGCGTAGACTGTCAATACGGCTCGAAAACAGGCGGTTGAGGGGACCACCGAGGACTACCGCTGTAGAACTTGCCCCATCGCACTAACCGAGAACTCTCGGCCTAGGGAACTCTGAACAAGTCCACCGTTCATGCTGCCACTTGTGTTGCTTGATGCAATGGAGCCTGCGGGATGAGCCAGATCAGTTTTAAGGGCGCAGAACAAAGGTGCACTCCCAGTGACTCCGGACCATTGTTTCTTGGGTACCCTCAAGGGTCAACAGGCCAATGTGTTTCATCGTCCGGCAAAAGAGGCCAGGAAACCTGAAGTCATCTGCCAGTGTGAGGCAGGCCTGGTCAGTGCGTAGCAGCCCGTCGCGGGAGCGCTGACGTTTGCGTACTATCGGGATTTCGAGGCGCCGCTTCGACCTGAATTCACGTGGAGTCAGCACCTTGAACGAACGACCGCTACTACGCATTTCGCCAGGCGATCTCGAGGGTGTGCTTGGTACTCTCGATGTCAGTTTCGTTGCCCTTTCGGAATGCTTAGTGAGCATGGGATACAGCCTGGAACTGGGCGGCATGAACGCGCCCGGCATCCACTACAACATCGTTGGTACTGGCCGGGCCTTGATTGGCAATCGCGACCCCATACCGTTGATGCCCCACACATTGATCGTTGTGCCGCCAAATTCGCCTTTTCGAATTGAGGTGGAGGGCAGCACAGGATTCACAGGCCTGCGTTCCGTCAAGAAGCAGCCCCAGATGATCTCGTCAAGCACGATACGCAGATTCTCGGCGGGAGATGGAGATCCTTCTTTGATACTGGTGTGCGGATACTTTCATGCCACCTACGGCGCCTGCGCCGAACTCTTTGGTAGCTTGACAGAGCCGATCTTCGAACAGTTCGACATCGACGATCACGTTGACACGAAACTGCAGACAGCGCTCAGCGAGCTCGTCGCACAGGAGGTTGGCAGCGGGGCAATGAGTGCGGCCTTACTAAAGCAAGTCATCGTGTTGCTTTTGCGTCGGTCGCTCGTCTCCATGAACGCCTGGGTGGAACGCTTTTCGATGCTCAGCGATCCGTTAGTAGCAAGAGCCTTTGCCGCAATGGCCATGCGTCCTAGCGACGATCATTCACTTCAAAGCCTCGCCCACACGGCCTGCCTCAGCCGCTCTGCTTTCGCCGCTCGATTTACCGCGGCTATAGGAAAGTCTCCGATGCAGGTGCTTCGGGAGCTCCGACTGCGGCAAGCGATGTTCCAGCTAAAAGCCAGTGGCCTCGCCGTCGAGCTCGTTGCCCGCAACGCCGGATATGCCAGTCGGAGCAGTTTCACAAAAGCATTCCGAAGGACCTACGGAATAGAGCCGTCCGCAGTCCGTCGCAGCGTTCCAGCTGAGGCCTAGCCGACTCAGGACGTAGCGTCCTGTGCTTCCGCCTGATCACAGGCCTGCTCCATGTCGCGCATGTGCTCACAAAGAGAAACTGCCTCGTCCGCCAAGCTCCCCGAGAAAACTAAAGTCGGCAAGGCTTCCGACCCGCGCTCAATCGTCTTGTACACAGGGCAGTTTGAGACGATTTCAAGAAGTTTCTGTTGCTGCTCGTCGCTCAAGCTTCCCTGAAGCTGTATTTCCAGACTGAAGGTGTCCGCCGCGTTCAACCCATTTCGGAGATGCGTCACCTTCACCCGAATCCGCTCCAGTGGCCACTTCTTGCGCGACGCATATAGACGCATCGTCATCACTGAGCAAGTCCCAAGGGCCGCACTCAACAAGTCGTATGGGTTGGGACCGGACCCGAGCCCCCCTATGCCTATCGGTTCATCCACGATAAACGTAGAGGAGCCAGCCCGCACCTTCAGCTGAAACGGGCCATTCTTGGTCTCGTCGATGACGATGGTTTCCCCAACCGCATCGACTCGCTGATTTATAGCCATATGAAATACCCCTCCAGGCGCCTAGAGCCTCCACTGGGTAACGACTACCAGAGACTGCCGGGCACGGATACCAGATGGGCGGGCCTTTTCTTGCCCACCTTCTACGTCGTGGGCGACACACCGTGTGGTGCACTCGGGCCAGCAATTAGAAATATACCGCCACCAAGACGTCTCCGAGTCCGGAAGAAGCGTCCAGCGCGCAGCGCCCGGCGGCCCCTCGTGTGCCGCGCCCCAGTCGGACGCCCCTGCTCCATCGATCAGCGAGTTTTCTCAGCGACCGAAACGAAGAATATGCGGCCGTCCCGCTTCACAACTATGACTGCTCGTTGGGCTCGCGAACTGACTTCCGTAAAACTGTTCGCAGCGTGGAGATTGACGTGGAAAAACGGGAAATGCCAGTCTGCGCTATGCGTAACACGACAAGAAGTGAGTCTCTAGAACAGCGGGGAGCCCAGTTCTCTTCATTAACAACTTGAAGTCCGAAAGAAGTGGTCACTTGTCGTGGAGTCCACGCTCTGGCTCGGATGGTCGATGCTCCCGGCCAACATCCATGCAGAATCAACTCCCCTGCTCCCTGCTCCCTGCTCCCTGCTCCCTGCTCCCTGCTCCTGCTCCCGCTCAGGTAAGCGCGAAGGGAAGGCCGACGGCCTGGAGAAATCCGTGTCCCGAGTTCGTTCGATGCTGCTAGAGGAACGTCAGATGAAGAAGCTCTTGTTTGTCGTCGACCCGCTGGACGAGTTCAAGGTCCAAAAGGACACCACTTTCTCAATAATGCGTGAGGCGCAGTTGCGGGGTCACCATATAGCAGCATGCCTGCCGCGAGACATTCAGTGGAAGTCAGGCAGTTTTGTCGCAGCCACAGTACAGCAAATTAGCCTGACCGGATCCTACCCAGGCTGGTACCGCGTCCACGACACAAAGCAAATGCACTTGAAAGACTTTGACGCTGTCCTCATGCGCAAGGATCCACCATTCAACGCGGAGTACATCTACGCCACCCACTTGCTGGAACAAGTTGAACGGGAGGGTGGCAACGTAGTGAACAGACCGCGGTCACTTCGCGACCACCCCGAGAAACTCGCAATCATGGAGTTCTCTCACCTCGCACCGCCGACGCTGGTTACGCGCAATGCCGAGTCCGTGCGAGACTTCCACGCGGAGCATGGCGATATCATTCTTAAGCCGCTTGATGGAATGGGTGGCAAAGGCATTTTCCGTGTCGGACAGGGCGCGCTGAATCTCGGAGTCATCATCGAAACGTTAAACAAGGGTGGCGCCGAAACCATCATGGTCCAGCGCTTTGTGCCGCAGATCGCAGACGGCGACAAGCGCATCCTCATAATCAACGGCGAGCCCGTGCCTTTTGTCCTGGCACGTATTCCGCAGGGTACCGAAGTGCGTGGAAACTTGGCGGTTGGGGGCAAAGGGGTGGCGCAGCCTTTGACTCCGCGCAACCGTGAGATAGCAGAACTTATCGGCCGAGCACTTGCACCACGCGGACTCTTACTCATTGGGCTTGATGTGATTGGTGATTCTGTTACTGAGATCAATGTCACCAGTCCTACTGGCTTTCAAGAAATCACTGACCAAACCGGCTTCAACGTTCCGGCGCTTTTTGTCGACGCGTTGGAACGGACTACACGCACAACGTAGGTCGAACCCCCGCGGCGCCCGCTGTGGTTCCCGGCGCACAGCAATTGGCCTTTAACTTTGGGAGTGAAATATGCTCGAAAAGCTGCACGTAGTTTGTCCAAACTGCCAGATCACAAACCGGATAGCGAGCGAACACCTCACGAGCGAGCCAAACTGCGGTAGCTGTCATCAACCTCTATTCAACGCGAGCTCATTCAACTTGGACGAGGCCTCCTTCGACAAGCATGTCTCGCGAAACGAGACTCCGGTTCTGGTGGACTTCTGGGCGCCCTGGTGCGGGCCGTGCCGCCAGATGGCACCCGCGTTCGAACATGCTGCGGCGCAACTCGAACCCGATTTCCGGTTGGCAAAGGTCGATACGCAAGCTGTCCCCTCCCTGGCAGAGCGCTTCAACATTCGAAGCATCCCGACACTGGCTCTATTTCAAGGAGGACGTGAGGTTGCCAGACAAACAGGTGCCATGAGTGCACCGGACATCGTCAGATGGGTCCAGGCCCAAGCCCTAGCACGGAACCTGGGATAGATATTGCATAGCCACCGTTGCGTCTTGCTCTTCGAGCCAGGATTTGTTCAGCGGCCATGGTCTTTGGGCCGTCAACGGACGACCTCACTCTGACAAGTACTCCTGTCCCACCAGTTCATTCTGGGCGAAGTTCATCGTGTCTGGCAGTTGGTGAACGCATGTCCATAGGAAAGCATAGCTATGTGCAATGCGTTTACCGCTTCATCATCCGGCTACTGCCCTTCCTCGTGCTGAATTTTCTCAGTGCCCTCGGCGCCACCGACTTATGAGACATCGATAAACAGATGTCGACCCCTTGGGGAGTAGTGCGAAGCGATGCGCGGGTCGCCCTTCACACTCCCCAGACGATATCGACCCTGGCTTTTTCGCAGCGCTGCAGCATCTCGATTAGGGGGATGCTGCGCACGCGCAGGCTCACCGTGTCGGAGGAAGGCGATGCATCGTCTGCGTCTTCGTCTTCCTTGGGCTTCTGGCGCGCCTCGTCGGCCGCCACGGCAGCGAGGATGGCCTTCACGGCCCCACTCATCTCGGCGGGCTGGATGATGCCCGGACCCGACGGGTCCTTGCCCATGATCTCCAGCAAAATCTTGCCGTGCTGCTTGAGCATCACGAGGTCGCCCGTTTCACGGGACTTGAATCGATACGTAGACATAAGATGCCTCCTGTGGTGAGGTGCCAGACCATTCTTGCGCCGATGCGCCCCCGAGACCAGGCGGCCTCGCGAACAAGATGGTCTGGACGGGGCCCGTTGCCTTATGTCGGCTACGGGTTTTGTGCTTCGTGTGCATCACTTCCTTGTCTAGCTGTACCGGAAATGACATGGCGCCTCAGGCTGTCTTCGTCATGTACCCCATCCAGGGCCAATAGGTCAACGCGAAGACAACCAGAAGCGCCATGGCTACCAATGTGATGACGAAGCCGGTGCGAACGAAATCTCGTGCGTCGAATGTGCCTGTGCCGTAGGCAATCATGTTCTGCGGCGCGTTCACCGGAAGGATGAATCCAAAGCTCACGACGAACTGCAAAAGCATCGTCATTCCGATGACGTTGATGTCTGGCGTCTGAACGGCCAGCAGAACGCTCATGATGATGGGAATCATCGTCGAGGCGAGAGCTGTGGCGCTCGCAAAGCCGAGGTGGATGACGATCAAAAACAGCGACAGCAGCATCAGGACAACGAAGGCGCTGGCGTGTTGAAGACCAAGGTTCTGCACAATCAGGTTTGCGAGCCAGCCGGCCGCATTGGTCCTCAGCAAGGCCGTTCCCACACTGATGCCGACCGCGAACAGCACGACCGTTCCCCAAGGAAAGCCGTGCTGCGACTCTTTCCAATCCATCACGCCCAGGCGAGGCAGCAGCATCAAGGCGATCGCGGCGATAGTTGTCGACGACGTGTCGAAGTCGTGCAGCACTTTCTCGGTCGCCCAAAAGCCCAGCAGTACCAACACGATTGCCAGGAGCTTCCACTCTCTCGTAGTTGTCTTCCCGATCGCATCCAGCTGCTTTCGAATAGTCGCCCGCCCGCCCTCGATCTCCTTCATTTCCGGTTTCATCATGCGGGTCATGATGAAGTAGACCGCGACGCTCATCAGGGCTGAGAACGGCGCCCCGGCAATGAACCACTCCATCCACGTGATCGTGGCCTGGAACTGCTTTTCGATGAAGCCGATAGCCACCAAGTTCTGCGCCGCCGCGGTCTTGATGCCGATGTTCCAGACGCTGGCAGTCTGTGCCGCTGCGATCACCAGCAGGCCCGCGAAGCGACTGCGCTTGTCCACCTTGAAGGCAAGAATGAATCCCATCATGATGGGCACCAGGCAAGCCACCCTTGCCGTTGTGCTGGGCACGATGAACGACAGCAGGAAGCCCACGACCATGGCGCCAATAACGATGTGGTTGGTGCGCGCATCTACTTTTGAAAGCACGAGCAGCGCGATGCGCCGGTCAAGCCCCGTGGCCGTCATAGCGGCGGCGATAAAACAAGCTGCCGCGACCAATGCGACAGCACTGTTTGAAAAGCCCGACAGTGCCAGGCTCAGCGCCGCACCGGTCCCAATGTCACCGCTCGCTGGCTTTGCGACATCGGGGGTCGCAGCCAGAAGGAAGATCATCAGTGCGCCGACTACTACAGCACTCACGGCATAGTCGAGAGCCTCGGTCATCCAGACGATCACGGCGAAGGCAAGTACAGCCAGCATCACCTGGCCAGCCAGCGGCAGCCCCGGCGCAGCCGGCATCCACAGCACGGCCAACAACGCAGCAACCGCAAGGACGAGGCCCGCAGTCTTGATGAAGTGCCGATTCGATGAGGGCGGCACGGAAGGCACCTGTGTCGCGAGAGGAGCGGCCTTCAATAGCTGATTCATGAGATTCTTTCCTTGGCTGCTCTGGTGATGAGCGATTACCCCAGAAGATCGGCGCCCCCCGGCACCATGGCGACGTTCAGCGCAATTCAAGTTGCCTACGCAGACGTGCCACTTCTTCAATCAAGTCCGCCGTGAGGGCCGCCAGCTGTGGATCCGCATCAAAGCAGGTCTCCAAGTGCGCAACCCGACGTGCGCGCACCAGTGTGAAACAGTCGAAGCGCCATCCTTCAGACCCCACGTGGACATGCAGCACGCCTGCCTCAACGCGTCTCTCAAGCCAAAGCACGTCTACGCCGCAGGCCCGCGCCGCCTCCTCAACTGAGAACACCGCGCCTATCAGCACTTCTGCATCGAGTATGGGTTTCATGTTCACGCTCCTGCGACTGTCCGCGCGTCAAATCCGGGAAATGCGTGCGCCAAGGCCGAGTACGCGTCGCGCTGTCCGTCGGTGGCAGCGGCCGGCAAGACGACTTCCAGCACCAGGTAAAGGTCACCGGGTTCGGATGCGGGGATTCCACGACCCCTCAGCCGCAGCTTTTTGCCAGGCGTCCAGCCGCCAGGGACTGTTACCTCCACAGCGTCGTCCGCTGGCAGTCGCACCATCACTGACGCTCCAAGCGCGGCTTCCCAAGGAGACAGCGATAGGCGACCGTGTACGTCCTTACCGTCGGCACGCCACTTGGTATTTGCGCGGATCACCACTTCCAGGAGTAGGTCGCCGGGTGGGCCGCCGTTGACGCCTGGACTACCCTGCCCAGCCAACCGGATGTGCTGACCCTCCCGTACTCCCTTCGGTATCCGAACTTCCAGTTGGCGTTTCTCGCGCCTGGGTTGGCCTTGATCGTCAATACGCACTGCGTCTAGCTCCAGCATGCGCACCGCGCCAAGATAGGTATCCAGTAGTTCGAGTTCGATGCGTGTGTGTCGAGCCTCACCCGGAATTGGTCCTTCAGGGTGACGCGCCCCGCCCCGGCGCGTGCGGTTGGCCCGCCCGAACAACTCCTCAAAGAAGTCGCTGTGCTGCGCGTTTCCGCCAACAGATGTGAAGTCGAAGCCTTGTTGCCAGCCTGGTGGAGGCCGGAACTCGCGAGCGCTTTGTGGCTGCGCTAACAGCTGATCGTATTCGGCGCGCTTTTCAGGATCTGACAGAACTCCATTGGCCTCGTTCACCTCCGCCATCCGTGCAGACGCGTCCGGTACCTTGCTGACGTCGGGGTGGAACTTGCGCGCGAGCTTGCGAAACGCTTTTTTTATCTCCTCTGGCGTGGCCGTCTTCTCCACGCCGAGCGTCTTGTAGTAGTCCTTGAACTCCATGCTTGGCTACCCGGTCACCGTCGGAACTCAGCGGGAATCGGATCCACGCTCAGCTTCAAACTGGTGTCGCGCTCCACCGCCCCGACTCGCCCCGCACTGAGCGCACGCTCAATTGCCAACGCTGGTGGGCGCGTGCCGAATAAACCTTGGCTGCTACGTCTATACCGACATAGCTTCACCCTCAGCAAAAGGCTTTCCAATCGAAGTCTCATTGAATACCTGCCCCCGAGATGCCAGCGGCATGCGACGAAGGACGCGTTGCAACTTGACTGCTCCGACGGGCGCCAACATTGCCGCCGACTCTACTCTCGCCCGTTAACAGAATTCGCATATGGAGTCCCCATTCAACTTGCCGCCGACACGATGGCCCTCGGAGGGCGCTTAGGGAAGGTCTGCAAAACCTCCCTCCCGTTGAACTGGCAAACGGCGTGAAGTGAGGAGAAGATAGGGGCATGAACCAAATCACGCTGGGGCTGGACCCCCTCCACAAGAAGACGCGCAAGGAAGTG
>NZ_JAMBNO010000079.1 GCF_023715105.1 Hydrogenophaga intermedia | reverse complement strand
GCGCACACCGTCACGACGCGATGCACGCCGAACCTGGTCATGGGCTCACCGGTTCGACCTCGGAAGACTCGGTCCTCGAGGCCCTGATCCCTGATCAACGGCCGAAGCACAACTGCGGTCTTTGGCCACAGCGGACATACCCTCCACTTGTTGCCCTTGCCGAGGATGCGCACGGACGGCGAAGTGCCGAGCTGCAGGTTGCAGGCGCGCAGGGATGCCGCTTCATCGGCACGCGCACCGCTGTTGTAAAGGAAGAGCATGAGCGCGTAGTCGCGCGCACCAAGTACAGTTTGCTGGTCCGGCACTCGTAGCAAGGCATCTACCTCGGGCTTGTCCAAGTAGCCAACGACCGTCTTGGACGCCTTCTTGAACGGTACCGATCGAACTTGCGCACACCATGCCGCGTGCTCGGGCGAGCGGGCTCCGATGTACCGGGCCAGCGAGTGGATTGCCGCGAGTCGGTGGTTGCGCGTCAGGACCGCGCATTGTCGATCGTGTTCGAGGTGCTCCAGAAACGCCCGTACACGGTCAGCCGAGATGTCTTCGACCAGGAGTCGGTCGACGTCCGATTTGGCGTGATGACCAACGAACGGCAGCAGTAGTGTCAGGCTGTCGCGGTAGCTGACCTGCGTGTTGCGCGCAAGGTTGCGCTCGGCCACAAGGTGCTCCAACAAGAAGCGTCGTACCCAAGGCCCAAGAACGGCGGTGTCACGCATGCTCGGCCACCTCATCTTCCACAGACGCAGCATAGGCGGCGAAGCGCATGCTGGCCGCTTGCAGCAGCTCCGGCGTCATCTGCAAATACCGCTGCGTAGAAGCAACGCTGACGTGACCGAGGTAGGTAGCCAGCTTCGGTAGGAGTTGCTGTACATCGTGGCCCTGCTGGTACCAGGTCAGCACTCGATGCACGGCTGCAGTGTGTCGTAAATCGTGCAGTCGCGGCGGCCGAGACGCGCCTGGAGGACATCCAATTCCAGCGTGGGCACGCACTCGCTGGAACAGCGTCACGACGCGCGGGTAGTTTAGCCGGCGA
>NZ_JAMBNO010000078.1 GCF_023715105.1 Hydrogenophaga intermedia | reverse complement strand
CTGGATATCCATCCAGTAATGATGCTACCCCGTTTTGTGCGACGCGTGGAGCCTTGCGCACCACGTCGGCATAGGTGTAGGGGTCGGTGACCACGGCCTGCTGCAGCAAGCGGTAGAACAACAGGCCACGCGAGCCCGACGTGCGACGGTTGAAGCGGAAGACGAACTCGTCCAGATAGGCGTCAAGGTGCTCGGGCTGCACCGAGCCGTGGTGGGTGCCCAGCATCCAGCGCTTGACCAGCGAAGCCACCCGATGCACGCCGGCCATCGACACGTGCGCTGGCGTGTCCGAACCGAGCATGACCTTGCGCTGGTGGTCGTAGCCCAGGTCCTTGAGCGAGCGGTAGGCTGCTGAGCCATCGGTGCGAACCCGCGCCCCGGCCTCGACCGCCGCCTGCACGAACGGCACCACGCACGCGTCGGAGTCGTTGGCGATGCGGCTCAGTCGAATCCGACCGAAACCCTTGGGCTCGTGCACTTCCACGGCGATGACCACCAGCACCTTCGTCGTCTTGTTCTTGCGCCCCACAGGAGAAATGGGCTCCTCGCGGTCGCTGAGCGCCAGGTAGGTTTCGTCGACCTCGACCAGGCCCTTCAGGCGCTCGCGGTCCGGGCGCACCATGGCCCGCCGCAAGCGGTGCAGCATCGTCCAGGCGGTCTCGTAGCTGCCCAGGCCCAGCACCCGCTGCAGCCCCAAGGCACTGACCCCCTGCTTCTGATTGGTGAGGTACCACGCAGCGGCCAGCCACACCCGCAGGGGCGTGCGCGTCTTGTCGAAGATGGTGCCGGCGGTAACCGTGCTTTGGCGCCCGCAGCTGCGACACATGAGCCGCACCCGGCTGGAACGGTACGGCTCCTGGGCCACACCGCAAGCCGGGCAAACGAACCCGTTGGGCCAGCGCAGCTTCTCCAGATAGGACTGGCAGGCCTCTTCGCTGGCGAACCAGTCCAGAAACTCGTTCCAGTTGCTGGGGTAGTCCTTGCCAGCTGCCGGTGATGCGATATGCTGGATATTCATCCAGTGATGGTATCCGAACTGGAGCTAAGCGGATACCCCTTA
>NZ_JAMBNO010000077.1 GCF_023715105.1 Hydrogenophaga intermedia | reverse complement strand
AAGGGGTATCTATTTAGCTCCAGCAGCGCCAGAATAGCTGGATGGAAACCCAGATGCTAACGCCGACTCCCGGGCAGGACTACCCTCGCACCTGGAACGAATTTCTTGACTGGTTTGCCACCGAAGAGGCCTGCCAGACGTTCCTGGAGAAGCTGCGCTGGCCCCAAGGCTTCGTCTGCCCGCGTTGCGGCAACGCTGGTGATGTGTACCGCGCCAGCCGCACCCGCCTGATGTGCCGTGCATGCCAGTACCAAGGCACAGTGACCTCAGGCACCATCTTTGACAAGACGCGCACACCGCTGCGTGTCTGGCTGGCTGCAGCTTGGTACCTGACCAATCAGAAACAAGGCGTGAGCGCCCTGGGGCTGCAGCGCGTATTGGGTTTGGGGAGCTACCAGACCGCCTGGACCATGCTGCACCGGTTTCGACGTGCCATGGTCCGCCCGGGCCGGGACAAGCTCAAGGGGCTTGTCGAGGTGGATGAAACGTACCTGTCCATCACGGATCGCAAGAATCCCGCCACCCCTGCAGGGCGCAAGAGCAGCACCACCAAAGTGTTGATGGTCATGGCGGTGGAGATCGTGGAGCCCAAGGGGTTTGGGCGCATCCGGTTACGCCGTATCGACCGAGACTCCGCCAACCATGTCATCCCCTTCGTGCAGGAAGTGGTCGAGCCCGGAGCCCAGGTCCGCACGGATGGTTCGGCGGCATACCGCGCTCTGGGAGAGCTGGGTTACACCCACCAGCGCACCGTCATGCTCGGCTCAGGCGTACCTGCCCATGTCTCCATGGCGGGAGTGCACCGGGTCGCCTCGTTGGTACAGCGCTGGGTGCTGGGAACGCACCACGGTTCTGTGCAACCCGAACACCTGGACGCCTATCTCGATGAATTCGTGTTCCGTTTCAACCGGCGCACATCCAGCTCACGCGGGATGCTGTTTTAACGCTTGCTGCAGCAAGCGGTGGTGACGCCGCCAGTGATGTATGGGGATGTCGTGAGCAAGAACACCGGGGAGAGGCAATCGGATACCATTGCTGGATGAAATCACAGTGTCAATGGGGCTGATGGAGCTAAGCGGATACCCCTT
>NZ_JAMBNO010000076.1 GCF_023715105.1 Hydrogenophaga intermedia | reverse complement strand
TTCGACTACATCGAGCGCTTCTACAACCCGGTGCGCAAACACTCAAAGCTAGACTTCCTCAGCCCAGTCGACTTTGAGCAAGGCTTAATGGGCTAAGCAAACCGTCCGGGAAACTGGGGGAAGCCCAGACAGCATTCAATTCAACATCACCCAGATCCCAATCTTCCAGAATTCGCACCAAAGATCCCTCAGAAAGCTCTTGGGCGCAGCTAAGGGAACTGGTGATGACGATGCCCATGCCAGCAACCGCTGCGGCGTTACAGCCCTCGCTGCTGGAGAGGATCAAGCGGTTATCAACTTTGACGGAGGATATTTGGCTTCCCTTGCGCAGTGTCACGCCAGAGCCACTTCCCGAGGGACCAGCGAACACTTGAAAGTTTGCGAGGTCAGCGGGGCACTCCGGGCGCCCTACTTTCGAGAGGAAGCGGGGAGAGGCGGCGGCAACACGCGGCCAGGAGTGGACCCGCCGTGCCACGGCGGAGGAGTCTTCAAGCACGCCGAAGCGCAGGGCCACGTCAATGCCCTGCGCGACTAGATCCAGTCGTTGGTCGTCCGAAAGCACGTTGACTCGAAGCTGCGGATGAGCCGACATGAAAGCCGGCAGTCGAGGAATCAGTACGCGCTGGGAAAAGCTTGACGACGTCCCTATCCGCAGCATGCCACTAAGAACTCCGGTTCCTCTTACTGCGTCAGTCGCCTCGTCCAATGCTCTCAACACGACTTCGACACGAGCGAAGTAGTCAGAGCCAGCTTCAGTAAGCGTCACGGCGCGGGGGGTCCGTGCGAACAACGCCACACCGAGCTCCTTCTCCAGCCCGGCAATCGCGCGGGACACGGTTGGCTGCGAAACACCACGCTCACGGGCGGCTTCGGAGAAGCTACGCGTTCTCGCGACCCGTACGAACAGGTTCATTGCATCAAAACGATCCGTCATCTACTTCAATGGCCTTTAAGCTACTTGCCGGGACTTCGACAGATCGACGCTCAGCGCCTCTCCGGATCAATGACCACTCCGAGCGCTCATGGCACTCGGGCAGGTGACATCCCTAGTGCCCCCTGCGGCTTTCGCCTTCTGTGACCTGCCCCCCACCAGCCGTACCAGGCTGAAGTTAGTGAAGTCCGTCAACCACCAGGAGAATGACGGACATGAAGAAGAGCAGATTCACCGAGGAACAAATCATCGGCTTCCTCAAGCAGGCCG
>NZ_JAMBNO010000075.1 GCF_023715105.1 Hydrogenophaga intermedia | reverse complement strand
TAGGGAAGGTCTGCAAAACCTCCCTCCCGTTGAACTGGCAAACGGCGTGAAGTGAGGAGAAGATAGGGGCATGAACCAAATCACGCTGGGGCTGGACCCCCTCCACAAGAAGACGCGCAAGGAAGTGTTTCTTGAAGAGATGAACAAGGTCGTGCCATGGCATGCCCTGGTCGCGCTCATCCAGCCGCACGCCCGCGGAGCGCACCAGGCGCTCGGTGGACGCCCACCGTTTGCGGTGGAGACCATGCTGCGCATCCACTGCCTGCAGCTGTGGTGGAACCTGAGCGATCCGGCGATGGAAGAAGAGCTGCACGAGCGCCCCTTGTACCGCCGCTTTGTGGGCCTGGACGGCGCCGCGCGCCTGCCTGATGAGAGCACCATCCTGCGCTTTCGCCACCTGCTGGAGAAGCACCAGCTCGCCCCTCAGGTGCTGGGCACCATCAATGCCGGGCTGGCCCATCAGGGCTTGCTGCTCAAGACCGGGACCGTGGTGGACGCCACCATCATTGCCGCGCCCAGCTCGACCAAGAACAGCAGCGGTGAGCGTGACCCCGAGATGCACCAGACCAAGAAGGGCAACCAATGGCACTTCGGGATGAAGGCGCACATTGGTGTGGACGCCGATTCGGGCCTGGTGCACAGCGTGGTGGGCACGGCGGCCAACGTCAACGACGTGACACAAGCCGGCGCGCTGGTGCATGGAGAAGAGAGCGATGTGTTCGCTGACGCGGGCTACCAAGGTGTGGCCAAGCGCGAAGAGACGCAGGGCATCGAGGCGAACTGGCACGTGGCCATGCGCCCGGGCAAACGCAAGGCGCTGGACAAGAGCACACCCATGGGCGAGATCATGGACAAACTGGAGCAGGCCAAGGCGCGCATCCGGGCGAAGGTGGAACACCCGTTTCGCGTGATCAAGCAGCAGTTTGGTCATGCCAAGGTGCGCTACCGAGGTCTGGCCAAGAACACGGCGCGCCTCACGATGCTGTTTGCGCTGAGCAATCTGTGGATGGTGCGCAAACGACTTTTGAACATTGAGCGGGGATGAGTGCGCCCGCATCCCGGGCGATGCCCTGCGAGGCAGGTCAAAACGGCCGCAGAAGGCCGAAATCCGCCTTCAAAAACCATCGGTATCCGCCTTCCATGTCGTCATCTGAAAATCGACGACTCAGCTCACGCTGCGGCGGGGGTTATGCAGACCTTCC
>NZ_JAMBNO010000074.1 GCF_023715105.1 Hydrogenophaga intermedia | reverse complement strand
ACTGGGCTTCCCCCAGTTTCCCGGACACATCCAATGACATGATGTGTTCAGGAGATAGGCATGACAAGAACCCGAAGGAGCTTCACGGACGAGTTCAAACGTGAGGCGGTGAAGCTGTGCAAGCAGCCAGGAGCAACCGCCACGCACATTGCGCGGGACCTGGGTATTCAGACGAGCGTGCTCAGGCGGTGGGTCACGCAGGAGCGTGGCGGAGTGTTGGACCTCAGACCAAACCGACCGCTTCGAAGTGAGGCTGCAACGGAGGTGGAGCGGTTGCAACGCGAACTGCGCCGTGTGACCACGGAGCGCGACATCCTAAAAAAAGCGCTCGGCTACTTTGCAAAGGACCCGCAGTGAAGTACGGCTTCATCGCGCGGCATCGTAGTGTCTGGCCCACCCGCACCATGTGCCGGGTTCTGGCGGTCTCCCACAGCGGCTTCTATGAATGGATGGGCAGAGCGCCAAGCCAGCGCAGCCAGGACGACGCGAGGCTCACCCGCCTCATCCGAGAGAGCTTCGAGCTCAGCGACCGCACCTACGGCAGTCCACGCGTCTGGCACGACCTTCGAGCGCTGGGCGAGAGTTGCGGGATGAACCGGGTCATCCGGCTGATGCACCTGGCCAAGCTGCAAGCTCGCCACAAGCGACGCAGGCTACCAGGAGATACAGGCAGCAGGCTTGAGAGCCACATCGCGCCCAACCATCTGCAGCGCGACTTTGAGGCCAGTGGTCCGAACCAGAAGTGGGTGGCCGACTTCACCTACATCTGGACGGCCGAGGGCTGGCTGTATGCGGCAGCGGTGATGGACCTGTACTCACGCCGCATCGTGGGGTGGTCGATGAGCGACACCATGCAGGCCAAGATGGTGAGCGACGCTTTGTTGATGGCCCTTTGGCGGCGCGGCAAACCCAGCTCGCTGATGCATCACTCGGACCAGGGCAGTCAGTACACCAGCGACGACTTCCAGCAGCTGCTCAAGGCACAGGGCATCACCTGCAGCATGAGCCGTCGTGGTGAATGCTGGGACAACGCCGCGATGGAGAGCTTCTTCTCATCCATGAAGACCGAGAGGCTCAGCCGCAAGGTGTACCGGACAAGGGAAGAAGCCAGGTCCGACGTGTTCGACTACATCGAGCGCTTCTACAACCCGGTGCGCAAACACTCAAAGCTAGACTTCCTCAGCCCAGTCGACTTTGAGCAAGGCTTAATGGGCTAAGCAAACCGTCCGGGAAACTGGGGGAAGCCCA
>NZ_JAMBNO010000073.1 GCF_023715105.1 Hydrogenophaga intermedia | reverse complement strand
TGACCTTGCCCCTGAAAAGTGGAGTTCTTAGCCCTTGTTGAAAATACCGACAAGGAGTCAAGGAATGAAAGCCAAGCAGGTGCGTGCGCAATACACGCAGGAATTCAAGTTGGAGGCGGTGCGTCAGGTGGGTGGGGGCCAGGCCATCGCGGTGGTGGCCAAGGTGTTGGGGATACCCAAGGCCAGCCTGGGCAACTGGGTGCGCCAGGCTGCCAAAGGTGCGTTGAGCGGCGTTGGGGGCGAGGACAAGGCTGTACGGGTCTCGCCCGAGCAGATGGAGATAGCGCGTTTGCGAGCGGAAGTTGCGCGCCTGAGGATGGAGCGCGACATCGCAAAAAAAGCCGCGGCGTACTTCGCGCAGGACACGCTGCGAGGTACGCCTGGATTCACCAAATGAGGCAGCAGTACCCGGCGAGCATCTCCTGCGGCGTGCTGGAGGTCAGCGCCAGCGGTTACTTCAACTGGCTGCGCCGCCCACGGGACATGGCTGGCAGGCCCGGCGCCCGGCACAGTGACGAAGCTGTGCTGGCCCACATCCGCGCCATCCATGCCGAGGTCAAGGGTGAATACGGCTGGCCACGGATGCACAAGGAACTGCTGGCCAGGGGCATCCGGGTGGGCAAGGACAGGGTGCGCAAGTTGATGAAACAGCACGGCATCCGAGCCAGAACCAAGCGCAAGTTTGTGGTGACGACTGACAGCAAACACAGCCTGCCGGTGGCACCAGACCTGGTGCAGCGGCGCTTCAACCCTGAGGTCCCCAACCACCTGTGGTGTGGCGACATCACCTACATCGCCACCGACGAGGGCTGGCTGTACCTGGCTGCGGTCATCGACCTGTTCAGCCGCCAGGTGGTGGGCTGGAGCCTGCAGCCGCACATGCAGGCCAGTTTGGTCAAGGACGCGCTGGCCATGGCGTGGTGGCGGCGGCGCCCGCCGCCTGGTCTGATATTCCACAGCGACAGGGGCAGCCAGTATTGCAGCGGCGAGTTCCAGGATGCTTTGAAAGACTGGAAGATGCGTTCCTCGATGAGCAGGAAGGGCAACTGCTGGGACAACGCGCCGACCGAGAGCTTCTGGGGCCGACTGAAAACGGCCAGCGTGCATGGCCACAAATTCGCCACCCGAGAGCAGGCCAGGCAGGCTGTGATGGACTGGATGGCTTTCTACAATCACCGCAGGCTGCATTCGTCGCTAGGCTATCTCAGCCCGATGCAGTTCGAGCAACGCTGGTACGAGGCACAGCGAAAAAAGGCCGCGTAATCGTCGGGCTAAGAGCTACACAGAACGAGGGCAAGGTCA
>NZ_JAMBNO010000072.1 GCF_023715105.1 Hydrogenophaga intermedia | reverse complement strand
GAAGTGCTCGGTCTTCAGCCGGCCGAAGAAGCCTTCACACGCTGCGTTGTCTGGCGAGTACCCCTTGCGCGACATAGAGCGCACCAGCTTTGCGTCGGCCATGCGCTTGAGCCAACCCGGCCAGCGGTAGTGCGCGCCGCGATCGGAGTGAACGACCGGCCGGTCGCTACCGGTGGCGACGCCATCGATCGCGGCATCCAACATGGAGTTCACCAGCGCCGCATCGGGACGCGTGCCAATTGCCCAGCTGACGACCATGCCATCGAAGCAGTCGATCATGGGTGAGAGATACACCTTGCCAGCGGGGATCTGGAACTCCGTGATATCCGTGAGCCACTTCTCATTGGGCGCGGTCGCACTGAAGTCACGGTTGATGAGATTCTCAGGCGCCGGACTGATTTCCCCCAGGTAGGAACCATAGCGGCGACGCTTGGGCGCGGCGGCCACCAGCGACTCCTGTTTCATCAGACGCTGCACCACCTTCTCGGAGATGCTGACGCTTTGCTTGGTCAGCGAGGCGCGTATCCTGCGGTAGCCGTAGCAGCGGTGATTGCGCTCAAAGATGTCGGCGATGGTGCGTCGTACTTCGACGTACCTGTCCGCTGCATTCAGACGAGCGCGATGGTAGAAGTAGGAGCTGCGCGGCAGTCCCACCTGACCAAGAAGCTCAGACAGCGTGTACGTGCTCCGCAGGGCATCAACCAACAGGGTCTTCTCCCGATTGGTCAGGGGCGGCTGGTTGATGCCCAGGTCTTTTTTTATGATTTCGTTCGCCTTCTTGAGCAGGTCTTGTTCCAACTGCAGGCGCCTGATGTCCCGTCGCAAGACCTCAAGTTGGCGTTCCAGCTCTTCGCGGGCAGCGCCAGGCGTTGGCGTATCGTTTGGGTTCGTCATGAATGCTGGTGCCTCGCGGTCAAGTAGCCGGTTTTTCCACTTGTACAGCGTCGGCCTGCACACGCCAATCTCCTGAGCCAAGGCCTCTGCACTGCCTTGACGAGTGCACAGCGCAATAACCGCTGCCTGCTTGAGTTCAGCGGAGTGGCTGACACGCTCAGCGTGACCGACCAAGCGGACTCGCAATTCGGGATGGAGCTCTTCCACCCAGGCGGTCAATGACGCACGGCCCGGGTACCCCAGCGCCATGATCGTTGCAGCAACACACCTTCCATGTTCAAGGTAGTGCCTGACCGCGATCTCCTTCTGATCCTGGGAGTACTTCGGCTTGGGACGCGCATAGCCCTTGGGCAGATCGCGACTGCGCTCGTACTCTCGGAACCAACCCTTCAATGCATTCTTGGTCGGGTACCCCAACTGGCG
>NZ_JAMBNO010000071.1 GCF_023715105.1 Hydrogenophaga intermedia | reverse complement strand
CGAAATGCTCGGTCACGTTGCCGAAACGACCGGTCACGATGAACCGAAAATGGACTTGGTCACGATAGGCCGAAATCCTCGGTCACGATGCCGAAATCACCGGTCACGTTGGTCCGAAATACCCAGCCGGAGTAAATTTCCCCACCTGGTGTGTGTGTTGATTTCCACGTAAAGCTGACCCGGGATTTCCATTGAATCTTGACCCACCCTTTGGGATGAACCTCGTGGTTCAGGGTGTGGATAAGTTCTTCGGGGTCTTCTCCTTCTTGGGCGCTGGCGCGGGCTGTTGAGCGGAACTGTTCTTGAAGCGGAAGCTGTCGTTGCCGGTCTCAAGAATATGGCAATGGTGGGTCAGACGGTCGAGCAGCGCTGTGGTCATCTTGGCATCACCGAAGACGCTGGCCCATTCACTGAAGCTCAGGTTGGTGGTGATCACAACGCTGGTGCGCTCGTAGAGCCTGGAGAGCAGGTGGAACAGCAGCGCGCCGCCCGAAGCACTGAACGGCAGGTAGCCCAGCTCATCAAGGATCACGAGGTCGGCATAGGCCAGGCGGTGCGCGAGCTGCCCTGACTTGCCGCAGGCCTTCTCCTCTTCCAGCGCATTGACCAGTTCCACCGTGGAGAAGAAGCGCACCCGCCGGTGATGGTGCTCGATGGCCTGCACACCCAGCGCCGTGGCCAGGTGGGTCTTGCCGGTGCCCGGCCCGCCCACCAGCACCACGTTGTTGGCGGCCTCCAGGAACTCGCAGCGGTGCAACTGGCGCACCAGCGCTTCGTTGACCTCGCTGTGCGCGAAGTCGAAGCCGGCCAGATCGCGGTAGGCGGGGAAGCGAGCCACCTTGAGCTGGTACGCCACCGAGCGGACCTCGCGCTCGGCGGTCTCGGCCTTGAGCAACTGGGACAGGATGGGCTGGGCAGCCGTGAAGGCCGGTGCGCCTTGCTCGGCCAGTTCAGAGACGGCCTGGGCCATGCCATGCATCTTGAGCTCGCGCAGCATGATCACGACGGCGGCGATGGCAGGGTCATGACGCATGGCGAGCCTCCCGCAGGCGGTCGTAGCGCACGACGTTGGACTGCGGCTCCACCACCAGGCGCAGCGCCTGCGGGGCGGTGACCGCACGCACCGCGCCCTTGCCATCGAGCAAGCGGTGCAACACGTTGAGCACGTGGGTCTTGGTGGGTGCGCCCGCCTCCAGGGCGAGTTCCACAGCGGCCAGAACGGCCTGCTCGTCGTGGTGCAGCACCAGGGCCAGGATCTCCACCATCTCCCGATCCCCGCCGGGCTGCTTGAGCAGCGCGGCCTGCAGCCGCTTGAACCCGGCGGGCAACT
>NZ_JAMBNO010000070.1 GCF_023715105.1 Hydrogenophaga intermedia | reverse complement strand
TGAGATAGCCCCCCAAATCCCCGGACCCGTCCTATCGCTTATCTTTAAAGATAGGAGTAGGACTGTGAGTACGACTAGGCATACGGACACTGTTGAAGTCATCTTGAAAGACCAGCGCCGCAGGCGCTGGTCCCCCGCGGAGAAAGCAGCGCTGGTGCGGCGCACCTATGAACCTGGCATGAGCGTGTCGCTGGTGGCACGCCAGGAAGGCGTTGCAGCCAGCTTGCTGTTTCAGTGGAGAAAGCTCGATCGCCAAGGCGCCCTGACGGCCGTCAGTGCCGGCGAGGCTGTGGTGCCGGCATCGGAGCTGGCCGCAGCCCGGGTCGAGATTGCCAAGCTGCAGCGGGTGCTGGGCAAGAAGACCCTGGAGAACGAGATCCTCAAGGAAGCCGTGGAGTACGCCGCCGAAAAAAAGTGGATTGCGCGCTCGCCCTTGTTGCCCGGGGACGACCAATGAAGACGGTCTGCCGGGCACTGGGTGTGGCGCGCTCGCATGTGCATGAGCGGCATCACCGCAGCGAGGACTGGCGCGATGGCCGCAAGGGGCGCGCGCCAGCGGGTGATGCACTGTTGCTGGCCGAGATCCGCCAGCAGATCACCGACTTACCCAGCTACGGCTATCGACGTGCCTGCGCCCTGGTCAACCGCCAGCGCAGTGCACTGGGAGGCACACGGGTCAATCCCAAGCGCGCCTACCGCGTGATGGCACAGGCCGGGTTGCTGCTGCCCAAGGCTCCCCGGCGACGCCAGTCCAGCCGAACGCACGAAGGCACCGTGGCGGTTGGGCACAGCGATACGCGCTGGTGCTCCGATGGCTTGGAGATCAAGTGCGACTCGGGTCAGACGGTGACGACCACGTTCGCCAAGGACTGCTGTGACCGCGAAGTGATCGCCTGGCGCGCCTGGGAGGGCAAGGGGTTGCCCGGTGAACCGGTGCGCGAAATGCTGATCGAGGCAGTGGAGAAGCGCTTTGGATCGGTGGAGGCGGTACCTGCCGATCACTGGCTGGAATTCCTCAGCGACAACGGCAGTGCGTACATCGCCGCAGACACACGTGCGATGGCGCGTTCACTGGGGCTCAAGCCGATCAACACCCCAGTGTGCAGCCCGCAGAGCAACGGCATGGCAGAGAGCTTCGTCAACACATTCAAGCGCGACTACGTGGCCCGGATGGACCTGAGCGACGCGGCGACGGTGCTGGCGCAGTTGCCGGCCGCCTTCGAGCACTTCAACGAGGTCCATCCACACTCGTCGTTGAAAATGCGTTCACCCAGAGAGTTCCGGCGGCATCAGGCCGCCCAGGCACGCCGCTCACCCGTCAAGGACGCGGCGTTACGTTGCGAATAGGACGGGTCCGGGAATACGGGGGCAAGATCA
>NZ_JAMBNO010000006.1 GCF_023715105.1 Hydrogenophaga intermedia | reverse complement strand
GCCTGTGCCAAGCCGCAGCCCTATCGCCCAACTGGCCTCGCATGCTGCGCAACCTCGCCGTCAACGCAATCAGAGAGCCGGCACCACGACTGACCGCTGGCTGAAAACGAATATTTCAGGGCCGACTGTGTAGGCATAGCTCACGGCCTGCCAGTCGCTGGCCAGCACAACGGGGCCATGCAGCATCAGGTGCCCGCGGTGTTGCTCCGAGGTGATCTTTTCGCCCTTGCGCAGCAACAGGGTGCCCTTGGGGTCCCAGATGTTGATGGGAACGGGTTGGTTCAGCTCGAACGACTCGAGGGGCAATGGCCGGTACATACCGGCACTCTAGAGCGCCCGGCCCGGGGCGATGCGTGAAATACCACCGTAAAAGGCGCGCAAAAAACCCCGCCGCAGCGGGGTGTGCGGCGGGGCGCGGGCCCTCAGCCCATGTGCAGGCCGCCGTTCACCGAGAAATCGGCACCGGTGGAATAGCCGGCTTCGTCGCCCGCCAGCCAGGCAATGATGGACGCGATCTCGCTGGGCTCGCCCAGGCGCTTGACGGGCACGGTGGCCACGATCTTTTCCAGCACGTCGGGTCGGATGGCCTTGACCATGTCGGTGCCAATGTACCCCGGGCTCACGGTGTTCACCGTGACGCCCTTGTTGGCCAGCTCCTGCGCGAGCGCCATCGTGAAGCCGTGCATGCCGGCCTTCGCGGCCGAGTAGTTGGTCTGGCCGGCCTGGCCCTTCTCGCCGTTGACCGAGCTGATGTTGATGATGCGGCCCCAGCCTTTTTCCACCATGTCGGGCACGACCTGTTTGGTCACGTTGAACATGGAGTTCAGGTTGGTGCTGATGACGGCGTCCCAGTCATCGCGCGTCATTTTGAGGAACATGCGGTCGCGCGTGATGCCGGCGTTGTTGACCAGCACGTCGATGGAGCCGTGCTCGGCCTTGGCCTTGGAAAAAGCAGCCACGGTCGAATCCCACTCGGCCACATTGCCCACGCTGGCATAGAAGGTGTAACCCAGTGCCTTCTGCTCGTCGATCCACTTGGTGAAATCGCGCGTGGGGCCGCAGCCCGCGATGACCTTGAAGCCCTCCTTGTGCAGGCGCTGGCAGATGGCGGTGCCGATGCCGCCCATGCCGCCGGTAACGTATGCAACCTTCTGTCCCATGTTGACCTTCTTTCTATGTGTCGTTGTTGAATGGATTCATGCTAGCCGCGGCTTCAGCGCTCCACAGCAAGGGAAACCCCCATGCCGCCGCCAATGCACAGCGCGGCCAGGCCACGCTTGACGTCGCGGCGCTGCATCTCGTGCAGCAGCGTCACCAGCACGCGGCAACCCGACGCACCGATCGGGTGCCCGATGGCAATGGCCCCACCGTTGACGTTCACGCGTGCGGGGTCGATGTCCAGCGCCTTGTTCACCGCGCAGGCCTGGGCCGCAAAGGCTTCGTTGAGTTCGAACAGGTCGACGTCGGCGGCCTTCCAGCCGGCGCGCGCCAGGGCCTTCTGCGAGGCCGGCACCGGGCCCATGCCCATGGTGGCCGGGTCCAGCCCGCTGGTGCCGAAGGCGGCGATGCGCGCCAGCGGTTTCAGGCCAAGCGAGGCTGCTTTTTTCGCGCTCATCACCACCACCGCGGCAGCTCCGTCGTTGATGCCGCTGGCGTTGCCCGCCGTCACGCTGCCCGCCTTGTCGAAGGCAGGGCGCAAGCCGGCCAGGGCCTCGGCATTGGTCTTCTTGTTGATGAATTCGTCGGCGTCGAACACCAGCGGATCGCCCTTCTTCTGCGGAATGCTCACGCCCACGATCTCGGCCTTGAACTTGCCGGCGTCCTGCGCGGCAGCAGCCTTTTGCTGGCTGGCCAGGGCCAGCGCGTCCTGCATCTCGCGCGTGATGCCGTGCGCCTTGGCCACGTTCTCGGCCGTGATGCCCATGTGGTACTGGTTGTAGACGTCCCACAGGCCGTCCACGATCATGGTGTCGGTCATCTTCCAGTCGCCCATGCGCTGGCCGTCGCGGCTGCCATTGAGCACATGCGGCGAGGCGCTCATGTTCTCTTGACCACCGGCGATCACGATCTCGCTGTCTCCGGCGTTGATGGCCTGGGCCGCGAGCATCACGGCCTTCAGGCCCGAGCCACACACCGCGTTGATGGTGAGCGCCGGCGTCTCCTTGGCCACACCGGCCTTCATCATGGCCTGGCGCGCAGGGTTCTGGCCGACACCGGCCGCCAGCACCTGGCCCATGATCACCTCACCGATGGCGTCGTTGGGCAGGCCGGTGCGCTCCAGCAGCGCCTTGATCACGATGCTGCCCAGCTCGGTGGCCGGGGTCTTGGCCAGCGTGCCGCCGAACTTGCCGACGGCGGTGCGGGCGGCGGCGACGATGACGATGTCTTCCATGGGGGTCTCCAACGGTTTGAGAAACAGGTTCAGGCTTTCGCCTTGACGTAACGGCCCGGGGCAGGCTCGATCGCGGTGTAGGCCCGCGCGCGGCCATAGGCCTTGGGCGCGGGAATCTGCTTGCCGGCCAGGGGCTTGAGCCACGCGGCCCAGTCGCCCCACCAGCTGCCGGGGTGTTCGGTGGCGTTGGCGATCCAGTCCTTCACGTCCGCGGGGAAGCTGGTGCCGTTGCTTGTCCAGTGGCTGCGCTTGCCCTTGCTCGCGGGGTTGATGACGCCCGCAATGTGGCCCGAGGCGCCCATCACGAAGCGCTTCTTGCCCGGGAACACCTGTGTACTGCCGTAGGCGCCGCCGATGGGCACGATGTGGTCCTCGCGCGAGCCGTAGATGTAGATCGGCAGCTTGACCTTGCGGAAATCGATCTTCTGGCCGCAGACCGTGACCTTGCCCGGCTTGATGAGGTCGTTCTGCAGGTACATGTGGCGCAGGTACCAGGCGTAATACGGGCCGGGCAGGTTGGTGCTGTCGGAGTTCCAGTACAGCAGGTCGAAGGGCGGCGGTGTCTCACCCTTCAGGTAGTTGCCCACCACGTAGTTCCACACCAGGTCGTTCGGGCGCAGGAAGCTGAAGGTGGTGGCCAGGTCGCGACCGGGCATGAGGCCCCCGTTGGCGAACTGGATTTCGCGGAACTTGACGAAGTTCTCGTCGATGAAGAGATCGAGCACACCGGTGTCGCTGAAGTCGATCAGCGTGGTGAGCAGCGTGGCGCTGTTCACCTTGTCCTCACCGCGGCCGGCCAGCACGGCCAGTGCCGTGCCCAGCATGGTGCCGCCGACGCAAAAGCCCAGGGCGTTGATGTCTTTCGCGCCACTGATGTCGCGCACCGTGTCGATGGCCTTGATGACGGCGTGCTCGATGTAGTCGTCCCAGGTCTTGCCGCCCAGCGATTCGTCGGGGTTGCGCCAGCTCACCACGAAGGTGCGGTGGCCCTGCTCCACCGCATAGCGGATGAAGGAGTTGTCGGGCTGCAGATCGAGGATGTAGAACTTGTTGATGCACGGCGGCACCAGCAGGAACGGCCGCTCGTACACCTTGGCGGTGAGCGGCTTGTATTCGATGAGCTGGAACAACTCGTTCTCGAATACCACCGCGCCTTCGGTGGTGGCCACGTTCTTGCCCACTTCGAACACGCTCTCGTCCGTCATCGAGACATGGCCCTGCTTCATGTCCTTGAGCAGGTTGGCTACGCCCTTGGCGATGCTCTCGCCGTGGGTCTCGATCGCGCGCTTCTGCGCCTCGACGTTGAAGGCCAGGAAGTTGCTCGGCGCGCTGGCATCGATCCACTGCTGAACGGCAAAGCGCACCCGGGCGCGGATCTTGGCGTCGCCCTGCACCGCGTCGGCCATGGCCATGAGCGTGCGCGCATTGAGCAGGTAGGTGGCCGCGGTGAAGGCCGCCACCGGATTGGCGGACCAGGCATCGCTGGCGAAACGGCGGTCGCCTGCGGGCTGCACCGCCAGGCCCTGGTTCCACAGCGCGGCCGCTTCCTTCAGGTAGTTCTGCTGGATCTCGAGCAGCTGCGCCGGGTCGATGTTCACGGCCTGGCCAGCGGCCTGCTGGAACAGGTCACCCAGCGCGGGCATGCCCATGGGCGAGGCGCCCTGTGCGGGCGGCATGAAGGCGCGAAAAGCGGCCATCGGGTCAACCACGCCAGCGCCGGCCGCGCCGGGCATGGCCTGCGCCATCTGCGACCACTGCTGCACCAGGTTCTGCTGCCACTGCTGTGCGGCCTGCGCCCAGTCGGTGGTGTCTTTTTCCTTGCCTGATGCCATGCCTGTCTCCTCAGCTATCGCGAGCGGCCTACAGTTCGGCCGTTGTCCCCAAGTGGTCTGAAGTATCCCTGCGCCAGCTGTCAAACGCTTGACGCAGCTCAACCCGAAAGCAAGCCGTGTACCTGATCGTGATCGGTTGGATGTATGTCGTCCTGATGATGTCGGTGGCCGAGGCCACAAACACGACCGGCTCGGTGCTTGGGGCCATTGTGACCTTTTTTCTTTACGGTCTGCTGCCCGTCGCGATCATCGTTTACGTGATGCGCACGCCCCAGCGCCGGCGCGCCATCAAGGCACGCGAGGCGGCCGAGGACGCCGAGCGCGCGGCGGCAGAGCGTGGGGGCTCAATCCCTCCAGATGCAGGCGGCGAAGCGGCCGGTGCTGCCGAGGCGAGTGGCGTCGCGGCGGTGCGAAAAGAACCGTGACGGCTGGCTGACGGTGCACCAGGCGGCGCCGCCGTCGTTGCCGTGCACCGAGGCCACGCCGGCCGAGCGCAGCCGCTGGCGCGCGAGCGCGGGCAGATCGGCCCACCACTTGCCGGGCGTGGTGTGGGTGCGGAAGTGGGCCCGCGCTGCCGGATCGGCCGCCACGAAGGCAGCGTGCACCTCGTCGCCCACCTCGAAGGCGGTCGGGCCGATGGCCGGGCCAAGCCATGCGATCACCTCACCGGGGCCTGCGGCGGCGCGCAGCGCCTGCAACGTCGCCTCCAGCACACCGCTCACCAGACCGCGCCAGCCGGCGTGTGCCGCGGCCACGGCCCGGCCGCTGGCGTGCGCAAACAGCACCGGCAGGCAGTCGGCCACCATGATGGTGGCGGCCACGCCGGGCGCAGTCACCAGCGCCGCATCGGCCACAGCGCCGTCGGGCGTGGTGGCATCGAGCGGTATCCATGCCGTGCCGTGTACCTGCTGCAGAAACACCGGGCGCGCCGGCGCGGTGAGTCCGGCGAGCGCTGCGCGGTTGGCGGCCACGGCCGCCGGTTCGTCGCGCACGTGATCGCCCAGGTTGAAGCTGTCGAAGGGGGCGGCAGACACGCCGCCGTTACGCGTGGTGCACAGCGCGCGAACGCCCGCGGGCGCGGGCCACTCGGGGGTGAAATGCCCGGGCCCGGTCGTCACGGCGTGATCCTGGCTTCAGGCCTCGGCATCGGGGCAGGCCGACGGCTGGCTTTTCTGGAAGGCCTCGTGCTGCATGCAGGCGTCGAACACGGCCATGGTGCGGTCCAGGCCACTGAAATCGACCTTGAAGCGCTGGCCGTTGAAGATCTGCGGTACCAGGCAGCAGTCGGCCAGGGTGGGCGCGTCGCCGTGGCAATAACGGCCCGTGGGCCCGGCCGCGAGCTGCTTCTCGAACGCTTCCAGACCGGTGCGCACCCAGTGGCGGTACCAGGTGTTCTTGGGCTCTTCGGCGACCTTGAGCTCGTGCACCAGGTACTTGAGCACACGCAGATTGTTGATCGGGTGGATCTCGCAGGCCACGATCTGCGACAACGCGCGAACGCGGGCGCGGCCCAGTGCGTCGGTGGGCAGCAGGCGCGCGCCGGGCTGGGTTTCGTCGAGGTACTCGATGATGGCCATCGACTGCGTCAGGCGCGTGCCATCGTCGAGTTCGAGCGCGGGCACCAGGCCCTCGGCCAGCACATCGGCCCAGGCGGCCTGCTTGTGTTCGCCCTTGGCGATGTGCACCGGCACGTACTCATAGGGCAGGCCCTTGAGTGCGAGCGCGATGCGCACGCGAAACGAGGCCGAGGAGCGGAAGTAGTTGTAGAGCTTCATGGCCCCCGAGGATAACGCCGGGGGCCCGCTGGCTCAGGCAGTGGCAAGCGTCGGGTAATCGGTGTAGCCCTTTTCGCCGCCACCGTAGAACGTGTTCTTGTCGGGCGGGTTGAACGGACCACCGCGGCGCAGGCGCTCCACCAGGTCGGGGTTGGCGATGAAGGGTTTGCCGAAGGCCACGAGGTCGGCACCTTCGCGCAGCGACTGTTCGGCCAGCGGCAGGTCGTAGCCGTTGTTGACCATCCAGGCACCCTGCCCGCCCGCGGCGCGCCAGGCCCGGCGCAGCGCGGCGTAGTCGAACGGTCGGCCGTCCACCTCGCGCGGGCCGCCGGTGGCGCCTTCGATGACGTGGATGTAGGCCAGGCCCAGGGCCCCCAGCTCGCGCACCACGTGCTCGAACAGCGGCTGCGGATCGGCGTCCACCACGTCGTTTGCGGGTGTGACGGGCGACAGGCGAATGCCGGTGCGCCCGGCACCGATGGCGCCGACGACGGCACGCACCACCTCGAGCAGCAGGCGCGCGCGGTTGGCGATGGAGCCACCGTAGTCGTCGGTGCGCTGGTTGGCCCCGGTCTTGAGGAACTGGTCGAGCAGGTAGCCGTTGGCGGCGTGGATCTCCACGCCGTCGAAGCCGGCCTCGATGGCGGCCAGCGCGGCGCGGCGGTAGTCCTCGACGATGCCGGGCAGCTCGCTGGTGGCCAGCGCGCGCGGCTCGGACACGTCCACGAAGGTGGGCTTGCCGTCAATGATGAGCACGGTCTTGGTGTTGGCGCGGATCGCCGAGGGCGCGACGGGTGCGCCCTTGCCCGGCTGCAGTTCGGTGTGCGACACGCGGCCCACGTGCCACAGCTGCGTGACGATGGTGCCGCCAGCGGCGTGCACCGCATTGGTCACCTGCTTCCAGCCGGCGATCTGCTCGGGGCTGTAGAGGCCCGGCACGTCGGCGTAGCCCTGGCCCTGGTGGCTGATGGCCGTGGCCTCGGTGATCAGCAGGCCGGCGCTGGCGCGCTGGCGGTAGTAGGTGGCCATGAGCGGCGTGGGCACGGCGTTCGGCGCGCGGTTGCGCGTGAGCGGCGCCATCACGACGCGGTTCTTGAGCTTCAGGTCACCCGCAACGGCGGGTTCGAACAAGGTGGTCATCGGGGGTTCTCCAGCAAAAACAACGCGGCCCGTGAGCCGCATGCGGTGCATTGTGGAGAGGGAAGCCGGAACGTGTGTGAACCGCCGCAAAGGCCTTACCCGATGTGCGGACGGCCGGCCACCCGCTTGCAGGCTTCAGTCGTCGTCGTTCGCGTCCAGCCCGGGGAACAACACCTCGGTGAAGCCGAAGCGGGTGAAGTCGCGCACCCGCATGGGGTACAGCGTGCCCCAGAGGTGGTCGCACTCATGCTGCACCACCCGCGCATGGAAACCCTCGGCCTCGCGGTCGATGGCGCGGCCGAACTCGTCGAAGCCCTGGTAGCGGATGCGCCGCCAGCGCGGCACCACGCCACGCAAGCCCGGCACCGAAAGGCAACCCTCCCAGCCCTCTTCTTCCTCGTCGGACAGCGGCGTGATCACCGGGTTGATGAGCGTGGTGCGCGGCACGATGGGAGCGTCGGGGTAGCGCGGGTTGGGCGCGCCGCTGCCGAAGATCACGACCTGCAGATCGACCCCGATTTGCGGCGCCGCCAGGCCCGCGCCGTTGGCCGCGGCCATGGTGTCCTTCAGGTCCGCCACCAGCGTGTGCAACGCGGGCGTGTCGAAGGCGGTCACGGGCTGCGCGTGGCGCAGCAGGCGCGGGTCGCCCATCTTCAGGATGGTGTGAATCGTCATGCGGTGTCCTTGGTCGCGTCGAGCAGCGCGAGCATCGTGGCTTCGTCGATCACCGCCACGCCGAGTTCCTGCGCCTTGTCCAGCTTGCTGCCGGCATCGGCGCCCGCCACCACGTAGTCGGTTTTCTTGCTCACCGAGCCGGCCACCTTGGCGCCAGCGGCTTCGAGCATCGCCTTGGCGTCCTCGCGCTTGAGCGTGGGGAAGGTGCCGGTGAGCACGAAGGTCTTGCCCAGCAGGGGTTGCGGTGTGTTCTGCGCGCCCTCGCCTTCGGGCCACTGCACGCCGGCGGCGCGCAACTGCTCCACCACCTCGCGGTTGTGCGGCTGCTCGAAGAAGGTGCGGATGCTCTGCGCCACCACGGGGCCGACGTCGTTGACCTGCAGCAGCGCGTCGACGCTGGCTTCCATGATGCGGTCAAGGCTGCCGAAGTGCTTGGCCAGGTCCTTGGCGGTGGCCTCTCCCACGTGGCGAATGCCCAGGCCGAAGAGGAAGCGCGGCAGCGTGGTGTGTTTGCTCTTGTCCAGCGCGTCGAGCACGTTCTGCGCCGATTTCTCGGCCATGCGCTCGAGCGCGGCGAGCGCCGTGAAGCCGAGCTTGTAGAGATCGGGCAGGGTCTTGATGAGCCCGCTGTCCACCAACTGCTCGACCAGCTTGTCGCCCAGGCCCTCGATGTCGACCGCGCGCCGTTGCGCGTAATGCAGGATGGCCTGCTTGCGCTGCGCGGCGCAGAACAGGCCGCCGGTGCAGCGGTGGTCAGCCTCGCCCTCCTCGCGCACGGCCGCGCTGCCGCACACCGGGCAGTGCGCGGGCATGGTGAAAGGCTCCGGGTTGCCGACACGCTTGTCGACCAGCACCGAAACGACCTCGGGGATCACATCGCCCGCGCGGCGCACGATCACGGTGTCACCCACGCGCACGTCCTTGCGGCGCGCTTCCAGCTCGTTGTGCAAGGTGGCGTTGGTCACCGTGACGCCGCCCACGAACACCGGTGCGAGCTTGGCCACCGGGGTGAGCTTGCCGGTGCGGCCAACCTGCACGTCGATCGCCACCACGGTGGTGAGCTGTTCCTGCGCCGGGTACTTGTGCGCCACGGCCCAGCGTGGCTCGCGTGTGACGAAGCCCAGACGCTGTTGCAGCGCCAGGCTGTTGACCTTGTAGACCACGCCGTCGATGTCGTAGGGGAGCTGGTCGCGCTGTTCGCCGATGCGGCGGTGAAAAGCCACGAGTTCATCGGCACCCACGCACACCGCGGTTTGCGCGGCGACCGGAAAGCCCCAGGCCTTCAGGCGCATCAGCCAGCCATGCTGGGTTTGCGGTGCGTCGGCGTCGCCCACCACCTCACCCCAGCCGTAGACGAAGAAGCTCAACGGCCGTTGCGCGGCAATGGCCGAATCGAGCTGGCGCACGGCACCGGCCGCGGCATTGCGCGGGTTGACGAAGGTCTTCTCGCCCTTGGCGCCAGCAGCAATCTTTGCGCGCTGGCGCTCGTTGAGGGCCTCGAAGTCATCGCGCCGCATGTAGACCTCGCCACGCACCTCCAGCACGTCGGGTACGCCCTCAGGCAAGCGCAAGGGTATCTGCCCGATGGTGCGCACGTTGTGCGTCACGTCTTCACCGGTCTCACCGTCGCCACGCGTGGCGGCGCGCACCAGCACGCCGTGCTCGTAGCGCAGGCTCATGGCCAGGCCATCGAACTTGAGCTCGGCCACGTATTCCACCGGCGGTTCGCCCTCGGCCAGGCCGAGTTCGCGGCGCACGCGCGTATCGAACGCCACCGCGCCGCTGGCTTCCGTGTCGGTTTCGGTGCGGATGCTGAGCATGGGCACCGCGTGTCGCACCGGCGTGAGCTCCTTGAGCACGGTGCCCCCCACGCGCTGCGTGGGCGAATCGGGCGTGATCAGCTGCGGGTGCGCTGCTTCGAGCGCCTGCAGCTCGCGAAACAGGCGGTCGTACTCGGCGTCGGGGATTTCGGGTGCGTCGAGCGTGTAGTACAGGTGCGCGTGGTGGTGCAGTTGTGCGCGCAGCGCAGCCGCGCGTTCGGCCGGCGCCGCAGGCGTCGGCTCGGCGAACAGATCAGGGGTCATGAGAACAGGCGGCGCGCCTGTGGCGAACCCGCCGAGAGGTCGCGCGCATCGAGCGCGTCGTACAGGGCCTCGAGGTCGGCGCCGATGCGGTCCATGGTGTCGGCCGACAGCGGCGCGCCACTGTCGTCGGTGACCACGCCGTCCATGGCCTCGGCCAGGGCTTGCGCGGCCTGGCGCAGGCGCAGAAAGGGCTGCTCGGCACGCGTCACGTGCGTCACCTCCAGCGACAAGCTCACCTCGCGCAGCGCGCTCTGCTCCGGGTCGTCGGCCATGGCGGCCTGGGGATCGAAGCCGAGCACCAGCACCGGCGGCAGGCCGGGCTGCGAGGCCGACAGCACCATGCGCCCGGGCAGCGCCCCGGCCACGAAGCCGATCTGTGCCGCGTGCTGGGCCACGTAGCCCGGACTCCAGGCGGCGCGGCGCGCGCGCAAGGTAATGCCGAGCTGCGCGTCGTGCCCGCTGGCGAAGGCATCGAGCTCGCGCGCGCGCGCCACCTCGGCCCGCATGTCCGGGAAATCGGGCGTGGCACCCACGGCATCGGCGAAGGCCTGGGCCTTGACCACGAATTCGGAGAACTCGATGTCGTTGAGCGCGCCGGCACGGTTGGCGAGCTGAACACCGGCCTGCAAGGCGCGGTAGCGCTGGCCGGGGCGAGGGCTTTCCCAATCGTTGCCGTTGAGCGGCAGGCCTTCCACCGCAAAGGGTTTGCTGCCCACGCGGCGCGTGGCCGGCAGCGCGGCGAGCACCGCCTCGCCCGAGACCTCGGTCTCCAGCGCCAACGGCGCGATGACGTCGATCAGCGCATCCAGCGCGGGCGTGGCCCGGCGCTCGCCCATGGGCAGCACGGGCGCCATGGGTGCGGGGGCGGCGTCGTGATCGGCCATCAGCGCCGCGGGAACCGTGGGCACCTCGGCACTGCCTTCGGGTTCGCCATCGTCCAGCACCGGCTCGCGGCGTTCGGCCAAAGGGCCGCCCAGGGCGTCGAGGGAGGGCTCGATGGGCTCGGCGGTGGCCGCCGTCCCGCGCTCGCGCACCGTGCGTGGGGCGTTCTGGCGCGTCACCCAGGCGTTGTAGGCCACCACGGCGGCCAGCACCAGCCCGCCGATGACCGCCAGACCGATTTGCAGGCTGTTCATGGGCGGGCGGTCCTCAGGTCGGTTCCAGCATGCCGGCGGCGGACTCCATGTCCACCGCCACGATGCGCGAGACGCCCTGCTCCTGCATGGTCACGCCAATGAGTTGCTGCGCCATTTCCATCGCGATCTTGTTGTGGCTGATGAAGAGGAACTGTGTTTCCTTGCTCATGGCGGTCACGAGCTTTGCGTAGCGCTCGGTGTTGGCGTCGTCCAGCGGCGCGTCCACCTCGTCGAGCAGGCAGAACGGCGCCGGGTTGAGCTGGAAGATGGCGAACACCAGCGCGATGGCGGTGAGCGCCTTCTCGCCGCCCGAGAGCAGGTGAATGGTCTGGTTCTTCTTGCCGGGTGGCTGGGCCATCACCTGCACGCCGGCGTCCAGGATTTCCTCGCCCGTCATCACCAGCCTGGCGTTGCCGCCGCCGAAGAGCTCGGGGAACATCTTGCCGAAGTGCTGGTTGACGGTCTCGAAGGTGGAGCCGAGCAGGTCGCGCGTCTCGTTGTCGATCTTCTTGATCGCGTCTTCGAGGGTGTTGATGGCCTCGTTGAGGTCCGCCGACTGCGCATCGAGGAAGGTCTTGCGCTCGCGCGCGGCGGTGAGCTCATCGAGTGCGGCGAGGTTGACCGCGCCGAGCGCCTGGATGTCGCGGTGCAGCCGGTCGATCTCGCCCTGCAGACCGGCCAGCCGCACGTTGCCTTCGGTGATGCTCTGCGCAATCGCGGCGCGATCGGCCTGCGCTTCGTCGAGCATCTGGCTGTACTGCTCCACGCCCAGGCGCGCGGCCTGCTCCTTGAGCTGAAAGTCGGTGATGCGGCTGCGCAGTGGCTCCAGCTCGCGCTCGAGCTGCAGGCGACGCTCGTCGCTGGCGCGCAGCTTCATCGTGAGATCGTCGTACTGGCTGCGCAGTGCCGCCAGGGCCTGCTCGCGCTCGGCCTTGGCGGCCAGCGCGGTCTGCAGGCCGGCCTGGGCGGCGGCGTCGCTCAGGCGCGCGAACTCGTCGCGTGCGCGCTGTTCCTCGTCCACCAGCGCTTTTTCTTGCTGGCCGGCGGTGTCGATGGCGCGCTGCAGTTCGGCCTGGCGCGCCTGCAGGCTGCGCAGCGAGAACGCGGCCTCCTGCGCGGTACGCTCCAGCGCGCGCTGCTGCTCGCGCGCCTGGTTGAGCTTGCGCTCGGCCTCGATCACGGCATCGTCGAGCTGGGCGTGTCGCTCCTGGCTGTCGGCGAGCTGCATGTCCAGCTCTTCGAAGCGGGCTTCGGCCGTCACCCGCCGCTCCTGCAGGTCTTCAAGCTGCTGGTCGACCTCGGCCAGATCGGAGCCGATCTGCTCGCTGCGCGCACGGGTCTGCTCGGCCTGCTGCGTCAGGCGCATGGCTTCCACCTGCAGCTCGTGCGCGCGGCCCTGGGCCTCGGCGGCCTCGCGGCGCGCGCCCACCAGGCGCTGCGAGGCTTCGCTGTACGCGGCCTCGGCTCGCACCAGCGCGGCGCGCGCCTGCTCGGCGATCAGCACCTGGGCCTTGAGCTGCTTGTCCAGGTTCTCGATTTCCTGTGCGCGCGCCAGCAGGCCGGCCTGCTCGTTGTCGGGCGCGTAGAAGGCCACGCTGTGCGCGCTGACGGCGTGGCCGCTGGCCACAAAAATGGTTTCGCCAGCCTGCAGCTGCGCGCGCTGGGCCAGGGCTTCGTCCAGGCTGGCCGCGCTGTAGCAACCGCGAAGCCAGTCGCCCAACAAGGCTTGCTGCGCGGCGTCGTTCAGGCGCAGCCAGCTGGCCAGCGGCTTGAGCGCACCCTGGCCCGGGTTCACGGCGGCGCCGGGCGGTGGCTGGTAGAAGGCCAGGCGCGTGGGCGGCGCGTCGGTGGCGAAGGCGCGCACCATCTCCAGGCGCGACACCTCGAGCGCGCCCAGACGCTCACGCAGCGCGGCTTCGAGCGCGTTCTCCCAACCCGGCTCCACATGGATGCGGCTCCACAAGCCCTGCAAGCCATCGAGCCCATGCTTCGCGAGCCAGGGCTTGAGCTTGCCGTCGGTGCGCACCTTTTCCTGCAACGCCTTGAGCGCTTCCAGGCGAGCGCTCAGGTCGGCCTGCTTCGCCGACTGGCTGTTCACCTCGGTCTGGGCCTGGCGGCGCGCCTCGTCCAGCTGCGGCACCTGGTCCTGCAGGTCGTGCAGGCGGGCGTCGGTTTCTTCGGCCAGGGCCTGCGCCGTCTGCAAAGCACTGGTGGCGTTGAGCAGGCGCGCTTCATCGGGCGCGGCGAGCGCGTTGCGGTCGGCCGCGAGGCGTTCGCGGCGTTGGCTCAGGCCGCGGGTCTGCTCCTCGATGCTGCGCTGCTCGGCCGCCAGCACCTGGATTTGCTGCTGCACCTGCCCCACGGCCGTGCGTTGCTCATTGGCCCGGGCCTGCGCCGCGCGCAATGCGTCTTCCAACGCGGGCAGCGCGCCGGCCTGCTCCTCGCCCTGCGCCGCCAGCACCACGGATTGCTCCTCGGCGGCGACCATCTTCTCGGCGATCTGCTCCAGTTCCACCGACGCGTCCTGCGTGCGCGTGGACCAGGAGGCGATCTGCTCCTTGAGCTGTGCCAGGCGCTGCTCCACACGCTGACGGCCTTCCACCACGAAGCGGATCTCGGCCTCGAGCTTGCCGACCTCGGCGCTGGCCTCGTAGAGCTTGCCCTGGGCCTGGTTCACCTGATCGCCCGCGGCGTAGTGCGCCTGGCGGATGGTCTCCAGTTCGCTTTCGATGCGGCGCAGGTCGGCGGTGCGCGACTCCAGGTCGTTCACGGCCTGGGCAGCGTCCTTCTGGACGCGCGCCTGGTCCGCCTCGGCCTCGGCGCGCTTGAGGAACCACAGCTGGTGCTGCTTGAGCGTGGCCGACGCGTTGAGCGCGTGGTACTGGGCGGCCACTTCGGCCTGCTTTTCCAGCTTGTCGAGGTTGGCGTTGAGCTCGCGCAGGATGTCTTCCACCCGCGTGAGGTTCTCGCGCGTGTCCGCCAGGCGGTGGGCGGTCTCGCGCCGGCGCTCCTTGTACTTGGAGACGCCCGCGGCTTCCTCGAGGAACAGGCGCAACTCTTCGGGCTTGCTCTCGATGATGCGGCTGATGGTGCCCTGGCCGATGATGGCGTAAGCGCGCGGGCCCAGGCCGGTGCCGAGGAACACGTCCTGCACGTCGCGGCGGCGCACCGGCTGGTTGTTGATGTAGTAGCTGCTGGTGCCGTCGCGCGTGAGCACGCGCTTGACGGCGATTTCGGTGAACTGGCCCCACTGGCCGCCGGCGCGGTGGTCGCTGTTGTCGAACACCAGCTCCACGCTGGCGCGGCTGGCCTGCTTGCGGCTGGTGGTGCCGTTGAAGATCACGTCCTGCATGGATTCACCACGCAGCTCGGACGCCTTGGACTCGCCGAGCACCCAGCGGACCGCGTCCATGATGTTTGACTTGCCGCAACCGTTGGGCCCCACCACACCGACCAGCTGGCCGGGGAGCATGAAGTTGGTGGGTTCGGCGAAGGACTTGAAGCCGGAGAGCTTGATCGAGTTGAGACGCACGGCGCGGTCCGGGGATGTCGGCGTTGGCAGGGGAGCGTCGGCCCGTTCGGACCGACGCGGGATGATACCTGCGGCCCCCGTGCCGCCCGGCGGGGCGCTGGCAGCCTGGGCTCACCCGATCAAATGTGAACTGATCGGTGCATTTTTTAACGGCCTAGGCCAAAAGATGCCGATGCAGGCTTGTTCGACTGGCAGCATGCCAACAGAATCGCGCCCGTCTTACATACCCAAGCACCCCACGGAGCGCGCCACATGAACACCATCGTCAACACCACCTGGGATCCGGGCCTCATCGCCCTGTCCTTCGCTTTCGCCGTGGTCGGCTCTTTCGTCGCCTTGAGCGCCGCCACCCGGCTGTATGCGAGCAGGGGCCGCCTGGACTGGATCAACGTGCTGGCAGTGGGCGTGGCCCTGGGCGGCGTGGGCGTGTGGTCCATGCACTTCATCGGCATGCTGGCACTGCGCCTGGACGTGGGCAGCAGCTACTCGATGCTGGAGACCTTCACCTCACTCGCGGTGGCGGTGGCCGCCACGGCCGGCTCGGTGGCGATGGCCGCGCGCCGGCCCGACAGCCTGCCCCGGCTGCTGATGGCGGGTCTCCTGCTCGGCATGAGCGTGGTGGTGATGCACTACCTCGGCATGTTCGGGCTCAAGATCTACGGCTTCATCTCGTGGGACATGGCTTTGGTCGGTGCGTCCATGCTGATCGCCGTGGTGGCCGCCACCGCCGCCCTCTGGCTGGCGTTCAACAGCCCCACGCTGGGCCGGCGCGTGGCCGCCTCGCTCGCCATGGGCGTGGCCGTGTGTGCGATGCACTACACCGGCATGGCCGCCGCCGAATTCGTGTGCACGACCAGCGAGCGCACCGCCATTCCCCAGGGCGCGGGCTACATCTCGTCCTTCAGGTTGCCCCTGCTGGTGATCGGCACCACGGTCATGCTCACGCTGCTGCTCTCGCTGGACCAGCTCTTCCAGCACCTGCGCACGCGCGCCGTGCGCCTGCGCGGCGCCTGACTGCCGGGGCGGCCGCACCGAAGCCCGATGCCCGGGGGCGGTATCGGCCCAGCGCCGATAATCGCCCGCCATGAACCCCCTGCTCCAGCGGCTGCAGCCCTACCCCTTCGAACGGCTGCGCCGGCTCTTCGCGGGCGTCACGCCCTCGCCCGCCCACCGTCCCATCAGCCTGGGCATCGGCGAACCCAAGCACGCCGCGCCCGATTTCCTCAAGCGCGCCCTGGCCGATGCGCTGGCCAACGGCCTTTCAGCCTACCCCGCCACCGCGGGCGAGCCGCGCCTGCGCGAGGCCTGTGCGGGTTGGGTGCAGCGGCGCTACGGCGTGGCGCTGGACCCTGCCACCCAGGTGCTGCCGGTGAACGGTTCGCGCGAGGCGCTGTTCGCGTTTGCGCAGGTGGTGATCGACCCGACGCAGGCTGGCGCCACGGTGCTCTGCCCCAACCCCTTCTATCAAATCTACGAAGGCGCCACGCTGCTCGCGGGCGCCCAGCCGCACTATGTGCCCAGCGTGGCGGCGCGCAATTTCGCGGTCGACTGGGACGGCGTGCCCGAGGCGGTGTGGGCCCGCACGCAGCTCATCTACGTGTGCTCGCCCGGCAACCCGGCGGGCGCGGTGATGCCGCTGGACGAGTGGCGCAAGCTGTTCGACCTGAGCGACCGATACGGCTTCGTGATCGCCTCCGACGAGTGCTACAGCGAGATCTACTTCCGCGACGAAGCCCCGCTGGGCGGCCTGCAGGCCGCGGCGCAACTCGGTCGCAGCGATTTCAAGCGCCTGGTGGCCTTCACCAGCCTGTCCAAGCGCAGCAACGTGCCCGGACTGCGCAGCGGCTTCGTGGCCGGCGATGCCGAGCTGATGAAGGCCTTCCTGCTCTATCGCACCTACCACGGCGGCGCCATGAGCCCGGTGGTGCAGGCCGCCAGCGTGGCCGCCTGGAACGACGAGGCCCATGTGGTGGAGAACCGGCGCCTGTACCGCGAGAAGTTCGCGCAGGTCACACCCTTGCTGGCCGACGTGCTCGACGTCGCGTTGCCCGACGCGTCCTTTTACCTGTGGGCCGGCGTGCCGGCGCGCTTTGCGCAGCACACCCCGGGCCAAAGTGCCGATGAAGCCTTCGCCCGTGAACTGCTCGCTCAATACAATGTGACCGTCCTGCCGGGCAGCTATCTCGCGCGCACCGTGCAGGATGTCAACCCGGGTGCCGGCCGTGTGCGCCTGGCCCTGGTGGCTGGCGTGGACGAATGCCTCGAAGCCGCCCACCGCATCGCCGATTTCTGCCGCGCCAACGCCTGACCCCTCGTCCACCGCTCAACGCTCAACCCTCAACGCCCGACGTTTCATGTCCCAGCAACTGCAATCCATCATCGACACCGCGTGGGACAACCGCGCCTCCCTCTCGCCCGCCGCTGCGCCGAAGGAAGTGCTCGACGCCGTCGAGCACGTGATCGCCGAACTCAACAAGGGCCGCCTGCGCGTGGCCACGCGCCAGGGCGTGGGCCAGTGGACGGTGCATCAGTGGATCAAGAAGGCGGTGCTGCTCTCGTTCCGCCTGAAGGACAACGAGGTGATGCGCGCCGGCGATCTCGGCTTCTTCGACAAGGTGCAGACCAAGTTCGCGCACCTCGATGCCGAGCAGATGAAGGCCACCGGCGTTCGCGTGGTACCACCGGCCGTGGCCCGCCGCGGCAGTTTCATCGCCAAGGGCGCCATCCTGATGCCCAGCTACGTCAACATCGGCGCCTATGTGGACGAAGGCACCATGGTCGATACCTGGGCCACCGTGGGCAGTTGCGCCCAGGTTGGCAAGAACGTGCACCTCTCGGGCGGCGTGGGTCTGGGTGGTGTGCTCGAGCCGCTGCAGGCCAACCCGACCATCATCGAAGACAACTGCTTCATCGGCGCGCGTTCCGAGGTCGTCGAAGGCGTCATCGTCGAGGAAAACTCGGTGATCAGCATGGGCGTGTACATCGGCCAGAGCACCCCGATCTACGACCGCGCCACGGGCGAGGTGAGCTACGGCCGCGTGCCCGCGGGCTCGGTGGTCATCAGCGGCAGCCTGCCCAAGGACGGCGGCAAGTACAGCCTGTACGCGGCCATCATCGTCAAGCGCGTGGACGCGCAGACGCGCGCCAAGACCAGCCTGAACGACCTCCTGCGAGACTGAGTTCAACCCAACCAAAGGGAACGGCATGAGCAGCGGAACGATGGAGCGCATCCTGCGCCTGATGGCCGAGAAGAAGGCCTCGGACGTGTATCTCACGGCCCATGCGCCGGCGATGATCAAGATCAACGGCCAGGTGATCCCGATCAACAGCCAGGTGCTGCCGCCGGATGCGCCGCGCAACCTGCTCGCCGAGATCGTGCCGCCCACGCGCATCGAGGAGCTGGTGGAGACCGGCGAACTCAACATGGGCGTGCCGCTCGAAGGCCTGGGCAACTTCCGCGTGAGCGCGCTGCGCCAGCGCGGCTCCATCGCCGTGGTGATCCGCTACGTGCCGAGCGACATTCCCCCGCTGGACACGCTCAACGTGGCGCCGATCCTGGGCGACCTGATCATGGACAAGCGCGGCCTGATCCTGATGGTGGGCGCCACCGGCGCGGGCAAGAGCACCACGCTGGCCGCCATGATCGACCACCGCAACGAGCGCGTCAGCGGCCACATCCTCACCGTCGAAGACCCGATCGAATACACCTACCGCAACAAGCGCTCGGTCATCAACCAGCGCGAGATCGGGCCCGACACCGCCTCGCTGCAGACCGCGCTCAAGAATGCGCTGCGGCAGGCGCCCGACGTGATCCTGATCGGCGAGATCCGCGACCGCGAAACGATGTCGGCGGCGCTGGCCTACGCACAGTCGGGCCACCTGGTGCTGGCCACCCTGCACGCCAACAACAGCTACCAGGCGCTCAACCGCATCCTGAGCTTCTACCCGGTGGAGGTGCGCCCCACCATGCTGGGCGACCTGTCGGCCGCCTTGCGCGCGATCGTCTCGCAGCGCCTGCTTCGCACACCTGCGGGCTCGCGCGTGCCCGCCATGGAAGTGCTGCTGAACACAGCGCTCATCTCCGACCTTATCCAGAAGGCCGACTTCTCCGGCGTGCGCGACGCCATGGAGAAATCGCTGGCCGAAGGCTCTCAGACCTTCGAACAGGACCTGGCGCGCCTGATCCATGAGGGCCTGGTCTCGCGCGAAGAGGGCCTGGCCAACGCCGACTCGCCCAACAACCTGCTCTGGCGCCTGCAGAACGACTTCCAGCCCAGCACCGCGCCGGGCATGGACGGGCACGAGGAAGAAGCCACCGACGCCCCCTCGTTCACCGAGTTCACGCTGGACGTCAAGTTCTGACCGACCTCATGTCCGACACCCTGCGCCTGGCCGAAGCCCTGATCGCCCGCCCGTCCGTCACGCCGCGCGACGAAGGCTGCCTGGACCTGATCGCCGCGCGCCTGAAGCCCCTGGGCTTTGCCTGTGAACGGCTGGACAGCGGACCCGATGACTTTCGCGTGAGCAACCTCTGGGCGCGCCGCGGCACCGGCGAGCGCCCCACGCTCATCTTTGCCGGCCACACCGACGTGGTGCCCACCGGCCCGCGCGAAGCCTGGGCCAGCGACCCCTTCGTGCCCAGCCACCGCGACGGCAAGCTCTACGGCCGCGGGGCAAGCGACATGAAGACCTCGATTGCCGCAATGGTGGTGGCCTGCGAGCGCTTTCTGGCCGAGCAGCCCGACCCGGGCATCGACATCGCCTTTCTGCTCACCAGCGACGAAGAAGGCCCGGCGCTGGACGGCACGGTGGTGGTGTGCGAGGCGCTCAAGGCGCGCGGCGAGCGGCTCGACTGGTGCATCGTCGGCGAGCCCACCTCGGTGCAACGCACCGGCGACATGATCAAGAACGGCCGCCGCGGCACGCTGAGCGGCAAGCTCACCGTCAGGGGCGTGCAGGGTCACATCGCCTATCCGCACCTGGCACGCAACCCGATTCACCTGGCTGCGCCTGCGCTCGCAGAACTCGCCACCACCGAGTGGGACCGCGGCAACGCGTACTTCCCGCCCACCAGCTGGCAGATCAGCAACATCCACGGCGGCACGGGTGCCACCAACGTGATCCCGGGCAGCGTGGTGATCGATTTCAACTTCCGCTTCAGCACCGAGCGCACGCCCGAGTCGCTGCAGGCGCAGGTGGTCGAAATCCTCGCGCGCCACGGCCTGCGACCCGACGCCGACCATCACATCGCCTGGACGCTTGGTGGGCGGCCTTTTCTCACCACCCCGGCTGCGCTGGTGGAGGCAGTGCGCGATGCGATCCGCGACGAGACCGGCATCGAGACCGAACTCTCCACCACCGGCGGCACCAGCGACGGGCGCTTCATCGCGCAGGTCTGCCCGCAGGTGATCGAACTCGGCCCGCCCAACGCCACCATCCACAAGATCGACGAGCACGTGGTGCTCGCCGACATCGAACCCCTGACCGCGATCTACCGCCGCACGCTGCACAACCTGCATGTGCACGCGACGCAGACCGCCTGAACCCCAGCGGCACACGCCGCCCGACCCCGTGAACCTGAACGAACTGCTGGCCCAGGCCGAAGCCCGCCTGGACGCCGCGAACCTGGCCTATGGCCACGGCACCACCAACGCGCATGACGAAGCCGCCTGGCTGGTGTTGTGGCGACTGGGTCTGCCGCTGGATGCCGACCTCGACGCGCTCGCCGAACGTGCCGTCACCGACGACGAGTCTCGCGCCGTGAACGAGCTGATCGAGCGCCGCATCAACACCCGCGAGCCCGCGGCCTACCTCACGGGCGAGGCGTGGCTGCAAGGCGTGCCCTTCCACGTGGACCGGCGCACCATCGTGCCGCGCAGTTTCATTGCCGAACTCATCGCCGACGGCAGCATCGACCCCTGGCTGAGCGACGCCACGCGCGACGTGCTCGACCTGTGCACTGGCAACGGCAGCCTGGCAGTGCTGGCCGCCATGGCCTGGCCCGAGGTGCGCGTGACTGGCGCCGACCTCTCGGCCGACGCACTGGCTGTGGCGCGCATCAACGTGGACAGACACGGCCTGCAGGACCGCATTGCGCTCGTGCCGAGCGACGGCCTGGCCGCTTGCCCCGGGCCCTGGGACCTGATCCTGTGCAACCCTCCCTACGTGAACGCGCAGAGCATGGCTGCTCTGCCTGCCGAGTACCGCGCCGAGCCCGAACTCGCCCTGGCCGGCGGCGACGACGGCATGGACTTCGTGCGCGCACTGCTGCGCGATGCGCCACGCTGCCTTCGCGCACAGGGCGTGCTCGTGCTGGAAATCGGCAACGAACGCTCGTTCTTCGAAGCCGCCTTCCCGCAACTGAATCCGGTGTGGATGAGCACCAGCGCAGGCGATGACCAGGTGCTGCTGCTCACGCGCGAGATGATCATGGGAGACGCACGATGATCACCCTTCGCGATGTGGTGCTGCGCCGCGGCGCCAAGGTGCTGCTCGACGGCGCCTCGCTCACCATCAACCCGGGTGAAAAGGTCGGCCTCGTGGGCCGCAACGGCGTCGGCAAATCGAGCCTGTTCCGCCTGCTCGACGGCACCCTGCACGAAGACAAGGGCGACTTCCATGTGCCCGCGCAGTGGCGCATGGCGCAGGTGGCGCAGGACATGCCCGAGACCGACCAGAACGCGACGCGCTTCGTGGTGGAAGGCGACGTGACGCTGCTAGCCGCCGAGCGCGAGGTGACCGAAGCCGAGGCCAGCGACGATGGTGAGCGCATGGCCCACGCCTACATGGCACTGCACGACGCCGGCGCGCACGACGCCACCGCGCGCGCGCAGGCCCTCATCCTCGGCCTGGGTTTCAAGCTCGACGAACTAGAACGCCCGGTCAACAGCTTCTCCGGCGGATGGCGCATGCGCCTGCAACTGGCGCGCGCGCTCATGTGCCCGAGCGAACTGCTGCTGCTCGACGAACCCACCAACCACCTCGACCTGGACGCCCTGGTCTGGCTCGAAGCCTGGCTGCAGCGCTACCCGGGCACGCTGCTCGTCATCAGCCACGACCGCGAGTTCCTCGACACGGTTACTGACGTCACCGTGCACATCGAGCACGCGCAGCTCAAGCGCTACGGCGGCAACTACAGCCGCTTCGAAGACATGCGCGCCGAGCAGATTGCGCTGCAGCAGGCTTCGTTCGCGCGCCAGCAGGACAAGATCGCCCACCTGCAGAAGTTCATCGATCGCTTCAAGGCCAAGGCCAGCAAAGCCAAGCAGGCACAAAGCCGCGTGAAGGCGCTGGAGCGCATGGAGCGCATCGCGCCGGTGCTGGCCGACGCCGAATTCACGTTCGAGTTCAGCGAACCCGCCAACCTGCCCAACCCCATGCTGGTGCTGCAGGACGTGGATTTCGGCTACCCCGGCGAAGACGGCGGGCCGCCCGTCACCATCGTGCGCGGCGTCAACCGCTCGGTCCTCGCGGGCCAGCGCATCGGCATCCTGGGCGCCAACGGCCAGGGCAAGTCCACGGTGGTCAAGACCATCGCGCGTACCCTGGCGCCGCTGGCCGGCACCGTCACCGAAGGCAAGGGCCTGAGCATCGGCTACTTCGCGCAGCAGGAACTCGATGTGCTCAGCCCACGCGACAACCCGCTGGAGCACATGATCCGGCTGGTCAAGGAGACCACCGCGCAAGGCCGCCTGAGTGGGCAGCCCACGCGCGAGCAGGATCTGCGCAGCTTCCTGGGCAGCTTCAATTTCACCGGCGATCAGGTGTTCCAGGCCGTGGGCAGCATGAGCGGTGGCGAGAAAGCGCGCCTGGTGCTGTGCATGATCGTCTGGCAACGCCCCAACCTGCTGCTGCTCGACGAGCCCACCAACCACCTCGACCTCGCCACGCGCGAGGCGCTGTCGGTGGCGCTCAACGAGTTCGAAGGCACGGTGATGCTGGTGAGCCACGACCGCTCGCTGCTGCGCGCGGTGTGCGACGAGTTCTGGCTCGTCTCGCGCGGCGGCATCTCCCCGTTCGACGGCGACCTCGACGACTACCAGCGTTACCTGCTGGACGTGGCCAAACAGGCGCGCGAGGCCCAGCGCGAGCAAGCCCGCGCGGCCGAGCCGTCCGCATCCGCATCCGCATCCGCAGCCGCACCCGCGCCCGCGCCGGCCGTGGTGGACCGCCGCGCCGACGCCCAGCGCCAGAAGGAACTCAACGAGCGCCTGCGCCCCTTGAAGAAGGAACTGGCGCAGGTGGAGCAGCGCATGGCACAGCTGGGCGAGCAACGCAGCCGCATCGAAGCCGAGCTCATGGCCACACAGGACCCGGCCCGCCTTGCGCAGGCCGGCCGCGAGCTCAAGGCCATCGATCAGGAGAACAGCGAGCTCGAAGGCCGCTGGCTGGAACTCACCGAAGCCATCGAGCAGCCGGCGATACCCTGACACCCCGGCGCCGCCCGGGCGCGCTACAGTGGACCGCGGCGGCCCCAGGGCCGCCCTCCTCCACAACCCACAGGAAGGCGCGCACCATGATGTCCATTCTCGGCACCCTCTTCATCGGCCTCATCGCGGGTTTCGTGGCCCGCATGCTCAAGCCCGGCAACGACAGCATGGGCTGGATCATGACCGCCGTGCTTGGCGTGGCCGGCTCCTTCGTGGCCAGCTACCTCGGCGCCGCACTCGGCCTCTACGCCCCCGGTCAGGTCGCCGGCTTCATCGCCTCCGTCATCGGCGCCATCCTGATCCTGGTGGTGTGGGGCATGCTCAAGAAGTGACCCTGGCGCCCTCGCCACGGCGCAGCCCCATCAAGCCGACCATGCCCGCGAGCAACAAGGAAAGGACGCCGGGCTCGGGCACTGCGCGCCACACACCGGTGTAGACCGGACGGTTGTCGGGTGTGGTCGGTCCGCGATCCGAGTTCAGGTAACCGGACCAGACGTCCGTCCCGCTCGACGCCATGAAGATGTCGTGATTTTCAGAGTTGGTCCGGATGCTGCCTTGAAGGTAGTCGGTGCCGAACAGCGAGGCTTCCATGAGACACAGCCAGGACGTCTCGCAACGCCCTTCGCTGGTGTTCACGCGGATCTGCAAGGCGTCGAACCCGACGGCCGCGATGTTCTCGTTGACGTAGTACGACGTGACTGGGTCCCACGGCCAACCGGTGGTGAGCACCTGCAACTCGCCAACAGGCGCCGTCATGCTGATCGTCAGGCTGTTGAGTTCGTCGCTCCAGTCCTCGCAGAACAAACCCGAGCAGCCCATCGACGTGACCTGGAACTGGTAAACGGTGGTGGCTTGTGCAGCCCCCACCATGGAGGCGGCCAAGGCAATGGCCGCAAAGAAACTGCGCATTCGTTCTCCTCCTGGGCGGTATCCCGCCATGCCGCCCCACCCGGGCAGCCACGTGAAGCATAGCGCGGCACCGCCAGAACGCATCGCCCAAGCGTGCATGCTGGCCAGGCCCGATACCGCAAAGAAAAAGGTTCATCGGAGATTTTCGGGGACTGAAGGGTGCGTCTCTCCTATGCTGAGGTCTGCATTGACAAGCTATGGGGAGGGGCATGCTGGATCGCAAGACGCTGCAGACACTGGGGTGCTGGAAGGGCTACCAGCTCGAGCAGGTGGAGTGGCCGCAGGAGGAAGGACACACGCTGTCGCTGTACCTCAGGCCGGTGAGCAAGGTCATGCTCTGCGAGCGATGCGGTACGCGCTGCTCACAGGTACACGAGACAACGGTGCGTCGGGTACGCGATCTGCCGTTGTTCGAGTACCGGGTGGTTCTGCATGTGCCGCGTCGCAGGGTGATGTGCGAGCGCTGCGGGGGCCCCCAACTGGAGAAGCTCGATTGGCTGGGGCGCTACCAGAGGGTCACGCAGCGATTTGCCGATGCGTGCGAGAAGCTGCTGCGCTCCAGCAATGTGCAGGCGGTGGCTGCGTTCTTCGACCTGGGCTGGCACACGGTCAAGTCGATCGACAAGGTGCGCTTGCAAGCCAGTGTTGCCGAGCCTGACTGGGCGGCCATCCGTTACCTGGCGATGGACGAGTTTGCCCTGCACAAGGGCCATCGCTACGCGACGGTGGTGGTCGATCCGATATCGCGACAGGTGCTGTGGATCGGGCCGGGGCGCTCACGCGAGACGGCCAGAGCCTTCTTTGAGCAGTTGCCTGCGGGCGTGGCCCAGCGCATAGAGGCTGTGGCCATCGACATGACAACGGCCTACGAACTGGAGATCAAGGCGCATTGCCCTCAGGCCGAGGTGGTCTACGACTTGTTCCATGTCGTGGCCAAGTACGGCAGGGAGGTGATCGACCGGGTCCGGGTAGATCAGGCCAACCGGCTGCGCCATGACCGGCCGGCTCGGCGGGTCTTGAAGTCCAGCCGCTGGCTGCTGCTGCGCAATCGCACCCACCTGCAGCCCGAGCAGTCGGTGCGGTTGCAGGAGTTGCTGGCGGCCAATGAGCCCCTGCTGTGCGTGTACCTGCTGCGCGACGAACTCAAGCGGCTGTGGTTCTACCGCAAACCCGCCTGGGCCACGCGGGCCTGGGAGCAATGGTGCGAGCAGGCCGAGCAAAGCGCCATTCCCGCCTTACAGCTCTTTGCCAAGCGGCTGCAGGGCTATTGGCATGGCATCCTGGCTCGTTGTCGACACCCGCTCAACACCAGCGTGGTCGAGGGCATCAACAACACCATCAAGGTCATCAAGCGCCGAGCCTATGGCTACCGCGATGAGGAGTACTTCTTCCTCAAGATCCGCGCCGCGTTCCCCGGAATTCCTCGATGAACCAAGAAAAAGGCCCTGGTCTTGCGACCAGGGCCTTCTTGTTGGTGGTAGGACGTGGCAGGCTCGAACTGCCGACCAACGGATTAAAAGTCCGCTGCTCTACCAACTGAGCTAACGTCCCACACTCTTCGCCGCTTGCTGTTAGCACGCTGCGAAGCCTCAAATTATAGCGTGCTTTTGAACCCCTTTTGAAGGGGCGTTCACATTTTTGCGCTCGCTGCGCGCGAGCGTGTCGAGAAGCCAGCCGGCCGCGCACAAGCCGAAGGTGGCCGTGACGGTGACGACCGATCCATAGCCGTGGCAGTTGAGCGAACCGTCGCCGCCATCGAGCGCGCACGAAGGATCGGGCGGTGCCACCGCTTCGCGGCTGTGCACACAGGCCACCTGCATGGCGCCGGCGCGCGGCGCGCCGTGGTGCTTGCGCAGGCGGTAGCGCAGTTGCGCCAGCAAGGGGTCGTGCGTGACATCGGCAAGATCGGCGATCTGCACCGCTTCGGCATGGCGTTTGCCACCCGCGGCGCCCACGCTCACGAAGGGAACGCGCTGATCGCGCGCCCACGCGGCCAGGGCGGTCTTGGCACGCACATGGTCGCAAGCGTCGATCACGCCATCGGGCTGCTGCCCGTGCAGCAATGCGGGCCAGTTCTCGCCGTCAACGAATTCATCGATCAGCTCGAGTTCGATGCCCGGGTGAAAGCCGAGGATGCGCTCGCGCATGGCCTCGACCTTGGCCTGCCCAAGCGTGGCATCCGTGGCGTGCACTTGACGGTTGATATTCGATTCGGCCACATGATCGAGATCGATCAGCGTGAGGCGGCGCACGCCGCTGCGCGCGAGCGCCTCTGCCGCCCACGAGCCCACACCCCCGATGCCGACCACCACGGCGTGCGCGTCGAACACCCGCTGCGCGCCCTCGACGCCATAGAGCCGCCGCAGCCCGCCGAAGCGGCGCTCGAACGAGGCGTCGTCGGCAAGGCTCAACCTGCGCGCTCCAGCAGCCACATCTGGAAGCGGAACCCCAGCACCGCACCGGCCATGATGCCGGCTACCGCGATGGCGCTCGTGAGGCTCAGGGTGGACAAGCCCGAAAGACCCTGGCCGACCGTGCAGCCCAGCGCGGTGACGCCACCCACGCCCATGCAGACGGCGCCCACCAGGTGCAGCGCGGTGTCCTGCGTGTCGCGAAACCCTTCCCAACGGAAGCTGTGCTCGATGAGGGCGCAGGCAAGCGAGCCCACCACCACGCCGACCACGGTGACCACGCCGAAGGTGAGCACCTTGGTCGTGTCGCTGAAGAAGATCAGCCAGTCGAGCACGAAGGCCATCGGCGCGGTGAAGGTGAGCGACTCCATGCGCCCGCTGTTGCTGCCGACGTACACCGGCTCCAGCGTCTCGGGGTGCTCGGGCACGAAGCCCAGGTGGCCGCTGACCCACCACATGGCCACGATGGTCAGGCCAATGCCCAGACCCGCGAGCAGGTTGTCAAAGCCGCCGCGGAAGTCGCGCGACCACAGGGCCCAGACGATCAGCGCACCGCCAAGCAGCAGCGCGCAGGCAAGGCCCGCGGTGGCCATGTTCACGCCGAACCCCGCGGCGAGCCATGCCGGCACGGCCGCGCCGGCGGGAATCTCGAAGCTGACCTGATCGACCGTGGCGTTGCGCGCCACGCCGACGATGCCGCGCAAGGTCATGAATGCGGCCAGCCCCATCACCAGGAACACCACCAGCGACTTGAGGCTGCCCGCGCCGATGCGCACCAGCGTCTTGCTGCCGCAACCCGAGGCCAGCACCATGCCGAAACCGAACAGCGCACCGCCGACCAGCGCCGAGAGCCAGATCACGCGACTGCCGGTGTAGAGCGACTTGCCGGTGTCGATGAGCCCGAGCCAGCCGAGCGCGTAGAAACCGATGGCGGCCACGCCCACCGCCATGCCCCACATGCGCATGCGGGTCCAGTCGCCCATGTTGACGATGTCACTGATCGCCCCCATGGTGCAGAAATGGGTGCGTTGGGCAATGAAGCCGAAGGCCGCGGCCACGGCGAAGGCGGCCCACAGGACCGTCTGGTTCAGCGATTGAAAGGCAGCAAGATCGTCCATAGGGCCGCGATTGTAGGTGCGGCCCAGGCACTCCCGCCGCAGCGGGGTTGCGTTACCTCAACCGCGCAAGGCGTTCCTTGGCGGCGGCAGCGGCTTCGCTCTGCGGGTGCAGCTTCACCAGGTCGTCCAGCGTTTTGCGGGCTCCCCGGGTGTCCTTGAGCTCGACCTGGCTGTTGGCCAGGGCCAGCATGGCCTCGGGCGTGCGTGGGTGGTCGGCAAACTCGCGCACCAGGCGCTGGTGGGTGTCCGCCGCATCCTTGTAGGCACGCGCGGCGTACTGCGCGTTGCCCAGCCAGTACAGCGCCACGGGCGTGAAGCCGCTGGTGGGGTGGCGGCGCAGGAAGGCGGTGAAGGCCGCCGAGGCGGCGGGAAACTCGGAGCGGCGCAGCGTGGCCATGGCGGCCTCGAACTCGGCCTTCTCGGCCGGCTGCGCCGTGAAGCTGCGGCCATCGAGCTCGACCTTCACCGGTTCGAACTGACGCAGCCGCTCATCCACGCCGGCCTGCACGTCCTTCTGGGCGCGCTGCAGCTCGGCCACTTCGCGCGCGAGCTGCTCGTTCTGGCCACGCAGGCGCGCGATCTCGCCGCGCAGCTGCTCGATCTGGTTGGCCAGTTCGAGCAGGCTGCGCTTGATGCCGGCATCGTTCTCGGCCGCTGCCTTGGCGGCCGCGTCGGCGGCCAGCCGGTTGGTCTCGACCTGCTGGCGCAGGTCGATGATGGCCTTGCGGGCTTCGTCGTCGCCGAAGATGGCATGCGCCATGGGCGACCACGCACCGCAGAAAGCCACCACCACGGCGGCAGCGAGCGAACGGGATGGGCGCAGCATCGTCATGGGTGGTTTCAGCGGTAAGTGATTTCCACGCGGCGGTTCTTCGACCAGGCCGACTCATCGAAGCCGGTGACGGCGGGCTTTTCCTCGCCGAAGCTCACCGCTTCCATCTGACCGTCCTGCACGCCCAGCAGCGACAGCGCACGGCGCACGGCCTCAGCGCGCTTCTGGCCCAGCGCGAGGTTGTACTCGCGGCCGCCACGCTCGTCGGTGTGGCCTTCGAGCGCCACGCGCACGTTGCGGTTGGCGTTGAGGTAGCGCGCGTTGGCCTCGAGCAGCGCTGCGGAATCGGACTTGACCTCGAAGCTGTCGTAGTCGAAATAGATCACGCGCTGCATGGCCGCGGGCTGGGTGCCGCTGGTGGCCGGCACCTGAACGCCAGCCACGCCGCGTTGATCCACGCCGCTGCCCTGCCCGCCCGCCGCACCGGCACCACCAGCCGCGGTGCCACTGCGGTCGTCGACCGGGGGTTGGTCAAGGCGCACATTGGAGCCGCAGGCCACAAGGACGAACGACGCGATGAGGGTGGCCAGCAGGCCGTTGAAACGACGGAACGAGAAGTGGGACATGGTGCTGCCTGTGGAGAAGGTGAAGTGGAAACGAATCAATCGGTTGCGGGGTGGTTCGGCGCGGGGGGTCAGCGCAGGAACGGGCCCCATTCGGGCTCACGGATGTCGCCCTGGGCGCCCGCCAGACGCGTCTTGATGCGGCCATCGATGGTGGTCGTCATCAGCGCCTCGGCGCCTTTGTCACGCGTGGCGTAGATGATCATGCGGCTGTTGGGGGCGAAGCTCGGGCTCTCGTCGCCGCCGGTCTCGGTGAGCGCGGTCACGGTGCCGGTGGCAAGTTCCATCACGTGCAGACGGAACGCCCCGCTGACGCGCGAGATGAAGGCCAGCCAGCGGCCATCGGGGCTGAGCGCAGGCGAGATGTTGTAGTTGCCGGTGAAGGTGACGCGCTGCGCCCCCCCGCCCTGCGCCGGCATGCGGTAGATCTGCGGTGAGCCACCGCGGTCGCTCACGAAGTAGATCTGCTGGCCGTCGGCGCTGAAAACGGGTTCGGTGTCGATGCTGCTGCTCTGCGACAGGCGCCTGGGTTCGCCGCCGTTGACGTCCATCGCGTAGAGCTGGGCGTTGCCCGAGAGTGAGAGCGTGACCACCAGCGACTTGCCATCGGGCGACCAGGCCGGCGCGCTGTTGGAGCCGCGGAAGTTGGCCAGCAACCGGCGCCGCCCGGAAGCCACCTCGTGCGCATAGATCACGGGCTTGCGCGACTCGAACGAAACGTAGGCGAGCTGACCACCGCCGGGGGCCCAGCTGGGCGAGATGATGGGCTCGGGGCTGGTGAGCGCAGCGCGGGCGTTCTCGCCGTCGGCGTCGGCCACCCACAGGTTGTGGCGGTTGCCGGCCTTGGTGACGTAGGCGATGCGGGTGGAGAAGACACCCTTCTCGCCGGTGATTTTCTCGTAGATGTAGTCGGCGATGCGGTGCGCGGCCAGACGAAGGTCGGTCGCGGCCACCGGGTAGCTCAGGCCGCCGAGGTCGGCGGTGCGCACCACGTCCCAGAGCCGGAAACGCACGTCGAAGCGGCCATCGGCCAGGCGCGTGACGCTGCCGGTGAGCAGGGAATCGGCGCCGCGCTCGCGCCAGGGCGCGAGATCGGGACGCGAGGTTTCATCGAGCGCACCCGCCAGCGGCGGCACGAAGATGAACTGCCCTGAGCGCTCGAGATCGGCCCGCACAATGGCGGCGATGTTCTCGCTGGCCGCGTCGTTGCCGCGGAAGTTGACGGCCGAGAACGGGAAGCGCGTGAGGCCCACGCCGGCCACTTCGACGCGGAACTGCGCCAGGGCGGGCGTGGCCGCCAGCCCCAGCAGGGGCATGGCGGCTACCAGCCCGAGGGCATGCCGGCGCGGCATCCCAGCCTGGGGATGGGGACGGGTCGGTTCGATCATGGTGTTGGGAGGTTCGGGCAGTGAGGGGCGCGGCGCCCGGTGCCCTGAAGACGGACCGGTCGATAATACCGGAGCCTCGTCAGGCGCCCGTGACAAGATGTGAGCCCCGCGGCGCTCTGGATCGCACGACGCCGCGATGGTTCCCGACCCAGGCACCCGACCGCAACCCGACCGCCCTTGACCCCCGACACGTCCACCAACGTTCCCCTGTCCGGCAGCGTGCTGCAGCGCGTGCGGCGGCTGTGGCCGTACTTCCGCGACGCGCGCAAAGGCATCGTGTTCGCGGCGCTGGCAACCGTGGTGGGCGCGCTCACCGAGCCCATGATCCCGGCGTTGCTCAAGACGCTGCTCGACGAGGGCTTCAATGACGGCCGCATTCAGCTGTGGATGGTGCCGGTCGCCTTCATGGGCCTGTTCGGCCTGCGCGGCATGGCCTCCTTCGTGGCGCAGTACGCGCTTTCGTACACCGCCAACACCGGCATGCTCAACATGCGCCGGGCCATGTTTGCCAAGCTCAACGCGGCGCAGCTGTCCTTGTTCAGCCGGCAAAGCGCGAGCAAGCTCTCCAACACCCTGGTGTACGAGGTGCAGACCGGCTCGCAGATGCTGGTGTCCTCGCTGATCACGCTGGCACGCGACAGCCTCACGCTGGTGGCGCTCATGGGCTACCTGCTCTACCTGAACTGGAAGCTCACGCTGATCGTGATCGCCATCTTCCCGGGTCTGGCCTGGATCATGCGCGTGCTCTCCAAGCGGCTGTACCGCCTCACCCGCGCCAGCCAGCAGGCCACCGACGAACTGGCCTACGTGGTGGAAGAAAACGCCCTGGCCCACCGCGTGGTGCGCCTGCACGGCGCGCAGCAGCGTCAGGCCGAACGCTTCGACGTGCTGAGCGTGGCCTTGCGCCGCCTGGCCCTCAAGAGCACGGTGGCCATGGCCGCGATGACGCCTTTCACCCAACTGCTGGCCTCGGCTGCGCTGTCGGCGGTGGTGGCGGTGGCGCTGTGGCAAAGCACCACCTCGGGCGTGACGGTGGGCAACTTCGTGGCCTTCGTCACCGCCATGCTGATGCTGATCGCACCGATCCGCCACCTGGCCGAGATCGCCTCGCCGATCACGCGCGGGCTGGCCGCCCTGGAGCGCGGGCTCGAGCTGATCGAGCAAACGGATGAACAGTCCGGTGGCACGCACACCACCGACCGTGCGCGAGGCGCCATCGCGCTGCAAGGCGTGTGGGTGCGCTACGCCCCCAAGGACGACACCCCACCCGATGGCGAGAACGGCATCGCGCTGCGCGGCATCGACCTCACCATCCGGCACGGCGAGGTGGTGGCCTTCGTGGGCCCCTCAGGCTCGGGCAAGACCACGCTGGTGAACCTGCTGCCCCGCTTCGTGGAGGTCGAACGCGGCTCGGTCACGCTCGACGGCGTGCCCTTGCCCGACTGGGATCTGGGCAGCCTGCGCCGTCAGTTCGCCATGGTCAGCCAGGACGTGGTGATGCTCAACGACACGCTGGCGGCCAACGTGGCCCTGGGCGCGGCCGACGACCAGATCGACGAGGCCCGCGCACGCGCCGCACTCGAATCGGCGAACCTGAGCGAGTTGTTGACCAAGCTGCCCCAGGGCATGCACACCAACGTGGGGCACAACGCCACCGAGCTGTCGGGTGGCCAGCGCCAGCGACTGGCCATCGCACGCGCCATCTACAAAGACGCGCCCATCCTGATCCTCGACGAGGCCACCTCGGCGCTGGACAACGAGTCCGAGCGGCTGGTGCAGGAGGCGCTGGCGCGCCTCATGAAGGGACGCACGACGCTGGTCATCGCGCACAGGCTCTCCACCATCGAGCACGCCGACCGCGTGGTGGTGCTGGCCGATGGCCGGATCATCGAGCAGGGCACGCATGCCGCGCTGCTGGCGGCCGACGGCCTGTACGCGCGCCTGCACGCCCAGGGCCTGAGCACGGCGGGCTGAGCGCGGCAGTGACGTCCGGGCGACCACGGGCCGTGGCTTTCCCGGTTGAGTGCCGCGGGGCGCGGGTGTAAAACACGCCATCCCGTAGCGAGGAGACGTGCGATGAAGACACTCACCGACCAGCTCAGCCAGTACGCGGCCTACCACCGTGACCGGCGCAACATCCTCACCCACTTCGTCGGCATTCCCATGATCGTGATGGCCGTGGCGGTGCTGCTGGCGCGGCCGGTGTTCGGGCAGTGGGGTGGCGTAGCGCTCTCCCCCGCCACGCTGGTGACATTGGCCAGCGTGCTGTACTACCTGCGGCTCGATCTGCGGCTGGGTGTGGTGATGGCGGCGCTGATGGCGCTGTGCCTGTGGTTTGCACAGGCGGTGGCCGCGCAGCCCACCGCCACCTGGCTGGTGGTCGGCATTGGCCTGTTCGTGGTGGGCTGGGTGATCCAGTTCATCGGCCACTACTACGAAGGCCGCAAACCCGCCTTCGTGGACGACATCACCGGCCTGATCATCGGCCCGCTGTTCGTGGTGGCCGAAGCCGGCTTCCTGCTGGGCTTGCGCCGCGAACTGCAGCACGACATCGAAGCGCGTGTCGGGCCGGTGCGTGAAGGATCGGCGGCACGCACCGCCTGAGCATGCGTCAGAGCAGCACGATGTCGTACTGCTCCTGCGTCATCGAGCTTTCGCTTTGCAGCGAGATCGGCTTGCCGATGAATTCGGACAGGCCCGCCAGGTGAGCGCGCTCTTCGTCCAGGAACAACTCCACCACCTTGGGTGATGCCACCACGCGGAACTCGCGCGGGTTGAAGGCACGCGCCTCGCGCAGGATCTCGCGCAGGATGTCGTAGCACACGCTGCGCGCGGTCTTCACCTCGCCCTTGCCGCCGCAGGCCTCGCAGGGCTCGCTCAGCATGTGGGCCAGCGACTCGCGCGTGCGCTTGCGCGTCATCTCCACCAGCCCGAGCTGCGAGAAACTGCCGATCATGGTCTTCACGCGATCGCGGCCGAGCTGCTTGCGGAACTCGGACAACACCGCCTCGCGGTGGTCCTCGCGCGTCATGTCGATGAAGTCGACGATGACGATGCCGCCGAGGTTGCGCAAGCGCAGCTGGCGCGCGATGGCCTGCGCGGCCTCCAGATTGGTGCGGAACACCGTGTCGTCGAAGTTGCGCGCGCCCACGAAGCCACCGGTGTTCACGTCCACCGTGGTCAGCGCCTCGGTCTGGTCGATCACGAGGTAGCCGCCGGATTTGAGGTCCACGCGGCGGCCGAGCGCGCGCGCGATCTCCTCGTCCACGTTGTAGAGGTCGAAGATCGGACGCTCGCCGCTGTAGTGCTGCAGCTTGGCCACGGTGTCGGGCATGAACTCGGCGGCAAAACCCTGCAACAGACCGTGCTGCTCGCGCGAGTCGATGCGGATCGACTGCGTCTCGGCGCTCGTGAGGTCGCGCAGCACGCGCTGGATGAGGTTCAAATCCTCGTGCAGCAAGGTGGCGCTGGGTTGGCTCAGGGCCGCCTGCTTGATCCGCAGCCAGGTCTTGCGCAGGTAGGCCACGTCATCGGCGAGCTCCTGGTCGCTCGCGTCCTCGGCGTTGGTGCGCAGGATGAAGCCGCCCGTGGGGGAGCCGTCGGTGGTGGCGGTGAGCTGTTGCAGGCGCGCGCGCAGGGCCTCGCGCTGTGCCAGCGGGATCTTCTGCGACACACCGATATGGCTGTCTTGCGGCAGAAACACCAGCAGACGCCCGGCGATGCTGATCTGCGCCGTGAGCCGGGCGCCCTTGGTGCCGATCGGGTCTTTGAGCACCTGCACCATCAGCGCCTGGCCTTCGAAAATCTGCTTCTCGATCGGCAACACCGGGTTGGGGGCCAGCACCTGCGGCGCACCCTCGGCACTGGGTGCGCGCGGCGCGGCATGCTTGGCCTGGATGTTGGGCATCAGATCGGCCACGTGCAGGAAGGCCGCGCGGTCCAACCCGATGTCCAGGAACGCGGACTGCATGCCCGGCAGCACACGCGAGACCTTGCCGAGGTAGATGTTGCCGACCAGGCCGCGCTCGAGCGTGCGCTCGATGTGTACCTCCTGCACCGCACCCTGCTCCACCACGGCCACGCGCGTCTCCTGCGGAGACCAGTTGATCAGGATGTCCTGGTTCATGGGGTGCTCGAAAGTATCGGCGTCAGAGGATGGGCAGGCCCGCGGCGCGCAGCAACTGCGCGGTTTCGAACGCGGGCAGGCCGATGATGCCTGTGTGGCTGCCATGGATGCGGCGCACCCACAGGCCCGCGTGGCCCTGGATCGCGTACGCGCCGGCCTTGCCCATGGGCTCGCCGCCCGCCACGTAGCGGCGTATCTGCGTCGCCGTGAGCGTGTCGAACGTGACGGTGGACGTGGAAAGCGCGGCCCAGCGTTGGCCGCCCTTGGCGAACTTTGCGGCCTTGCCCACCGCCACCGCGGTAAGCACCCGGTGCTCTCGGCCTGACAGATCGGCCAGCATGCGGCGCGCCTCGGCGGCATCGGCCGGTTTGCCCAGGATGCGTCGACCAAGCGCCACGGTGGTGTCCGCGCACAGCACGGGCGCCGGCGGCAGGCCACGGCGCTTGAGGCGCTGCATGGCCGCATCCAGCTTGAGCGCGGTGACCCGCTGCACATAGGCCGCAGGCGCTTCGTTGGGCTTGACCGCCTCCAGCGATTCAGCGTCCTCGTCGGCGTCGGGCAGCAGCAGTTCGTGCGCCACGCCCCACTGCGTGAGCAGTTCGCGACGGCGCGGGCTTTGCGAGGCCAGGTAGACGAACGGCTTCATTCGCGGTGGTAGGGGTGGTTCGCGTTGATCGACCACGCACGGTAGAGCTGCTCGATCAGGAGCACGCGCACCATGGCGTGCGGCAGCGTGAGGTCGGACAGACGCACGCGTTGGTGCGCGGCGTCACGGAATGCGGGGTCCAGGCCGTCGGGCCCGCCGATGATGAGTGCCACGTCGTCACCGCCCTGCTGCCACTGGCGCAGCTGCTGCGCGAGCGCTTGCGTGGTGAGCGCGGTGCCGCGCTCGTCGAGCGCCACGATGCGAGCGCCGCGAGGTATGGCGGCCTCGATGCGCTGGCGCTCCGCGGCCCAGAGCGTCTCGACGGTCTTGGAGCCTCGCGGTTCGGTCTTGACGGCCTTGAGCTCGACGCGCAGCTCGGGCGGGAAGCGTTTGGCGTAATCGTCGTAGGCGGTCTGGGCCCAGTCGGGCACCTTCTGCCCGACCGCGACGATCACGAGTTTCATGTCTTCTTCTTGACGGCGGGCTTGGCCGCCTTGCGCGCGGCGGGCGCCGCGGCCTTGGGCGAGGCCTTCTTCTTGGTGGCGGGCGCGTTCACGACCACCTTGGGCAGCGCGGCGCGCGGCTTGGCGGACTTGCCGGCGGGCTTGGCGACCGTCTTGCCGGCGGGCTTGGCACTGCGCGAGCTGCCGGCTGCAGGCTTGGCCGACGAACTGGTCGACGCTCGCTTGCCGGCAGGCGCCGCTCGACCTGCGCCGCGGGGTAAGGGCTTGGGCGCCGCGGCGGCAGCCTTCTTCGCCGGCGCCTTGCGCGCCGGGGCCTTCGCAGGCGCGGCATCGTCCGCAGCCGCCTTGGTACGGGGTTTGGCAGCGCCGGCAGCGGCCTTGGCCGCGGCCTTCAGGCGCACCGGCTTGGCACCCCAGATCTCTTCGAGCCGGTAGTACTGGCGGATCACGGGCTGCATCACGTGCGCCACGGCCTGGCCGCAGTCCACGATGATCCACTCGCCGTTGTCCTCGCCCTCGATGCGGGGCTTGTCGAAACCGGCCTCTCGCACGGCGTCGCGCACGCTGGCGGCCAGCGCCTTGGTCTGGCGGTTGGAGGTGCCGCTGGCGATGATCACGCGCTCGAACAGCGGTGAGAGTTCTTCGGTGTTGAAGACCACGATGTCCTGGCCTTTGACATCCTCCAGGCCCTCCACGATGGCCTTCTGCAGTTTCTGGATGTCTTTTTTCGCGGCGGATTCGCTGGTCGTCATGAAGCGGTCTGGTAAAGGTGATGCTGCGAAATATAGCCTGCGACCGCACCCGGGACCAGCACGTCCAGGGGCGGCCCGTCGGCGGCGCCGCCAGCCAGGCGGGCGCGCACCGCGGTGGCGCTGAGGTGTTGCAGCGGCATGTCCAGCCGCTCGAAGGGGATGTCGACGCCCGAAAGATCGGTCTCGGGCGCCTCGCCCAGCAGCGCCTGGGCGCCGATGCTGGTGGGCCGGTTGGCCACCGCGAGGGTGGCCTGCGCCAGCACGTCCTGCCAGCGCACCCAGCTCTTGAAGGCCAGCAACTGGTCGGCGCCCAGCACCAGGAACAACTGCGCGGCGGGGTATTCGGCGCGCAACTCGGCCAGCGTGTCGGCGGTGTAGCTCGGCCCGGGGCGCTCGGTCTCGCGCACGTCGATGCGCACGCGCGGCAGGTCGCCGAAGGCGAGTTCGCACATGGCAATGCGGTGATGGGCCGGCAGCAGCGCACGCGACTTGTGCCACGCGTGGCCGGTGGGCAGCACGTGCAGGCGGTCGAGTTGCAGTTGTTCGATGGCGGCCTCGGCGAGCGCCCGGTGCGCGCCATGCGGCGGGTCGAAGGCGCCACCGAACATGCCGACGCGGCGGATCGCGGCGGGCGCGTCGGCCATCAGACCCAGTCCTTGCGCACCAGGAACTCGCGGTACAGCCGGTCCTCCGGCGTGCCCTTCTTGGTCTTGCGGTTGTAGGCCCAGCTCACCAACGGCGGCATGGACAGCAGGATCGATTCGCTGCGGCCGCCCGATTGCAGGCCGAAGTGGGTGCCACGGTCCCACACCAGGTTGAACTCGACGTAGCGGCCGCGACGGTAGAGCTGGAAGCTGCGCTCGCGCTCACCGTAGGGGGTGTTCTTGCGCCGGTCCACGATCGGCAGGTAGGCGTCGAGGAAGGCGTCACCCACCGAACTCATCATGGCAAAGCTGCCGTCGAAGCCGAGCTCGGAGAAGTCGTCGAAGAACACGCCGCCGATACCGCGCTGTTCGTCGCGGTGCTTGAGGTAGAAGTACTCGTCACACCACTTCTTGAACCGCGGGTACTTGTCAACACCGAAGGGGTCGAGCGCGCTCTTGCAGGTGCGGTGGAAGTGCACCGCGTCGTCCTCGTCGCCGTAGTACGGGGTGAGGTCCATGCCACCGCCGAACCAGCACACCGGTTCGCCGCCCTTGGGGGTGGCGGCAATCATGCGCACGTTCATGTGCACCGTGGGCACGTAGGGGTTGCGCGGGTGGAACACCAGCGAAACGCCCATGGCCTCGAACGGTGCCCCCGCCAGCTCGGGCCGGTGCTGCGTGGCCGAGGGCGGCAATTGCGGCCCACTCACGTGCGAGAAGCCGCAGCCGGCGCGTTCGAAGACGGCGCCGTCCTCGAGGATCTGGGTGATGCCTTCGCCCTGCAGCTTCTCGCCGGGCGGCTTCTTCCAGCGATCGACCACGAAGCGGCCACCGTCCACCATCGCCACGGTGGAGGTGATGCGCTCCTGCAGATCGATCAGGTACTCGCGGACGGTGACGATGGGTTGGTCGGGCATGTTCACACCGTATCGGCAGTCAGACGCTTGGGCAAGGGCTGCACGGGGCTGGCTTTCCCGGGTTGAAAACCGCGCACGCCCGCAAAACCCTGGGCGATGCGGGCGTAATCGGCGGCACTGTCACCGCTCAGCAGCAGGAAGTCGTGCACCCGCACCTGGCGTTGGCCGTAGTCGAGCACCACCAGTGCCAGCGGCACGCCGGCACCCAGCGCCACTTGGTAGAAGCCGCTGCGCCAGCCTTCGGTGCGCCGGCGCGTGCCCTCGGGCGAGAGCGCCAGCCACAGCAGCTCGTCACGCGCCACGGCCTCGCGCATGGTGTGCACCATGGCGCCCACAGCGCCGCGCGGTGAATGGCGTTCGATCGGCATGCCGCCCAACCAGCGCAGCCAGCGGCCGAACAGCGGCACGTCGAACAGCGTGTCCTTGCCCCAGAAGCGCACCGGAATGCCGATGCTCCACTTGGCGAGCACGCCGACCACGAAATCCCAGTTGCTGGTGTGCGGGTAGACGATGGCCACGCCCTGGCGGGCGGGAAAACCGTCCTCGATGACGCGCCAGCCCGCCAGCGCCAGCAGCGCGCGCGCCAGGCGCGAACCACGAAAGCGCACCGGATGCGGTGGCGCCAGGAGCGCGGGCGTGCTCAAAGCGCGCGAAAACCGATGTCGCGACGGCACTGCATGCCGTCGAAATGCACCGCGTCGACCACGGCATAGGCACGTTGCCGCGCCAGCGCCACGGTATCGGCCAGCGCCGTCACGCACAGCACGCGCCCGCCCGAGGCGCGCACGGTGTCGCCGTCCAGCGCGGTACCGGCGTGGAACACCATGCGGTCAGCCTCGTCGGCCGGCAGGCCGGTGATGGCGTCGCCCTTGCGCGGGTCCATGGGGTAGCCAGCCGCAGCCATGACCACGCCCAGCGCAACACGCGGATCCCAATCCAATTGCACGCGATCCAGTTCGCCTCGCGTGGCGGCCAGCAGCACCTGCGCGAAGTTGCTGCGCAGCCGCATCATGATGGGCTGGGTCTCCGGGTCGCCCATGCGGCAGTTGAACTCCAGCGTCTTGACCGCGCCGTCGGGCGTGATCATGAGGCCTGCGTACAGGAAACCGGTGTACGGAATGCCGTCGGCCTTCATGCCGCGCAGCGTGGGAAGGATCACCTCGTCCATGGCGCGCTGGTGCACCGCGGGCGTGACTACCGGCGCGGGCGAGTACGCGCCCATGCCACCCGTGTTGGGGCCCTGGTCGGCGTCTTTCAGGCGCTTGTGGTCCTGGCTGGTGGCCAGTGCCAGCGCGTGTTCACCGTCGCACAGCACGATGAAGCTGGCCTCTTCGCCCTGCAGGAACTCCTCGATGACGACGCGCGCGCCGCCTTCGTTGTGCGCCACACCGAGCTTGTTGTCGAGCAGCATGAAGTCGATCGCCTCGTGCGCCTCGGCCAGCGTCATGGCCACCACCACGCCCTTGCCCGCGGCCAGGCCGTCGGCCTTGATGACGATCGGCGCCCCCTTGGCGTCCACGTAGGCGTGGGCCTTGGCTGCGTCGGTGAAGGTCTGGTAGTCGGCCGTGGGAATGCCGTGGCGCTGCATGAAGGCCTTGCTGAAGGCCTTGGAGCTCTCCAGCTGCGCGGCCTTTTGCGTGGGGCCGAAGATGGCCAGACCGTGGGCCCGGAACTCGTCGACCACGCCCGCCGCCAGCGGTGCCTCGGGGCCCACCACGGTGAGCTCGATGCCGTTGGCCTGCACCCATTCGCGCAGCTTGACCTTGTCGGTGATGGGAAGGTTGGTGAGTTGCGGATCGCGCGCCGTGCCGGCGTTGCCGGGCGCCACGAAGACCTGCTCCACACCCTCGGATTGCTTCAGGCGCCAGGCGAGCGCATGCTCGCGGCCGCCACCGCCGATGACGAGAACTTTCATTCCGAGATTTCTGCGTTGTGGAAGACGTTCTGCACGTCGTCCAGGTCTTCGAGCACTTCCAGCAGTTTTTGCATGCGGGCGCCGTCTTCGCCGCTGAGGGCGACGGTGTTCTCCGCGCGCATGGTGACCTCGGCGATCTCGGGCTTGAGGCCTTTGGCCTCCAGTGCGTTCTTCACCGCCTCGAAGTCGGCCGGCGCTGTCAGCACCTCGATGGCGCCGTCGTCGTCGGTGATGACGTCCTCGGCGCCGGCCTCCAGCGCCACCTCCATCACCGCGTCTTCCGAGGTACCGGGTGCGAAGATCAGTTGGCCGCAATGCTTGAACTGGAACGACACCGACCCTTCGGTGCCCAGGTTGCCGCCGTACTTGCTGAACGCATGGCGCACCTCGGCCACGGTGCGCACGCGGTTGTCGGTCATGGTGTCCAGGATCACCGCGGCGCCGCCGATGCCGTAGCCCTCGTAACGGATTTCCTCCAGCGCCAGGCCTTCGAGCGTGCCGGAGGCCTTGTCCACGTTGTACTTGATGCGGTCGGCCGGCATGTTGGCCGCCTTGGCCTTCTCGATCGCCAGCCGCAGGCGCGGGTTCATGGCGGGGTCACCGCCGCCGCTGCGCGCGGCCACCGTGATCTCGCGGATCACACGGGTCCAGATCTTGCCCCGCTTCTCGTCCTGGCGGCCCTTGCGGTGCTGGATGTTGGCCCATTTGCTGTGTCCGGCCATGGATGCGTCCTTGTGGTGCCTGTTGGCTTTGATCTAATGAGCACGCGATTTTACGATTGCGCCTGACCCGACCCTCCAGCTCCGCCCCACCCACCCACAAGGATCGCCCCATGGCCGAACCGCTGCTGATCGCCAAGAACGCCCTGACCACCTGCCAGTTGCTGCCCGGTCTGGCCAACCGCCACGGGCTCATCACCGGCGCCACCGGCACCGGCAAGACGGTCACGCTGCAGGGACTGGCCGAGGGGTTCTCTCGTATCGGGGTGCCGGTGTTCATGGCCGACGTGAAGGGCGACCTCACCGGCATCAGCCAGACCGGAAAGATCGGCGAGAAGATGGCCGGCATCCTGAAGGACCGCGGCATCGACCTGCCCCAACCCACCGAATGCCCGACCACGCTGTGGGACGTGTTTGGCGAACAGGGCCACCCGGTGCGCGCCACCGTGAGCGACATGGGCCCGCTGCTGCTGGCACGCATGCTCAACCTCAACGACACGCAGACCGGCGTGCTCAACCTGATCTTCAAGATCGCCGACGACAACGGCCTGCTGCTGCTCGACATGAAGGACCTGCGGGCCATGCTGCAGCACGTGGGCGACAACGCCAAGCAGTTCACCACCGAGTACGGCAACATCAGCGCGGCCTCCATCGGCGCCATCCAGCGCGGGCTGATGCAGGTGGAAGAACAAGGTGGCGACAAGTTCTTCGGCGAACCCATGCTCGACATCGCCGACTTCATGCAGACCGTGGACGGCAAGGGGGTGATCAACATCCTCACAGCCGACAAGCTGCTGAACTCGCCGCGCCTGTACGCCACGTTTCTGCTGTGGATGCTCTCGGAGTTGTTCGAGACGCTGCCCGAGATCGGCGACCCGGAGAAGCCCAAGCTGGTGTTCTTTTTCGACGAAGCGCACCTGCTGTTCAACGAGGCGCCCAAGGTGCTGGTCGAGCGCATCGAACTGGTGGTGCGCCTGGTGCGCTCCAAGGGCGTGGGCGTTTATTTCGTGACGCAGAACCCGCTCGATATCCCGGACAGCGTGCTGGGCCAGCTGGGCAACCGCGTGCAACACGCGCTGCGCGCCTTCACCCCGCGCGACCAGAAGGCAGTCAAGGCCACCGCACAGACCATGCGGCCCAAGGCGGGGCTCGACATCGAGGCGGCGATCACCGAGCTTGCGGTGGGCGAGGCACTGGTGAGCTTTCTCGACGCCAAGGGCCGACCCTGCGAGACGGAGCGGGCCTACGTGATCCCGCCAGGCAGCCAGATCGGCCCGATCACGCCCGAGCAGCGCCAGGCGCTCATCAAGGGCTCGTTGGTGGCCGGCACGTACGAAAAGACGCTCGATCGCGAAAGCGCCTACGAGATGTTCCGCGCCCACGCCGGTGCACGCGTTGAAGCGGCGGCCGAGGAAGCCTCGGACAAGCCCGCCGCCAGAACGCCGCGCATCCCGGGCGCCACCAAGGAAGCGCCGGCCGAAGAAAAGAGCGTCATCAACGAGGTGCTGTTCGGCCGCACCGGCCCGCGCGGAGGCCAGTACGACGGCCTGGTGCAGACCATGGCCAAGACCGCTGCGCGCACGGTGGCCAGCGGCCTGGGCCGACAGATCCTGCGCGGCGTGCTGGGCGGCCTGCTCGGCGGCAAGCGCTGAGGCAGCGCAGCCACCGATCAGCTCGCGCTGCATGTCCACGACTGCGGTACTCGGTTGTTGCCCGTCGTTGTGTTCCAGCGCCCCGCGTGCTGCCGTCTCCTGGATGCGGCGCTTGGCCGCGAACACCCTTGTGTGGCCTCAGACAGCCACGTCAAGCTGGTCGATGACGCGTGAGACGCCCTGCGCCGCGAAGGCCGTGCCGACGGCGGCTTGCCGCTCGGCCAGCGAATCGACCGTGCCACGCAGCGTGACCACACCGCCCTCCACCTCCACGGCGATGCGCCGGGCCTCACGCCGGGCATGGCGCTCCAGCGCCGAGGTGATCTCGCGCGAGATCTCGCTGGCGTTGGCGCGCGGCTTGATCGTGATGTCGTTGGTGACGCCGCGCACGCCCACGAGCGGGCGCACCGATTGCTCGGCGCTGGCGCGCTGGTAGGCCCAGTCCACCTCGCCGCTCAGGCGCACCCAGCCGTCTTCGACCTCCACCTTCACGCGGTCGTCCGGTACCAGCGAATGCCAGTGCATGGCGTGCGCCGCCGCCTGGGCGATCTCGCTGTCGGTGCGCGCGTGGCCCGGGGCCAGCCGGACCTCCAGATCGAGCGCAATGCCGCGCACGCCCGCCACACGGCGCACCGCACGCTCCACCGCGTGTTTCTGCACGTAGGTGTCCAGCGTGCCGCTGAGCGTGACGATGCCGTTGCGCACGGCCACGCCGATGTTGGCGGCGTTGACCGCCGGGTCCCAGGCCAGCTCGGCCGTCACGTCCTTCTTCAGTTGCTCGTCGGTCTTCATGCCATCGCTCCTGTGTCGCGCCTGCGCGGGCCGTTGGAGGCCATCGCCGCAGCGTTTGCAGGCCATGTTGGCAACGCACGCGTCCCGGGAGTTGACGCGGCGCAAGTTCCGGCCTTCGCCACGCCCTGCTGCAGACGGGTGGTCAGCTCGGCGGCCCAGCGCGTCGCATCGGGCGCGTGGCCCAGGCAGGCCTGCACGGTCGTGGTGGACTGCGCCAGCGCCTGCGCGTGCTCGCCCCGACGGTTGAGCTCGCGGCACAGCATCGACCACGGCACCGGGCTCAGCAAGGTGCCCGACCACAGCTGCACCCGATCACGCCGCCACGTTTGCGCAATGCCGGTGAGCTTGAGCCCGTCCACCAGCACCTCACCGGGCGCGCGGCCCGCAAAGCACGCCCAGTGTGCAGACACGGGCCCCTCGTGGCATTGCGCGTCGATGCCGTGCGCGCGCAGCCAATCGCGGTGCAGCGCGCCGAACCACAGGGCTGCGGCCACCGGGCCACCGCGTACGCAGGGATGCCCCGCCGGCAGCACCACCACGGCGCGCAGCAACCAGGGCCCGAGCAACACCGCGCCGCCGCCGCTGGCGCGCAGGCGCCTGGGCAGCAACGCCGTGGTGGCCTCGGCGTGCTGCGCCCGCCCGAGCGACAAGCCCGCGTGGGTGGACACGCCCGCCCGTGCCAGCGGCGTTTGCATGGTTCACCCCACCGCGAGCCGGCCCACCGCCTGCTCGCGCGCGAAGTTCGCGCCTGCGGGCACCAGCACGCGTTCCAGCACGCCGGCCACCGGCGACACGATCTCCAGCGTGCTCTTGACGAGCACAGCCTGCGCCAGCGGCTGGCCCGCGCTCACCGGCGTGCCCTCGGCCACCAGCCAGCGCTCGAGCAGAGCCTGCACGCCGGCCTCCACCCCGGCCCAGCTCTCGGGCGGCAGCCGCAATTCCAGCGTGCGGGCATTCGCCGCTGTGGTCATGCCGCCACCTTGAGCTTTGCGTCCACCAGCTCGCAGCAGGCCTCGACGATGCGCGTCACCGAGGGGATCACCGCCTGCTCCAGCGGGCGGCTGTAAGGAATGGGCACGTTGGGCACGCCCAGACGGCGGATCGGCGCGGCCAGCGCGATCTCGTCCATGTGTTCGGCCACCACGGCGGCAATCTCGCCCGACAAGCCGAAGCCGAGGTAGTCCTCGTCCACGATCAACAACCGGCCGGTCTTGCCGACCGAGCGCAGCACGGCCGGCGTGTCCAGCGGCACAAGGGTGCGCAGGTCGATCACTTCGGCTTCAATGCCCTGCGTGTGCAGGGTGCGCGCGGCCAGCAGGGCCTTGTGCACCATCTGGCTCAGCGTCACGATGGTCACGTGCCGACCTTCGCGCACCACGGCGGCCTGGCCGAAGGGCACGGTGTAGGGCTCCTCGGGCACCACCGTGCTCGCGCCCTCGTGGTATTGCATCCACGGCAGGCCCATGATGCCCTTGTGGAAGAAGTACATGACCGGGTTGTCGTCACGGATGGCCTGGATCATCAGGCCCTTGGCGTCGTGCGCGTTGGAGGGCACCACCACCTTGAGGCCCGGCATGTGCGCAAAGGTCGAATACAGACATTGCGAGTGCTGGGCTGCATCGCCGTAGCCGCCACCGATGGCCGTCATCAGCACCACTGGCAGCTTGACGTTGCCGCCCGACATGTAGGGGTTCTTCGCCAGGTGGTTGTAGATCTGGTCCATGCAGACGCCGAAGAAGTCCACAAACATCAACTCGGCAATCGGTCGCAGGCCCTCGGCCCCTGCACCCGTGGCCGCGCCGATGAAAGCGCTCTCCGAAATCGGCGTGTCGCGGATGCGCTCGGGTCCGAAACGGTCCAGCAGGCCGCTGGTGGCGCTGAAGATGCCACCGTAGCGGCCGATGTCCTCGCCCATCGCGAAGACGCGCGGATCGCGCTCCATTTCCTGGCCGATCGCCTCCGCAATGGCCTGGGCCATGGTCAGCGTGCGTGAAGTGCTCATGGGGGGTCTCCTGGCGGGGGGTTCAGGCAAACACGTGTTCGGTGGCCTCTGCGGCCGCCGGGTAGAGGCTGCCGCGCGCGAATTCGAAGGCCGCTGCCACGCGCGCCTCGGCGCGCTGGCGGATGCTGTGATCGAGCGCGTCGTCCATCAGCTTGCGTCGGTGCAGCGACGCCGCGAGTGCGGGGATCGGGTCGTGCTGGCGCAATGCACTCACCTCGGTCTTGGGCCGGTACACCTCGGCATCGCCCTGGAAATGGCCGAAGTAGCGGTCGGTCTTCACCTCGATCAGCGTGGCGCCGCCACCGCTGCGCGCGCGCTCCACGGCCGTGGCCGCCGCTTCGTACACCGCGATGGCGTCGTTGTGTTCGACCGCGATGCCCGGGATTCCATAGGCCGCCGCGCGCCCGGCGTTGGAGGCGACGGCCGTGGCCCTGGCCTTGGGCACCGAAATGGCCCAGGCGTTGTCCTCGCACACGAAGATCACTGGCAATTGCCACAGGCCAGCCAGGTTGAGCGATTCGTGGAACGTGCCCTGATTGGCCGCGCCCTCACCGAAGAAGGCCACGGCCACGGCATCGGTGCCACCCAGCTTGGCGGCCAGAGCAGCACCGCAGGCGGGCGGCAGGCTGGCGCCCACGATGCCGCTGCAACTGAAGCGGTGCGCCGGGTCGAACAGGTGCATGTGCCCGCCCTTGCCGCGCCCCAGCCCGGTGACCTTGCCGAAGATCTCGGCCGTCATGCGGTCCATCGGCACGCCCTTGGCGATGGCGAAGTGGTGCGGGCGGTGCGTGCCGACGACGGTGTCGGTGTCTCGCAGGTGCGCGCACACGCCCACGGCCACCGGCTCCTGCCCCGCCGCCAGGTGCATCTCGCCGGGCACCGGGCCCGAGGCGATGTCGAACGCCAGGCCGGGCTGGATGTGAGGCGGCAGCTTGGCCTCCAGATACACCTGAGCCAGTGTTTCCTCGTAACGCCGGATCACGAGCATGGTCTCGTACATCCAGAGCAGCTTGTCGGGGGGAAGTTTGGTCACATCGGTCTCCGCGTCGTCGTTCGATGCAGGCAATCTAGGACCGGCGACGGAAGGAAACTTGATGTGGCGCAACTTGCTGCCGCGCTGCGCATGCGGCCCACCACCGTGCCATTGCAGCGCTGGTGCAAAGGCCCGCACGCGCCGGGGTGCGACGCGCACGCGAGCGGCGATGTGAGGCCGCGCCGACTAGCCGAGTTCGGGCAGGAACTCGGCGTCCCAGGTCGAGGTGGGGCCTTCGTGGCCCCCACGCTGCACGTCCTCGGACACGAGGGCGCAGCCGGTGCACAGCGTGCTGTCGGGCTGCAGCGTGTGGCGTGTGAACGAGATGGGCTCGCCGCAGCGCAGGCAGTTGGCTGCGCCACGGGCTTCAAGGCGCGCCAGCGCGCTGTCGAGCCGATCCACCTCCTCGACCATGTCGTCGGCCTGTTCGGTGGGCAGGTTCTCGCGGCACAAGCGATTGAGCAAATGCTCACGGCGCTGGTGCAGCGCGGCACGCAGGTGCGCGTGCGCATCCGGTTCAAGGCGTTCGCGGCCGGACATGGCGTCTCCTCATGTTGATCGATGACGACCCGCAGTTGCCAGGGAGTGTCGGTACGCGCGAAGGCCCTTACCTTGACGCGCGTCAAGCGCCGGGTCAAGGCTGTCCGTCGGCCACCGCCAGGGCGTCGCCCGCCAAGAGGCTCGCGTCCTCCACCCGAAGGCCTTCCTCGTCGGTCAAGGGATCCTGCGCGCCCTGCAGCATCTCCAGCGTGCCCTCATCGGCCTCCGACGCATCCCCGCGGCGCTTGCGCAGGCGCGTGCGCAGCACGTCGGCGGGCGCTTCGCAGTGCACGATGCGCCAGGGCACACGGGCGCGGCGCGCCAGTGCCCGGTACACCATCGCTTGGCGCAAGCCTGGCAAGCCCGGGTGCTCTCCCGTTGCGTCCAACCAGGCGTTGAGCAGGCGAAACGCCAGGTCAGCGCGGCCTTGCGCGTGCAGGTCCATCACGACAAAGGCGATGTCGCCGATGACGTCGATCCAGCGCAACGCCGGATCGAACTCGATGCCATCGAAGGCCTCGACCCCGCCCTCGATGGCGATCAGGTTGTCCAGGTGCAGATCGCCATGGCACTCGCGAACATGGCCGCCGCGCAAGCGCGCGGCCCAATGCGCGGCCAGCCGCAGCGATTGCGCGCCCAGCCAGCGCGAGAGCATGACCGTCTCGTCGACCGAGCACAGCGGTGCCGCTCCTTGCAGCGCGGCCATCGCCACCGCCGCGCGCTGCACCGGGCTGGCAAAGCCACTGTCCGCAGGCGCCACCGGCGCTTCGCGTTGCAAGCGCGCCAGGCGCTCGGCGCGGGCGTCGATCTCGGGCTCGCCAGCCAGCAACACCCAGGAGATGTGGGTCTCGATCAATGTGGCGCTCAGCCGGGCGGCGAGCGAGCGCACCAGCGCGCCGGCCTGTGCCAGCGCCTCGTTTGCACCGACGCCCGGTGCGCTCACTGGATGGCGATCTTGCGCGCGCTCGTGGCGGCCTTCTTGGGCAGCTTGAGCGTGAGCACGCCGTTGGCGTAGCGCGCATCCACCTTGCCTTCGTCGATGTCACAGGCCAGGCTGAACGTGCGCGAAACGGTGCCCTGGTAGCGCTCGCTGCGGATCACCTTGTCGCCATTGCCCTTGGTTTCCTTCTCGCTGCGCGCTTCGGCGTCGATCTGCACCACGTTGCCGTCGATGCGAACGTTGATGTCGTCCTTCTTGACGCCCGGGATGTCGGCCTTGACCTCGTAGGCCTGGTCGTTCTCCGTCACGTCCACGCGCATCTTCAGCAACGGCGCGGGCTCCATGTCGAACGCCATCGACGCCAGGAAGCGGCGCATGACGTTGTCGAAAGAATCGCTGAACACCGGGTCCAACAGACGCAGATTGCTCATGGTGGTTTCCTCGTCTGAAGTTGAGTTGGCTGCGCGCTCGGCGCGCCGCTTCACTGTAGGAGCCGGCGGCGGGCATTTCTTGATGTGGCGCAAGCCGGACAGAGATCCCCTTGATGTAGCGCAAGCGCGTTCGCGCGCGCTCGCCGATGATCGGGCCATGCGAACCCGTCATGCGAGCGATGCGCCGCACGGCTTGCTGCTCCAGCAGCAATGGTGTGGAGAGGCCTCCCGCCTGCCCATGCCCATGCGCATGCATGGCAAATGGCTGCGCCGCCTTCGCCTGCACAACGATCTGGCCGAAGGGCGCTACTGCGTTGACGACAAGGCGGTGGGCCGGCGGGACAGCCGGGCCATGGCCAGTCTGCGCGTTCACGGCCGCCCGGTGCCAGCGCCCGGCACCCATGTGCACCCGACACCCGCGGAGAACACCCCATGAGCATTCGCCACCTCGACCACCTGTTCCAGCCGCGATCGGTGGCGGTGATCGGCGTCTCGCGCCGCGCTGACGGGGTGGGCACGCTGGTGTGGCGCAACCTGCGCGAGGCGGGCTTCGCGGGGCCGATGTGGGCCGTCAACCACCGGCCGTTCGCCCTCGACGCCGACACCGTGTACGCCAGCGTGGACGCGCTGCCCGCCGCGCCCGACCTGGCCGTCATCTGCACACCCGCGGCCAGCGTGCCCGAACTGGTGGCTCAGCTCGGACGCAAGGGAACGCGCGCCGCCATCGCGCTCACCGCCGGCCTGCGCGAGGGCCGGCTGGACGACGGTCGCAGCCTGGAGCAGGCCATGCTCGACGCCGCACGCCCGCACCTGCTGCGCATCCTCGGGCCCAACTGCATCGGCGCGCTGGTGCCGGGGTGTGCGCTCAATGCCAGCTTCGCCCCGGGCCAGGCGCTCCCCGGCGAGCTGGCCTTCGTCACGCAATCGGGCGCGCTGGCCACAGCCATGCTCGACTGGGCACACCCGCGCGGCATCGGCTTCTCGCACTTCATTTCGCTGGGCGACAGTGCCGATGTGGATTTCGGCGACCTGCTCGACTACCTGGCCAGCGACCCGCACACCCGCGCCATCCTGCTCTACATCGAGTCGGTGAAGCACGCGCGCAAGTTCATGTCGGCCGCACGCGCCGCGGCGCGCAACAAGCCGGTGGTGCTGGTCAAGTCGGGCAGGCGCCCCGACGGCGCACGTGCCGCGGCCTCACACACCGGTGCGCTCGCGGGCTCCGACCCGGTGTTCGACGCCGCCGTGCGGCGCGCCGGCATGCTGCGCGTGGATACCCTGGAAGACCTGTTCGATGCCGCGCAGACGCTGGCGCGCGTGCCCGGCTGGCGTGGCCCCCGGCTGGCCGTGCTCACCAACGGGGGCGGTGCCGGCGTGCTGGCGGCTGACACCCTGGGCGGTGGCGAGCTGGCCACCCTCTCCCCTGCCACGCTTGCGCAACTCGACACCTGCCTGCCCGCCACCTGGTCGCGCGGCAACCCGGTGGACATCATCGGCGACGCTCCGCCCCAGCGCTACACCGATGCACTGCGCGTGCTGCTGGCCGCCAGCGAGGTGGACGGCGTGCTCCTCATGCACGCGCCCACCGCGATCGCCGCGCCCAGCGACATCGCACAGGCCTGCCTGCCGCTGCTGCGCGACGCCGGCAAGCCGGTACTGGCCTGCTGGCTGGGCGGTGAGCGGGTGGCCGCCGCGCGAAAACTGTTCGACACCCACGGCATGGCCGGCTACACCACCCCCGAGCGCGCCACCGCTGCCTGGCTGCAGCTGCGCGACTTTCACGCGGCACAGACCGCGTTGCTGCAGTTGCCCGAATCACGCCCGGAACTGCAGTTTCCCGACCGCGACGGTGCGCGCGCTCTCGTGCAGGCTGCCCTGGCCGAGGGCCGCGAATGGCTCGACGAGCTCGACGCCAAACAACTGCTGCATGCCTACGGCATTCCCTGCGTGGCCACCGAGCGTGTGTCGGACGTGACGGCAGCGCTGGCTGCGGCCCACCGCATCGGCTACCCGGTCGCGCTCAAGATCGTCTCGCCCGAGGTGCTGCACAAGTCCGACGTCGGTGGCGTGGCGCTCGACGTGGGCGACGCGAGCGCGCTGCGCGCCGCCGCGCAACGCATGCATGAACGCGTGCTCAAGGCCGTGCCGAACGCGCAGCTCATCGGCTTCACCGTGCAGGCCATGGCCGTGCGCCCGCAGGCGGTGGAGACCATCGTTGGCATCGCCAGCGACCCGGTGTTCGGCCCGGTGCTCCTGTTTGGCGAAGGCGGCACCGCGGTGGAGGTGCGCGCCGACCGCGCGATCGCGCTGCCGCCACTCAACGCCGTGCTGGCGCGCGAGCTGATCGGGCGCACGCGGGTGGCCGCTCTGCTGCGCGGCTATCGCGCGCGCCCGGCCGCCAACCAGAACGCCATCGTCGACGTGCTGCTGCGCCTGAGCCAGCTCGCGAGTGACCTCGCCCCGGTGGCCGAACTCGACATCAACCCGCTGCTGGTGGACGCGGCCGGCGCGATGGCACTGGATGCGCGCGTGCGCGTGCGCCCGATACCGCCCGCGCGCGAAGGCTCGCACCTGGCGCTGCGGCCCTACCCATCGGAACTGGAGCGCACCCTGACCATCGACGGCCAGACGTTGCAGATGCGGCCGATCCGACCCGAGGATGGCGAGCGGCTGGCGCGCTTCTACGAGGCCTGCTCGCCCGAGGAAATGCGGCTGCGTTTCTTCTTCACGCGCCGCGAGGTGCCCCACAGCGAGCTCGCGCGCTACTGCCAGATCGACTACGAACGCGAGATGACCTTCGTGGCGCTGGACGGCGATGTACTGTGCGGCGAAGCACGCGCCGTCTGCGACCCGGACAACGAGACAGCCGAGTTCGCGGTGCAGGTGGCGCAGCCCTGGCAACGCCGCGGGCTCGGGCGGGCGTTGCTCGACACGCTGAGCGCCTACCTGCGCGAGCGCGGCACGCGCGAACTCGTGGGCTGGTGCCTGGAGAACAACCACGGCATGGTGAATCTGGCGCGTGCGGCGGGCTTCGGCATGCACGGCGGGCCCGATCGCACGCTGGCGCTTCGCCTGCCGCTCACGCCATCGCTCGCGCCATCGCGCACGCCAGCGCCGACGCCGTAGCCGTAGCCGTGACGAGTGCCGCGCGTGATCGGCGAGCGATCAGTGCGACATCAGCACGGGCAGGGTCATCGAACGCATCACCGTGCGCGATGCGCCGCCCAGCAACCACTCGCGAAGGCGAGCGTGGCCGTAGCAGCCCATCACCAGCAGATCGGCGCCGTGGTCGGTGCAACGGGAGAGCATCAACTCGCCCACCAGGTCGGGGCTGGCCGGCGCCTCGTCGTCGAAGCGCGCAGCCACGCCGTGCAGCTTGAGAAAGCGCTCCAGACCCAGGATGCTGCCGCTGGCGCGCGGCGCCTCGGGCGTCTCGTTCCAGCGCATCACCACCACGTGGCGCGCTCGCTGCAACAGCGGCAGCGCCGCCGTGAGCGCCGCAGCCGCTTCGCGAGAGGCCTTCCACGCCACGGCCACGGTGTCGAACGACGCCGGCACCGCGCCCACGTACGGCACCATGAGCGCAGGGCGGCCGCTCTGCGCCATCACCGACGGCGCGAAATCGGCCGGCACCTCGCCGCTGGACGGATCGGCCGGGTCGTGCTGGCCCAGCACGAGCAGGTCGGCGTACAGGGCTTGCTGCGAGAAGGCCCTGATCACGTCGGCCTCCAGACATTCGGCCCAGGTGGCGCGCGGGCTGCCCTCGGCCAGCGCTTCGTCGAAGCGTTCCCGGGCCTCGGCGCGCCGCTCGGCGTGCTGCTGGTTGAGCACCGTGGCAAGCCTCTCGCCCGCCTCCAGCGTGCGGGCTGCGTGGTAGTAGCCCGGTTGCGCGGCATGCACCGCAGCCACGCTGGCGTCCTGCACGTGCGCGATGTGCCGCGCCAGGGCCAGGCGCGCGTCGCTGCGACGCGTGTTGTCGATGTGCACGAGGATTTGTCGGTAGTTGGTCTTCATGGTGGCTCCTGGGCGTTGCGGCGCCATCGCTCACTCTAGGCCGCTGCCGCCGGCCGTTGCTGATGCACATCAACTCCCTCGGCCCCGCTCGCCAAAACGCCGCTTGATGCAACGCCAGCCGCGGCGGGCGCGCTGCACCGCGCCAACGGCGGCTATCCGATGCTCGATGCCGTGAAGGAGCTGGCGCAGCCCAATGCCTGGAAGAGCCTGACCAACACGGGGCCGCCCGCTTGGCGCAGCTGACGCGCATGCGCCTGGCCGTGGGCAAGACAGACAGGCCGGTCCGCCGCAAACGACGGCCTTGATCTGGCGCAAGGCGCCAGGCCGGCAAAGGTCTACATTGAAGCCGGCGCAGTACTGCGGGATTTGCCTGCGGTGCCCGCGCATCGCCCCATGCTGTTTCACGACCGACTCGACGCCGCCCGCCAGCTGGCCGCCGCGCTGGCTCACCTGCGCGGCAGTCGGCCGCTCGTGCTGGCCATTCCCCGCGGCGCGGTGCCCATGGCCGCGCTGGTGGCGCGCGCGCTCGATGGCGATCTCGACATCGTTCTGGTGCGCAAGCTGGGTGCGCCGTTCTCCGACGAGTACGCGGTGGGCGCGGTGGACGAAACCGGCTGGGTCTACGTGACACCGCACGCCGCAGCGGCCGGTGCGGATGCCGAGCACCTTGCGCGCACGCGGCGCGAGCAAATGGCCGAGATTGCGCGCCGCCGCACGGCCTACACGCCCGGGCGGCAGGCGCCCGCGGTGCGCGATCGCACCGTGATCGTGGTCGACGACGGGCTGGCGACCGGCTCGACCATGCTGGCCGCGCTGCACGCGGTGCGCCAGGGCGCCCCCGCACACCTGGTGTGTGCAGCGCCCGTCGCCTCGGCAGAGAGCCTGGCGCTGGTGCGCCCGGTGGTTGACGAGTTGGTTTGCCTGCAAACGCCGGCGGGTTTTCAGGCCGTGGGCCAGTTCTACCGGCACTTCCCGCAGGTGGACGACGAAGCCGTTGTGCGCGCCTTGCGCGACGCGGCGCAACAGAGCGGCGGCGACGTGCCCCGCAGCGTGCCGTGATGCATACCCTGGGCACCGATACCGCCACCGGTGCCCTCGAGCAGGCCAGAGGCCGCCCTCGCCTGCGCTGGCTGCTGCTGTGGCTCGTGCTGGCCACGCAGCTGCCGGCCCTGCTGCTGTTTGCCGCCGCGTCATGGCTGGTGTTCGACCGCGAGCAGGTCGCAATGTCGCAACAACTCATGCGCGCCACGGTGGCCTTGTCCCACCGCGTGAACGCGCGCGTGGTGAGCGTGCAGCGCGCGCTGCAGGAGCTGGCGCGGCAGTTGCCGCCCGAGGGCGAATCGCTGCAGGACTTTCACCGCGCCGCTACTGCGCTGGCACGCGATCTCGAGGTGGATTCGGTGTTGCTGGTGCGTGCGAACGGCGAACCCCTGATCGACACACTGCACGCGGCCGGCGCGGCGTTGCCGCGCACGGTGCCCGCGGCGTTTGCCGATGTCGCGCGCACGGCGCGCTCCGACGTGGTGGACGTGACCACCTGGCCCGCGCGCAACAAGCCGGTGGTGGGCATTGGCGTGCCGCTCACGCGCGCCGGCGGCGAAACCCTGGCGCTGCACGCCGTGATCGATCTGGTGCATCTGCAGGATCTGCTGGAAGACGAGCAACTGCTCGAACCCTGGCAGGCCGCTGTGGTGGACGATGCCGGTCGCTACATCGCACACGCCGGCAACGGCGCTGCCCTCGCGGGCACGCGCGTCGGCCCGCGCTTGCGCGAGCACGTCGACCATGGCGGCTTCGCCACCATCCAGCTGGCCGAGCCCGACGCAGCGCCCGTGATGGTGTCCTACTGGACCTCGCCGGCCACGCACTGGACAGGCGTGGTGCAGGTACCGCTGGCCGTCTTCAACCAGACCGCCTGGCGCGCGGTGCTGACGCTGGGCATACCGCTGGCGCTGGTGATCGCGCTGGGCCTGCTGGGCGCGCGTCTGATGTACCAACGGCTCTCGACCGCCGTGGGTGAGCTGCATGCCGCGGCACGGGCCGCCGACGACAGCCGGCGCCATGGCGAACAGCGGCTGGATGGCATGCTGCAGGCGGCACCGTCGGCCACCGTGCTGATCGACACCAACCACCGCGTGCGCACCATGAACCCGGCCGCACGCACCCTGTTCGGTCATGCGCCCCAGCAACTGGTGGGCCGCAGCCTGGAGCCGCTGTTCACCCCCCTGAGCTGGCGCGACTGCCAGGAGGCGATCGCCGAGGCCCTGCGCGGGCAGCTGCGCGGGCCGGACGGGCACATCCGTGGTCATTGCGTGCGCCTGGGCGGTGACGTCTTTCCTGCCGAGTTCTCGGTCAGTGCCATTCCGGGGGACGACTCGGAGCGCCTGATCGCGGTGACCGTGCACGACATCAGCGAGCGCGAGGCGCTGCAGGCCGCGACCCTGGCCGCGCACGAGGAGCTGGAGCAGACGGCGCTGCGATTCGAGCGCATGCTGCTGCGCGAGATGGACAACCGGCAGGCGCAGATCGGACGCGAGCTTCACGACGCGGTGGGGTCGGCGATGGCCGGTATTTCGTTGCTGCTGGAGGCGGCGGCCGCGCGCCGGCGCGAGCCTGAACTGGTGGGCCCATTGCTGGAGAAGGCGCACGAACAGGTGAACCTGGTGTCCGAACGGCTGCGCCAGCTCTCGCGCGGCATCGTGCCCGCCGGCAACGAGGCCGGCGCATTACGCCAGGCCCTGGAGCAATACGTGCTCGATGCCGGGTCGATCATGGGGATCGAATGCACGCTGCGCGCCCGCGGCGACTTCAGCGACGTCGGCGCCGAAAGCGCCGGCCACGTCTATCGCATCGTGCAGGAGGCCATCATCAATGCGGTGCGCCACGGCCAGGCGCGCAGCGTGTCGGTACGCCTGGCGCGCGCCGGCGAACGCTGCAGCCTGTCGGTGCGCGACGACGGCAAAGGCTGCGACCTCAGCCTTGTGCACCCTACGCACCCGGGCATGGGCCTCAAATCGATGCAGGCGCGCGCGCGGGCGCTGCGCGGACAGTTTTCGCTCCACAACCGCCGCAGCGGCGGCTGCGAAGTGTTGCTCCGCTGGTCGGAACCCGTGGCCCGGGATTGATCTTTCGCAGGTTTCGATGCGGTGCAAGGTCTATCGTGGAAATGCAAACGTCCGTCAGACGAGCTGAGCCATGGACAACTCCGTCATCGTGATCGACGACCACGACATCGTGCGCTTCGGTCTGGAGACGCTGCTCGCCGACAGCCCGCAGCTGCGGCTGCTGGGCAGCGCGGCCAGCCTGCGCGAGGGCCTGGCGTTGATCGAACGCCATCAGCCGGCGCTGGTGATCACCGACATGGGCACGGGCGACTCCAGCGGACTGGCCACGGTGCGCGCCGTGCTCGCGGCCCAGGGTCCGCGGGCGACCCTGGTGCTCAGCATGCAGGACGAGATGCTTTACGGCGAACAGGTGATGGCGCTGGGCGCCAATGGCTACCTGATGAAGGAGCGCGCCTCCGCCGAGATCGTGCCGGCTGCGCTGGCCGCCCTCAAGGGCGAGTTGTGGATGAGCCCGCGCCTGAGCGCGCGCGTGATGAGCCGCGCGCTCAAGCGTCCGCGTTCGGGCGCACCCGAGGAGCGCGGCGAGTCCGCCCTGTCGCTGCGCGAGCGCGAAGTGCTCGACCTGGTGCACCAGGGCCGAAGCACCAAGGAGATCGCCACCGCACTGGGCCTGAGCACGCGCACGGTAGACATCCACCGGGCCAACATCAAGCGCAAGCTGGGCCTGCGCACGGGTGCCGCGGTGATCGCCTCCGGTGCGCGGCGCGACTGAGCGTGGCCCGATGCGGGCGTGACACCGCTGTTGGCGGCTAGGTTCAGGTACCTATCGAGACGCCCGGCGCCCACACCAAGATGCCTTCAGGCGCCAGTGCCCGGCGGCGAGCTCGCCGCTTGCGCACCCCTCGCGGACCCAACCGTGTGGCGCCAGATGGAGGTTTTCATGGAATGGGGAAGTTCGATTCACGGCGCCGACGCCACCGCCACGGTGGTTCTGCCCGACTTCATGGCACGCCCGGCCTTGCGCCTGCCCACCATCCCGCTGGTCAATGCCGCCACGTCCACGCATTCGGCCTGTGCCACCTGCATGGTGCGCCATGCCTGCCTGCCGTCCTGGGCCGAGCCCGGCGCGCAAGCACCGCTGGAGCGCACACCGATCGCGCGCCGCCGCCTGCGCAAGGGGCAGGCCGTGTTCCGCGAGGGTGAACGCTGCGAATACATCTACGCAGCACGCTTCGGATCGTTCAAGTCGGTGGCCAGCCTGAGCGACGGCCGTGAACAGGTCATGGCTTTCCACCTGCCGGGCGAGATGTTCGGCTTCGATGGCCTTGCCACCGGCAAACAACCCACTACCGTGAGCGCGTTGGAAGACGCCGAGGTCTGTGTGCTGCCCTATGCGCAGTTGAGTGAGGCCGCCGGCACGAGCCGTTCCGTGCTGCACCACCTCACCAGCACGCTTTGCGCCGAGCTGGTGAACGAGCGCCGCGTGGCGGCACTGATTGCCAACACGCGCTCCGAGGAGCGCGTGGCCGCCTTCCTGCTGAACCTGTCGCAGCGCCTGCACGAACGCGGCTACTCGTCGCGGGCTTTCCAGTTGCGCATGACGCGTGAGGAGATCGGCAGCTACCTTGGCGCCACGCTGGAGACGGTGAGCCGCTGCCTGTCGTCACTGGCGCGCCGGGGTTTCGTCAGCGTGCACCGCCGGCAGATCGAGATCGTCGACCCGGACGGCCTGCGCGCCCACTACGCAGCGCTGAATTGAGCTTATGGCGCGCGACCGACGGCATCGTCCCGCGCGCGTGATTTGACGCGCATCAGCCTGGCAACGACAACGGGCCTGCAACATCCCCTGGAGCGCTGCATCGCAGCGATCTTGCATGGGACCGAACGATCATGGACAGCATCCTCGTCGTCAACTATTCCTACACCGGCGTGTCGCGCCGTGCTGCCCAGTTGCTGGCCTCGCACCAGGGTTGGCCTCTGGGTATCGTTGAAGACATCCACCCGCGCGCCGGCACCCGCGGCTACCTGCGCTGCATGCTGGACTCCTTGCTCGGGCGTCGACCGCGCGTGCACTACTCGGGGCCTCGCCCCGAGGACTTTCGCACCGTGGTGTTGATCGCACCGATCTGGATGTACCGCCTGGCCGGGCCGATGCGAAGCTTCCTGCACGCACACCGCCTGCGTCGCGTGGCCGTGATCGTGACCATGGGTTCGGCCGGTGCCAGCAATGCCTTTGCCGAGGTGCAGCACATCATCGGCAAGGCGCCCTTGGCCACGCTCGCCCTGACCGCGCGTGAGATACAGACCGGCAGTGGCACCGCCAGGCTGCTGGCATTCGGTGACCAGCTTCGATCGCGCCGCGCACCCACGGGCATGAGCGCGGTGACGGCCTGAACGACCTGTCGCCGACAACGATCGGCGACAAGAACCGTCAGCGCAAAAAAAGCCCCGCCATGGCGGGGCTTTCCTTGCAGTGCCCGGGACACGCGGCCCCGCGGCGGCCTCAGACCTCGGTGGCTTCCTCGGGCTTGGCCTTGCCCTCTTTCTTGGGCAACGGCTGGATGTCGAGTTCGACGTCGTAGGTCTCCTTGCCATCCTCACCGGTCTTGGTGGCCAGATCCACCGTCAGGCGACCGCCTTCGGTGAGGCGACCGAACAGCAGTTCATCGGCCAGCGCGCGGCGGATCGTGTCCTGGATCAGGCGCTGCATCGGGCGCGCGCCCATCAGCGGATCGAAGCCCTTCTTGGCCAGATGCTTGCGCAGCGTGTCGGTGAAGGTGACCTCGACCTTCTTCTCGGCCAGTTGCGTTTCCAGTTGCAGCAGGAACTTGTCGACCACACGCAGGATGATCTGCTCGTCCAGCGCCTTGAAGCTCACGATCGCGTCGAGGCGGTTGCGGAACTCGGGCGTGAACAGGCGCTTGATGTCGGCCATCTCGTCGCCCGACTCGCGGGCGTTGGTGAAGCCGATGCTGGCCTTGTTCATGGTCTCGGCACCCGCGTTCGTGGTCATGATGATGATCACGTTGCGGAAGTCGGCCTTGCGCCCGTTGTTGTCGGTCAGCGTCCCGTGGTCCATCACCTGCAGCAGCACGTTGAAGATGTCCGGGTGCGCTTTCTCGATCTCGTCGAGCAGCAGCACGCAGTGCGGCTTCTTGGTGATGGCTTCGGTGAGCAGGCCACCCTGGTCGAAGCCCACATAGCCCGGAGGCGCGCCGATCAGGCGGCTGACGGCATGGCGCTCCATGTACTCGGACATGTCGAAGCGGATCAGCTCGATGCCCATGATGTAGGCCAGCTGCTTGGCCGCTTCGGTCTTGCCGACGCCGGTGGGGCCGCTGAACAGGAAGGCGCCGATGGGTTTGTCGGCCCGGCCCAGGCCGGAGCGCGCCATCTTCACGCTGGCAGAGAGCACCTCCAGTGCCTTGTCCTGGCCGAACACGACGCTCTTCAAGTCGCGCTCCAGGGTGGCGAGCTTGCCGCGGTCGTCGTTGGACACGTTGGCGGGCGGAATGCGCGCGATCTTGGCGACGATTTCCTCGACCTCGGTCTTGGAGATGGTCTTCTTGCGCTTGGACGCCGGCAGGATGCGCTGCGCCGCACCGGCCTCGTCGATCACGTCGATCGCCTTGTCGGGCAGGTGGCGGTCGTTGATGTACTTGGCCGAGAGCTCGGCCGCGGCCTGCAGCGCTGCCACGGCGTACTTGACGTTGTGGTGCTCCTCGAAGCGCGACTTCAGGCCCTTGAGGATGTCCACCGTCTGCTCGACGGTGGGCTCGACCACGTCGACCTTCTGGAAGCGCCGCGACAGGGCCGCGTCCTTCTCGAAGATGCCTCGGTATTCGGTGAAGGTGGTGGCGCCGATGCACTTGAGCTGGCCGCTGGAGAGCGCCGGCTTGAGCAGGTTGGACGCGTCCAGCGTGCCGCCCGAGGCCGCGCCGGCCCCGATCAGGGTGTGGATCTCGTCGATGAACAGGATGGCGTTGGGCTTGTCCTTGAGCGACTTGAGCACGCCTTTGAGGCGCTGCTCGAAATCACCGCGGTACTTGGTGCCGGCCAGCAGCGCACCCATGTCGAGCGAATACACATTCGAATCGGCCAGGATCTCGGGCACCTCGCCCTGGGTGATGCGCCAGGCCAGGCCCTCGGCAATGGCCGTCTTGCCCACGCCAGCCTCGCCCACCAGCAGCGGGTTGTTCTTGCGCCGGCGGCACAGGATCTGGATCACGCGCTCGACCTCGTACTCGCGGCCGATCAGCGGGTCGATCTTGCCGTCCTTGGCCATCTGGTTCAGGTTCTGGGTGAACTGCTCCAGCGGCGAGGCCTTCTCGTTGCCCTTGGCTTCGGCGGCTTCCTCGTTCTCGGCCGCGCTCTCGTTGGACTTGGTCGGCTCGGGCGGATCGCTCTTGCGGATGCCGTGGGCGATGAAATTGACCACGTCCAGGCGCGTGACGCCCTGCTGGTGCAGGTAGTAGACGGCGTGCGAGTCCTTCTCGCCGAAGATCGCCACCAGCACGTTGGCACCCGTGACTTCCTTCTTTCCGTTGCCGGTGGACTGCACGTGCATGATGGCGCGCTGGATGACGCGCTGGAAACCCAGCGTGGGCTGGGTGTCAACCTCGTCGGTGCCGGCCACCTGCGGGGTGTTGTCCTTGATGAAATTCGTCAGCGACTTGCGAAGGTCGTCGATGTTGGCCGAGCAGGCGCGAAGCACCTCGGCAGCGCTGGGGTTGTCCAGCAGGGCCAGCAGCAGGTGTTCAACGGTGATGAATTCGTGCCGCTGCTGCCTGGCCTCAACGAAGGCCATGTGCAAGCTGACTTCAAGTTCCTGGGCAATCATGGGGCACGTCCTTTGTGCTGGGGGTCTGAATTCGCGTCCTGAGACGAATGTAGGGGCTAGATATGGGGCTTGAACGCTTATTCAACAGGTTCGCTCAGACATTGCAAGGGGTGTCCCGCCGAGCGGGCGGCCTGCAGGACCTGGTCCACCTTGGTGCTGGCGACGTCGCGCGAGTACACGCCGCACACGCCTTTGCCCTCCAGGTGGATCTTCAACATGATCTGGGTCGCGGTCTCGCGGTCCTTGCTGAAGTACTCCTGGATCACCTGGACCACGAACTCCATGGGGGTGAAATCGTCGTTGAGCAGCACCACCTGGTACATCTGGGGCGGCTGCACACGCTGGGTACGCCGTTCGAGCACGACGGCGTCGTCGCTGCCCGTCGCGGGCGGTGCCGCGGGCATGTCAGGTTTCTTCGGTGTCTGAGAAGCCATGAATTTCATTCTAGCGATGGCCCCGCATCCACGATGACATCCAGGGTTCTGGGACGTGCGGCGATGGGTGCGCGACATTGCTGTGGCGCCATTGTGACGGTTGCGGCCCACGACCGAGGCTGCGAGCAGGGTCCGGAAATCCGCGCTTTTTCCGCCCGAGGCCGCCGATCGCCGCCCAGCGGGCGAAAGCGGCACGAAAAAGGCCCCGCCGGCCTGGCCGGCGGGGCCCGCAAAAGCTTCCCGGGCGCGGTCACATCTGCTCGATCATCACCTCGCCGAAACCCGAGCAGCTGACCTGGGTGGCGCCGTCCATCAGACGGGCGAAATCGTAGGTGACCTTCTTGGACAGGATGGCCTTTTCCAGCGCACTGATCACCAGATCAGCGGCCTCTTTCCAGCCCATGTGGCGCAGCATCATCTCGGCCGACAGGATCTCGGAGCCCGGGTTCACATAATCCTTGCCGGCGTACTTGGGCGCCGTGCCGTGGGTGGCCTCGAAACAGGCCACCGAGTCGCTGAGGTTGGCGCCGGGGGCGATGCCGATACCCCCCACCTGGGCGGCCAGGGCGTCGGAAATGTAATCGCCGTTGAGGTTGAGGGTGGCGACGACCGAATACTCCGCCGGGCGCAGCAGGATCTGCTGCAGGAAGGCGTCGGCAATCGCGTCCTTGATGACGATGTCCTTGCCGGACCTGGGGTTGCGGAACTTGCACCACGGACCACCGTCGATCGGCTGGGCGCCGAACTCGCGCTGGGCCAGAGCGTAGCCCCAGTCGCGAAAGCCCCCTTCGGTGAACTTCATGATGTTGCCCTTGTGCACCAGGGTGACGCTGGGCTTGTCGTTGTCGATCGCGTACTGGATGGCCTTGCGCACCAGGCGCTCGGTGCCCTCGATCGAGACCGGCTTGACCCCGATGCCCGAGGTCTCGGGGAAGCGGATCTTGGTGACGCCCATCTCCTCGCGCAGGAACTTGATCAGCTTCATCGCCTTGGGCGACTTCGCCTCGTATTCAATGCCGGCGTAGATGTCCTCCGAGTTCTCCCGGAAGATGACCATGTTGGTCTTCTCGGGCTCCTTCAGTGGCGAGGGAACACCCTTGAAATACTGTACCGGGCGCAGGCAGACGTACAGGTCGAGTTCCTGGCGCAGTGCCACGTTGAGCGAGCGGATGCCGCCACCCACGGGGGTGGTCAGGGGGCCCTTGATGGACACCACGTACTCCCTGAGAGCGGCCAGCGTCTCCTCGGGCAGCCACACGTCGGGGCCATAGACGCGGGTCGATTTCTCGCCCGCGTAGACCTCCATCCAGCGGATCTTTCGACGTCCGCCATAGGCCTTCTCCACCGCCGCGTCGACCACCTTGAGCATCACCGGCGTGATGTCGATCCCGGTGCCGTCCCCTTCGATGTACGGGATGATCGGCTCATCGGGCACGTTGAGCGACATGTCGGCGTTGACGGTGATCTTCTGGCCTTGCGAGGGCACCTTGATGTGCTGATACATGTCGGGGAGAACTCCAGTTGACGGGTGGGGTCGGACCTCGAAATTCTAGACCCCGGGCCTGAAGGGCTCGCCCCAAGGCAGGGCGCCCGCCATGAATCAAAATCGGCGTCCCTGCCGAACCGATACCCACGACACATGAAAGCTTTGTTCACCCGTTTGCTCTGCCTCGGTCTGATGGCTGCGGGCCCGGCATGGTCGCAGGAAGGGCCGCAACTGAACCTGCCGCGCGTGGACCTCGCAGCCGGCATGCACCGCATCAACGCCCAGGTGGCCGCCACCCCATCCTCGCGCACCATCGGGCTGATGTTCCGCCGTGACATGGCAGCCAACGAGGGCATGCTGTTCGTGTTCGAGCAGCCGGCCACCCAGTGTTTCTGGATGAAGAACACCCTGCTGCCGCTGACCGCCGCCTTCGTGGCCGACGACGGCACCATCGTCAACCTGGCCGACATGCAGCCGCAGAGCCTGGACTCGCACTGCTCGGCAAAACCGGTGCGCTACGTGCTGGAAATGCACCAGGGCTGGTTCGCCAAACGCGGCCTCAAGGCCGGGGCGCGGCTGAGCGGGCCGCCGTTCACCAAATGAAAAGGCCGCCCTGGGGCGGCCTTTCTCATCCATCAGCGGGTCAGGCCTTCACCATGGCCAGTGCCTCGTTGAAGGTCTTGCTGGGCCGCATGATGGCCTCCAGCTTCTTCAGGTCGGGCTTGTAGTAGCCGCCGATGTCCACCGGCTTGCCCTGAACCTCGGCCAGTTCCTTGATGATCGCAGCCTCGTTGTCGGCGAGTGCCTTGGCCAGCGGGGCGAACTTGTCGGCCAGCTCCTTGTCCTCGGTCTGCGCGGCCAGTTCGCGGGCCCAGTAGAGCGCCAGGTAGTACTGGCTGCCGCGGTTGTCGAGCTGCCCGGTCTTGGGGCTGGGGTTCTTGTTGTTGTCCAGCAGCTGCCCGGTGGCGGCGTCCAGCGTTTTGGCCAGCAGCTTGGCGCGCGGGTTGTTGTTCTTCAACCCCAGGTCCTCGAAGCTCACAGCCAGTGCCAGGAACTCGCCCAGCGAATCCCAGCGCAGGTGGTTCTCCTCCACCAGCTGCTGCACGTGCTTGGGGGCCGAACCGCCGGCGCCGGTTTCGTACATGCCGCCGCCAGCCATCAGCGGCACGATGGACAGCATCTTGGCGCTGGTGCCCAGCTCCATGATCGGAAACAGATCGGTCAGGTAGTCGCGCAGGATGTTGCCGGTGGCGCTGATGGTGTCCAGGCCGCGGATGACGCGCTCCAGCGTGTAACGCATGGCGCGAACCTGGCTCATGATCTGGATGTCCAGCCCTGCGGTGTTGTGCTCGTGCAGGTACATCTTCACCTTGGTGATCAGCTGCGCCTCATGCGGGCGGTACTGGTCGAGCCAGAACACCACCGGCATGCCGGAGTTGCGCGCGCGGTTCACGGCCAGCTTCACCCAGTCGCGGATCGCCGCGTCCTTGACCTGGCACATGCGCCAGATATCGCCCTGCTCCACGTCCTGGCTCATCAGGACCTCGCCCGTGTCGAGATCGGTGATGTTGGCGACGCCGTCCTCGGGGATCTCGAAGGTCTTGTCGTGCGAGCCGTATTCCTCGGCCTGCTGCGCCATCAGGCCCACGTTGGGCACGGTGCCCATGGTGCGCGGGTCGAACGCGCCGTGCCACTTGCAGAAGTTGATCATCTCCTGGTAGATGCGGGCGAAGGTGCTCTCCGGCATGACGGCCTTGACTTCTTTCAGGCGGCCATCGGCACCGTACATCTTGCCGCCGGAGCGAATCATGGCGGGCATGGAAGCGTCCACGATCACGTCGTTGGGCGAATGGAAGTTGGTGATGCCCTTGGCGGAGTCGACCATGGCCAGCTCGGGACGGTGCTCCTGGCAGGCGTGCAGGTCGCGCTTGATCTCGTCCTGCTTGCTTTGCGGCAGCGTGGCGATCTTGTTGTACAGATCGACCATGCCGTTGTTGACGTTCACGCCGAGTTCGTCGAACAGCTTGCCGTGCTTCTCGAAGGCTTCCTTGTAGAAGATCTTCACGCAGTGGCCGAACACGATGGGGTGCGACACCTTCATCATGGTGGCCTTGACGTGCAGCGAGAACATCACGCCGGTCTTGTGCGCGTCCTCGATCTGCTGCTCGTAGAAGTCCAGCAAGGCCTTCTTGCTCATGAACATCGAGTCGATGACTTCGCGATCGAGCAAGGCCACCTTGGGTTTGAGCACGATGGTCTTGCCGCTCCTGGTGATGAGCTCCATCTTGACGTTGCGCGCCTTGTCCAGCGTCATGGACTTCTCGCCGTGATAGAAGTCGCCGTGGTGCATGTGCGAGACGTGCGTGCGCGAGGCCTGGCTCCACTCGGCCATGCTGTGCGGGTTCTTGCGCGCGTATTCCTTCACCGCCTTGGGCGCGCGTCGGTCGGAGTTGCCTTCGCGCAGCACCGGGTTCACCGCACTGCCGATGCACTTGTTGTAGCGCGCGCGGATGTCCTTTTCCTCATCCGTCTTGGGGTTCTCGGGGAAATCGGGAATCTTGTAGCCCTTGTCCTGCAGTTCCTTGATGGCCGCCTTGAGCTGGGCCACCGAGGCGCTGATGTTGGGCAGCTTGATGATGTTGGCTTCGGGCTTGAGCGTGAGCTTGCCCAGCGCGGCGAGGTTGTCGGGCACGCGCTGTTCGTCGGTGAGCAACTCGGGAAACTGGCCCAGGATGCGACCGGCCACCGAGATGTCACTGGTCTCGATGTTGATGCCCGCCGGCGCGGCGAAGGTGCGGATGATCGGGAGAAACGCGCTGGTGGCCAGCAAAGGCGCCTCGTCTGTCAGGGTGTAGATGATGGTGGGTTGCTGGCTGCTCACGGCTTATCTCCATAAGTTGTTGGGTTCACTGCCGCACGGCGTTCGCGCGGCTTGCGCGCGAGCGCGTGGGAACCCCGACATTGTGCTTTCAGCGCCAGCGCCGGTTACCCGTTTTCGGGATCAAACTCCCACAATACAAAACGCGAGCGAAGAAATTTGCGACCCGAGCGGTACCCGCCCACGAAAAAGGGCCCGAAGGTTTCCCTTCGGGCCCTGGCCTTGTGCGCCGGAGCGATCAGGCGAAGTTCTTTTCGGCGAACGACCAGTTGACCAGCTTGTCGAGGAAGGTCTCGACGAACTTGGGGCGGGCGTTGCGGTAGTCGATGTAGTAAGCGTGCTCCCACACGTCGACCGTCAGCAAGGCCTTGTCGGCGGTGGTGAGCGGCGTGCCGGCAGCGCCTGTGTTGACGATGTCCACCGAGCCGTCGGCCTTCTTGACGAGCCAGGTCCAGCCCGAGCCGAAGTTGCCCACGGCGCTCTTGACGAAGGCTTCCTTGAAGGCGGCGTAGCTGCCCCACTTGGCGTTGATGGCTGCGGCCAGCGCGCCGGTGGGTTCGCCGCCGCCGTTGGGCTTCATGCAGTTCCAGAAGAAGGTGTGGTTCCAGATCTGCGCGGCGTTGTTGTAGACGCCACCGCTGGACTTCTTGATGATCTCTTCGAGGGACATCGACTCGAACTCGGTGCCCTTCTGGAGGTTGTTGAGGTTCACCACATAGGCGTTGTGGTGCTTGCCGTGGTGGTACTCCAGCGTCTCGCGGCTGTAGTGGGGGGCAAGGTCGTCCAGACCGTAGGGCAGTGCCGGCAGGGTGTGTTCCATGCGGTTCCTCTTTTGATTGGTTGTGGGTGGATCGTCGATTGTAGGCAGCGGGTGTGACGGCCTCGTCAACGGGGTTATGCCCCAGGCTCGCGCACCCGCAAGGGCAACACACCGTCGGACAGCGTGGCCTGCAAGGCCTCACCGGGTGTCGCCTGGGCGGTGCGGGTGATGGCCTGGCCCGACGCATTGGTGAGGTAGGCATAGCCGCGTTGCAGCACCAGGCGGGGATCGAGCAGCGCCAGCGCCGCTTCGCTGCGCGCCAGGCGTTCGCGGCGGCGCTCCAGGCCGCGCACCAGCGCCAGGGGCAGACGCTCGGCCAACTGCCGCTGGTGCAGCGACTGGCGCTGCATCCACAGCCGCGTGCTGCCTTGCAGACCCGCCTGCAACCCCTGCAAACGCTGCTGCGCCTGCGCCAGCCTCGCGCTGGGCCGACCAAGGCCCTGGGCCAGGCGGTCCAGGTGCTGGCCCTGCGCATCGAGCGCGTTGCGCGCGCCACCTTGCAAGCGCTCCTGCAGGTAGGCCAGTTCGTTCAGGCGCTGCTCTCGCGGGGCCGCGCACAGCTCGGCCGCGGCCGTCGGGGTGGGCGCACGAAGATCGGCAGCGAAGTCGGCCAGGGTGAAGTCGGTCTCGTGACCGACACCCACCACCACCGGCAGGGCCGACGCGGCCACGGCGCGCACCACGCGCTCGTCGTTGAAGGCCCACAGGTCTTCCAGCGAGCCGCCGCCGCGCACCAGCAGCAGCAGGTCACACGCACCGCGTGGTCCGCGGTGTGTGCTGGCCGCATCCAGCGCTGCCACGATCTCGGCCGGCGCCTGCGCGCCCTGCACCGAGGCGGGGAACACCGTCACGGCCACGTGCGGCACGCGCCTGCGCAGCGCGGTGGCCACGTCGCGCAGCGCCGCGGCGCCCAGCGAGGTGACCACCCCCACGTGCCGCGGGTGCACCGGCAACGCGCGCTTGCGCTCCGGCTCGAAAAGGCCCTCGGCCTGCAACGCGGCCTTCAGGCGCAGGAACTGCTCGTACAGCGAGCCCTGCCCGGCAGGCTTCATGCCTTCCACGATCAGCTGCAGGTCACCACGCGGGCCGTAGACGTCGAGGCGCCCGCGCACCTGCACCCGCAGGCCGTCGCGCGGTGCGAAGTCCAACGCGTCGGCCGAGCGACGGAACATGGCGCAGCGCAACTGGCCCGCGTCGTCCTTGAGGGCGAAGTAGCAATGCCCGCTGGCCGCCCGCGAGAAGCCCGAAATCTCGCCCTGCACGGCCACGGGATTGAAGCGCGCGGCCAGGGTGTCCGCCACCGCTCGCACCAGCGGGCCAACCGCCCACACACGCTCGGTGGCAAGCGGTTGTGCATCGCCAAGGCCCGTCATCCCGGGCCTTTCGGGGTCAAACGTGTCCACAGGCCGCGCCGTTGCTGGAGTTGCTGTCGCCAATGCCCGACAAGCCAGGGTTTTCCGCAGAGTGCCTTGATTTCAAAGCGGATTGCACTGCTGAAAAAACAGGCAAACCAGCGAATCCCGCGCGGAATGCGTCGCTGGCGATCTTGTTCGCGGGGTTCTTCACAAAGTTATCCACAGAAGATGTGAATGGTGCCGGGCATTGCCGCCGATGTATCGAGGGCGCCGCGATCTGCCGTCGGCGGGCGGCAAGGCCGGGGGCCTGGGTCATAATCCGCCGCTGCTGTTGCCCAGTGCCGTTGGCACCCCTGTCCGGAGCCCAGAGTTGCTTTCCATCATACAAGCCGCCGGCTGGCCGATCTGGCCCCTGATCATCTGTTCCGTGGTCGGTCTGGCCCTCGTCATCGAACGCTTCATCAGCCTCAAGACCAGCAAGGTCGCACCGCCCAAGCTGCTCGACGAAGCCATCATGGTGTCGCGCAACGGCATCCCGGGCCCCGACGTGGTGACCCAGCTCGAGCAGAACTCCCTGCTCGGTACGGTGCTGGCCACCGGCTTTCGCACCTTCAACAACAACCCCAAGGCCACCGGCGATGACCTGCGGGCCAACCTCGAGGCCGCGGGTCGACAGGCCGCGGCGCAGATGCAGAAGTACCTCGGGGCACTGGCCACCATCGCGTCGGCCGCACCGCTGCTGGGTCTGCTGGGCACCGTGATCGGCATGATCGAGATCTTCGATTCGCAGGCCGGTGACGGCCTGGGCGTGGTGCCCGGCGGCGGCAACCCGGGCCAGCTGGCGCACGGCATCTCGATCGCGCTCTACAACACGGCCTTTGGCCTGATCGTGGCCATTCCGGCACTCATCTTCTGGCGCTACTTCCGTGCCCGGGTGGACGAATACGTGCTGACCATGGAAGTGGCTGCCGAGCGCTTTGCGCGGCACCTCTTGAACGTGCGCAAACCATGAACTTCCGCGGCGGCGCGCATCGCGATGAGCCCGAGATCAACCTGATCGCGTTCATCGATATCCTGCTGGTGGTGGTGATCTTCCTGGTCCTCACCACCACCTACAGCAAGTACACCGAGCTGCAGGTCAACCTGCCCTCGGCCGATGCCGAGGCGCCGAAACAGAACCCGCGCGAGATCGTGGTGGCGGTGGGGGCCGATGGCCGCTACGCCGTCAACCGCCGTGTGCTCGATGGCGGCAGCGTCGAGTTGATCACCGCGGCCCTGCAGGAGAGTGCCGAGGCCGGGCGGGACACCGTGGTCGTGATCAGCGCCGACGCGGCCGCCGCACACCAATCCGTCATCAACGTGATGGACGCCGCCCGGCGTGCGGGCCTGGTGCAGATCACCTTTGCCACCCAGCAGGGCAGCGCGCGCCAGCGCCCCTGAGGGCGGAGCAACCGACATGGCGCAGGCCGTGCGCGAGTCGGGCTGGCAAGGCATGGCCCAGCGGCGCGGCGCCCTTGGCGCCCTGCTTTTGCCGCTGTCGTGGGTCTACCGGGTATTGCTGGCGTGCCACCGCCTGGCGCACACCAGCGGCTCCCGTGAAGTCACCCACCTGCCGGTTCCGGTGATGGTGGTGGGCAACGTGGTCGTGGGCGGTGCCGGCAAGACGCCCACCACCATCGCCCTGGTGGAACACCTCACCCGCCAGGGTTGGCGCGTGGGCGTGGTCTCGCGCGGCCACGGCCGGCGTTCAGCGGGGATCACGCAAGTGCTGTCAGACACCGACCCCGCACTCTGTGGCGACGAGCCACGGCTGATCCGCCAGCGCACGGGTGTGCCGGTGTGGGTGGGTCGCCAGCGTGGGCAGGCGGGCCGCGCGCTGCTGGCTGCCCATCCGGAGGTCAACCTGATCGTGTGCGACGACGGCCTGCAGCACTGGGCGCTGCGCAGCGATGTGCGCATCGCGGTGTTCGATGATCGCGGCCTGGGCAACGGCTGGTTGCTGCCCGCAGGCTTGCTGCGCGAACCCTGGCCGGTGCGCACCGCAGCCCATGCGCCCCAGTTCATGCTCTGCCACACGCGCGGCGACGCCGCACGCGAGGTGCCGGTGCCGCCCGGCGTCACCCCCTTCAAGGTGCGGCGCCAGCTGAGCCGTTTCGCCGTGGATGCGCAGGGCAGCCAACGCGCGCTGGCCGATTTCGCGGGGGCGCCGACGATGGCGCTGGCCGCGATCGCACGACCCGAGGTCTTCTTCGCCATGCTCGCCGACGCCGGTGTGGCGCCGCAGCGCTGCCTGCCGCTGCCCGACCATGCCGATGCCACCGTGCTGCGCGATGCGGTGGCCGGCTGGCGTGGCGACGTGCTGTGCACCGAGAAGGATCTGGTCAAGCTTGACAAGCTGCCCGACGGGATACGTGCCTGGGCCGTGCCGCTGGAGCTGCAGATCGAGCCCGGCTTTTTTGCAGCCGTCGACGCCCGACTGGCCACGCTGCGGGCCTGAGCCACGCCTATCATTCACGCCATGGACACCAAACTGCTCGAATTGCTGGTGTGCCCCGTCACCAAGGGCCCGCTGATCATGCGCCGCGACCTGCAGGAGCTGCACTCGCGCAGTGCGCGGCTCGCCTACCCCATCCGCGACGGCATTCCCATCCTGCTGGAACACGAGGCACGACCCCTCACCGAAGAGGAAGCCGCCCGCCCTCCCACGCCCGCGCCGCAAGACTGATGGGCGGCTTCACCGTCCTGATCCCGGCGCGCATGGCTTCAAGCCGGCTGCCCGACAAACCCCTGGCCGACATCGCCGGCCTGCCGATGGTGGTGCGCGTGGCGCAACGTGCGGCATTGAGCAGCGCCACGCGCTGCGTGGTGGCCGCCGATGACGAGCGCATCCTGCGCGCCTGCGAGCGCCACGGCGTGGCCGCCATCCCCACGCGGGCCGACCACCCGAGCGGCAGCGACCGCCTGGCCGAGGCCTGCGCGCAGCTCGGGCTTGACGGTGACGACCTGGTCGTCAACGTGCAGGGCGACGAACCGCTGATCGAGCCCGCGCTGATCGACGCGGTGGCCGACACCCTGCGCCAGCACCCGGGCTGCGCCATGAGCACGGCAGCACACGCCATCGCGCAGCGCGAGGACTGGCTCAACCCCAATGTGGTGAAGGTGGTGCTCGACCGCGCGGGCATCGCGCACTACTTCAGCCGCGCACCGATTCCGTGGTGGCGCGACGGCATGGAGCGCAGCGACACCCTGCCCGACCCGGCGCCGCTGCGGCATGTCGGCATCTACGCCTATCGGGCGGCATTTCTGCGCCGTTTTCCCTCGCTGGAACCGGCGCCCACCGAGCGACTCGAGTCACTCGAGCAGTTGCGCGCGCTGTGGCACGGCGAGCGCATCGCGGTGTACGTGACGTCGCACGCACCGGGCCCGGGAGTCGATACGCCGCAGGATCTGGCGCGCGTGCGCGCCCTGCTCGCCGCGGGTTGACAGGCGCGCACCCGTGTGGTGCACCGTAAGGCCCTGTAGGGGGGCACATGCTATCCTCACCGCGTTACCCCGGCGGGCATGCCCAGGGGCCGCTGCGCGAGACACGCGGCGACGCCATCGAAACTCTGAAAAGGAAAGCAATGAGACTGATTCTGTTGGGCCCACCGGGGGCTGGCAAGGGGACGCAGGCCGCGTTCATCTGCCAGAAGTTCGGCATTCCCCAGATTTCCACCGGTGACATGCTGCGCGCCGCCGTCAAGGCGGGCACGCCGCTGGGCCTGCAGGCCAAGGCCGTCATGGACGCCGGCGCCCTGGTGAGCGATGACCTGATCATCAACCTGGTGAAGGAACGCATTGCCCAACCCGATTGCGCCAATGGCTTCCTGTTCGACGGCTTCCCGCGCACCATTCCCCAGGCCGACGCGATGAAGGCCGCGGGCGTCAAGCTCGACTACGTGCTGGAAATCGACGTGCCCTTCGACGCCATCATCGAGCGCATGAGCGGTCGACGCTCGCACCCGGCCTCGGGCCGCACCTACCACGTCAAGTTCAACCCGCCCAAGGTCGAAGGCAAGGACGACCTCACCGGCGAGCCGCTGATCCAGCGCGATGATGACAAGGAAGAGACCGTGAAGAAGCGGCTGGAGGTCTACAGCGCGCAGACCCGCCCGCTGGTGGACTACTACCGTCAATGGGCGCAGAGCGCACCAGCGGCAGCACCGAAATACCGTGCCATCAGCGGCGTGGGCAGCGTGGAGGACATCACCGCCCGCGCGCTGCAGGCACTCACCAGCTGAGGCGTCCCGGCACGCGCCGATCGCGGCCCCATGACAAAGCCCCGCCGATGCGGGGCTTTGTTGTTGGCGCACGGCGTGGGCTCAGGCCGGGCTGGAGCGCAAGGCGTAGGTCTTGTCACCCATCAGCAGGTACTCCACGCGCAGGATCGGCTCGCCACGCTCGCCCTGGAAGGTGAAGCCCACCATCGCGATCTGGTCGCCCACCTTCACCTCGGGAACCTGCCACTGGTTCATGCGGAAGATCGGCGCGAGCTCGATCTGCCAGCGCTTGTCCTTGCGCGTGGGGACCACCGCGCGCGCGAACAAGGCCGCACCATCCACCGACGCCGTCTGGGGCGGCACCGGGCGCTGCGCCAACGTGGCGGGCACCGCCAGGCCGTCGGGCACCTCCAGCACCATCTCGGCGTGCGGGTTGCGCCACGCCACCTCGACGGCGCGGCCGGCGAGGTAGATCGGGCGGCCCTGGTCGAAGCTGCTCCAGCCGTGGTGTGCACGGGCCAGGCCCGCCGTGGCGCCAAGGGCCAGCACACCACCGGCCTGCAACAGGGTTCTGCGATCCATCAAGGTCTCCTTCGTCAGACGTAACCGATCCAGCGGCCGCAGGTGATCACCAGCAGCCACAGGGCTGTGGACACGAGCATGAGCATGCGTGCCGTGCCGTCCAGGCGCTGCAGCGAATGCCGGGCATGGAACAAGCCGGCATTGCAGCCAGCCACCATGATCAGCGCCATCTTCGCTGTGAACACGCGGTTGGCCAACAGTTCCTCGGGCATGGTGGCGAACATCAGCAGCCCGGTGATCGCACACAACCCGAAACCGATCGCCACCAGCGCGAGGCCCAGCCGAGCCAGCGGCTGCGCCGGCAGGGCCGCGCCGAAGCCGAAAACGCGCGCTTCGATGAGCACGAGATTGCCCAGCAGCAAGGCGATGCCCACGATGTGCACCACCTCCAGCATCGGATAGGCCCAGGGGTGGGCGCCCAGCGCGGCAAACACCTCAGGCCCCCAGCAGATCGAGCGCCAGCGCCCAGCGCGCCTTCGCCGGCGCCAGACCATCGATGTCGGCAAAGGGCTGGGCGGGATACGGCACCGGCGGCGCACCATTGCGGTTGGCCAGCACCACGCGCACCCCCGCGGCCTCGGCCTTGTGCAGGGCGGCCTCGAGGTCGGCGTGCAACGAGGCGTTGCCGGTGGCGGCCACCAGAATGCCCTGCACGCGCCGAGCCGCAGGTGCGCCCAGCAAGGACTCGACCTCCCACGCGCCGGCGTCGGCGTGGCTCGACAGCCAGGCCACCCGGGGCATGGCGCTGGCGGCCAGAAAGGCGGACACCCGGTCGGTGTGGCGCGCCTGCGTGGGCCAGGGCCGCAAATCCCGCACCCGCCCCTCTTCCACCAGCGCGATGACACCGGCGTCGCCCGAATCGAACGGATCGGTCCGGTAAGGGTGGACCTTGGCCACTTCGACCGCGCCATGCACGCGCCCGGCACAGACCACCACCACACCGCGCGCCCCCGGGTGGGCGGCCACCGCGATCGCGTCGCTGAGGTTCTGCGGCCCATCGGGCGATACAGCCGTGGCCGGGCGCATGGCGCAGGTCAGCACCACCGGCTTGGCCGGCGCCAGCAGGGTCTGCAACAACCACGCCGTCTCTTCGATGGTGTCGGTGCCGTGCGTGACGATGACCGCGCTCACCGCGTCGTCCGCCAGATGGGCCTGCACGCGCGCCACGAGGCACTGCAGCTCGGGCAGGCGCATGTCCTTGCTGTTGATCTGCGCCACCTGCTCGAAATCCAGCGCCAGCCCGGCCAAGGCCGGCAGGCCGGCGGCCAGGTCCTCCACCCGCACCTGCCCGGCCGTGTAACCCACGTTGTCGCCGGCCCGTTCAGCACGGCCGGCAATGGTGCCTCCCATGCCCAGCACCGCGAAACGCCCGCCTGAGAGTTCACCCGCCACTTGCGCTTTCTCCATCAACTGGTTAAAAATACAGCCACTGGATACCCGAACAGTGTATTCACCACCGATCCGCGAGGCCCCATGCACGACACCGCCGCCAGCCCCAAGCTCACCGCCCGCCAGCAGCAGATCCTGTCGCTGATCCAGAGCACCATCGCGCGAACCGGGGCGCCGCCCACCCGCGCCGAGATCGCGGCCGAACTGGGTTTCAAGTCCGCCAACGCGGCCGAGGAGCACCTGCAGGCCCTGGCGCGCAAGGGCGTCATCGAGCTGGTGAGCGGCACCTCGCGCGGCATCCGCCTGCGCCGGGCCGACCTGCAGAGTATCAATGACGCCCGGGAGCGCCAACTCGCCCTGCCCCTGCCGGGCCTGGCGCAACTGGTGCTGCCCCTGATCGGCCGCGTCGCCGCCGGCTCGCCCATCCTGGCGCAGGAACACATCGATCAGACCTACGCCGTCGAGCCCAGCCTGTTCCAGCGCACCCCCGACTATCTGCTGCGCGTGCGCGGCATGTCGATGCGCGACGTCGGCATCCTCGACGGCGACCTGCTCGCCGTTGCGGCCACCCGGGAAGCGCGCAACGGCCAGATCGTGGTGGCCCGCCTGGGTGAGGACGTCACGGTCAAGCGCTACATGCGCCTGCGCGACCACATCGAGCTGCGCGCCGAAAACCCCGACTACCCCACCATCGTGGTAGAGCCTGGCGAACCCTTCGAGATCGAGGGTCTGGCCGTCGGCCTGATCCGCAACAGCTTCCAGAACTGACCCGCGCGGGTCTGCGCCACCGTTGCGGGTGGCGGGCGTTGCCAGTCGGCCCAGGGCCTGCATGGCGACCCCGCAACGGTGGCTTCCCCGGTCAATCCTGCCTGTGTTCAACCCCGTCGAGGTGTTTCACATGGGACTGTTCTTCCAATCCAGCAGCTGGCGCAAACCCCTGCAACTCATCGAATGCTGGCTGCCTGAACCCGCCATGGCGGGCGGGCGCATGGCGCCGGCTGCGCGGCCTGCGGCAACAGCCACGCCCGCGGTGCGCCGCTTCACCCGTGCGGGCTGGCTCGGCCGCCCCGCCGCCAACCAGGTCACGGCGCCGCGTTGCCGCGACGGTCGCGTGGCCCTGGCGGGGCGTATCGACGAGGTCTGCCGCGAGCTCGACCGCCTCGCCGCTCACGAGGCTCGCGCACGCCAGCGGCCGATGTGCTGAGCGCATCGCGCGCCATGCGGCGTGGCGTGTGAAGGCCAGGGCAAGCGCCGGCGCGGGCTTGCGCGGCTGCAGCGTCGGGTGATCGTTGATTGCGGGGCGAGTTCGGGGCTCGCGGGCACAATAAGCGCCCATGAACATCGTGATCCTTGACGACTATCAGGATGCCGTGCGCAAACTGCATTGCGCCGAGAAGCTTGAACCCTTCCCTGCCAAGGTCTTCACCAACACCGTCAAAGGCGTGGGCCAGTTGTCGATCCGGCTGCGCGATGCCGACATCGTGGTGCTGATCCGTGAGCGCACCCACGTCACGCGACAGCTCATCGAAAAGCTGCCGCGCCTCAAGCTCATCGCACAGACCGGTCGCGTCGGGGGCCACATCGACGTGGCGGCCTGTACCGAACGCGGCGTGGCGGTTGCCGAAGGCGCGAGTTCGCCCGTGGCCACCGCGGAGCTCACCTGGGCATTGGTCATGGCGGCCATGCGTCGCATTCCGCAGTACGTGTCCAACCTCAAGCACGGTGCCTGGCAGCAGTCGGGCCTCAAGTCCTCGGCCATGCCGCCCAACTTCGGCCTGGGCATGGTGCTGCACGGCAAGACGCTGGGCGTCTGGAGCTACGGCCGCATCGGGTCGCTGGTCGCCGGTTATGGGCGCGCCTTCGGTATGCGTGTGGTGGTGTGGGGCTCCGACGAAGCCCGCGCCCGAGCCGCCGCCGACGGGTACGACGTTGCAACGTCCAAGGAGGGCTTCTTCGAGTGCTGCGACGTGCTCAGCCTGCACCTGAGGTTGAGCGAGCGCAGCGCAGGCTGCGTCACGATCGACGACCTGCTGCGCATGAAACCCACGGCGCTGCTCGTGAACACCTCGCGGGCGGAGATCCTCGAACCCGAGGCGTTGTTGACGGCGCTCAACCGTGGCCGCCCGGGCATGGCCGCGGTCGACGTGTTCGAGTCGGAGCCCATCCTGCAGGGCCATGCGCTGTTGCGGCTGGAGAACTGCATCTGCACGCCGCACATCGGCTACGTCGAACTCGACAACTACGAGAACTTCTTCAGTTCGGCCTTTGACAACGTGGTGAACTTCATCAAAGGCACACCCACGAACATCGTCAACCCGGGCGCACTGCAGGTCCGGCGCTGAGGCAGGCGCCGGGGCCCGCAGGCCTCAGCGTGGCGAGCCGTCGTCCGTGCGGTCGCTGTCGCGGCGCTGCGCGGGCGGCTCGTTATCGATGATCTCGAAGTCGATCATGCTTTCGCCGTCGCGCGCGCCATGGTTGCGCCCGGCGGTGGGTTCGACCGGCATGTCCACGTCGGGCAATGACGCTTCGAACTGGGATTCGGCCTCGAGGTCCTCGATGTTCACGTCGAGCGCGACGCGCGAGGATGCGGGCGGAATCACGTGCAGGTCCATCGGCACCGTGCGCCGCATCGAGTCCTCTGTGCCGGTGGCGGCAGCAGCGCCCGCTGTGGCAGCCGCTGCCGGTTTGCCCGCGGCCTTGAGCGGCTGCATGTTGGTGTTCTGGAAATCCACCGGCGGCTGCGTGGCGGACTCGCGCTCCACCAAATCCTTGGCGATCGCGTGCAGCAGGAGCAATTCCCGGTATGCCTCCAGATCGAACACCTCGTTCTCACCCTCCTCGCTGTCGCGGAAGATGCTGCGCTCGATCAGGTCGAGCACGCGCGGCTGCGGCCACAGCGCCTGGATGCGCTCGAATGCGGTCTCGTAGGCTTCCAGCCCGCGGCCCTTGTCGGAGTAGCGGTCGAACACCGGGGCACCGGCGTTGAAGACGCGGTTGAACTCCTCACGCAGGGCGTCGTAGTCGGCGCGGCGACCCAGGCGGTGGTACAGGCGGAACAGGTCGAGGTAAGCCAGCGGGCTCGGCTCGTGGCTCTCGGCCAGGTGGTTGCGCAACACCGCAATGGCTTGATCGTCCTCGCCGAGGGAGACGAAGAAGTCGGCCTGCTGCTGCACGTCGAACAGTTCCTCGGTGGCAACCGAGCGCGATACGCCCATGGCGCTGGGCATGAACTCGCGACGTTCGCTCGCGGGCATGGCAGCCGGGGCCTTGCGGGCAGCGGGCGTCGCCCGCAGCGGCGCGGGCGAGGAGTCCACGTCAAGGTCGACGTCGACGGACTCCAGCGGCACCGGCGCGCTGGGCTCCAGCGGTGCGCGGCGCGACATGCGCGGCATTTCCTCGACCTCGTCGTCGTCCCGCGGGCCGGCCCACCAGGCACGCGATGCGTCCGATTCGATCGCCGACTCGCGACGCTGACGGCGCACCAGCAAGGCCATCGCGGCCAGCGACAAGAGCAGCAAGCCCGCGAGCACATAGATCAGCCAGTTGCTGTATCGCTGTTCCTCGGCGCGCGCGAGTTGGGCCGTGAGCTCGGCGATGCGCGCCTGGTCGCGTTGCTGGGCTTCGCGAAAGCGCGCCATCTCGGCTTCGATGGCGGCCAGACGCTCGGCGTTTCGCTGAACCTCGGCGTTGGCGCTGGCCAGGGCGGTCTCCAGCGGACTCGGTGCGGCGGGCTCTGCCGGTGCAGCCTGGCCGATGGCATTGGGCGATGTACCGCCCGGCAGCTCGGGCGGGTCCAGGCGCAGGCGCGGTGCGCCCGCGGCGCCCGCCGCGGTGCCGGCGGCGGCCGACGACGAAGGTGCGGGTGCGGTTGTGGGTGCGGGCGTGGGTGCTGAAGCCACCTGGGGCGCAGCCACGGGCTTGGTGCGCGGGGCCACAGCCACCTTCGGGGGCTTGGGTGGTGCGGGCGGGCGGGCGCGCACCACCGGGGCCGGCGCAGGAGCAGGCGTTGGCGAAGCCTGCACGGGCGCGGGCGCCGGCGCCGGGGAAGCGGCAGCGGCTGGCACAGGCAGTGGCACGGGCGCAGCCGCGGGTGGTGGTGCAGCCGCGACGGCAGGCTCACTCACCAGATCGGCCAGCAGCACGTAGCGCCGGGTGAACGGCAGGCCGCAGCCCGCACGCACCGACAGCGTGACGATGGGTTCATTGACCGGCAAGCTCACCAGAATGCGGGCCGTGCCGGTGTTGTCGCCGGGCTGCGCGCTGGTGGTGACCGTGATGAGGTTGGGCGTGACCGGTATGTCGCCGTAGATGACGTCGGCCATGATGCATTGGGTGCCGATGTCCTCGCCCGGCGCGAGCATGACCTGCAAACGCACGTCCAGCGGTTGGCCGATCAATGCCACCCCGCTGTGGCGCCCCAGCGTGACTGCCGAGGAGCCCATGGCGGTTGATAGCAAAATGCAGGCTGTCCAGATCTGGCGCACGTCGGATTTCCTTCGCAACAGGTTGAAACATTTTGTCATAGTCAAAGTGGCGTTCAACCCAAAAAACACACGGATATGCAATCGTTCTTCGACTGTGCCGGCATCGTCGGCACCGGCGCCATGGGCCGCGGCATCGCCCAGATGGCGGCCCAGGCCGGCGCCCGCGTCCTGCTGCTCGATGCGCAACCCGGTGCCGCCACCAACGCCCGCGAGGCCCTGGGCAAGACCTGGGACAACCTGGTGGCCAAGGGCAAACTCACGGCCGATGACCGCGCGGCCTTCATGGGTCGGCTGCAGGTGGCCGAGTCTGCGCAGGACCTCAAGGCATGCGACATCGTCATCGAAGCCATTGTGGAGCGACTTGACGTCAAGCAAGCGCTGTTCAAGCAACTGGAAGAAATCGTGGCACCCGATGCGGTGCTCGTGAGCAACACCTCGTCGTTGTCGATCACGGCCATCGCCTCGGCCCTGCGCCATCCCCAGCGCTTTGCGGGCTACCACTTCTTCAACCCGGTGCCGCTGATGAAGGTGGTCGAGGTGATCGCCGGGCTCAAGACCGACCCTGCGGTGTGCGATCGGCTCATGGGCTTCACGCGCGCCTACGGCCACACGCCGGTGGCCGCTCAGGACACCCCGGGCTTCATCGTCAACCACGCGGGCCGCGGCTACGGGACGGAAGCGCTGCGCGTGGCGGGCGAGCGCGTGGCCGATTTCGCGACCATCGACCGCATCCTGCGCGATCAGGTGGGCTTTCGCCTTGGCCCCTTCGAACTGATGGACCTCACCGCGCTGGACGTATCGCACCCGGTGATGGAGTCCATCTATCACCAGTACTACGAGGAGCCGCGCTACCGCCCGAGCGTGATCACCGCCCAGCGGCTGGCCGGCGGCGTGGTGGGCAAGAAGGTGGGCGAAGGCTTCTACCGCTATGCGGACGGCGCCGCGCAAGTGCCCGCCGAACAGCCGGCGCCCGCGGTGGCCGAGCTGCCGCCGGTGTGGGTGTCGCCCAAGGCGGCGCGGCGCCAGGAGCTGTACCAACTGCTCAAGAACCTGGACGCGCGCATCGAGACCGGCGCAGCGCCCAGCGAGCAGGCGCTGATCCTGGTGGCGCCGCTGGGCATGGACGTGACCACGCTGGCCGCGGTCGAACGGCTCGACGCCACGCGCACCTTGGGCATCGACATGATGCTGGAGGACAGCGCCACCAAACGCCGCGTGCTTGCCACCAACCCGGCCACGCGGCCCGACATGCGCGACGCCGCGCACGCACTCTTCGCGCGCGATGGCAAGGCGGTCAGCGTGGTGCGCGACAGTGGTGGCTTCGTCACGCAGCGCGTGGTGGCCACCATCGTGAACATCGCCGCCGACATGTGCCAGCAAGGCATCTGCAGCCCGGGCGACCTCGACGTGGCCGTCACCCTGGGTCTGGGCTACCCGCTGGGGCCACTGGCGCTCGGCGACCGCATCGGCCCCACGAACGTGCTCGAGATCCTGTTCAACCTGCAGACGGTCTACGGCGACCCGCGCTACCGCCCCTCGCCCTGGCTGCGCCGCCGAGGTGCACTGGGCCTGAGCCTCAAGCACGAAGAAATCTGACCGGAACACCCGAACATGACTGCCAGCCTCAAGAGCCACAGCCAGGGTGCCACGCTGGTGCTCACGATCAGCAACCCCGAGCACCGCAACGCGCTTGGCCCCGACATCTACGCCGCGGGTGTGGAGGCGCTGAACGTGGCCGAGAGCAACCCGGAAGTGCGCAGCGTCGTCATCACGGGCGAGGGAAGCCACTTCTGCGCCGGCGGCAACCTGCAGCGCCTGCTGGGCAACCGGCAGAAGCCCCCCGAGGTGCAGGCGCAGAGCATCGAGGGCCTGCACAACTGGATCGAGACCATCCGTGCCTTTCCGAAGCCGGTGATCGCAGCCGTCGAAGGTTCCTGCGCCGGGGCCGGTTTCTCCCTTGCACTCGCCTGCGACTTCATCGTCGCGGCCAACAACGCCGTCTTCGTGATGGCCTACAGCGGCGTGGGGCTCTCGCCCGATGGCGGTGGCAGCTGGAGCCTGGCTCGTGCGCTGCCGCGTGCCACCGTCATGCAACTGCTCATGCTGGGCGAGCGCGCCAGCCCCGATCGCTTGCTCCAGTTCGGCGTGGTCAACGCGGTGGTGGATGCTGGCGAGGCGCCAGCCCAGGCGCTGGCACTGGCCGAGCGGCTCAACGCACGTGCGCCGAATGCGCTGGCCAGCATCAAGGAACTGGTCAACGAGGCGACGGATGCTGCACTGCACACGCACCTGAAGGCCGAGCGCGATCACTTCGTGCGCAACCTGCACCACCCCAACGCCGGCGAGGGCATCGCTGCCTTCATGGACAAGCGCAGCGCCAGCTACCGCTGACCAGCCGCGCTGGACAAGGTCCCCCCCGCGACATCCGCAGGCACATCAGTCACTCAAAAGACAGACCATGGACGAGCCGATTCTGACAATGGAAGAACGCGAGGCGATCAATGCTGGTCGCTGGTTCAACAGCCTCTCCCCCTCCCTGCGGCACGACATTCTTCGATGCGCCTACGTCAAGCGATTCAAGGACGGCGACCTGATCGTCGCGCGCGGCGATCCACCATCGGAGTGGACGGCGGTGGCCAAGGGTGCGGTGCGCGTGAGCTCGACGTCGCTCTCGGGCAAGCAGATCACACTGACGTATGTGGAGCCGGGTGTGTGGTTCGGCGATGTGGCGATGTTCGACGGCGATCAGCGCACGCACGATGCCTACGCGCACGGGCCCACCACCCTGCTCTGCGTGGCGCGCAACGATTTCCAGAAGATCCTGTCCACACACGTGGAGCTGTACGAGGCGCTGATGCGCCTGCAGGCACGGCGCATCCGCACGCTCTTCGGTCTGGTGGAAGACCTCAACACCCTGCCCTTGCGCGCACGCCTGGCCAAGCAGCTGCTGCACCTGGTGCGCAGCTACGGCGTGCCCTGCCTGAACGACGGCAACGAGACACGCATCGGCCTGCAACTGGCGCAGGAGGAATTGGCGCAACTGCTGGGCGCCTCGCGCCAGCGCGTCAACCAGGAACTCAAGTCCATGGAGCGCGAGGACACCATCCGCATCGAGCAGGGTGGACTCGTGATCCGCAACCGCGCGGCGCTCATGCGCATCGCCGAAGCCGAGACCTGAAGGTCCGGCCTTCACAACCGACCGCTGCCGAATGACCGAAGCACAGAACTTCACCGGCACGCGGCCGGTGACCGACCGACACGCATTCGATACCGCGGCGCTGGAGCGCTGGCTGGGCGAACGCCTTCCCGGTTTTGCAGGCCCGCTCACGGTGGAGATGTTCAAGGGCGGGCAGTCGAACCCGACCTACAAGCTCATCACGCCGCAGCGCGCCTATGTGATGCGCGCCAAACCCGGGCCGGTGGCCAAACTGCTGCCCTCGGCACACGCCATCGAACGCGAGTTCCGCGTGATGAGCGCGCTGGCAGGCACCGACGTACCGGTGGCACAGATGCACCTGCTGTGCGAGGACGAGTCGGTGATCGGCCGTGCGTTCTATGTGATGCAGTGCGTGGAGGGCCGCGTGCTGTGGGAGCAGTCACTGCCCGGCATGAGCAATGCCGAGCGCGGTGACATCTACGACGAGATGAACCGCGTCATGGCCGCCCTGCACCGCGTGCGGCCGGATGCGGTGGGCCTCGCGGACTACGGCAAGCCGGGCAACTATTTCGAGCGCCAGATCGGCCGCTGGAGCAAACAGTACCAGGCCTCCATCACGCAGCCCATCCCCGAGATGGACAAGCTGATCGACTGGCTGCCGAAGAACATCCCCGCGATGGCGCGCGACGAATCGATGACGTCCGTTGTGCATGGGGACTACCGGCTCGACAACCTGATGTTCCATGCCAGCGAGCCGCGCGTGCTCGCCGTGCTCGACTGGGAGCTCTCCACGCTGGGCCATCCGCTGGCCGACTTCAGCTACCACTGCATGTCCTGGCACATCCCGCCCGGCATGTTCCGCGGCATCGGCGGGCTCGACGTGAAGGCGCTCGGCATTCCCACGGAAGACGAGTACATCGCTCGCTACTGCGAGCGCACCGGTTTCGCGACACCGGCGCAGCTCAAGGCCGACTGGGCCTTCTACCTTGCCTACAACATGTTCCGCCTTGCGGCCATCCTGCAGGGCATCGCCAAGCGCGTGGAGGCCGGCACGGCCTCCAGCGAGCAGGCGGTGCGCTCGGCGGCCGGCGCGCGCCCCATGGCCGAGATGGCCTGGCGCTTCGCCAACGGCGGTTGACCCTTCACCAGCACCAGCGCCAGGCATTCCCCTCGGCCCGCGACCCACCAGGAGACCCCATGCAATTCGACTACACCGACAAGGTCAAGGCCATGCGCGAGCGGCTGCTCGCCTTCATGGACGAGCACATCTACCCGAACGAGAACCGCTTCTTCGAGGAGATCGAGGCCAACCGCGCCAAGGGCAATGCCTGGGTGCCGACGAAGATCATCGAGGAGCTCAAACCCAAGGCGCGCGCTGCCGGCCTGTGGAACCTGTTCCTGCCGCGCAGCCACCGCGCGCCCGAGGGCCTGTCCAACCTGGAATACGCGCCGATGTGCGAGATCATGGGCCGCGTGCCCTGGGCGCCCGAGGTGTTCAACTGCTCGGCGCCCGACACCGGCAACATGGAGACGCTGGAACGCTACGCCTCCGAGTCCCTGAAGGACCAATGGCTCGAGCCGCTGCTGCGTGGCGAGATCCGCTCGGCCTTCCTGATGACCGAGCCCGAGGTGGCCTCCAGCGACGCCACCAACATCCAGTGTCGCATCGAGCGCGACGGCGATCACTATGTGATCAACGGCCGCAAGTGGTGGTCCTCCGGTGCGGGCGATCCGCGCTGCGCGGTCTACATCGTGATGGGCAAGACCAACCCGGATGCACCGCGTCACTCGCAGCAAAGCATGATCGTCGTGCCTGCCAACTCGCCGGGCATCACCGTGGTGCGCCCGCTCTCGGTGTTCGGCTACGACGACGCGCCGCACGGTCACATGGAAGTGGTGCTCAAGAACGTGCGCGTGCCGGTGGGCAACATCCTGCTCGGCGAAGGCCGCGGCTTCGAGATCGCGCAAGGCCGCCTCGGCCCGGGCCGCATCCACCACTGCATGCGCTCCATCGGCGCGGCCGAGCGCGCGCTCGAACTCATGTGCAAGCGCCTCAACAGCCGCGTGGCCTTCGGCAAGCCGGTGTCGGCGCAGTCGGTCTGGCACGAGCGCATCGCCGATGCGCGCTGCAAGATCGAGATGGCGCGCCTGCTCACGCTCAAGGCTGCGTACATGATGGACACGGTGGGCAACAAGGTGGCCAAGGCCGAGATCGCGATGATCAAGGTGGTGGCGCCCAACATCGCCTGCGAGATCATCGACATGGCCATCCAGGCCCACGGCGGCGGCGGCGTGAGCGGTGATTTCCCGCTCGCCTACAGCTACGCCCACCAGCGCACGCTGCGCCTGGCCGACGGCCCGGACGAGGTGCACCGCCAGTCCATCGCCAAACTCGAACTCGCCAAGCACATGGCCGTGCCGGGCGAGGTGGAGATGCCGGTCACCCGCGGGAGTTGAGCTCGCGCGCCTGTGCCAGCAGACGCTGGCTCAGGCGCTCGAACAGATCGTGCGCGTGGCACTCGCAGCCGGCGTGCCTCGAGGGCTCGAGCTGCAGGCGCATCTGCAGCTTGCCGCGCAGCCGCATGAGCAGCAACGGCGTGCCCGCCGAACGGGCGTTGTCAGGCCAGTGCATGAGCGCCTGCACGGCTGCCTCGTCGATCAGGACGCGCGCCTCGTCCGGCGAATCGGTGAGCACCGCATAGCGCTCGAAGAACGCCGGCTCGGGGCCCGGCCAGCCAGCGTCCCGATAGGTGGCCAGCCAGCGCAATTCTTCGGGCAGCGTGTCGGCCATGGTCTGCACCGAATTCGTGAGCTGCGAGTACAGGTAGTCGGCCCAGCGCTCCATCGACAGCTTGAGCGGCCGGTTCATGAGCACCACACCCGATGGCTGGGACAACCCGACCTCGGTGCGCGCGTTGATCTCCCAGCCCTCCAGATACGGCCGCCCGGCGGGCTGCAGGTCGATACGCACCGGCTGACCAGACCATTCCCCCACGAAGGCGCAGGCATCGTCGCGCCGGGCCAGGAATTCCAGCCCTCGCGCTTCGGCCCACTGCACCAGCGGCGCATGCCGGGCACGCAGGCGGCGGGCCGGGCTGAGGGCATTCCACATCGAATCGAACATGGGTCGGGATTGTCCCGTAAGCTGCCCGCTTTCACTGTTCAACACCGCACGGAAAGCGCGAGAAAGGCCCGTTCGATGATCGACGTCCACTCCTGGCCCACGCCCAACGGCCACAAGGTCCACATCATGCTGGAGGAATGCGGTCAGCGCCTCGGGCACGACTGGCGGGTGCACGCGGTCAACATCGGCGCGGGCGACCAGTTCAAGCCCGGCTTCCTCGCCATCAGCCCGAACAACAAGATTCCCGCGATCGTCGACCCGCACGGCCCCGACGGCAAGCCGATCACGCTGTTCGAGTCCGGCGCCATCCTGGTGTACCTCGCCAGCAAGTTCGGCCGCTTCTTGCCGCGCACTGATCGTGAGAAGTTCAAGGTGCTGGAGTGGCTGATGTTCCAGATGGGGGGCGTGGGGCCGATGCTTGGCCAGGCACACCATTTCCGCATCTACGCACCCGAGAAGATCGACTACGCGATCAATCGCTACACCAACGAAGCAAAGCGCCTCTATGGCGTGATGGACAAGCAGCTCGCTCACCACGCCCACATCGCGGGCGAGGACTACTCCATCGCCGACATCGCCATCTTCCCCTGGCTGCGCAGTTGGCAGAACCAGGGCATCGACTGGGCCGACTACCCACGCCTGAAAGACTGGTTCGACCGCATCGCTGCGCGCCCGGCGGTGCAGCGCGGCGTGGCGGTGCTGGCCGATGCGCGCAAGCCGCTCACCGACGACAAGGCGCGCGATGTGCTGTTCGGCAACACGCAGTACCAGAAACGCTGAGCGTGACCGAGGCCATTCGAACGAGCGGGTGGGTCAACGCCTCAGGGTAGAATCCGCGACTCGTGTCGGAGCGTAGCGCAGCCTGGTAGCGCATCTGCTTTGGGAGCAGAGGGTCGCGAGTTCGAATCCCGCCGCTCCGACCATTTCTTCGAAGAACAAAGGCCCACCCCGTGGGCCTTTTTTCCATCCGAGCCGCCTTGCGCACTGCCCGTAGCTCAACTGGATAGAGCAGCTGCCTTCTAAGCAGCAGGTCGGGGGTTCGAGTCCCTCCGGGCAGGCCATAAATCCCCTTTAAATTCAACAGCTTACGCGAAAGCCGGAAAAATCGGCAGACGCTGAAAATAGCCGATTTTCGACGCTGAGTGTCCCCGAATTGTCCCCGCGCAGACGGCGTCGGACGCCAGTGGACAGCGATGGACAGGGGCGCCGTCCCCGCAGTGTCCCCGTGCAGTCAAATCTCGCGCGCCCTCCTCGCCCCTGAACCTGCAAAACAGTTTGCGGTGGCGATCCATGCCCCACAGCATGTGCTGGGCCAGGTCGCTTGCCTGAGTCAGGCTCGTCGGCCATCCTTGCATGCGTGAGACCGATCGAAAGTTGTGTCTCCCGCCGACAGCTGTCGGTCATCACCATATCGCCGAAGGTGCCTGGACACCCCATCGATTGCCGATCCATCGGCCCACCTCCGATCCACGTCTGGTGCCTCTCTGGCGCACACCACATCGCAAGGATTGGTACATCTCCACCCCGCTTATAGAAACAGGGTTGAGGATGAGGCTTGTCTGTGGCCACTCACAGGCACCCGATCTGCTGCCAGGTTCCCCAGGAGAGCCTGTGACTCACTCTGTTCTTTCGTTGCCTCAGGGCGACACAATTCAGCCCATGCTCGTGGACGTACCCACGGCCGCTCAAATCATTGGCGTCACCGCCGCCTGCCTCGACAAATGGATTCGTCGTGAAGTCGCCATTGGCATGCCTGCCCTCATACGCGTGGGCCGCGCGCGCTACTTCCGACGCACAGAACTCTTGAGGTGGCTGCGCGGAGAAATCAATGAAGCCGACCATGCGCGGCCGCCTGCAGCGGTTGAAGCACCGCCATTGCCCGCCAAGCGCCCAAGGGGACGGCCCGCCAAGCAGGTTTTGGCTTGAGCCAACGGCATGAGGACAGGTCGCACTGACGTCAAAATTTGAGGCCACGACTCCACGTGTCCATTTCTTCGCCTATCAGCCACCGCGAGAAGCGCCCCAGGACTGCCCTGTGCGCTTCTCCTGCTGGGCCGACGCATCCGACTGCGGCCAATGCCGCCAGAGAAGCAGCCTCGTTCCGCGAACTGGCCACGCGGTATCGGTTCAGTTCATGCCACCATGCGCGCGCGGCGCCACCTTCACCGTGCGCACCGCTCGACGGATCTCTGAGCGAGTAGGCATGCAGAAAGAAATGTCGATGCCAGCAAAACATTTCGCCGTAAACCGGAAACGACCGATGCACGCAGTGCCAATCCAGGATGCGCGGATCGAAAACGAACTGGCGAACGTCCTTGGCGAGAACGGGTTTGTCAACGTGGGCCAGCAAGCGCTTCAGCAGTTGTGGGCGTTCGGTGCGCAGCGACAGGGACAGTCGATCGCAGATCTCGATGTGGATGCCATTGGGGGCGCTGCGAGCGATGACGGAGTCGCTCGACCAGGTGGTTCGCGTGTTCATGTAGGTGCCGAAGTGGAGGAGTTGCTACAAACTCGCACACTTCGGGCTACTGTCAAGTGAGCCGGTTTAGGGCAGCAACGAGCTGACTTGGCGGTCTCGATAGATCGCGCGATGAGTCAGCAGGTGGAGGCAAGGGGTGCTTGCCATGAGTTGCACTGCATCGGTTGCTGTCTGTCACGGCCGCACCGCGAACTCACGCTTCCCGGCTCATAGCGGTCATCCAGTTGGCAGTGACCTGTCACGCCGCGAAGCCCCTTTCAATGTGCAGGCGTTGCGATAACTGTGAGCGGGCCGCGGGACGCCAATCAGACAAAACCCGCATGCTCGGCAGCGACGACTAGGGTAAGCCCCATTTCCTCATCACGTTCGATGTGTAGACAGCGCAGCCGCTGGCGGCCTCTGACGACGAGCATCTGAAACCCTACCAAGGTGCTATACGCTTCGACGTACTAGGAGTAGCAGTGAGCGAAAGCAAGTTTCCCGTAGCATCCGACGTCGATCAGCAGGGACGGACCGGTGTTCATCTTGTCGGCTTGAAGGTTCATCAGGGACTTGGGTGGATTTTTCGAGAAAGGGCAACAAGCGATATTGGAATTGACGGTGAAGTCGAACTCAGATCTGAGCAAGGCGAGAGCCATGGTCGTCTACTTGCCGTCCAGATCAAGTGCGGCCCCTCCTACCTGAAAGAGCAGGACGAGACGTCTATCACCTACCGAGGCGACTACAAACACCTGCGGTACTGGGCGGACTACTCGGTCCCAGTAATCGTCGCCCTATGCGATCCGGTCACTAACATTTGCTGGCGGACGGACGCCGGTTCAATTCCGTCTCCGTCGCTTGAATAGCAATGCAGCGGGCGTGAGCGGCAATAGGCGGATCAAAGAACCGCTTCCAGCCCCTTGCGCTCAAGGATGTCCAGCAGCTTTTGCGACGGCCCGCTGGGGCGCTTGTCGCCCACCTCCCACTTGCGGACAGTGGACGTGCTGGTGTTCAGCACGCTGGCCAGCACGGCCTGACTCAGGTGCAATCGCTCGCGCAGCGCCTTGACCTTTTCGGCGTCGTAGTCCCGCACCGGTTCCAGGCACAGCGCGTCGTATTTCTGCATCTTGCGCTTGTCGATGAATCCCAGGCGATGCAGATCGCTGGCCGATTCGTGAACGGCCTCGAGGATGCGACTCTTGGTCTTGGTGGTCATTGGCAAATCTCCTGCAAAGCGCCGTCGGCAACGGCTTCATCCAGTTGCGGGCCTGTTCGAGCCAGCAGGTCGGCGGCGATGGTCTGCAAGCCTTCGAGCTCCTCGTCGCTGACGTTCGCCCGTTCGTTCTTCTCGAAGCCGAACACGAAAAACCAGCGGTTGCCCTTGTTGGTGGCGACCAGCGTGCGCACGCCACCACGCTTGCCACGCCCCGCCAACCCGACGCGTTTCTTCACCACGCTGCCGCCGAGGTCAGCGTCGATCAGGCCGGCCGCCATCTCCTGAACGGCCCTGCACAGGACGGCATCGGTGAGCTCCGTCTTGCGCATCCATCGCTGGAAGTGGCGAGTTTTGAATACTCGCGTCATTGGGAATATTGTGCCACCGAGTGGCATAGATTGTCTACCCGGCTGTTCTGGCACCCTGCCCAGCCGACATCACCATTCGAAACGGCCTACGGACGGCGCCCCCGAACCGACGCGATACCCCATCGCCCGATAGCCACGCTGGCGCTTGTCCCACATCCGCAGCAAGGCCGGATGCCCCGTGTCGACGAAGTCGATGATGCGCACGTCGGTCTTGCTGGCGTGTTCCCGGTGCAGGCGCCCGGCGTATTGCTGCAGCGTGCCTTTCCACGAGACGGGCATCGCCAGCACCAAGGTGTCCAGTGGCGGATGGTCGAAGCCTTCGCCAACCAGCTTGCCGGTGGCCAGCAGCACGCGCGGCGCGTCCGGCGACAAGGCATCGAGCGCGGCGATCAACGCGGCGCGCTGCTTTTTTGACATCCGGCCGTGCAACACGAACGGTTCCGGCACCTGATCGGTCAACGCGGTGCGAATGGCGTCGATGTGCTCGGTGCGTTCAGTCAGCGCCAGCACCTTGCGGCCTTGCCGGAAGGCGTCGGTGATCGCACTGGCGATGGCTGCCGTGCGGGCCGCGTCTTGTGCCAGATGCCGGAACACATCCTGGATGCCCGCCTTCGCTGGCAGAGCGATCGGCGACTCGATGAACTGCGGCATCACCGCCAGATCGTGCGGCGCGCCAAGCGGCTGCGCCGCCTTGTGTCGGATTGGCCCGCACTGCATGAAGATGATGGGCTGTTGCCCATCGCGGCGAATCGGCGTTGCCGTCAGGCCGACCACGTGTTTCGCCTTTGCACGCCGCAGGATGGCATCGAAGGACGCTGCGCCAACATGGTGGCATTCGTCCACGATCACCTGCCCGTAGCTTTCCACCAGTGGATCGGCCTCACCTTGACGCGAAAGCGATTGCATCACCGCGATGTCGATCTTGCCGGTGGGCTTGTTCTTGCCGCCGCCGATGACGCCGATCACATCCTTGCCTGCATCCAGGAATGCGGCAAGACGCACCTGCCACTGCTTGAGCAGTTCCGTGCGGTGCACCAGCACCAAGGTGTTGACGCCACGCTGGGCGATGATCGCTGCGGCCGTCACCGTTTTGCCGAAGGCCGTTGGCGCGCACAGCACACCAGCATCGTGACCCAGCATCGCCGCCACGGCGGCTTCCTGGTCTGGGCGCAGCGTGCCGCTGAAGCCAACGGCGATGGGTGTTCCGGCGTGGCGCTCATCGCGCTGGTCGAGGCGAATGCCGTTGTCCGCCAACAGGTCACGCGCGGCGTCGAAACACCCGCGCGGCAGCGCGATGTGCTGCGGAAAATTTTCGGCGCAGCCGATGATGCGCGGCTTGTCCCACACCGACATCCGCATCGCCTGCGCCCGGTAGAACTCCGGATTCTGGAAGGCAGCCAGCCGGATCAGGCGATTGGCCAGCGCCTGCGGCATTTGCGCCTTCTCGAAATAGATCTGATTGGCCAGGATGACGGTCAGCGATTTGGGCATCAGACCGGCCAGCTTGGCTGGTTTGCTTTCCCTCTTCCACGGCGTGGCCAGATCCTCGTCGTCGATGAAGGTCACGTCCAGCGGATGCGCGCCGCCCGTGGCGCGCAAGATGGTCGGTTCGATGTCGTGCGCGGGCATCCGCGCAACGGATGCGAGAAATGCCCACTGGTCGGGATACGGCTGCAGACTGGCATCCACGAATACGCTGAACCCCCGCTCGCGCGGATGCTTCTGCAAAGGCAAGGCAATCAGATTGCCAAAGCCGCCCTTGGGCATCGTGTCCTGATTCGGGAACAGGCGGTCGTAGGACGTCAGTTGAAGTTGGCGGGTGCGCGTACAGGCGTGGCTGATGATGGCCGTACCCAGACGACGCGCATCGCGCGCCGATACCGCACTGGCGAAAAACACCCAGGCGTGCGCGCCCTGGCCAGAGCGGGATATCTCCAGTGCCGCCGACACGCCCAGTTCAGTACAAGACTGGATGAAGGCCTGGGCATCCTCGCGCCAGTCGGCCTCATCGAAATCGACTGCCAGGAAATGACAGGTGTCGCCTTCCAGCAGCGGATAGACGCCGACGGTGTGTTCGCCGGCCAGATGGTCGTAGATCACCGCATCGGTCAGCGGCTGCAAGACGCGGTGAGCGCAGTCGCCACACTTGATGCGCGGCTTCTCGCAGACGCCCGCGCGCCACTCGTTGGCGCAGGCCGGGGCGTAGCCAGACTTGCCGCTGGTCTTGCCGTCCCAGCGGATCGGATACACATCCGTCCGACCGCGAAACAACGTGCGGAACAGCGCCACCTTCTCGTCGGTGGTCAGCCGAGAGAGCTCCGCAACCGTCGGCGTTTGCGCCTGCGGCGGCAAGCGCCAGGCGATGCCGTGCGCGTCCAGCAGTGCGGTCAGGCGCGCGTTTTCGGCGCGCAGCGACGCCAATGCATCGGCGTCGATCATGCCAAGACCGCTTCTTGAGCAGCGGCATCGCTCGCAGCGTCCCTGCCTGAAAGCGCAGAAGGCCCACGCGAGAAGCACCCATCGAGACTGCCGCAAGCAGGCAGGATGAGCTCACGCCGCCGCAGGCAGAACGGCAGCACCCACAACCGCAGTCCTGACGATTTCGGAAAATCGAACACGGGCAGCGCCTTGTTCAAGACATCCGTCTTCGGGTAGATCAACACCACGTCCCCTTGGCCGTCCAGGTAGTTCTGGCCATAGGCGTGGAGTTGGTAGAAGTCGCCCTGATCCAGACCGTATTTGTCTGAACCCGTGGCCTGCTGGCCATCGATCAGCTTCCACTTGGTGTCCAGCACCACACGACTGACCTTCGACGCCTGCACCAGCAGATCGGGTTTCAGGCGGAACCAGTTCTGTTCGAGGTGCCTGACCAAGGAAAGGCTGCGGGCCTGCGTGCGCAGCGCGAAGCCTTGCTCAAGTTGCCGTGCAAGGTGCTTGGCGACGAAGGCCTCGAACACTGCCTCCATCGGAAACAGCAGGGACGGCGCATGATGACCGCCCGCGCCGGTGAGCGGCGATTCATCCTCCAGGATCAGCCGTACCCACGCCAACGCCCCTTCGTAATGCGCCATGCCCCGATCCAGGCGCACTCGCTGAAAGTCCGTGGCAGGGTGTTCCGATGCCGGTACGTCAGCAAACACGAAGCACAGCTCGCGTGCCAGTTGCTGGTTGGCCTGCGATGCCGTCCAGGCGAGCACTCGTCTGAGCGCCGCGTGCAGCAAACGGTTCTCCGGTCGGTTGGGCGAGAACTCGTCGAACTCGACAAAGAAACGGTCGCGCCGACACAGGTTGTGCCGCAGGTGTGCTGCCATTTGCAGCTTGCCGCGCAGTGCAAACAGGTTGTCCTGCTGCGCCCTGTAATCGCTGCGCAGGCCGCGTTTGACGAGATGCTCCACGGCGCGAAGGAATTCAGCGATGAACACTTCCAGCAAAGGCATGCGGGTAGCGAACAGCTTGGCGCTGTCGGTCTGGATGTGGCGAAAGCCGCCCAGGCAGCGCAGCATTTCGATCAGCAACTGCCGAGCCTCAACGTCGCCACCGCCAATCGCTTTGCCGACTTTTGGCAACACCTCGATCTGATAGCCATCCGGTGCCCGTATCACTCCTACGAAATTGGTCACCTGTACGGCCCGTCGCCCGCGTCGCTGGGTCAAGCGCAGCCAGGGCGCCTCGCCCACCTCGGCCAAGCGCAGCGCCTGCGCTTCCAGCCAGGCAAACACCTGCGGCGGCACCGTGCGTAGCCCCACGCCATCGGTGTCACCGGCGGCGGCAGCCACCAGTACATCGAATTCGTAGATCGGGGTGTGCGCCATTCGCCCCCCTCAAGCCAGGGACTGGTAGATGCCGAGGTAGCTGGCTGGGTTGGCGAATGCCGATGCCTGGAGTTGATGGCGGCGCTGGGTGGTGTAGCTGTCGAGCCCGTGGTCGTCGCCAAACAGGTCATTCAATGCCTGCTCGTGGGCATCGCTCTCGGTGATGAACTGGGCGGCATCGGGCTTCTGGTTGTCGCCCAGCACCAGTCGAATCTTGCGCCAGTCCTCGAAGAAGTATTCCTCCAGTAGGGGCAACACGCGATTGCGGAAGGTATCGGCCAGGGTCTCGAAGCGCTGCGCGCCATCCGTCTTGTGCCACAGGTGTGTGAAGTAGGCGTGGCCGATGCAGTGATCGCGGTCGTACAGCGCCTCGATGCGCTCATTGATACGCTCCAGCATCCGGCGCACGTCGATCTCGCCTACGTCAGTACTCACCACCAAGCCCGCCAGCGGCGCGCTGTGCGGCTCATCGGGCACTTTCACGGCGCGCGTGTCGGGCAGCAGCGGCACGAAATCGAAGCGGCGGCGCAGCGCCGTATCCAGCAAGGCCAGCGAACGATCCGCCGTGTTCATCGTGCCGATGATGTCCACATTGGCAGGCACCGAGAACTTCTCGCCCGAATAGGCCAGCGTCAGTTCGATGGGCGGTTTGCCGCCATCGAGCGAGTCGCGCTTGTCCGGTTCGATCAGCGTGATCAGCTCACCAAAAATCTTGCTGATGTTGCCCCGGTTGATTTCGTCGATGACCATCGCAAAGCGTTGATCGGGCGCCTGGCGGGCCTTACGGCACAGCTCCTTGAACGCGCCAGGGCGAATTTCGTACTCCACTTCGCCCGCTTCGGCATCGCCGTTCAGCACGGGGCGCAAGCCCTCGACGAACTCCTCGTAGCCGTAGGACTGATGGAAGGTCACGAAGCTGTAGCGCTGCACCGTGGCGGTGTCCTGTTGGCCTGCTTTGAGCTGATCGACCAAGCTGATCAAATCAGCGCAGGCATCCTGCCAATCACCGGCGAACTGCCACACCGAGTCTGCCGTCTTATCGAACACGGCCGGGCTCAGGCGCTTTTTCAGCTTCACCGTGGAGGATTCCTCCACGGTGTGGGTCTGCAGTGTGCGCCACAGCGTTTGCCGCACACTGCGGTTTGAGCCGTTGGCGGCGGTCATGGCCTGAATGAACCGGTGCTCCGCAATGTCCGCCACCTTGGCCTTGCCGCCCAGGTCATACAGCGCGGCAGCGGCCCCTTCCCACCACTTCAGCACGGCCACCTTCTCGGCAATGACCTGCGTGCGCCATTCTTCGGTGGAGATGGACGCGGCCTGCGGCTCGTAATCGCGCTTGAGCAGTTGCATCAGCGTGTAGGTTTTGCCGGTGCCGGGCGGGCCGTAGTAGATGCGGTTGAAGCAGGTCGCGTTGCGCTTGTTGCCCGTGCCCGGTGTAGCGACCGGCGGCGGTGCCACGCCGTCGCCCAGGCTGGCCGCCTCGATCGGCTCACCGGCCAGCGCGGCCAATTCGGCCAGATCGGTGCCGAAAAATGGCTTGAGCAAGGTGGATTCGAATTCCGGCAGATCGTGCGCACCCACCTGCCAGAAGGTCGAATTGCCCTGCGGCGACCAGTTCTTGGAGTTGGCGGTGTAGCGGTCGGTGCGCTGCGCGGGCTTGAGCACACGGTAGCTGCGCTGCAACCAGCCGTCGCCCTTGGCGCAAGGCATAGCCGCCGACGTGAATTGGCCAATACGCTGCGGGCTGTTGCCGTGGCACAGGAAGAACAAGGCACCCAGCGGTGCCTCGGCAAACTTCTTGCCTTGTTCCTTGCCGGTGTCGCGGTGCATCACCGCCCATTGCCCATCCAGATACTGCTGGCGCTCGGCGTCGGTGAAGTTGGGCGGGTTGCCGTGCGAGAGCTTCCAGACCGCCAGATTCTTCTGGCTCCACGCCTCCCACACCTGCCGACCGAATTCCAGAATGCCCAGCCCCTCGGGCCGCTTGGCCAGCGCGGCCTTCTGCAAAGTGGCCATCGACTGGCTGGCCGTGCCGCCCGTGAACACCGCCAACGGCGCACGCTTGAAGATGTCCACGATCACCGGCGCTTGACGATTTTGGTAGTGGAAGGCGATCTTCCACTTGAAGGCCTCGCCCAGATGCTCGAAGGACTCGATGGCATCGAGATCGCCCTTGGCTGCCCAATCGGCCACCTGCACCACGAAGCCGCGTACTTTCTCGAACGCCTCTTCAGCAGTGCTGCCCAGCGATGAATACCAGCCGTGGGTATCCGAGTAGGAAAGCTTGGCGTCGGATTTCTTGTCCTCGGTGTCCCTGCGTGAGAACACGCCGAACTTGAACGACGAGCCGCCCCAGATGCTGCCCAACTCGTCCAGACGCGATTCGATCCAGTAGGTGAAGCTGTCCTTCGATCCCGCTTGGCTGTAGTCGTCCAGGGTCATCGTGGCCAGACGGGAGGCGGGCCAGACACTCAGGAATTCATCCCACAGGGCGTATTGCTTTTGGAAGTCGCTCACTTCAGCACCTCCTCAACCCAATCCCAGCGCTTGTCCTTGACCATCACGAACCGGCAACGGCCTTCCGACAGATTGGCCCACAGGCCACCGATCAGTCGGTCATCCTCAGCCCCGCTCCAGCGATCTGCCCCTTTGTATTCAACCGCCAAAACCGATCCCGGTTTGTCTGCTGAACCGGGTAGCTGGCAGAGGAAATCCGGGTAGAAACGGCCATCGGCCTTCTGCAAGAAGAAGGAACTGCCTTCGCGCCGAACGAGGTTGCGCACCCAGAACTGGATTCGACCTTGTTGCGCCCACATATCCAATTGGCAGGCACATTCGAACTCTTCCTTGCTGTCAAAGTCGCCTATCCGCCCGTAGAAGTGCTTGCGAAAATCGAAGTGCCCAAAGCGCCCGTCGTAGTCACGGCTGGGCGCGTAGGCTTGGGCGTGAAACTCGAAGACGTATTGGTCGGTCACCGCCACGCGCGTGGCCGAATCGTCACCGAATAGTGCCTGTTGGAAAGCCTTGCCAACGGCCTGCTTGCGCAGTTCACGAATGCGCGCCTCGACCAGATTGCGGATCAAGAACTTCTGCAAGTTGGCGCGTGCCAGCGTGAAGCCTTCCCGGCGCAGCAAATGGGTGAGCCACGCAGCAACAAACGTCTGCTTGCTGGCGTGGGTCAGTGACGGCTCGGGCAGGTTGCGGCACAGCCAGGTGGCAATGCGGACTTCATCCCAGTTTTCGGGTTGATAGACAAGGCCCAGATCGCGCTGCAAATCGGGCAAAAAGCGCGACACCACGTGACCGCCATCATCGATATCAATCTCGCCACCTTCCGACACTTTCAGCGCCGCACCCAATGCGGTCAGGTCATCGGCTGTCGGTGCAGCATCGTAGGGCGAAAGGTCCCACGGATATTCCAGCACCTCCGGGTCATCAAACAGCGCCAATTCACCTTGACTGCCCTGCACGCGCAAGGCCAGTTGGGGCACACGGAAGCGCTCGCCCAATTCGGCCGGGGTCTGAAAGAATTCAATCGCCGTGGTGCGGCTGACTTCGGCCGCTTCCACAATGGCCGCCGCCGCTGTTTCGGAGGTCACCGACGCCTTGAGGACTTCGGCTTCATCCTCTGTGAGCGGTGTGCTGATCGTCAGCGTGTTGAGCTTGCCGTCCCAGCTCACCTTGTCTCGTACTGGCTTCGGTACGCTCTTCAGGTCTGGCTTTTCAGATAGCGTAATCGCCACGGGCCGAACGATGACGCGCCCGGCGTGGCCGTCCAGATCCAGCCTCGCCTGCTCGGCCTTGGCAGCCGTGACGAACTCCGTGACTTCACGCCGCTCGAAACCCGCACCAGCAACCAGCCGGTCACGCAGTGCGCTAGCCGTTTCGGCAAAGTTGCGAGACACCACAAAGGCATAGGACTGATTCAGTGCCTTGGTATTTCGATGGCTGGCACCGGGTTGCCGCAGCACGCGCCCGAGCAACTGCTCCACCGCCGTGGCCGACGACAGCGAGGCCATGCTCACCAGAATGTAGGCAAACGGACAGTCCCAGCCCTCGGCCAACGCCTTCTGGGTGATGACGAACTTCACCGGGCAAGCCGGGTCGGCAATGCCCAGCTTGTAATCGGCGTCGATCTGCTCCAGCCCTTTTTCTTCGCCAGTGGCCACCACGATCTCGCTGGCCGGGATGCCGTGGTTGGTGATCAGCTCGTTCTTCACCCTCTCGAAATCCAGCGTCTCGATTCCGGCACGGCGCGATTCCGATTGAATCAATACCAGCGGACGCAAATAGGCAGCCCCGGCACGGCGTTCTTCATCGGCCAGCTTGTGCAGGGCATCGCGGCGGCCAATCGCATCAGCCAGGCATTGCTGCCAGTTGGGCTCGGCTTCCAGCACCACAGGCAACTTGATCATTTCTTCCGCCTTCAACTCGGCGGCGGACACGCTGTGCAGCACATTGCTGGGCGTGCGTTCCAAATCTGGCGTGGCGGTCAGCTCCATCACACCGCTGGGGCGGAAGCGCGCCAACATGTCGAAGGCCAGTTCGGTGCGGCTGTTGTGCGCCTCGTCCACCACAACAAACGGTCGGCGCAGGCGCAGCACGTTGGCCAGTGAATACGGGGTGGTCCGCTCGCTGCCCTCGCCATCGGTCAGCAATTCATCACGCTGACTGGGGGAGAGATTGTCGAAGTGATGCATCAGCGCACCGCTGGACTGGTAAACCTTGCGGCACTCTTCTTCTTCCACCTGAAACGCCTGCCGCGTGGCAACGATGATCGTGGTCGAGGTATCCAACGTGGCGCGGGTGACGCTCTTGGCCTCTTCCAAATCCAGCACCGTGATCGGGCCCGCCTCCCGCAGTGCAGCGTGATAGGGGTGGCTTCGATCCTTCAGCGCCTTGATGGTCTGCTCACGAATCGGCTTGCTGGGCACCAGCCACAGAATCACGCTGTGCTCGCAGCGCAGCAGGTGGGTGTTGACCCGCGCCACGCTCTTGGCTGCCAACCAAGTCTTGCCGCCGCCAGTGGGTACGCGCAGGCAGAAGTACGGCATGTCAGCCGGGAAGCCCGACAGCGGGTTGTACGGGTTGCCGCGCCCCCATAGGCGTTCGGTGGTGGCGGTGAAGGCAATCGACGGTGACGGCAGTTCGTGGCAGGCCTTGAAATAAGCCTCCACGCTGTCGAGCACTTGCTGCTGATAGATTTTCGGTGCGAATCCGGACATGGCTTACACCTCCAACGCGTAAGGGGTTTGCTTGAAGGTGACGCCCTCACGTGCAGCGCGGGCACCCATGCGGTTGGCGGCGGCGTAGATCACTTTCGGGCCAGCGAATTTAGGCAGTACCTCGAACACTGGGCCCGTGAGCACATTGCCACCGCCAGTGGACTTGTCCTTGAGGATGCCGTTGTAGAGCAGGTAGATGGCGCGGCCCTCGTGCACGCCCAGCAGCGGTGAGTCAGCGGTACCGGTAAAGCCTGTGCCGGTTTCTGCAAACCAGACAAACTCAGCGAGTTGCGCGAACTTCACATCGCTGCGAATTTGGCCGTCAGCGTCGAACAGGGGTTCGGCAGACAAGCGACAGAACTGGAAGCCGCCGCCGAGGCCTTCTACCGGGTCACCGCCATCCGGCGTATATCCGCTGGCTACCTTTCTGACACGCTCTGCCGCCACACGGACCGCGATCCCGTCATCCATCTCAACCAACAGGAAACGGCGAGTACCACCATCCTCCGCGTTTTGCTTCAGGACTGCATGTCCAGTAGTGCCAGAGCCGGCGTAGCTATCCAGGACCAACGCCGTCGGATCATTCATCATCCTAAGAATTCGTTCGATCAATTCGGCAGGCTTGGGGGTGTCAAATAGATCTGCGGTGTTAAACACGTCGCGAAGGAACGCCTTTGCCTGCCTCATTGTTGGCAAGTCAGCCCAAATGCTCGGGTAAGGTCGTCGTGGATCTTCGGGTGCGTATTCACGCGTGTAAGGCTCCCACACAGCCTGTCCTTGGCGTTGACGCTGCTTCCAAATTAGCGTTCCTGCAGCTTGGTGACGGCCTACACCATCTCGGCCCATAGCCCATCGCGCCTCTTCGCCATTCTCATGAATGGGGTAGACGTCACTGCCATCTGGCGCGGTCAGCGGGAAGTACATCGTTGGGCGATCACGACGCAGGCTGTTCCGGCCGTTTTTCTTAAGGAGGCGATCCCGGTAGCGGCGCCCCTGTTCATCGACTTGCCCATACGCCTCGACGATGCTGGGCGCAGACATCTGCGCGAGCTTCAGTTGGTCCTTGCTGCGGGCGTAGGCGAGCACGTATTCGTGATCTGGCGTCAGCGGCACCTTGTTGTCGTTCGGGCTATCGACCTTGCGCCAGATGAAACCTGTAATGAAGTTGCGAGCGCCAAAGATCTCATCCATCAGTGGTCGAAGGTTGCCGACCTCGTTATCGTCGATGGAAACGAAGATCGCGCCGTCCTCGCGCAGAAACTGCTTCAGCAGCACCAAGCGCGGGTACATCATCGACAGCCAGCGGTCGTGCCGGTCCAGCGTTTCGCCTTCCTTGCCGACCACTTCGCCCAGCCAGCGGCGAATCTCCGGGCTGTTGACGTTGTCGTTGTAAACCCAGCCTTCGTTACCGGTGTTGTACGGCGGATCGATGTAGATGCATTTGACTTGACCGGCATAGCGCGGCAGCAGGGCTTTCAGTGCGTGCAGGTTGTCGCCCTGAACGATGAGGTTGCCCGAGTCTTTGCCTTGCGCCGGGCCGCAGGAAAGTTCGGTCACCGGCTCCAGCAGGCGGAACGGCACGTCCTTGTGGTGTTTAACGACGGCTTCTTTGCCGATCCAGTTCAATGTTGGCATTGGCGCCCATCCCCTCAAGCTTTGCGCGATGGCGTTTGGCCGTCGCTGCGTTGTTCTTCATCCGCGCCCCCGGCGCGCACCCAGTCATCGACCTCAGACACCTGGAACTTCCACAGCCGCCCAACCCGGTGCGCGGGCAGGTTCTTACGGTCGATCCAGCGGTAGATCGAGTCACGCGTGACGCCCAGATGCTCGGCAATCTGGTCCACGGACACCCACGGTTCAGCGGTCATGAAAGCACTCCGGCAACAGGGGTTCGGGTGGCATAAAGTCGGTTTGAATCGCAAAGGTTGCAATTTATCAGGTTGAAGGACTCCAGACGAGGGAGCGATGCTGTGGGCATGATCTTTTTCTTGGCTTCCTGATCGTTCAGCGCGTGAATGGTGGCGTCATCCACCAACCAAGGAGCCCCGCGATGAACACCAAGCCCACCGCTATCGACGCCTATATCACCCGCGCCGCCGCCATCCACCTCAAGTTGACCCGGCTGCAGCAACTGGCCGACGACCACTTCGGCCATGACCCGGAGGCCATCCACTGGGGCCACGTCGGTGACCTTGGCCGGGTGAATCAGGCGCTGGACGATCTGCTGGCGATCTTCGACGGCCAGTCCAAGTGATGGAGGGCGAGATGGAAACCCTGCCCAAAATTTCCCCGGCCCAAAGCCTGTTGCTGCATACTGCCGCCCGCCGTACCGATGGGCGCGTGATCCCGCCCGGTACCCTGCACGGTGGGGCACGGGTCAAGGTGCTGACCGCACTGCTGCAAAGAGGATGGATTGAGCCTGCCGACGACGGCCACGTGCTGACTGACGCGGGCTACTCGGCCATCGGACAGCAGCGCCCCGAACCGCCGGATGACGTCCAGCCGATGGACACCATCGGCGATCTCCAACTTCTGCAGGGCATCCCGGTGCGCCGCGGCACCAAGCTCGCCGCACTGGTGCTGGCGCTGCGCCGCCCGCAGGGCGCAACCAGCCTGCAACTGATGCTGGCCACCGGCTGGCAGCCCCACACCGTACGCGGGGCCATCTCCGGGATGCTGCGCAAGAAGCTGGGCCTCACCGTGGTGCTAGCGCACAACGACACCGGTGAGCGGGTGTATCGGGTGATCTGACGGGTCAGGGGTGTCCAGTACCTGGATACCCTTTCGGGGCTGGCCCAGGGTTGTGAACGCAGGTCACACCCTTGGGATCGCACCGCCAACACGTCAGCCGATTTGCCTGTTTCCGGCGGCGAAACCGCGCCAAACCCGCGCCAGTGCTGGCTTTCTCTCGTCGGCCGTTTTCCACTGCGCGACAGTCGGCTCTCATAGCCATCGCAACGTCTGCGCCCGCACCGCAAGCCCATGGTGCCCGCCCAGTCCGCCCCTACGCGGGTATTGCGCGCTGGAAGCGCTCGGCCAGCGTGCTCAGGCGCAGCACCGGTTCGTTGGCAAACACCAGGCGCACGTAGTCGCGAGTATTCTCCAGGCCCCAGTTCTCCATGGACGTCGCCGCCACGCCTTCGGCCAGCAGGCGCCTGGACGCCTCCGCACCGGTGAGGCCATGCCTGGAGACATCGACCAGCAGTGACCACCCGCCCTTGGCCGCCACCACCTCGTATTTCGGCCGAAGCACCCGCACGATGTAGTCGTGGCGGGCCTGCCATTCCCGAGTGCATCGCTCGATGCCGTCGTCAGGCGCTTCGATGGCCCTGGCCACGGCTTGCTGGGCGATGCCCACGGTGCAGACCACGTTGCCCAGCGCCGCGCGGCTCAAGGCCTCGGCGGCCGCAATGGGCGTGACGATCCAGCCCACGCGCCATCCGATCATCCGGTACTCCTTGGACGCAGCGCCGACCGTGATCGTGCGGTCCTGCATACCCGGGAAGTGCAACGGGTTGAGGCGCGGTGCGCCGTCGAACAGGATGCGCTCCATGGCGCTGTCATAGATCATCCAGGCATTGGCCTGAACGCAGGCAGCGCAGATGGCCTCCCACTCATGTCGGTTGAAAGTGGCCCCCGTGGGCATGGACGGGCTCATCATCAGGAAGGCCTTGGTCCGCTCGGTGACCACCCCGGCGATCGCCCCGGTTTCGAGCCGCCACTCGCCGTCGACCACCTTCATCGGGATGTACCGTGGCACACCACCGGCCAGTAGCACCCGGTTGATCAGGCCTACGTAGGTCGGGCTGGTCATCACCACCTCGTCACCCGGCTCGATGACGGCCAACAAGGCGTTGAGGACACCGCTGAGGCCGCCGGCCGAGATGAAGCACTGGCTCTTCCAGTTGTAGGTGCCTGCCGGCAGGCCTCCGTTTCGCTCAACGAGCGCTGTGGCCGCCCTTCGCAAGCTGTCGTGGCCGAAGAAGGGCAGGTAGCTGTTGGCGTCATCGTCCAGCACCTGCTCGCGGGTGGTGTCCAGCGCCACCTGTGGCGGCAGCAGGTCCGTATCCAGGTTCTCCAGGCGCAGCACGTCGGGGTTGTTCAAGGTGTCGGCCACGTCCCCCATCCGTTCGACTCCGATCGGCGTCATCAGCGCCGTCCGCTTGCCCACCACCGGTGTGTTCAACAATGTCACTTCTCGCTCCTGTCGTGCACCGGAACTCGGGCTGACCTCCTGACAGCGCACCTTTTTAATATATTAAACTGAAGCTTCCATGTCAAAAACGGCCAACCCTGCCGCGCGCACCATCGCGCTCACGCTGCAGCGTCGCATCGTTGACGGCACCTACCCGGGGGGCATGCCGATTCGCCAGGCCGAGGTGGCCACAGAGTTCGGCGTGAGCCACATTCCGGTGCGCGAAGCGCTCGCCTCACTGGCACAGGGCGGGCTGGTCGATATCCAGCCCAACCGCGGTGCAGTGGTCACCTCCCTCAGCACAGACCAATGCCTGGAGCTGGCTGAGATGCGCGTGGCCCTGGAGTCCATTGCGCTCAAGCATTCGATGAAGCGCCTGTCCGCGAAGGACCTGGCTGCGGCGCGGCAAGCCCTGGTCCGGGGTGCCAAGGCGGATTCACTGGAAGAGCGGTCGCAATGGAACTGGGAGTTCCACCGCTTGCTGCACGCGGGCGCCGCACGGCCGTTCCTGCTTTCCCAACTGGAGACCCTGTGGAAGCATGCAGACAGGTACCTCCACTACACGTGGAAGAACGCGCACTACGAGGCGCGATCGGACTCAGAGCACGAGGAGCTGCTGGCCGCAGTGGCAGCGAAGGACGAGCCCCTGGCGCTGCGCCTGAACAAACGGCACATTCTTGGCGCCGCCACTGTTGCGATCGACCTGATCAAAGCGAACGAGGTTGCCGAGCAAGGCGGTGCCTGAGCACCGCAACAGTCCATCGCCTGATGCCGGCTTTCCGGATCACTAACGCCCAGCGCATCCTTGCGGCTTGAACGTGCGCTCCCTTGATGCCGGGTACTTGGCGAGCTTCTCCGCCGGGCGCACGGGCCTGCGCACCAACTCGCCACCGCAGTTCGGGCAGACGCCATTCAGCTTCTGGTCCGCACAGCCCTCACAGAAGGTGCACTCGAACGAGCAGATGCGCGCGCGCGTCGATTCGGGCGGGAGATCAACATCGCAGCATTCACAGGACGGCTTGAGCATCAGCATGACGGGCTCACCTTGGGTGTTACGGGTTGAATCAGATACCACCCGGGCACGCGCAAACGCACCACCACGCGGCAAATCGGGCCAGGCCCCGGTTCAGGCGACCGCAGACCTGACCCACCACCTTACTGGATCACACCGACCGGTGCGCGTCCACCCTTTTCAAACGTCTGCAGCGTGATGGCGGCGTTCTGCAGGTCGCCCTTGGCATCGAACCGGATGCGCGCTGTGATGCCCTGGTAGTCTGCCTTGGCCAACGCATCGACGTACTTGTCCGGCTCTGCCGATCCGGCGCGCACCATGGCATCGGCCATCACCATCACGGCGTCGTACACATAGGGGGCATAGAGCAGGATGTCTGCCTTGAACCGGTCATTGAACCGCTTCTGGAAGTCCGCCCCACCCTTCAGCTGCGAAAGCTGGATGCCTGCCTCGCCACAGTAGATGTTGCGATCGGGCCCGATGGTGGACACCTTGACCATTTCGGCCGTGCACAAGCCATCGCCACCCGCCAGCGGCGAGTTGATGCCGAGCTTGCGGATCTGGCGATACAGAGGTGCACCCTGCGAGTCCATGCCGCCATAAAAGATCAGGTCGGGCTTGCGAGCGCGGATCGAGGTTAGGATGGCGGAGAACTCGGTGGCCTTGTCGTTCGTGTACTGCCGTGCCACCACGTTGCCGCCAGCTGCCTTCAGCGCTTTTTCGAACTCATCGGCAACGCCCTGCCCATAGGCCGTGCGGTCGTCGATGATGGCGACGTTTTTGAACTTCAGCGTGTCATGAACGTACTTGGCAATGCCGGAGCCAATGCTGCCGTCGTTGCCGATGGTGCGGAACACGTACTTGAACCCTTGCTGCGTGATCTTCGGGTTCGTCGCCGACGGCGTGACCATCGGAATGCCGGCGTCGTTGTACACCTTGGAGGCCGGCAGCGTGGCGCCCGAGTTCAGGTGCCCAATGACGCCGTTGATCTTCATATCCACGTACTTCTGGGCCACCGCCGTCGCTTGGCGCGGGTCCGCCGCATCGTCCTCGGGCATCAACTGCCAGCGGACCTTCTTGCCGCCGATCGTCACGCCCTTTGCATTGAGATCATCGATCGCCAGCTGCGCGCCGCGCTCGCTGTCTTTGCCGTAGTGGGCTTGCGGTCCGGTCATGGGGGCTGCCATGCCGATACGCACCACAACTTCCTGCTGAGCACTTGCGCTGGTGGCAATGGCTCCAACACACGCACCGATCAGGAGCGAGGTCTTGATTCGCAACATCTGAGTTTCTCCATGGTTGACGGCAACTGATTCGCCGGAAAACCAGTATCAAGAAACACAGCATCGACCTGCGTTGAAACAAGCGACACACAGGCGTCAATTCGCGACAAGCTGGATCGAAGGCGCCAGCCGAGACTCCCTCGAAGTGCCGCGCCGCCATGCATCAGGCACGCGACTTGTCGCGTTTTGAAGCTTCGACGTCGCTTCCTGCGCGCGTCCGCCGCATTGCCGGCCGCAGAATTTTTGCGAACGCTCGCACGGCCTGCTCGCGCCTCCCGCGTCCATCCGTTCGTCCAGCCCCCTTGTTCGGGGCAAGGCGAGTCTTGTCGTTTCAACCCCGGCGCGAACCCCATGACCGAGTTTCTTCAACAGATCATCAACGGCCTCATCGTCGGCGGCATCTACTCGCTGGTCGCCCTGGGTTACACGATGGTCTACGGCATCCTGCAACTCATCAACTTTGCTCACGGTGACATCGTGATGGTGGGTGCCATGGCAGCGTTGCTCGCCGCCAAGGTTCTGATGACGCTGTTTCCCGGTATGCCCGGACCGCTGGTACTGGCGCTTTCGGTGGTGGCGGCCGTGGTGGTCTGTGTGCCGCTGAGCCTGATCATCGAACGCGTGGCTTATCGGCCGCTGCGCAACGCCCCGCGCCTTGCGCCCTTGATCACCGCCATTGGCGTCTCGCTCACGCTACAGACGATTGTCATGGTGTTCTTCGGCCGCAATTACCACGAGTTCCCCTCGCTGGTACCGCAGGAGCCCATCGAGTTCCACGGCCTCGTCATCAGCGTCACGCAGATCATCATCCTGGTGCTCTCGCTTGTCTGCATGGTCTGTCTGGCCTTGCTGATCGAGAAAACACAGGTCGGCCGCATGATGCGCGCGACCTCGGAGAACCCCAAGGTGGCCGCGCTGCTCGGCATCGACACCAACAAGGTGGTGCTGCTGGCCTTCGGCATTGGCGCAGGCCTGGCGGGTCTGACCGGCGTCATGCTGGCAGCCAATTACTCGCTCGTGCACTTCTACATGGGCTTCATTCCGGGGCTCAAGGCGTTCACGGCCGCGGTGCTTGGCGGTATCGGCAACGTCTACGGCGCGATGTTCGGCGGTCTCATCCTCGGGCTGGTGGAAAGCCTCGGTGCGGGCTACATCGGCCCGCTGACCAACGATTTCCTGGGCAGCCACTACCAGGACATCTTCGCGTTCGTGGTGCTGATTGCGGTGCTGACCCTGAGGCCGACCGGCCTGATGGGCGAGCGGGTTGCCGACCGCGCCTGATTCCGAAACCCGACTTCCCCGGAGCGCGCCATGAGAGCCGTCAAGCCTGCCCATGTGATTCTTGTTCTCGCCCTGCTGATCCTGCCACCCATCATCGGAACCGGTGGCGGTGCCTGGGTGCGCATTCTGGATTTCGCGCTGCTCTACATCCTGCTGGCATTGGGCCTCAACATCGTCGTTGGGTTCACTGGCCTTCTGGACCTGGGCTTCATCGCCTTCTACGCCGTGGGCGCCTACCTGTATGCGCTGCTGGCGTCGCCGCATCTGGCAGAACAGTTCGCGTGGATCGCAGCCATCGCGCCGAACGGGCTGCATGTTCCGCTGTGGGCGAGCATTCCGCTGGCAGGTCTGGTGGCGGGGATCTTCGGCATCCTGCTGGGCGCGCCCACACTCAAGCTGCGGGGGGACTACCTGGCCATCGTCACGCTGGGCTTCGGCGAGATCATCCGCATCTTCCTGAACAACCTCAATGCTCCGCTCAACATCACGAACGGGCCCCAGGGCATCTCCCAGATCGACCCTATCTCCGTCTTCGGTGTCTCGCTCGCTGGTGAGCGCGGCGTGGTCGATTTCTGGGGAATCCAGGTCAGCTCGGTCGTCGCGCACTACTACGTGCTGCTCGCGATCACGGCAGTGGCCATCCTCATCTGCTTTCGCCTGATCGATTCGCGCATCGGACGTGCCTGGATGGCGATCCGGGAGGATGAGATCGCCGCCAAGGCCATGGGCATCAATACCCGCAACATGAAACTGCTGGCCTTCTCGGCGGGCGCGGTCTTCGGGGGCGTTTCGGGTAGCCTGTTTGCGGCTTTCCAGGGCTTCGTGAGCCCCGAGTCCTTCACCTTGTTCGAATCCATCGTCGTGCTCGCCATGGTGGTTCTGGGTGGCCTTGGCAATGTGTGGGGGGTGGTGATCGGCGCGGCCATGCTGGCGGCCATTCCCGAAGCCCTGCGCCTGGTCGTCATCCCGTTCCAAGAGGCCATCCTTGGCCCGGGCAACGCGGTGATCGATGCCGAGGTGGCCCGCCAGCTGCTGTACGGCCTGGCCATGGTGGTCATCATGCTCTGGCGCCCCAGTGGCCTCGTGTCCAGCGTCGCACGGCCCGCCCGTCGGGCTTCGGCCATTTCGTCCACCCCGGATGAGCCGGTACAGCCCGAGTTCGTCACGCTCAACGCCAAGGCCGGCTGACGGGACCCCTCCCATGACCCCATCAACCCATCCGCTCCTCGACGTCCGCGGCGTCAACAAACGCTTCGGCGGCCTGCAGGCCTTGTCCGATGTCGGCCTGCGCATCAACGCAGGGCAGATCTACGGCCTGATCGGCCCCAACGGCGCCGGCAAGACCACCTTCTTCAACGTCATCACCGGCTTGTACCCTCCGGACAGCGGCAGCTTCATGCTGGACGGCAGGCCGTATTCCCCACGCTCGGTCCACCAGGTCACGGACGCCGGCATCGCGCGAACCTTCCAGAACATCCGCCTGTTCGGGTCGATGACGGCCCTGGAGAACGTGATGGTCGGGCGGCACATTCGTTCCCGAAGCTCGCTGATGCAAACCGTGCTGGCCACCCAAGCCTTCAAGGCAAGCGAGGCGGCCATCCGGAACAAGGCCCGCGCCCTGCTCGCCTACGTGGGTGTGGAACACCTCGCCGACAAGGTGGCACGGACCCTCTCCTACGGCGATCAACGCCGCCTGGAGATCGCGCGCGCGCTGGCCACGGAGCCCAAGCTGCTGGCGCTGGACGAGCCGGCCGCGGGCATGAATCCATCGGAGAAAGCCACGCTGCGCCGCCTGCTGGAGCAGATCCGCAACGACGGCATCTCCATCCTGCTGATCGAGCACGACGTGAAGCTCGTGATGGGCCTGTGCGACCAGATCACCGCACTCGACCGAGGGCGGGAGATCGTCTGCGGCAAACCGGAGCAGGTTCGCGCCCACCCCGAATTCATTCAAGCCTACCTGGGCAAGGCCCATCTGGAGCCCACCGCATGAGCACCGCACTCGAGATCACGGACCTCTCGGTTTCCTATGACGGCGTGCGGGCGGTTCGCCGGGTATCGCTCGCCGTACAGAGCGGCGAGATGGTCTGCCTCATCGGATCGAACGGTGCCGGCAAGACGTCCACCATGGGCGCCATCATGGGTGTGGTGCCCTCGACCACCCTGAGCATCAAACTGTTCGGCGAAGAGATCGGCCACCTCAAGCCACATCAGCGCGTGCAGCAGGGCTTGTCGCTCGTGCCGGAGGGTCGAGGCATCCTGACACGCATGACGGTCCTGGAGAACCTGCAGATCGGCAGCTACCCCGCGCGCAGCACCCCGGTTCAGGTGCAGGCCGATATCGAACGCATGTTCACCACCTTCCCCCGCCTCAAGGAGCGTGCCCACCAGCTGGCGGGCACGATGTCGGGCGGAGAGCAGCAGATGCTTGCGCTGGCCCGTGCCTTGATGTGTCACCCCCGGGTGCTGCTGCTCGACGAACCCTCCATGGGCTTGTCGCCCATCATGGTCGACACGATCTTTCGGGTGGTCGAGCAGGTGCACAGGAGCGGTGTCACGGTGCTGCTGGTGGAGCAGAACGCAGCACTGGCGCTCGACATCGCGGACAGGGGCTATGTGATGAGCAGTGGCACCATCACCCTGTTCGGCGACGCCAACGCGCTGGCGGCCGACCAGCGCGTGAAGGAAGCCTATCTCGGCGAGTGACCGCCCGCGCAACGTCGCAACTCTGAAAATTCGAGCAGCGGCAGGCTGCGCAATTCAAGCCGTTGCGCAGCGCAACATGGAGACTTGCTCGCATCTGACGGCGATTCCCCCGGGATCGTCGCTTCAAGCATGTCGAGAAAGTAGGCATCCATGGATATCGGCCGCAGGCAGGCAACTGCCGTTGTGGTGACGCTGCCCGGTCACAGGCTGCTGGAGAAGGTCACCATCCTGGAGGCGCTGGGCGAAGCGGTTCGAGCCGGCGTCGAGCTTCAAGTCCAGTGCCTGGACATGGGCGATTCACCCATGGCGGGCCTGGCGCCTGCACTTCGAACACCAGGCATACCCACCGCCCTCTTCGTCTGCGCCGGCGAGCTCTGGTCGCTCGATGCGATCGACCCCCTGGAGGTGCAAGCCGCACGCTACGTCAACGAGGCATTGCTGGCCGGCTCGCTCGTGTGCGGGGTGGGCGGCGGTGTGCGCTTTCTGGCCGCGCACGGTTTCCTGAACGGTCGCAAGGCCACGGTCAGCCAGTCGCTGCTGGCGGCGCTGCGCTGTCAGTTCCCCATGACCGACTGGATCGCCTCCGAGGCCGTCCTGCGAGACGGCAACCTTCTGACTTGCGCGGGCATGCTTACTGCGGCCGACGCCGCACTCTCGGTGCTGGATGCGCTCGGCCATCGCAGCGCGGTCTCGCGTGTGACGAAGAACCTGCTGCGACTTGCCGAAGAGCCCCTGAACGAGCCTCGCGCGCGCACGCCACCCATACCAGCGGCGCATCCCGCGCTACAGCGCGTGGACGACCTCTTGGCCCGGAACCCCACCTTCCCGTGGACAACCTGCACCCTGGCTAACTCTGTCTATGTGAGCGAGCGGCATCTTCAGCGCCTGTTCCGGGAGGCGCTCGGCTGCGGGGTCTTCGACTACCTCCAGCGCAAGCGGCTCGCTCGCGCCGTCGACGTCCTGCAGAACCATCCCGTCATGTCGCTTCAGCGGGTGGCCGAACTTTCGGGCTTCTCGTCCACCCAGCACCTGCGACGCGCCTGGCGCAAGCACTTCGGCGCCAACCCGTCGGTCTCGAGGGAGAACGCACTTCACGGGGCGTTTCGCCGACTCGCGTCGAGTGAACGACCTGCCAGAAGCGCCCCAACGCCCTCGTCTTCTGCCACGCGGCGCCAGCCTGCGTTGGCCACCAGCTAGATCCCCGCCATGTCCAGACCAGTGCCACGCCCATTCCATTGCCGCCGCCACGGAAACAAGACCCGACCCCTGCCCTGCCCGCTCGCGCCGCGAAGGTCGCTGCTGTTCACCGCGTTGGCACTCGCGCTGTCCGGGCCAGCCTGGGCGCAAACCGAGACTGCGCCCGAGCCGGCATGCACACTGGTGGTCGATGTCGACACAGGCAAGCCGATTCACGTATCGGGCGATTGCGACAGGCGTCACAGCCCGGCATCGACCTTCAAAGTTTCACTGGCAGTCATGGGTTTCGATGCCGGCATCCTGGTCGATTCGATGAACCCGCTTTGGGAACTGCCCGAGGCGGTACCCGGCCAATTGGTGGGCGTTCGGCTCGGCACGCCCACCAGTTGGCAGCAACATTCCCTTGTCTGGTACTCGCGCGAATTGACCCGCACGTTGGGGCGTGCCCGCCTGGAACAGTACGTTCTGAAGTTCGCCTACGGCAACAAGGATGCCTCCGCCGGCATCATCGGCCGGCCCGGAACGGACTCGGCGTGGATCGGCGGGTCACTGGCCATATCGGCCCGTGAGCAGACCACGTTCCTGCGCAAACTGGTGCGCGAAGAGCTCCCCGTGTCCGCCCGCGCCCAGCAGGCAGCGAAAGCCATCATTCCCAGATTTCGAACCGACGCTGGCTGGGCTGTCTCGGGCAAAACGGGGTCGACCTGGACCTACTCGCGCGCCTGGGTTGCAGACAAGAACGAACCCATCGGGTGGTTCGTGGGTTGGGCAACCCAGGGTGACCGAGACCTTGTGTTCGCCAGGGTGAGCGTGGGTCAACGCGCCTACGGCGTACCGATGGGTCTGTTGGTGCGCAAGCAATTCCTGGACGATTTCGACGCACTGGTCGACAACAATCCATAGCCCACAGGCATCCAAAGGAGCGCGCATGGCGGCACTGCAGGCCATCGAACTGAAAGCATTCGTGCCCGCCAGGGACTTCGATCTGTCGCTGCGCTTCTACCAGGAAGTGGGCTTCACAGCCTCCTCCGCAGGAGAGGGCGTCGCCTACTTGAAGCTCCAGGGATGCGCATTCCTCCTGCAGGACTTCTACGACCCCGGCCTCGCCGACAACCTCATGCTGCACCTTCTCGTCCCTGATGTTGATGCCTGGCACCAACACATGGCACGCGACACGCTGCAACGCTACTACGGTGTGCGTGTCGGCTCCTTGACGCAGCAGCCCTGGGGAATGATCGATTTCGTGTTCTGGGATCCGTCCGGCGTGCTGTGGCGCGTAGGACAAGCGCTATGAGCGAGCACTAGGTAAGAGCGATTGCCAGGTGCGTCAACGCCTCGCCTCGCAGCGCGCGAATCATGTTGTCCGCTGCCCGCAATTCGATGGCCAACCTCACGCGCTGCACGGCCGAACCGAGGTGCGGCGTGAGCACGGTGCGGGCATGGCCGATGAGGCCGGGGTGCACCGCACGTGGTCGCGCGGGCAACAGCCAGTCTTCCATTTCGTAGACATCGGCGGCGTAGGCGCCCAGGTGACCGTTGTGAAGCGCTCGAGACACCGCGGCTTCATCAACCACCGAGCCGCGTCCGATGTTGACCAGGATCAGGCCAGGGCGCACCCGCGCCAGCGCTGCATCGTCGATCAGGTGATGTGAAGCGGGTGTGAGCGGTGTGGCCAGCAGGATGTAGTCGGCGCGGGCCAAGGCCTCATCGAGTCCCACGCGCTGTACGCGTGGGTCTTCGTGCTGCGGGTCGACCCCAAGCATCTCGGCGCAGCCAAAGCCCGAGAGCCGATCCACGATCGCTCGACCCACCGCACCGAGCCCCACCACCGCCACGACCGAACCGTGCAGGCCGGTGCCATAGAGCGTAGGTCGCCAGCCCGCGTAGCCGGTGCGCACGACGTTGTCGCCGGGCAACACATGGCGCGCTGCGGCGATGGCCAGGCCCACCGCAAGTTCGGCCGTGGGCTCGGTGAGCAGGTCGGGCACGAAGCTCACGCTCACGCCGGCCGCGGCACACGCGGCGAGATCGAAGTTGTCGTAGCCCTTGAGCGCGCAGGCGATGGTGCGCAACCGGGGCGCGTTGAGCAGCGTGTCCTGGTCCACGCGGTCGGTCATGAAGGCCATCATGGCCTCGGCATCGGCCAGGTGCCGCTGGCGCTCGGCGTCGCTCCAGGGCTCGGGCCCGGGGTTCATCACCACCTCACCGGCGGCTTGCAGGGTCTGCAGCACCTCGGCGTGCACGGGTTGGGTGACCACGATCTTCGGCATGGTGTTGTGCGTCATCATTTCAGGCGTTTGCGCAGCGCCGAACCGATGCCGTCGACCACCAGCACGCAGGCCAGGATGGACAACAGGATGGCCGACACCTCGTCGTACTTGACCAGGCGCAATGCGGCCATCAGCTCGAAGCCGATGCCACCCGCCCCCACGATGCCCATCACGGCCGACGCACGGAAGTGGTATTCCCAACGGTAGATGGTGATGTCGGCCAGTTGCGGCAGCACCTGCGGCAGCACCGCGTGCGTGATCACCTGCAGGCGGCTGGCGCCGGCCGCGGTGGCGGCCTCCAGCGGCTTGAGGTCGACATGCTCGATCGCCTCGGCGTAGAACTTGGCCACCATGCCGGTGGAATGCAGGGCCAGTGCCAGCACGCCCGGCAGGGCGCCGAAGCCCACCGCGGCCACGAACAGGATGCCCAGGATGATTTCGGGCACCGAACGGAACGCCGCCAGCACCGTGCGCGCCAGGCGCCCCACCACCGCATTCGGCGCGGTGTTGGGCGCGGCCAGCAGCGCCAGCGGCAGCGACACCACGATGGTGAGCGCGGTGCCCGCGATCGACATCGCCAGCGTGTCGCGCAGCGGAATCACCCAGTGCTCCCAGCGCGCAAAGTTCGGCGGCACCATCTCCGAGGCCAGTTGCCGGATGGCCGGTGCGCCTTCCATGAAGCGCTGGGCGTCGAAGAAGCCGGTGACGTGCAGGGCCAGCGCGCACACCAGCAGCACCGCCGCCACACCCGTCAGGCGGCGCAGCCGGCGCTGGTGGTCCAGCGCGACGATGGCGTCAAGTGCCAGTGCCGTCATTGCATGCGCCCCAGATCGAGCTTGAGCACGGTGGCGGTCTCGCGCAGCACGTCATAGGCCGCGTCGTCGGTGGCGGCAAAGCCCTGCACGCGGAAGGCCTTGAGAACCTCGGCGTCCTTCATGTCGAGAAAGGCCGCGCGGATGGCCTGCTTGAGTTCGGGCTTGAGGTCGGCCTGCATCACGATCGGGTAGTTCGGAATCGGTGCCGACAGATCGAGCTGCACGATCTTCGAGGCGTCCACGGTGCCGCGCGAAATCAGGTTGTCCAGGATGGGCTTGGACAGGGCACCGGCCGGAACCTGCCCGGCCTGCACCGCGCGGGCCACCGCGTCGTGCGTGCCCAGGTGCACCGGGCGGTAGTCCTTCTCGCCGTCGAGCTGGTATTTCTTGAGCAGGTGCGCCCGCGGCGCCAGGTGGCTCGACGTGGAGGCCTGGTCTCCGAAACCGAAGGGCTTGCCGCGCACATCGGCCAGCGTCTTCACCGGGCCACCGGCGGTGGCGATCAGCACCGACTGGTAGGTCGGCGAGCCGCGCTCCACGCCCACCGCGAACGGCTCGATGGTGGGTGCCTTGGACTTGGCCAGCACGTAGGAGAACGGGCCGAAGTACGCCACCTCGATGCGGCCGAAGCGCATGGCTTCGATCATCGAGGAGTAGTCGGTGGTCACCGTGATCTCGACGTCTTTCTTCAGCGTCCGCTCGAGGTAACGCTTGAGCGGCTGCGCGTTCTGGATGATGCTGGCCGCGTTCTCGTCGGGCAGCAGCGCCACCCGCAGGCGGGCCGGGTCCTTGCCCTGGGCCTGGGCCCACAGCGGCAGCAGAGCGGCAAACGAGGTCAGGGCGACCAGGCGAGAGAGTTGTCGGCGGTTCAACATGGCGGTAGCTCCTTCGTGGGGTGGACGGGATGAATCAGGCATGGGCCAGGGTGGGCGCGACGGCCTCGGGTGGATGGTTGGCTGACGTGGTTCCCGCGCGCGCGTACAGCGCCGACTCGACGTCTTTCGTGAGCTGGGCGGGCAACCCTTCAAAGACCAACTGGCCTTGACGCATGCCGACGATGCGGTCGGCGAAAAGGCGCGCCAGGTTCACCTGGTGCAGGCTCACGACGGCGGTGAGGTGGTCCTTCTTGCAGATGTCGTGCAGCAGCGTGAGCACACCCTGCGCGGTGGCCGGGTCGAGGCTGGCCACCGGCTCATCGGCGAGCAGCAGGCTTGGCCCTTGCACCAGCGCGCGCGCGATGCCCACGCGCTGCTGCTGCCCACCGGAGAGCGTGTCCGCGCGCGCGAGTGCCTTGTCCAGCAGACCGACGCGGTCGATCACCGCCAGCGCCTGTAGCTTGTCGGCCCGGCTCCAGGGCCACAAGGACGTGAGCGAGCCGCGGCTGGCGAGCTTGCCCATCAGCACGTTGGCCAACACGGTCTGCCGTCCGATCAGGTGGTGCTGCTGGAACACCATGGCGCAGCGGCGCCGGTGCTCGCGCAGGTTGCGCGCCGACACCGCACCGCCCGGCAGGCCGTCCACCTCGATGCGGCCGCCATCGGGCCGCACCAGCCCGTTGATGCTTCGCAGCAGGGTGGACTTGCCCGCGCCGGACGCGCCCAGCAGCACCAGGAACTCACCGCGCGCCACCGCAAGATCGGTGGGCTGCAGCGCCCGGTGACCGTCCGCATAGGTGACCGAGACGCCTTGGAGTTTCAGCAGGGATTCACGCTGGAGTGCCGACATGACCGCGTCCTCGTTGATGCATGGCCGCAGTGTCCCGACGCGAGGTGTCACCTGTATGAAACTTTCACCCGGAAAAATGCGGGCATCCATAGGTGCCATCGATGTCCGGACTGAGCCTGCTTGCCGCCCTGAAGGCCTTCGACGCCACCGCGCGCGCGGGCAGCATGACGGCGGCCGCGCGCGCGCTGGCGCTGCAGCAACCCACGGTGTCCGCGCACATCCAACGCCTGGAGGGCGAGTACGGCGTTGAACTGTTCCACCGCCGCGGCCGCCGGCTGGAACTCACCGCCTTCGGCCGCACGCTGCTGGACCACACACGCCGCACCTTCAGCGGCGAGGACGACGCGCTCGCCCTCCTCAACGCCGCGCGCAATCACTACGCCGGGCGCCTGGTGGTGCACGCCATCGGTCCGTACAACGTGGTGCCCGTGCTCAAGGCGTTTGCCAGGCGCCACCCGCAGGTCAACCTCGCGGTCGGCGTGGGCGACTCACGCACCATCACCGGCAAGATCCTCGACTACCAGGGCGACATCGGTGTCGTGCTCAACCATGCCGAGCACCCCGATCTGCACAGCCTGCCCTTTCGCACACAACGGCTGGTGGTGTTCGCGCATGTGGAACACCCGCTGGCGCAACGGACGCAACTGCCCTTGAAGGCGCTTGAAGGCCAACGTTTCGTGATCCGGGAAGAAGGCTCAACCACCCGCCGGGTGTTCGAGAACGAGCTGCGCGAGCGCGGCGTGCGGGTGCAGATCGCGCTGGAGATGGGCAGCCGCGAGTCGGTCCGCGAGGCGGTCGCACAGGGCCTGGGCCTGGGCGTGGTGGCCGAGACGGCATACGTTCCCGATCCGAGGTTGGTGAAGCTGCGCATCAACGACACGGACATGGCCACGCATGTGTGCTTCATCTGCCGACAGGAGCGGCGCCACGCACCCTTGATTTCGACCTTCCTGGCAATCGCCTCTGAGGTTGGACGTCAATTGGACTAGCCTCCCAGCCTTCGTACGAAGCGATCATCACAACCACTGCTGTGCAGATTGGTGCTCGGCGAAGTCATTCTTTTCACGCATCAGTTCAATGCGCGAGCTATACCAGCGACAACTGCCATTTGACTTCCTCGGTTCATGTCGCACCCGGAACTGGTCGCCTTCTTCGTATTCGGATTCACCGCCGCCGTCACACCCGGTCCAAGCAACATGCTGGTGATGACGGCCGGCGCGCAAGGCGGGCTCGTTCGGGGCATGTGGTGCCTGTTCGGCGTCGTCGCCGGCATGGCCCTCATGATGGGGGCGGCAGTTGCCGGCTTGGGTGGCGTCATTGCCACCCACCCCATCTTGCTGGATACGCTCAAGTGGCTCGGTACCGCCTTCCTGCTGTGGCTGGCCTGGAAGGTGGCCAACGCGCCGGCCGTGCGCCAGGACGATCAGAGTGAGGTCATCGGCTTCTGGAAGTCGCTGGCGTTCCAGTGGGTGAACCCGAAATCCTGGGTGGTGAGCGCAAGCGCGGCCGCCAGCTACGGCAGCGCCCTCCCGGGAACGGTTGCCGAGCGTTCACTCGCCATCGCACTGACCTTCGCCGTCGCGGCGACGTTGGCTTGTGCCATCTGGATGTTCGGGGGCGTTGCCCTCAAGCGCTGGCTCGGGGACGATCGCAATGCACGGCTGTTCAACCGCAGCATGGGCGCCCTGCTGGCCTTTTCGACCATCGCCATCCACCTTTGAGTCGCGTTGGCCGCCTTGTCGCCTGGCTGGCCCGCTCAGGCTACAGCCTGGGCCAACGGTAGCTTGCCTGTGCGGCACGCGCCTGCGACTCTTCCGTGGTGCCGGGCACGAGACGGTAACTCGGTGCCACGATCGGCTCCGTGCTCAATACCTGCACGCAGATCACCGAATGGATGGGGAAGGCGCCGCGGGTGATCTGATGCAAGGGAAACTCAAGCTCGCCGAACCGGGGATGAACGGGCTCCACGATCACCGCGGCGCCCTTGACCTTGAACCCCTTCTGAATCAGGACGTCGACGAAGCTCACACAGACATTCGGATGAGCCTTGATGTTGCGCACACTTTGCGGCGAGGCAATGTTGGCTATCAGGAGTTCGCGCTCACCGTGGCAGCAGAAGATCTCCTTGGGCGACACGTTGGGCATACCGTGCGCATCAATGGTGGCCAACCAGCAGAGCACGCTGCCCGCCCTCAGCCGCTGGAACTCCGCGGAGAAACCGCCCGCCTCGTGCACGCCTTGCTGCACAGCTTGAGGGTGGTGATCGGAAGCGTGAGGCGAGTCCATGCGCGATACGAGTCAAAGTCACAAAACGACCAGTATCTCGCCTCGACGGGCATTCGCCTCGAATTTCCGTGCGTTCAGCACAAGCACGGTTCAAGTCTGAGTGGTGGTTGACGCATCGCTGCCATGCGCGTTCGCCGCTGCAAGGCAGTTCAGCAACTCCTTGGTTCCCTTGTTGGCCTTCAAGCCCCTGTGCACCGCGACGACGTCGATGGCAAGTGACTCCTCAAGGTCCACGCAGGTCAACACCCCGCTACCGTCCAGTCCACGCAGGCAATCAGGCACCAAAGCAATACCACTGCCCGTAGCCACCTGGGCAATCACGTCCTTCAGGCCACCTGCGGATCTCATCATCGCGTTCGGCACCTCTGCGTCGACCAACGCGCGGGTGGTCACGTGATGCAAGACGGGCTCGACAACCCGATCCACCATCCAGAACATCTCACCGCCCAGATCTCTTAGCGAAACGGGGCCGCCGGCGCGCGTCAGCGCATGACCTGTGCTGACCAGCAGAACGATCCGGGACTCGCGCAGCCTGGTCAAGCGGAACTGGATGTTTGGCAGCTTGCCCAGCATGACAGCCATCTGCACCTGCCCGTTCTCCAGGGCCATCGGCTGCGCACTGCTGGGCAACTCCAGCAGCTTGACCTCGAAGCGCGCGTCGTTGCGTCGCAGCATGCGCACCGCCTGCGGAACCGCCGGGTAATCCGGCACCGCAAAGCTGGCGCACGCCAGATCGACGCGCCCATGCAGATGTGCCTGTTGAACCTGCAGTTTGATCTTGTCGAACCGGCGCAGGATGCTGCGGGCCTCGGGCAGAAGGATCTGTCCGGCCTCGGTCAAATCAACGCCCCTCCAGGATCGGTGCATCAACTGCACACCCATGCGTCGCTCCAGGTCCGACATCTGCAGGGTGAGGTTGGACTGGCAGACATTGAGCACATGCGCCGCCCGGCTGAGCGAGCTGGCCTCGCAAACGACGACGAAGTGATGCAACAGCTTGAAGCTGATGGACTGGTTGTTGTAGGGCGATCGGATCCGCTCGGTCACTGAACTCTCCGCGCCGCAACGCGAACACGCGGCGCCTGGTGGGCATGGCAGCCCGAGCAGGACGTTCTCGTCTGCGTCGTCGCTCGGGTGGCGGTGCAGGTGTACCGCGTTGGTCGGCTCCGTCGTTCGCAAAGTCTTGGCTGATCGAGTCGCGCCTTTCATGGCTGCATGCCCCCAGGCGCTGCAGCCTTCTGAGACCATCCCCCACGCGCTTGCAGCGGGTTGATCACCGCTGCATCAGTGCAGCAGATGGCACCCGATGCACGCCTACCCGCATGCAGGCCGCGGTGTTGACCCAGAACACAATTTTGGACGTCCACTCCATGATGAACGACATCGCGCGCGCCAAAGACGCGCTGGCCCACGAATGCAAGTTGCGCGAGGTCACCCTCGACGACAAGTACACCGCGCGCAGCGGAGCCGTCTACTTGAGTGGCATTCAAGCCCTCGTGCGGCTGCTGTTCGTGCAGAAGTGGCGGGACGAGGCCGAGGGTTTGAACACCGCGGGCTTCGTGTCGGGCTACCGCGGATCACCAATCGGGGGCCTGGATGAAACCCTCTGGAAAGCGTCGAAGCACCTGGAGGCAAACAAGATCAAGTTCCAGCCAGGTGTGAACGAGGATCTGGCGTTGACAAGCGTCTGGGGCAGTCAGCACATCGACCAGGTGGGTCCAAGCCTCTACGACGGGGTTTTCAGCCTCTGGTACGCCAAGGGACCGGGCGTCGACCGCTCGATCGACGTCCTCAAGCATGCGAACCACGCCGGCTCAAGCTCCAAGGGTGGCGTTCTGCTGGTGGCGGGCGATGACCACGGCGGCTACTCCTCGACGCTGCCACACCAGAGCGAACACGTCTTTGCCGCCAGCATGGTGCCTGTGCTCTACCCGGCCAACGTGCATGAGTTCATCGAGCTCGGCCTTCACGGTTGGGCCATGTCGCGCTATTCCGGCTGTTTCGTTGGATTCAAGGCGATCGCCGACACGGTCGAGTCCAGCGGTTCGGTGGGTGCCGATCCGTTCGCAACGAAGATCGTCCTGCCAACCGACGTCGAAATGCCACCGGGTGGCCTGCATTCGCGCCTGTGGACAGAGACGCTGGGCATCGTTGCCCGGGCGCAGGAAGCGTTGATGCACGATCACAAGATCTACGCGGCCCTGGCTTACTGTCGTGCCAACCGGCTCAACCGCACCACGATACGTTCCGATCGCGATCGGCTGGGCATCGTGGCATCGGGCAAAGCCTACAGCGACGTGCTGGAGGCTCTTCAGGAACTGGGCCTCACCGAGGAGCGCCTGAATCAGATCGGCGTGCGACTTTTCAAGGTGGCCATGCCCTGGCCGCTGGAGCCCGACAGCGTTCGCGAGTTTGCGGTCGGCCTCGAGGAGATCCTGGTCGTCGAAGAGAAGCGTCAACTGGTCGAGTACCAACTCAAGGAGCAGCTCTACAACTGGCGCGACGACGTGCGCCCACGGGTGATCGGCAAGTTCGACGATCAGGGCGAATGGGTGCATCCGCGCGGGGAATGGCTGCTCACCCCCAAGGCCGACTTCACTGTCGCCCAGGTGGCCGCCGTCATCGCTTCGCGGATCCGTCGGTTCCATTCCAGCGACGCGATCGATCGCCGCCTGGAGCTGATCCGCAGCAAGGAGGCCTTGCTCGGACAGGCCAACAAGACGCCCCCGAGGCCGGCCTACTACTGCTCGGGCTGCCCGCACAACACCTCCACCAAGGTGCCAGAAGGTTCAGTCGCGCTGGCTGGAATCGGTTGCCACATCATGGCCACCACGATCTACCCCGAGGGCAACAAGACCACCACCCACATGGGCGGGGAAGGTGCCACCTGGATCGGCCAGCACCACTTCTCCCAGGTCAAGCACGTGTTCGCCAACCTGGGCGATGGCACGTACTTCCATTCCGGCCTTCTGGCCATCCGCGCCGCCGTCGCTGCCAAGACGAACATCACCTACAAAATCCTCTACAACGATGCCGTGGCCATGACGGGAGGCCAGCCACACGATGGCGTGGTCACCGTTCCCATGATTGCCCAACAGGTTCATGCCGAAGGTGTGCGGCGCATTGCCGTGGTCACCGAGGATGTGACCCGTTACGCCAACCGATTCGGGCTGGCTCCCTCCGTCACCGTGCACGACCGCTCGGAGCTGGAACGCGTTCAGAAGGAGTTGCGCGAGGTACAGGGCACGTCGGTCATCATCTACGACCAGACCTGCGCCGCCGAGAAGCGCCGTCGGCGCAAAAAAGGAAGCTATCCCACGCCGGCCAAGCACCTGCACATCCACGAGGCGGTGTGCGAAGGTTGCGGCGATTGCGGCCAGCAGTCGAACTGCGTGTCACTATTGCCGCTGGAAACCGAGTTCGGCCGCAAGCGGCGCATCGACGACTCGAACTGCAACAAGGACTTCTCCTGCCAGAAAGGCTTCTGCCCGAGCTTCGTCACCATCGAGGGGGGCAAGCTGCGAAAGCCCGGCAAGGCCAGGCTGGATCTCGCCGCGATGCTGCAGTCGCTGCCGGAGCCAACCTTGCCTCCGTGCGATGCGGCCTACAACATCATGGTGACGGGCATCGGCGGTACAGGCGTCATCACCATCGGCGCCCTGCTGGGCATGGCCGCCCACCTCGAGAGCAAGGCCGCGTCCATCCTGGACATGACGGGCATGTCCCAGAAGAACGGCGCCGTGACTTCACACGTGCGGCTGGCCCGAAGCGCCGAGGCCATCATGGCGCAGCGCATTCCCACTGGCGAGGCCGATCTCATCCTCGGTTGCGACATGCTCACAGCGGGATCGAAAGAGGTGGTCTCCAAGATGCACCACGGCCGAACGCACGCCCTGGTGAACACCCACCAGCAACCCACAGGCCAGTTCACGAAGAACCCCGACTGGGCCTTCCCCGAGCAGACGGTCAGGCAGCTCATCACGCAAGCGGTGGGTGAGAAGGTGGACTTTGTCGACGCCACCCGACTGGCCCTCGCCATCCTGGGCGACTCCATCGGCAGCAACCTGTTCATGGTCGGCTTCGCATTCCAGAGAGGCCTGGTTCCCCTCACCTCCGCATCCATTGAGCGCGCGATCGAACTCAACGGCGTGGCGATCGACAAGAACCTCGAAGCCTTCCGCTGGGGGCGCGCCGCCGCCGTGCACCTGCAGAGCATTCAGGAGCAAGTCAACCAGCAGTCAGTCATCAAGGTGCTTCCGCGCCGCACCCTGCAGCAGACGATCGATCTTCGGGTCACCGAGCTGACCGACTACCAGAACGAGGCCTATGCGCGCCATTACCTCGACCTGGTCGACAGGGTGCGGCAGCGGGACGTGGCGCTCGGCGTGTCGGCCGATCAGGCACTGACGCGTGCGGTCGCCCGCAACCTTTTCAAGCTGATGGCTTACAAGGACGAATACGAAGTGGCCCGGCTGTACACCGCTGCCGACTTCTGGGACAAGATCGACGCCAAATTCGAAGGTGACTTCAAGGTCAAGCTCAACCTGGCGCCGCCTCTGTTCGCCAAGCGCGATGCCGACGGCAACCCCATCAAGCAGGAGTACGGCAGCTGGATGTTCCCGGCCATGCGCGTGCTCACCGCCTTGCGCTTCCTGCGCGGCACGCGGCTCGACCCCTTTGGCTGGACAGCCGAACGCCGCATGGAGCGTGGCCTGGTCGACCGATATCGAGAAATTGTCGAACGCGGCCTCGACGCGTTGACCAGCGACAACTACCACCACTGGGTGAAGATCGCCAACGTGCCTGAATCAATCCGGGGCTTCGGGCATGTGAAGCACGCCTCGGTGGTGACGGCACAGGCGCGCTGGAACGACCTGCTTTCGAACGTCCCCGGTGCTGCGCACCCTGCCCCGGTCGAGGAGACCTCAGTCACCCACCCTGGCTGAGTCGAAACGGCCGGCAGATCGTGGTGGCATGGGCCACCACGATGGGATCGTCCTGCGCACCCACGGAAAAAACCGTCACGGTGGCCACACCGTGTGTTCGATTGGCAGTCAGGGGTCGCCCTATGGCGATCAGGCGACTGCCGTTGGCCGGTGCGAGGTTGTGCAACTCGAAGCCGGTCGTGCTCGCCATCCAGCCCTCGCCCAGCACGGCAGCAGATGCGCTGACACCCGCAAAGTCAGCCAGCGCGCCGACGATGCCGGCCTGGACCGTGCGTCCGTTGAACGTGTGCTCCCGACGTATGGTCAGCTCAACCCGGGAGCGGCCTGCCTTGTCAAATCCCGTCACCACAACACCGAGATGACGCGCAGCCGGCATGGCCTCAATGATCTGTTTGAGGTCGGTCCGATAGAGAGGATCAAGCGCATCGGGCTCGATCGGGGTGGGCGACGTTTCCATGGTCGGGAACGGAGAAGTTGATCGATCGCCGAAGTACCGCATGGGCCTGCAGCCGCACGCACGATTCGTGCACACACGTCGGGGACCACATTTCATGCGCTCGGTACACCATTGACCTACATATCGATCTCCACAAGGAGAAGCGATGGATGCAGGCAAGTTCGAAGGACTCTCGTTGGTGGCCACCTCCGCCAGGCGATCCGACGTCCGGGACCTGCTGCACCACGCCTCACGCGAGGGCATGATTTCCTTTGCCGGGGGATTGCCCGATGCGGATCTCTTCGATCTGGCCGGTATCAACCAGGCCATTGACCTGATTCAGAGTCGATCATTGCGGCGGGGATTGCAGTACGGGGCCACCGAAGGACAACCGAATCTGCGGGCCGCCGTGGCCGAACTCATGCGCCGGCGCGGCGTGCCCACCTTGCTCGACGACCTGTTGATCACCACGGGGTCACAGCAGGGGCTGGATCTGCTGGCTCGCGCCTTGGTCAATCCAGGGGATCTGGTCGCCATCGAGTCGCCCACCTACCTCGCAGCCGTCAACGCCCTCGAGTTGACACGTCCGCGCTTTCTGACGGTTCCCACCACGTCGTGCGGCATGGATGTGGACGCACTGGTGAGCAGTCAGGCGCGCCCCAAGCTGTTGTACGTCGTGCCCACGTTCAGCAACCCGTGCGGCGCTCAAATGCCCTTGGAAGCCCGGATCAAGCTGTTGCAATGGGCTGCCGACAAAAAAGTCTTCGTCATTGAGGACGACCCCTACGGCGAGTTGCGTTTTCCCGCAACACCCGCCTTGCCGTCCCTCCATCAGTTGGCCAGTCATCAACCCGGCGCGCATGGTTGGGTGGCCTACTTGTCCACATTGTCCAAATGCATGGCCCCCGGGCTTCGCATCGGCTGGATGATGGCACCCGCCAGCGTTCTTGACGCCTGCATACGCATCAAGCAGGCGATGGATCTGCACACCTCGTCGCTGGTACAGGAGATCGCAGCAGCCTACCTGCAGTCGGGTCTCATGGACGCGGCAGTGGAGCGCATGCGCGTCACCTACGAAAGTCGCTACCGTGTGATGCGAGAGGCGCTGGAGGACGCGTTTGGCGATCAGATGACGATCGGCGAAGCCGCGGGTGGCATGTTCCTGTGGGCGCGGTTCAACGATGGGACCCATACCCGAGCTCTGTTGACCGAAGCCTTGCGTGACAACGTCATGTTCGTGCCGGGCAACGCCTTCTACGCGCAAGGCAACCTCGGCGCCAGCGAGCTGCGGCTGAGCTTCGTCACCAACGCAACCGAACGGATTCGAGAAGGGGTGCAGCGGCTGAAGAGTGCTCACGCGCGGCTGCACGCCGAGAGATCCTGCGAAGCTATCGTTCAACCCTGACCGCGCCTGCGGCTTGCCACCATGACCAGGACACAGCACCAACGCGGCGAGGCGTTTCGCGATCTTCACGCAAATCAGAAGATCTTTCTCATGCCCAACCCTTGGGACAAAGGATCCGCCGTCCTGCTGGAGAAGCTGGGCTTCGAGGCCCTGGCCAGCACCAGCGCCGGGTTCGCCTTCTCCCAGGGCATGCCGGATGGAACGCCGTCCTTTGAGCAGGTGCTGGGCCACCTTCGAGAGCTGTGCGCCTCCACCAGCCTGCCGGTCTCGGCTGACCTGGAAGCGATGTACGCCGACTCGCCTGAAGCCGTGTACCGCAATCTGCAGCGGGCGGCCGCCTGCGGCATCGTCGGCGCATCGATCCAGGATTCGGGCAGCGACCCGGGTGCACCCTTGATGCCACTGTCGCTTGCCGTGGAACGCGTGCAAGCCGCCGTGGAAGCCAAACGCACACTGGATCACCCTTTCGTGCTCACCGCCCGGGCGGAGTGCTTCACGCAGCCCGATGCCTCGATGGACGACACGCTCTTGCGCTTGCAGGCCTATGAGAAAGCCGGTGCCGACGTGCTTTTTGCGCCGTGGATCAAGACGGAGGAGCAAGTGCGTTGCGTGGTCGCCGCGGTCAGCAAGCCGGTCAGCGTGATGCTGGGTTTCGCGGGGTCGACGCTCGACGTCACAACCCTGGAGAGACTCGGTGTGCGCCGCGTCAGCACCGGCGGCTCGTTCGCACGGGTTGCCTATTCGGCCATGATGGCAGCCGCCAGCGAGCTTCAGGGTCCGGGGACCTTCCACCAGACCCGAAGCGCAATGACGGGAAAACAGTTTAACGAGCTGTTCTCCCGGCCATGAGCTAGGCCCTGGCGGCCCACTCGATGGCTTCGTCCAGGCGGTCGTTGCCCCAGAACATCTCGCCTGCCACGAAGAAGGTGGGACCACCGAAGACGCCCAGTGCCTGGGCGCGCTGCGTTTGCTCCTTCAAACGCTCCTTGTTCTGTGATTCTTGCGCTTGTTCGATGATCGCATTGGCGTCCAGGCCCAGTTCCACAAGCGCACGCGACACTGTTTCCACCGAATCGATTTCCTGGTCCTCGACAAAATTCAAGGCCATCATCCGTCGAGAGAAGGCCTCGATCCACACCGAGTCCTTGCCGAGGACCGCTACGCGCATGGGCAGCAGCGCCCGGCGTGGAAAGCTCGTCGGACGCTTCCAGGGCAGTCCGTACTTCTCGCACTGGCGCTCCATGTCGCGCCACATGTAGCGGCCCTTCTGCTCCTGCAGCACGAACGGGGAAGTGTCCCAACCGAACGACTTGAAGATGGGCCCCAGCAGAAAGGGCTCCCATTTCAGCGGCACGCCGCGCGATCGGGCGAGCTCGCCCACCCTTTGCACGCTCAGGTAGCTGTAGTTGCTGCCGAACTCGAACCAGATTTCCAGTGTTTTCATCGTCAATGACTCGCTTTCACTCCATGACAACCAGTACACGCGCCTCGACACTGCGTCTGCGCGATCTGGCGCTCCTTGCCTGAGGCAGGTCAAACGCCGAATGGGGGATAAACCTCGAGACGCCGCTGACACGGGAATCGAACTGCTTGAAAACAGCCACGTCGTGCGTGTCCATCGCGTCGAGGTACTGCCATCGGTGGGCCGGATTGAAGCGGAGCAGGTAAATCTCGCCGATACGGTGTCCGTAGTGCAGCTTTGCGGGCACCAGATCCTGGGTCGATACCGACGGCGCCGCACAGAAGGCCAGTGGCGAGTCCTCGATCACGCCGCCGATGGAGCGCCAAAGGTTCACGATGCAATAGCGCCTGGGGCGCTGCTCCAGCCGAAGGCTATCCATGACCAACGCCAGACGCCGTCTGCCGGACTCTTCGCTGTAGTCGTTGTGGACACGACCCAGGGCGCCTACCTTGACCTCCGCGCCACGCTGGCCGAAACGGTGAAGATCCACGCCTGGATCGCGTTGGCGCACCAGATGATCGAAGACGAACGCTGACTGTCCGCCGGTGGCTTGCAGTGCCAGCTGCGCAACCCGTGGGTAGTAGCGGGCTTTGACCAGATCCGGGTCGTGGAAGTCGATGGCTGGCAGCCCATCGCGCATGAACATGAAGCCGTCCTCCTCGAGCGTGGGTGTGACATCGCGCGATCGCACATCTTCGATGTCGACCCAGCGGAGATCGGTCGAGCAGTTCTCGGCTTCCACGCCTCGGGGGGGTTGACACAGGTAGATCTCGGGCTTTGATGCGAATTCGTCCAGGTAGCCCACCTGCGCCCGCACGGATACGGTGGGTTCTGCAACCGGTTGATGCATGGCGACGTCCTCCAGATCGGGTGATGACCGGATTTCATCGACAGGCGCCACACCGGACAAGCGAATTCACGGAAGGCTATGGATTCCCGCGCGGACTGGACTTCAACATCTGCCATGTGACGACAAGAGCTGGCACGAACTCTGCCATCGCCGTCGCTGCCGCTCCCCTGAAAAGTGCTGCATGCATGGGAAGAAGAGTTCGCCTGTTCCGATTCCACGATCTGCAACATGCGTGGCGCTGAATGTCCAGCGACCCTGGGCGACTTCGCGCGCCCGATATGGAGACAACTGAATGAGCCGAAGGAAGTTCCTCGTCGGCAGCGCCGCTGCCACCAGTGCCGCGCTGCTTGCCAGCCCCGCCGTCCGGGCACAACCCGCAGCGGTCACCTGGCGCCTGCAGTCGAGCTATCCCAAGAGCCTGGAGATCCTCTACGGTGCCTGCTCGATGTTCTCGGAGCGCATCGCCGAACTCACCGATGGACGCTTTGACGTCAAGGTCTACGCGGCGGGCGAACTGGTGCCCCCGTTCCAGGTGCTCGAAGGTGTTCGCAACGGCACCGTAGAAGCAGGTCAAACCGCCAGCTACTACTGGGTCGGTCAGAACAAGGCGCATGCCTTCGACACCACCCTGCCCTTTGGCCTTTCGGCGCGGCAACAGAACGCCTGGGTCTTCTATGGCGGTGGCCTGAAGCTCTTGCGGGACTTCTACGCCGAACAGAACATGGTGAACTTCCCGGGACTGAACACCGCAGCCCAGATGGGCGGTTGGTTCCGCAAGCAGATCAATTCGCTGGAAGACCTCAAAGGTCTTCGCATGCGCATCCCCGGCATGGGCGGTGAGGTGCTCAGCAAGCTCGGTGTGGTGCCGCAAACGCTGGCTGCCGGTGATGTCTACACCGCGCTGGAGAAGGGCACCATCGACGCGACCGAATGGGTGGGTCCTTACGACGACGAGAAACTCGGCTTCTACCGGGTGGCCAAGAACTACTACGCACCGGGCTTCTGGGAGGGCAGTGCCAACGTCTCCTTCTTTGCCAACAAGGAAAAGCTCGACGCCCTGCCCAAGGCCTTTCGCTCTGCGTTCGAGGTGGCGGCCCAGGAAGTCAACGTCATGGCCACCGCACGCTATGACGTCGCCAATGCCGAGGCATTGCGGCGTCTGGTGTCCAAGGGCGCCACGGTGCGCACCTTCCCCAGGGACGTGCTGCAGGAAGCCTTCAAGGTCAGCGAGGCCCTGCTTGACGAGGAGGCCGCCAAGAACGCCACGTTCAAGAAGCTGCTGGACTCATGGCGTCCGTTCCGCGAGACGCAATCGCTCTGGTCGCGCGTGAACGAACTGCAGTTCGCCAACTTCATGGCACAAGCTGGCGTGCGACGCTGAACATAGACAGCGCAAGCGCGTGAGCAGAGGGGGCGCCAGTAGATCTGGCGCCCCTTCTGCATTCCGGGATGGCTTGTTCGGGAACCGGCGCGACCGCCTGCCCGCACCGCACGGGTACAGACGGTCGGGCGATACGCATCAATCCAGGTTCATCGAGCCGCCGTCCGATGGCGGATTGCCACCAGGTGTGATTCCCGAAGGAATTTCGCTGCCGATGTTGTAGAGCATGTCGTTGACGGCGCTGTCATCGATGCGTTTGTCCTGGTGCAGGTTGCCGATGACCAGGTTCGGGAAGAACAGGATGACGCCCACCATCACCAGCTGAATGACGATGAAGGCAATGGAGCCCTTGTAGATCTCCTCGGTGCGAACGCCCTTGACGAGCTTGTTCGTCACCTTGTCCCGGTAGTCTTCCCGTGCGGCCACGCTCCTCAGGTAGAACAACGCGAAACCGAAGGGCGGTGTGAGGAACGAGGTCTGGATGTTCATGGCCAGCAGAACGCCGAACCAGATGAGGTTGATGTCCATCTTCTCCGCCACCGGCGCGAGTAGCGGCACGACGATGAACGCGATCTCGAAGAAGTCGATGAACATCCCCAGAATGAACACCAGGAAGTTCACGAACAGGAGGAAACCGAGTTGCCCGCCCGGCAGCTTGTCGAAGAGATGCTCGACCCAGACGTGACCATCGGCGGCGTTGAAGGTGAAGCTGAAGACCGTTGATCCAACCAGGATGAACATCACGAAGATGGACAGTCGGGTCGACCGCTCCAGGGCTTCCCTCAGGAGACGCCAACTGAAGGAGCCCCGCATCGCGGCCATCAGCATGGCCCCCACCGCGCCCATGGCACCGCCCTCCGTGGGGGTTGCGATGCCGAGGAAGATGGTGCCCAGCACCAGGAAGATGAGAACCAGCGGCGGAATCAGCACGAAGGTGACCTGTTCAGCCAGGCGCGAAAGCAACTTCCAGCCCAACAGCCGGTTGGCAGCCGCCAGCAACAGTGCAAGCACCGAGCCCACGGTAATGGACAGGATGAGCACCTCATCACCGCCGGCTGCCACTTCTCGGTCGAGCAACGGATTGAGGATGCGCTCGTGGTTGAGGCTCCAGATCCAACTGGCTGCGCCGCAGATGGTCAGCAGCACCAGCAGCGAAACATGACCGGACGCGCCGTTGGGCTCGGTGTAGATGCGCGCCTCTTTCGGCAGTGCGGGCACCCACTTGGGCAGGAAGATCGCGACCAAGACCACGAAGGACAGGTACAGGCCAACCAGCATGAGCGCTGGAATCAGTGCACCGGCGTACATGTCACCGACCGATCTGCCCAACTGATCGGCCAGAACGATCAGCACCAGCGATGGCGGTATGGCCTGGGCCAGTGTGCCGGAGGCCGTGATGGTGCCGGTCGCGATGGTGCGGTTGTAGCCGTAGCGCAGCATGATGGGTAAAGAGATGAGCCCCATGGAGATCACCGCCGCCGCCACCACCCCGGTGGTCGCGGCCAGCAGCGCACCGACCAGGATCACCGCGACCGCCAATCCACCACGGACGGCGCCAAAGACCTGCCCTACCGTTTCCAGCAGATCCTCGGCCATGCGACTGCGCTCCAGGATCAAGCCCATCAGCGTGAAGAAGGGGATCGCCAGCAGGGTGTCGTTCTGCATGATGCCCAGGACGCGCAGCGGAAGCGCCTGGAACAGGTTCGCGGGAAAGAGGCCGATCTCCATTCCGATAAAACCAAAGAACAGACCTGTCGCGGACAGCGCGAAAGCCACCGGAAAGCCCGACAGCAAGAACAGCAGGAGGCCCGCAAACATCAGCGGTACGAATTGGGTGGATAGCAGTTCAGTCATGACGCACGATTTCTTCTAGGAATGGCGGTGGATGTCTTGGCGGTCCGGAACGCTCAGTTCGATGGCCCGGCCTCCGGTTGCAACGGGTCATCGATCAGGCCCTTGAGGTAGGCCACCCGTTTGATGAGCTCGGACAGGCCCTGCAGCAGCAGCACGGCAAAGCCCACGGGAATCAGGAGCAGGACAGGCCAACGGATCAGCCCTCCGGCGTTGGAAGAGACTTCCCCCGTGGTCCAGGCATTGGCGAACACGGGCCATCCCTCATGGATCATGAGCAGACACAAAGGCGTCAGGAACACGACGATGCCGACGATGTCGATCCAGTTGCGTGTGCGCGCGCTGAGCCTGGCCGACAGAAAGTCGATGCGGACATGCACGTTCTGCAGAAAGGCGTAGCCGCCCCCGAGGACGAAGACCGCGGCGAAGAGATACCACTGGACTTCCAGGAAGGCGTTGGAGCTGACGCCGAACACCTTGCGAACGATCGCATTGCCGGCGCTGATCAAGGTGGCCGCCAGGATGAGCCACATCGAAGACCAACCGATCCATCGATTGATTGCATCTGAGGCGCGCGACAGGCTGAGCAGGAATGGCATGGTGACTTGTCTCCTTTGCATGAGGACGGTGGGTTGAGGCAATCGCTGCAGAAAACGAAAACGCCAAAGGCCACACGGGCGTGGCCTTTGGCTTGAGGTGGGCTGGTTGGCTGGTTCTTGCGGAGCGGGTTACTTGAGACCGGCGCACAACAGCCAGGCGTCGGCGAGCAGAAAGGAGGTCATGGGACTCGCGTACCAGGACATCGCCCCGGTGGCCAGGACCGCGAGCACCAACGCAAGCGCTGCGTACCGCACCCGGTTCATGCCGCTGCTGCCGCGGCCACCGGCGCGCGACGCTCCCGGATGGGTGCATGAAGGACTGCCGAGAGCAGGCTTAGCGCAGCGGCCAGGATCCAGACCCAGGTGTAGCTCTTGTAGGCGTCGAACAACCACCCACCGAGCCAGACGCCCAGGAAGCTGCCGACCTGGTGCGAAAGGAACACGAAGCCGAACAAGGTGCTGACGTAACGCATCCCGAAGATCTGCCCGATCATTCCGTTGGTCAGCGGCACGGTCCCGAGCCACAGGAAGCCCATCACGGCGGCGAAGGCGTACACCGTCCAGGAGCTGAGGGGCAGCCAGAGCAACATCAGAATGGCCGCCGCCCGCCCGAGGTAGATCCAGACCGTGAGCGTCTTGCGAAGCCAACGCGTTCCCCACACGCCAAACAGATACGTGCCAGCGATGTTGGTCAAGGCGATCAGGCCCAGTGCCGTGGTGGCCACAGAAGGGCTCAGCCCGTTGTCCGCCAGGTAGGCAGGCATGTGGGTGCCGATGAAGGCCAGCTGGAAGCCGCAGGCCAGGAACCCCACGGTCAACAGCCAGAAGTCACGATCTCCGAAGGCGTTGGCCAGGGTCTGGCGCATGGTCAGCTCACTCGCCTGGGGTGGCGTGACCTCCGACTTCCCCGTGGACAGGGCCAGCGGGATCATGGCTGCAACGATCACGGCGATCACCAGCGCGGCAGTCGTCCAACCGTAGCTCTCAATCAGGGTCATGTTCACAGGCAGCATCAGCAACTGCCCGGCACCGCCGATCGCGCCCACCAGGCCGAGCGCTGCCGGCCTGCGCTCCGGGGCAACGGCTTTGCCCACGGCGCCATAGACGATGCCGAAGGCCGTTCCGCTGAGCCCAAGTCCGACAAACAAGCCGGCCGTGATGGCGAAGAGCACGCCATCGTTGCTGTAGGGCATGAGCACGACGCCCAGGGCGTAGAAGGCACCGCCCAAGGCCATCACACGCTTGGAGCCGATCTTGTCGGCCAGCATGCCGGCAAAGGGCTGCGCTGCCCCCCAGACCAGGTTCTGCAGCGCGATGGCGATGGAAAACGTCTCACGCCCCCACGACCAATCGCTGGTCACGGGAATCAGGTACAGGCCGAACGAATGACGCTGTCCGATCGACAGGAACATGATCAGCCCGCACAACACGATGAAGGCAATGTCTCTGGAGCTCAGCTTCATGCGAGTGCTCCTTCGGGTTGCCCCATCGCAGCCTTGAACAGCGTGTAAGCCGCACCGTGCAATCGCGGACGACTCTCGATCCGCTTGTCGAATGACGGGCTTGCGACAAGGACGCGATAGCTGGCCGGCTGCCGACGCAGGCTGGAGAGGCAGTAGGTTCGCCGTTGACTTGAAAGCAGCAGGTCGCCCGGGTAGAGCAATTCATCGATGGCGTCGGGCGTGTCGCACCCCGCATCCAACGTTGCCCAGATGGCGCCGGCGGTGCATTCAAGCGCTTCGCCGGCCTTCAGGTTGATGAGAACGGGCTCGACTTGTAGAGTGCGGGCCGAATTGATTGAAAGCATCGTGTGCCTCCTTTGCGAGGGGAGGAACCGATCGTCAACGAGACACACCCGGCGTGGTTGGAATCTTCAGAACCCCAGGCATGCCTTCAATTCATGACACCGACCAAGAGTTCCGTTGCCAGACAACTTCGTCACCTCTCACTCGATGCACTGAGGGGCTACGAGAGTGCCGCCCGCCTGTTGAGCTTCACGCAAGCGGCCGAGGAGCTTTCGCTGACGCAATCGGCCATCAGCAAGCAGATTCGCTCCATGGAGGAGGTGCTGTCATGCCAGCTCTTCGTTCGTGGCTCCCGCCAGCTGCAGCTGACCGAAGAAGGCAAGGTGGTGCTGCAAGGTGTCCAGCAGGCCCTCAACGCGCTGGAGTCATCCATCGGGCGTTTGCTGTCGGAACACGTCGAGACCGTGACGTTGACCGCCTGGCCTTCGTTCGTCTCAATGTGGCTGGTGCCCCGTCTGACGCGATTTCGCCAGGTCGCGCCTGACGTCAACGTGATCATCGACTCCAGCGAGGGGGTGTCGAACCTGGAGCGTGAGGGCTATGACCTTGCGATCCGATTGCCGGTGGACCCGCTGGCGTCTCCGCTGGCCCGGCGTCTGGGCACGGAGGAGGCCTTTCTGGTGGCCAGCCCGGAGGTGGCCGCCCAGATCCGCAAGCCGGTCGACCTCTTGAATCAGACGCTCATCATCTACGGCCCGGGCAGAAGCCGCTTTCCCTGGATGGCCTGGTCGGAATGGCTGACGCGGCTGGGCCTGGAACACCGCCTGGGGCTCAAAACGGTGCAGTTCACACAGTACGACCACGCCATTCAGGCAGCCGTCCAGGGTGGCGGCGTGGCCATCGGCAGAACACCGTCGATCACGCGGACACTGCGCGAGGGGCGGCTGCAGGCGGTGTTTCCGGAACACCGCATCGTCGGCCTCCACTACTACCTGGTGTTCGCCGAGCAATCGGTGGCCAATCCGGCCGTGCAGCGCCTCGCACAATGGATCGAGCAGGAGCTCGCCGCCGAAGCCACCTAGGAAGCTGCTGTCCGGTCTGCCGCCGCCAGGCGGACGATCCAGTCGGTGAAGGCCTTGGCCGCGGGTTTGAGCTCGCCCGACTCCGACAGCTCCACGTAATACTCGTTGTCCTTGAGCACGAACGGGTGGATCTGCACCAGCGCGCCTTCTTTCAGATAGGGCGTTGCGGCGATGCGCGTGGTGACCGCGATGCCCGCGCCACTGACCGCCGACTCCAGCATCGTGATCGAGTCGTCGAAATGCATGTATCGCGCAGGCTCGGTCTTCTTGCCGAATGCTCCCGCGCTCCAGTCGAGCCAGTTCAACAGGGTGTGACGCAGCACGGTCAGAGATCCGACATCCTCGACACGCAATTCCTGCCCGGTTTCGGAAAGGATGTCGGGCCGACCCACGACCAGCACCTCGTCGGTCAGCAACAAGGCGCGGCGCGCATCGTCACCCACGCCCATGCCGTAGTGCACCAGCACATCCCAGTCCGCCCGGTTGACTTCTTCGGGCGTGGCGATGCTCGCGACTTCGATCTGGATGCTCGGGTGGTTGCGCATGAACTCCGGCAGATGCGGAAGCAGCCAGACATTGCCGATTGAAGGCGCGAAGTTCACGCGAATCAGGGAATGCTCGGCGAGACGCAGCTCTTCACCCGCCGCCCAAAGCGATGTCAACGCTGCGGACACACCATCGAGGTAAGTGGCACCCTCCTCCGTCAGCGCAATGCCACGCCCCTTGCGCGCAAACAGCGAGACGCCGAGGCGCCGCTCGAGGTTGATGACACGGTGGCTCACCGCCGACTGCGTGACGCTCAACTCGTCTGCGGCCTTCTGGAACGAACCGTGGCGGGCCGCGGCCTCGAACGCCAGCAGTTCGTGTAGCGGAAACTGGGCGGCCGCTGGTGTGGTGGGTTGACTCATGTTCGAAAGTTTGTCAACGGTCGGTCATCGTTTGCACCGGGTCGACAGGACGACCCGTGCAATGCCATGGCTTTCGGGTAGTTCCTGATGGCAGCGGTGCTCGATAGCATATAGCGATGAACACTACGCGACAAAAGAGCGCACCCATCGGACAGCTCCCGCCGATGAGCAATCTGCTGGCCTTCGAGTCGGTTGCGCGCAACCAGAGCCTGTCTCGTGCCGCCAGCGAACTGGGCATCACGAAGTCCGCGCTGACACACTCGATCGCGCTGCTCGAACATCGCCTCAAGTTGCGTCTGGTGTATCGCTACTCCCCCCTGGTGATCCTGACACCGGTGGGCCACTCCTACTTCGCGGCATCGCAGGCCTTTGCCCGGCGGCTGAGAGACGATCACTACCTGAAATCGACCACCGCGACCACGCAGATCCGCGTGTCTTCATCCCGCGGGCTCGCACGACTGTGGCTGGGTCCGCGCATGAACGGCTTTCATGCTGCGCACCCTCGCATCGAGCTCATCGTGAGCGCGGTCGATCGGCTCGAGTCGGTGCTCGGTGACGGTGTGGACATCGGTCTTCGCTATGGAGGACCCTCGTTACCGGACATGATGTCGATCCCGATGTGGGAGGATCGGCTTGTGGTCGTAGGAAATCCGCAGCTCGCGCGAAAAGCAAGATTCATGACCATGGCCGAGGTGATTTCGACACTGCCCTTGGTGCAGCACCCCTCCATGGAGTGGACAACATGGGCCAGCGGCCTGATACCCGCCAGCCTCAAGGCCAGACCACGGATCAACACCGTCGATCTGCAGTTCGGCCTCGAATGCGCGGCGCACGGCGTGGGCCTGGCCATCGTTCCACGGCGGCTGGCGCAAGCGCACCTGCAAAGCGGCCGCGTCGAACTCATCACCAGCCACTCGATACCGGCCAAGCCTTATCACGCCGTAGTGTCGGAGGAGCAATCGCGCCGCGAACCGATGCGCCTGTTCCTCGACTGGATCCAGCGTCAGGTCACCGCGGACGCGGCGGCTCTTGCGGATTGAGCACACTGCACTGGCCCACACGATCCTGACCCAATCGCCAATGATCTCCCACACCTTCCTGGGCGTGCACGACTTCGATCGCGCGCTACGCTTCTATCGTGCGCTCTTTGCTGCCATGGGCATTTCGGAACGGTTCTGCAATCCCGATCGGCCATGGGCAGGCTGGCAGTCCGACCCCGGGCCGCGCCCGCTGTTTCTCATCGGCCGCCCCTACGACCAGCAAGCGCACCATCCCGGCAACGGCCAGATGATCGCGTTGCTGGCGTCCACGCGCGAGATCGTCGACCGGGCTTACGCCGTGGCCAACGCCACTGGCGCGACGGATGAAGGTGCGCCGGGGCTGCGCCCCGACTACCACCCGAACTACTACGGCGCCTACTTCCGGGACTCCGAGGGCAACAAGCTCTGCGTGGTCTGCCACAACGCGCCAGGCTGAGACCGACACCCCGTGCCCGCTGCAGGTAAGCACCCGGTGCACACACGAATCCGGCTGCCGTGGCCGGAATCATCTTTCCATTCTTCGCCAGCCGCTTCAGGCCTACTGACCACCTTCGCCAGGGGCGCAAGTGCCAATTTGTGCGCCCCGAGTTTTCAATGGTCCGCAGGTATGAGCGTCCACAGAAGCCACCCCTATGCCAGCTCACGGCGGCGCAGCACGAACACCAAACTGGTGGGCCTTCTCGACTCTCCCTACGTCCGCCGCCTGGCCATTGCCCTGCAGCTCATGGACGTCGACTTCGAGCACGTGCCGCTCTCCGTCTTCTCGCACTACCATGAGTTTGCGCAGATCAACCCGGTGGTGAAGGCGCCGACCTTCGTCTGTGACAGCGGCGACGTCCTGATGGACTCGGGTTTGATCATCCAGTACGCCTCGGTGGTGTCGAGAAACGCCTGGAGCGCCATACCCAACGGACGCAAGCAGCGAGCGGCGTTTCTTCGGCTTGAGAGCCTGGCGCTGGCTGTGATGGAGAAATCGATCCAGCTGGTGCTTGAGGATTTCCTTCGTCCTCCCGAAAAGCGTCACTCCCCCTGGTTGATCCGGGTCGGCATTCAGCTCACCGAGGCGCTGGACCAACTTGAGGCGGCGCTTCGCTCGCACCAATGGAACTTTCGGGACAAGCCACCGGCCTTGCCTGAGGTGAGCAGCGCCGTGGCCTGGACGTTCTGCAAATGCATGGTGCCCACGATGATCGAGGCACAGAACCACCCGGTGCTGGACACCCTGACCGCAGAGGCCGAGTTGCTGGATTGCTTCCGCAGGGCCCCGCACAGCACCCTGAAGTACCCGGTGGACGCGGAGATCAGCGGGTTACACGCCGTCGAGGTATGAAGTGACGCCCGGACTCTGGCCCGCGGTTCAACTCTCGATGGCCGTGGCCATCAGCAACGGCATCGCGCGCTTCGCCTACGGTCTGGTGTTGCCAGCGATGCGAGAAGACCTGCAGTGGACGTACGCCACCGCCGGTCTTCTGAATACCGTGAACGCGGTGGGCTACATGCTCGGCGCCCTGGCGGGCTACGCCGGCCTGCGCGCTGTTTCTCCCGCCCGTGCGTTTCGCATCGGCACCGTGATCGTGGTCGTATCGCTGCTGGCAACGCCCGTGCTGAAAGACTTCTGGCACCTCGCCGTCATGAGGAGCCTCACCGGATTCGGGTCCGCCTGGATGTTCTCGTGCGGGGCCGCGCTGGTATCGAAAATTTACGCGGATCATGCGCGCATCCGCGGCACGGCAACAGGGCTCTACTTTGCCGGCGCTGGCGTCGGCATGATCCTCTCAGGCGCATTCGTACCACGCTGGTTGGAACAAATGGGTTCGACCGCCTGGGTGTCGGCCTGGTACGCGATCGGTATCGCAAGCGCCCTGTTGGCGGTCCTGCCGCTTCGGGTGGCGGCCAGCTTGAAACATGACACGTCCCTGAGCTCTGAGGCTGGCAACAAGCCGATCCCGATCGCGCCCTATCTGCCGTGCCTGGTTGCCTATCTGCTTTTCGGCGCAGGCAACAACGTCTACCTCACCTTCCTCGCCGCCTGGATCGCCGAACGCGGCGAGGGGTGGCAGGTCGTGACGCTTGCCTGGTGTGTGCTCGGTTTTGGCATCTGCCTGTCCCCGCTGGTCTGGGCCCGCGCGCTCAACACCTGGCCAGCCACCAGAACGCTGGCCACGTGCTTGCTCACGACAGCCGTGGGCGTGAGCATCAGCTTCCTGGGCGGTGGCGCGTTGCCCACCCTGAATTCGGCGCTGCTCTACGGCCTGTCGCTGTTCATCGCGCCGACCTCCGTCACATTGCTGGCGAGAAGCACCCGGCCGGCCTCCGAATGGGCAACGTACGTCGCGCTCTTCACACTCATGTTCTCGGTAGGACAGTCCATCGGTCCGTGGGCGGCCGGTGTGATCGCTGACCACGTCAACCTCACGGCGGGTATGGCGTTCAGTGTCACGATCATCCTGCTGGGGGCAGCGATGGCCAATGCGCCGTCAGAGGCCAAAATCTGGGCTTACCGATCCGGCCGCTGATCCGCACCCGAAGGTCCCTGCCGGGCGCCGCTTGCTCCCACAGTCAAGGAGCCCATCTCTGCTGCAAGGAAGTCGATGAACACACGCGTCTTCCTGGGCAAGCTGACCTGTGGCCGCCAGATCGCGTGAGCCCAACCGCCGAAAGGGCCGCTGATGTCCCAGTCCGGCAACACCGCGACCAGATCACCGTTCTGCAATCCGCGCTCGCACGCGTAGTCGGCCAGCAATGCCACGCCCATTCCCTGCTGGGCAAGCAACGCGACAGCATCGCTGTTGTTCACGACAACGGGTGTTTGCACCGCCAGGTCGACGGCTTCGGAACCTTTTTGAAGGTGCCATCTGCCTGCCTGCGGCGCCACCCTGTAATGAAGGCATGTGAGCGAAAGCAGATCGGCAGGCGCCGCGATGGGGTGGTCCCGCAGGTAATCCGGGCTGGCACAAAGGCGGTAGCGCACCGGACACAAAGGCCTGGCTATGGACGACTCCGGGAGCCTCTCCGCAATACGGATGGCGACATCGACACCCTCCTCCACAAGATCGACCATGCGATCCAGCAACAGCAGATCAACATCGACCTCGGGGAACTGGCACCGGAATCCGGGGAGCAGCGGGACCACCCGGTTCAGACCAAACGAGACCGAAGCAGACACCCGAAGCATCCCGCGCGGGTGCCTGGATCGCTCGGCAGCCAGTGACAGGGCCTCGGCAAGCAAGCTGTCGGCCTCACGGGCCTTCGCGTAGGCAAGCTGACCGACTTCGGTCAGCGACAGGCGACGGGTGGTGCGCAGCAGCAGCTGCGAGCCAATCCGCGTTTCCAGCCTCGCCATCCGCTTGCTGATGGCCGAACCCGCGATGCCCAGCCGCAAGGCTGCGGCGGAAAAGCTGCCCTCCTGAACCACTGCAACGAACACGGCAAGGTCTTCGAGCGAGGCGAAAAGCGATTTGTCCAAGCGATTGTTCTCCGCTGGATAGATGTGTGATTCCGGATTGCCACTTGATGGGCTACCCGCGGCGCCCGACCATGGCACTCCCACTTCCGGAGACCATCATGCCAGTCGTTCGCCTCTTCGCTCCCGCCGACACGCTGTCGCAGCAGCAGATCGCCAACCTACAACAGCGGATCACCGATCTCATGGCAGAGGGGCTTGGCAAGAAGGCGTCTGTCACCCTCGTCAATGTCGTTCCCACCGATGTCAGGCTTTGGTCCGTGGGTGGTCTCCCATGTGGCCAGGATGCCCCCGTCGCCTACCTGGAGGCCTTCATCACCGAAGGCACCAACACCCCGGACGAGCAGGCGTTCTTCGTCCAGGAGGCGCACCGCGTACTGACCGAGATCATTCCGAACCTTGCTTCGCCGGCGTATGTGCTGGTACGAGAGGTGCCGGCCGCATCATGGGGTTACGACGGCGTCACTCAGGAAGGCCGTCGAAACGCCGCCGTGGCCGCAGGCTAGGCCTCCATGGCGTGGCGACGCGCGGCATCGGCCAGCAGTTGATTGGGGTCGATCAATTGCATACGGGTTGCGCACACCCTGGCGATGATGGGCAACTCTGTGCATCCCAGGATGACCGACTCGCAACCGGCACGCTCAAACTGCATCAGAACGCGTGCGATCAATTGCCTGGCTTCGTCGAAGCGGTTCGCCTTGAGAAGTCGTATGGCGGGCATCAGGACGTGTTCAAGCACCTCGGAGCTGGGTTCAACCAGCTGTTCGCGTGGCAGCACCCGTGAGTACACACGACCCTTGACCGTCCATGGTGTGCAGAGCAGTCCGACCGGTTTGCGTACGTTGTCCAGGAAGGATCGAACCTGTTCTGCGATATGCAGAAACGGCAATCCGGACGCAAGTTCCAGATCTCGATGCCAGATATGCGCGGTGTTGCAGATCAGGACACCAAACTGCGCACCCGACTTCTTGAGAGATACAGCGGCCTCCCTCAGATGACCGATGGGGCTGGGTCCACAACCGTCAAAGTACGCACTTCGATCCGGTGCGGCCGTGCAAAACCTGACTTCGACGGGCGGATGATCCTGGTCCTGGCAGGCATCGCCAGTGCGGTAGAACTTGTCCAGAAAGTCAACCGTTGCGATTGGACCCAAACCGCCCAGGACACCAACTTTCTTCATCGGTTTTCAACGAACATGAACGGGCAGCGAAACAACTGGGTTCGATTGCGGCAGGCGTCGACGATTCTCCGTCGCGCAACGCGTCAGCCTTGCACGTTCGCAGGAATGTTGGTCAAGCAAGACCTGCTCGTTTTCATGTAACGAGGATCCTGGGCGTCTAGCCTGACCGTCAGCCATGGAGATGAATCATGCGCAATGAAAACCAACCTCGTGTCGGCATCAGTACGCAATCAGGCGTGGCTGTGATGACACTCGCACGACCCGAGACCCTCAACGCGCTCAGCCGCGCTATGACCGATGAGTTGGATACCATCCTGCTTCGGCTCGCATCCGATGCATCGGTTCGTGTGGTCGTGCTGCAAGCCGACGGCAAGCACTTCTGCGCGGGCGCCGATATCGCCGACATGTCGACGATGACCTACGACGAGACCATCCGGACCGACTTCATTGGTTGCTCAAGGGAACTGGGACGATTCCCGAAGCCGGTGATCGCGGCGGTGCATGGCATGGTGCTGGGCGGTGGCTGTGAGCTGGCCGAGATGTGCGACATCGTCCTGGCCGCCGACGATGCGGTGTTCGCCCACCCCGAGGTGACCCTGAACGCCATGCCAGGTGCCGGCGGGACGCAGCGGCTGCCACGCGCCGTGGGCAGACACCTCGCCATGGACATGCTGCTGACTGGTCGACGCCTCTCAGCAGAGGAAGCGAGACAAGCCGGCCTGGTCTCGCGGATCGTTCCCCGGGATCAGCTTCGCTCGCAGGCGCTGGCACTGGCAGAGGGAATTGCGCAGCGCCCATTGGACTTGCTCATGCGCATGAAGCAGTCCGTTCTGCGGGCACATCCCGGGCTGGACGAAGGACTCGCCTTCGAAGCCTCCAGCTTTCAGGCGTGCTTCCAGGAAGAACCTTTCCTGCAAGCCATGCAGGCCTTCGTCAAGAAGCAAGAGGCCAGACGCTGACTTCAGCATCTGGCCTCCTGGGCAACCAGCGGTTCGCGGGCGTTACAGGCGCTGTGCCTGCATGAAACGGTCGAAGCCGGACTCGGCGAAGCGGAACCAGAGGTTGACCTCACGCTGGAACTTGCGGTAGTCGTCGTACACCTTCTTCCAGTTGGCGTTGGTCGATCCGAGTTCGTTGTACAAGTCCATCGCTTCCTTGAAGGCCGCTTCCATGATGGTCGTGTTCAGACCGTGCAGCTTGACGCCATTCTGTGCCAGCTGACGCAACGCCACCGGATTGCGAGCGTCGTACTTGGCCTGCATGTTCACGTGGGCAACCTTGGACGCATGATCGATGACGTCTCGGTACTCCTTGGGCAGCTCGGCCAGGGCCTTGTCGTTGATGTAGAACTCACAGTTCAATCCGCCTTCCCACCAACCCGGGTAGTAGTAGTTGGGCGCCACCTTGTGAAAGCCGAGCTTCAGGTCGTCGTACGGCCCGATCCATTCGGCCGCATCGATCGTTCCCTTTTCCAGCGCCTGATAGATCTCGCCACCGGGAATGTTCTGCGGCACCACGCCAAGTCGGCTGAGCACGCGCCCCGCAAACCCGCCAACGCGGAACTTGAGACCCTTGAGATCGTTCACGGTCTTGATCTCGCGGCGGAACCAGCCCGCCATCTGTGCACCGGTGTTGCCGCCCGGGTAGTTGACGATGTTGAAGTTGGCATAGAACTCGCGGGTTGCCTTCAGGCCGTTGCCCTCAAGCATCCAGGCCGTCATCTGACGCGCATTCATCCCGAAGGGGATCGCACCACTGATGGCGAAGGTCGGATCCTTGCCGAAGAAGTAGTAGCTGGCGGTGTGCGCCATCTCGACCGTGCGGGCCTGAACACCGTCCACCACCGAGAAGGGAGGCATCAGCTCGCCACCGGCGTGAACGCTGATCTTGAACTTGCCTCCGGTGAGTTCGGACACGACGTTGGAGAAGTCCTCGGCCGCACCATAGATCGTGTCGAGCGACTTCGGGAAGCTCGAAGCGAGACGCCAGCGAATCTCCTGTTGCGCGCTGCTGATGGCCGGCGCTGCGCCAGCGGCCAAGATGCCCGCCAGGCCCAGCGATTTGGTTAGGGTTCTGCGTTCCATATCATCCAATCAGTCGAGGGTTACGTTGCGGCACTCGTCTCCTGTGCCCCGTGTGCCCATGACGCAGTGCGTCGGTTCGAGCGCCCATAGGTTGCCCAACCGGTGCCGTTCACTGTTGAATTGCGCTCGTCATCCAGCCAACAGGTTTCAGATGGCCGCGTCGACCTCGATCAGACTGTCAGGGTGACACCGACGTTTGAAAGCACGGCCAACCACAGACACCGCTCAGCGATCTCATGAAAGTCGATCTCGCCAAACTCAAGCTGTTCATCGAAGTGCTCGAAACGGGGTCGATCACTGCAGGGGCGAGCAGGTGCCACCTGTCCCTGGCTGCAGCCAGCAACAGGCTGCAGGAACTCGAGGGTGCCTTGGGTGTGCGGCTCTTCGAACGCGGCAAGAGCGGCGTCACGCCCACCGATGCGGGACTTGAACTGGCCAAGCACGCACGCAGTGTTCTGCAAGAGATGGACAAGCTGCGCAACCAGATGACGCCGTTCTCGCGCGGCGTTCGTGGGCGTGTGAAGCTGCTGGCCAACACCGCCGCACTGTCGGCCTACCTGCCGGAACCGCTTGCGCGCTTCCTGAGCCTGCACCCCGAGATCGATGTCGACGTCCAGGAGATGTGGACGGGCGAAATCCTCGAAGCCCTGCACCGCAAGAAGGCGGACGTCGGCATCCTGGCCGACACCATGGACACCTCGGGCCTGCACAGCACACCTCTCGCGGATGACACCCTGGTGGTCGTGGGCCACCCTGACCTCATGCGGCCCCTGAGCGAGTCGCCGACGTTTGAGGAGTGCATTGAACACGCGATGGTGGGTCTGTCGGAAGAGAGTGCGCTCTATACCTACCTGCAGGTCAAGGCCGCAGCGCACGGCAAGGCGATCCACTACCGGGTGCGCATGCGGTCGTTCGAGGGCGTGTTGCGAATGGCTTCACTCGGCGTGGGTGTGTCGGTGGTGTCGAGCCTGGCCACGCAACACCTCACAGTCAAACACCCCGGGCTGGAGGTTCGCGCACTGCGGGATGCCTGGGCGAGACGGCGGCTCATCCTCTGCACGCACCACGCGGCGGGCGCGGCACCCGGGTATGTGCAACCCCTCATCGACTACCTGATGGACGCCGGGCAGCAGGGCTGAACGACCATCGCGCCGGGTCTGCGTCCCGCTGACGCTCAAAGCCCCCCGGCGACGCGCAGCACCGCGCCGGTGACATAGGAAGCCTTGTCCGAGAGCATCCAGGCAATGGCCTCCGCAATCTCGCGCGGGTCCCCTGCCCGCCTCATCGGAATCTTCGGCGCGACGCGCTCGGCCCGGCCAGGCTCGCCCGAGAGGGCATGGATTTCGGTGTCGGTGGTCCCGGGCGACACCACGTTGGCACGGATGCCACGGTCCGCAAACTCCTTGGCCAGCCCGATGGTGAACCCTTCGACAGCAGCTTTGGACCCCGCGTAGTGGATGTACTCGCCGGGCGAGCCGAGCGTGGCGGCGATGGAAGACACGTTGACGATGCTGCCACTCGCCCCCCGCGCGACCCAATCCCGAACAACAGCCTGGCACATCACCATCGTGCCCAGAACGTTCACGTCCAGAACGTCGCGCATGGTCTCGATGTCGACATCGAGGAAGGAGCCGATACGGCTGGTGATGCCGGCGTTGTTGACCAGTCCGATCACGGCGGAGAGCCTCTGCGCCTGCTCCACTACTGCAGTGGCCAGCATGGGATCGCGAACATCGGCCTGCACGGCCACCACCTTCACGCCAAAGGGCGCACATCGGTCCACCACCTCCTGTGCCCGATGGGGCTTGCTGGCGTAGGTGAACAAGACGTTGTGGCCGGCCTGGGCAAACAGCTGAACCACCTCGGCACCGATGCCCCTGCCGCCACCTGTCACGATCACCGTCCCTGGCTTCTCTTTGCTCATGCCGATCTCCTGGTTTTGCTGTCAAGGTGAATCAGTGCCCCTGCGGCGCCCAACAGGACGGCCGAGAACACGACGTTGATGCTCACCGTCGCCTGTGATCCCCACTGTGCGATGGTCCACGCAAAGGCCATCGGTGCCGCGGCCGATGCGAAGAAGGCCGGCCGCAGAACGCGACCGACACGAGCGCCATAGCCCTTGGCACCGAACAAGGCGACGGGCACCGCGCCCCGCGTGATGGTCGAAATGCCGTTGCCGGCACCGTAGAGCAGCGCAAAGGCCCCGGCGATCACGAGCGAACGGTCGCCATGGAAATACAGGCCATAGCTCAGCAGCAGCAAGCTCGGTGGCAAGAGGTTCATCCACAGGATGGGGAACCGGTGGCCATGGAAGACCATGTAGAGGCGTCCCAGTAGCTGACCGATACCCAGCATGGTGGACATGGCGACCACCGCTCCGATCGCCCAACCCAGCCGTGACAGCAACTCTATGAAGTGCGCTGCCATGCCGGCCTGCATGAACAGGATCAAGGTGGCGCCCAGGCCATAGGCAGTGGTCTTGGCGGCTTCATGCGGCACTGGCAAGACCTGCTCGCTGCTGGCCGGACCGGTTTGCGCTGCGCCCTGCACGGTCGCCACGCGCGGGATGGCCCTCAGGAGCAGCGACGAAACCACCAGAATGACTGCGTAGGCAACCAGGGCACCGCGCCAGCCCCAGATGGACGCCAGCGCGTGACCAAGCGGCCAGAACGCGGTCGAGGCCAGGCCGCCGAACAGGGTGATCACCGTCATGGACTGCTGCGACTGCATACCCTTCACCTTGACGAGTGTGGCAAACGCGGCGTCGTAGAGTGACAGTCGCATGGCGAAGCCGAGCACCACCCAGGCCAGGTAGAAGGTCACGATGTCGCGCGACGACGCGAGCAGCAGACAACCGCTGGCCCCGATCCAGAAACCCATTGACATGGCGCGGCGCCCGCCGTGCCGGTCGATCCGCTCCCCGACCCACCGCGAACTCAAACCCATGACCACCAGGGAGACGGAGAAGCCGCCATGCACGCTCACCGGGCTCCAACCCATCGAACGAGCGATGTCGGCACCAAAGACGCCAATGATGTAGTGCAACGCACCCCAAGCCACCAACTGCGACAGCCCGAGTCGAATCACCAGGGCGGTGTCGGCACTGGGCGTCGCATCAGCCCCCGGTCGAGGGCTTACCGTCGTCATGGTGTGGCCTGTGACCCCGGAGGGTGTTGTTCTCGAAATGCGGGGATGCACAGGCACTGTATGGAACGACGGCAGATCTCTCAGGAATCCTGTTACCCGGGCCACCGGTGGGATTCAAGGTGGGGCCGGACCTCGGGCGTGACCACTGACATGGGTCGCGGCAGGCGCAGCGTGGCCAGCACCAGGCCAGCGCGCGCGCTGTCGGCCGAGTCGGTCAACTCCTGCAGCAACTGGTGCACAAGGAACCACTGACGCTCGGGGACGGCATCGCCGGGCGCCAGATCCTCAAGCAGCGCAGTCAGCCCCAACGCACACCGGTAGAGTTTCTCCAGTTCGCGCCCCGTGGCCTCAAGTTCGGTCATGCTCAGGCGCCCCCCAATGCGCGAACCACTGTGTAGCCACCCAGCAGGATCAGGGTGCCGAGGAAGCAGCGCTTGAACATCTGCTCGCTGAGACGGCCTCTCAAGGCCCCGCCAACCCAAACCCCGAGCAACGCCGGGCCAAGCATGAGCAGCGACCACCACGCGCTCGCGACCACCGTGGTCGATACGCCGAGACTGAGCCAGAGCACCAAGGTGCAAACGGTGAATGTCAATCCGAGCGCGCCCACAAGGCCTTCCTTGTCGAGGTCGAGGGACTGCAGGTAGGGGACGGAAGGCACCACGAACACCCCGGTGGCCACCGTCAGTGCGCCGGTTGCCACACCGGCCAAAGGGCTCGCCCACCACTCGTGCCGCCCGGGATGGGGAAACCGCCAGCCGATCAGGCCGACAGCGCCATAAAGCGTCAGCGCCGCACCGAGAAGCACAAGGGTCTGGGTGCTGGCGGAGGAGACACTGGGTAGCGGGGACAGCAAGCCCCCCAGCACCACGCCGGCCAGCAGGCCGCCCAGACGCTTGAGCAGTACCGTGCAACGGGGGGACCGAACAAACTGCCAGATGTTCGTCAACAAGGATGGCACCACCAGCAGCGATGCCGCCAGCCCGGTGGGCAATACGACTGGCAGCAGCGCGATCGCAACGGTCGGCAATCCCATGCCCGTGATGCCCTTCACCATACCGGCGAGCACGAACACCAGCGCGGCGAACAAGAATTCAGAGGCGGGCATGGCGTCATTGTTCGGTCCCTGCCCTGTTCAGACCATCGGAAACTTTGGTAGGCAAGCTTGCGGAAATCCGAAGGAAAAAAAGCGGTGAGGACCGGAGCCCTCACCGCCAAAGATCACCCATGCAAGGTGAACACGGAGTCAGAATCACGCTGCATCACCCTCTGCACAAGGAGGCAACGCCGAGCTGGTATCGATCGCAGGGAATCCTAGGGGGGCCAGACTTCGCACACATGAAATCGCGGCGACTGGCAGCGAGCCAGCTTCGCGCGGCGGCCATGCGTCGCATGCGACGCAGGAGTGCACGCCGCGGGTCGGGAATCGAATTTCATTGCTGCCGCCGCTGAAGGTGTCACGATGGATTGATTGCATGCACGGCAACGACCCGATCCCGACCCTCGACATCGACTCCATGAACGCCGTACCACCCCCTGCCAACGCCGTTACCGCCGATCTCTGGTGTCAGGCCGGGCTGCCCCCGTCCGCGCTGGCTTCATTGACCTTGAGCGGGTCCGATCCCGTCATGCCGTCGTCGTTTGCCGTCGGCACGGCGGCCCAGGCGAGCATTGCAGCCGCAGCCCTGGCCGCCGCGGAGGTGCGGCACGTGCGCGGGCTCAGCCGCCAGCAGGTGTCGGTCGACATGCTTCATGCGGCAGTGGAGTGCACCAACTTCATGAGCCTGGATGGCGTGATTCCCGAGGTATGGGACCGCTTCTCAGGGCTCTACCCGTGCGGTCCGGACGCGCGCAATGGCTGGGTCCGCATTCACGCCAACTTCAGGCACCACCGCGAGGGCGCTCTGGCGTTGCTGGGCCTGAGGGCCGATGACACCACCACCAGGGCCGATGTGATCGCCGCCTTGTCGCATACCAACGCGCTCGACTTCGAACAAAAGGCGGCCGAGCGCGGGCTTGTCGTGGCCGCCTTGCGATCGTTCGAGGAGTGGGACGCGTCAGAGCCGGCCAAGGCGGTTGCCCGGCTTCCGTTGTACACGATCGAGAAGGTCGGTGAGGCGGACCCGCGGCCATTGCCCGATCTGCAGGCAACTGAGCGCCCGCTGTCGGGCATCCGGGTGCTTGACCTGACGCGCATCCTGGCGGGACCTGTCGCCGGGCGCACGTTGGCGGCCTACGGCGCCGACGTGATGCTCATCAACTCGCCGAACCTCCCCAACGTGGACGTGATTGCAGAGACCAGCCGAGGGAAGCTCTCAGCGCTGATCGATCTCCATCATCCTGAAGGCCGCAAACGCCTGGCTCATCTCGGCACGCAAGCCCATGTGTTCATGCAGGGCTACCGGCCTGGTGGGCTTGCCGCACTGGGGTTCAGCGCAGAAGGGCTTGCCCATCTGCGCCCGGGCATTGTCTACGTGTCGCTCAGCGCCTACGGGCATGAAGGCCCTTGGGCTCACCGTCGTGGATTCGACTCGCTGGTCCAGACCGCAACCGGCTTCAACCACGCTGAGGCGCAGGCCGCTGGGTCCGATACGCCCAAGGCGCTGCCGATGCAGATCCTGGATCACGCCAGTGGATACCTGATGGCCTTGGGCGCCCAGGCGGCGCTCATCCGCCAGCAACAGGAGGGCGGCTCGTGGCACGTGCGCGTCTCGCTGGCGCAGACGGCGAACTGGTTGCGCTCCATGGGACGCATCCCCAACGGACTCGCGTGCGCCAAGCCAGACATTGAGTGCTTCCTGGAGGCCACGGACTCGGGATTCGGGCGCCTGGTTGCTGCGACGCACGCCGCTCGCTTCGCACAGACACCTGCCATGTGGGCCAGGCCCTCCATGCCACCCGGCAGCCACTTGCCGCAGTGGACTTGAGGGGAGACAACGCAGGCCAGCGATGCGCGCCCTGCCTTACCTGAGATGCACGCCGGGCCTCACCCGATACCCCGCGGGCTCGCCCCTGACGCTTGAGACCCAGATCCGGAGGTTCTGCGTGGCCAGAAACTTCTCACCCGTCACCAGGAACTTGTCGTCGACATAGAAGTTGCTGTCGGGTGGTCGAACGGTGAACCACAGATGACCCCCCACGCACTCGATCTCCGATCCGACAGGCAGGTTGACCTCGACGGGCACTTGACCAACGAAGTGAACGGGCGTCGTCGGGTGGGTTTGATCCTCGGTGCTGTGGTCCATCCGCGGATCGTGCCGAGCGCGTATGCCGTGAACAGGAAATTCGCAACCACCGCGTCACGCTGCCTTCAAGGATGGCGATGGCGGGGTGCAGGGAGGAAACAGCGCGCGGGTGGAGCGCATGGATTTCAGGTATCGACCGCGCGGCAAGGCTACCGTCGGCGTCACAACGTCATCGCCTTGCGACCACTGACATGCGCACCTCCCAACCCGCATCGCTTATGGATCGACTCGTCGGGACGGGCGCTTCGGTTGCCCAGATCGCCCTGATCCTCATCCCTGCCTTGATGGCAGGACTTTTGTGCGGGCAGGTGCTTGCGCACCGGGACGCCGCCGATTGGGCCGTCACCCTAGTCGCCTTGCTGGCCATCGATCTGATTGGCGGCTGCATCGCCTGCAGTCTGCCCCCGCTTCAGCGGTGGCACCGAGGCCACTACCGTGATCCACTGAAGCAAGCCGGCTTCCAGTTGGTCCATGCGGGGCATGTCATCGCGCTCGCATGGCTGCTCTCCGACAGCCCTGCCGGCGCTGCCGCCATGGGACTCAGCTTGCTGTTCCTGGGGGCTGTGGGCGGTGCCATGTGCAGCCGCTCGGTCGCCGGCGGGTTTCGCGTTGTGCTGGCGTTGGCGTGGCCCGCCTATGCCGTTGCCATGCCCGGTTCATCGCCCCTGTTCGTTCTCTTGTCGATGGCCTTGGCGTTCAAGCTGTTCGTGGCGTTTCCGTCATTCGAGCGGCAAGAGCTACCCAAGGAAGCGGCATGACGGCGATCTGTGCGCGCTGGAAGGTGGCCCTCGCACTGTTGACCGTCTATGTGGTCTGGGGGACTACCCACTACGCAACCTTGCTTGCTGTTCAAGGCATACCGCCGGTCTTCATGACCGGGGTACGTTTCGCCGCGGCGGGCTTGATCATGCTGGTCTTTGCCGGCACTTCGGGGCTGCGCACACTGAGCATGCGGCAGGCAATCAACTGCATCGTTGCCGGGACCGTCATGTCCTTCGCAAGCTTTGCACTGGCGGTTCTCGCCATTGCGCAAGGGGTTGCCACGGGCCTGGTGGCCTGCATCATCGCCACCATGCCGCTGTGGCTAACGCTTCTCGCCCATTGGGGCGGAGAACGGACCCACGCCATGGGTTGGGTCGGCATCCTGCTCGGCATCGCGGGCGCAGGTCTGCTGCTGCTTGACGAAAATCTTCACGTTGCTCCCTTGGGCGCAGGCATGGCCGTCCTGTCGCCCATGCTGTGGGCTGCCGGTTCCTACTGGGTGAGACGGTCCGACATGCCCCCCATGGCACTGGCCTCTGCGCTTCAGTGGCTGAGTGGCGGGTTCGCCGGCATTGCCGTGGGACTCGTCTTCGAAAGCGACGCGGTGGCGCGGCTGACCGCTGTGCATCAAGCGTCGGTGTGGTGGGCCTGGGCCTACCTGCTCGTTTTCGGCACCCTCCTCACCTACACCGCCTATCTCTGGCTGGTCCGCAATGTGAGCGCGCCGCTGGCCGGAAGCAACGCTTTCGTCAATCCGGTCATCGCAGTGGGCATCGGCGCCGCCATGGCAGGCGAACGGTTGGATGCCGTCAGTTTCATCGCCATACCGCTCATCCTGATGGGCCTGGTGCTCATCGTTGTCAAGCCGCGCCAGCACCCGTCCACAAAGCGCACCTGAATCTGCGTCCACGCGAGTACAACAGCTTTCCTGCTGAAGTCCGTGTTCCCAACGACAGTGGGCCATCCTCTTCAGGCACCAAGCGATGGCCCAACTTCAACCTGCCGCCGGCACCACCTCCGTGGCGTGGCTCTCTGCAACCGGTATCGGCGTCGCATGCGGGCTGTTGACGGCATTGATCTGGTCCACCTGGGCTATCGCCACCCGGCACGCGGTGACCGGTTCGCTGGGGCCAGGCGACGTGACCTTTCTTCGCTTCGCGGTGTCCGGGCTGCTGTTGCTGCCTGTCCTCTGGCTCGGCCGCCATCAACTGCGCGGCGTTCGGCCATTGCTTCTGGTGGCCATGGTGACGGGGGCGGGCGCGCCCTTCATGCTGTCGACGTCCACCGGCATGCAGTACGCGCCAGCGTCGCACGTGGCCACGCTGATGATCGGCACCATGCCCGTGTTCGTGGCGATTCTCTCGTCCACCCTCTATGGGCAGCACCTGTCTCGCAGGCAGGTGTACGGCATGGTGCTGGTGCTGATGGGCATCCTGTTCATCGGCGGCCATTCCGTGGTGTTCAATCGCCAGTCCGGTGAGTGGCGCGGCGACGCCCTGTTCCTCTTTGCCGGCTTCCTCTTTGCCGCATACACCGTTTCGCAGCGGAACTCGGGCGTCTCGCCCTGGGTGGCAACAGCGCTCGTCAACGTGGTCTCTGCTGCCGCGTTCACCCCTGTTTACCTGCTGTGGATGAATCCAAAGCTGGCTCTCGCCCCCATGCAGGAAGTGATCACCCAGGTGGCCGCCCAAGGCATCGCGGTGTCCATCCTGGCACTCTGGCTGTTCTCGGAGGCCGTGAAGCGCCTGGGCGCCACGCGTGCCGCGGTGATCGGCGCGCTGTGCCCCGCGCTCACTGCTGTGCTGGGCATCTTCCTGATCCGGGAGATCCCTTCGATCACGACCCTGGCCGGGGTGACCGCGGTGATGCTGGGCGTGCTGACCGTGGTCTTCCACCAGCCGCGATCATGAGCAACTGCTGCATGCTGCGGGCTTGATCCTTCACTCGGAGGCAGGTGTCAATCCACAGCCATCAGGCGCGCATCGAGCTCGCTGCTTCCCCACACGGACACTTCACCGGCAATCCGGACACCGGTTCCGCGTGCGGCGTCGTAGTCGACAAAGATTTCGCTGCGCCGGCCCATGTCCTCGCCCTGGATGATGCGCAGCGATCCGCTGCGTTTGATGCCGAGGTCACGCAAGTACCCGGCCAGCGCAGCAGCAGCCGCGCCAGTGGCCGGGTCTTCGTACACACCACCCGCGGCGAAGGGGTTTCGGGCATGGAACACATCGTCGCTCTCACGGTACACGAGCGTCACGGTAGCCAGATCGAGCTCTCGCTTGACATGCAACAACTCGTTGAACGCATAGCCCATGTGCGAGAGCCGACGCCTGGAACGCAAGGCGATGAGCGCATGGTTGGCGCCAGCGTTCATCAATCGCGGCGGCAATCCCGCGTCAAGATCGTCAGGTACCAGGCCAAAGCAAGCCCGCAGGCGTTCGACATACGTCAATGCCATCTCACGGGTGAAGGTACGGGGTGACACGAACCGGGCCATCCAACCCGTGCTGGACATGGAAGCCACCACGGGAACGCTGGCAAAGTTGGTCTTCAGGTCGTACTGACCCACACCGTGGTTGAGCCCGAGAATGGCCCCGGCCGCGATCGTGGCGTGTCCGCAGAAGGGAATCTCGATCTCGGGCGCAAAGTAGCGCACCCGCCACGACCCGCCCTCCGGGTGGAGGAAAGCGACCTCGGAATAACCGACATCCCGCGCCAGGGCTTGCATGGTCGATTCGGAAAGCGCCCTGCTGCAGACGGCCACGCCGGCCGGGTTGCCGCCTTTGCCGCCTGATGAGAACGCCGCTGCACGATAGAGCTTCATGGCCTGAATCCGGTGATCTGAGCAATGCTGCGCGCGGCTTGCAGCTCAGCGTTGAAACCTTGTCCTACTGCTGGTTGGGATGTTCGTTGCACAGGATGCGCCTCGAAGCCAGCATGGGACGCAATTCGACAGCAACGAACGCCGCCGGATTTGCACAAAACCGCGGAAAGTGCCGCCGAGGTTCAGCGCCAGAACACACAGACGACATGAATGAAGCCGCCTCGTTGCTTGCCATCGGCATCGCCCTGCTCATCGGAGCCGCCAGCCCAGGACCCAGTTTCATCATGGTCGCGCGGTCAGCAGCGTCGGGTGGCCGGCGCGCGGGCTTGCAAGCGGCGCTGGGCATGGGACTGGGTGGCCTGATCTTTGCTGTGGGCGCTCTGCTCGGGCTGAGCGCAACACTCGCCGCAGCGCCCAAGGTTTTCGCCGCGTTGAAGCTGGCAGGAGCGGCCTACCTCGGCTATCTCGCGTTCCGGCTTTGGCAAGGCGCCAAACAGCCGCTGGAGATCCAGATCCCCTTGTCGACCGGACGCTCGACTGCGTCGACGCGACACTTTTTGCTTGGCTTCTTCACCCAGATCAGCAATCCCAAGACCGTCATCGTCTACGCCAGCGTCTTTGCGGCGCTGCTTCCCTCCTCGCCCGGCATCGAGTTCCACCTACTGGTGGCCATACTGGTGTTTGCCATCGAGGCAGGCTGGTACGCGACTGTCGCCTTGATTCTCTCGTCTGACGGCGCTCAGGCTGTCTATGTGCGCTGCAAAGTGTGGATTGACAGGCTGTCTGGAGTCATGATGGGCGTGTTGGCAGCGAAGCTGGCGGGGTCGGTGATCGAGAATGACCGATGAAGACTGGTGTGCGACGCTCGCCGGTACACAATGAACATTGGCACAGCTCATGAAGCGAACCTTCACTTTCGCAACGTGGGGTCTCCAGACGATTTCGGTAGTCTTGAGTCCAATATCAGAGAGAAGACATGCTGAAGAGCATCGAGAAGATCAAGGGACTCGGCGTCTATCAAAGCTATAGCAAGCCCGCTGGCACGCACGACTTCGGGATCAAGAATCTCATCTACGGCTGGAACTATTCCGGGAAGACCACCCTGTCCCGACTGTTCGCTCAGCTTGAAACCAAAGCGGCCAATCCAGATTTATCCGGATGCGAATTCACGCTTGGTACTACCGATGATTCGATCACAGAGAAAAACTTCAGTCGGTGCAATCTGTCTGTTCGGGTCTTCAATTCGGACTTCGTCCGCGCCAATCTGCACTTCGATGGCGGGAACTTCAACCCCATCCTGCTGCTCGGCAAGGAATCCGAGGAAGCCCAAAGGAAGATCGATGCGCTAAGCAAGCGGATCAAGCGCTCGGAGGAGGTCCAGCGCAAACTGGACGGCACGTTCGAAGAACTGAAGATGCGGATCGCGCAGGCCAAGACCGAGACTGCGAAGTTCATCCGCCAACATCTGAAGGTTGACCCCTACACGGCCACACATCTCGCCCAGGACATCGTCGCAGTCGGCGTTCTTGACTCCCAGTTTCTTTCGGAGAAGGAACTCGCTGATGCCGTCGAACTCGCGCTGACCCCTGACTCCAAGAAGCCGAGTACGGTGGAGGAACTGTGCGCTGCTCCGTCGATCGAGGATCTCCACAAGGAAGCCGTAACAGTTCTGGCAGCAACGCCGAGCTTCTCCAACACGATCAAACACCTTGAGGAGAATCCCGCCGTTGAGCGCTGGGTCCACGGCGGCCTGAACCTACACACTGGCGCGGGAACGTGCGAGTTCTGCGGAAACGATCTATCCCAGGATCGCCTCGAAGCGTTTCGTGTGCACTTTTCGAAGGATCTGGCTGACCACAAGGAGCTGGTGGATGGACTTCTTGCGCGTGTGAAGGAGGCTGTTTTCAGCCTGAGTTGGCCCAAGGCAGCCGAACTCAATGCTCAGTTTCGTGGAGCCTATACCGCCGCCATTGAAGCGCTGCCCGCAGCCATCGACGCATTCAACCAAGCTGCAAGGAAACTCGCAGACGAAGTGCAACGCAAGGCGGATGACCCCCGCAAGGCCATGACGCCTACGCCATTGGCTGCTGGCCTCGAAAAGGGTATCAAGGACGCCGCTGCCGCAGTCAACCTCGTCATCAAGCAAAACAACGAGTTGGCCTCGAACTTCACGAAGGCCAGAGCCGATGCTTCGAGACAGGCCCGATACCACTACGTCCAGCAATTCGTTGACGACCAAGCTACCACCGGCCTGGAGCAAAAGAAGACTCGACTCGCCAATCGGTCCGAACGTCTGAAAGCCTATGCTGCAAGGGTACGGCCGGAGATCAGTAGTCTTCAGGCTCAGATCAGTCAGGCACAACAAGGCCGGGAAAAGATAAACGAACGCCTGGCATCCATGCTGGGAAGCGAGGCCGTTCAGATCCAGGTCGTCAAAGATGCGGCTGGCCAGGACCGCTTTCAACTAGTCCGGAAGACGGGGACCGTTGCTAAGAACCTGAGCGACGGAGAGCGAACGGCCATTGCCTTCTCGTACTTCCTGACAAAGCTACAGGAAATCAAGCCCGCGGAATTCAAGGAGACCATCGTCTACATCGACGATCCCATCTCAAGTCTCGACGCCAATCACATCTTTCAGGTGACCGCCGCCATCCGAGCGCTGTTCTTCAAGCAGCAGGACAAGAACGCGCCTTGGCAGACCACCTGCAAGCAACTTTTCATCTCCACGCACAACTTCGAGTTCTTCAACCTGCTCAGAGAGATCAAGCCAGCGGCGAGCAACAAAGGAGCGCGGCTATATCTGATCAGAAGGATTGCCGAGAAGTCCTCAACGCTGGAAGACATGCCGGCCTCGCTCTCACGCTATCAGTCTGAATACCATTTCCTGTTTGAGGTCATCCATCGCTTCTACAAGGCACCCGACAAGACCGTCCACGAAGTACTGATGCTGTTGCCGAACGCCATGAGGCGCTTCATCGAACTCTATACGTACTCCAGGCTTCCTGGGCCGAAAGAGTCGGAACAAGTCGACGAGCGAGCCGAGATTCTGTTCGGTGTCGAGCGTGCGAAGCGGATCCTGAAGATCTTCCATTACTTCAGCCACGGCAACACGCTGGACCGGCTCGCCGGAAACAACGAACTGATCTTCGACCTCGAGCATGCGGTCAAGGACCTGATAGATGCCATCACCGAGACTGACAAGCGCCATATGGACTCCCTGATCTCGGCCACTCAGGCTTGACGACATGTACGACTTTCGCACTCTGTCGCCGATCGATTTCGAACTGCTCGTTCGTGACCTGCTGCAAGCGGAGTTGGGCATCACGATGGAGAGCTTCGGCCCTGGCAAGGATGGTGGAATCGACTTCCGCTTCGCTATGGCGGATCAGGATGTCGTAGTGCAGGCCAAACATCATGTGGAGGGCGGGCCAAGAAGCCTTCTTCGGGCAGTGATGAAGGAGGACAGCAAAGTCCTGAAGCTAGCTCCGAGCCGGTACATCCTGGTCACGTCCTTATCGCTTACCCCGGAACTGAAGCGCAAAATCATTCAAGCGATGCCGTCCACGCCGGTCAGTGCCGGAGACGTCATAGGCCGCGAGGACCTAAACAACCTTCTGGGCCTTCATCCACACGTGCTGCGTCAGCATTTCAAGCTTTGGTTGACTAGCACGGAAGTCCTTGAGCGAATCTTGCACAGCGCGGTCTACAACCGGACCGAAGCCGAGTTGGCCCGCATCAAGCAACTTGTTCCCAAGTTCGTGCACAACGCCAGTGTGGCCGAGGCGGAGGCAATCCTGGAGGACCGCGGCGCGCTGATCATTACGGGTGAGCCTGGTGTCGGAAAGACCACCCTTGGCCGCATGCTGCTTTGGCTCCACATGGAGCAGAACTGGAAGGTCTTTGTCGTGGACGACCTGCAGGAGGCTATGGCCGTCAGTACAGCCGGCGAGAAGCGGCTCATCTTCCTCGACGATTTCCTGGGTCAGATCAGTCTGACCAACGAGCTGTTGGGTAAGGTGGATCAGCGTCTGCCCGTTTTCCTGGATCGACTTCGAAACAACAAGGATCTTCGCTTCATCCTGACAACTAGGCTGTACCTGCTCAACCAAGCGCAGATCCAGTCGGACAAGCTCTCGTCTTCACGAGTGGAGGCAAGCGAAATGATTCTGAACGTTGGGGTCTATACACGGATCATCAAAGCCAAAGTTGTCTTCAATCACATTTACTTCTCAGATCTGGTCGATGAAGAAAAGGCTAAGCTCCTGGACGGTGACTTCTTCCTGACGATGATCGACCACCGCAACTTCAGCCCCCGCTTGATCGAGTTGCTGACTTCCGCAGACTACTATTCTGTAGGCGACGATTCCATCCAGGCCACTGTCCTTCGTGTTTTGGACAACCCTTTGGAACTCTGGGAGCGGCCGTATCGATCGCACCTGAGCGCAGATGCGAGATGTCTGTTGTGGGCTACCTTCTTTACCGGCCCCTATGTAGGAATGGATCTCTGTCTGCAACTGTTCAAGCGAATCACCGCAAACGCAGGGTTCCAGATCGCTTCGTCGGATGCAGTTTCACGTTTCCGGACAGGGTTGAAGGAACTGAGCGGATCGTTTGTTACGGTCGGAGATCAAGAAATTTCCTTCGCGAATCCCGGCATTCGTGATTTCCTGAGCAGTGTCTTCATCGACGACCAGCTGCTTCCCGTCGTTGTGCGATCCGTTTCGACGATCTACGAGTTCAGAAGCGCATGGAGTTTTTTCAGGACAAACATTGCGAAGTGTCGCGATCAATTCGGCGAACAGGATCTGTGGCTAGCCGCCATGGTCCGCGTCCAGGGCGACAACAGAACAACCGCGATCGCATCACTGCGGCACATTCTTGAGATGCGCGAACACTTGCCGGGTCTCCATATCAAGGCTGTTCTTTTCAAGGTAGTCAACGATTTGATGTTGCAGGGAATCGAGCCAGGAGATTTCTATGAGTGCTTGTTTTCTCTGCGGCAGTTGAAGCGGCTCCCGTTTCGGACGGATGAACTTCTTGTTCCAGCCCGCGAAGCCCTGACAAATGCAGCGGCAAACATGCTTGCCAATGCTGGTGATGACTTGGCGATCGACGACATTACCAGTATTGCTAGCGCACTTGAGCCACTGACGGAAGAAGGCGTGGTCCACAGCTCAGCGCGCAAAGCGCTGCAAGGGCTCATCTGTGGAATTGAGGGCAAACTTTCCGACATCTCATCCACTCAAGAACTCGGAACGTTCCTCGAAGAGCTTGTCTCCGCAGCAAAGACGTATGACGTCCGAATTGGCCCGACATTGATGCAAGACATTCAAAGTCGCCGCGAGACTCTCGAAGTGCGCGAGGGCGAAGAAGACAGCGATCCATATCAACAGACCGGATCGCAGGTAGCGGCTGGCGAAATCTCGGACGCCGAGATCAAGTCGATGTTCTCGCTTATGTCCACCGGCCCAGTCAGCGGATAGCCGTGCTTCTCGGAGCAGGCTTTCGTCGGATCAAGTCCGGGCGAGTCAGTGACCGGTAGCCTGCCGAAAGCGTGAACTCGGTGGACCGGCTGAACGACTGGAGTCGCTGCGCAGCTGCCCATAGAGTGGCGTCACCACTCAAGGAACTCAGGGCACTGGCTGAGCTTTGGCCACGGACTCGTCACTTGAGACGCCCTACAACTACATTTCAGGCGTCAGAACAGTTCAACAGCTGCGCAAGGGAGCGTCCACGTGGGAAGAAGAAATCGCAAAGAAGCCAACGAACTGGTTCAGCTTATCTCGCGCCTGCCATGGTGGGTTTCGGTTCTGTGCGCACTCGTCGCTTATCTGCTGCTCAGCTCATTTGCGAGCGCGCCAACGCCAAAGAGTGTCCAGCCGAACCAGGTGAGTTCACTGATGGTCGGTTCGCTCTGGAAGGGCCTGGCGGTTGCGGGACAGTACGTCGTCCCCCTGCTATTCCTGTTGGGCGCACTCACCTCCTTTCTACGGCGCCGTGAGGGTGCGGCTTTGGTTGAGCGGGTCGCCAGTGCACCGGGCACTTCTGGCCTCAACCAGATGACTTGGCCGCAGTTCGAGCGTCTGGTGGGCGAAACGCTTCACCGCATGGGCTATCAAGTCGTCGAGAACGGCGGCGGAGGCGCCGATGGAGGCGTTGACCTGCTCGCAACCAAGGCGGGGCAGCGCTATCTCGTGCAGTGCAAGCAGTGGCGCACCTATCGTGTGGGTGTGTCGGTTGTACGCGAACAGTTCGGCCTCATCACCGCGGAGGGCGCTGCGGGCGGCTTCGTTGTGACTTCGGGAAGGTTCACTCACGAGGCCATCGAGTTTGCGGTCGGCAAACCCATTGTCCTCATCGACGGCGAGCAACTGAGCAAGGCGGTCGCCGCTGTCAGCAAGTCCGCCCAGCCGCAATCGCACCGAGGCTTCGAAGCAGAGCGGCGGGAGCCTGCCATGGCCACAACGCCGACCTGCCCCGTCTGCAAGGGCGCGATGGTGCTCAGGCAGGCCAAGCAAGGCAACCGGGCGGGCGAGTCGTTCTGGGGCTGTCGACAGTTCCCGAAATGCCGCGGCGTGCGGCCCGCTTGAGAGCTTTGTCACCTGAATGAGTCCCCCTTGAATCGCCCCAGGATGCGAGGAGGCCCCTTTCTCCATGGGCATGGAGCCGTATGCAGTACGTTTGTGCTGCTGACCTCACTTAAAGCCGTTTTATCCCGGGTGCCGGCTACTGACAGATTTACCGCCCGATGTGGCCGAATCAAGTCGACCGGATCAATTGGTTCTATCATTGATCTAACTACCCTTGAGAAGCGCCGTGGCCACGCCGAACCATCCCTCCTCTCCTGCCAGTCCCCCACCATCCACTGCTTTCAAGCCCATCCGCTCGCAGCGGGCATTCGAGGAGATTGCCGAGCAGATCCGCACGGAACTGGCGCAAGGTCGCTTGGGTGTAGGCAGTCGCCTGCCTTCCGAACGGGCGCTGGCCGAGCAGTTCGGTGTATCCCGCAACACCCTGCGTGAGGCCCTGCGATCGCTCGAACACGCGGGCCTCGTCCGACTGCAGAAGGGTGCGACAGGTGGCGCCTTCATCACTGAGGGCAATGGCCAGGTCATCACCACCGGCCTGATGGACATGTACCACCTCGGTGCGATCCAACCCGCTCAACTGACCGAGGCCCGCATCTGGCTCGAATCCATCATCGTGCGCGAGGCGTGTCTGCGTGCGACGCCAGCAGATCTCGAAATGCTGCACGCCAACGTGCGCGATGCAGAGGCTGCCATCGCTGCTGGCGATTTTCACCGTCGCGCCGATATCCACTTGGAGTTCCACCGACTGCTCGCTCGCATGACTCGCAATCCCATCATGGAGATCGTGATGGACGGCGTGCTGACAGTTCTGCGTCACTACGTGCTGTCGATCGGCGACTACGAAAACGCGTTCGTTGTGCCCTCCCGCAAGCGATTCCTCAAGTACATGGAAGCGCGTGACGTGGACGGCGCCATTGCCGAGATGGAGGCCAGCCTCAAGAAGCTGCAACGCAGCTATCTGTCTCACGCCCGAAGCGATGCGGATCCGAAGAAGGCAGCTGGACGCGGCACGTAGCTCAGGTCGACAGCCAGCTCGCGGCCTCGTCCGGGTATGCGCGCGGTGTCCTGAAACCATTGGCGGCATGCGCTTCGTCTGCATAGCCAAACGAAATTCCGCAGACCACGAGCCGGTCATCACTCAGACCGAAGAACTCGCGAACGCGCGCCGGTCGTGAGGCCAGGGCAGCCTGCGCAATGGTGGCCACGCCCAGGCTGCGCGCGGCCAGTAGGAAGTTCGCCACGAAACCGCCGCAGTCCACGGCACCATACACGCCCAGCGCAGCGTCCGTCGTGACGATGGCCACATGGGGCGCGCCAAAGAGACGGAAGTTCTCCTGCGCCTGCTTGGCCGAGGCCTCGCGATCACCTCGCGCGATACCTACGCTTTCATACAACTGCAGCGCGCAGTCCAGCCGGCGCTGGCGGTAGACGCCCCGGTACTCGGACGGCCAGACGAAATCAGGTCCCGCTTCGTCGGCCGCCTTGGGCGTCAGCAGGGTCGCGCGGAAACGCTCGGTGGCCTCGCCTTCGGTGATGTGGACCTGCCATGGCTGCGAGTTGCACCAGGACGCGGTGCGCTGCGCCATCGCGAGGATCTTTCGTTGCAGAGGCCTCGGCACGGGTGTTGGCAGAAAGCCCCGGCAACTGTGGCGCGCCTGCAGCAGGCGATCCAGCGCCGCACAGTCGGCTGAGGCTATGGATTCAAGGCTTGTGTTCATGTCTGAACTCCAGGGATGGTGGACGGCGAACGGCAGATGACGGATGGAGGTTGTCAGTTGTCTCTCGAGAAGTATAATGGTTGAACCATTGATATGGAGGCAACCATGTTCGACCAGCAGCGCATCAACGCACTGCCCATCCAGCGGCCCAACGCCAGCGCCGCTGCGCCCGTGCTTCAAGGGCTCAAGGTGGTGGATTTCACACATTTCGTGGCTGGCCCGCTGGCCACGATGACGCTCGCGGACTTCGGCGCCGACGTCATCAAGATCGAAGCGCCCGTGCGCGGCGACGATTTTCGGCACTACCCCACGGTGGACCCTGAGATTCCTGCTCAAGGCGGCCCCTTTCTCTGGACGAACCGCAACAAGAAGAGCCTGGCCCTGGATCTCAAGAGCGAGGCCGGGATTCAGGTGGTCAGGGAGTTGATTGCCCAAGCCGACGTGCTGGTGGAGAACTTCTCCTCGGGCGTGATGGAGCGTTTCGGACTCGACCCAGAGACCTGCGCCCGCATCAATCCCAAGCTCATCTACTGCTCGGTCTCGGCATACGGACGCGAAGGCCCCTATGCCGACCGCCTGGGTTTCGATCCCATCGTGCAGGCCGAAAGCGGTTTCATTTCCATGAACGGATACGCGGACCGGCAGGGTGTGCGCACTGGCGCCGCCATCATGGACACCGCCACCGCCATGACGGCCACGAACGCCATCTTGCTGGCCCTCATCGCACGTGCCCGGGATGGCGTCGGCCAACGTGTGGAGGTTGCACTGCTGGACACTGCCATCCTCATGACTGGCTTCGGCGCCATGCAACACCTCACCACCGGCTACGAGCCCCAGCGCAACGGCAACGTCAGTCCCGACACCTGCCCGTCCGGCGTGTTCATGGCCCAGGACAAACCGTTCTACATCAACTGTGGAAACGACAAGATCTATCAGCGCCTGTTCGAACAGGTGCTCGACCGTTCCGATCTGGCGCACGACCCGGTGCTGTCGCAACGCGTCAACCGGCTGCGCGAACGCGAGCTTCTCTTCAAGATCATGGACGAGGCCTTTTCGGCCCAGCCATGGAGCCACTGGGCACCCAAGCTGCGCGCAGCCAATGTGCCTCACGGTCAGGTCAAGACGCTGAGCGAGGCCCTGACTTCCGATGAAGTTCGCTCACGCGATCTCGTCACCCGCATCCCGCATCCGGTCAAAGGCTGGATTCCCAACATTGCCTCGCCGATCCGCATGTCGCGCACGCCGGCGGTGGCGTCGCAGGCGGCGCCCGCCGTTGGCGCCCAGAGTGAAGAGGTGCTGCGCGAGGTGCTGGGATACGACGAAGAACGCATCGCAGCACTGCGCGAGGCAGGGGCCTTCGGCGTTCTGGACGGAGTCTCGGCATGACACGGCGCGTCGCCCTCATTGGCGCGAGCGCGATTCCCGTCGGGCGTCACCAAACGGCCGACGACGCGGCCTTGCAGACGCTGGAACACGAGATCATGACGCGCCTGGTCGCCGAGGCGGTGAGCGATGCCGGCATAAGCAAGGAAGACATCCAGAGCCTGGTCTTCACGCTGCCACGCCCCTATACACGCCAGAAGTACTTTCACACCTTCCTGATGGGCCAACTGCGCCTGGCCTGCCGGGGCAGCGTGATGGAGGTGATGGGCAACGGGATGACGGCCGCCCTCGCCTTCGACAAGGCTTGCGACGAGATTCTGCTGGGCCGCACGGACGTGGCCCTCGCGCTGGGCATCAACATGGAAAGCGCCGTCCCGGCGGCCGAACACATGATGAGCAGCATGCGCACCACGGGTGACGTGGATTTCCACACTTCAGCCGGCTTCACGCCCATTGCCTGGTACGCCATGGACGCCACACGCTACATGCACGAGCACGGCGCAACGCGCGAACAACTCGGCGCCGTTGCGGTGAAAAACCGCTATCACGCCTCACTCAATCCGCTGGCCCAATACCGCAAGCCGATCACGTTGGAGGACGTGATCAACCAGCGACCCATCGTCGAGCCCCTGGGCCTGTACGACGTGCCCGGCCGCAGCGATGGCGCCGCCTGTCTGGTGCTCGCCAGTGAGGAAGTGGCCAAGGCCACCGGAAGGCCCTATGCGCTGGTGCGTGGGCGCGGCTTCTGTCATGACGGCTCACACCAGATCAGCGACGTGCCCAACGACATGATCGCCTTCGAGTCCGCTGCGAAGGCCTCGCGCGACGCCTATGCACAGGCGGGCATACAACCGGGCGACCTCGACCTCGCCGAGCTGTACGCACCCTGCACGATCGTCGAGGTGTTGGTGACCGAGGCCATTGGCGTCGCTGCCAAAGGCCAAGGCGCAAGAGCAGCGTTCGACGGTGAAACCCGACTCGGCGGGCGCATCCCCGTCTCGACTTCAGGCGGGCTCACGTCGCGCGGTCACCCGGCTTATGTCACCTCCCTCTACAACTACGTCGAGCTGGCCGACCAATTGCGCGGGCGCGCCGGTGATCGGCAGGTGAAGGACGCGCTCTGGGGCCTGGCCACCGGTGAACTGGGCAACTACAACGCCGCCCTTGTGCATGTGCTGGAGGCTGTGCGATGAACAATACCACCCGCCTTGAGCGCTTGCCTCAAACAGGCGCGCGCGCCTACCCTCCCCGCCACTCCGCTTTCACCGCGGTGTTCTGGGAGGCATTGCGAGAAGGCACCTGGCAGACCACACGTTGCGGCGCCTGCGGCCACGCCACCTTCCCGCCCAAACCCGTCTGCCCGCATTGCTGGTCGACCGACATGCAGTGGGCGCCATTGGGCGCGCGCGGTCGCCTCTATTCCTGGACGCGCATACACGCAGCTCCCGCCGTCTTCGCCGCCGAGTCGCCCTACGCGGTCGGCATCGTCGATCTCGACGACGGACTGCGCCTGGCTTGCCGCCTGGTGGAAACCGACAACATCCCCTGGACGCCGGGCATGCCGGTCGAAATGGTGGTGCTGAGCTACGAGGACGGCCCTCTGTTCGCCGCCCGCCCGATCTGAACCCAACCCGAGGAGACCCCTATGTCATTGATCAACACCCACGGCCTGACCGACGAGCAGAAGATGATGCGCGAGGGCGTGCTGGATCTGCTATCCCGCCACCTGCCCTGGGAGCGTGTGCGCAAGATGGACGAAGCCCGCGAGTTCCCGCACGAGGCCTACAACGCGCTCGCCGAGGCCGGCTATCTCGGCATCTTCTACCCGGAAGAACTCGGCGGCATGGGCGCGAGCTACAAGGACATCGCCGTGTTCATGGAGACACTGGGCTACTACTACACCGGCATTGCCCAGGGCGTCACCACCACCGCCATCTATGCCGGCATGCACGTGGCCAAGTTCGGCACACCAGAGATGAAGCAGGACATCGTTCCCAAGATTGTTGCCGGCAAGGTCAAGCTGGCCCTGGCCATGTCCGAGCCGGGAACGGGCTCCGATGTCGCCGGCATCAAGACATCGGCGGTTCGTGATAGAGACGACTACGTCATCAACGGCAGCAAGGTCTGGATCACCTGTGCGCACGTGGCGGACTATCTGGTCGCCATCGTCAAGACCGACAAGCAGGCACGCCACAACGGCATCAGCACCATTCTTGTGCCGACCAATACACCGGGCGTGACGATCCGCCCGCTGTCCATGCTGGGCCGTCGCACCACCCACGCCAACGAGGTCTTCTTCGACAACGTGCGCGTGCCGGCCAGCAACCTGTTCGGCGGCGAAGGTCAGGCCTGGAAGAACATCATGGCCGCGCTGGGCCTGGAACGCATGGGCCTGGCCGCCATCTCGGCCGGACATTGCTTCAAGATCACCGAATACGCGCGCGACTACGCACGCGAGCGCATCCAGTTTGGTCAGCCGATCTCGCAGTTCCAGGTGATCCAGCACAAGCTGGCCGACATGATGATCATGGCCGAGACGGCCCGCCAGTCCGTCTACCGCGTGGCCGAACTGCTCGACGGTGGTCACAAAGTGGTTCAGGAAGCTTCCATCGCCAAGATCGTCTGCACCGAGAACAACTTCAAGTGCGCCGACATCGGCATGCAGATCCTGGGCGGCGCAGGCTACTCGAACGAGTACGACATGCAGATGTTCTTCCGCGACTCACGCGTCGGTCCCATCGGCGGTGGCACAAACGAGATCCAGCGCAATATCATTGCCAAGCAAATGGATCTCGCATGAGACGGGGCCTTCGGGCCCACTCCTGACAAAAGAAAACCGGGCCAAGGCCCGGTTTCTCGTTGGCGCCGACGCTGCTCAGGCAGTAGCTGCCAGTACCGGTCGGCAACGGTACATGTTGGAGATGATCATCGAATGCACCATCTCGTCGCGCTGGTTCTTGACGATACGCTCGCAGGTCACGATGCCCTTGGTGCCGCTGCTGGTGAGCTTTTTCTCCAACGGCGTGATGAGCGCGTGAATGGTGTCGCCCGCCTTCACCGGCAAGTGCATGCGCCATTGATCCAGCCCGGTCATCGCAATGATGGTGCCGTCGTTGATGCCGCTGAGGCACTGCAGGCCGCCCACGATGGCCAGCACCAAGGGGCCATGGGCAATCGGCTCTCCGTACGGCTGTGTCTTGCAGAACTCGTGATCGATGTGCGGTGCGTTGTGGTCGCCCGAGAGGCAGGCGAAGTTGACGATGTCGGTCTGCGTCACCGTACGTCGCGACGTGACGATGGTCTGGCCGATCTCGAATTCTTCAAAATACATTCCGCGTGGGCGGTAGTTGGGGTGGTGACTCATCGGCAATCCTTTCCCGCAGGTATTTGAAGCAAGGCGAACAGCGCGTGCGTGTCACTCATGCGATCGATCGCCTCGCAGGCTTGGGCAAACTGCCTGGCACGCTCGACGCCGATGACTGGCTCCGCCAGCACCTTGAACTTGGTCAAGACGTCCTCGTCGGTCAGAGGTGTCTTGGGTGAACCCCGGGGCGACGTCAGAGCCAGGGAGACGTTCTGACCGTTCTCATCCGTCGTCTCTACCGCGCAGTGGTGGTAGTGGTTCAAGGTGGCGTCGGGGCGAACCCGGATGCGACCCATGGCCGCACGCACGTCCTCGCGTTGCAACTGGCGCTCGAGCTCGATGCTGTGCTCCGGCAAGATGACATCGGCTCCACAAACAGCCAGCGCCACGCAGAATTGCAGGTGAAACCGCGCGTCATTTGACGATTGGGGTGGACGATCCTTGGCCACGACATCGGCCACATATGGCGCCACCCGCACCTCGATGGCGCCGTCACTCTGAAGCTTGCCCAGTCGACCGATCAGTTGGCGCACGGCATCCACGGGCGCATGCAGGTAGCCGCAACAGGCGTGCAGCTTGCGCCGGGGTTCAGCCAGCGCCCATCGGGCTTGCCAGGCCTCGGCATCGAACTTGCCTTCGAGCGAGGCGGTGGCGAAGTAGCCCGTCTTGCCGTCCAGAATGGCCGGCGGCCCGGTCATGCCGGCACGTGCATACCACGCCGCCGTCACACCCGTGTCTGCGGGCTGCGCACCAAACAGCATGGGTTTGACGGTGCCGCCGTCGCCGAAGATCACTTCGGCCGGGCACCACCCAGCCAGCGCTGCAGCGATCGCCATGGCGTGGTGCGTCTTGTCCTCGTCCAACTCGAGCAGGCAGGCTGCAGCGGCCGCAGCCCCGATGGTTGATGGAATACCGACAGGCACCAAGGCCATGTCCGTATAACGCTTCAACGAGGGGTAGACCGAATCGTAGACGCGCGCTGTCACCTCGATGCCGCGCACCAAGGCCTCGACGGTGCGTACGCCCGGGCTCCCCAGGGTTTCGGCCAACGCCATGGTGGCCGAAACGACGCCGATGCTGGCGTGCCCGCCGATCAGGTCGTTGAGTTCCAGCACGTCGCCCAGATAGCCGTTCACTCGAACGGCCCCGCGCCAGTCGCGCCGATGGGGCGTGCCCACAATGGTTGCACCCGCTTCGGCGGCCAAGGCCGGTTCGCATTCCATCACCAGCTCGGCCTCTTGCGTGCGGGTGCCCGCCAGCATGCAGCCGACCGAGTCCAGCAGGCACAGACGGGCCTGGTGTGCGACCTCTGCCGGGATGGTCTCGATCGTCATGTCCCGGGCCTGCCGGGCAAGCAGCTTCAGTGCCGCAAAGGAGTTGGGTGGCATGTGGGTCACAACTGTCTGCTCCAGGCCGCTCGGCGTGGCGTCATTCTTTCTCGATGCCGGCCTGCTTCGCGATGTCGCTGTACTTCGCGAAATCCTTGCGCATCTCTTCCCCGTAAGCCTTGGGCGACAGCACGGTTCCCTCCATCCCGAGTCGCGCGTACAAAGCCTGGACGTCCGGCGTGCGGGCAGCCTGTTCAATTTCCTTGTGCAGACGCTGCACGATGGCCGCAGGCGTACCTGCGGGTGCCAGCACACCCAGCCAACCGTTGAAGGCGAAATCCTTGAAGCCGAGTTCCTGCATCGTCGGCACATCCGGCAACGCTGGCGTTCGGTTTGATCCAAGCACCGCCAACGCGCGCATGCGCTTGGCCTGCAGCATCGGTCCGGCGGCTCCCAGCGCGTCGGGGTTCACACTCAGTCGTCCGCCCAGCACTTCGGTGGCGGCCTGCGCCGGCCCCCTGAAGGGAACGCCCAGAAGGTCGATACTCGCCTGGTGGTTGAAGGCCTCCATGGCGATCCGGTACAGACCAGCCGAGTTGCCGTAGGTCAGGGTCTTTGGCGCCTTCTTGGCTGCGGCGATCAGATCTTGAACGCTCTTGAAAGGCGAGTCGTAATGCACCGTCAGCAGCAGCGGTGTGTTGGCCATCGTGGCGACCGGAGTGAACTCCTTGAACAGGTCGACCATCACGTTCTTCATGATGATGGGCGGCACCACGGTGGACGACACGGTGCTCACCGCCAAGGTATAGCCGTCCGGCTTGCTGCGCGCCACCGCTTGCATTCCGATTCCGCCACCGGCCCCTGGGCGGTTGTCGACCACCACGGGCTGCCCCATCGAGCTGGACAACTTTTGTGCAATGGCTCGTGCGGTCACGTCCGAGCTGGAGCCGGGCGTGAAGGGAACGATCATGGTGATGGGCTGCGTCGGATAGGCAGCCTCCTGAGCATGAGCAAACGGCGCGGCAACAGCCAGCGTGGCGATCAGGGTCAATCGAGCGAATGTCATGTTGTCTTGGCTCCAGTTGTTATGAATTGGGTGAGCGAATCCAGCGGACCGCCGTCGGGTTTCAAGCGAGTGCCACGGCGCGGACGAGCCGGGTCTCCTGTGATGTGATCAAGTGACCCGAGGCGGCGAGATAGGCCGGGAACTCCGGATGCGAGTCGCGCGCCTGGCAACGGCGTTCATAGTCCGCCAGGTCGTCATAGCCCCACAGATGGATGAACTGATTCTGCGGTCCGACGACACTGGTCCAGAAGCCAAGTGGATGGCCGAGTGTGTCCATCAGGACGGGCATGGCCAGGCGATGGAACACCTCGAGGAACTCCGGCATCTTGCGCAACGCGATGGTGTAGACGCGGTGGTCCACCCAGGCCTTCATGGGAGCATTTGACATGGTCATGCGGCCACCACCTCTCGGTCTTCCCTGGCCTCGCGCGCACGAATGCCGGATGCGATGTGTCGCGCGGTGATGTAGGCAAACGTCATGTTGGGGCCGTGCGTGATGCCTGCACCCGGGTAGTTGCCGCCCATGAGGCTGGCGCGGTCGTTGCCCACGGCATAGAGGCCTTCGATCACCGAGCCGTCCCGTCGCAGCACTGCGCCCTCGGTGCTGGTGCTCAGGCCGTCGAAGGTACCCAGATCGCCCATCACCAGTTTGATCGCGTAGAACGGACCATCGGTGAGCGGCGCCACGCATGGGTTGGGCTTGTTCTCGGGATCAGCCAGGTAGCGGTTGAAGCTGTTGCCTCCGCGATCGAACGCCGGGTCCTCGCCATTGACGGCGTGACGGTTGTACTCACGCACGGTGTCTTCGAGCCCTTGGGGGTCGATGCCGGCTTGCTGAGCGAGGTCCCACAAGGTTTTGCCCTCTACCAGATAGCCATTTCGAACGAACGGTTTGATCGGCATGGGGGCGGGCTTCACGTAGCCAAGCCCGTAGCTGGCAAGCGCGCGCTTGTCGCAGACCAGCCACATCGCCGTCTCTGGCAAACCTTCACAGGCCTTGATCATGGCTGCGCCCACGTCGTGGTACGAGTTGGACTCGTTGGTGAAGCGTCGGCCATTGGACAGCACACCGATCACGCCCGGCTTGTAGCGATCCAGCAGGTGCGGGAACACGCCCGTCTCGCCCTTGCCGAAGTCCACGCGCGTCACCGGCATCCAGGCTGCCGGCTGGGGAAACCGGATATCCACGTAGCCCCCAGCGGCCTCTGCCATACGACAACCATCGCCCGTATTTCCCACCGGCGTAGGCGAAAGATGCTGGTGACCGCGCCGCACATGCGGGTAGGCCTGAGCGACGCGCTCCTTGTCGTGGGGGAATCCACCACAGGCAAGCACCACGCCCTTTCGAGCGCCCACCAGCCGTTCGGCGCCCGCATTGTCGACATACACCCCGTGAACACGATCACCCTGCGTTGCCAGGCGGGCAACCGGCATTGATGTGAGGATCGGAATCCCCAGGTCGAGTGCCGATTTCGCCAGCCTCGCCGCCAGGGCGTTACCGCTGGTCACTTGTACGGCGCGACGATAGAGAACCAGCTCTTTCACATGGTTGAGCAGGCGTCGCGCGACGTAGAGCGCCGAGCGAAGTGACTTGGTAGCACGAAAGAAGTGCTTGAGGTCGGCGTTGGACGAGTTGAACATCATCCCGATGAAGGTGATGGTCTTGAGCGGTGGCTTGAGCCGGTCCATATCCTTGCCGAGGCCACGGATGTCGTAGGGCTGGGCAAGGATGGAGCGCCCGACATCCGCACCACCGGGTGCCGTGGGGTGATAGTCGGGGTAGAGCGTCGGCACGAACTTCATACTGGTTTCGCGCTCCAGAAAGTCCACCATCTGCGGCCCGTTGGCAATGAAGGCCTCAACCGATTCGCTGTCGTAAAAGCGGCCAGTCTCGGCTTGCAGAAAATCGCGCACCGCCTGCACCGTGTCGCCGGGGTTCTGAGCGCGGCCATGGCGCGTGAGTGGCACCCACAAGACGCCGCCCGAGAGCGCGGTGGTGCCACCGAACACCGGCTCCTTCTCCAGCACCACGACGTCAAGCCCCTGCTTGCGCGCCGTGATGGCGCAGGTGAGTCCTGCTGCCCCGGAACCGACGACGACCAGATCGTATTCAGACTTCATGCCGCGTACCCGAACTCAGTCGGCCTTGATGTTGTGCTTGGTGATGATCTCGCGCCAATCCGACTGCTCGCGCTTCATCACGCCGCCCAGTTCGGCAGGGCTGGACACGCGAGGCTGTGCACCCGTGGGCAAGAGTCGCTTGGCCAGCTCCTCATTGGCCATCACCTGGCGCATGGCGGCATTGATCTTGTTCACCACGGCATCAGGAGTCCCTGCCGGGGCCAGAAGACCGAACCAGACTTCGGCCACGAAACCGGGGACCACGCTGTTGATGGTGGGCACACCTGGCACGACAGGCGAAGGCCCCTCCGAAGCCACGGCAAGAAGATTCAGATGGCCTTCACGAACCTGACCCATCATGGCCGAGGACGGTGTGGTCAGCAGCATCTGCACCTCGCCCGTGCGCACCGCGAGGGTGGTATTGGCCTCGCCTTTGTAGGGAACGTGTTGAAGCTTCAGGCCGGTCATCGAACCCAGGCGCGTCGAGGCCAGGTGCCCGTAAGAAGCCGTACCGGCCGATGCGTAAAGCAGCCCATTGGGCACCTGCCTGGCCTGCTTGAGGAAGTCACTCAGATTGGTGCCGGGCACGCTCTTGTTGGTCACAAGCACCATGGGCACCGCGGTCACCTGCGTCACCGGCTTGAAGTCCTTGATCGCGTCGTAACCGGCCTTGTCATTGAGCAGCGGCGCAATGACCACGCCGTTGTTCGGGTACAGCAGCGTGTGGCCATCGGCTGCAGCACGGGCCACGAACTGTGCGCCGATGGCGCCCGAAGCACCTGGCTTGTTGTCGACCACGACGGGTTGTCCAAGCAGTTTGGACAGCTCGTCCTTGAACATGCGAACCTGGTTGTCGCTGGTGCCACCCGCCGGATACGGAACCACGATGGTGATGGGACGCGACGGGAAGGTGTCCTGCGCCCAGGCGACGGCACCGACGGTCAACGCCGCCGCAGCGGCAAGGTACTTGATGGATTTCATGTCTGTTGCTCCTCGTGGTGGATGGTTGTCCCTGATTGATCTATATGTTCAATGGTTGATCCAATGATAGTATAGTGACCCAGATACACAACCCCCCAGCGGCGGTTACCGGCGACTCACCGACAAGCGGCAGCCCCTAAAACCCATGCGCGACCCCGCGACGGCCTCACCCCCTGTTCTCACGGCACCCACCTCCTCGTTGACGCTGACCGTGACGGGCGCCATTCCGGTCATCACGCTGGTGGACCTCATGCTGCGTCCGAGCGGATCGATCGCCGTACTGGCAGCCGTGCTTGCACTGTTTCTGTTGTTGAACGCCACTCAGGTCAGCGCTGGTGTTCTACGCACATCGGTGCTGCTCGGATCCCTGACGTTGCTGCTGTTGCCCGGGTTGGATGAACCATGGATGGCCCTGCAACAGGGCGTTCGCATCGGTGCCCTGATTGCCTCTTTGCTGGTATCGGTGAACCTGTTGTCCCGCGCCGCCGGCCGAACCACCCGCGTGCGCGACGTGCTGCGCACGCTGCAGCAATCGCCACACCCCTCGCGTTATTGGCGCTTGAGCCTTGCCAGCCAGTTCTTCGGCGGACTTCTTGGTCTGGCCGGCATCGCCATGATGATGGAGGCAGCCGCCCAACACGACCGCGACGACGCGCGCGAACAGTTGTCCTCTTTCTGTGCCATTGCAAGGGGTTACTCCGCGTTGAGTCTGTGGAGTCCCCTGTACAGCAACATGAGTATCGTGCTCGGCCTGTACGCAGGCACCAGTTGGACGGGCATGCTTCCAATGGCCCTGGGCGTCACGGCCTTGTTCATCGTGCTGGGGACCGCCATGGACCGCCTCGGTCGTCGTGGCCGTGAGGCGACGGCCGATACGGTCGATACGCCCGACGTGGCGGCCCGTGATATCTGGCGATCCGGCGCTCCGATCGTGGTGACCATGCTGTGCTTCATGGCTGTCCTGGTCGCACTCAGCCATGGTCAGCAATGGCCGATCACCGCTGTGATCATCACCGTGACGCCACTGGGTGCCTGGGTCGTCAACGCCTGTATCGGTCAGCATGGCTCGAAAGGCCTGGGCACGGGGGCGCGCATGGTGTGGGCCGACATGGCGGGTTTCCGGAGCATGACCAGCGAGGTCTTGATGTTCCTCGCCTCGGGATGCGCAGGAACCGTAATCGCCAGTGCCATTCCTGACGCCTGGACTGCGCAGATTGGCGCTTGGGTGGCAGGTGCACCCGTGTTGGCCTGCCTCACGCTGTCGGCGCTGATCGTGGCACTGTGTGCAGCGGCTATTCACCCGATGCTGTGTGCCGTCATCGTGGGCACCAGCCTCACACCAACCACACTGGGTCTTCCCCTGCCCGTGCACCTCACCGCCCTGCTGGTGGGTTGGGGCTTGGCCATCACCATCACACCATTCTCGGTGCTGAGCCTGATGGCCAGTCGCTGGTCGGGCGTTCCCGTACTCACCATCAGCTTGCGCGCCAACGGCGGCTTCGTGCTGTTGGCGCTACTCGTCTCGTCGGTCCTGCTCGGCACGCTGGCGACATGGATTCATGCGTGAAGGACAACAACCCATGAACAAACCAACATCCCCCCGTGGTGGCCCGCTGCACGGCGTGCGTGTTGTCGAATTCGCCGGCCTTGGCCCGGCCCCGTTTGCCTGCATGCTGCTCGCCGACATGGGTGCCGACGTGGTCCGCATCGACCGCCCGGACGCACCACCGATAGACGCACGGGACATCGTCAACCGTGGCCGTCGAACCGTTGCGCTCGACTTGAAATCGCCCGAAGACGTCGCCAGGGCACTCGAGCTCGCCCGGCACGCAGAGCTGCTGGTGGAAGGCTTTCGACCCGGCGTCATGGAACGCCTCGGCCTCGGTCCGACGACCGTTCATGCATGCAATCCAGGTCTGGTCTACGGGCGCATGACCGGCTGGGGCCAGTACGGCCCACTGGCCCAGGCGGCGGGTCACGACATCAACTACATCGCACTCGCCGGGGCACTGTCGTTGATCGGTCCGTCCAACGGCGCGCCTGTGCCGCCGCTCAACCTGGTGGGCGACTATGGCGGTGGCAGCCTCTACCTCGTGATGGGGTTGCTTGCCGGGTTGCTGCACGCGCGCACCACGGGGCAAGGCCAAGTGGTGGACGCGGCCATCTGCGACGGTGTTCTCTCTCTGCTGAGCAACAACATGACCCACCGCATGCAAGGCCGGTTCCGCGATCAACGAGGCAGCAACATGCTCGACGGCGGTGCCCCCTACTACACAACCTACGAGACGGCAGACGGAAGATACGTGTCGATCGGCCCGATCGAGCCCAGGTTCTTCCAGGCGCTGTGCCGCGAGCTTGAACTGCCCGAATCCCTGGCAAGCCTGCAGAACGACCCTTCGCACTGGCCGGCGCTGCACGCGGCCATCGGCAATGCCCTGCGCCGCCAGCCGTTGGCGCACTGGTGCGCGCGGCTCGAGGGCACTGATGTGTGTTTCGCCCCGGTGCTGACACCGCCCGAAGCGGCCCGACACCCGCACATCGTCGCGCGTCGCGGCTTCATCCAGGTGGACGGCGTCGAGCACACCGCACCAGCACCGCGTTTCTCCGTCACACCCGGCACCATCTCGCAAGGGCCTACCGCAGCACGCTGGCCGGCAGACGAGGTACTCGATGGCTGGCAACTCTCTCGCGCGCAGCCATGTCAATAGGGCCTGCACACAGGACCTTGCTGGAACTGCTGGAGCAAAAGCGCGCCAGAAACCACTACAAGGTCGCACTGCGCTACTACTTCATGCTCGAAGCCCTGAGCCACCCGGTCCCCCCCGCGCACCAAAGCTACTGCGTTGCTGCCATGCGGCGTTGTGCGCCGCGCGACCTGGAACGCATCCGGCGAACGGCCAGGGATTGGGCCGCCTTTGCACATGCCTCGCCATCGGTCAGGCCGGCCTCGATCGACTTCGGCCCCTTGGTGGAACATGTTCTGTGCATCCTCGCGAGGTCGGACCCGTCAGTCAATTGAGGAATCAGCGCGAACCACGCCCGACCTGTTGCACTTCCTCGAGGTTGCCAAGCATGCGCTGCAGCAGATCGATCAGCAGCACGCGCTCGGCATCGCTGATGCCCTTGAGAAGGGCTTGCTCGCGGGCCATCGCGAAGCGGTACACGGCGTTGTGCAGCCTGTTGCCTTCCGCGGTCACCCGGTACTCGATCTTGCGCAGGCCCTGCGGCCGGGATTCGAGAAATCCATTGGCGACGAGCTGAGCGACGCTGCGGCTCACCGCCGCCTTGTCCAGCCCCATGAGCTCACAGGCCTTGGACGCCGTGGACCAGGGGTAGATCTTGAAGTACGCCAGGACACGCCATTCCGTGACACTGATGCCGAACCTGTCATGGTAAAGCGCCGACGCGCTGCTGGACACCTTGTTCGACAGCCAGAGCAGCAGGCCGGGTACGTATCGGTCGAGATCGAGTTGCATGGCGAGAGTCGGGTCTGAATGGCGGCCACTCATCCGTTGATCACGCCACCGTCGACGGTGATCACCTGGCCGGTGACATAGTTTGCCGCGTCGCTGCAGAGAAAGCCCACCACGCCCGCCACATCCTCAGGCTCCCCATATCGCCCCAGGGGGATCTCGGCCAGGCGTTGCTCGCCCATGGAAACGACGAGTGCATCCGTCATGGGTGTGCGGATGAGCCCGGGCGAGACCGCGTTGACCAGGGTCTGCGGCGCGAGGTCGCGCGAGAACGCCCGCACTAGCCCCACGATGCCCCCCTTGGCTGCTGCGTACGCCGCGCGGTTGGAGGTGCCGCGCTGGAAGGCACGCGAGCTGCACATCACCACGCGCGAAGGCCCACGGACATCCCGCGCGCTGCGAAAGGCCAGCACCATCTCGTAGGCGTTGCTAAGGTTGCTGGCAATGGCGCGATCCCAGACCGAGCGGTCCCCGACCTCCAGTGGATCGTGCTCGAACACTCCCGCCATATGCACCAGCGCGTGCAGCGGCCCTCCCGCGGCCGCCACTGCCCGCGCGCACTCCCGCGAATCGGCCAGCGAAGACACCACAGTTGCCACGCCCGCACCGCCGAGTTGCCCATGCACCGCCGCGAGCCGGCTGGCGTCCACATCCACAAGCGTCACGTGCGCGCCCCGCCCCAGAAAGTGGCGCGCGCAGGCCAAGCCTATGCCGCCTGCCCCACCTGTCACCAACACCCGCCGCTCTTTGAGGTCCTGTCTGTCCATCCGTCGGATTTTGCCTACATCATGTTGACGCGTCAACCTAATGAGTCGACACTTAGCTCAGGTTGACATGACAACCTATTGACGAGAGAGACAAGCATGAAACTGGATATGTTGGTGGTGGGTGCCGGCTTCGCGGGCATCTATCAGCTGTACAAGGCCCGCGAAGCGGGCATGAGCGTAAAGGTGCTGGAAGCCGGGGAAGGCATCGGCGGCACCTGGTTCTGGAACCGCTACCCCGGTGCGCGCTGCGACGTGGAAAGCCTGGACTATTCCTACTCGTTCAGCCGCGAGCTTGAAGAGGAATGGGAATGGAGCGAGCGCTATGCATCGCAGGCCGAGATCCTGCGCTACATGAATCATGTGGTGGATCGATTCGAGCTGCGCGACGGCATTGAGCTCAACGCACGCGTGACGGCTGCTCACTACGACGAGGACCACTCCCTGTGGCATGTGCGAACCGCCGACGGTCGGCACCATGAAGCTACCTGGCTGGTCATGGCCACAGGCGGACTGTCGGTTCCGCAGAAGCCCTCGCTCAAAGGCCTAGACGAATTCAAAGGACCCTGGTACCACAGCGCGCGCTGGCCCACCGAAGGCGTGGACTTCACCGGCCAGCGGGTGGTGATGATCGGCACCGGCTCAAGTGGCGTTCAGATGACACCGGAGATTGCAGCCCAGGCCAGGCAACTGACCGTTTTGCAGCGCACCGCTAACTTCAGCGTGCCCGCGCACAACGTGCCGTTCACACCCGAGGCGCTGAAAGCCGCGAAGGCGCGCTATTCCGAGCGAAGGGCCATGGGCCGCGAAGCGATCACCGGGCAGTTCCTCAACGCCAACACCAAGACCGCGGCCGAAATGACGCCCGAGGAGCAGATGGCCGAACTGGAGTACCGGTGGCGTGGCGCAGGCGGCGGTTTCCGCATGCTGCGCGCCTTTGCCGACCAGATGTCCAGGCTGTCAACCAACCGTCTCGTGGCCGAGTTCGCACGGCGAAAGATCAGAGAGGTGGTGAAAGACCCGAGAAAGGCCGAGATCCTGTGCCCCAAAGACGACCTGCCGTTCGGCACCAAACGCCTTTGCGTGGACACGAACTACTACGAGTCCTTCAATCTGCCGCACGTGGACATCGTTGACATCGCCGCCAACCCGCTGGTCGAAGCCACACCCAAGGGCGTGAGATTGACCAGCGGCGAGATCGAATTCGATGCCCTCGTCTTTGCCACCGGGTTCGATGCCATGACCGGCGCGCTCAAATCGATCGACCTGCGCGGTGAAGGCGGCGTGCTGCTGCGCGACAAGTGGGAACACGGGCCCACCTCCTACCTGGGCATCGGCATCGCTGGCTTCCCCAATCTGTTCGTGGTCGCCGGACCCGGAAGCCCCTCGGTGCTGAGCAACATGGTGCATTCGATCGAGACACATGTGGACTGGATCATGAAGCTCATCCACACCGCACAAGCGCGCGAAGCCAGACGGGTGGCCGCCAGGCAGGAGGCAGAAGACGCCTGGGTGCAGCGCTGTGCGGACGAAGCGGGCAAGACGCTCTATCCCCAGGCGAACAGCTGGTACATGGGGGCCAACATTGCCGGCAAGCCGCGCGTGTTCATGGCCTTCGTGTCGGGCGTACCGCTGTACCGCCGGATCATCGAAGAAGTCGCCGCCAACAACTACCAGGGATTCGACATCGCCTGAGGCCACGCAGCAAGGGCACCACCACTCATTTCTAGGAGACAGACCATGGACCGCAGAACCCTTCTCAAATCCGCCGCGGCGCTGGCCGCGCCCGCCATCGTGCTGCCGGTCTCGGCGCAGAACCCCGTCAAGCTGCGCCTGCACACCTTCGTGCCGGCCACCTCCAACGTCTACAGCAAGGTGATCACGCCCTGGATGCAGAAGATCGAGAAGGACTCGGGGGGCCGCATCCAGTTCGAGGGCTACGCCTCCATGCAGATGGGTGGCTCGCCCGCGCAACTGTATGACCAGTCCCGCGATGGCGTCGTTGACGTGATCTGGTCGCTGGCCGGCTACACGCCGGGCCGTTTCCCGCGCACCGAGGTATTCGAACTGCCCTTCTTCACCTACGACGGCGAGGGCGCATCGCGCGCCGCGTGGGAGTACGTGGCGGCCAACGCCGCCGATGAGTTCCGCGACGTCAAGCTGCTGGCATGCCACATGCATGGCCTGAACATCCTGCACATGAAGAACAAGGTCATCAGGTCAGCCGCCGAACTCAAGGGCCTGAAGGTTCGTGGGCCGTCGCGGCGCGCCACCCAGTTCCTGGCCAACGTGGGTGCGGTCCCGGTGGGCATGCCGCTGCCCGCCATCCCCGACGCACTCTCCAAGGGTGTGATCGACGGTGCCATCATCCCCTGGGACACGGTGCCCGCGGCCAAGCTCGACGAACTCACCAGGTTCCACACCGAGTTTCCCGCAGGCATGCCGGGCTTCAACAACAGCATTCAGTTTCTCACCATGAACCGGGCACGCTACGAAGGTCTGCCACCCGATCTGAAAAAAGTGATCGACAACAACTCGGGGGCCGACGTATCGGCCATGTACGGTCGCGTGATCGCCATGGCAGACCCGGTGGTCCGCAAAGCCGTGGTCGACCGTGGCAACACCGTTCATGTGGTTGGCAAAGCCGAAACCGAGGAGTTCATCAAGCTCACCGAGCCCGTGACCGCTGACTGGGTGAAGGAGGTCAGCGCCAAGGGCTTCGACGGCAACAAGCTGCTGGCCGAGGCCAGATCTCTGATCCAGCGGCATCGCCCCAAGGCCTGAAGTGGGTACGCAGGGCAAGCGTGATCGGGCCAGCGTGGCCCTGATCACCGGAGCGGCCGACGGCATCGGCCTGGCCACCGCACAACGCCTGGCGCGGGATGTCGATCACGTGGTCCTCGCCGATCTGCGTGGCGACGTCGCACAGGCGCGTGCGGGCGAACTAGGGCCGAATCACCTGGGCCTGGCTTGCGACGTGAGCGATGAGGCACAGGTGGTACGCACCCTGGAAGCAGTTCACGATCGCTTCGGCCACCTCGACGTTCTGGTGAACAACGCGGGCATCGGCGAGCAACCCATGATGACGCTGGAGCAGACGGTCGAAGCGTTCGACCGCATCGTCTCAGTCCATCTGCGCGGCTGCTTCCTGATGAGTCGCGAGGCCGCACGCCTGTTCGTGGCGCAGCAATCGGGCTGCATCGTCAACCTCAGCTCCATCGCGGGCTGGGGCGGACACCCCGGGCGCAACGCCTACGGCGCCGCCAAGGCCGGCGTATCCACACTCACCGAGGCCATGGCAAGCGAATGGGCACTCGATGGTATCCGCGTCAATGCGGTGGCACCCGGCTACGTGATGACCGACCTGGTGCGCGCGCTCATCGACAAAGGCGCCTTGAACGCCAGCGACATCGAGGCCAGGACACCCATGGGCCGCTTCGCACGACCGGAGGAGATCGCCGAGGCCATCGCCTTCCTGGCATCGCCGGCCGCAAGCTTCGTTACCGGCGCCACTTTGCCCGTGGATGGCGGCTGGCTGGCCTTTGGCGCGCCGCCGCAGCGCCTGGCCAGCGTGGCAGAGCGCCGCGCAGGGCTCTGATATCCAACGACTCGAGGAAACCCTTACTGATGGACGCCGAGATCGCCACACTGCTGCAACAGATCAAGGAAGCCAAGCGCACACCGTTCTGGCAGAGCACGCCACAGCAGGCACGCAGCGGGCCCACGCTGATGGCACTGCTGTTCGGCCCTGCGCCGGAGATCGGGAGAGTGGAGGACTTCAACGTCGATTCCTCCTGGGGTCATGCGTTGAGAATGCGTCTCTACGTCCCCGACAAGGAGCCGAAGGGCCTGATCGTGTACTTCCACGGCGGTGGCTGGGTCATCGGCAGCGTCGATTCATACCACCCCTTCACCGCCTACCTGGCTCAGCGCACAGGCTGCGCCGTGGTCTCGGTCGACTACCGGCTGGCGCCAGAGCACCCTTTCCCGCTGCCGCTGGACGACGCCCGTGCCGCCATCGAGTGGGCTGCCAGCGATGCTGCCGTCGCCCGTATCGGGGCACCGATTCCTGTGCTCATCGCCATGGGCGACAGCGCGGGTGCAAACTTGGCTACCGTGGCGGCCCGCCTGCATAACGAACTGCCGTCTGCGCGACCCGTTGACTATCAGGTGCTGGCCTACCCGGTCACAGACCACCGGTTCGACACAGAAAGCTACGAAGACTTTGCCGAGGGGTACCTGCTGACCCGTCGCGACATGGCCTGGTTCTGGGATCAGTACCAGCCGGACGTGAAACTGCGGGACGATCCGCTGGCTTCGCCGCTGCGTGCGCCGGACCTATCGGCGTCCCCCCCCGCTCTGGTACTTAGCGCGGCGCTCGACCCCCTGCGTGACGAGGGAGAGGCCTATGGCGAACGACTGCGTGAAGCCAGTGTCACCACGGACGTCGTGCGTTGCGATGGCGTTGTACATGGGTTTCTGGCGATGGTGAACTATGCGCCAGCTGCGGAACGTGCGTTCGAGCGGATCGTGTCCGGGATTGACGGTGCCACCGCGACCGTACAAACCTGAACTGCCGAGGTCCCAATTGCCGTTCCAGACTACCCCCGGGAAGTTTGGCCCTCCTGCCCCTGCCGACGGCTATGACCCATCGGCGACATGCGACGACCTGATGTCTTCGCCGCAAATGGGCTACGTTCGTGAACGCCAAGCCCCTGAGCGCCACTGCGGAGGTCGACTTCGAGCGTCTTGTTGAGGGCGTGCTCCGCATCCTCAAGGCGCCGTTCCCCCGACAGGACGCATCTCACTCTTTGGCCAACCGTCGACGCACCGGATAGACTTATCGAGTGGCCCAATCAGGTGGTCCAAAACGCGCCCTTTCCCGCACATCTGCCCCGAAAACTACCTGGGGAACAAGGACTTGCAAACGTTTGGTGGAGATCCTCCTCGTCTCCACCACCCCTCTCGCCGTCAGCACTGCCCCAGCGCAGGGATCTCGCGTGGCGACTACCCCTTCTGGCAGATTGAATCCCCCGTCCGAGGTGCGTAGTATCAGCGGAGTCACCAGTGCGCCCATCGTGAAGTCAGCGGACCTCCTGTTGGCATGTGAATCAAAGCACCGTCACTAAAGCTTGCTCGATGTCGGCTGAAGTGACCACCACCGGTGTGCTGCGCCGCGAAATCGCTCGGTTGAGCGCTCCCTGCGCAACCGCCTCCGCGTTCGCGATGCTCTCGCCCTTCAGCGTTTGGGCCACCGCCGCGACCGTGAGGCCGCCTGCGAGGCGGACCTTGCGGCTCGCGAACCAGGTTTCCAGGTAGAGGCTCAGGCTCTTCGCGCTCGGTCGGTCAAACGGCACCTTCTCCGTGAACCGTCCACCACGCAGCAGCGCCGGGTCGATCTGCTCAGGGTTGTTCGTCGCGGCGATCCACACGACGTCCTTCACGCGGTCCCCTACCCCGTCCATGAGCGTGAGCAGCTTGTTGGTCCCCTCGGTGTGGGGCGAAAGGTCACGGCTCCTGAGCAACTCGTCGGCCTCGTCCACGAAGATGACACAGGGGCGCAGTTCGTTCGCCTGGTCGTGGAGTTTCTGCAGCTCCGCGGGAGTGCGCGCGAGGTCTGCTCCCGTGGCCGTGAGGAACGCCCAGTCGATCGATTTGGCCAGGGCTTTGGCCGTGGCCGTCTTGCCGGTTCCTGGCGGACCATAGAAGAGCACACCGGTTGGCAGGGTGCCGCCGTGTGCCTCGGTGTGCTGCGGATCGGCCATTCTCCCGGCGATGAGCCCGAGCGATTCACGGGTGACTGGCGACAGTACCAGCTCGTCAAGTGCCTTGACGTTCTCCAGCGATACGCCCTTGCGACCTTGCAGCGCGCGGAGTGCGCCCATGAAGTCTTCGTAGACAGGTGTCACGCGACTTGCGCGCCGCAGGTAAGGCCCGAGCTCCTCGGTGACGGCCAGGATGCGCTTGGCCGAATAGCCGTTCCAACGGCGGGCAACCGATTCGATCACCACCGGATCCACGCTGGTTTTCGGCAGGTGGGTTTTGAGGCCGAGCTTGAGCAGACCGATCCGCGCCTCGGCATCGGGCGGCGTGATCTCCACCTTGAAGTCGAACCGGCCTTCTCGGACGCCGGCCGCATCAAGGCGATCCATGTGGTTGGTGGCGGCCACCAGGATGACCCGCTCCTTGCGAATGTCCACCATCAGGGTGAGCAGCGCGTTGACCACGTCGCGGTCTTCCTTGACGCCGTTGCCAGCCTCACCATCGCGCGAACTCAGGAAGCTGTCCACCTCGTCGATGAAAAGCACGCATGGCTGTTGACGGCGCGCCTGGGCGAAGGCCGCGTTAATGCGGGCAGTCTTCTCGCCCACCCAGGGGCTCGCCACATCGCCGTAGGTCAGTTGCAGCAGGGGCAGCTTGAGCTCGCCAGCAAGCGCTTCCACGAACATGGTTTTGCCGTTGCCAGGTTTGCCGGACAACAGGATGCCGTTTCGCTCGGTTCGCACCCCTCCCCGCTTTTCAATCACTGCTTGCGCGGCCTCCTTCAGCCGAGCCTTGATGTCAGCGTTGCCATGAATGTCCTTAAAGCTGATTTTCGGCATGACCGCTCTGGCCACGCTCGGTAGACCGTCCTCACGCCGCTGCGCCCCTGCACAGGCACGAGTTCGGGCTTGGCGATATACGCCATTGGTCAGCGGCCCGGCACGCACGAGCATGGTGAGCATCGAGAGGTACAGCACATACCCAGTCAGGTACATCATGTTCGCGTCGAAGCGTTCGTAAACAAACCAGAGGGTTGCCATCACGCCCGCGCCCCAGAGGGCATGCCTGAAGGCGCTGCGCTCCATCCAGAACGACTCGTTGTTGCTCCAACTGCCCAGCACCCAACGACCCAGCACACGCCAGAACAGGGCAATGGTGCCGATGACCGCGATGAGCATCGGCATCAGGAACTCGGCGTTGACCGCGCGATGATCGAGCCGAGGGCCTCCTTCGAAGACGATGGAAACCAGCATCTTCAGCAGCCAGAAGAACTGAAGAATGGCGGTCAGCTGGGCCGCGCGCAATGACGCCTGGTATTCGATCGCGTAGATGAACTCTTTGAGCATGGGGAGGTACGTGAGTGGTCTTGTGACCAACGTACCGGAGAACCCCACATCGTCAAGGGCACCGAGTTCACCTCTTTCACATGGGGATAGTCATCAAGGACTCCCTGCATAGCCCGCGGTCTTCACGTGCGGCCACAAGGCCTCACGGACCGTTGCCTACCCAGTTCTCAAGCTCCAGGGCAGGCACCCGATCGAACTCCGAGGTGTTGTTCGTGACCAGCACCAATCCCTCACTGCGGGCATGAGCCGCGATGTGCAAGTCATTGACACCGATCGACAACCACTGGCCCGACCTCGCAAACGCAAAAGAACAACGCGCACCACATCGGTTCGTACCTCTACAGAACAGCTTCCAGGTCTTGCACCCCCTGGCGGGCATTCATCACTCGTCTTGGTGTCGCTGAGTACGTTAGTAATCCATCCTGCCGGCACGGGTAGCGACTCCGTGGGGCAACCCTCTTGCAAGGGGCACCCTGAGCCTGTGAGGCAGCTCAGGGGGGGTAACTGACTTCAAAAGCCAGGGCCGTTTCCGGTGGCCAGCCTCGACCCGCTATTTGCGGAATCCGTTTCTTCACTTGTCAGCCGGACGTGGCGACTGACCCGCTCCGCACGCATGTTTTCCCGTCTCCCCCTTTGTAGGCCCCATGGGCTCCCGGCTGTGCCAGGCGGTTTGACTTGCCACTCTCGGTGGATGCGTGCGTCGGAACGTGAAGCGATTGCTTGATTCCCCGAAGGGCGCCGGCTCAGATGCTTCTGTAGAGAACAGCACGTGATGGCGGGTCCAGTCTTGGACCTGATGGATTACTAGCGGGCTGAACCCCATGCGGGGCCGCCACTTCCTGTCCGCATCTGGGGACAAGGCTGCTGGGTCTGCTGACCCGGTTCTGGACCTTCTTGGTCCTTGCACTGCGACTCTCAACTTGGGAGGCGAGGCAGTTGCTCCAGCATGGGAGCGGTTCTCTGAAAGCGCTTGGCTTCCGATACATCACTTGGATGCAGTGGTGCGCACTCTACCCACGTACTTGGATGTGCGCTAGCGATCTGGTCCACCTGTGAACATCGCAGGCCGCAAACGCAGATATCCACAGGTTCAAGACTTCGTTCATCCTGCTGATAATGCCTTTAACGGTGCCCGGCAGGCCGCGTCCACGCTGCGTTCTGTCCTCACTCCGTCTGGACGCATCCCAGGTAACCGGCGCTTGCCAAGCAACGTGGACAAGCCGGTGCGGTTTGCGGCATTTTGATGAGACATGGTTTGTCGATGGCCCAGCCGCAGGGCAGGTCTGGTCCACGAGCAGCGCTCACACCCTCGGCGGCGCCCTCCCCCGCCCAGAGTGAGCAAACCCCGTAGCACACCATCGCAGTCGTCGCGCTGGGCCACAGTGGGCCACCCGCGGCCCACTTTGGCCCATTTCATCTTCATCGACCACCATCGCAGTCGTCGTGCTGGGCCAGATTGGGCCACCACTGGCCCACTTTGGCCCATTTCATCTTCATCGACCACCATCGCAGTCGTCGTGCTGGGCCAGATTGGGCCACCACTGGCCCACTTTGGCCCACTGAGGCAGTGGTGGGCCAGATCGCGCGACAAATCGCGCTCCGCTACGGACAATCGCCGCGTGCACCTGTCGTGTATGTCAACTTCGGAGAGTCCAAATGCATCGTGATATGAATCCCACCGTCGTCTCGTCTTGTGCGGTTGACGTCGGCTATGCCAACGTCAAATACAGCGCGGGGCGCGCCCAAGTCGGCGGCCAGGTCGTGATCCGTACCGGTGTCTTCCCTGCCCTTGCGCCCGTGCTGTCAAACGATGGCTTCCAGATTCGCGAGGGTTCGCAGGCCGCCGATGGGACGGTGGTCACCTTGGGAGGCACGCGTTACTTCGCTGGCAAGGGCGTAGCGTTCCATTCCAGTGGATGTCGGACAAATGGGGGCAGTTGGGCGACTACTTCGGCGGGCTGTTGAACCCGGTGGTTGCCTCGGCCGCTCTGTACCTGCTCGCGCTCTCGATTCGCATGCAGCGAAAGGAGTTGGCCGCGACCAGACAGGCACTTGACGAGCAAGCCCGCCACGCCAACGACTCCGCGGATCTTGCGGCGCTTACCAGCCTGGTCAATGCGTCGCTGGCTGAGGCAAGCATTCACAGAGACTATCTTCAGTTCTTGGTACAGCAGATCTCTGACCACGATAAGGCAGTCCTTCAGCATCACTTGGCGGCGGAGCGTGTGGGCGGCAGAGGCGCTTTGCTTCGTGACGGACAGTTTGCGATCTACTCTATTGAGGGCAAGTCCATCTCGAAGGATGAGGCCACCAAGGCTATTGGCGAGGTCAACAAGCGGCTAGAGACGATCATGCTGCGCCGCCTCGATCATGAAGCCCGCATTCAGGCGATCCTTGCGAAGCGAACGGCTTGAAACAAACACGATCGCCGTTTACCGAGCAAGGGCGTTTCGTCGGCTCAATCGAGCGTCACTCCATATCGCGGCTACCAGCTTGAAAAGGCTGCGTCGTAGCCCACATCCCACTTCGACGCGGTTGCGATAGCGCCCCGACAGAAGCACCAATTCCGATGCTGCCTCGTCGCACATGACAATGAAGTTGGCTCGGTCTGGAATCGCGAACGTCGGCTCGTACGCCGCCTTGTTGCGCACGGCTCCGATGTAGCGCAATCGCGCGGCAAGCTCCGGCGGTATGGGATGGGCGCTGGACGCCACTTTGCTGTGGATGCCGCGCCCTTTGCCCTTGAACTCACTCTGCAGGATGGCCTCGATCACGGCGGTTCGCGTGAGGACATCGCGCAGGGCATGTCGATGCATCGCCTGTCGGGCCACCTGATCCTGGGGCTGGCAACGTTCTTCAGCGGGATGTTCGTTGACTCGTTGCCCACTCGCCGGGAGGCTGTCAGCGAAGTCGACGTGGAGATCGTGGGTGCTTGATGCGTGGTGCGCGTGTGTCAAGGGCATAGGAGCTGTTTCCTTGGCCCTCGATTCTCGATGACTTAGCGCAAATGAAGGCTCCCGTGCGGCCTTTCGCACCTTCGATTCGCGTGGCGCATTCCTCATTCCTCGATGCGATCGTACGAGCGGCCGAAGATGGCAACGAACGGCGCGCACACGCCAGGCTTTATCGACCGCGGTCGCCTTGACTTCGAGGGTTCCTCTTGTAGCTTGAAAGCACAACAGGAACTTTCGATGTCATCAAACCTCCCCCGCCCTCCACTCTCCAAAGTCGCCGACGAACGCGGCTACAAGCTGCACAAAGCACAACGCCGATACAGCGAGCACGCAGACGAGGCACAAGCGTTCACTCGCTTGATGGAAACCAGTGAGCTTGTCTCGCGCGCCTTGCTCGCACACCCCGCGGGTACGGTCGCTTCGATTGAGGGCTATGGCTATTGGCTCGCCCTTCATTCCGGCGCTCTACACCTCGCAAGTGCGGGTTACTGAGTCAGTCCGTCGATCCGAGCCGGCTCCACGCATGAGCAAGCCTGTGGCTGATGCGCGGTCGGCGTCGATCGCGCTCGCCCTGGAGCGCATCGGTTCGCCCATGGCGCTCTTGCCCACCGTCTAGTAGCCATTGCTGCAATAGAGAGGTCCGGCGCGCCGGTCCTTTTCTTTTGTGGTGACCATTGACATCACGAGCAGCCGTGCGAGGCTGGTAGTCATCCCATCAGACATGAGGCCAGAAGATGACCGACCTGAAAGAGTCCACCCTGACCGCGGCAGGTTTCCGTGAAAACTTCACCCCGGAGCCTTCCGCAAGGACTTCACCGCACTGGCTCCTCGCCACAGCGTTTGGTCGCGATCTGCTCAAGATGCGGCTGCGCCAAGTGGAACCTCAGATGGACGTGCCCGAGTGGCGGTACGCCGAGTATTTGGATCCGGAACTGGAGCGCATGGTGGACGACCTCGGCCTGAGGGATGTCTCAAAGCCCAGCACGATGTGGCAAACCCTCAAATTCATGAAGCTGGCTTCGCGCTCGATGCTCGCCTTGAGCCGTGGGGAGCCTCTGCCTCAATGGTCCCATACATAAATCCGCCTCCTAGCCAGGATCCATTTCCTGCGGATGGGAAGCGCACCGCGAAATCGCGCGCAAATCCTCACGGCAATCCGAGGAGCACGCCTTTCGTGCTCTCGGCACCGCTCAGTCTTTCAGAGCAAACATGCGATCGGTTTGGTCAACGTAGCGCTTGTTCGCGATTCGAAGCGCGACGCTCGATCGCGCCAACCGCCGATTCAGCACGATGCCGATCGCGATGCCAAAGAGCATGAAGAGCTTGAGGTAGTCCGCCGCAGACATGAGATCTTTCGAGGTTGAGGTCCACTGTCACACAGAGGTCGTTCATTCTATTTGGAAGGCGCCATTCAATGAGCTTCAGTCTCCGCAAGGCACGCATCTAGCTAGCCCAGCTTCGCAGCAAGGTCCTCGGCACGTGGGTGGTAGTAGCGAGCGACCATCTTGGCGGTCTTCTGCCCCGTGACCTTCATCAGTTCGTGCATTTGCAGGCGCTCGGCCAAGCGCGAGACCGCTTCGTGCCGAAGGTCATGCCAATGCAGATCCAGGAACCGAATCTCCATCCGCTCGACTTCTGCGAGCAGCTTCAGCGTCATGTCCAGCGGGGCCCGCTTCTTGTAGACCAAGGCCCGAATCTCTCGTGCCGCGTCGATCCCCTGTTCTTCGAGCTTCCTGGTGAGAACGCCATGAACGTGCTCGCGCCGGCATCGGGCGATCAGGCGATCCCAGGCCGAGTCGAGCGCATCCGCGGTGATGGGCAGCACCCGACCGGTCGTTGAACGCGGCAGTTGAGCCAGTGTCGCCACCGCTCGCGTGGACAGCGGCACATCGCGGTAGCGCTGGTCGTTCTTCGTGGCGCGACCATCGACCCCTCGAATGCGAGCGACACGCCTCGTCAGGTCAACCTCCTGCCAGGCCAGGGAAAGCAGTTCGCTCCTTCGTGCTGCCGTTTCAACGGCCAGAACGAAAGCAGCCTTCATCCAGGGAGTTCCCAATTGACCGAGCGACCGCAGCAGGATCGCCTCCTCGTCACCCTCCAGGCGTCGATCTCGGCCGGGCGGCAACTTGGGCTTACGAATGCCCGCCGTCGGGATGCCCTGCGGCAGCGGGATGCCCCAATCGAGTTGGCAGGCTTTAAAGACCCGGTTGACCAGCCCCAGCTCGTGGGTCACGGTCTGGGGACCAACGGCTCGAAGCCGCTCGTCACGATAGGCCGCGAGCATCGATGGCTGGATGGCCACCAGCGAGTACTCGCCGAAACGCTCTTTCAACTTGAGCAACATGCTGGTGGGCTGACGCTGCGCCCGAAACTTGGGCACGACCTCAGCCAGGTAGCGATCGACGGCCTCGCCGAACGTGGTGTTCTCTGCCTTGTTCCTCGAAACAAAACTGCCCACGTCCATTTCCCGCTCAACCGCCCTCGCCCACGCTTCCGCGTCGGTCTTTCGCGCGAACGTCTTGGACTGATCGGGGAACCCCAGGCGACGGACCTTTGCTTGCCAAGTCCCGCTGAGACGCTGCTTCACCGAGGCCATGAAAGGCCCCTCTTCGATGCGGTCGCACTGAATTTCATACTGCGAACTGTCCCCAAATTGTCCCCGTTGACCTCGAATTTCGGCCGAAATGCCGAAAACTTTAGACAGATCAACGGCTTAGAAAGCCTGGATTTTTGGCCTTCTAAGCAGCAGGTCGGGGGTTCGAGTCCCTCCGGGCAGGCCAACCCGTGGCCGGGGCCCCGTTTCGCGCTCAGCCTTCAACCGCGCGCCACACGCCTCGTTCGTACCGGGCCACCCCACCGTTGGCGGTGAAACGCCACAGGTGCAGCCAGCCGTTGTCCACCAGGCGGCGCACCACCTCGTGGCGGCCGATCACGCGTTCGATGGCATCGGCCGCGGCATCGATCACCACCGTCAGACGCAGTGGCTCGTGCAGCCAGCGCTCGCCATCGTGCAACGACTGGCGCGCCAGGCCGATACGCAGGTCACCGCCGTTGCCCTCGAACACACCAATGCGACCACCGACGACGTTGTGCAGCAGCTTGTTGCCGCTGCCCAGGCGCTGCGGATCGCAGGTGGAGGCGTGGTACTGCCAGTTGATCCAGTGCGTCACCAGCATGGGCGCGGTCATGAGCAGCTCAAGGACGCTGCCATCCGGGTCGTTGGTTGCGTCGTAGTCGTGCAGGAAGGCGCGCCCGTCCAGCACGGCACCCAGGCTGCGCGCGCGCGGCGCGATCAGAAAGGCCGCGTTGCCCGCCAGGCCCCACTCGGGCCGGGTCTGTGCGCCGTCGTTGGCGCGGCGGCGCAGCTGGTCCAGCAAGGTGGCGTGCGGTGCGCGCGGATCGAGGCCGAGCGAGCTGGCGCGCAGGCGGCGCACCTGGTCGCCAGCGTGCTGAAGAGCCGTCTGCAGCCGCAACCAGCGCGTGCGGGCCGCCTCGTCCTGCAGGTCGAGGTCGAAGGGTTCGATCTCGTCGGTGGTGGTGTTGTGCAATGCCGCCACAAAGGCCGTGTCGGCCGGCACGGCAATACCGCGCTGGCGCAAGCCCTCCCGCACCGCGGGCTCGTTGAGCAACCCGGCCAGCGCCCGGGCATTGACCTCGCCGCTCTGGCCGCAGCAGGCGCCGCAATCCAGCGCGGCGGCCTGCGCGTTGTTGGCGCTCTGGCTGCCGTGCCCGACGAACAGCACCAGGGGCGCGAGGCCGCGGTCCAGCCCCATCGCGTGCAGCACACGGGCGGCAAGCTCGACCTTGGCCGACAGGTCCAGCCCCGCCAGCGTGGGGCGGCACACGGCGCGATAGCGCGGGGGCAGACCCTCGCCATCCAGCGATGCGCGCGGCGCGGCCGACGGACGCAACCACTGCCCCAATTTGCCCAGGTAGCCCGCGCCCACCGACTCCACGTACGAGAACGCCGCGCCGGGCCAGCGACTCCCCGCCCCCCATTGGGCCGTGCGCGAGAAGCGGCCCAGCCGGGCCCGCTGCGCTTGCCACTGCAGCGCATCGCCCTGCGGGCCGAAGTCCGCCACCGTGTCGGCCACGCGGTCGGTCACCTCCGCAGCGGGCGCCAGCAGGCCGGGGAGTTGTGGCCGGCGCGCGGATGTGGCCAGCGGGGTGTACGCCACGGGCAGGCCAAAGAAGCCCGCGAAACCGATGGTCTGCACGGCGGGCCAGACCGACTCGATCGCCCGGCGCAGCGGCTCGCTGCGCACGTCGATGCAGAAGGCCGCCTGCACCTCCACCGCCGGCGTTTCATGGGCTGCGGGTGCAAGTGGCGCCACCGCCGCCAGCCGCTGCACAAGGCCGCGCTGATAGCCGATCTCGAAAGCGAGCTGCCAGACCTCGTCCACCCGCAGCGCGTGTTCGGCCTGCGCCAGCAGTGCGGGTGCGAGGGCCCAGCGCGCCTGCAGCGCGGCAAAGGCCCGCTGGGCCGCCGCGTCGTCGCGGCATTCCAGCAGGATGGCGCCCCAGGCGAGGCGGATCGCCAGCAGGTCGCGCAGGTGGCCGTCATCGCCACCTGCCAGGCGTGCCTGCCAGCCCAGGTAAGCACACCACGAAGCCCAGCCGTTCACGGTGAGCAGCACCGCCTCGAGGTAGTCGGCCCAGCAGGCCTCGGGCAGACCGAGGCGGCGCAACACCCAGCGCTCCGCGTCCTCGCGGGTGGCGGGCAAGGCGGCCAGGCCGCGGGCAATGTGGGGCAAGCCCATCAGATGGCCGATGCCGTGGTCGTGGGTGAGCGTGTCGCGCCAGAAGGCATACAGGCCGCCGCGGCGCTCTGGCGCCCAGTCGGCCTGGTGTTCATCGAAGTAAGCGGCGCAGACCTGGCTGACCTGGTGGGTGATGGCCTGGCGCCACGGCAGCCGGGTGTGCCCGGTCGGGTCGTCATCGAGCACGTCGATCAACAGCGGCAGGCGTTCCAGCGCGGGCATGGCGCCCAGCGCGGCGATGGCCTGTGCCGCATCGAGAGCGTGATCGCGCTCGGGCGCCAGTCGCGACAGCGCCTCGGCGAGATCGGCCTCGGTGATGCGCCCTGAATGCCACGCCTCGCGCAGCCGCTGGCGCGGTGGAAAGACAGCGACGCCACCCAGCACCGCCATGCGCGCGGCCACGCTGCGCACGCTGCGCTCGACGCGCTCCCAGTGCGGGTTGACCGCAATGGCCTGGTCGAGCGGCCAGGCCGGTGCGATGGCGCGGCAGGCCTGCGCACAGGCGGCGTCGATGCGTTCGTTCCAGTCGGCCTGCGCGGCTGAGGGCAGCGGGTGCGCCAGCGCCCGTTGCGCCAGGCGATCGCCATCGGCGCGCGGTGTCATCCAGGTTTCCATCGGTGCGTCCTTGTGTTGCGGGTCAATCGTTCGCGGCGGGCATCCAGCGCGCTGGCCACCAGCGCAACGCCGCCCGTGTGGCGTATTCGTCGACGTAGAAGCCCGCGTAGCTCCAGCGGCGCCAGGTGGCCAGCGCCTGCGGGCGGGCCTGCATGGCGGCCAGGCATGCATAGAGAACCGCCATGCCGGCCGACGCCACCAGCCCCGCGGCGGTGTGAGGCGCGTCCTGCACGCCAAAGGGAACGGAGTGGCCCAGCAGCGCCACCGTGGCCAGCAGCCCCACCAGGCCCATGGCCGTGAGCCAGCGCCTGGCACGCTCCGCGGCGTCGGGCGCGGCCGCTGCCGGCGTCCACAGCAGCGGCGCCCAGGCCAGCGCCAGCACGGCGCTCCACCACCAGGGCCAGGCGGGCAGTGGCGCCCAGGCCACCAGCAACGACACCATGGCGCCGGCTGCCAGCGGCGCAATCAGCAGGCTTTGCAGCGAGGGGGATGCGTCGCCGCGCATCGAACGCAGCCGGGCCTCCTCCACCGCACCCGATGCCGCGAGGAAGGTGTGGGCCTTGTAGAGCGAGTGGCCGATCAGGTGCAGCAACGCCAGCGTGTAGAGCCCGAGCGCGCATTCCATGACCATGAAGCCCATTTGCGCGACGGTGGACCAGGCCAGCCGCACCTTGACGCTCACCCGCGTCAGCATCACCAGCCCGGCGAGCAAGGCGGTGGCCAGGCCCATCACCACCAGCAGCCAGCGCGCCAGCGGTGCGGCTTCGAGCAAGGGGGCGAAGCGGATCAGCACGAAGCCGCCCAGGTTGACCACGCCGGCGTGCAGCAGGGCCGACACCGGGGTCGGCGCCTCCATCACCTGGATCAGCCAGCCGTGCAGCGGCAGCAGCGCGGTGCGCAGCACCACAGCCAGCGCCAGACACACGGCGGCAAGTTGCAGGGCGAGCGACGCCGGGCCAGCCTCCAGGTGTTGCCACAGGGCGGGCAACGATCCGGAACCGACCTCGCGCCAGGACAGGAACGCGGCCGCCAGCAGCAACACGTCGGCCAGCCGGTCGGCAACGCGCTTCTTGTGGGCCGCCAGCCGCGCAAACGGCCGATCGGCGTAGAAGCACAGCAGGTGCTGCAAGGCCATCCCGACCGCGGCCCAGGCTGCGATCAGCACCACCCAGTGGTTCGCCAGCAAAAGCAGGTGCACGGCACCCAGCACGCCGGCCAGCGCCGCGACATAGCGCGCCTGCCCCGGTTCACCCTGCAGATACCGCGACGAGAACACGCCGATGACGGTACCCAGCAGTTGCACCAGCACGGCCACCCAGGCGCCGACGAGCGTGGCGCCAAGGCCCGGGAGCAAGGGCCCGCCGGCGCCAGGCGCCCCCACGAGCTGCAGCGCCAGCGCACCGAGGGTCAGCGACAACGCCGCCAGGGACAACAAGTGGAAGCGGCGCCAGACCGACTCGACCCGCCCAGGGGGCATGGCGGCGAGCATGAGCAGCGGGGGCAGCAGCGCGGTGGCAAAAAACAGAACGTTGTCAGGGGTCATCGGTGGCGCTCCGGTCAGGACGGCAGCGATGTTGCAGCGCAACCAAGGTTCTGTAAATTACAATGTAAAGAACGAAATCATCCTGAAATAAGAACGATGAAGGTCGAGCAGCTCAACTTCCATCACCTGTTCTATTTCTGGCGTGTCGCCCGCACCGGCCAACTCACGCGCGCGGCACAGGAACTGCACGTGTCGCAGTCCTCGCTGTCGACGCAGATCCGCCAGCTGGAAGAGCGTCTGGGCAGCCCGCTGTTCGAGCGCAGCGGGCGGCGGCTGGAGCTCACGGACACCGGCCAGTTGGCGCTGTCCTACGCCGAGAACATCTTCGGCCTGGGCCAGGAGTTGCTGGGTCGGCTGCAGGGGCAGAGCGAGGGCATGGTCCGCCTGCGCGTCGGCAGCGTGGCCACCATGTCGCGCAACTACCAGGAGAACTGGATCCGGCCGTTACTGGCCGACCCGACCGTCACCCTGTCGCTGGAGTCCGGCCTGCTGGCGGACCTGCTGTCGCGGCTGCAGCAGCACCAGCTGGACGTGGTGCTCGCCAACGAAGCCGTGCCCTCCGATCCGGATCGGCCGCTGCACTGCCGCTTCCTGGGCAGCCAGGCCATCTCGCTGGTGGGCCCTGCCCGGACGTGGCGAGGCCGCAGCCTGCGCGTGCCGGACGATCTGGAGGGGCTGGAGCTGGCCCTGCCGGGCCCGCGCCACGCCTTGCGCGGGCAGTTCGACGCGCTGTGCGTGGCCGCGGGCGTCGTGCCGCGCCTGCGGGCCGAGGTGGACGACATGGCCATGCTTCGCCTGCTGGCGCGCGACAGCGGCTGGCTCACGGTGCTGCCCGAGGTGGTGGTGCAGGACGAACTGCGCACCGGTGCGCTGGTGACGGTGGGCCGCTCCACCCAACTGCAAGAGAACTTCTACGCCATCACCACCTTGCACCGACACCGCATCGAGCGGCTGGAGCAACTCCTGGCGGCCGCACCACTGATGGCCGACCCGCCCCCGGCGCAGGCTGCGGGAACTTGAACGACGCGGCCATGACTCGCGGGTTTACCCCATGATGCACCGCGAGAACATGCACTAAAGTGCGTGTTATGCCATCCCAACCGCCCACCAAGCTGCTCATTCTCGTGGGCACCGTGACGAGCACCGCCGAGTACGTCGCGCAAGCCATCGAATTGGACAGCTCCGATCTCATCGAGCGCATCGAGGTGCGGATGATGGACGGGCTTGACCCCAGCGTGTTCGACGAAGATGCACTTTACGTCATATGCTCGTCCACCTATGGCACGGGTGACGTGCCGGACAACGCCCAGGCGTTTTACGCCTCGCTGGAGAGCCAGCCTCGCTTCCTGGGCCATGTGCGTTACGGGCTGATCGCGCTCGGCGACAGCCTGCAGTACCCCCAGACCTTCGCCAACGGCGGGCGCCGCTTTGACGAACGGCTGCGCGACCTGGGTGCCGTGCGCATCGGCGAACCGCTGATCCTGGACGCCTCCAGCGATGACGACCCCGAGGCCGTCGGCGCGGCCTGGTGCCGGCAATGGCTGACCCAGGCACTGGCCGTGTCAGACCCGGCCTGACACCGCATTTATTTCAGTTCTGAACATTTCAGATTTGAAGCGCATAGGGTAATTCAGGATCGCCAAGCACCGCCCGACGAACCTACAGTGCCCCGTATCCATAACCCCCAGGAGACCCAGACCATGACCACCCGCCGTCTCGTCCTGACCCGCAGTGCCGCCGTGATCGGCGCTGCATCCTCCGGCCTGCTGCTGCCGCAGATCGTGCGCGCGCAGTCCGACAAGGTGCGCGTGGGCTTCATGCTGCCTTACACCGGTACCTTCGCGCAGTTGGGCGTGGCGATCGAGAACGGTTTCCGCATGGCCCTCAACGAGCAGGGTGGCAAGCTGGGTGGCCGCGAAGTCGAGTTCTTCAAGGTCGACGACGAATCCAACCCGGCCAAGGGCGTGGAGAACGCCACGCGCCTGGTGCAACGCGACAAGGTCGATGTGCTCGTGGGCACGGTGCACTCGGGCGTGCAGATGGGCATCCACCGCGTGGCGCGCGAATCGGGCGTGCTCAGCCTGATTCCCAACGCCGGCGTGCACGTGGCCACGCGCGCGCAATGCGCACCCAACGTGTTCCGCACCTCGTTCACCAACAGCCAGCCCACGCTGGCACTGGGCAAGCCCATGATGGAGCGCGGCCACAAGAAGGCCGTGTGGATCACCTGGAGCTATGCCGCGGGTGATGAGGCCTTCGAGGGCTTCGAGCAGAGCTACACCGCGGCCGGCGGCCAGATCGTCAAGAAACTCGCCCTGCCCTTCCCCAACGTGGAGTTCCAGGCCCTGCTGACCGAGATTGCCTCGATCAAGCCCGATGCCGTGGCCTGCTTCTTTGCGGGCGGTGGCGCTGCCAAGTTCCTGCGCGACTATCACGCCGCCGGTCTGAGCAACAGCATCCAGCTCTACGGGTCGGGCTTCCTCACCGAAGGCGTGCTCGACGCCGCCGGTGACGCCGCCAACGGCGTGCTGACCACCATGCACTACAGCGACTCGCTGGACACGCCGCGCAACAAGAAATTCCGCCTCGACTACGCCAAGACCTTCAAGCTGCAACCCGACGTGTACGCCGTGCAGGGTTACGACACCGGCCTGCTGCTCATCAAGGGCGCGAACGCCGTCAAGGGCGATATCGGCAACAAGCAGGCGCTGTACGCGGCCATGCGCGGTGCCGAGATCGACAGCCCGCGCGGCAAGTGGAAGATGAGCCCGGCGCACAACCCGATCCAGGACATGTACCTGCGCCGCGTGGAGAACAAGGAGAACAAGGTGATCGGCATCGCCGCCAAGGCCGTCGCCGATCCGGCCACCGGCTGCCGCATGGCCTGATCCTTGCGTCTTTCCCCCTGCAAGCCGGCGCCCTTGCGGCGCCGGTTTGACGTCTGCACTCCATGGACTTCGCCAACCTCCTCATCCAGCTGCTCAACAGCGTCCAGTACGGGCTGCTGCTGTTCATGCTGGCCGCCGGCCTCACGCTGATCTTCGGCATCATGGGCGTGGTCAACCTCGCGCACGGCAGCTTCTACATGCTGGGCGCCTACCTCGCGTGGTACTTCACCTCCGCGCTCGGCAGCCTCACGCTGGCCATCGTGCTCGGCACCTTGCTGGCGGTGGTCTTCGGCTGGTTGCTCGAGTGGCTGCTGTTTCGCCACTTCTACCACCGTGACCACCTCGACCAGGTGCTGCTCACCTTCGGCCTGATCTACATCTTCGAGGAGATGCGCTCCATCTTCTGGGGCGACGACGTGCACGCGGTGCAGGTGCCCGAGGTTCTGAACTGGTCGATCCCGCTCACCGACACGCTGTCCTACCCGGTCTACCGCCTGGTCATGTCGGGCATCTGCATCGTGCTCGCCATCGGCCTGTACCTGCTGATCAGCAAGACGCGCCTGGGCATGAAGATCCGTGCGGGCGCCTTCAACCGCGACATGACCGAATCGCTGGGCGTGAACATCCGCCTCATCCACGGCGTGGTGTTCGCGCTGGGCGTGGGCCTGGCCGCCATCGCCGGCATGATCGCCTCGCCGATCGCCAGCGTGTACCCCGGCATGGGCAGCTCGGTGCTGATCATGTGCTTCGTGGTGGTGGTCATCGGCGGCATCGGCTCGGTGCGCGGTGCGCTGGTGGCGGCCTTGCTGGTGGGCCTGGTCGACACCTTCGGCAAGGTGCTCGTGCCGCAGATCGCGGGCATGGCGGTCTACATGCTGATGGCGCTCGTGCTGCTCTACAAACCCGAAGGCTTGTTCAAGCAATGAGCGCTGCAAAAGCCCAACTCGAAAAACTGCCGCGCAGCATCCAGTTCGTGCTGGCACTGGGTGCCATCGCGCTCGCGGCGTTTCCGTTCGTGCCGCTGGACGGCGGCGACTTCTACCTCGGCATGCTGTCGCAGATGATGATCCTGGCCATCTTCGCGATGAGCCTGGATCTGCTGCAGGGCGTGAGCGGCCTGGTCTCGCTCGGCCACGCGGCCTTCTTCGGCATTGCGGGTTACGCGCTGGCCTTCATGACGCCGCCGGACACGCCCATCGCGCTGTGGTGGTCGCTGCCGCTGGCCGCATTGGCCGCCGGCCTGGCGGCGCTGGTGATCGGCTTCTTCGTGGTCCGCACCCACGGCATCTACTTCATCATGGTCACCATGGCGTTCGCGCAGATGGTGTTCTTCCTGTTCTTCGACAACAAGTCACTGGGCGGCTCCGACGGCATCTACGTGACCTTCCGCCCCGACGCCACCGCGCTCGGTATCGACCTGGACAACAAGCTCGTCTTCTACTACTTCACGCTCGCGCTGCTGCTGCTCATCTACGTCGGGCTGCGCCGCCTGCTGTTCTCGCCCTTCGGCCGCGTGCTGGCCGGCATCCGTGTCAACGAACACCGCATGCGCGCGGTGGGCTATGGCACCTTCGGCTACAAGCTCACCGCCTTCACGCTGGCCGGTGCGTTGGCGGGCGTGGCGGGCTACCTGTGGGCTGCGCAGACCGGCTACGTGAACCCCGAGCTCATGGGTTTTCACATGAGCGCGCACGCCATCATGATGGTCATCCTCGGCGGCATGGGCAACTTCGCGGGTGCCATCGTCGGCGCCTTCGCCTTCGAGTACGTGATGCACGTCTTCAAGGACATGACCAAGCACTGGCAGCTGCTCATGGGCGGCTTCATCGTGCTGGTGGTCATCGTGGCGCCGCGCGGCCTGCTCGGCTTGATCGAGCGCTTCACCAAGCGTGGAGAGAAGGCATGAACGAACTGCTGCTCTCCGCAACGAACCTCACCAAGCGCTTCGGCGGTCTGGCGGCCGTGAACGACGTGTCGGTGGACCTGCACCGCGGCCGCATCCATGCGGTCATCGGCCCCAACGGCGCGGGCAAATCCACGCTGACCAACCTGCTCTCGGGCGATCTGCCACCCACCAGCGGCAGCATCCGGCTCAACGGGCAGGACATCACCGGCCAACCGCCCGAGCGCATCTCGCGCCAGGGCCTGGGCCGCAGCTACCAGAAGACCAACATCTTCCTGCCCTTCACCGTGTGGGAGAACGTGCGACTGGCCGCGCAATCGCGCGAGCGTCATGCGCCCTTCAACCCACTGCACTGGATCAGCCCGGCCGGGCGACTGGCCGAGGTGAACCGGCGTTGCGAGCGCGCGCTGGAACTCGCCGGCCTGACGGCGCGCGCCAACAGCGTGGCCGCCGCCACCAGCCACGGCGAGCAGCGCCAGCTCGAGATCGCCATGACACTGGCCACCGAACCCACCGTGCTGCTGCTGGACGAACCCCTGGCCGGCATGGGCGCGGCCGAGGCCGAATCGATGGTGGCGCTGCTGCAGCGCCTGAAGGCCGAGCACGCGGTGATGCTGGTGGAGCACGACATGGACGCGGTGTTCGCGCTCGCCGATGTGCTCACCGTGATGGTCAACGGTCAGGTGATCGCCAGCGGAACGCCCGAGCAGATCCGCAATGACGAAGGCGTGCAGGCCGCCTACCTCGGGGAGGAGCATTGATGTCCATGCTCATCGAAGCCCGCGGCCTGCACACGCACTACGGCCAGAGCCACATCCTGCGCGGTGTCGATTTCACCGTCGGTCCGGCGCAGACCATCGGCCTCATGGGACGCAACGGCATGGGCAAGACCACGCTGCTCAAGTCGCTCATCGGCCTCGTCAAACCCAGCGGCGGCACGGTACAGGTGAAGGGCCGCGACATGACAGGTGCCTCGCCCTATGCCGTGGCGCGCCAGGGCATCGCCTATGTGCCCGAGGGCCGCGGCATCTTCGGCAACCTGAGCGTGAAGGAAAACCTGGTGATGGCCGCGCGAGCGGGCACCAAGGGCCAGCGCGACTGGACCTACGAGCGCGTGCTCGACACCTTCCCGCGTCTGGCCGAGCGCCTGAACCACGGCGGCCAGCAACTGAGCGGCGGCGAGCAGCAGATGCTCACCATCGGCCGCGCGCTGATGACCAACCCCGATCTGCTGATCCTCGACGAGGCCACCGAAGGCCTGGCGCCGCTGATCGCGCGCGAGATCTGGCGCATCTGCGGGCTCATCCGCGAGAGCGGCATCAGCAGCGTGATCGTCGACAAGAACTGGAAGCACGTCACGCAGATCACCGACCGCAACGTGATCCTGGTGAAGGGCGAGGTGGTGTTCGAAGGAGCGACGTCGGAGTTGCTCGCCAAGCCGGAACTCCTGGCGCAGTACCTCGGCGTCTGAGGCGGGCCGGTGGTGTCAGCCCACCACCAGCTTCATCAACGGCATCACCCGCTCGCTCTCGCTGCGCCGCTCCAGAGCCAAGCGCATGTTCATCTGCGCCACTTCGGTGTGTTCGGTGGCCAGTGCCTGTGCGCGCGCGCCCTCGCCACGCTTGAGCGCGTCGAACAGCATGTGGTGCTGGCGGTGGGCGTAGAGCATCCAGTCGCGGTCGAGTGCCACTGCGCCCTGCATGGGCAGCATGGCCGAGGCCGGTGCGAACGGCAGCTTGTCGTTGAGCGCCACGGCGCGCTGCAACGCGCGGTTGCCGCAGGCGTCCAGGATGAGCGCGTGGAAGCGGTCGTTCATCAACGCATAGGCGGCGTAACTCGCCAGCGTCAGCGGGTCGTCCGCCAGCAGCCGATCACCTTCGTCGAGCACCGCCTGCAACTCGTTCTGCAGCGCGCGCGGCACGCCGTGCTCAGCCACCAGCCGCGCGGCCATGCCTTCCAGGTGCCCGCGTACCGCGATCGCGTCGATCACCTCCTGCGCCGTGAACTGACGCACCAGGTACTTGCCGGTCTCGTTGGCCTCGACCAGGCCCTCTTGCTCCAGCGTCACCAGGGCCGCGCGCACCGGCGTGCGGGAGGCACCCAGGCGCTCGGCCAGTTGTTGCTCGGCCAGGCGCTGGCCGGGCTCGAATTCGCCCGACAGGATCCAGTCGCGCAACTGCATGAGAACGGTTTCTTGCAAGCTCATGGCCACAGACTGTACACTGAACCAAAGAAACGGGATACCGTTTTACCCCACCCCGGTACCAACACAGGCCACGCATGAAAGCCGAACTCAACCAACGCCTCACCCAGGTCGGCCCCGGTACCCCCGGTGGGCGCCTGCTGCGCCGCTACTGGCAACCCGTCGCCCTGCTCGACGAGTTCGACGCGGCCATCGACCCTGCGATGGCGGTGCGCCCGGTCAAGCCGGTGCGCCTGCTGGGCCAGGATTTCGTGCTGTTCAGGAACGCGAAGGGCCGTTTCGGCCTGCTCGACCGCGACTGCCCGCACCGCGGCGCCGACCTGGCCTATGGTCGCAACGAGGGCGATGGCCTGCGCTGCCCGTTTCACGGCTGGAAGTTCGACATTGATGGCCGCTGCCTGGAAACACCCGCCGAGCCCGCGGGCAGCACGCTGTGCAACCGCGTACGCCAGCAGAGCTATCCATTGATTGAACGCAGCGGCGTGCTGTTTGCCTGGCTAGGCGACGGCGAGCCGCCACCACTGCCTGCGCTCGATTGTTTCGAGGCACCGGCCACGCACACCTTCGCCTTCAAGGGCCTTTGGAACTGCAACTGGCTGCAGTCGCTGGAGGTCGGCATCGACCCGGCACACGCCTCCTATCTGCACCGCTTCTTCAATGACGCGCCGCTGGACGACGCCTACGGCAAGCAGTTTCGTGGCGCCAGCGCGGGCGAAGTGGCGGGCGAACGCTGGCCCATGACGCGCGTGATGCGCGAGTTCGGCAGTCCGGAGATCTCGCACGAGCCCAAGCCCTGGGGCATCCAGCTCACCGCGCTGCGCAAGCTCAACGATGAACTCACGCATGTGCGCGTGACCAACGCCGTTTTCCCCCAGACCTTTGTGATCCCGCTGTCCGAGACCATGACGATCACGCAGATGCACGTGCCGGTGGACGACACCCGCAACTACTGGTACGCCTTCTTCACCAGCTTCGACGCACCGGTGGACAAGGCCGCCATGCGCAAGCCGCGCCTGGACGCGGTGACGCTGCCCTTCTTCGAGCCCAAGACGGGCCGCCACAACCACTGGGGCTTCAACCCGCAGGAGCAGGTGGAGCGCACCTACCTCGGCATGGGCGAAGACGACATCAACGTGCACGACCAGTGGGCCTGCGAGAGCATGGGCGCCATCCAGGACCGCACGCGCGAGCACCTGGGCACGTCGGACAAGGTCATCATGGCCAACCGCCGCCTGCTGCTGCAAGCCATCGATGCCGTGGAACAAGGCGGCACCGCGCCCGGCATCGGCGACGCGGCGAAACACGCCGACATCCACGGCCCCGACACCATCGACGGCTTTGCGCCCACCGGCGCCTGGCAGACCTGGTGGCAGGACGCCGTGCGCAAGCGCCGCGAAGCCGCGCCCTGGACGGCCCCTCACGAAGCGCTGGCGGGCGCGAAATGAGCTTCGCCCACCGCTGCGGCGTGCACGACGCCGCGCGCGAGGACGCGTGCCAACGCCTGGCGCGCTACATCGAGGAGCGCGGCATCGAGCGCTTGCGCCTGGGCTGGTGCGACGCGCACGGCCTGCTGCGCGGCAAGACGCTGATGCCGCACGCCGCGGTGCGCGCGCTGCGCGATGGCGTGGGCATGGTCGGCACGCTGATGCTCAAGGACACCGCCGACAAGACCGCGTGGAAGGTGTTCGAGCCCGGCGCCACCGACGACCTGCCCGGCTTTGCGGGCGCGGCCAACCTGCTGCTGCTGCCCGATCCCGCCAGCTTCGTGGAACTGCCCTGGGCGCCCGGCACCGGCTGGCTTCGCTGCCAGCCGTGGCATGCCGACGGCACACCGGTGGACTTCGACAGCCGCCGCGTGCTGCAGACCGCGCTGGCTGCGCTGGCGCGCGAAGGCCTGGGCTTCAAGACCGGACTGGAGGTCGAGTTCCACATCTACCGCCTCACCGACGCCACGCCGCAACTCGACCCGATGCGCGCTGCCTGGCCGGGCGAGCCGCCCGCGGTGCAGATGATCCACCCCGGCTACCAGTTGCAAGGCGAAGCCATGAGCGACATGGCCGACGAGGCGCTGCGCATCGTGGAGCGCACCGCCCTGGGCCTGGGTCTGCCGCTGCAATCGCTGGAGATCGAACTCGGCCCCAGCCAGGTGGAAGCCGTGTTCGACGCCACCGATGCCCTCACCGCGGCCGACCAGATGGTGCTGCTGCGCAACGGCGCGCGGCAGGCGCTGCGCCGCGCGGGCTATCACGCCACCTTCATGTGCCGCCCGCCGTTCCCGAACATCATGTCCAGCGGCTGGCACCTGCACCAGTCGGTGGTGGAGCTGGCCAGCGGGCGCAACGTGTTCGTGCGCGACGAACCCGCGGTGGGCAACACGCCGCGCGATGCGCTGCACACGCTCGGCAAGGCCGGCGCGCACTGGCTTGCGGGCCTGCTGGCGCACGCACGCGCGCTCACGCCGTTGTGCACCCCCACGGTCAATGGCTTCGGGCGCTTCCGGCCCAACGCGCTGGCGCCGCAGGCCATCCTGTGGGGGCGCGACAACCGCGGCGCCATGCTGCGCGTGGTGGGCAGCGCGGGCGATGCGGCCACACGCATCGAGAACCGCCTCGGTGAGCCCGCAGCCAACCCCTACCTGTGCATGGCCGCCCAGATCCACGCCGGGCTCGACGGCCTCAAGCGCGGCCTGGTCCCACCAGCGGGCACCGAGGCGCCCTACGCCGCCGGCAGCGAGCGCATCCCCGACAACCTGGGCGACGCGCTGGCCGCGCTGCGGGCCGATACCGCGCTGGTGGACGCCCTCGGCGCGTCTTTGGTGAACCACTTCTGCCGCATCAAGCAGCAGGAACTCGAACGCCACGCCGCCGCCGAGGACAAGACCGATTTCGAGCGCCGCGAGTACTTCGCGCGCTATTGATGCCAGACACCATGATCACCATCCACCTCATCGCCGCCGACCACAGCACGCGCGAACTGCGCTGCGCTCCCGGACAAAGCCTCATGAAAGCGGCCGTCGACGCCGGCATCGAGCAGATCGCCGCCGACTGCGGCGGCACCCTCACCTGCGCCACCTGCCACGTCTATGTGGACGAGGCCTGGGCCGCGCGCCTGCCCGCGCCGGTGGCCGACGAGGCCGACATGCTCGACTTCGCGGCCGCGCCGGTGAAGCCCACCAGCCGCCTGTCGTGCCAGATTGCACTCACCCCCGAACTCGATGGCCTGGTGGTGCACTTGCCGGCCACCCAGTACTGACGACGGGTGGCACACTCAGAACCATGAGCTACCTCTTCCCCCCACCACCCACCGTGTCCGTGCCCATCGTTGGCCGTGGCGAACGCTTCCCCGTGCACCGCATCTACTGCGTCGGCCGCAATTACGAAGAACACGCCAAGGAAATGGGTTTCACCGGCCGCGAGCCACCGTTCTTCTTCCTCAAGCCGGCCGATGCCATCGTGGTCGCCGACGCGGGGCAGACCGCCACCATCCCCTACCCCAGCCTGACGAAGAACCTGCACCACGAGATCGAACTCGTGGTGACCATCGGCACCGGCGGCCGCAACATCGCAGCGGCCGATGCGTTCAATCACGTCTATGGATATGCGGTCGGGCTGGACATGACGCGCCGCGACCTGCAGGGCGAGATGAAAAAGCAGGGCCGCCCCTGGTGCATCGGCAAGGCCTACGATCATTCCGCGCCCATCGGCCCCATCACGCCCGCTGCGCAGGCGGGCGACGTGGTCAATGCCGCCATCTGGTTGCAGGTCAATGGCGCGGACCGCCAGCGCAGCAACGTCAACAAGCTGATCTGGAACATCGCCGAGACCATCGAACACCTGTCGGCCGCCTGGGAACTGCAACCCGGGGACCTCATCTACACCGGCACGCCCGAGGGCGTGAACGCAGTGGTGTCGGGCGACACCCTCACCGGCGGCGTGGACGGCCTCGTGCCGATCACCGTCAAGGTGGCGTGAGCGGGAACAGGCGGTGACAGGCGGTGTTCGGGTTTGACCTCTCACCGCTGGGCCCACTCACGATTTAGGCTTCAACCAAGTTCATCACCACGGAGACCCTCCACCATGATCCAGCGCAGAACCCTGATCCAGTCCGGTGCGGCCCTCGCCCTGGGCGCGCCGGCCCTCACCGGCTTTGCCCAGCAAAGCGTCACGCTGAAGTTCCACACCTTCATGGCCCCGCAGTCCAACGTGTGGCTCAACATGCACAAGGCCTGGATGGACAAGGTCGAGAAGGACTCGGGCGGTCGCATCAAGTTCGAGGCCTACCCGGCCATGCAGCTCGGCGGCTCGCCGGTGCAGCTGTACGACCAGGCGCGCGACGGCGTGGTCGACGTGGTGTGGACGCTGCCGGGCAACACCCCGGGCCGCTTCCCGCGCATCGAGGTGTTCGAGCTGCCCTTCATGATGAACAACGCGGAGGCCACCTCGCGCGCCTACTGGGAATACGTGCAGACCGTCGCCCAGGACGAGTTCAAGGAAGTGCAGCCGATCGCGCTGCAGGTGCATGGCCCGGGCATGTTCCACATGCGCAGCAAGCTCATCAAGACGGCCGACGACCTGCGCGGCTCCAAGGTGCGCGGCCCGACCCGCCAGATCACCAAGATGCTGGGTTACCTGGGCGCCACGCCCGTGGGCATGCCGCTGCCGCAGATCCCCGATTCGCTCTCCAAGGGCGTGATCGACGGCTGCGTGATCCCTTGGGAGGTGGTGCCTTCGGTGAAAGTGCACGAGCTCACCAAGTTCCACAGCGAGTTCGATCCGGCCGGCGGCGCGCTCTACACCACCACCTTCGTGATGGCGATGAACAAGGCCAAGTACAACAGCCTGGCGCCCGATCTGAAGGCCATCATCGACAAGAACTCCGGCATCGAGACCTCGGGCTGGCTGGGCAAGACGCAGCAAGGCGGTGATCCGGCCGGCCGCAAGGCCGCTGCCGATCTGGGCAACACCATCCACAAGATCTCCGCTGCCGACGCGCAGGAGTTCAAGCGCAAGGCGCGCCTGGTCGAGGTGGAATGGATGCAGGACATGGACAAGCGTGGCTTTGACGGCAAGAAGCTGTTCGAGACCGCCAAGGCCCTGATCGAGAAGCACGGCAAGAAGGCGTAAAGCACTGCTGCCGCACGAGGCCGGGATCACCCGGCCTTTTTTTCGCCTCCACGCCCGCCGCTACACTGCCCTGATGCTGCGTCCGCCGTCCAAGTTCTGCCGCAACTGCGGCACCGCTGTGCAGATGCGCCTGCCCGACGATGGCGACACGCGCGAACGCGCCGTGTGCCCGGCGTGCGGCACGGTGCATTACGACAACCCGCTCAACGTGGTGGGCACCGTGCCCGTGTGGGGCAGCGACGGCGCGCAGGTGCTGCTGTGCAAGCGCAACATCGAACCGCGCTGGGGCAAATGGACACTGCCCGCGGGCTTCATGGAGCTCGGTGAGACCACGGCCGAGGGTGCACTGCGCGAGACCGATGAAGAGGCCGGCGCGCAGATCGAACTCGGTGAGCTCTTCACCCTCATGAACGTGCCTCGCGTGGGCCAGGTGCACCTCTTCTACCGCGCCCGGCTCCTCAGTGACCGCTTCAACCCTGGCCACGAAACCATCGAAGCACGCTTGTTCCGCGAGGACGAGATTCCCTGGGACGAGATCGCCTTTCGCACCGTGCGCGAAACGCTGCAGCACTACTTTGCCGACCGGCGCAACGGGCGCTTCGGCTTCCACACCATCGACATCGTCTAGGCCATGGACGGCAACACCTCCCTGGTGCTGCGACTGGGCACCGCCCAGACCCTGGCCTGGGCATCGAGCTACTACCTGCCCGCCATTCTGGTCCGGCCCATGGCGGCCGATGCGGGCGTGCCCGTGGGCTTGGTCTGGCTGGCCTTCTCGCTCGCGCTGCTGTTGTCGGCCGCGGTCGGCCCCTCGGTGGGTCGCGCCATCGACCGGCTTGGAGGACGCCCTGTGCTCATGGGCACCAGCGGCTTGTTCGCGGCCGGCCTGGTCCTGCTTGCGCTGGCGCAGGGGCCGGTGTCCGTGTTTGCGGGCTGGCTCGTGATCGGCGTGGCGATGGGGTCGGGCCTGTACGAGGCCGCGTTCGCCACGCTGGTACGCCTGCAGGGGCAGCAGGCGCGCGGCGCGATCACGGGCATCACCTTGCTCGGCGGCCTGGCCAGTACTGTCGGCTGGCCGTTGTCGGCGTGGATGGAGGTGCAGTTTGGCTGGCGCGGCGCCTGCCTGGGTTGGGCCGCGTTGCACCTCTTGTTGGGCCTGCCGCTCAACGCCAGCCTGCCGCGCACCCAGGCGCTGCCCGCGCCGGAGGCGCTGGCGCCGCAGGGCAGCCTGGCCGCGCCACCCGCGCAGCGCCATGTGGCCTGGGTGCTGGCCTATGTGTTCGCGGCCACCTGGTTTGTCAGCACCGCGCTGGCGGCCCACCTGCCCGCCCTGCTGATGGCCGGCGGCTTGTCACTGGCCGGGGCACTGGCGATCGGTGCGCTGGTGGGGCCGGCGCAGGTGGCTGGGCGCCTGCTGGAGTTCGGGGGGTTGCGGCGTTTTCATCCGCTGTGGGCGGCGCGATTCGCGGCATCCATGCACCCGCTCGGCGTGCTGGTGTGGATGGCGCTGGGCGCCGTGGCGGCGCCGGTGTTTGCGGTGCTGCATGGCCTGGGCAACGGCATGCTCACCATCGCCAAGGGCACGCTGCCGCTGGCCTTTTACGGACCGGTGGGTTATGGGCGTCGGCAGGGCTGGATCGTGGCGCCCTCGCGCGTGGCGCAGGCCTTCTCGCCGCTGGTGTTCGGCTGGCTCGTCGAACGTTGGGGCGGCGGGGCCTTGTGGGTGTCTGGCGCACTGGTGGGCAGTGCGCTGGCCTGCCTGTGGTGGCTGCGCGTGCCAGGGCCACCGGTCCAGGCAGCCAGGGAGCTCGATCAATGACGCAGTATTGGTTGATGAAATCCGAGCCCGACGAATGCTCGATCGACGACGCGCTGGCTGCGCCACAGGCCACGGTGCCCTGGACGGGGGTGCGCAACTACCAGGCGCGCAACTTCATGCGCGATGCCATGCGCATCGGCGATGGCGTGCTGTTCTATCACTCCAGTTGTCCCCAACCCGGCATCGCGGGCCTGGCGCGGGTGGCGTCCGCACCGCACACCGACCTCACGCAGTTCGACCCATCTTCGCCCTACTTCGACGCCGCCTCCAGGCCCGAAGCACCGCGCTGGCAACTGGTGGACGTGCAGGCGCTGCGCAAGACGCGGCTGATCTCGCTCGCGGAACTGCGCGCCGAGCCGGAGCTGGCCGACATGCTGCTGCTCAAACGCGGCAACCGGCTCTCGATCACACCGGTGTCGCCGGCGCACTGGCGCTTCATCACCGACGTGCTGATGCGGCGAGCGACGCCGTCGGCTCAATGAAAATCGCGGCTCTGGCTGGTGCTCAACTGGCCGAGCAGCGGTGTGAGGTCCTCAAGGTGGCCCGCGATCAGGTTGCCCACCTCGCCTTCGCGCTGCCAGTGGCCGTACACCGCCAGCAGGCGTGACTGCAGCAGCACCTGGCGAAAGCGCTCGCGAATACGCCGCCACACGATGACCTGCACCACGCCGGTCTCGTCCTCCAGGCTCACGAACACCACACCGCTGGCCGTTTCGGGCTGCTGGCGCAGGGTGACGATGCCGGCGTGGCGCACCAGACGGCGATCGGGCGCGGCACGCAATTCGGCCGCACTCTGCAGGCGGCGGCGCTGCAGCGCCGGGCGCAGCAGCGCCAGCGGGTGGCTGCGCAACGTGAGCCCCAGGCTCGCGTAGTCCCACACCACGGCCTCGCCCTCCGGCGCTTCGGGCAAGGCCAGCGGTGCCTCGTCCACCGGCGCGTCGCGCAGCAAGGCGGGCGCGGCCTGCAGCGCCGCCGACGCCCACACCTGCTGGCGCCGGTGCCCGCTGAGCGACTGCAAGGCATCGGCCGCTGCCAGCAGCGCCAGCTCGCGCCGCCCCAACCGCGCCCGCCGCGCCAGATCGGCCACGCTGTCAAACCCACCCTGCGCCCGCGCCCCCACGATGCGCCGCGCCACCGCTTCGCCCAACCCATCCACCAGCCACAACCCCAACCGCACCGCCTTCTTGTTGGGGTCAGATTCCTTGTTGGGGTCAGATTCCATTTTTCCGGTGGCTTCCAGCACCGCCTCCCAGTCGCTGTGCAACACGTCCACCGGCCGCACCTCGATGCCGTGGCGGCGCGCGTCCTGCACCAGCTGGCGCGGGTTGTAGAAGCCCATGGGCTGGCTGTTGAGCAGGGCCACGAGAAAGGCATCCGGGTGGTGACACTTGAGCCAGCTGCTCACATAGACCAGCTTGGCAAAACTGGCGGCGTGGCTCTCGGGAAAACCGTAGCTGGAGAAGCCCTTGACCTGCTCGACCACGCCGCGCGCGAACCCGGCGTCGTAGCCGCGCTCGGCCATGCCTTGCAGCAGCCGCGCCTCGTACTGCCCCAGGCTGCCCTTGCGCTTCCACGCGGCCATGGCACGGCGCAGGCCGTCGGCCTCGTCGGGCGTGAAGCCGGCCGCGATCATGGCGATCTGCATGCACTGCTCCTGGAACACGGGCACGCCCAGCGTGCGGTCCAGCGCCTTCTCCAGGTTCTTCGGGTAGTCCACGGGCACCTTGCCCTGGCGGCGGTTCAGGTAGGGGTGCACCGCGCCGCCCTGGATCGGCCCTGGCCGCACCAGCGCGACCTCGATCACCAGGTCATAGAAGACGCGCGGCCGCAGGCGCGGCAGCATGCTCATCTGCGCGCGGCTCTCGATCTGGAACACGCCCACCGTGTCGGCGGCGCAGATCATGTCGTAGGTGGCCGCATCGCCACCGGGGATGTCCTGCATGCCGAAGGGGCGCCCGAGCCGGCGGCCGACCAGATCGAGCGCCTTGCGGATGGCGGTGAGCATGCCCAGCGCGAGCACGTCCACCTTGAGCAGGCCGAGCGCATCGAGATCGTCCTTGTCCCACTCGATCACGGTGCGATCGGCCATCGCGGCGTTCTGGATCGGCACCAGGCTGGAGAGTGGCCCGCTGGTGAGCACGAAGCCGCCGGTGTGCTGCGACAGGTGGCGCGGAAAACCCATGAGTTCGGCGGTGAGTTCGGCCAGCTGGCGCACCGCCAGCGCATCGGGGTCGAGGCCGGCCTCCACCAGGCGTTCGCGCTCGATCGCGCCTTCGCTCCACCAGCGCACCCCGCGCGCCAGGGCGTGCAGCGCGTCGGGCGCGAAGCCCAGGGCTTTTCCCACATCGCGCAGGGCGCTGCGCGGGCGGTAGCAGATGACGGTGGCGGTGAGCGCGGCGCGGTCGCGCCCGTATTTGGCGTAGAGGTACTGCACCACCTCCTCGCGCCGCTGGTGCTCGAAGTCGACGTCGATGTCGGGCGGCTCGCGGCGCTCGCGCGAGATGAAGCGCTCGAACAGCATGGTCATCTCGTCGGGGTTCACCTCGGTGATGCCCAGGCAGTAGCAAACCACGCTGTTGGCCGCGGAGCCGCGGCCCTGGCACAGGATGTGGCGGCTGCGCGCAAAGGCCACGATGTCGTGCACCGTGAGGAAGTAGTGCTCGTAGCGCAGCTCGGCGATCAGCGCGAGCTCGTGTTCGATCTGTTGCAGCCGCTCGGCGGGAACGCCGGCGGGCCAGCGGCGGGCCACGCCTTCGAACACCTGCTGGCGCAACCAGCTCGTGGGCGTGTGACCGGCGGGCACGAGTTCGGCGGGGTACTGGTAGCGCAACTCGTCGAGCGAGAAGTGACACCGCGCCGCCACGTTCAGGGTTTCGGCCAGCAGCCCGGGGGCAAAGCGCTGCGACAGCAGCAGGCGCGAGCGCAGGCGCTGCTCGGCGCTTTCGGCCAGCGCAAAACCGCAGTCGGTGAGCGCACGGCCGATGCGGGTGGCGGTGAGCACGTCGTGCAGCGGCTTGCGCGAACGCTGGTGCATGCGCACGTCGCCCACGGCCACCAGCGGCACGGCGCACAGGCCAGCGCTCTCGCGCAGGCGGTGCAGGTGCAGCTCGTCGTCGAAGGCGCGGCGCTGCACCACGCCCAGCCAGCAGCGCCCGATGAAGTGCTGCAGCAGCCAGCGCGCGATCGCGTCGCACGCGCTTTGCGGCGCGTGGCGCGCCGGCAGCGCAATGGCCAGGCAGCCGGGCAACGCGGTGGCGTCGATTTCATGCCGCGCCAGGTGGTACGTGCCCTTGGGCGAGCGCCGACGCAGCTGGGTGATGAAACCGCACAAGTGGCCATAGGCCTCGCGCGTGGTGGCCAGCAACACCAGCGCGAAGCGGCCGTGCTCGCCGTCATCGACCTCGAAGCGGCTGCCGATGAGCAGCTTGAGCCCGTGCGCCTTGGCCGCCACGTGCGCGCGCACCACGCCAGCCATGGTGCAGTCGTCGGTGATGGCCAGCGCGCTGTAGCCCAGCGCGTGCGCGCGCGCCACCAGCTCCTCGGGGTGGCTGGCGCCTTGCAGGAAGGAAAAGTTGGAGAGGCAGCACAGCTCGGCGTAGGCCGGCAGGGTGTCGGGCATGGGCCACCTCAGGCGAAAAAGCCGTGCAGGTACCAGGCCGGCTCGGCGCCATCGGTGGCGCGGGTCTGGAAGATCCACAGCAGGCCGGCCCGCCCGGAGAAGGCGATCCAGTAGTCACGCACCACCAGACGCATGTCGTGACGCGCCTCGTCGCGGTCCCACCAGCCGCCTTCGATACGTTGCGGCCCGAGCAGCAGGCGCAGCTCACCCAGGTAGAGCGGCCGATGCCCGCGCACCACCAGCTTGAGCGGCTCGGGCAGCAGAAAGCCCGGCTGCGGTGTGTCGCTGATGGGGGCGCTGTGGTGCGGCAGCGGCGCATCGGCCCACCGATCGGCCGCCCGCCATCGACACATCGCCTCGGGCCGGTGGTCGGCCACCAGCAGCGGGCGCAGCACGCGCGCTGCCCCGAGGCGCGCCGCGATGCGCTCGATCACCCGCGGCAGGGTCTCTCCCTCCTGCCCCGCATCCGGCAGCAGTGAGGCGCTGGTTTCCCGCAACGGTTGCACGTCGGTCGCGTGCAGCCAGAGCTCGCCCACCGGTGCCTGCAGGCGCACGTGGTGCAGGTGCTCGGCCAGCAGACGGAGCAGGTGGCTGACGTCGCGCGAAGGCCTGGCGGTGCGCACGGTGAGCTCATCTGTCGGGCCGACCTCGCGGGATCGCATCGCATCGTGCGCCCAGCGCAAGGTGAACGCGGTCACGCCACTGCGCCGGGCGCCCAGCCACAGTGCCATCTGCTGCAGCAGGCGGTGCGCCCCGAACACCAGCGCCGCAGCGTCGTCCACGCGTGCCATGAGCTCCAGCCGGGCCTCGAACACTTCGGGCAGGCGCACCCAGTCGTGCGCCTGGGGCGCCAGGCCGTAGAGCTGGTCGAGCGCGTGCAACAGCGCCTGGTCGAAGCGGCGGCCCAACCCCTCACGCGGCAGCCGGCGCAAGGCGCCCAGCGTGCGGCAACCGACCTGGGCCAGTGTGCGCTCGTGCGGCCGCGCAGCACTCAGCACGCCCAGTGGCAACGCATCGAGCGCATCGGCCAGGGTCAGCGTGCCGCTGTCGGTCTGCCCGGCGCGTGCCAGCGCGAGTGCCGCAAGCCCATTGGGCGCCCAGGCGACCTGCGTCACCCCATGCGACAGCGCCTGCACCTGCACCCGTTCGCGCAGCGTACGCCGGCCGCCGAACAGGCGTGCGCTGGCGGCCAGTTCCATGAGCACCGCCTCGTCAACGCAGGTCACGCGCGGCGTGAAGCCCAGCGCCCACCACGACAGCTCAGTGCAGGGCGTGTCCGGCGGCAGGCACAGGGCGCACCACCACATCGGCAACCTCCACCATCGGCACCGGCACACGGGCGGGCTGTGCGAGCCGCGGTGGTAGCACCGCGTCCAGCCCACCGGGCACCGACACAAGACGCAGCGGACGCGCCAGCGGCGGCCCTTTGCGCTTGAAGACATCGACCGTCAGAGCCCAATCGGGCCCCAACCCCACGCGCAGGCGCAACGGCGCAGCCGACGGTTCGCGTGCAGCCGTTTCGGGCCGGCACACGAAGGCCGGCGCCTCACAGGCAGCGGCCAGCACCTGCAGACGGCGCAACTGCGCCGGGCGCACCTGCGGCAGCCAGGCCACCAGCACCGCCCCTGTGCGGCCCTTGAGCAATTGCTCGGCGCTCCAGAGGCGCTCGGCTGCGCTGTCGGCCCGCAGCCAGACCAACCGGCCGGGTGCCAGGCCTGCGTGCTGCAAGCCCGGCGGATGCGGCGGATGCGGCGGCCCCACGAGCACCACCGGACGGGCCGCCACCGACGGCTGGCGCAGCCACGGCCCAAGCAGGCGCCACTCGAACGCGCCGCCGACCGGCCCCAGCAACTCCGTCAGGCCATGGCCTGGCCAGCCGCCGCCAGGCAGTTCGGCATCGAGCGCGTCGAAGCCGCTGGGCCAGGCGCGCGCCACCGGGCTGCCCAGCTGGTCGGCCCGCCACACGGCGCTCGGCCAAACCGGTGTGGCCTGTTTCAAAACCGACGGGGACACGGCGTCCTCCTGCCCATCAGCGGGACCATGTGCAACTCCTTTACTGTACGTATATAAGGGGTATCCGCTTAGCTCCAGTCGAGACTTTATACTGGATATCCATCCAGTAATGATGCTACCCCGTTTTGTGCGACGCGTGGAGCCTTGCGCACCACGTCGGCATAGGTGTAGGGGTCGGTGACCACGGCCTGCTGCAGCAAGCGGTAGAACAACAGGCC
>NZ_JAMBNO010000069.1 GCF_023715105.1 Hydrogenophaga intermedia | reverse complement strand
CCGAGCCGCCGCGCTGGGCGATCTCGGCGGCGCTGGCAGCGAGCTGGTTGGCCTGGCGCGCCGCATCGGCGCTCTGGCGCACCGTGCTGGTGAGCTGCTCCATGCTCGCTGCGGTCTGCTGCAGGTTCGAGGCCGTCTGCTCCGTGCGCGCCGACAGGTCCTGGTTGCCGGTGGCGATTTCCACCGACGCGGTGTTGATGCTGTCGGTCGCCTGGCGGACCAGGCCCACGGTGTTGACGAGCGAGCCCTTCATCTCGGCCAGCGCGCGGATGAGGTCACCCAGCTCGTCGGCGCGCGTGGTGCTGACCTCACGTGTGAGATCGCCTTGCGCCACGTCCCGGCTCACGGCCACGGCCTCGATCAGCGGCTGCGTGACCGAACGCGTGATGCGCCAGGCGAGCAGCACCGCAAGGACCACGGCCAGGCCGGCGAGGCCGAACAGCGTGGCGATCTGGCGTTGCACGGTCTGCCCGGAGGCTTGCACCGCTTGATCGACCAGCTCGCGCTGGTAATCCAGCAGTTCCTGCTGCTTGGCGCTGTAGGCGTCGGCGGCGGGCATCAGTCCCTTTTCGAGGATGCCATCGGCAGCGGCGGTATCGCCTGTCTTGAGGGCCTCGAAGTAGGTCTTGCGCACAGCGATGTATTCACCACGCTTGGTGCCTATCTCGGCCAGCAGGGCCTTGCCGCGCTCGCTGCTGATCTCGGCCTCCAGCGCCTTCTGCACCTCGTTGATGCGCTCGGTGGTCTTGGCGATCAGCGGCTTGAAATGCGCATCCACCGTAGGATCGTTGCGCGAGCGGGCCACGGCCAGCACGCGGTTGATGTTCAAGCGCGTGCTGTGAATCCACTCACCTGTGGCAGCAGCGCGCTTTTCCATGACGACCACACGTTCGGTGGCGGCCTGGGAGGCCTTGAGGCCGCTCCAGGCCAGGGCGGTCACGCCAACCAGCAGGGCCAGTACCACGGCAAAGCCGAGGTACAGGCGTTGGCCAATCTTGAGGCGGGCGAAAACATTCATGTCGAACTCCGGGTGTGGCTGGGCGGGGGAATTCCCGCCTGGCTTCAGAAACTCTCCCAGTCACCCTCGTCCGTCTTTGCGGGCGTGGCGGGTGGGCGGATGGCCGCGGGGGTCTCCTTCCTGAGCTCAGCCGGTGTCGCGGCCTTCACCGGTGGCTGTTGTCGAATGGGACGGGCGGGGATCGGGGCAGGGGTGGCGGTCGTCGCAGGGGCCGCCAGCGGGGCAGCCACGTCGTGTCCGATGCGGAATTGCTGCACCACGTCGGCCAGCCGGGTCGCCTGATCCTTCAGGCTCTGCGCCGCTGCAGCGCTTTCTTCCACCAGCGCCGCGTTCTGCTGCGTCATCTGGTCCAGCTGGCTCACCGCCGTGTTCACCTGCCCGATGCCGTCGCTTTGTTC
>NZ_JAMBNO010000068.1 GCF_023715105.1 Hydrogenophaga intermedia | reverse complement strand
TCTCTACGCATGATCAAAGACGTTATCCGCCTGAAGTGGCAGGCCGATCTCTCGCACGAGCAGATCGCTGCCACCCTCAACATATCCAAGGGAGCCGTCGCCAAGTACGTTGGCCTGACCAATGCCGCCGGCCTGGATTGGGAGACTGTCCAGGGCTGGAGCGAGCAGCGACTGACCTCCACCCTGCTGCCCAAGGCCAACACCTCGCAGCCTTACATCACCCCCGACTGGGGCCGTATCCACCGTGAACTCGACCGCAAGGGTGTGACGCTCATGCTGCTGTGGCAGGAGTATGTGGAGGCCCATCCCCATGGTCGTACCTGGCGCTACACCCAGTTCTGCGGGCACTACAAGGACTTTGCCCAGACCCTCAAGCGTTCAATGCGTCAACACCGGCGTGCCGGCGAGAAGCTGTTCATTGACTTCGCGGGCGCAACCGTTGCCTTGCGCGGTGGCGCCCGCGCCCAGGTCTTTGTCTCGGCCATGGCCGCCTCCAGTTGCGTCTTCGCCTGCGCCACCCCTGCGCAGCGTCTGGACGATTGGATCGCCTGCATGGTGCGCGCGCTGCACTTCTATGGAGGTGTGCCGCAATTGATCGTGCCTGATAACGCACGTGCCGTGATCGCCTCACCAGACCGTTACGAGCCGCGTGCCAACGAGACGGTGCAGGACCTGGCCCGCTACTACGGCACCTCGGTGCTGCCTGCACGCCCGCGCACACCGCGCGACAAGGCCACGGCCGAGAGCTCGGTTCAAGTCGTCACGCGCTGGGTGCTGGCGCGGCTGCGCCACCAGCGCTTTGACAGCGTCGCCCAGGTTGACGCGGCCATTGCGCAATTGCTCCCCAGCCTCAACGAGCGACCCTTCCAGAAGCTGCCGGGCAGCCGCTCCAGCGTGTTCGCCGAGCTGGACGCCCCAGCCCTGATGCCGCTGCCCCAGCAGCCCTATGAGCTGGCGCGCTTCAAGACCGTGAAGGTCCACATCGACTACCACGTCGAGATCGACGGTCACCGTTACAGCGCACCGCACTCGCTGGTCGGTCAGACGCTGGAGGCGCGCATGACGCGTCACGGCATCGAGTTGCTCTTGCGCGGTCAGCGCGTGGCCGCTCACGCCCGCAACGACAAGCGTGGGGGTTTCTCCACGGTGGAGGCGCACATGCCTGCGGCCCACCGCGCCCACATGGAGTGGACGCCGCAGCGCCTCATCGAATGGGGGCAACGCATCGGCGTGGCCTGCGGCGAACTGATCACCCGTCTGCTGCAGACCTACAAGCACCCCGAGCATGGCTACCGGTCTTGCCTGGGCTTGCTGAGCCTGTCCAGGCGCTACGGCGAGGTGAGGCTGGAGGCCGCCTGCGAACGGGCTCTGGCCCTGGGCACCCTGCGCTACAGCCATGTGCGTGACTTGCTGGCCAACAAC
>NZ_JAMBNO010000067.1 GCF_023715105.1 Hydrogenophaga intermedia | reverse complement strand
GGGCGTGTCCGAATTTTTGTGTGTGAGGCGCCGGAAGACTTGTCCACGGTGTCGCTCGTCGCTTGCGACGAACGAGCGACGCGGTGGTCAAGTCGCTGCCGCATGTTACGCGGCGGGTCGGGTGAAGCGATCGCCGTAGGCAATCGCGAACTGATTCATCGCTTCGCGCCACTCCTTGGCCGAGCGACCCCAGTCGGCCGTGATGTTGCGCAGCGCCAGCCAGATCAACTTGGTCGCGGCATCGTCGCTGGGGAAGTGCCCGCGCGTCTTGATGATCTTGCGCAGCCGCGCGTGAATGCTCTCGATGGCGTTGGTCGTGTAAATCACGCGGCGCACCGCAGGACTGAAGGCAAAGAACGGGATCACGCGGTCCCAGGCCCGGCGCCAGGCCGCCACGACGGTGGGGAACTTCAGGCCCCAGGCGCCGGCCTCGAAGGCGTCGAGCGCGTGCGCGGCCGCCTCGGCGCTGGCGGCCGTGTAGATCGGCTTCAAGGCCGCCGCCAGCGCCTTGCGATCCTTCCAGCTCGCAAAGTCCAGGCTGTTGCGGATCAGGTGCACGATGCAGGTCTGCAGCGTCGTGACCGGATACACCGCCCCCAGCGCCTCGGGGATGCCCTTCAAGCCATCGGTAACAGCGATCAGGATGTCCTCGACCCCGCGGGTCTTGAGCTCGTTGAACACCTTCATCCAGAACTTCGCGCCCTCGGTGTTCTCGATCCACAGGCCCAGAATGTCGCGCGTGCCATCGGGCAGCACGCCCAGGGCCAGGTACACGGCCTTGTTGCGCACCACCGCCTCCTCCTTGATCTTCACGCGCAGCGCATCAAAGAAGACCACCGGGTACATGGGCTCCAGCGGGCGCCCCTGCCAAACCGAGACCTCGGCCATCACGGCGTCGGTGACCGAGCTGATGAACTCGGGGCTGACCTCGCTGCCGTACTGCTCGGCCAGGAAGCCCTGGATCTCGCGCACCGTCATGCCGCGCGCGTACAGCGCCACGATCTTGTCGTCAAAGCCGGTGAAGCGGCGCTCGTGCTTTGGGATGAGTACCGGCTCGAACGAGCCTTCGCGGTCGCGCGGCACCTCGATGCGCAGCGGGCCGTCCTCGGTGTGCACGGTTTTGGGGCTGCGCCCGTTGCGGTGATTGCCGCTGGCAGCGGGTCGGTCCACGCCGGGCAGATCGCCCAGGTGGTGCGACAGCTCCGCCCCCAGCGCGCGCTCGATCAGCGCCTTCTTCAGCGCCATGGTCGTGGCGCTGATTTGCTCGGCCGTCATCGGCGAGCCTTGCGCCACGAACTGATCGAGCAGTTCCTTGGGGATCTGCGGCAGCGCCGCTGTCCTGGCGGCAATAGCCGCGTTCTTCGTCTTTGTCTTGCTTGGCATAGATGCTCCTGATCGTCATGCTATGCCTCGCACACAAAATTACTGACAGGCTC
>NZ_JAMBNO010000066.1 GCF_023715105.1 Hydrogenophaga intermedia | reverse complement strand
TCAGAGAGGCGACCTCCCGAGCCAAGGCGAAGCCATGCTCCCACGCTTCTTCAATCTTGGGGACCAGATCTTTCGGAACGCGTTCATCGTGCCAGGCGGAAGTCAGCGTAGCTGCCATGGCGTCCGCGGCTTTCATGATGAACCTCTGGGGTCGTTCAACGCCGCACGCGCGACGGCCAAAGTCGAGAAGCTCTTTGGCCAAGGGGTACGTTTTGGTCTTGTCGCCCTTTCGCAGCTTCAGCGCCATGGTTCGGTCCTCGATCTCCTCACCGGTGCCGAAGCGGGTGTACTTGTAGATCGAGGTGGTCACCACGTCGAACATCGGGGCCAGGCGGATGTCCGTCTCGCTGGTGTAGAGCACCCCGAAGTTTTTCAGGTGCGCATCGCCGTTTCTCACCAGGATGGAGAAGGCGACCTGCTGAAAGAACTTCTCGAGCTCAGGCTGTGGAAGGGCAAGCTGGTTGCGCAGCAGATCAGCGATCAGCTCGTAGCTGCCGTGGTACTTGCGCTCGTCCAGCTTGTTGCGCACCTGCATACCCAGCAACGACGGGATGTCCTCGAAACCATGACGTGAGCCATCAGCACCGATGTCAAAACGATCGAGCACCAGCAGACCGCCATCGGCACTGAGGTCAAAGCCTGAGACGTCGATCCCCGCCCGCTTTGCAGCGCTCAGCGCGATGAACTCATTGGCCGAGAGTCCAGGGTAGTAGTCCGGGCCACTCTTCACGATGAGCGTGGGCACCGGAATCGAAGCGCGATCGGGCAGCATGATCTTGGGCTGCACACCAGACACGCCTGCGCCACTTGCGAGATAGGCATCCACCAGTTCAGGAAACAGCGCCTGGCTGTTGGTGCTGTTCAGCAGCGTTGCGCGATCGATCGTCGGTCCGCCCACCCGCGCAGGCGCCCCAGGCAAGCGCGCGCTGTTGCGGCCAATGCTGTTGGTCCCGACGGCCAGCAACAGATGCATCTCGGTGATGTTCTGCTTCGGAAAACGCGCGCGGATCTGCTCGTACAGGTAGCCCTCGGGCAGGTTCATGTCCAGCACAGGGAACATGCCATTGCTCTGGTAGACCGACGCCTGATCCGGGTTCATGAGCAGGCTGAGCCAGGGGCCGCTGTAGGCACCGCTTTCGTGGGGCCTGTACGTGAACACAAACTGCGACTCGCGCGCGAGCAGCCCTGCAAGCTTCGAGCCGATGTCAATCTCGAGCGCCTTGATGCGCTCGGGCATTTCCAGCTCAACGCTCACCCTCTTCCCCCAGCTCACGCGCGGCGTACGCCTGCATCTCGGTCAGGCTTGGCAAACCCTTTTTCTCCAGCCGGATCGAGTAGCCCATGGCCCGCAGGGCATCGAACAAGGAAGAGACGTAGACGTCATCCCCGCGCTCCAGGCGGTTGAGCACGTCACGGCTGCGGCCACTGTCCTTCGCCAGCTGTACGGACTTGATGCCCAGGCGCTTGCGCAGGGTGCGAAGCTCGCGGCCCAGTTCGCCAGGATTGTTGATTTTGTCCATGATGCGCTGCATTTTAAGGACAT
>NZ_JAMBNO010000065.1 GCF_023715105.1 Hydrogenophaga intermedia | reverse complement strand
TCAGCAAACATCAAAATCTCCCAGAAACTGATCGCTATTGAAATTCAAACTGGGAGTTCTGGGTATCCGTGATCACCCCGAAACATAAGCATTCATGCGGGCGTCAGGGGTTTTGCAGGAGCGACGCATGAGGGTGCATGCTCTGCGAATCACCTTAAGCCGACGTTAAGCCACCCAAAGCCGAGCAGCACGGTGCGACACCGCGTCGATTTAATCCTCACTTAATCAAACGAAGATCAGATTGCTGGATGCGAGTCGATCTGTTGAGAGCATCTTTGAGAGCTGGTAGTTTCGAATGGTGGTTGCTCACCGGCTCTGCCCTCTACCTGCTGGTCTTGTGGGACTTCTTCCGGCTTGATGCCGTGGTGATGAGTCTGATCGGCACCCGCGACGGCTTTCCACTTCGCCACAGCTACTGGTTGGAGCAGATCGGCCATTCCGGGGCGCGCAACCTTGCTCTGCTGCTTCTGATACTGCTCTGGATCGCAGTGGTTCGAGCACCGCGATGGCTTGAGACCTTTAATCGCCAGGAGCGCTTGTTCATGGTGGTAACGACCACTTTGTGCGCACTCGTGGTTGGCACCATAAAGCAGTTCAGTGTCGTGAGCTGCCCATGGGATCAGGCTGCCTTCGGCGGCAGCGCTCATTGGATTCCCCATTGGGCATGGTGGATAACAACCGATGGAGGACCAGGCCGCTGCTTTCCGGGTGGCCATGTTTCCTCGGCATTTGCCTTCATGGCCGCCGCATGGCCTGGCTTGGCGAGTGGGATCGAGACTCATCGTTGGCGATACGCTATACGCATATTGACGGTCGTGGGCGGCGCGGGCGTAGCTCTTGGCGTGGTTCAAACGCTGCGTGGCGCACACCCGCCGAGCCACACCCTATGGACTGCCTGGTTGTGTTGGTTCTTGAGTGGCCTCCTGTATGCGATATTTGCAAAGAGGATCACCGTCGCCACAAAAGAACACGAACCTTTTCCCGCGATTACGTCATCAGATCGCGATGGTCGCGATGGTCGCGATGGGTGACCTCGATCGCATACTGTTCTCTCACTGGAACCTCGCTCCTGGTGATCCGGCATGGGCCGTGAACTTGGCGCGCATGGCCAGCGGGCTCCTGCCGCCACTCGCGATCCTGTCGCTCGTGGCGCTCATTGTGCTGGGATCGCGACGCTGGCGCCTTCTCGGCCTTGAGATCGTCCTCGCGATGGTCATCACCTGGCTCTTGGCCTATGCAATCAACGGCCTTTGGCCACAGCCGCGCCCTTTTTCTCTAGGTAGTCGGCCCTGAAATATTCGTTTTCAGCCAGCGGTCAGTCGTGGTGCCGGCTCTCTGATTGCGTTGACGGCGAGGTTGCGCAGCATGCGAGGCCAGTTGGGCGATAGGGCTGCGGCTTGGCACAGGCGCAAATAAAGCCGCCGCAAGAAGGGCCCCCCCTTCTTGGCAATCATCCGAAGCAGCCAGCGGATGTTGTAGCCCGCCGCGCACAGCACCGCGTGCAGTCTGTCCCCTTGTTCGCCTTTGAGATGGCACCGATCCATGCGGTGGTCCGCCTTCAAATGCCCGATGATCGGCTCGATCGCCTGGCGCCTCTTGAGCAGCTTTCTCTCCTGGGTCGTGAGCGTCTTGTACTTGCCCCGGTGCTTGATGGCCACCCCTGGGTTGTCCGCATCCACGCCCCGGTAACCCAGGTCCACATACGCCGTGGCGGGCTTCACCCCCGTGTCTTGCATCAGGATGGCTGCCTGCTCCAGCTGGGTGCTCAGCGTGTGGCCGTCGTATGGGTGTCAACGCCGGTTGAATTTTCCTCAGATTGGCCGGAGTGCGTATTTCGGCGAATGTGACCGGTCATTTCGGCGCATCGTGACCGGTGGGCTGAGGGGTGTTTTCAGCGCCGTTCCGGTAACGTGACCGCCCGTTTCGGCGATCGTGACCGCCGTGGTGTTGGCG
>NZ_JAMBNO010000064.1 GCF_023715105.1 Hydrogenophaga intermedia | reverse complement strand
TCTTCGGTGGCAAACCAGTCAAGAAATTCGTTCCAGGTGCGAGGGTAGTCCTGCCCGGGAGTCGGCGTTAGCATCTGGGTTTCCATCCAGCTATTCTGGCGCTGCTGGAGCTAAATAGATACCCCTTGCGTTCGTACAGCATCGAGTCGGTGCGCTCGCGCAGTGTCCGAACGCTCCACCGTTCGACGCCGGCCATCTGCGCGTAGTAGTCCCGCTGCATCGGCTCCTTGAGCGCCAGCAGCAGGACGAAATGCGACCAGCTCAATTGTCGCGACAGTGTCGCGACAATTGGTTCGTCAGGGAACGTGGCGGCGAACTTGACCATCCGGCGCAGGTTCTTCTCCCCGAAACCCCGCCCGTAGTCACGGGCAAGCTGCTCGGCCAGGGTTGGCAGGATTTCCTCGCCGTACCCGGCCCGCTGCCCGGCCAGCACTTCCGTATGGATGCGCTGACCGATGCGCCAGAACAGCAAGGTCAGCTCGGCATTGACCGCTGAAGCGGCGCGCTGGTGCGACGCCTCGATCAGTGCCCGGATGTCGCCCAGCAGCGCCACCGGCGCTGCTGGCGACGTGACAGACGCCTTGTGCCGGGTCATGCCGCCACCTCTTTGGCTCGTTGCATCCCGGTGATCGTCTTGCGACGATTCGCCACCAGTTCGGCCGCGTCTCGCACCGGCTTGTCCTCGGTGTGGACGTAGCGCATGAACATCACGACGGTCTTGTGCGCCGTCAGCGCCATGCCGACCTTGACCGGGATGCCCGAATTAGCAATGTCGGTCGCCGAACGGTGGCGGATGCCGTGCGTGCCCACGTGCGTGGCGCCAGCCGCCTTGAGCGCACGGCTCCAGCCACCGTAATACTCGCCCGTGGTCAGATGTTTGCCGGCGTGGCTCGGAGAAGGCAGCACGTAGCGGCAGCCCTCCTGCCGGGGTGCCGTCGAGAGTAGCCGATAGGCTTCCTCGCTCATGGGCTTGGACATGCCGCCGGTCTTGCTATCAGGCCAGACGACCCGCCGGTTCTGCAGGTCAACCCAGTCCCATTCCAGCGCAATGATTTCCGAGCGACGGCCAGCGAACTCGAATTGCAGGCGGATGCCCAAAGGGATGACGTAGTTCTCTAGTCCCTCCGACTCGATCTTGTCGAGCTGCCGGAACAAGTCGCCCATTTCTTCATCGCTGATGAGGTGGGTTGATTTGCCGGCAGGGAACATTGGGACGTGACGGCATGGGTTGGTGCCGTCGGGCCGATAGCCCCATACCTCGGCCATGTTGAACATCTTGCGCAAGACGCTGAAGACCTTGTTCGCCTCGGTCTGCTTATACGAGAGCTTCTCCATCAGCCCTGCGATGTCAGGACGCTTCACGTCCTGAACTTTCTTGCGGCCTAGCAGCGGGATGATGTTGCGATTGATGACGGCCTGATAGCCGGCCTGGGTACTGAGCTTGTTGCGCTTCTTGGAGTAGTCCTCCATGAACTTCGTGCATAGCTCTTTGACCGTGGGGGCCTGGCGCGCCTCTGCCTTCTCCGCGGCGGGATCGCCGCCTCGGCGAACCTGGGCGAGCCATTCCTGCGCCAGCGACCGCGCCTGTTCGACGGTCAGCTCCCCGTACAGCCCTAGCGAGGGTTTGCGGCGCTCGCCAGCGTTCGTCCGATACTGGAGCATGAACACCTTGCGACCCGCCGGGGTAATCTTGCACAGGAAGCCGGGGACCAGCGTATCCCTGAGTTCGACGGCCTCTGCCTGGGGTTGCGCTGCGTCGACAGCGGACTTAGTGAGTTTGATCTTAGCCATGATGACTCCTTGGGAAGACCCGGATTCCAAGAGCCGGATAGGAGTCAGGCGGTCGGAAGTCAGGTCAGGTTTCGGAAAGCACCGGCATATGTTGAACTCGCCTAAGTTATTGATAAACCTGCTGTATGGGCTTCCCCCAGTTTCCCGGACGGTTTGCTTAGCCCATTAAGCCTTGCTCAAAGTCGACTGGGCTGAGGAAGTCTAGCTTTGAGTGTTTGCGCACCGGGTTGTAGAAGCGCTCGATGTAGTCGAA
>NZ_JAMBNO010000063.1 GCF_023715105.1 Hydrogenophaga intermedia | reverse complement strand
CTAGCCGTTCGGTTAAGGAGTTGATTCAAGGGGTCTTCGGACCCCACAATGCGCCCCAAGGTCACACTTGGGGCGTTTTTCATGGTCGAGGAGAAATCTTCTCCGGGAGGAGAGGGGGCAGACCCCCGCGCGGCACGGGTCCCGCCGACGGCAGCGGGCATCCAGGTCAACGTCTGCAAGAACCCCCAGTGCGCCAACTTTGGCGTGCCGCCTACGCCCCTGAGGAAGTGGGAGCGCAGGCCCCGGACAGAAGACGGCGCCAAGGCACCGCCGGGCCCTGGCGATTACGGCTTGGCCGGGCGCGGCAATCAACGTTCGACCCTTGTTTGCCTTCTCTGCAGAGAGAGCATGCCACTCCACAGCAATATTGCGATTGCCGAGGAGTTGATTCGGATTTCTGCCTACCTAGACCCTGAGCCATTAGCCTGCCCAAATGATGCATGCACCGATAAAGGTGCAGGTCTTGTTAAGTTCGGGACCAATCGACATGGCACACCCCGGTATCGCTGCAACGGCTGCCGGAAGGTATTCGCAGACGGCGGTAAGTCGACCAAGCGTCAGCGCAAGACGCACCTCAATCGAGACATCTTCCAGCAGCTGATGAATTCTGTGCCGCTGCGCCGAATCATCAAGATGAACGAAATCAGCCCTTCAACGCTGTATTCGAAGCTGGATTTCATTCACAAGCAATGCATGGCGTTCGTGAGCGAACGTGAGCAACAGCTATTTGCAAAGTCAGACCTGGGGGTCATGTACCTGACCACCGACCGGCAAAAGCTGATGGTCAACTGGCAATCGCGAAAGGACCGCCGAAATACCTCGTTTCTTTCGATGGCCACCGCTGACTTGAGGACGGGGTATGTGTTGGGGGTCAACATCAATTACGACCCCTCGATGGATGCGGAGAAGGTAATCGAGGAGCACAAAAAGTTGGGCGATGACAAACTAAATCGCCCCTACCGTCGTTACGCTCGAGTTTGGCTCCCAGAGGATTTCGATAGTGCAGACGGCCGGGCCAACGATGCGAGGGCAACGAAGGTGCGCAAGCAGCTGGACGAGCACGTCTCCCCCTCGCTGGCTCTTGAGGGCCTGTCGGCGGTCATCGACGCCATGTACGAAGAGGTGTTATCCCGGGAAGACATTGAAGCTGAATCTCCCTCTCCGGAGATTAGGACTCCCGTAAAGGGCATGGTGGTGCATGAACAAGTTGTGATGTTCGCTCACTTCCAAATGCTGGCGCGAATGCTTCACAAGGCAGAGCACCTTTATTGCTTTATGGACCAGGATTCTGGGTTTCGTGGCGGATTCATGGCTGCGATGGCTAGCCGGGTTAAGCAGGGAAAGGCAGACGCGTTTTACGTCAAGGTCGAGGACATGACCATTGATGCGAAACACATGGTCATCGCTCAAAGCAAAAGGCGATTGCAAGCTGTACTGAATGCGAACCCAGGCTTCAGCCGCGAGGACGCCATTGCGGTTCTAGCCCACGAGCAAATGCGAACGATGAAACGGCATGGCGCTTGGAACGACTATTGGTTCAGCCATCCTCTACCAGACCCGAGGGAGCCGGAGAAGCAATCTTGCTGGTTGACCCACCGCGCTCCAATCAGCGATGACCCAGAAAAGCGCGCAGAACAACTGAAGGATATGACGGACTTGTACATGCGCGCGACGCTCACGGCAGTTGACCGATTCTTCATGCAAGTGAGGCGGGGAATTACGGTGGCGGAAAGGGGTATCCCGAGCGCATCTGCAGACCGGCGGATTTGGTTCGGAAAGAACGCTTACAACCCATTGAATTTGGTGAAGCTCCTTGAGACCTTTCGCGTCTACTTCAACTATTGCGAGGTCGGAGAAGACAAAAAGACGCCGGCGATGCGCCTTGGCTTGGCTCGTGGCCCAGTCGCCCCCGAGGACATCCTGTACTTCCAGCCCCGCGCCCAGGTGGTCCCCCAGAAAGAAGAAAGCCCCGCCCTGCAAGAGCAGGACGGGGCTTTGAATCAACCTGGCTGAAGGCCTAGACCGTCAACTCCTTAGTCGAACGGCTAG
>NZ_JAMBNO010000062.1 GCF_023715105.1 Hydrogenophaga intermedia | reverse complement strand
ACCGAAATGCTCGGTCACGTTGCCGAAACGACCGGTCACGATGAACCGAAAATGGACTTGGTCACGATAGGCCGAAATCCTCGGTCACGATGCCGAAATCACCGGTCACGTTGGTCCGAAATACCCATGCGGTCTTTCGGACATCGGTGTCTGGCGCGTTTTCTTTAGGCCAGGCCCCAGCTGAGTAGCCCGATGCCTCAGTGGCGCCGTATGTGCCAAGCGCGGGCTCGGTTTTGATCAATCAGCGAGCCTCAGAGCCCCTCGGGTAAACCCGGTAGTGAACCTCAGCGACCCCTCGGGGCAACCCGACAGGCAGAGGGCGGGGCAACCAAAGAACGGCCGCAAAAGTCATGCGTCGGCGATGTACACAAAGCAGCCGATCGACAGAGTCGAATGGAACGGCAACTCACAGTCTGCAGCGGACCTGCCGTTCAGGCAGCAGCTTTCTGTAACCACAAAGCGGATGAATCAGCGTGTTGCTGCGGGTGGCTAGACCTGTAGACTCCGGGCGCCGCTCGTCTCGCGCGGCAATTCGCAATGAAAACAGGAGCTCTCGAAGCATGGCAACTGCAAAGAAGGCGGCCCCGAAGGCCGCCGCCAAGAAGTCCGCGGTCAAGTCCAAAGTCGTGAAGGCCGCCCCCAAGGCTGCTGTGAAAGCTGCGCCAAAGGGCGCCGGCGTGCTGAAGCCGATCAAGGAAACCTTCAACAAGACGAGCTTGGTGAACCACCTGGTGCAGGCCTCCGGCACTGACGCCAAGACGGTCAAGAGCGTCCTGGGCTCGCTTGAAGCCACGATTCATGCGTCGCTGTCCAAGAAGGGTGCCGGCGCATTCACTTGGCCCGGCGTGCTCAAGATCACCGCGCTGCAGGTTCCGGCTAAGAAGGCGCGCAAGGGTATCGATCCGTTCACCAAGGTCGAGCGCATGTTTGCGGCCAAGCCGGCATCGGTGAAGGTCAAGGCGCGCTTCTTCAAGAAGGTGAAGGACGCTGCGCTGTAATAGGCAAGGTCTTCAACGCAAAGGGCTCCCACGGGAGCCCTTTCTTCTGCGCGCTCTGAATTTTCCCCTCGGTTTACCAATTGAGTACTATGGGCGCATGCCTAACCTCGCCCAAACCCTCAAGCAAGAGATTTCGCGCATCGCTCGCAAGGAGGTCCGTGAGGACCTAGCGGCGCTTCGCAAGTCCGTCACTGCCCACCGTTCCGAGATAGCCTTGCTCAAGCGGACAGTCAAAGAGCTCGGCGCGCAGCTACGCTCGGCACAGAAGGCGGTGATGCGCGCCGCCCCGGTCGTTGTCGAGCAGAAGGACATGGAGCGACCTGGGCGCAAGCGAAGCTTCAATGCTGATCGGCTGAAGGCGAAGCGCCAGGCGCTGGGGATGAGTCAGGCGCAGATGGCGCGACTGCTTGGCATCTCCTCCCTCAGCTTGTGGAAGTGGGAATCCGGCCAGGTTACCCCGCGCGCCTCGATGCTCGAGCGCTACTTTGCGGCCATGAGCATGGGCAAGCGCGAAGCTTGGAAAGTCATCGAGGCCAACTGACCTGGCGGCGGGAACTGCTCGCGCTGCATGGCCTCTGCCGCTTTGTTGCAAGGCGGGCATGGCACCCGATTCAGACCGATCTCGGTCGATCGGCAATCGCGCAGCGAATGTCCGCTGCCTCGGATACCAGTCGTCCCCGCTGTCCCTCGACCCCATGGTCGGCCCGTGCAACTTACTAGAGTTCGCCAGCCAGCCCACGGGGCGCTGGCGGGCATGAGCCTAACGCGTGACGAGTCCAGCCGCTCCAGCAACTCGCGACATCCGCTTTCCGGCGCTCTGTGCAGGCGCTCCTATCGAGACCGCCCCTTGATCGACGCATATGCATTCGGTGGCATTGGTGCGTCAGGCTTGGGCGAAGGCGGCGAAGTTGAGGATGGCGGCTGAATCTGACGTGCATCGGTAAGCGGGTGGCAAACCCATCTTGAATGACCTGGTCGGTCTGAGCAAGATCGTGTGCACGCAACATGAACGTGGACACGATGCTCAAAGACCCTCAGACCCCGCGATATGCGCAGCGCCGCACGCACCGCACCTACACTCCGCAGTTCAAGGCCGAGCTGGTGGCCATGTGCCAGAAGCCCGGCGCATCGATCGCTGCGGTGGCTCTGCAACATGGTAAGCGTCGCCTCAACACCCTCTTGACGAGGATGACAGCGGATAGTCAAACGTCCAGGACGTGGCGCAGCAGGGCGAAGCCGACGCGCCAATGGGTGCCATCGCCGGGGTCGATGGTGGCGGTGC
>NZ_JAMBNO010000061.1 GCF_023715105.1 Hydrogenophaga intermedia | reverse complement strand
AAACTACGACACACACTGCAACTGCTGAACGGTGGGGCCTTGAGCACCCGCCAAATCGCTGCCGCCCTCGGCATCTCCAAATCCACCGTCGGCGACATTGGCAGCTATGCCCGCGCCGCCGGCGTGGACTGGGCGCTGGCCCAGAGCCTGAGCGACGAGGAACTGCTGGCCAGGCTCTACAAGCCGCCTGTGGCGCGCGCGTCCCGGCACCTCGAACCCGAGCACGCCCACATCCACCGCGAGCTGCGCCGACCCGGCGTGACCTTGCAACTGCTGTGGGAGGAATACCAGCAACAGCACGCCGGGCAGGCTTACAAGTACAGCGCCTTCTGCGAGAAGTACAAGGCCTGGGCCCGGCGCCTGCAGCGCTCCATGCGCCAGACCCACACGGGCGGTGACAAGCTCTTCGTGGACTACGCCGGCCAGACCGTGCCCGTCGTGGATGCCGACACTGGCGAGATACGCCAGGCCCAGGTCTTTGTGGCCGTGCTGGGCGCATCGAACTACACCTACGCCTGCGCCACCGCCAGCCAGAAGGCCGCTGACTGGGTGGCCAGCATCATTGCCACGCTGGAGTTCATCGGCGGCGTGCCCCGTCTGCTGGTACCCGACCAGCCGCGCGCCCTCATGGCCCGCCCCGACCGTTACGAGCCCACCGCGCACCGCCTGCTCGAAGAACTCTCGGCGCACTACAGCCTGGCCGTGATGCCAGCGCGCCCGGCCAAGCCACGCGACAAGCCCAAGGTGGAGGTCGCCGTGCAGGTGGTCGAGCGCTGGATTCTGGCCAGGCTGCGCCACCAGACCTTCTTCAGCCTGGCCGAGCTCAACCGTTCAATAGCCGCCTTGCTGGTGGACTTGAACCAACGAGCGTTCAAGAAGCTGCCCGGCAACCGCGCCAGCGCCTTTGCCGAGCTCGACCGGCCGGCCCTGCGCCCCCTGCCGGCGGTGCGCATGCCCATCGCGCGCTTCAAACCCGCCCGCGTCAACATCGATTACCACGTCGAGCTCGATGGCCACTACTACTCGGTGCCCCACGCCCTGGTGGGCGAGCGTGTGGAATTGCGCATCACGACCGGTACGGTGGAGGTTCTGCATGGCAGCAAGCGCGTGGCCGCCCACGCCCTCAATCCCCGCCGGGGTGCGCACACCACCACGCCCGAGCACATGCCAGCTTCGCATCGGGCGCACCTGCAGTGGACGCCGGCCAAGCTCATCGCCTGGGGCGAGCGCGTGGGCGCGGCCACCGCCGCCGTGGTGCGCTGGCAGATGGAGCACCGCCAGCATCCCGAGCAGGGTTACCGCTCCTGTCTGGGCCTGATGCGACTGGGCCGTGAGTACGGCCATCAGCGGCTGGAGGCCGCCTGTGCGCGGGCGCAATCGATTCGCTCACCGTCCTACAAGAGCATCGCCTCCATCCTGGGCTGTGGCCTGGACCAGCGGCCGCTGGATGCGCCAATGGCCGCACAGGCAAGCCTGCCGCTGCACGAGAACGTGCGCGGGCCGAGCTACTACCACTGAGCTCCAACGCGCAAGCGAAACCAACAAGGAAGAACCATGCTCAACGAACAGACCCTCAACCAACTGCGCGCCCTGCGCCTGGACGGCATGGTGGCCGCCCTCAGCGACGCGGCCACCCACATCACAGCCAGCGAACTGCCCTTTGAACAACGCCTGGCGCTGCTGGTGCAGCGCGAGGTGGACTGGCGTGACAGCAAGCGCCTGGAGCGCCTGTTGAAGGCCGCCCGCCTGAAGGTCTCCAGTGCTTGCCTGGAAGACATCGACTGGCGCACCAGCCGGGGCCTGAGCCGGGAGGTCATCACCAGCCTGGCCGGCGGGGACTGGCTGCGCCATGGCCACAACGTGCTGCTCACCGGTGCCACCGGTTGCGGCAAGACGTGGCTCGCCTGCGCACTGGGGCAGCAGGCCGCGCGCCTGGGCTTCTCGGTGCTCTACACCCGCGCGCCACGGCTGCTGCAGGAGCTGCACGTGGCCCATGGCGATGGCAGCCTGGGCAAACGGCTGGCGCAACTGGCGCGGCTGGACCTGCTCATCCTGGACGACTTCGGCATCGCGCCGATTGCCGCGCACGAGCGAAACGACCTGCTGGAGTTGCTCGACGACCGGGTGGGCACGCGCTCGACGCTCATCACCAGCCAGTTGCCGGTGACGGCCTGGCACGCCTGGCTGGACGAGCCTACGCTGGCCGACGCAATCCTGGACCGCATCGTTCACGGCTCGCACAAGATAGTCCTCAAGGGCGAGTCGATGAGAAAGCTGGCCAAGGCCACTTGAGCCGGCCACGCCGACCGCCGTTCCACGCTGATGGCGGACACTTCGGCTACGATTT
>NZ_JAMBNO010000060.1 GCF_023715105.1 Hydrogenophaga intermedia | reverse complement strand
AGTTCACCAGCCGGGCGTTCATGGCCTGGGCGCAGGCACACGGCATCCGCCACATCCTGATCCAGCCTGGGCGACCCATGCAGAACGGCTACATCGAGAGCTTCAATGGCAAGTTCCGCGACGAGCATCTGAACGAGTGCTGGTTCCAGACCTTGCACCAGGCCAGGCTGGCCGCAGCCGCATGGCGCACGGACTACAACGAGGTCAGGCCACACAGCAGCTTGGGGCGCATGCCACCAGCTCGTTTCGCCGAGCTGCATCGCCAGCGCGCTGGCGATGCAGCTCAACTCCCATCAACCCCCAACACCATCGATTAACCTTCGCCCCGGACTTCCACTTCTGATTGGTACGTCTACAGGGGGCAGGTCAGCACTGACGTAACTCGCGAATGTCTATGTGATCGGTGTTCACGACCTGTACCATCTGCCGATTTTTAGCTCAACAGGTTCGATTGACTTCAATGAACATCAGTGTGAGTTCAGCAGACCCTGGCTCAAAGGGAAGTCGCCAAATGCCGTCTGTCGGATCTTCTCAAGTTACTGCCCCAACTTGCCGATGCCGAGCTCTGATCGGCATGCCCAACGGGTCACATGCCCGGAAGAACTGTATTGGACATGGAGTAGCGGATGTTTGGTGTTGAAAAAGAACCTGCAGGGCTTGATGGAAGCGAAGGAGGTGACGCAAACCTCGTCGACGTCAGCGCAAAGGCCTTCTTGCGCATCAGCGTGATCGAGAAATCGCCCGTCAGGGTTGAGAAATCTTCAGACAGCGGCGCGACCACGTATACATGGCCAGAAGCGAGCCTCAAGGCGCGCAACCGAAAGCCTGTAAGCGATCTCATCGAGTACCTCCTGGATATGGTGCTCGGCATCAGCAACGCGCAAAAGAGCGAACAAGTGGGCTGGCGCGAGCACGGAGGTGAGATCTGCCCGCTGACATTGTTCAAGATCTCCGCTGGCGCAATGCACAGCGCCCGTTGCGCGCGATTGGTCGAATTGATGGCTGCGGTCCCTGTACTGCTCACCTCCAGAGCGCTGCCTGAGCAGAGCATGCCTTGGCTTTCACCGGAGGCCCGTGAGAAGGTGATGAAGAGATTGGACGAATTGCTGCTGACCTTGGGAGGCCGCGTAGTAGCCATCCCGATCGACATCACAGTGGATGACATGGTCGTTGGTACCTTGTCCGGAACCTATGCGCATGGGAAGCCATTGGAGGATCTGGATCCAAAGTTCGAAACGTATGTCGGGCGTGTGGTGAACATGCTTACTGATCCTCCGGGTTTCGCAATGCGGGAGATTGATTCGAAAAAGAAGCTAACGATTCGCGCGGCCGCCAACGCGTTGGACATTGACCAACTCAACGCGTGGGTCCGAGACAAGCAACCTATCGCTGTTGATGTCGCAACCACCGTCACGGCCAAGGGAGTGATCAACCACGAGCTTGTGAAGGTTCAAGAGGCCTTTTCCTGATCGTCAGTTGCCGCTGACGAACCGGCCGGCATTGTGGGTCGTTGAGCGCGCAACATGAAAAGGTGAACCACAACGAGCAGGATGAGTTCATACGACGTCTGCACGAGTGCGTTTGCGTTCTCTCGCGGCACGACGATGCAACGGTGAATGACTCGCGTCTTGGGAGAACCAGTCAGGACCGTGTCGAGCTGATAGTAGCGCTTGGGTTCTGTTGACTTTTGGGTCATCGTTCCCTTGATCTCGATCTGCCGCGCCATAGGAGGATCTGCAGGCATCGGATGAAGGTCGGCCGCCTCTGCCCATGCTTGCACAGCGTCATAGAGCTTGGGCGAAGCGACCACCTTGATGTGGTCACGTTGAATACCCCATTGGCGCAGCAGTCCATTCAAGAACTTGAACTGCTCCTCCCGAAACAACACCAGTTGGCGTGATGGCCCGATCAAGGCCGACGGTTGAAGATCGTCTTTGATGAGGGAGACATCCCATGCGCGGGAGTCAAATCCAACCGAATCGGCCAAGGCCAGGAAGCGTTTGTATTTCTCTGGCTTTATGCGCCTCGCAAGAGAGCGTCGCCCCGCTTTTGCACTGCCTGTTCGAATCTGGGTTTCATAGGCCTTGATGGCTTCGCTTTCGAGCCACGCAAGATCGTGAGCGTGCGCGAGTGTCAGTCCGCAGGATTTTTCGATCTGAGCAACGCTCAAACCCTTGGCCAGCATGGTGAGCGCACGGAGCGCCTTGGCGGAGGCAGGCGTCTTGTGGTCGGGCCGAGTGGGTGAAGACTTTGTCGGTGCGAGGTAGGACGGCGCAGGGAGGATCGCATCGAGGTCGACGACGCCACGAGCAGGCCAAGGCGGAGAAGGCAATGGCTGAAAAGCCGGCTGTGGGGGCGTGTCCGAATTTTTGTGTGTGAGGCGCCGGAAGACTTGTCCACGGTGTCGCTCGTCGCTTGCGACGAACGAGCGACGCGGTGGTCAAGTCGCTGCCGCATGTTACGCGGCGGGTCGGGTGAAG
>NZ_JAMBNO010000005.1 GCF_023715105.1 Hydrogenophaga intermedia | reverse complement strand
CATCAGCAAACATCAAAATCTCCCAGAAACTGATCGCTATTGAAATTCAAACTGGGAGTTCTGGGTATCCGTGATCACCCCGAAACATAAGCATTCATGCGGGCGTCAGGGGTTTTGCAGGAGCGACTACACAGCAACGCTGGACCGCATGGTCCGCGGCAACGAATCCCTGCAACGCATTGCCGATGTGAGCGCGCTGGCGACTGCACGTTCGGACGCGGGCGAAACCGAAGCGCTGCCAGCCCCCGAGGCCTGGGGCGATCTGCATGCGGCGCTGGCCACGCTGTTGCATCAAGGGCCGCAGGCGCAGCAGTTCGTGCAGCGGCTGTTGCGCATCCAGGCTGGGGCCGACGCCTTGTGGCAGGAGCAGCCCGACAACAGCCTGCTGGTGCTGATCCAGTTGCTGTTCGATCCGCTTGTCTCCTACAGTGCCACCCACGCCTTGTTGACGGCCGGGCTCTGCGCGCTGGTGGCGCCATCGGCCGGGCTGGACGAAGCGCAGCGCCGATCGGTGGGCCTGGCCGCGCTGACCATGAACATCGGCATGACGCGCGAGCACGACGAGATGGCGCGCCAGCCCGGCCCGCTGACCACACTGCAACGCAAGACGGTGCGAGAGCACCCGCAGCACAGCGTGGCAATGCTGCGCCAACTGGGTGCCAGCGACACCGAATGGCTGCGCCTGGTGGCACAACACCACGAACGCCCCGACGGCACCGGTTACCCCAACGGCGTGCCGGTGGACCGCATCACCCACCGCCTGCTCCAGATGGCCGATGTCTACACCGCCTGCATCAGCCCGCGCAAGAGCCGCGGTGCCCTGCTGTCGCAGCAAGTGGCCCGCGAGCTCTACCTGGGCGCGCGCCGCGGGCCCGACCCGCTGGGCGCGCAGTTCGTCAAATGCATCGGTTTTTTTCCGCCGGGCAGCTACGTGCGCCTGGTGAATGAGGAACTGGGCGTCGTGGTGCGCCGCGGCGCCAAGGCCAACACGCCCAAGGTGTTCGCGCTGGTCGGCAAGCAGGGCCTGCCGCTGGGCGAGCCCGCGCTGCGCGACACCGCCGACCCGGCCTTTGCGGTCAAGGACAGCCTGCCGCCCGGCGTGGTGAAGGTGCTGGTCAACCCGGGCAAATTGATCGCGCGCTGCTGAGCCGGCGGGGCATTGCTGCCCTCAAGCCGGGTGCACGCACCCGGCTGGGATAATTCGCACCATGCCCGAGATCGCACCACCGTCCCCCTGGCGCCTGTCTGTCGCGCCGATGATGGATTGGACGGACCGCCACTGCCGCTACCTGCACCGGCTGCTCACCAAACACACGCTGCTCTACACCGAGATGGTGACGACCGGCGCGCTCATGCACGGCAGCGTGCAGCGCCACCTGCGCTTCAACGCCGAGGAACACCCGGTGGCCCTTCAACTTGGTGGCAGCGAGGCCGACGAACTGGCCCGCGCTGCGAAGCTGGGCGAGCAGTGGGGCTACGACGAGATCAACCTCAACTGCGGTTGCCCGAGCGAGCGCGTGCAGCGCGGTGCGTTCGGCGCCTGCCTGATGGCCGAGCCGCAGACGGTGGCCGATGGCGTGAGGGCGATGAAGGACGCGGTGTCTATCCCGGTGACGGTGAAACACCGCATCGGCATCGACAAGACCGAGAGCTACGGCTTCGTGCGTGACTTCGTGGGCACGGTGGCCGATGCGGGCTGTGAGGTGTTCATCGTGCATGCGCGCAACGCCTGGCTGCAGGGCCTGTCGCCGAAGGAGAACCGCGAAATCCCGCCGCTGCGCTATGAACTCGCGCACCGCCTCAAGCAGGACTTCCCGCACCTGACCATCGCGGTGAACGGCGGCATCACCACCAACGAACAGATCGCCGAGCAACTGCAGCATGTGGACGGTGTGATGCTCGGCCGCGAGGCCTACCACCACCCCTGGCTGCTCACCACCTGGGACGAGGCGTTCTTCGGCGCCGCGCCGAGCGCCGTCACCCGCGAGTGGGTGGAAGAGCAGATGGTGGACTACATGGAGCGCGCCCACGCCGAGGATGGCTGCCCCTGGTATGCAATCGCGCGCCACATGCTCGGTCTGCGCCATGGCCTGCGCGGTGCACGCAAGTGGCGCCAGGTGTGGAGCGACCACCGCTTGAAGCCCTTGCCCCCGCGCGAGGTGTGGCAGATGGCCAGGATGCATGTGAGCGATGAACCCGAGGCACTGACCGCATGACCCTTGCGACACTGCCGTCGGCACTGTCTGTCGATCCGCGCATGATCGAGACATCGGCAGGGCCACTGGCGGTGTTCGCAGCCGGACAGGGGCGTGACCTGCCGCCCCTGGTGCTGCTGCACAGCGTGAATGCCGCCGCATCGGTGGCCGAGGTGGCGCCCCTGTTCGAACATTGGCGCAGCGATCGCGTCGTGGTGGCGTTCGATCTGCCGGGTTACGGGCACAGCGATCGCAGCGATCGCCCGTACACCCCTCGCCTGATGACCGATGCCGTGCACGCGGTGATCGACCAGGTGTGCCGGGACACGGGTGCGGCCGCGGTGGACGTGCTGGCGGTGTCCTTGTCTGCCGAGTTCGCAGCGCGCGCGGCATTGGAGCGGCCCGAGCGCATTCGCCGCCTGGCGCTGGTGAGTCCCACGGGCTTCTCGCGCCGCAAGCGCCGCCATGGCCCGCCGGGCACCACACTGCTGGTGCCGTGGCTGTACGGGCTGCTGCGCCGCCCGGGGTGGGGCGAGGCCGTCTTTCGACAGCTCACGCGGCCCGGCGTCATTCGCTACTTCCTCAAGCGCACCTTCGGCCGGCCGCAGATCGACGAAGCGCTGTGGCGGCAGGCCGTGATCACCACGCGGCAGCCCGGTGCCCACCACGCGCCGTTGTGCTTCGTGTCGGCGGGCCTGTTCAGTGCCGATGTGAACACGCTGTACGAGTCCCTGGCCCAGCCCGTGTGGGTGAGCATGGCCACGCGCGGCGACTTCACCGACTACCCGGGCCGGATCACGGTGGACCAGCGGCCGAACTGGCGTTTCGAGGCGGTGCAGGGTGGTGCGCTGCCGTACTTCGAGGACCTGCCGGCGTTCGTGCAGCGGCTCGACGCCTTCTGGCGCTGAGCGCTCGCGGGTTGCGGTCCCCGCGCCGGGCGATCAGGTCGCGGCTTCCAGGCCGCTGGCGAAGTGTTCCTTCATGCGCTGCACGGTGAGCGCGGGATCGCGCGCGCGCAGCGCGGCCAGGATGGCCCGGTGTTCGGCCAGGGATTCCTCGATGCGCCCCGCCTTGAACAGCGAGTGGTGGCGGTTGAGCTTCATGACCTTGCGCAGGTCGCTCACCATCTGCAGCCGCCAGCGGTTGTCGGCCAGCTCCAGCAGGCGCAGGTGGAAGCGCTCGTTGACCGCGAAGAAGCGGTCGCGCTCGTGGTGCGCGGCCTCCAGCTCGTCGTGCAGGGCGGCGAGCTCGGCGATGGCGGCGTCGCTGCCGTGGGCCGCCACCTCGCCTCCGGCGTCGGATTCGAGCAGCGACAGCAGGTGGTAGACGTCGCGCAGGTCCTTCTCGGACACTTCGGTCACGTAGGCGCCGCGGCGCACCTTCATCGTGACCAGGCCTTCGGCCGCCAGCACCTTCAGTGCCTCGCGCAGGGGAGTGCGGCTGATGCCGTACTCCTCGGCGATCTTGAGCTCGTCGACCCAGCTGCCGGGCTCCAGTTCGCGCCTGAAGATGCGCTGGCGCAGCAACTCGGCCACCTCCTCGTAGAGGGCGCGGGGTGCCAACGAAGGGGCGGCGTGGGCGGGTGTCTGGGTGTCCATGCAGGCGCCGATTCTACCGGGGCATCGAAATTCTGCATCAATAATTATGAATGATGTAAACTCGGCGTGGTTCTGCAGCCGCGTCTGTCGCCGGTGTCGTGGCCTCATCCCTGGCCGAGTCCTTGGCACAGGCCACGGCCGCCTCCGCCCTCCGTGCCCGACCACACACCCCCTGCCATGAGCTCATCTCCCGACGCCTTCGCGCGCGCCACGCTGGCCGACTGGACCCGGGCTGCGGCCAAGTCCGCCCCCGGCGGCCATCTGGACGCGCTGACCTGGACCACGCCCGACGGCATTGCCGTCAAGCCCCTCTACACCGCGGCCGACCTGCAGGGTCTGCACTACACCGACACGCTGCCCGGTTTCGAACCTTTCATCCGCGGCCCGCAAGCCACCATGTACGCGGTGCGGCCCTGGACGATCCGGCAGTACGCGGGTTTCTCCACCGCCGAGGAGTCGAACGCGTTCTATCGCAAGGCGCTGGCCGCAGGCGGGCAGGGCGTGAGCGTGGCCTTCGACCTGGCCACCCACCGCGGTTACGACAGCGACCACCCGCGCGTCACGGGCGATGTCGGCAAGGCCGGTGTCGCCATCGACAGCGTGGAGGACATGAAGATCCTGTTCGACGGCATTCCGCTCGACAAGGTGAGCGTGAGCATGACCATGAACGGCGCGGTGCTGCCGGTGCTGGCGGGCTACGTGGTGGCGGCGGAAGAACAGGGTGTGGCGCAGGACCAGCTCAGCGGAACCATCCAGAACGACATCCTCAAGGAGTTCATGGTCCGCAACACCTACATCTACCCGCCCGAGCCGAGCATGCGGATCATCGGCGACATCATCGAGTACACGGCGCAGCACATGCCCAAGTTCAACTCGATCAGCATCTCGGGCTACCACATGCAGGAGGCCGGGGCCAACCAGGCGCTGGAGCTGGCCTTCACCCTGGCCGACGGCAAGGAATACGTGAAGACCGCGCTGGCCAAGGGGCTGGACGTGGACGCCTTCGCGGGTCGTCTCTCGTTCTTCTGGGCGATCGGCATGAACTTCTACCTGGAGATCGCCAAGATGCGCGCGGCCCGCCTGCTGTGGTGCCGCATCATGAAGGACTTCGGCGCGAAAAACCCCAAGAGCCTGATGCTGCGCACGCACTGCCAGACCTCGGGCTGGAGCCTGACCGAGCAGGACCCGTACAACAACGTGGTGCGCACCACCATCGAGGCCATGGCCGCGGTGTTCGGCGGCACGCAGAGCCTGCACACCAACGCGCTGGACGAAGCCATCGCGCTGCCCACCGAGTTCAGCGCCCGCATCGCGCGCAACACGCAGCTCATCATCCAGGAAGAGACCCACATCACGAACGTGATCGACCCCTGGGCCGGCTCCTACATGATGGAGAAGCTCACCCAGGACATGGCCGACGCCGCCTGGGCCATCATCGAAGAGGTCGATGCCATGGGCGGCATGACCAAGGCGGTGGACAGCGGCTGGGCCAAGCTCAGGATCGAGGCCGCCGCGGCCGAGAAGCAGGCCCGCATCGACTCGGGCAAGGACGTCATCGTCGGCGTCAACAAGTACAAGCTCAAGAACGAAGACGCGGTCGAGATCCTCGACATCGACAACGTGAAGGTGCGCGAGCAACAGATCGTGCGCCTGCAACAGGTGCGCGCCGCGCGCGACGGCGCCGCGGTGCAGGCCGCGCTCGACGCACTCAGCGCGGCGGCCGAAAGCGGGCAGGGCAACCTGCTGGACCTTGCCATCCGCGCCGTGCGACTGCGCGCCACCGTGGGAGAAGTCAGCGATGCCCTCGAAAAAGCCTTCGGCCGCCACCGCGCCGACACCCAGAAAGTGACCGGCGTGTACGCCGCCGCCTACGACAGCGCCGAGGGTTGGGCGCAACTGCAGAAAGAGATCGCCGAGTTCGGCGAGCAGCACGGCCGCCGCCCGCGCGTGATGATCTCCAAGCTCGGCCAGGACGGCCACGACCGCGGCGCCAAGGTGGTGGCCACCGCCTTCGCCGACCTCGGCTTCGACGTCGACATGGGCCCGCTGTTCCAGACGCCCGAGGAATGCGCGCGCCAGGCGATCGAGAACGACGTGCACGCCGTGGGCGTGAGCACGCTGGCTGCGGGCCACAAGACGCTGGTGCCCGCGATCATTGCCGAGCTCAAGAAGCAGGGCGCCGACGACATCATCGTCTTCGTGGGCGGCGTGATCCCGCGCCAGGACTACGACTTCCTGTACGAAGCTGGCGTCAAGGGCATCTACGGCCCGGGCACGCCGATCCCCGCCAGCGCCAAGGACGTGCTGGAGCAGATCAAGAAGGCGCTGGCTTGAGCCTTGGCTTGACACCGCAAGGCCTGTTCGAGGGCATCGTGCAAGGCCAGGGCATGGCGCAGCGCCGCGCCATGGCCAAGGCGATCACGCTGCTCGAATCCACGCGCGCCGACCACCGCGCGCAAGGCGATGCATTGCTCACCGCGCTGCTGCCGCACACGGGCAAGGCGTTTCGTCTGGGCTTGAGCGGCGTGCCCGGCGTGGGCAAGAGCACCTTCATCGAGGCGCTTGGCCTGCATCTCATCGCGCAGGGCCTGCGCGTCGCGGTGCTCACCATCGACCCGTCGAGCACGGTGTCGGGCGGCTCCATCCTGGGCGACAAGACTCGCATGGAGCGGCTGTCCATGGACGAGCGCGCTTTCATCCGCCCCAGCCCGAGCAGCGGCACGCTGGGGGGCGTGGCCGAGAAGACGCGCGAGGCCATGCTGGTGTGCGAGGCCGGGGGCTACGACGTGGTGATCGTCGAGACCGTGGGCGTCGGGCAGAGCGAGACGGCGGTGGCCGGCATGACGGATTGTTTCGCGCTGCTGCAGCTGCCCAACGCCGGTGACGACCTGCAGGCCATCAAGAAGGGCGTGATGGAGATTGCCGACCTCGTGGTGATCAACAAGGCCGACATCGACCCGGACGCCGCGACACGCGCGCGCGCCACCATCACGTCGTCGCTGCGCCTGCTGGGCCAGCACGGCCGGCCCGAGCACGCTGCGCACGACACCGCGCATTGGCATCCCACGGTGCTGCAACTCTCCGCACTCAAGGCCCAGGGCATCGACGGCTTCTGGGCAGAGATCCAACGCTTCCGTGCGCTGCAGACCGCCAATGGCGAGCTCGCCGCGCGCCGCCAACGCCAGGCCAAGGCGTGGATGTGGGAGCGCATCGACGCCGGCCTCAAGCAGCGCTTTCGCGGGCACCCGGCGGTGCGTGCGGCACTCGATGACACCACCCGACAAGTGCTGGCCGGGCAACTGCCCGCCAGCACCGCGGCGCGGCAACTGCTCGCGCTGTTTGATTGAACGGCGACCGATTCCTCCGGAGAAGAACCATGCAAGACATCCTGCAACAGCTCGAAGACAAACGTGCCCGCGCGCGCCTGGGCGGCGGCGAAAAGCGCATCGAGGCGCAGCACGCCAAGGGCAAGCTCAGCGCGCGCGAGCGCCTGGAGGTGCTGCTCGACGAAGGCACCTTTGAAGAATGGGACATGTTCGTCGAACACCGCTGCACCGATTTCGGCATGCAGGACAACAAGATCCCCGGCGACGGCGTGGTCACCGGCTACGGCATGATCAACGGCCGCCTGGTGTTCGTCTTCAGCCAGGACTTCACGGTCTTCGGCGGCGCGCTCTCGGAGGCGCACGCCGAGAAGATCTGCAAGGTGATGGACCAGGCGATGAAGGTCGGCGCGCCGGTGATCGGCCTCAACGATTCGGGCGGCGCGCGCATCCAAGAGGGAGTGGCCTCGCTCGGCGGCTACGCCGACGTGTTCCAGCGCAACGTGCTGGCCAGCGGCGTGGTGCCGCAGATCAGCATGATCATGGGGCCCAGCGCAGGCGGTGCGGTGTACTCCCCGGCCATGACGGACTTCATCTTCATGGTGAAGGACAGCTCGTACATGTTCGTCACCGGCCCCGAGGTGGTGAAGACCGTGACGCACGAGGAAGTGACGGCCGAGGAGTTGGGCGGCGCCATCACGCACACCACGCGCAGCGGCGTGGCCGACTTGGCGTTCGAGAACGACGTCGAAGCGCTGCTCATGCTGCGCCGCCTGTTCAACTACCTGCCGCTCAACAACCGCGAGAAGGCGCCGGTGCGCCCCAGTGGCGACCCGATCGACCGCATGGAGCTGAGCCTGGACACGCTCGTGCCCGACAACCCGAACAAGCCGTACGACATGAAGGAGCTGATCCTCAAGATCGTGGACGACGGCGACTTCTTCGAGCTGCAGCCCGAGTACGCGAAGAACATCGTGATCGGCTTTGCGCGCATGGACGGCCAGACGGTGGGTATCGTGGCCAACCAGCCGCTGGTGCTGGCGGGCTGTCTGGACATCAAGAGCTCCATCAAGGCCGCGCGCTTCGTGCGCTTCTGCGACTGCTTCAACATCCCGGTCGTCACCTTTGTGGACGTGCCCGGCTTCATGCCCGGCACCAGCCAGGAGTACGGCGGCATCATCAAGCACGGCGCCAAGCTGCTGTATGCCTACGCCGAGTGCACCGTGCCCAAGATCACCGTGATCACGCGCAAGGCCTACGGCGGCGCCTACGACGTGATGGCCTCCAAGCACCTGCGCGGCGACGTGAACTTCGCCTGGCCGAACGCCGAGATCGCGGTGATGGGCGCCAAGGGCGCGGTGGAGATCATCTTTCGCGAGGAAAAGAAGGACCCGGCCAAACTGGCGCAGCGCGAGGCCGAGTACAAGGCCCGCTTCGCCAACCCCTTCGTGGCCGGTGCACGCGGCTTCATCGACGACGTGATCCTGCCGCACGAGACGCGCAAGCGCATCTGCCGCAGCCTGGTGATGCTCAAGGACAAGAAGCTCGAGAACCCGTGGCGCAAGCACGGGAACATTCCCCTGTGATCGGGCCGGAGACCAAGACCATGTTCAAGAAGATCCTGATTGCCAACCGTGGCGAGATCGCCTGCCGCGTGATCGCCACCGCGAAGAAGCTGGGCATCGCCACCGTGGCGGTGTATTCCGATGCCGACAAGGAGGCGCGCCACGTGCAGCTGGCCGACGAGGCCGTGCGCCTGGGCCCGCCGCCCTCGCGCGAGAGCTACCTGTTGGGCGACGCGATCATCGCGGCGGCCAAAGAGAAAGGCGCCGAGGCCATTCACCCCGGCTACGGCTTCCTGTCCGAAAACGAGGACTTTGCGCGCAAGGTGGAAGAGGCCGGGCTGGTGTTCATCGGCCCCAAGCACTACTCCATCGCGGCCATGGGCGACAAGATTGCGTCCAAAAAGCTCGCGAACGAGGCCAAGGTCAGCACCATCCCCGGCCACAACGAGCCGATCCAGACGCCCGAGGAGGCGGTGGCCATCGCCCAGAAGATCGGCTACCCGGTGATGATCAAAGCCAGCGCCGGCGGCGGTGGCAAGGGTCTGCGTGTGGCCTTCAACGACAAGGAATGCCACGAGGGCTTCACGAGCTGCCGCAACGAGGCGCGCAACAGCTTTGGCGACGACCGCGTGTTCATGGAGAAATTTGTCCAGGAGCCGCGCCACATCGAGATCCAGGTGCTGGGCGACGCCCACGGCAACGTGATCTACCTGAACGAGCGCGAGTGCTCGATCCAGCGCCGCCACCAGAAGGTGATCGAGGAGGCGCCGTCGCCCTTCATCAGCGAGGCCACGCGCAAGGCCATGGGCGAGCAGGCTGTGGCGCTGGCCAAGGCGGTGAAGTACCAGAGCGCGGGCACGGTGGAGTTCGTGGTCGGCAAGGACCAGGACTTCTACTTCCTCGAGATGAACACCCGCCTGCAGGTGGAACACCCGGTGACCGAATGCATCACCGGGCTCGACCTGGTGGAACTGATGATCCGCGTGGCGGCGGGTGAGAAGCTGCCGCTGACCCAGGCCGACGTGAAGCGCGAAGGCTGGGCCATCGAGTGCCGCATCAACGCGGAGGACCCGTTCCGAAACTTCCTGCCCAGCACGGGGCGGCTGGTGCGCTTCACGCCGCCGCCGCAGAGCATGTGGCAGGCCGACACGCAACACCGCCATGGCGTGCGCGTGGACACCGGCGTGCAGGACGGGGGCGAGATCCCGATGTACTACGACTCGATGATCGCCAAGCTCATCGTGCACGGCAAAGACCGCCATGACGCGATCGCGAAGATGCGCGAGGCGCTCAATGGCTTCGTGATCCGGGGTGTGCAGAGCAACATTCCCTTCCAGGCCGCGCTGCTGGCGCACCCGAAGTTCGTCACCGGCGACTTCAACACCGGCTTCATCGCCGAGCACTATGGCCAGGGCTTCCGCGCCGAGGACGTGCCGCACGACGACCCCGATTTCCTGGTGGCACTCGCTGCCTTCGTGCGCCGCAAGAGCCGCGAGCGCGCGGCCGGGCTCTCCGGCCAGTTGCCCGGCTATGGCGTGAAAGTTGGCCACGATTACACGGTGATCGTGCTCGACAAGGCCGGTGCGCACCGCCAGGTGCCGGTGCATGTGGATGAGATCCTGGGCCAGATCGGCGCCGCGGTGGTCATGGTGGGCGGCAAGCGCTACGCGATCCAGAGCCCCTCGCGGCTCAACGACGTGGTGATCAGCGGCCAGTGCAATGAGCAACCGTTCACCGCGCAGCTGGAGCGCGGCACGCCGCGCAATCCGCTGGCGCTGGTGGTGCAGCACAACGGCACGCGCATCGAGGCCATGGTGGTCTCGCCGCGCATGGCCGAGTTGCACGCCCTCATGCCCTTCAAGGCGCCGCCGGACATGAGCAAGTACGTTCTGTCGCCCATGCCGGGCCTGCTGGTGCAGGTGGCTGTGCAGCCGGGGCAGAAGGTGCAGGCGGGCGAGCGCGTGGCCGTCATCGAGGCGATGAAGATGGAAAACGTGCTCTTTGCCTCCGCCGATGGCGTGGTGGCCAAGGTGCTGGCCGGGCAGGGCGAGTCCCTGGCGGTGGATCAGCCCATCGTCGAATTCGAGTGATTGCCGCAGCGGCCGTGTTGCCCGTTGCAACCGCTCACGCGACAAGCGGCCCGCACTCGGTTACGCTGCGGCCTCCACAGCTTCACGGAGCGGCGCACATGGCGGATGGACGTGGTCAGGGTCTCGGGGGTCTGGCGTTTGCACTGGCCTGGGTGCGAAACCCCCGCCGTGTCGGGGCCATCGCCCCGGCGTCGAAGGCGCTTGCCCAAGCCATCGCGGGCGAGGTGGCCCGCGTGGGCCCCGAATTGCTGCTGGAAGTGGGCGCCGGGACCGGGGCCGTCACCCAGGCGCTGGCAGCGCTGGGCCCACCGCCTGACCGCTTTTTTGTGATCGAACGCGACCCGGGCCTGGTACGCCACCTGCGCGAACGTTTCCCCAGTGCCGAGGTGCAGCACGCCTGCGCCACGCGACTCGATCTGTTGCCATTGCCGCCCGCTGCCTCGCTGATGCTGGTGTCGTCGCTGCCGCTGATGTCCATGCCGCGCGACGAAGGGCGGCGCTGTGTCAAGGCCATGCTGGCGCTGCTGGAGCGCGTGCCGAACGCGCGGCTGCTGCAGTACACCTACGCCGCGCGCCACGTGCGGCCGTTCGATCAATTGCCGCCGGGCTGGCGCTGGCGGCGCGTCAAGACCGTGTGGGCCAACCTGCCGCCAGCGACCGTCTGGTCGCTGGAGCCAGCGGCCCATTTCACCCAGGGCATTCACTGACCATGACCGCTTCTTCCCGTCCTTTTCGTGTGCTTGGCGTGCAGCAGATCGCCATCGGTGGCCCCGACAAGCAGCGCCTGCAGAAGCTGTGGGTCGACATGCTGGGCCTGGAGGTGACCGGCACCTTCCGCAGCGAACGGGAGAATGTGGACGAGGACATCTGCGCCATCGGCAGCGGCCCCTTCAAGGTCGAGGTCGACCTGATGCAGCCACTCGACCCGGAGAAGAAGCCCGCCGTGCACACCACGCCGCTCAACCACATCGGCCTGTGGATCGACGACCTGCCCGCCGCCGTCGATTGGCTCACTGCGCAAGGCGTTCGCTTTGCACCCGGTGGCATCCGCAAGGGTGCCGCGGGCCACGACATCACCTTCCTGCACCCCAAGGCGAGCGATGAATTCCCGATCGCGGGCGAGGGCGTGCTGGTCGAGCTGGTGCAGGCGCCACCCGAGGTTGTGCGAGCCTTTGGCGCAATGCAGGCCCAGGTGGCCTGAGCCCGTGGCCGGCGGGGCTCACTCCGCGATCATGTAAGTCTTGGTGAGTGGCTCCAGCACCTCGAATTCGCCGGCAAAGCCCGGTGGAAGGTAGAGTGCTTCACCGGGTCCGGCCTCTTCGAAGCCGCCGCTGGCATCGTGCACGCGGCAGCGGCCTTTCAGCACGGTGAAGAGTTCGCGCTCGCTCGGGCCCATGGCAATCCGCCAGCGCCCGGGTTCGCAGCGCCACACGCCGCAATACACACGCCCGGCCGCCAGCGTGTCGTCGACCCGGTTCCAGGTCTCGCGCAGGGGGTTTCCGCGCACCAGGCGTTCCGGGCGGGGGCGGTCGGTGTCCGGTTCTCCCGCCGGGTCAGCCGTGAGTTTGATGAGTCGTGTCGTGTCCATGCGCACATTTTCGAGCTTCGCCGCGGAACTGGGGGGGATTGGGGGCGTTGTTCCGCCCACCGCCCGCGTGATCCCTACCTAAGCTTGCTGGAACGTCCCGAACCCGGCCGCTCCACGCCCATGACCATCTCGAACTCCCTGATCCGACCCGCCGAACGCCTGCTTCGCCGCCTGCGGCTCGGCGGCAAACTGACGGTGCTGGCGCTGGCCGCCCTGTGGCCAATGCCGACCATGATGGCCCTTGCCGCGCTCGCGCCCGTCTGGCCGCTGTGGCCGGTGGCGGTGGTGGGTGGCGCGTTGCTGGTTTACCTGATGGCGGCTTTTCATGCCGCTTTCGTCGGCGAGTTCCAGCGCGTCTTCGACGTCATGTCACAAACAGCGAGCGGCAACCTGCGCGCTCACATCCACGCCGAGGGCAGTGACGAGATGGCCGAACTGGCCCGATTGCTGGACCGCATGATCGGCAGCGTCTCGGCCATGGTGGCCGAGGTGCGGAGCAACTCCGCCTTGGTGGCGCATGCCGGCCAGAGCCTGGCCAGCGGCAACCGCGAACTGGCCGACCGCACCGAGCAACAGGCAGCCAACCTGGAGCAGACCGCCGCCAGCGTGCAGCAACTCACCGGCACGGTGGCGCAGAACGCACAGACCGCGAGCGAGTCGGACCGGCGCGCGGCGCAGGTACGCGACGTGGCCGAACACGGTGCCGGCTCCATGGGCCAGGCGGTCGAGACGGTGGAAGGCATCCAGAAGCGGGCCGCGCAGATGAACGAGATCATCGGCGTGATCGACAGCCTGGCGTTTCAGACCAACATCCTCGCGCTCAACGCCGCGGTGGAAGCCGCACGTGCGGGCGAGCAGGGCCGCGGCTTTGCGGTTGTGGCCAGCGAGGTGCGCAACCTCGCGCAGCGCTCGGCCGATTCGGCGCGCCAGATCCGCGCGCTGATCGAAGCCTCGCGCGAGCAGGTGGAGACCGGGGCCGCGCAGATCCGCGCCGCCGGCCAGAGCATCGCCCAGATCGTCGATGGCGTGCGTGGCGTGGCCAGCAACATGTCGCTGATTTCCGCATCAAGTGCCGAGCAGAGCACCGGTCTGAGCGAAATCAGCACCGCCGTGAGCCAGCTCGATCAGATCACCCAGCACAACGCGCAGATGGTGGAGCGCGCGGTGCAACAGGCCAACCTGCTGGAGCAGCGCGCCGCGCACCTGGCCCGCGCGGTGTCCAGCTTCATGCTGCAGCAGGGCACGGCCGAGGAGGCCATGGCGCTCGTCGACAAGGCGCTCGCGCACCGCCGCCAGGCGTCGCGCGATGCCTTCGTGCGTGACCTGACCGATCCAGCTCGCGGCTTCCACGATCGCGACATGTACGTCTTCGCGCTTGATGCGGCGGGCGTGTACCGCGCCTTCGGCGGCAAGCCCGAGAAGGTGGGCAGTCGGGTGCAGGACATCGCCGGTGTCGATGGCAACGCACTGCTCGCATCCATCGTGGCCCAGGCCGAGGCCGGTCCCGGTTGGGTCGAGTACGACATCGTCAACCCCGCCTCGGGCGCGGTGCAGGCCAAGATGTCCTACGTCGTGAAGGTCGACGACCTCTACGTGGGTTGCGGCGTGTACAAGACCGCCGCGGCGCGCGCCTGATCGGGTATCGGCCGCAGCGCGCGGCTGCTCAGGCCAGCGTGTGAAGGGGAATGTCGCGTTCCACGGCAAGCCGGTCGAGCTGTGCACGGGTGCGCCCGCCCATGAAGTCGGCGATGGCCTGGTGCGTGCCGGCGGAAAACATCGTCGCCATGCCCTTCATCGGCACGCCCGCGGCCTCGCACAGCGCAGCCGCAAAGTGCGGCTCCAGCGCGGCCACGGCCACCCGCCCGTCCTGGCACGGGTAGATGCGGTAGCCCGCGTGGGCGCCACCGACGGCGCCTTTCGGTTGCGTCAGGCCCCAGGTGCGCGGCAGCGCCAGCCAGGCGGCGGCATCCGACAAGGCCACCTCGTGGAAGCTCCCGCGGCCGGTGGAGCGGTTGAGCAGCACCGCCTGCAGCACGGCGTTGGCCGCCATGAGCGCGCCGCCCATGTCGGCAAACAGCGTGGCCGGCAATTCCAGGCCGGGGACCAGCCCGGCATCGGCCAGGTAAGTGAGGTCGTGCCCCGGCTCCTCGGCGCGTGCGCCCGGTGCGCCAACGATGGCCACCATCGACAACGCGGGATGCGCCTTGCGCAGCGCTGGCCATGACAGCCCGAGCTTGTGCAGCGCCGACGGGCGAAAGGACGTGAGCAGCACGTCGGTACGGGTCAGTTCGCGTTGCAAGGCCGATTGACCGCGATCGGACTTCAGGTCGATCGTGATGACCTTGATGCCGTCGTGCAGTTGCGCGTAGGCACCGGGGTTGTACTGCCCCATCGGATCGCCGCTGCCGCCGTCGCGCCCGGGCGGCTCGGCCTTGGTGCAGGTGGCCCCGAGCGCACGAAGGCGCATCAGGGCGGCGGGGCCGGGCAGGTTGAGCGCCAGGCTGAGCACGCGAACGCCGCGCAGCGGCTTGGGGGAGCGGTTGGGCATGGGGCGACGGTGTGGCAATGGACGCGACGACTGTAGCCCGCGCCGATGGCCCCGGCCCGCAAATGCGCGACAGCCGCGCCAGACGCTCGATCGCGGCGGCCGCGCGACGGGTCAGCTGGCGGCGCGCTCGCCAAAGTTCAGCGGCAGGCCCACGTAGTTCTCGGCCAGCGAACGCGACATCGACTCGGAGTTCACCAGGTACTCAAGCTCGGCCTCCTGCACCTTCTGGCCGAAACCGCCGGTGTCGGGGAAACGGTGCATCAGCGAGGTGAGCCACCAGCTGAAGCGCTCGGCGCGCCAGACCCGCGCCAGCGCCCGCTGCGAGTAGTGGTCGATGCCGGCGTCGCTCTTGTCGCGGTAGTGCTCGATGAAGGCGCTGGAGAGGTACTTCACGTCGCTCGCCGCGAGGTTCAGGCCCTTGGCACCGGTGGGCGGCACGATGTGCGCGGCGTCACCCGCGAGGAAGAGGCGTCCGAAACGCATCGGTTCGGCCACGAAGCTGCGCAGCGGCGCGATGCTCTTTTCGATGCTCGGGCCGGTGACGATGGCCTCGGCCATGGCCGGGTCGAGCCGGCGGCGCAACTCATCCCAGAAGCGGTCGTCGCTCCACTGCTCGACCTTGTCGTCGATCGGGCATTGCACGTAGTAGCGGCTGCGCGTGAGGCTGCGCATGGAGCACAGCCCGAACCCACGCTCGCTGTTGGCATACACCACCGCGTGCGGCGACACCGGCGGCACGTCGGCCAGCACGCCGATCCAGCCGAAGGGATAGACCTTCTCGTACTCGGTGACGGCGCCCTGCGGCACGCTGGCGCGGCACACGCCGTGAAAGCCGTCGCAGCCGGCGATGAAGTCGCATTGCAGCTCGTGGGTCTGGCCGTCCTTTTCGTAGCGCACGATGGGCGTCGTGCCGTCGAAGTCATGCACGCTCACGTTGGCCGCGCTGTAGACCGTGGGCAGGTTGGCGGCGGCGCGCGCTTCCATCAGGTCTCGCGTCATTTCCGTCTGGCCATAGGCGGTGACCACCTTGCCGCCGGTGAGGCCTGTCACGTCGATCGGGTGGCGCGTGTTCTTGTAGACCAGCTCGATGCTGTGATGGACCGTGCCTTCGCGCTTGACGCGCTCGCCCACACCCGCTTCCACCAGCAGATCCACGGTGATCTGCTCCAGAATGCCGGCGCGGATGCGACCGAGCACATAGTCGCCGCTCTGGCGCTCGATGATCACGTTGTCGATGCCGGCCTTGTGCAGCAGTTGGCCAAGCAGCAGGCCTGAAGGGCCGGCGCCGATGATGGCGACCTGGGTTCGCATGGGTTCTGTCTCCGGGGTTCTGGCGATCTCCTGAGGCTAGGGTGCGCAAGGCGGTTGCACAACGGTTTGCCGCGCCTTGCGCGCGATCATCGCCCACCTTGTGCGATGATCGCGCAAACTTTGCAGCGCCGCGCATGACTGACAAGCCGATCGCCCGGGTGGATTTCATCGAGGGCCTGGCCAAGGGCCTGGCGGTGCTGGAGAGCTTCGACACCGAGCGCCAGCGTCTCAACGCCACTCAGGCGGCCGAGCGTGCGGGCCTCACCCGGGCGGCGGCCCGGCGCCACCTGCTCACGCTGGCGCACCTGGGCTATCTCGAGACCGACGGAAGCCACTACTGGCTGGCGCCGAAAGTGCTTCGCCTCTCGGGCAGCTACCTCGCGTCGTCGCGTCTGCCCCGCCTTGTGCAGCCTACCCTGAACCGGCTGGCGTTAATGGTTCGTGAGTCGTTTTCGGTGGCGGTTCTCGACGGCCTGGAGGTGGTGATCGTGGCTCGAAGCGCGTCGCCCCAGGCCCAGCGACTGCTCCCGTACGGCCTTCACCTGGGCACCCGGCTGCCCGCACACGCCACCTCGACGGGGCGCATGTTGCTGGGCGCGATGCGACCCCAGGCGCTCAATGCCTGGTTGCGTGGCCATGAACTGCAGCGCCTCACGCCACACACCATCGTCGACCCCAAGGCCCTGCGCACGCGCATCGAGCAGGCACGCCGAGACGATTTTGCGGTGGCCCGCGAAGAGCACGAGCTGGGGGTCCTGGCGCTGGCGGTACCGCTCAGGGACATGAAGGGCAGCACGCTGGCGGCCCTGAATGTGGTGGTCTCACCCCAGCGCATGGATGAAGCTCGCCTGGTGGCCGACTGTCTGCCGACGCTGGCGGACGCGGCGCGAGAACTGCGCCCCCTGCTGTAGCGCGCTGCGGGAGGCCGGTGCGGGGCAGTTTCGTCATCCGCTGCCGCTATCATGCGCCGTCCCCGAAGCTGAGGGATGACCCAGAGGAAGCAGGAAGCATGAAAGTCACGGTGGTAGGGACGGGCTACGTCGGCCTCGTCAGCGGGGCCTGTCTGGCCGAAGTCGGCAACGACGTGCTCTGCCTCGACGTCAATCCCGAGAAGATCCGCATCCTCGAGTCGGGTGGCATTCCGATCTACGAGCCCGGACTGCAGGAGATGGTGGCTCGCAACGTGGCCGCCGGGCGCTTGCACTTCACCACCGACGTGGCGCGCGCTGTCAACCACGGCACCATCCAGTTCATCGCGGTGGGCACCCCGCCCGACGAGGACGGCTCGGCCGACATGCAGTACGTGCTGGCCGCGGCGCGCAACATCGGTCGCCTGATGACCGACTACAAGGTGGTGGTCGACAAGAGCACGGTGCCGGTGGGCACCGCCGACAAGGTGCACGCCGCCATCGCCGACGAACTGGCCACGCGCGGCGTGAGCACGCCCTATGCGGTGGTGTCCAACCCCGAGTTCCTCAAGGAGGGTGCCGCGGTCGAGGACTTCATGAGGCCCGATCGCATCGTCGTGGGCGCCAGCGACGAGCAAGCCATCTTCCTCATGCGTGCGCTCTACGCGCCGTTCCAGCGCAACCGCGAGCGCCTGGTGGTCACCGACGTGCGCAGCGCCGAACTCATCAAATACGCGGCCAACGCCATGCTGGCCACGCGCATCAGCTTCATGAACGAACTGGCCAATCTGGCCGAGAAGCTGGGCGCCGACATCGAAATGGTCCGCCAGGGTATCGGTGCCGATCCGCGCATCGGCTACCACTTCCTGTATCCGGGGGCCGGCTACGGCGGCTCCTGCTTCCCCAAGGACGTGAAGGCGCTCATCAAGACCGCCGCGAGCGATGCGGACATGGAGCTCAAGGTGCTCAAGGCGGTGGAGGCCGCCAACGACGCGCAGAAACAGGTGCTGGCGCGCAAGCTCAAGCAGCGCCTGGGGGCAGACCTCAAAGGCCGCCACATCGCGCTGTGGGGCCTGGCCTTCAAGCCCAACACCGACGACATGCGCGAGGCGCCCAGCCTGAGCTTCATCGAAGAGGTGCTGGCCGCAGGCGCCACCGTCACCGCCTACGACCCTGCGGCCATGGAAGAAGCCCAGCGTGTGTTGCAGGGCACGCAGGGCGTGAGCTATGCGAAATCGCCCAACGCAGCGCTGGAAGGCGCCGACGCGCTGGTCATCGTGACCGAGTGGAAAGAATTCCGAAGCCCCGACTTCGACCTCATCAAGGAACGGCTGAAGCAGCCTTTGATCGTGGACGGGCGCAACCTCTACGACCCGGCGTTCGTGCGCCGCATGGGGTTCGACTACCTGCCGATCGGGCGTTGAGCGATACCCATACTCCGTCGGGGTATTTGACAGGCGGTGAGAGGCGCGCCGCCTGGCACAAAAAAATTCCCTTCAGAATCAAAAACATGCGCAAGGTGTGACTTCTGGCACACCTGATGCTATCTACCTCGCCGAGCACTGCACAAGTGGTGTCTTGGGGCCTCGCCACACCGCGGGGTGTTCCTTCAACCGGACGAGGAGGTCAACATGAAACTGAAGAAAGTCCTGGCGTGTCTGGCCATTGCGGCGGGCGCGCTGGGGGCGCATCAATCGGCGAGTGCTGTGGCGGTGGCGTTGGAGTTAGCGCTGGTCGTCGACGTTTCGGGCAGTGTGGACGCCGGCGAGTACGCTCTGCAGAAGGGCGGCTATGTCAGCGCGTTCCAGGATGCCGTGATTCAAGCGAACATCGCCAGCCTGACCGGTGGTATAGCAGTCACCTACATCGAGTGGTCGTCGAGCAATGAGCAGGCCCAACTCGTGGGTTGGTCGCACATCACCGATGCCGCGAGCGCGAACGCCTTTGCAACCGCAATCAGCCTTGCGCCACGCGCATACTCCGGACTCACCGCCCCTGGCAGCGCCATCAACTTCACCGCACCGCTCTTCACCGGCAATGGCTTTGAGGGAACGCGTTGGGTGATCGACGTTTCGGGTGACGGCGCGGAAAACGACGGCGCTGTAACCTCGACCGCGCGCAACAGCTTTCTTTCAATTGCCTCGGTAGGCGAGGGCAACACCAAGACCATCAACGGTCTGGCGATCGGCGGTGGTGCGACTCTGTTCAATTGGTACAGCAACAACATTGCCGGTGGCAGCAACTCGTTTGTTGTGCAGGCGTCCGACTTCGCTGATTTCGCCAATGCGGCCAAGAGCAAGATCGGCCGTGAGATTCGCGACGTTCCGGAGCCTGCCACCCTCGCGCTTCTGGGTCTGGCGCTGGCAGGCATGGCAGCGGCCTCGCGCCGTCAGCGCAAGGCCTGATCGCAGAGCGCATCGGCTCTTGTCAGACCAAGGCGGCCCTCGGGCCGCCTTTTTCGTGGGTCACCCGCAAACTCAAACCCAGCCCAGCGCTCCCAGTACCCCACCCACGCCCAACAGCCACAACAAATGCAGCCGGGTACGCCACACAATGACGGTTGCCGTTGCCGTGAGCAGCCACAAGCGCCAGTCGCGTGCCGGCTCGTCGTGTGCGGCGGTGAGCAGCCAGCCGGTCGCAATCAACAGCGCGATGACGATGGGGGCCATGCCGGCCTTGAAGGCTCGCACTGCTCGCCGCTCGCGGTTGCGGTGTGCCCAGCGCGTGGCGGTGTAGGTCAGCACCGATGACGGCAGCAGGATGGCCACCATGGTGGTGAGCACGCCAAACAGTCCCAGCGCCCAGGCCATGGCGCCGGCTTGCGGGCCGCCGGCCGCGTTGAGGCCGACGTTGAAGCCCAGCAGGGCGATGAACAGCACGTTCGGCCCGGGTGCGGCCTGCGACAGCGCGATCGACGCGGTGAACTGCGCGTCGCTGAGCCAGCCGTGTTGCGTGACGAGGTAGCGGTGCATGTCGGGCGCAACCGTGATGGCGCCGCCCACCGCCAGCAGTGACAGGGTGAGGAAGTGCAGGAACAGGCCGAGCCAGTCGACGGCGATGGGGGTGAGCTCGCCCATGTGTCAGCCCCGTGCCGGCGCGAGCCGGTGCCATGCCCAGGCGCAGGCCGCTGTGCCCAGCCCGAGCAGTACCCAGGCCAATGGCCAGCGCAGCACGGCCACGGCAGCAAAGCTGGCCAGAGCAAAGGCCACGCAGGCCGCCATGCCCATGACGTTCTTGCGCAAGGCACCCACGAGCTTCAGGCCGGTGGCGGCAATCAGGCCGGCCGCCACCGCGCCCATGCCGCGCAGCGCACCCTGCGCCTGCGGCAAGTCGGCGAGCTGGCTGTAGAGCGTGGCGATGAGCAGCAGCAGCGCCAGCGGCGCGAGCAGCATGCCCGCGAGCGCGGCCAGCGCGCCCGAGAGGCCAAAATGCCGCCCGCCGATCATCATCGACAGATTCACCACGTTGGGGCCCGGCATGATCTGCGCCACCGCCCAGTCTTCGATGAACTGTTCGCGCGTGAGCCACTGGCGTTTCTCGACCAACTCGCGCTGGACCACGGCCAGCACGCCGCCAAAGCCTTGCAGCGCGAGCCAGGTGAAGGCGGTGAAGAGTTCGGTGCGCGAGCGCGGGTGGGCGGGGGCTTCGTCGGGCGGCACGGTGGCGGGTGGGAAGGTCAGGCCGCCTGCAGGATGCCACGCACGGTGTCGGCCGTCAGCGGCTTGATCACGTAGCCCTGAATCACCGGAATCTCGCTGGCGCGGCGGCGGTCGCTCTCGGCGCCGGAGGAGGTGAGCATCATCAGCACGGTCGTGTCGCTGCCCGACAGCAGGGGCGTGGCGCGCAGGGCGACCTCGAAACCGTCCAGCAACGGCATGTTGATGTCCAGGAAGATGCAGGTGGGCCGCTGCAGCGGATCGTTGCGCAGGAAGTTCAGCGCGGCCTCGCCGTGATCGAAGATGAGCACCTCGCCGGTGAAGCCGGCGCGGCGGATCATGATCTCGTGAAAGACGTTGTCGGCGTCGCTGTCGTCAATCAGGATGATGCGTTCGGGTGCAGCCATGTCGTGCGCTCCTTCTTCCAGTTCAATCGCCCACGACGGGCAGGTGCAAGGTGAACCGGCTGCCTTCGCCGGGTTGAGACTCCACACTGAGCCGGCCCTGGTGCAGGTCGGCGATGCGCTGGCAGATGGCCAGCCCCAGCCCGGTGCCGTCATGGTGGCGCCGGTTGTTCAGGCGGCTGAACACGTCGAAGATCGCGCTCTGGTGTTCCTGGGCAATGCCGATGCCGTTGTCGCAGATATGGATCTGGTCGACCGTGGCGTCCTGCGAGGCCACCACCTTCACCACCGGTGGCACGTCGCGGCGCGCAAAGGCCAGCCCGTTGGCCACCAGGTTGTGCAGCGCCTGGTGCAGCAGTCGGGCATCGCCCGTCACCACCGGCAACGGGCCGCTTTCGATGCGCCCGCGCGTTTCGCGCAGCATCGGCTCCAGGGCTTCCTTCACCTGGCGCATCACCTGCGCGATGTCCACGGCCTCGTGCGACGGTTCGTAGGTGTCGAGCTGGGCGAACGCCACCAGGTTGTCGATCAGGCGACCCGCGCGCTGGCCACCCTCGCGCACAAAGCCGAGGTAGCGTTGGGCGTCGGCCGGCAGCGTGTGCAGGTGATCCTCCACCAGCAGCGAGCAGAAGTTGTTGATGCCGTTGACGGGTTCGCGCAGGTCGTGCGAGAGCATGCGGATGAAGCGCTGCTGCTCGCGTGTCTTGCGCTCCAGCAGGTCCACCGTGCGGTTGAGCCGCGCCTCGTTCTGCTTGAGCACCTCGATGTCGTGGGCCCGCATCACGACACCCTGCATGGCACCATCGGCATCGCGCACAGGCAGCAGGGCGACCTCCATGTGTCGCGCACCGCGCCCCTGGTACTGCACACGGCGTTGATAGAACACCGGTTCACCGCGCAGTGCCCGCGTGAGCTGGAAGCCGACCACGTCTCGGTACAACGCCTCGCCCACATGCTCGGACACGTGGCGGCCGATCACCTCGTCCGCGCTGCAGGCGTTGTAATCGAGGTAGGTCTGGTTGACGTGGCGGTAGATGCTGTCGTTGTCGATGTAGGCCTGCAGGTCCAGGCCGGCGGTGGCCATGGCGGTGAGGCGCTCGATGCGTCGCTCGGTGTCCTGCGCGTGTTGGGCTTGCGCCTGGCGCCGGTCCGTCTCGTGATGCAGCAGGGTGGCCACGAGGTTGGACAGGCGGCGCAGGGCGTCGATCTGCAGCGGCTCGATGCTGCGCGACTCCCCGTCGATGACGCACACCGTGCCCAGGGCGAGGCCATCGTCGGTGACGATGGGTGCACCGGCATAGAAGCGCACCGGGCCCTCGGGCATGACCAGCGGGTTGCCCTGAAATCGCGCGTCGTTGCGCGCGTCTTCCACCACCAGCACTTCCTGCGGTTTCAGGATGGCATGGGCGCAGAAAGCCACCTCGCGCGGCGTTTGCGTGACTGCCAGGCCGATGCGCGACTTGAACCACTGGCGATGTTCGTCGACCAGCGTGATGAGCGCGATATCGGTACCACAGATGGCCTGGGCCAACGCGGTGATGTCGTCGTAGACCTTCTCGGGCAGGGTGTCCAGGACATCCAGTTCCCTCAATCGGGCCAGGCGCTCGGATTCGTTGGCGGGTAGGGCGGCGGCGGGCGGCATTCGGCGGCAGGGCGGGAGGAAGGCCCAAAGCCGCGATTTGTAACACGCGCGAGCGTGTTAGCGCTACCGCCCGGCCGTGCCAGGGGTCTTCGTCGACTCCTTCACACCGGGCTTTCGGCCCGGTGCGGCAAGGGTCACACCGACATGCCGCCGCTGACCTCGATCACCGCGCCATTGACGTAGCTCGCGTCGTCGCTGGCGAGGAAGGCGTAGACGCTGGCGATCTCCTCGGGGCGGCCGAGGCGGCGCAGCGGCACGCGCTGCTGCAATTCGCTGATCACCTTGTCGGGAATGGTGCCGAGGATGGACGTTTCGATGAAACCGGGCGCCACGGCATTGACGCGCACGCCCTTGGGGCCCAGCTCGCGCGCCCATGTCTTGGTGAAGCCGATGACGCCGAACTTGCTGGCCGCGTAGTTGGTCTGGCCATAGTTGCCGTAGATGCCAACCACCGACGAGGCATTGAGGATCACGCCCGAACCTTGCTGCACCATGGCGTCGGCCACCAGCTGCGCGCAATGGAAGACGGCGCGCAGGTTGACGTCGATCACGCGGTCGAACTGCTCCAGGGTCATCTTCTGCAGTCGCGCGTCCTGCGTGATGCCGGCGTTGTTCACGAGCACGTCGATGCGGCCGTGTCGCGCCAGCACGTCGGCCACCACGGCTGCCACGCGCGCGCGGTCGGTCACGTCCAGCGCATGCCCCTCGGCCTGCGCACCCAGTGACTGGCAGCGTTTGACGGCAGCGGCCACCGGTTCCGGTTTGAGGTCGGCCAGCACGACGATGGCGCCTTCGCGGGCAAAGGTTTCGGCGGTGGCCAGGCCGATGCCCTGGGCGGCACCGGTGATGAGACAGACCTTGTTGTTCAGGCGGGGCATGGGATATTGCAAGCAGGCGGTGAGGTGTCAGTACCGGGGTTGAAAACGGCGGATCGCGTCGCGCGCCGCGCCATCGAGCAGGAAACCAGGGCCGAAGCGGCGTGCGAGCACGTCGCAACGCTGCTCGAAGGCGTCGATGCCCTGGCCGTAGATGAACTGCAGCGCACCACCCGTCCACGCCGGAAAGCCGATGCCGAAGATCGAACCGATGTTGGCATCGTGCGCGCTGGTGAGCACCCCCTCGGCCAGGCAACGCGCGGTCTCCACCGACTGGCGGTAGAGCAGGCGGTCCTTGACGTCGCGCAGCTCCCAGGCGAGCTTCGGGTCTTCGAACAGGCCCTTGAGCTCCGGCCACAGGTGCTTGCGCTGGCCCGGCGGGTAGTCGTAGAACCCGGCGCCGGCGGCGCGCCCGCCGCGCTTGAGGGTCTTGACCATGCGCTCGACCAGCAGTTCGCCACGCGAGGGCTCGTACACGCGTCCCTCGGCCTTGAAGTCGGCGCGGGTCTGGTCGAGCACGTGCACCGACAGTGACAGCGCGGTCTCATCAAGCACCGCCAGCGGGCCCACTGGCATGCCGGCCTGCACCGCGGCGTTCTCGATCACCGGCGCCGGGATGCCTTCGCCGAGCATGGCAGCACCCTCCATCACGTAGGTGCCGAAGGTTCGGCTGGTGTAGAAGCCGCGCGAATCGTTGACCACGATGGGAAGCTTGCCCAGCGCCTGCACGTAGTCATAGGCGCGCGCCACGGTCTCGTCGTCGGTCTTCTGGCCGCGGATGATCTCGACCAGCTGCATCTTGTCCACGGGGCTGAAGAAGTGGATGCCGATGAACTTTTCGGGCCGCTTGCAGGCCTGCGCCAGGCTGGTGATGGGCAGCGTGGAGGTGTTGCTGGCCATGAAGCCGCCGCGCGCGAGCTGCTCCTCCGCTTCGCGTGTCACCTGCGCCTTCACGTCGCGCGCCTCGTACACCGCCTCGATGATGAGCTGGCAGCCCGCCAGATCCTTGGCGTGGTCGGTGGGCAGGATGCGCGCGAGCAGCGCCTGCTGCTCGACCACGCTCATGCGGCCCTTGTCCACGCGTGGTTGCGTCACGCGCTGGCTGTAGGCCTTGCCGAGCTCGGCGTTCTCAAGGCTCACGTCCTCCAGCACGGTGTCGATGCCGCGGCTGGCCTGCGCGTAGGCAATGCCCGCGCCCATCATGCCGGCGCCCAGGATGCCGACCTTGGTCGGCTTGAACTTCGGAAAGTCCTTCGGGCGCGAGCCACCGCCCTTGACGGCGTTCATGTGGAAGAAGAACGTGTTGATCATGTTCTTCGCCACCGGGCTCACGATCAGGTGGGCGAGGTAGCGGCTCTCGATGCGCAGCGCGGTCTCGTAGTCCACCATCGCGCCCTCGACCATCGCGGCCAGCGCGGCCTCGGGTGCGGGGTACAGGCCGCGTGTTCTTTGCTTGAGCATGGCCGGCGCCACGCTCAGCATGCCGGCCACCTTGGGGTTGGCGGGTGTGCCGCCGGGCATCTTGTAGTCCTTCGCGTCCCAGGGGTGGTGGGCCTGCGGGTGTGTGGCGATGAACGCCTCGGCGGCGGCGCGCATCGTCGTCGCATCAGGAGCGAGCTCGTGCACCAGGCCGAGCTCGAGCGCCTGGCGCGGGTTGAACAGCCGGCTCTCCAGGATGTAGGGCTGCGCGCCCTGCAGGCCCAGCAGGCGCGTCATCTTGGTGATGCCGCTGGCCCCGGGAATCAGGCCCAGCGTGATCTCAGGCAGGCCGAGCTGGATCTTCGGGTCGTCCAGCGCAATGCGGTGGTGGCCCACCAGCGCCACCTCCCACCCGCCGCCCAGGGCAGCGCCGTTGATGCAGCTCACCACCGGCACACCGAGCGTCTCCAGCGTGCGAAAGTTCTTCTTCAGCTGCTCGATCTCGGCGAACACCCGCGGCGCGTCCGCCGGTTGCAGGCGCATCGTGCCCTTGAGGTCGGCGCCGGCGAAGAAGGTGCTCTTGGCCGACGCCAGGATGATGCCCTTGATGAGCGCCTTGTCGCGCACCACCAGCCCGGTCACGGTGCTCATGTCGCGCTGCCAGTCCGCGCACATGGTGTTCACCGGCGAGCCGGGCTCGTCGAAGGTGATGGTGGCGACGCCCTGGTGCAGTTCGTACTGGATCGTCTTCATGCGTTCAAACCCGTTCGATGATGGTCGCGATGCCCATGCCCCCGCCCACGCACAGCGTGGCCAGGCCGCGCTTGAGGTTGCGCTGTTCCAGTTCGTCCAGCAAGGTGCCCAGAATCATCGCGCCGGTGGCGCCCAGCGGGTGCCCCATTGCAATGGCGCCCCCGTTGACGTTGACCTTTTCGTGCGGTACGCCCATCTCGCGCATGAACTTCATGGGCACCGCCGCAAAGGCCTCGTTCACTTCGAACAGATCGATGTCGTCCACCGTCAGCCCGGCCTTGGCCAGTGCCTTGCGTGCCGCCGGCATGGGGCCGGTGAGCATGATGGTCGGGTCCGCACCCGACAGCGCCACCGCGACGATGCGCGCGCGCGGCGTGAGGTTGTGATCCTTACCCGCCTGGGCGCTGCCGATCAGCACTGCCGCCGCACCGTCGACGATGCCCGAGGAGTTGCCCGCGTGGTGCACGTGCTCGATGCGTTCGACCTGCGGGTAGCGCTGCATCGCGACGGCATCGAAACCCATGGCGCCCAGTTGCTCGAACGCGGGCTTGAGCGAGGCCAGGCCTTCCATCGTGGTGTGGGGTTTGATGAACTCGTCTTCATCCAGAATGATCTGGCCCAGCATGTCCTGTACCGGCACGACGGACTTGCGAAAGCGCCCCTCGCTGCGCGCGCGCGCAGCGCGTTGCTGGGATTCGAGCGCGTAGGCGTCCACGTGCTCGCGCGTGAAGCCTTCCAGCGTGGCGATCAGGTCGGCGCCGATGCCCTGTGGCACGAACAGCGTGGCGCTGTTGGTGGCCGGATCCTGCGCCCACGCGCCGCCGTCGGATCCGATCGGTACGCGGCTCATGCTTTCCACGCCACCCGCCACCACCAGGTCTTCCCAGCCGCTGGCCACCTTCATCGCGGCCATGTTAACCGCCTCCAGCCCGGAAGCGCAGAAGCGGTTGAGCTGCACCCCGGCGCAACGCCAGTCCCAGCCGGCCTTGAGCGCGGCCACCTTGGCAATCACCGAACCCTGCTCGCCGATCGGTGAGACCACGCCCATCACGACGTCGTCCACGGCACCCGTGTCAAAACCCTGGCGGCGTTGCAGTTCACCCAGCGTACCGGCCAGCAGGTCAACAGGCTTGACCTCGTGCAGGCTGCCGTCCTTCTTGCCCTTGCCGCGGGGCGTGCGGATCGCGTCGAAGATGAAGGCGGTTTCGGGCATGGCTGTCTCCTCGGTGAACACCGGAATCCCGGGGCAGTATAGACTTTTGCCAAGCAACTGCTTGCTATAAATCCCCCCCCAACCGTCCTCTCGGTGACAGCATGATCGAACGCACCCTCTACAGCAGCGACCACCAGGCCTTTGCCGACAGCTTCCAGCGCTTCATCGACAAGGAGATCGCGCCCTTTCACGAGGCCTGGGAAGAGCAGGGCTACGTGGACCGTGATGTGTGGCGTCGGGCCGGTGAGAACGGTTTTCTGTGTGCCACGCTGCCCGAGGAATACGGCGGTTCGGGGGTGGACAAGCTCTACTCGGTGGCGCAGATGGAGGCGCTGTCGCGCGGCGGCTTCAGCGGCATCGGTTTCGGGCTGCACAGCGAGATCGTGGCGCCGTACATCCTGCACTACGGCACCGAGGCCCAAAAGCAAAAGTACCTGCCTTCGATGGCCACTGGCGAGATGGTGGGCGCGATCGCCATGAGCGAGCCCGCCGCGGGCAGCGACCTGCAGGGCATCAAGACCACCGCGCTGCTGCAGCCCGATGGCAGCTACCGCTTGAACGGCAGCAAGACCTTCATCACCAATGGATGGCATGCCGATCTCGTCATCGTGGTCGCCAAGACCGACCCCGCTGCGGGCGCCAAGGGCACCACGTTATTGCTCGTGGAACGCGGCATGCCGGGCTTTGAAAAGGGCAAACGCTTGAAGAAACTCGGCCTGAAGGCGCAGGACACCTCCGAGCTGTTCTTCAACGACGTGCACGTGCCGGCGGACAATGTGCTGGGCGGACCCGATTTCGTCGGCCGCGGCTTCGTCTGCCTCATGGAGCAGTTGCCCTGGGAGCGGCTGCAGATCGCCATCGGTGCGGTGGCCGCGGCCCAGGCCGCCATCGACTGGACCGTGCAATACGTGAAGGACCGCAAGGCCTTCGGCAGCACCGTGGGCGCCTTCCAGAACACCCGCTACACGCTGGCCGAGCTGCAGACCGAGGTGCAGGTGGCGCGCGTGTTCGTGGACAAGTGCTGCGAGCTCGTGAACGAGGACAAGCTCGATTCGGCCACCGCGAGCATGGCCAAGTACTGGTGCAGCGACCTGCAGTGCAAGGTGATGGACGAGTGCGTGCAGTTGCACGGCGGTTACGGCTACATGTGGGAATACCCCATCACCCGAGCCTATGCCGACGCCCGTGTGCAGCGCATCTATGGCGGCACCAACGAAATCATGAAAGAGCTCATTTCGCGCCAGATGGGTCTTGGCGCGCGCTGACCGACCGTCCCGGTTTGCAGTAATCTCGCGCACTCTGGCGGGTTCGAGCTGGCTTCGTCCCGGTCCCGCCTCCACGTGCGTGCGGCGGGGTCTTCCATGAAGAACGTCGATATCCACCAGCTGGATCTGCTGTGCCAGCTGATCGATCACCAGAGCCTTGGTGCGGCCGCCGAGCGCCTGCAGATGACTTCTTCCGCCGCCAGTCAGTCGCTCACGCGGCTTCGATCGGCCTTTCCTGAGGAGCTCTACGTGCGCCAGTGTGGCGGTTATGCGCTGACGCCCTACGGGGAGCGTGTCATCGACGGACTGCGCACGATCGTGCGGCGGTGGAGCGAGTTGGAGCAATCGGCCCGGCGCTTCGAGCCAGAGGGGTGCGAAGCCCGATTTGCCGTGGCCTGCGTGTCGCACAGCGCCATCCCCGATCTGGTCCGATTCCACGAGGATTTCCGCGCACTGGCGCCGCGGGCCAGGCTTGACCTGCAGGTTCCGCTGCACAACGCGTTCGATGTCCAGGCCTTGCGCGCTGGCAAGCTCGACGTCCTGTGCGCGAGCGCACCACCTGCGCCGGACGCGAGAGACCTTCACCACGAGTTGCTGTGCACACACGCCCTGGTCCAGGTCGTGCTGCGAAGCGATCACCCCCGCATCGGCGAGACCCTGTCGTTGGAGCAGTACCTGGCCGAGGAACACCTGGTGGCGAACTACCGCAATCTCGACCCCGCCTCACGCAGCCCGCTCGACGCCGCGTTGCTGGCGATGGGCCTGCCGATGCGGCGCTTCATTTGCGTTCAGTCGCTGTGGACCTGTCTGAACATGTTGTCGCGCGGCGACTACCTGATGACGATGTCGGCGCAAGGGTCGAAGGTCTTGCTGCAGGCCTACCCGCGCCTGCGCAGCCTGGCACTGCCGGCCGGGTTACCCCCTATCCACACCTCGCTGTACATGATCTGGCACGAGCGCACCCATCGCAGCGGCGCTCACCAGTGGTTGCGCGAGCGATTGCGCCACGTTGCCCGACCCCCGGAGGGCACGTGAGCGTGCTCGGACCCCCCCACGAGGCCAGCCCGGTGAGTGGCGTCGATCTTCGTCAACTGGCCTTGCTCGTGGCGCTGCACGACACGCAAAGCCTCAACGAGGCTGCGCGGCGCCTTCACATGACGCCGTCGGCTGCCAGCCAGTCGCTGCAGCGTTTGCGCGCCCGCTTGGGCGATGACATCGTGGCAAGGCAGGGAAACGCCTACGTCGTCACGCCGTTCGGCGAGGGCGCACTGGAGGCTTTTCGGGACATGCTGCGTCTGTGGGGAGAGATATCGGCGGGGAGCACGGTGTTCGATCCGCCCAGCAGTCGCGCGCACTGGTCCGTGGCGTGCGCCGAAGAGTTCACCGAGATCGACCTGGATGCCAGCTACACCGCCATCGTGGCGGCTGCCCCGGGCGTGCGCCTGGACGTGGTCACCCCGCCGGGCGCCCAGGCGGATTGGGACGCGTTGCGTTCAGCCCGTCTGGACGTGTTGCTAACGACCCGTGCCCCGCCCGCCGATGCGAGCGATCTGCACGCCGAGCGCTTTCCCGATGTCTTGCTCACGCATGCGTGCCTCAGCGTGGCGCATCCCCGCATCGCAGGGGGTATCACGCTGGAGCACCTGTCGCGGGAGCCGCATGTGCGCTTGTTCAACCCCGATGCCGCGGATCTGCCCCCCGATCCGATCGACGAAGCACTGGTGGCCGCAGGCCTGGGAGCGCGACGCTGCTCGTGTGTGCCCACCCTGGCGCGCTGGGCGTCGGTGGTTGCCACCACCGATCGATTGGCCCTGGTCACAGCCCACCAGGGATCGGTGCTGATGCGGCTCGCCGACGGGCTGCGCATGCTGCCCCTGCCAGAGGGGTTGCCTCGCGTTCCCATGCCAAGGTACATGGTCTGGCACCACCGAACGAACGCGTCGGCCGCCTCACGCTGGTTGCGCGAGCGATTGCGATCCTTTGTGTTCACGGGGTCTGTCGGTCAACCATCGGCCACGCCGTCGGGTCGATGACCTCACGCGTGCGCGAGGCTGGGCTCGGGCATCGCAGCCGGTGCTGGTGCCGTATCGGTGGGGCGCAGGAGACAGTACAGATCGCGCAGGTGCAGCACGGCGATGACCGCTCCCCGCGTGCGGACCATCAGGTCAAAGCAATCGAAGAGGCGTTCGTTCCAGGCCTGTGGCTCGTGCGAGGCCATGAACCGGGCGTACAGCGCCCGATCGTCGGGTCCCATGTGCGGCAGGTGACCCTCCACCGTCTTCTTGAGGATGGCACGTGCCTGGTTCATGCGGGCGGCAGGTGACGCATCCACGCCTTTTGCATCGTGGTACGGGAGGTTCTGCCAACGCTCGAGCAGGGAGTCGAGCATCGGCGGCGTGAACAGGGGCTGGTTGACGGCGGCGTGTTTCATGGGGATCCCCGGGCAGGTGACGAGAGTGTCCGCGGCCAGCCCGCCGAAGTCGATTTCGAAGTCCTCAAGCGCGATTCAATTCTGCTTATTGCCGGTTGGATGCGAGGGCGAATTTCCTTGAAAAAGAGTACTAAAGTAAGATATTTCATGCCAAAACCACCCAAGGGAAGCGCATGAAGAACGTGGACATCCGCCAGCTCGCCCTGCTGTGCGAACTGGTGGATACCCAGAGCCTGACCGAGGCCGCCGGCCGCATGCACATCACGCCGTCGGCGGCCAGCCAGTCGCTCGCGCGCCTGCGGCAGGTGCTGGGCGACGAGCTGTGCGTGCGCGAGCAGCACCAGTACCAGCTCACGCCGTTCGGCTTGTCGGCGATGGCGTCCTTCCGCCAGATCGTCGCCCTGTGGGAGGGCGCCAGCAGCACGAGCTGGGCTTTCGATCCGGCCGATTGCGAGGCCCACGTCGTGCTGTCCTGCTACGACGGCTTCGGCGCCCGCGCCCTGGCCGACTTCTACCGGCGCATCACCGCCATGGCGCCGCGCCTGAGTCTGGACATCCGTGCGCCGTCCAACGGCCCGCAGGACATCGCCGAACTGCGATCGGGCAGCATCGACGTGGTCTGCAGCCATCAGGAGGCGCCTGCCGACGCGGCCGATCTGCACACCGAGACGGTCAAGTCGTTCCAGATCTCGCACTGTTGTCTGAACGTCGATCACCCCCGCATCGGGCCATCACTCTCGCTGGCCGACTACGCCCGGGAGGAGCACCTGCTGATCACCTTTCTCAAGCGCTCTGGCGCCCACCGCAGCCCGATCGATCTCGCGCTGGAGCAGCAGGGCTTGCCCGCACGGCGCAGCAGCGTGGTGAACTCCTGGCATCTGTGCGCCGAGATGCTGGCCTGCACCGACCGGCTGGTGTCCACCAGCCGCGAGCAAGCCGCCATGCTCACCCGCCTGTCCTCGCGCATCCGCAGCCTGCCGCTGCCGGCCGGCCTGGCATGGCCCAGCATGCCGGTTCACATGTCCTGGCATCAACGCACGCACCACAGCAGACCGCACCGCTGGCTGCGTCTGCAGCTTCGCGACTACCTGCACGAAACCGAGGGGGCCTGTTGATGCTCACGTGCGGTGCGACAGCCAGGTATCGATCTCGTGCAGGCGCACGGTGGCAGCCCCTTCACCGATCTGGCGGCACAGCAGGTCGAACAGGTCGAATCGCAGGCGCTGAACGGTGGCCAGCGACGGTGCACTGATGAGGCAGAGGTAGAGGCGAAGGTCGCGCTGGGTGAATGCGTTGCTGTGATGCTGAAGATCGATGATGACCAGCCGCCGGATGGCCTGCAGGCGGCGCTGCTCGCTCAGCGTGCGGCGGCCTTCGCGCTCGGCACCGCTCCAGCGGCGCATCAGGCGCTGGAGCATGGAAGGGGAGGCGTCCTCCTCGTGCAGCACGGATTCCTGGGCCATGCGTTCATGCAGTCGCACCGCGGGCGCATGGTGCGGGCGGTGTACGTGGCGCTGTGGATTCATCGCGTGTTCCTCCTCGGTGGGCCGATGAGTGCACTCTAGGCAGTCGTTTGCTGCCTGTCGATGTCGCAAACGGCGAACGCGGTTTAGTCCCGCTGAAGCGCCGCAGTGCGGTGTTTCACGCCAGGTGAATGACCCGGGGTTCGGCAAAACTGGCAGCCACTGTGTGGTCTGCCACCCACCAGGCGCGCTTGGGGTGGTGCTGCACGTCCTGCAGCACTTCCGTCAGAAAGCCGATGGCGGGCTTGTCCAGCGCCGCGAATGGCTGATCGATGAGCGTCACGGGCGCGCCAGCCGCGAAGGCCGCGATGAGCCATAGCTTGCGGCGTGTGCCGGTGGAGAGCATGTAGACCGGTTTGTGCAGGTGGGCACGCAGATCAAAGCCCTCGGTGAGATCGTCCAGCGCCGCGGCGCTCAACTGCGGCCAGTGGGCCGCCAGGCCTTCAAGGTAGTTGGCCGCGGGCAGCGCATCGTGGGCCTCGCTCGTCGGGTCGATGCGAAACACCTGTTGCCGGTAGCGCTGCGGCGCCTCGTCGAGCCAGACGCCGGCCGCGCAAAAGCGACCCCGCTGCGGGGCCAGCGCGCCCGCGGCCAGCGCGAGCAGGGTGCTCTTGCCGCTGCCGTCTTCCCCGGTGAGCCATGTCAGGCCGGTGCCCAGTTGCACCTGCAACCCGCTGAACAGTTCTGGTCCGCCGGGCCAGGCGAAGTGCAGGTCTTCGATGCGCAACAGCGTGTCCCCGGCCATTGCCAGTACCTTGACGGGCCTCAGTAGGTCAGCCGCAGCCGGCGGCCCTGGTGGTTCAGCACGGCCGAGCGCGGGCCGATGGCTTCGAGCCTGAGGCCGGGTGCGATGTCCTGCCCCTCCTGCAGCACCTTGCCGTCGATGATGAGCATGCGCAGCGCGGGGCTTTCGGCGTAGGTGGTACCGCTGATCTGCAGTGGGGGAAGGCCGGCTCGCGCTGTCGGCGCCAGATCGGCCACGCGGGGCAGTGCCTCGTCGTCCTGGGTTTGCGGCTGGCGGGCTTGGGCAGCAGGCCGCGCGGCGGCAGCGGGTGGTGGCGCCGGCGCCAGGATGGGCGGTGCCACAGTGGCGGTTGCATCGCGCGGGAAGGCGGCGAGCGGCGCAGGCATCGCGGGGGTGGCGGGGGTAGCGGGGGTAGCGGGGGCTTCGTTCCTTGCTGGCGCGTTCGCCGGTGTGTTCGCGGGCGGGGCCACGTCCGGTGCGGGATTCGGCGCCGATGACTGCACGGGCGGCGACGCGTCGGCACCGGGCGCGCCTGTGCCCCCCAGGCCCCACCAGGCGAACGCGCTGAGCAGGGCCAGCAGAACCAGCAGCGCGGTCATCACCAATGGGCGAGAGCCGCGAGGCTGGCGGGAGGCGGGTGGCGCCGGGTCCGTGTCAGCGGTGCGCAGCGGCAGGGCCTGGGCGTGCAGGCCCGGTACGCGGCCACGCTCCCGCTCTGCATCGGCACGTCGCAAGGCGTCGAGGATGTAGGACATCGGGCGTGCTCAGGAACGGGGCAGCAGGCGAGGTTCGTCCACGCCGCTGACCAGGTTGGCCTGCATGAAGGTGATGGGCCCGGCCGGGCCGCCGGACTCGATGCCTTGCCATTGCTGGAAGCTGGCCAGGCGCGCCGCCGGTGTGGCCGCCGAGGCGGGCAACTGGCCCAGCGCTTGCAGGGCGCTGAGGCGCTCGTCGAGCCATGCGGCCGCAGGCCCGTTGCGGCCATCGACCAGCCGTGCGGTCTGCCCCGGCGGCAGGCGCCACAGCGTGGCGTAGTCACCTTCCCAGCGCTCGCCCAGTTCGTTCAAGGTGACGCGCCAGCGCTGCCCACCATGGCCCAGGGTGGCGCTGTCGGGGCCCAGTGCCGTGAGCAGCAGGCGGCCGGCGCTGCCGTCCGGCAGGCGAACCTGCAGCATGCCCGGGCGATTGAGCTGGCGCAGGCCGTTGATCGTCATGCGCTCGGTCCGGTAGCACTGCAGGCCCCGGGCCAGGGCTTGTGCACAGGGGTCACCGTCGGCAAGTTCGGCCTGCCACAGCGGGGCCAGCGCGCGCCAGGCCTGCGCCTCGCTGGCGATGAGGTCGTTCGCATCCGGCCAACCCAGTGGCAACTCGGCCTCGGCGCGTGCGCTGCCCTGTGCGGACGCGGCAGAGCCCGTGTTCTCGACCGGAACAACACCCGGTGCCTCGGTACGGCGTGCTGGCGCCGCCGCGACGGCGACGGCCTGGGGCGCTGGCGCTGCGTTGGTGGGCGCGCCGTCGGCCACCGGCGCCGCTGCCGGGGCTGTGGCGCCTGGCGGCAAACCCGGTGCCGGGCGCTGAAGCCAGAACCACATCGTGGCCGCCGCAACCAGGGCGCCCACCACCGCGCCCGCCACGGCGCCCAGGCCCAGCGCGCCCCAGGCTGCGGGGCGCACGGCTGCAGTGGCTGGCTTGCGAAGGGCGGGGCGCACCGGCGGCGCGTCATCGAACACCTCGCCGGCGGCCTTGTCGACCACCGCAGGTTCCACACGCAACTGCCCCGCGGCGTACGCGCCGAGCAAGGCGCGGTCGCACAACAGGTTGATGCGCCGTGGCACACCGCGAGAGATGTCGCGAATGCGCTCCAGCGCGGCCGGGGTGAAGGGCAGGGGGCCCTTGAGGCCAGCCACCTGCATGCGGTGCTGGATGTACTGCCGCGTCTCGTCGGCATCGAGCGCATCGAGGTGGTAGCGCGCGATCACGCGCTGGGCCAGTTGCTCGAGTTCAGGGCGGGCCACCACGTTGCGCAACTCGGGCTGGCCGATCAGGATGATCTGCAGCAGCTTGCGCTCGCTGGTCTCCAGGTTGGTGAGCAGGCGCAGCTGCTCCAGTACGTGCGGCGTGAGGTTCTGCGCCTCGTCGATGATCAGCAGGTTGCGCTCGCCGCGCGCGTGGCTGTCCAGGAGGTAGGCGTTGAGCGGGTCGAGGTGGTCCTTCACGGTGGCCGGCCCGATGCCCTCGTGCTTCACCTCGACGTGGAACTCGGCGCAGATGGTGCGCAGCAGGTCGCCCACCGTGAGCTTGGGGTTGAAGATGTAGGCGACCTTGCAGTTCTCGGGCACTTGCTCGAGGAAGCAGCGGCAGATGGTGGTCTTGCCCGCGCCGATCTCGCCGCTGAGCAGCACGAAGCCGCCACCGCCGCGGATGCCATAGAGCAAATGAGCGAGTGCCTCGCGATGGCGCTCGCTCATGAACAGGTAGCGTGGGTCGGGCGCGATCGAGAACGGGTCTCGCTGCAGCCCGAAGAACTCGGCATACATGGCCCCGAGCATACCGGGGCCGGTGGGCCCTGCGCCAGTGCGCCGGACCCGTTTGCTCAGGCGGCCAGTGCCATCGAGGGTTTGGCGCTGCTGCCGGCGGAGGCCTTGGCGGTCGAGCCCGCAGCGCATTCGATGTCGCCCGAGAGTTGACCGCCTTCTTCGATCACTACCTTGCCGTAGCGGATGCGCCCCGCCACCTTGCCGGTGGCGTGGATCACCAGTTTTTGGCGCACGGTGAGGTTGCCGTCGAAGGCGCCATGGATCTCGGCCACGTCGACCTCGGCGGAGCCCTTGAACATGCCTTGCTGCGCGATCTGGATCACGCGCGAATCCATGGTCGCCTCTACCGTGCCCTCGACGAACAGCGTGTCGCAGTCCTGGATTTCGACGCCCTTGAGCTTGATGTTGGGGCCGACGATGAGCTTGCTGCCGCCCTCGGGTGCGGCGCTGGCGGCGGCCGGCGTTGCGGGCTGGGCCTGCGGTTCGGGGGTGCTGTTGATCGGGGCGCCATTGCCGTAGGTGCCCGGGGCGCTTCGCGGGCTGGCCATGCCGGAACCCAGCGGACGGGCTTGCTCGTTGTCGCGTTTGCCGAACTGCAGTGCCATGGAACTCTCCTGTGTGGTGTGGTGAACGGGAGTGCCCATGCTAGGTTGGTGCCCGCTTACATTCGCGCGGGTTCCGTAAGACCTGTGACGAGATGAACGGTACGTTCAGTCACCCCGGCGGCGTCGCGCCTGCATCTCGCCAATCAGCCCGCGCGCCTCGTCGCCCTCGGGAATGGGCCGGCCGCTGTCGCGCCACTGCACCGCGGCTTTGAAGCCCTGGTCTTGCGCATACCGGCGGAACCACAGGCCTTCGGGGTTGTGGCGTGTGATGCCGTCGAACACGGTCGCCAGTTGTTGCGATTGCTCCAGGCCCATGGCGAGCTGCACCTGGTTGACCACGAGCTTGTGCATGGCCAGATGCGACCGCGGCACGCCCGCGATGCGTTCGGCCAGTGCCATCGTGCGCGCCTCGAGCTGATCGATGGGCACGGCCTCGTTGGCCAGCCCCCAGGCCGCCGCCGTGCGCCCATCGATCACGTCGCCGGTGAACATGAGTTGCTTGGCGCGCATGGGCCCCAGCCGATAGGTCCACATCGCGGTGGTGGGGCAGCCCCAGACCCGCGTGGGCATGTAGCCGATGCGGGCATCCTCGGCCATCACCAGCAGGTCGCAGCACAACGCGATGTCGCTGCCGCCGGCAACGGCCGCGCCGTGAACCTTGGCGATGGTGGGCTTGGCGCTGCGCCACAGGCTCATGAAGTCTTCGGTGTTGCGCTTCATGAAGGCGTAGTCCTCCATCGGGTCCCAGGGGTGGCGCTCCTGCTGGCAAGGGTGGTCGATGTCACCTTCGCCGAAGTGGGACAGGTCGTAGCCGCCGCAGAAGCCCTTGCCGGCGCCTTCCACCACGATGACGTGGATGTCTTCGTTGGCGTTCGCCCACTCAACCGCAGCACGGATGTCGCGCGGCGTCTGGTCGGTGATGGCGTTGTAGTGCTCGGGGCGGTTGAGCAGCAGCCGAGCGATGCGAGGGTTCTGGGCGTCAGCGTCAATGCGCAAGGTGTCGAAGGCAGGCATGGTTGTGTCTCCTCGTGGCAGGTGGATCCATGGTATCGACAGGCGGTGGATTTGCGGACATGGGAATCCCTATATAGTTGCGGCCGCAACCAAATCGGAGATTCATGAAGCCAGCGCTCGCAGAACACATTCCCGTGGCCATCGCCGGCGGCGGGCCCGTTGGCCTCACGCTGTCGGCGCTGCTTTCGCGCCAGGGCATCGCCAACGTGGTCATCGAGGCCGACGAGGGCTATTGCACCGGCAGCCGCGCCATCTGCATCTCGCGGCGTTCGCAGGAAATCCTGGGCTGGGTGGGGGCCGACGCACCGCTGACGGCCAAGGGCCTGGGCTGGGTCGGCGGGCGCAGCCACTTCCGCCAGACCGAGGTGCTGCACTTCCAGATGCCCAGCGAGCCCACGCAGCGCTTTGCACCCATGGTCAACATCCAGCAGTTCTACATCGAGGCGTTCGCCCACCAGGCCGCTGGCGATGGCGCTTCGGTGTTCTGGAACCACCGGGTGCGCACCGTGGACGCCGAGGCCGGCGGCGTGGCCCTGACGCTGGACACGCCCGAGGGCGAACGGCGCCTGCGTGCCGACTGGCTGGTGGCGTGCGACGGCGGTCGCAGCACGGTGCGTGATCAACTCGGCCTGCAACTCGAGGGTACGCAGTACGAGGGACGCTACGTCATCGTCGACATTCGCCAGAAGACCCGGCGCGCCGTGGAGCGCCTGGCCTGGTTTGACCCGCCGTCCAACCCCGGCTCCACCATCCTGATGCACCGCCAGCCCGACGACGTGTGGCGCATCGACTACCAGATCCGCGACGACGAAGACCCGGCAGAAGCCGTCAAGCCCGAAAACGTGCTGCCGCGCGTGCAAAGCCACCTTCAGATGATCGGCGAGACCGAGCCCTGGGAGCCGCTGTGGATTTCGATCTACAACGCCAAGTGCCTGACGCTGCCGGGCTACCGCCATGGGCGTGTGATGTTCGCCGGCGACGCAGCGCACCTCGTCCCCATCTTCGGGGTTCGGGGGCTCAACTCGGGTCTGGACGATGCGGGCAATCTCGCGTGGAAGCTGGCGCGCGTGGTCCGCGGCGCATCGCCCGAGCGTCTGCTGGACAGCTACAGCATCGAGCGCGTGCACGCCACCCGCGAAAACATCGCCTACGGCGCCAAGAGCACCGAGTTCATGGCGCCGCCCGACTTCGCATTCCGCCTGATGCGTGAGGCCGCGCTGCGCCTCGCGGTGGACGATCCGCACGTGCGTGCCCTCATCAACCCGCGTCAGTCGGCTCCCATTGCCTATGTCGATTCACCGCTCAATGCCGGCGAGGACGCGGACTGGGCGAGTGCGCTGGCAGCGCCGGGCGCGCCGGCGCCCGAGGCGTTGTTGCTCGGGGAGCAGGGTGATTTCCACCTCAGCCAGCGCTACGGTGCGGGTTTCGTTTGCCTCGTGTTCGGCGGTCCAGCGCCAGCCATGCCACCTGACGTGCAGGCGCTGACCATCACGCCCGTGATGGACATGCACGGCCAGGCCTGGCAGCGCCACGGCCTGCGCGACGCCAACGAAGCCGCGCTGGTGCTGGTGCGGCCCGACGGCTACGTGATGGGCCGCTGGCATGGGCTCGACCCGGCGCCTGTCGCGCGTGCATTGCAGTCCACCGGAGTGATCGCATGACCGACACCGATCTCGATACCAGCTACACCGCCCTGTGCCGCGCCCTGGGTGAGGTCGGCGAGGCGCAGGCGCCGCTGCTGCTGTCCATGCTGAGCCTGGCCTTGCTGGCGCGGCTGCCCGACGCAGCCACCGCGCTGCCCCTGATCGAACAGGCACGCGATCGCTGCCTCAAGGAGCCCCTGCATGAGCCGACGCAGCCCCGTCAAACCGCTTGATGAACAGCTCACCTGGCGGCTGCACCGACTGGGCAAGCTGAGCGACCGCGCCACCGCCGCGGCCTATGCCGACGAATTGGGCCTGGGCGTGGCAGAAGGCCGTGCGCTGGCGGCGGTGGGCGCGTTCGGCCCCTTGTCGGTCAACGACCTGGCCGCGCACGCCCACCTGGACAAGGCGCAGGCGAGTCGCGCCGCGCAGATGCTGGTGGAGCGTGAACTGGTGCTCAAGAGCGCCAGCGACAGCGACGCGCGCGCCGTGGTGCTGAGCCTCTCGCGCCGGGGCGCAGCGCTGCACCAGCGCGTGATGGCACTGATCGATCGCCGCAATCGCGAGATCATGGCCTGCCTGAGTGCGGCAGAACGCAAGGCGCTGCTGGCCACGATCGATCGCCTGATCGCCCACGCCGAAGCGGGCGGTGATACACCCTGAAACGACGTCTCGAGCCGCGGTACCGCTATAAAGTGCGGCCATGAACAGGAACAGGAACCCCTTCGCCCCCACGGGCTTCGGCCCTGACGACATCGAGGTCCAGGTGTCCGAGTTGCTGGTGGCCACGGCCGACCAGTCCGACGCCGAGCTGGACCAGTCCATCGGCGAGGTGCTCAAGCTGCTGCGCGAGCGCATGGGCATGGACGTGGTGTTCGTCTCCGAGTTCGTGGATGGCCAGCGCGTTTTCCGCAAGGTCTCGCAGGCGCCCGGTGTCGATCTGCTTGCCGAGGGCCAGGGCGAGCCGCTGGAACAAAGCTGGTGCAAGCGGGTGGTGGACGGCCGCTTGCCGCAGTACATCGCCGACGCGCGCCAGGACCCTGCCACCGCGCCGCTGCTCAGGGACCTCACGTTTCCCATTGGCACCCACATCAGCACGCCCGTGGTGCTGGCCAATGGCGAGGTCTTTGGCACGCTGTGCTGCTTCAGTTTCGAGCCCAGCGGCCGGGCCAGCCCCGACGATCTCTCGCGCCTGAAGCTCACGGCGCGCCTGGCCGCGCAGCGGCTGGAGAACCGCCGCACGGTGCGCCCTGCGCCGGCGCAGGTGCCGGATTGGTCGCTCAAACCCCGCTGAGCGCCCGGCGAGCACGAAAAGGGGGGCGCCGGTAAAATCGCGGGTTTTGCTTTGCCCGTCGCGCGCAGGGCGGAGCTCCCCCATGAACGCCCCCATCGACGTCTCCTTCTTCCACCGGCCCGCCAAGCCGCTGACGAGCTACCGCCCCTACTGGGCCAAGCGCTTCGGCACCGCGCCCTTCCTGCCGATGAGCCGGGCCGAGATGGAAGCGCTCGGCTGGGACAGCTGCGACGTCATCCTCGTCACCGGCGACGCCTACGTCGACCACCCCAGCTTCGGCATGGCCGTGATCGGTCGCGTGCTGGAGGCCCAGGGCTTTCGCGTCGGCATCATCGCCCAGCCCGACTGGACCAGCGCCGAGGCCTTCAAGGTCCTGGGCAAACCCAACCTGTTCTGGGGCGTGACGGCCGGCAACATGGATTCCATGATCAACCGGTACACCGCCGACCGGAAGATCCGCAGCGACGACGCCTACACCCCCGGTGACGTGGGCGGCAAACGCCCCGACCGCGCCGCCATCGTCTACAGCCAGCGCTGCCGCGAAGCCTTCAAGGACGTTCCCCTCATCCTCGGCGGCATCGAAGGCAGCCTGCGCCGCATCGCCCACTACGACTACTGGAGCGACAAGGTGCGCCGCTCCATCGTGGTCGACAGCAAGTGCGACCTGCTGCTCTACGGCAATGCCGAGCGCGCGCTGGTGGAAATCGCCCATCGGCTGGCGGCACGTGAACCGGTGGAGCAGATCACCGACGTGCGCGGCACCGCCTTCGTGCGCCGCCCGGGCGATCCGTCGGCTGCCGGCTGGGTCGAGATCGATTCGACCGAGGTCGACCAGCCCGGCCCGGTGGACGCGCACCTCAACCCCTACCTCACGACCAGCGAGCAGGCGCAGGCGCAAGGCCAGTCGTGCGCCAAGGATGAGGGCAACGGCGAACCCGCCGCTGCGGCGCAGGGCGGCGCGATACAGCCGCTGAATTTCGTGCCCAACCCGGCGCTGCAAGGCAAGGGCAGGCGCCCGCCGCGCGAGCGCACCGTGATCCGCCTGCCGAGCTACGAGCAGGTCAGGAGCGACGCCGTGCTCTACGCCCACGCCAACCGCGTGCTGCACGTGGAAGCCAACCCGGGCAATGCGCGTGCGCTGGTGCAGGCGCATGGCGAAGGCGCGCTGGCGCGCGACGTCTGGATCAACCCGCCCCCGATTCCCCTGACCACGGCCGAGATGGACTGGGTGTTCGACCTGCCGTACGCGCGCAGCCCGCACCCGGCCTACGCCGACGAGCATGGCCGCCACGACGGCGCGACCAAGATCCCCGCGTGGGAGATGATCCGCTTCAGCGTGAACATCATGCGTGGCTGCTTCGGCGGTTGCACCTTCTGCTCCATCACCGAGCACGAGGGGCGCATCATCCAGAGCCGTTCGGAGGACTCCATCGTTCGCGAAGTCGAGGACATGCGCGACAAGGTCGAGGGCTTCACCGGCGTGGTGAGTGACCTGGGTGGCCCCACCGCCAACATGTACCGCCTGGGCTGCCGCACGCCCGAGATCGAGGCCGCTTGCCGCAAACCCAGCTGCGTGTACCCGGGCATCTGCCAGAACCTCACCACCGACCACGGCCCGCTCATCAAGATCTACCGTCGTGTGCGGGCCTTGAAAGGCATCAAGAAGGTGTTGATCGGCTCGGGTCTGCGCTACGACCTGGCGATCAAGAGCCCCGAGTACGTGAAGGAGCTGGTGCAGCACCACGTGGGCGGCTACCTCAAGATCGCACCCGAGCACACCGAGAACGGGCCGCTCTCCAAGATGATGAAGCCGGGCATTGGCAGCTACGACCGTTTCAAGCAGCTGTTCGAGAAGTACAGCGAAGAGGCGGGCAAGAAGCAGTACCTCATCCCGTACTTCATCGCCGCGCACCCGGGCACCAGCGACGAGGACATGATGAACTTGGCGCTCTGGCTCAAGCGCAACGGTTTCCGTGCCGACCAGGTGCAGACCTTCTACCCCAGCCCCATGGCCACCGCGACGGCCATGTACCACACCAATCTGAACCCCTTGAAGGGCATCCACCGCGACGAGCGCGCCGAACGCGTTGACATCGTGCGCGGCGAGAAACGCCGCCGCCTGCACAAGGCCTTTCTGCGTTATCACGATCCGAACAACTGGCCGCTGCTGCGCGAGGCGCTCAAGGCCATGGGCCGGGCCGATCTCATCGGCAACGGCAAGCAGCACCTGATTCCCACCTTCCAGCCGCTCACCGACGGCGGCTACCAGAGCGCGCGGCGCAAGAACAGCACGCCGGTAGCGCCCGCGCGCGACGCGGCGCGCAAGACCACGGCAGCGCCAACGCGTGCCGGGGCCACGCCGCCCAAGGGCCGCCTGCTCACGCAGCACACCGGCCTGCCGCCCAGGGCCGGCACGGGTGCGGCGGCCGCCCCACGGCGACCCAAGCCGCGCTGAGCGGCGGGGTCGCCCGCTGGCTCAGGCGCTGGTGGCAAACACCGGCCAGGCCACCCAGACCAGCAACACGGCCACGTTGAGCGCTGCACAGGCCACGAAGGTCTGCTGGAAGCGGCGATCGTCCAGCCGATGCCCCAGTGCCCGCTGTGCCAGCCAGGCCGTTGGCCAGCCGCCCAGCACGGCGGCCACGTGCAGGTGCTCCACGGGCCAGGGCGCGCCGCCTTCCTGGCTCACGTGTTGATCGCGCCAGTAGAGGAAGAGGGTGGCGATGTTCACCAGCACCACACCGGTGAGCACCACCCACGGGAAGCGCCCCGCGCCGATGCCGACCAGCCAGAGCAGCAGCCAGCCGCCCAGCAGCCCCAGCGCCACCTGGGTCTGGCGGCGCTGGGCGCGTTCTTCACGCCAGCGCTGCGCCTTGGAGACCGCAGCCGGCGCCAGCACGGGTTCGGGCGCAGGGCCGTCGGTCGATCCCGCTGATTGCAGCGGCGGCGGGGGTGGCAGCTTGATCGAGAGGGCGCGTGGCCCCTTGCCGCCGATCACGATCTCTTCGAACACCACGGCCGTGCCCGGGGTGACGGGATGCGGGCCTTCGTAGTCCCGCAGATGAAAGTACACCTGCGCGGCCGTGTCGGGGCTGCGGATGAAACCGGACGCGCGCTCTTTGTCCCAGTGGACGATGGTGCCGTGCTTTTTCATGGGCCTGGGAGGGGCAGAAGGTGCGGGCAGCAGGATGGCATGGAAGAACGCTTGCCGCCCAGGGTTGTTCATCCCGGCGGGGCGCGCCGCGCACGGGCGCGTGCCAGGGCAGCCTCGATCACCGCGCGTTTGCGGTCCAGCGCCGCGGGTTCGGTGAGCTTCGAAGCGGCCGTCAGGTCGGCCAGCTTGGCTTCGGCTTTGGCTTCGAGCCGGGCATCGTGTTCCACCTTTTCGCGCGCCACGCGGATCTGGCGGGCCTCATAGCGGGCCTTGCCCTGGGCAGCCAGCTGTGGCGACCATCCCGCCCAGCCGGTGCGCTCACCGCTCACGTTGTCCAGCGAGATGCAGTCCACCGGGCAGACGGGGATGCACAGTTCGCAGCCGGTGCAATATGGCTCGATCACCGTGTGCATGCGCTTGTTGGCGCCCACGATGGCGTCTGTGGGGCAGGCCTTGATGCACAACGTGCAGCCGATGCACCAGTCCTCGTCGATCACCGCGACCGTGACCGGCCCTTCGATGCCGTGTGTGGGGTTCAGGGGCAGGGCGGGGCGCCCGGTGAGCCTGGCCAGGCGCTGCACGCCTTCGACACCGCCGGGCGGGCACTGGTTGATCTCGGCCGCGCCGTCGGCGATGGCCTGGGCGTACTGCGCGCAGTCGGGGTAACCGCAGCGCTGGCACTGCGTCTGCGGCAATGCCGCATCGATACGGCGGGCGAGTTCGTTCATGCGGTACGGGGCGCCCGCGCCCCTGTCGGGCGTCAGGCCTTGGCGGTGGTTCGACGGCGCGTGGCGGTGGCCTTCTTGGCGGGCTTGGCGGCGGCGCGCTGCTCGTGCGCGGCGATGAAGGATTTGACCACGGGATAGACCATCTCGCGCCAGCGGCGGCCGCTGAAGATGCCATAGTGGCCGGCGCCCTTGGCCTCGTAGTGGATGCGGTGCGATTTCGGCACACCGGTGCACAGGTCGTGCGCAGCGGCCGTCTGGCCCGATCCGGAGATGTCGTCGAGCTCGCCTTCGACGGTGAGCAGGCCGACATCGCGGATGTCCTGCGGGCGCACGCGCTCGACCTTGCCGAGCTCGCTCTTCACGTCCCAGGTGCCCTGAACGAGCTGAAACTCCTGGAAAACGGTGCGAATGGTCTCGAGGTAGTAGTCCGCGTCCATGTCGAGCACGGCGTTGTACTCGTCGTAGAACTTGCGGTGCGCCTCCGCGCTCTCGTTGTCGCCCTTGATGAGATCCTGGAAGTAGTCGTAGTGGCTGCTCGCATGGCGGTCGGGGTTCATGGCCACGAAGCCGGTGTGCTGCAGGAAGCCGGGGTAGACACGCCGTCCGGCGCCGGGGAACTTGTCGGGCACGCGGTAGATGACGTTGTTCTCGAACCACTCGAAGCTGCGCTGCATGGCCAGGTTGTTCACCGCCGTGGGTGACTTGCGGGCGTCGATCGGGCCGCCCATCATGGTCATGGACAGGGGTTGCAGCTCGCCCCGGCTGGCCATGAGCGAGACGGCGGCCAGCGCTGGCACCGTGGGCTGGCACACGCTCATGACGTGGCAGTTGCCGTAGATGCCTTGCAGGTGGCGAATGAAGCCCTGCAGGTAGTTGACGTAGTCGTCGAGGTGGAACTCGCCTTCGGACAGCGGCACCAGGCGCGCGTTCTTCCAGTCGGTGATGTAGACCTTGTGGTCCTTGAGCAGGGTGCGCACGGTGTCGCGCAACAGTGTGGCGTAGTGCCCGGAGAGCGGTGCCACCACCAGCACCACCGGCTGGACCTTGAGCTTGGTCAGGGTGGCCGGGTCGTCGGAGAAGCGCTTGAAGCGGCGCAGTTCGCAGAACGGCTTGTCGATCTCCACGCGCTCGTGGATGGCGATGTTCACGCCGTCGATGTCGACCGTGCGAATGCCGAATTCGGGCTTTTCGTAGTCCTTGCCCAGCCGGTGCATCAGGTCGTAGGTGGCCGAGATGCGCTGGGCCATCGGCAACTGCGCAAAGGGCAGCGCCGGGTTGCTGAACATGCGCGAAGCCACTTCGGCAAGGTCGGCGAAGGGCTCCATCATGGAGCGCTGGGTTTCGTAGAGCTGGTAGAGCATGGGTCAGGCTTCCATCATGTTGCAGTGCAATGTAGCAGGAAGGGCCGGTTCGCGAGTGGGGAAGAACACGCAGGAATCGCCCGCATCTGTCGCCTTTGTGAACCTCGGCGGAGGAAAATCCCGTCCATGAACACCACCGATCGCCTGCCTGTGCTCTTTGTCGGCCACGGCAGCCCCATGAACGCCATCGAGGACAACCGCTGGCGCCGCAGCTGGCAGCAACTGGGCGCCGAACTGCGCACCAGGGGCCAGCCCATCCGCGCCATCCTGTGCGTGTCGGCCCACTGGCTCACGCGGGGCTGGTGGCTCACCGCCATGGCGCAGCCGCGCACCATCCACGATTTCGGTGGCTTTCCCCAGGCCTTGTTCGACCAGCAATACCCGGCGTCCGGGGCACCCGACCTGGCACGCGAGATGGCGGCTGCGGTGCGCCAGCCCGACGGCAGTGCGCTCGGGCTCGACGAGGGCGAATGGGGTCTGGACCATGGCAGCTGGTCGGTGCTCAAGCCGATGTTTCCCGAGGCCGACATCCCGGTGCTGCAACTCGGCATGGACTATGGGCGCCCGCTCAGTGAGCACCTGGCCATCGGGCGCCAGCTGCGCGCCTGGCGTTCGCAAGGCGTGTTGATCGTGGCCAGCGGCAACATCGTGCACAACCTGCGGACCATGCAGCGCCAGGCGGCCGATGACCAGGCCTACGACTGGGCTGTGGCATTCGACACCCACATCGCGCAGGCCATCGGCCGCGGGGACACCGATGCGCTGGTCGACTACCGCTCGGTGGGTGACGCGGCCACGCTGTCTCACCCGAGCTGGGAGCACTATCTGCCGCTGCTCTACGCCGCCGGGGCAGCAGATACGGCGGAGCCAGTGCGCTTCTTCAACGAGGGGTTCCAGGCCGCATCGATCTCGATGCGGTCGGTGGTGTGGGGGTAAGGCTGCGCGCGGCGACGTCGCGGCTCAGGCCAGGGCTTCGTCCACCGTGGCCATGCCCACCCGGCGCCCCAGGCCACCCAGTGCCAGCTTGTTGACGGTTTCGCTCAGCGTGGTGACTGCGTCGCGCAGCACCGTGAGCTTGCGGTAGCTGCCGGCGCGGGGCGACAGCGAGGTGTAGGTGACGCAATGCTGGGTCATCATGCCGCAGACCAGCAGTTCGTCGACGCTGCGGGCCTGCAGCAGTTCGTGCAGCGTGGTGTCCTCGAAGGCGTCGGGGTAGTGTTTGACGACGATGGGTGCCTGCGGCGCAGCGGCCAGCACCCGGGGGTGGATCTTCACGCCCTCGGTGTCGGCATTGAAGAAGGGCGCGGCGCCGGGAGGCGCCTTGGCCACGTGCTGCACCAGAACCACCGCCATCCCCTTGGCCGAGGCCGCGCGGATGGCTTTCTCGGTGGCGTCCAGCGCGGCATCCGCATTCCACAGGGGAAAAGCGCCACCTGCGAAGTAGTCGTTCTGCACGTCGATGACGATGAGGGCCTGGCTCAAGCGTGTCTCCTGATGTGGGGGAATGGGAGCGGCGCGGGCCGCCCCGTGCGCGCGGTTCGCGGCTTACAGCACGGCGGCAATGGCCTTGCAGACGTGGCCGATGTTCTTGCCGTTGAGCGCGGCCACGCACATGCGGCCGGTGTCGGTGCCGTAGACGCCAAACTCGCTGCGCAGGCGCACCATCTGTTCCTTGGTGAGGCCGGAGTAGCTGAACATGCCGATCTGCTCGGTGATGAAGCCCATGTCCTGCTTGACGCCGGCGGCCTTGAGGCCGTCAACGAGTTGCTGGCGCATGGCCTTGATGCGCACGCGCATCTCACCAAGTTCTTTCTCCCACAGCGCGCGCAACTCGGGGTTGTTGAGCACCGCCGCAACCACCGCGCCGCCGTGCGTGGGCGGGTTGGAGTAGTTGGTGCGGATGACGATCTTGAGCTGCGAGAGCACCCGCTCGGCTTCGGCCTTGTCGGCGCACAGCACCGACAGCGCGCCCACGCGCTCGCCATACAGGCTGAAACTCTTGGAGAACGAGGTGGAAACCAGGAACAGCAGGCCGGCGGCCACGAACTTGGCGATGACAGCGCCGTCCTCGGCGATGCCATGGCCGAAGCCCTGGTAGGCCATGTCGAGGAAGGCGGTCAGGCCGCGTTCCTTCACCACGGCGATCACCTGGTCCCATTGGGCGGGGGTGATGTCGTAGCCGGTGGGGTTGTGGCAGCAGGCGTGCAGCACGACGACGGTGCCCGGCGCCGCCGCCCGCAGGCTGGCCAGCATGCCGTCGAAGTTCACGCCGCGTTTTGCCGCGTCGTAGTAGGCGTAGGTGTCGACCTGGAAGCCCGCATTGGTGAACAGGGCGCGGTGGTTCTCCCAGCTCGGGTCGCTGATCAGCACCTTGGCGCCGGGGTTCAGGCGTTTGAGGAAATCGGCACCAATCTTCAAGCCGCCGGTGCCGCCCAGGGCCTGCACGGTGGCCACGCGGCCGCTCTTCACCGGCTCGCTGTCGGCGCCGAACACCAGGCCCTTGACGGCGCTGTCATAGGCCGCGATGCCGTCGATGGGCAGGTAGCCGCGCGCTGCGGGCTTGTCCATCATCGCCTTCTCGGCCGCCTGCACGCACTGCAGGAGCGGCAGCTTGCCGTTCTCGTCGAAATACACACCCACGCCCAGGTTGACCTTGCTGGGGTTGGTGTCGGCAGCAAACTGCTCGTTCAGACCCAGGATCGGGTCGCGCGGGGCCATTTCGACGGTGGAGAAAAGAGACATGGGATGGAGGTGTTGGTGGGAGGGCAATCCGGAATTCTATGCGGCTGCTGCCAGTCGTCTGGCCCGGCTGGTGGCGCCATGGCGCTGGCCCGGGTGTGAACTACTGCATGACCCTCCCACCGATGAGCGACGTCATTGCCCCATCCGCGGTGGTGGAGGTCTACGCCTTGGGGTATAGTCATTTTGACTGTTAACTTTTATTAACATTTGGCCTCTGGTTGGGGGTGACGAGCATGCAAACACATACGTCCGCATTCATCCGTCCGTTGGCAGCGGTCCTGGGCCTGGGTGCTCTGGTGCTGGGGTTGGCGGGTTGCGCCAGCACCGCTTCGCTGCCGCCAGCACCCGCCAGTGCGGCGAAATCGGATTACGAGTACCGCGTGGGCCCTGGCGATACGCTGCAGATCACCGTCTGGCGCAACCCCGAGTTGTCTTCCGTGGTGCCGGTGCGACCCGACGGCAAGCTGTCCGCACCGCTGGTGGACGAGCTGGTCGCGCAGGGCAAGACCTCGCAGCAGATCGCCCGCGACGTCGAAAAGCTGCTGGGCAAGTACGTGCGTGATCCGGTGGTCACGGTGGTCGTCACGAGCTTCGTCGGCCCCTACAGCGAGCAGATCCGCGTGGTCGGCGCTGCGGCCCGGCCGCAGTTCCTGCCCTACAAGCAGAACATGACCGTGCTGGACGTGATGATTGCCGTGGGCGGCCTGACCGACTTTGCCGACGGCAACAAGGCCACCCTGGTGCGCGCTGCCGAGGGCAACAAGCACTACGGCGTTCGCCTGGACGACCTCGTCAACCGCGGCGACATCTCGGCCAACGTCGACATGCTGCCGGGCGACATCCTGATCATTCCCCAGGGTTGGTTCTGATGCCCATCGCGGCCTTGCCGCGCTGGCTTGCCGTGCAGCCCGAGCCGGCCCGCACGGTCTACAGCCGCCGCTGGCCGCAGCCTTTCACCCGCGCCTGAATGCAAGAACTCATCAACCAGATCACCACGACCCTGCGGGGCATGTGGAAGTACCGCCGCCTCGGCGTGTTCGTGGCGTGGCTGGTGGCCATTGCAGGCGCCGTCGGGGTGATGCTGATGCCCAACCACTACGAGGCATCCGCGCGCGTTTACGTCGACACGCAAAGCATCCTGCGACCGCTCATGTCGGGCCTTGCCGTGCAGCCCAACGTGGACCAGCAGGTGGCCATGCTCAGCCGCACCCTCATCAGCCGGCCGACCGTGGAGCGGCTGGTGCGCATGGCCGATCTCGACCTGGGCACCCGCGACAAGGCAGAGCGCGAGCGCCTGATCGTCAACGTCACCCAGGCACTGGCCATCCGCTCTACCGGTCGCGACAACCTGTACACGCTCTCTTACCGCGGCGACAGCCCCGATCAGGCGCTGCGGGTGGTGCAGGCGCTCATGACCATCTTTGTCGAGAGCAGCCTCGGTGACAGTCGCACGGACTCCGAATCCGCCCGCCGCTTCATCGAAGAGCAGATCAAGAACTACGAGGCCAAGCTCACCGAGGCCGAAACGCGGCTGAAGGATTTCCGCCTGCGCAACCTTGAGCTGCAGTCCCAGGGCGGGGGCGACATGGCCACGCGCCTGGGCGAGCTCAACAACACGCTCAGCCAGGCCCGCCTGGAATTGCGCGAGGCCGAAAGCGCTCGCGAAGCGGCCCGGCGTCAGCTTGAGGCGGCGCGTTCTTCCATGCAGGCGGGCTCGTCCGGCCCGGTGGGTTTTGCCACACCCGAACTCGACGCGCGCCTGGACGCCCTCAAGCGCAACCTCGACGCCTTGCTGCAACGCTACACCGAGCAACACCCGGACGTCATCAACACGCGCAAGCTCATCGGTGAGCTGGAGGCTCAGAAGAAGCGCGAGATCGCCGAGTTGCAGCGCGCTGCGGCGGCCAATCCCGGCCGACCAGTGATCGAAGGCAATCCCGCGCTGGTCGAACTCTCGCGCATTCAGTCCGCCGCCGAGGTGCAGGCCGCTTCGCTGCGTTCGCGCGTGGCGGAGTACGAGGCCCGGGTCGCCCGCGCCCGCCAACTCATGACGGCCGCGCCTCAGATCGAGGCCGAGCAGGCCCAGCTCAACCGCGACTACGAGGTCCACCGCAAGAACTACGAAGACCTGGTGGCACGTCGCGAGTCCATCACGATCAGTGGCGAGCTGGGCTCCACCTCGCGTCTGGCCGATTTTCGTGTCATCGACCCGCCGCGCGCCAACGACAAGCCGGTCGCGCCCAACCGCGTGCTCTTGCTGCCGGTGGCCTTGCTGCTCGCGCTCGGTGCCGGGGGTGGCGTGGCCTTTCTCATGAGCCAGGTGCGCCCGGTGTTCTTCGACGGCTCGTCGCTACGCCATGCGGTTGATCTGCCCTTGCTGGGGGTCGTGGGCCTGGTGCGCAGCGAGACCGTGCGTCAGCGTGAACGGCGCAGCCTGCGTCGCTTCCTGCTCGCGCTGGTGGCGCTGCTGGTGCTGTTCGCGGCGGGCATGGTGCTGCTCACCTACCAGCCAACGCTCGGACTGTGAAGCCGACGAGACCATGAGGCCGACATGTCCAGTCTGATTGAAAAAGCCGCACAGCGCCTGGAGCAGCTCCGCAAGGCCGGTGTCGAACTGAATTCCCCCCCGGTGCAACCAACGCCGACGCCGCCGTCCCGGGGGCCTGCGGCGGCCAGCAGCGGGGCCCCCGTGCGCCCTGAGGCGCCGGCTGCCCAGCAACCGGTGTCGCGTGCCGTGCATCTCGATCTTGACCGCCTGATGGCGGCCGGATACGTGACGCCCAACGCCCCGCGCTCGACGGTGGCCGACCAGTTCCGCGTCATCAAGCGGCCCCTGCTCGCGAATGCAGCAGGCAAAGGCGCCGTGGCCGTGCGCAACGGCAACCTCATCATGGTGACCAGCGCCTTGCCCGGCGAGGGCAAAAGCTTCACGGCGCTCAACCTGGCCATGAGCCTGGCCACCGAGCTCGATTTCCACGTCTTGCTGGTCGACGCCGACGTCGCGCGGCCGAGCCTGCGGCGGGTGCTTGATCTGCCGGCCGGCCCCGGCCTGATGGACCTGCTCGTCAAGCCCGATCTGCCGATGGCGGACGTCCTGCTGCGCACGAACATCGACAAGCTGAGCCTGCTGCTCAGTGGTACGCCCCACGCGCGCGCCACCGAACTGCTGGCCAGCGACGGCATGACCGCTCTGGTGGAGGAAATGGGGCGCCGCTACCCCGACCGCATCATCATTTTCGATTCGCCGCCCTTGCTGGCCACCACCGAAGCGCGCGTGCTTGCCACCCACATGGGGCAGATCGTCATGGTGGTGCAGGCCGAACGCACGCTCCAGGCGGATCTGCGTCATGCGCTGGCAACGATCGAGCAATGCCCGGTGAAGCTGCTGGTGCTCAACCAGGTGCGCGGGGGCGGGCAAGACTCTTACGGCTACGGATATGGCTATGGCTACGGTTACGGCACCGATGCTGCCCAGCCCGCGGCGGCCTGACCCCCGGTGCGCAAGGACAACCCCGTGAAGATCCGCGTGCCCCTGGTGTCCATTCCCCGGGTGCGGCCCGTGGCGCTGTTGGTGGGCTGTGCGCTGACGGCCAGCGTCGCGCTGCAGGCTGCGCGTGCGCAGGCCCCCGCGGCCGAAGAAGGCGCCGCCCGGTCCCCCAGCGTCTGGGTCGAACCCAGCATCAGCGCGGGTGCCACGGTGTCGTCCAACGGCGGGCTGAGTTCGGGCAACACGCGCGACGAGCAGACGCTCGAAATCAGCCCGGGCGTGCGCGTGGTGGCCAACACGCCCCGTGTGCGCGGCTACCTCGACTACAACCTGCGCGCGTTGACCTACCTGCAAGGCACGTCCGACGACGACCTGCGCCACCGGCTCAATGCGCAGGCGACCGTCAACGCCTGGGACCAGCGCCTGTTCGTGGACCTGGCCGGCAGCATCGACGATGAACTGCGCTCGGCACTGGGCGCCCCGTCCAGCGGCAGCCTCAGCGACGCCAACCGTTCGAGCAACACCAGTCTGCGTTTTTCGCCCTACTGGCGCAGCCGGCTGGGGGGCTCGGTCGACAGCGAGTTCCGCTACGCGCTGCAAAGCTCGAACTCGGAAGCGGCCGACCGTGCCGATCTCACGGCGCAAACGCTCTCCGCCAGCTTGTCCAGCATCGGCAGCCGCGATTTGCTCGGCTGGACAGCTTCCGCCCTGTCGCAGGACGTGGACTACGACCTCGGGCGCGACACGCGCAGCGATTCCGTGCAGGCCGGCCTGATCATCGTGCCCGATCCCCGCTGGCGCATCACGCTCAGCGCCGGGCGCGAGCGCAACGACATCATCACCCTCGAACCCGAGTCTTACGGCAATAACGCCATTGCGGTGGATTGGCAACCTTCGACCCGCAGCCGCGCGCTCGTGGAGGTGCAGGACCGCTACTTCGGCACCGGCCACAACGTACTGCTGGAACACCGCGGCGCACGCACCGTCTGGCGTTACACCGACTCGCGGGGGCAGAGCAACAGCGGTATCGCCGAGGGAGCGGTGTCGCTCGGCTCGGTCTACGACCTGCTGGATTCCCTCTACAGCAGCCTGGAGCCCGACCCGATCCGCCGCGCTCAACTGGTGCAGGCCGAACTGCAGCGCCTGGGCTTGCCCGCCGACAGCCAGTTGCTCCGCAACTACCAGGTGTCTTCGGCGACGCTGGATCGGCGCCAACAGGCCTCCGTGGCGCTCGTCGGCCGCCGCAGCGTCATCACGCTGGCGTTTTCGCGCAGCAACAGCGAACGTCTGAGTGCGGTGCAGGGCCTGGGCGATGATTTCGACCAGTTCAGCAACATCGCCCGGCAAGGCTGGAGCCTGAGCGCTGGCCACCGCCTCACGCCACTGACCGCGCTGAACGCCAGCCTCTCTCGCGAACGCACCACCACGAACCTGGTGGGCTTTGACACCCGCGTCACGGCCTTCACGGTGGGCCTGGCCACGCGCCTGGCCGAACGCACGGCGGCCTCCCTGCAATTTCGCCGTTCCGTTTCTGACGGTGGTCAGTCCCGCTACCGCGACACCTCCATCGCCGCTGCCATCACGCACCGGTTCTGACCCATGTATGAAGCCTTCTACGGCCTGAGCAGCAAGCCGTTCCAGCTCAACCCCGATCCGCGGTTCTACTTCAGCGGCAAGCCGCACCGCCGCGCGCGCTCTTATCTGGTCTACGGGGTCATGCGCGGTGAGGGTTTCATCGTCATCACGGGCGAGGTGGGCGCCGGCAAGACGACCATCGTGCGCGATCTGCTCGACAGCCTCGAAAACGGTACCGTGGTGGCCGCCCAGCTCGTCAGCACGCAGCTGGGAGCCGAAGACGCGCTCAAGCTGGTGTGTGCCGCGTTTGGCGTCACGGTCAAGAGCCATGGCAAGGCCGATCTGCTCATGGCGCTTGAGGCCTTCTTCATCACACAGGTCTCGCAAGGCAAACGCTGCCTGCTCATCGTCGACGAGGCGCAGAACCTGCAGCCGCAGGCCGTGGAAGAACTGCGCATGCTCTCGAACTTTCAGTTCGGCGATCAGGCCCTGCTGCAGACCTTCCTGATCGGCCAACCCGAATTCCGCGACATCCTTCAAGGCCCGCGCATGCTGCAACTGCGCCAGCGCGTCACCGCCCGCTGCCACCTGGGGCCGCTCGACGAGGAGGACACGCGGGGCTATGTCGAGCATCGTCTCAAGTGCGCCGGCGCCACCGACAAGCCCGTCATCGATCCCGCGATCTACCCCTTGCTGCACCACGAATCCGGGGGTATTCCGCGTCGCATCAACCTCCTGATGGACCGGTTGTTGCTGCAAGGCTTTCTTTCTGAAACCACCCGGCTCGACGCAGCGGCCCTGCAAGAGGTGGTGGCCGAGTTCAGCGCCGAAAGCGGCTCCGGCAACGCGGTGATCGAGAACACCGAAGAACGGCGCTGGAACGGTCTCAGCAAGCCGGCTGCGCGCACGCAACTGCCCACGCTGACGGATGAAGTCCTTCCTCTCGAACTCGACATCGACCCGGGCGTCATCGACAGCATGAGCGAGCACCTCAACGAGGTGACGGCGGAGCATCTCAGCGCGCGCCTGCTGCGCATCGAGCGCAGTGTGTTGCGCCAGGAACGGGTGAGCCTTGCCATCCTCGGCACCTTGCGCAAGATTGTGGCGGCCAACCGCAAGGCCCGTGGCAGCGGCTCCCAGGACGCCAACGAATCCCAGGAGGGCTGAGCCATGCTGATGCCGACCCGCCGCGCCAACGCCCTCACCATCGACGTCGAGGATTACTTCCAGGTCTCGGCCTTCGCCCCTTACATCGAACGCAAGAGCTGGGACCGCTGCGAATGCCGGGTCGAGCGCAACGTCGACCGCATCCTCGCGCTGCTGGCCGAGCGCGACATCAAGGCCACCTTCTTCACGCTGGGCTGGATCGCCGAGCGCTACCCCGCGCTGGTGCGGCGCATCGTCGCCCAGGGGCATGAGCTCGCCAGCCACGGCTATGGCCACCAGCGCGTCACCGAGCTCGACGCGCGCGCCTTCCGGCACGACGTGACCCACGCCAAAGCCCTGCTCGAAGACATCGGCGGCCAACCGGTGCTCGGCTACCGTGCACCCAGCTTCTCGATCGGCGCAGCCAACCTGTGGGCGCTGGATGTGCTTGAAGACGTGGGCTATCGGTACAGCTCCAGCATCTACCCGGTGCGACACGATCACTACGGCATGCCCGATGCGCCGCGTTTCGCGCACCGCATCCGCAACCGGCTGATCGAGATCCCCCCGACCACCGTTCGCCTCTTCAGCCGCAACCTACCTTCCAGCGGCGGGGGCTACTTCCGCTTGTTTCCTTATGCCGTCTCGCGCTGGCTGCTGCAATCGGTGAACCAACGCGATGGCGAACCCGCCATCTTCTACTTCCATCCCTGGGAGATCGACCCCGAGCAACCCCGCGTGCCCGGCATCGACATCAAGACGCGCTTTCGCCACTACGTGAACCTCTCGCGCAACGAGGCCAAGCTTTGCCGCCTGCTCGACGACCTGCGTTGGGATCGCATGGATCGCATCTTCCTCGCCCCGTCGCCTGCCACGGTGGCCAACACCTGAGGATCACGCATGCAGGTGCTTCGGCTCGATGGCGCTGATGCGGCGCAGGTGGCGCGCTGGGAGGCCTTTGTGGCCTCTTGCCCCGACGCGACCTTCTTCCATCGCGCCGGCTGGGAGCGCCTCATCCGCGAGGTGTTCCGCCACGACACCCACTTTCTCCAGGCGGTCGAGGGCGATCAATTGCGCGGCATCCTGCCGCTGGCGCATGTGCAAAGTCGGCTGTTCGGCCGCTCGCTGAGCAGCTTGCCCTTCGCCGCCTATGGCGGCATTGCCGCACTCGACGATGCCGCCACCGGCGCCTTGCTCGACCACGCTCGTGGTCTGGCGCAACGGCTGGGCGTCGAGCACCTCGAGTTGCGTCACCTGCAGCGCCGTCGCCCCGAATGGCCGGAGCAAGCGCTCTACGTGACCTTTCGCAAGCCCATCGAGGCCACCGAGGAAGCCAACATGCTGGCCATTCCGCGCAAGCAGCGCGCCATGGTGCGCAAGGGCATCAAGAACGGCCTGGTGTCCACCATCGACGACGACGTCGATGCCTTCTTCGCGCTCTACGCCGACAACGTGCATCGGCACGGCACGCCGGCCCTGTCCCGGCGCTACTTCGAGGCCTTGCGAGAGGTTTTCGGGGCCGACTGCGAAGTGCTGACCGTGCGCAGCGCCGAGGGCAGGGCGCTGTCCAGCGTGTTGAGCTTCTACTTCCGCGACGAGGTGTTGCCGTACTACGCGGGCGATGACCTGGCCGCGCGCGATCTGGCGGCCAACGATTTCAAGTACTGGGAACTGATGCGCCGCGCCTGTGGGCGCGGTCTCAAGGTGTTCGACTACGGCCGCAGCAAGGTGGGCACCGGTCCTTACGCGTTCAAGAAGAACTGGGGCTTCGAGCCCACGCAACTCCACTACGAGTACCAGCTCTTCAAGCGCGATGCCATTCCCCAGAACAACCCGGCCAACCCGAAGTACCGGCTGATGATCGAGGCCTGGCGACGGCTGCCGTTGCCGGTGGCCAACTGGCTTGGTCCGCACATCGTGCGCAACCTGGGCTGAGGGCAGGGGCGATGGCAAACCTGCTGTACCTGGTGCACCGCATGCCGTACCCGCCCGACAAGGGCGACAAGGTGCGCTCCTACCACCTGCTGCGCCACCTGCAGCAACGCCACCGCGTGTTCCTGGGCACCTTCATCGACGACCCGGCGGACGAGCAGCACCTTGATGCCCTGCGCGCGTTGTGCCCCGACCTGCACGTGGCCCGTTTGAACCCTCGGCTGGCCCGGCTGCGCAGCGCCAATGGCCTGTTGCGCGGCGAGCCCCTCACGCTGGCCTACTACCGCGACGCCGGTCTTCAAGCCTGGGTGCGCCAGACGGTGGCCAGTCATGACATCGCGGCCAGCGTGGTGTTCTCATCGGCCATGGGGCCCTATGCCGTGCCCTTGTTGCCCCGCGTACCCATGTTGCTGGATTTCGTTGACGCCGATTCGGCCAAATGGACGCAGTACGCCGCACAGCACGGTTGGCCGATGTCATGGGTCTACCGGCGTGAGGGGCGCACCTTGCTCGCCCACGAGCGTGACCTGGCGCAACTTGCCCGCCGCAGTTTCTTTGTCACGGCGCAAGAGTGCGCGCTGTTCGAAGGTCTTGCCCCGGAGTCGCGAGGCCGCGTGCAGGCACTGGGCAACGGTGTCGACGCGGGCTACTTCCGCCCGGCCGCCGATCGCCCCAGCCCGTTTGCCGATGGCGGGCCGACCGTCGTCTTCACCGGCGCCATGGACTACTGGCCCAACGTCGACGGTGTGACCTGGTTCGTGCAGGACGTACTGCCCAGCCTTCGCCAGCGCCACCCCGGGCTGCGTTTATGCATCGTCGGGCGAAACCCCACGGCTGCCGTGCGCGCACTGGCGGGTGACCACGTGCTGGTCACGGGCACGGTGCCCGACGTGCGCCCCTACCTGCAGCACGCCAGCGCTGTGGTGGCCCCGCTGCGTGTGGCCCGCGGCATCCAGAACAAGATCCTCGAGGCCATGGCCATGCAGCAGCCAGTGGTCACGGTGTCGTCTTGTGCAGAGGCCATCGGCGCCACCGACACCCAGGGTCTGCTGCGTGCTGACGACCCCACTGCAATGGTGCAACAGCTCGACGGTTTGTTGCGTGATGCCGCACGGCGCACGGCGTTGGGCGAAAGCGCCCGCCGCTTCGTCGAGCAACGCTACAGCTGGCAGGCCCATCTGCGATCCATCGACGACCACCTGCCCATTGATGACCACCCGCCGCGCGAGGCGGCCAACCCAGCGGGAGCGTGCCATGCCTGAGTTGCGTGTCCTGCGCGAGATGCGCGCGATGCAACTGCCTGCCCACTGGCGCCCCTGGCTCGCTACCTGGGCTGTGCTGCTCGTAGCCCTGTTGCTGCTCTATGGCAACACCGCCATCGGCATGGCCGGCATCTGGTCTCGCTCCGACACCTACGCCCATGGCTTTGTGGTGCCGCTGATCAGCGCGTGGTTGGTGTGGCGCCAGCGCGCCGTGCTCGCGCCCATGCAACCGTGCCCAGCACCGCTGGCCTGGTTGCTCATGCTGGGCATGGCCGGGCTCTGGCTGGCCGGCGATCTGGTGGCCGTCAACGCTGCCACGCAGTTTGCGTTGGTGGCGCTCATCGTGCTCAGCGTGCCAGCCGTGCTGGGTTGGGCTGTGGCAAGACAGCTGGCCTTTCCCCTGGGCTTTCTGTTCTTCGCGGTGCCCATTGGCGACTTCATGCTGCCCATGTTGATGGAGCACACCGCCGATTTCACGGTGGCTGCCTTGCGCGCGACTGGCGTGCCCGTCTATCGCGAGGGCCTGCAATTCGTCATCCCCAGCGGCAGCTGGTCGGTGGTGGAGGCCTGCAGCGGCATTCGCTACCTGATTGCTTCCGTCACGGTGGGCAGCCTCTTTGCGCACCTGAGCTATCGCAGCCGCACGCGCCAACTGGTGTTCGTGGGGGTGTCCATTGCCGTGCCGCTGGTGGCCAATTGGCTGCGCGCCTACATGATCGTCATGATCGGGCACCTCTCAGGCAACGAGCTGGCCACCGGGGTCGACCACCTCGTCTACGGCTGGGTGTTCTTCGGCGTGGTCATCGTCATCATGTTGTGGATCGGCGCGCGCTGGGCCGACCAGACCGGCCCTGTGGCCGTCGGTGCGGGCGCCAATGGCACGGTGGCCATGTCCCCGCCGCCCGGGGCGGGCACGGCCCGCCCGGCCTGGCTGGGCGCGGCCGCTGCGGTGTTGCTGGTGCTTGTGCTCCCCCACGCAGCCAACGCCGTCATCGCCATGGGTACGCGCAGCGATGCGGTAGCGCCTGTTGTCGTCGCGGCGCAGGGTGCATGGCGCGAGACGCCTGTCCCGAGCGACTGGGTACCCGATTTCGACCATGCATCTGCGGCATCCCATCAAGGGTACGCACAGCCTTCGGGCCCCCCCGTGGGTCTGCACCTGCACTACTACCGCCAGCAGGACTACCAGCGCAAGCTCGTGAGCTCCGAGAACGTGCTCGTGCGCAGCGACGACGAACTGTGGGCCCGCGTGAGCGGCGGCAGCGCGCAGGCCGAAGCAGGGCAGGGCACCATCAGCGTCAGCGCCGCGGTGTTGCGCGATGCACGCAGCGGCCTCACCACGGCTGGCGCCGCCCGCTTGCGCGTGTGGCGCTGGTACTGGGTGAACGACACCTACACCGCCAGCGACGCCGTGGCCAAAGTGCAGGGCGCACTCGGGCGCTTGCGCTTCTGGGGCGATGACGGCGCCATCATCGCTGTCTACACCCCTCTGGACGCGTCATTGCCCGAGCCGCAGGCGCGCGAGCAGGCCGATGCACGCCTGGGCCAGTTCGTGCGTGAACACGGTCCGGCCTTGCAGGCCGCCCTGCGGGCGCGCCACGCCGGACGCTGATCATGTGCGGCATCTCCGGCCTCTTCGATCCCCAGGGTCTGCGCCCCTTCGATCCGGCGCTGATGCGGCGCATCAACGACGTGCAATCGCACCGCGGCCCGGACGCCGACGGCCTGCACCTGGAGCCCGGGCTGGCCCTGGGGCACCGGCGGCTGTCGGTCATCGACCTGTCCACCGGTGACCAGCCGCTGTTCAACGAAGACCGCAGCGTCGCCATCGTCTTCAATGGCGAGATCTACAACTTCCGCCAACTGGTGCCCGAATTACAGGCGCTGGGTTACCGCTTTCGCACCCGCAGCGACACCGAGGTGATCGTGCACGCCTGGCGTGCCTGGGGGGCTGCCTGCGTGCAGCACCTGCGCGGCATGTTTGCCTTTGCGCTGTGGGACAGGCATCAACAGACCCTGTTCCTTGCGCGCGACCGGCTCGGCGTCAAGCCCTTGCACTACGCCTGGCTCAGCGACGGCAGCTTCATCTTCGGCTCGGAGCTCAAGGTCATCACCGCGCACCCGGCCTTCGAGCGCCGCATCGACCCCCTGGCCGTGGAGGAATACTTTTCGCTCGGCTACGTGGCCGATCCGCGCTGCATCTACCAGGGCGTGCACAAGCTGCCCTCGGCGCACACGCTCACGCTGCGCCGGGGCGGCGGCGGCCGGCCCCAACCTGTGCCGTACTGGGACGTGCGCTTCACCCAGGACAACCCGGTGTCGCACGCCGACGCACAGGTGGAACTGCGCGAGCGCCTTCGCGAGTCCGTCGAGCTGCGCATGATCGCCGACGTGCCGCTGGGCGCGTTCCTGTCGGGCGGCGTGGATTCAAGCGCGGTGGTGGCCACCATGGCCGGCCTGTCCGCACAACCCGTGCAGACCTGCGCCATCGGCTTCGACGATCCGGCGTTCAACGAATCCGCTTTTGCGCAACAGGTGGCCGAGCGCTACCGCACCGACCACCATCTCGAAGTCGTGGGCAGCGACCAGTTCGGCCTTATCGACCGCTTGGCCTGGCTGTACGACGAGCCCTTTGCCGACAGTTCGGCGTTGCCCACCTACCGCGTGTGCGAAATGGCGCGCCGGCACGTGACGGTGGCGCTCTCGGGTGATGGCGGTGACGAAAGTTTTGGTGGCTACCGCCGCTACCGCATGCACCTGGGCGAGCAGGCCCTGCGCGGCCGCCTGCCGATGGCGCTGCGCCGCCCGCTCTTTGGCGCGCTGGGCCAGCTCTACCCCAAGGCCGACTGGGCGCCACGCCCGCTGCGCGCCAAAACCACGCTTCAGGCCCTGGCCATGGACACGGTGCAGGCCTACCACCACAGCATGACCCACCTGCGCAGCGCGCAGCGCGACGCGCTCTACTCCGACCACTTCAAACGTGAACTGGGCGGCTACAGCTCCATCGAGGTGTTCCGCAACGCCGCCGGACATGCGGGCACCGACGACCCCCTCGCGCTGATCCAGTACATCGACTACAAGACGTGGCTGGTGGGCGACATCAACACCAAGGTCGACCGCGCCAGCATGGCGCACTCGCTGGAGGTGCGCGAGCCGCTGATGGACCACGAGCTGGTGGAATGGCTGGCCACACTGCCCAGCCACCACAAGATCGACGGTGGGGAAGGAAAAGCCTTGCTCAAACGCGCGATGGAGCCCCTGCTGCCGAACGACGTGCTGTACCGGCCGAAGATGGGCTTCTCGGTGCCTTTGGCCAGCTGGCTGCGCGGGCCGCTGGCTGCGCGCGCCCGCGATGTGGTGACCAGCCCCCGCCTGCTCGACACCGGCCTGTTCCAGCCCGACGAATTGCGCAAGCTGCTCGACCAGCACCAGGCAGGTACCAGCGACCACGCAACGCCGTTATGGATGCTGGTCATGTTCGAGGCGTTCTTGCGCGTGGGCGTGGGAGGCGCGACTCATGGCTGACACACAGGGGCATGGCCGTCGCCTGAAGATCGTGCACTTGGTCTATAGCTTCGGCGTGGGCGGGCTTGAGAACGTGATCGTTCAGCTCATCAACCGCCTGCCTGCCGATCGCTTCGAGCACACCGTGGTGGCCCTCACCACCGTGAGCGAGTTTCAGCAGCGCGTGTGCCGCCCAGATGTGCGCTTCATCGAACTGAACAAACCACCGGGCCACGCCGTTTCGCTCTATCCGCGTATCTATCGACTGCTGCGAGAGTTGCGCCCCGACGTGCTCCACACCTGCAATCTGGCCGCGCTGGAAGTCGTGCCCCTCGCATGGCTGGCGCGCGTTCCCCTGCGCGTGCACGCCGAGCATGGCTGGGATGCGCACGATCCCAATGGCCGAAACCTGCGGTACCAACGCCTGCGCCGTCTGTACAAGCCCTTCGTCAGTCAGTACGTGGCTGTCTCGCGCGACCTGGACAACTACCTGGCCCGCGCCATTGGCGTACCCGTCACCCGGCGTCGACTGATTGCCAACGGCGTGGACACAGAAACTTTCGCCCCCGCCCGCGGCGAACGTCACCCTGTGTCTGGCTGCCCTTTCCAGCCCGGTCGCCATTGGCTGGTAGGTACCGTGGGCCGCCTGCAGACCGTCAAGAACCAACCCTTGCTGGCCCGCGCTTTTGTGCGCGCCTTGCGCGAGAAGCCCGCCATGCGCGGCACCGCTCGCTTGGTCATCGTGGGCGAGGGCCCGCTGCGCGCCGAGGTGGAACAGGTGCTGGCCGAGGCCGGCATGGCCGATCTTGCGTGGCTGCCTGGCGCCCGGCACGACGTGGCTGACGTTTTGCGGGCGCTCGATCTATTCGTGCTGCCGTCGCAGGCCGAAGGAACGTCTTGCACGTTGCAGGAGGCCATGGCTTGCGGCCTGCCGGTGGTGGCCACCGCTGTGGGAGGAACACCAGATCTGGTGAACGAAGGCGTCACCGGCCACTTGGTACCGCCCGACGACGAGCTCGCTCTCGCGCAGGCCTTGACACAGGCCTTTGATCAACCCGACGTGCTGACACGCCAAGGGATCGCTGCCCGCGATCAGGCCACGCGGCGTTTCGGCATGAGCGGCATGGTGCGGCAATACCAGCATCTGTTCGGTGGCGACGCGCTTGCATGACGCACCTCTCGTATGCGAATCCTTCACGTCCTTGACCATTCCATACCGTTGCACAGCGGGTACACCTTTCGCACAGTCTCCCTGTTGCGCGAGCAGCGCGCACTGGGATGGGAGACCTTTCACCTGACCTCACCCAAGCAGGGCAGGACGGAGGCCGACCTTCAATCGGTGGACGGTCTGGACTTCTTTCGCACGCCGATGGTGCCCGGCGCCACGGATGCCTGGCCCCTGTTGGGGCAGCTGCGGCTCATCGCCCAGATGACGCGGCGGCTTCGCGAGGTGGCTGATGGGGTGAGACCCGATGTCATCCATGCCCATTCCCCTGTTCTCAATGCGGTCCCTGCCATTCGGGTGGGGCGTGAACTGGGCATTCCTGTGGTGTACGAAATCCGCGCCTTCTGGGAGGACGCCGCAGTTGACCATGGCACCACGCGCGAGGGAAGCCTGCGCTACCGCCTGACCCGGGCACTCGAGACGTGGGCCATCCGCAAAGCCGATCATGTGTTCACGATCTGCGAAGGTTTGCGTGCCGATATTGCGCGTCGGGGCATTGATCCCGCCAAGGTGACCGTTGTCCCCAACGCGGTGGACACCGAGACTTTTCAGGCCTCCCAGCCGCCGGATGCGGCATTGAAGCGGACGCACGGTTTGGAGGGTAAGGTCGTTCTTGGGTTCATTGGGTCTTTCTATGCCTACGAGGGGCTGGACCTGTTGATCGAGTCTCTGCCCACCATTCTGGAATCCAACCCCGCTGTGGCCTTGCTGCTCGTCGGCGGGGGGCCCGAAGAAGGCCGTCTGCGTGAACAAGTTGCCCGCTTGAAGCTTGACGCCCATGTGAGGTTTGCAGGGCGTGTGCCGCACAAAGATGTCAACCGGTACTACGACCTCATCGATGTTCTGGCCTACCCGCGGCATTCCATGCGACTCACCGAACTGGTAACGCCACTGAAACCGCTGGAGGCCATGGCCCAGCAAAAGCTCTTTGTCGCCTCATCCGTGGGCGGGCATCGCGAACTGGTGGAGCACATGAAGACAGGCGTTCTTTTTGAGGCCGACAACAAGGATGCGCTTGCGCGCGCGGTGCTGGATCTATTGGCCCGCCCCGACATCTGGCCAAACCTGAAGGCGAACGGGCGGACGTTCGTGGAAACGGTACGCAACTGGAAGAACAGCGTGGCCAACTACAAACCTGTGTTCGAGCGGATCACCCGATCGGAGGCCCGCGCATGACCCCCATGAAAGTGATGGTGGTGTTCGGCACGAGGCCGGAAGCCATCAAGATGGCGCCGCTGGTGAAGGCCCTGCAGCAGGCAGCGCCCGAGATTCAGACGGTTGTTTGCGTCACAGCGCAGCACCGCGAGATGCTCGATCAGGTGCTTCGCCTCTTCGACATTCAGCCAGACCATGACTTGAATGTGATGAAGCCAGGCCAGGATCTGTTTGACATCACGGCCAACATCCTGACAGGTATGAAGCCGGTGCTGGCGGCAGAGCGGCCCGACTTGGTGCTGGTGCATGGCGACACGTCAACCACGCTGGCCGCCAGCCTGGCTGCCTATTACACACAGGCGCGCGTGGGCCATGTGGAAGCAGGTCTGCGAACCGGCAACAAATGGGCCCCGTTCCCTGAAGAAATGAATCGCCGCGTCGCGGGTGCGGTGGCCGACATTCATTTCGCGCCCACCGCGGCAGCGAAGGCCAATCTTTTGCGCGAGGGTGTCCCAGACAGCCACATCCACGTCACCGGCAACACAGTCATCGATGCGTTGCTGGCCGTGGTGGCCAAGTTGCGTGCTGACGAGTCGTTGCGGCAGCGTCTGGATACCGAGTTTGCATTCCTCAAGGCCGATCGACGGCTGATCCTTGTAACGGGTCACCGTCGCGAAAACTTTGGTGAGGGTTTCCAGAACATTTGCCTGGCACTGGCCGACATCGCTGCAGCGCATCCGGAAGTCGATGTGCTTTACCCGGTGCATTTGAACCCCAACGTCCGCAAACCGGTGCAAGACATCCTGGCTGCCCGGCGTCTCAGCAACGTCCACCTGATCGACCCGGTGGACTATCTGCCGTTTGTCTACCTGATGGACAGGGCGCACCTGATCATCACGGACTCGGGTGGTGTGCAAGAAGAGGCCCCGTCGTTGGGCAAGCCAGTGCTGGTGATGCGCGAAACCACCGAGCGGCCAGAGGCTGTGGATGCCGGCACGGTGCGCCTGGTGGGTACCGACCGTCACAAGATTGTGGCGGAAGCCGTGCGCCTGCTTGCCGACCCGTCCGCCTACGACACCATGGCCCGCGCTCACAACCCCTATGGCGACGGTCATGCTGTTCAGCGAATTGTTCAGTCCGTATCGAACATAAAAAAGGAGCGCTTCCATGGCGCGTGAACTTCAGAAAATCGTTGTGATGGGTCTCGGTTACATCGGGCTCCCCACCGCCTCCATGTTGGCCACAAAAGGCCATCAGGTGTTGGGTGTCGATGTGAACGAGCAAGCAGTGAACACCATCAATTCCGGCCGTATTCACATCGTTGAGCCCGACCTCGACATCCTGGTGAAGTCTGCCGTCAACAGTGGCAATCTCAAGGCGTCGATGACGCCGGAGGAGGGTGACACCTTCATCCTGGCGGTGCCTACACCATTCAAAGAATTGAACGGCAACCCCAAGGCTCCCGATCTGGCATACGTGGAGGCCGCCACCCGGGCCATAGCGCCTTTTCTGCGTGAAGACAACCTGGTGATTCTGGAGTCCACATCGCCAGTGGGAACGACCGAGCGCATCGAGGAAATCATCGTTTCCCTGCGTCCCGAACTCGCAGGAAAGATCCATACAGCCCATTGCCCTGAGCGGGTTTTGCCTGGCCAGATCCTTCGCGAGCTGGTGGACAACGACCGCATCATCGGAGGCACCACCAAGGCCGCCGTAACCAAGGCCAAAGCTCTCTACAAGACCTTCTGCAACGGCGCGATTCTTGAGACAGACAGCCGCACAGCGGAAATGTCAAAGTTGGTGGAGAACTCGTTTCGGGATGTCAACATCGCCTTCGCCAACGAGCTGTCGTTGGTATGTGATCAACTGGGCATCAACCTCTGGGAAACCATCTCCCTGGCCAACCGCCACCCCCGAGTGAACATCCTCCAACCAGGTCCGGGCGTAGGTGGTCATTGCATCGCCGTCGATCCCTGGTTCATCGTGGCCAGCGCGCCGGAGCAGGCGCGCCTGATCCGCACGGCCCGCGAAGTGAACGACGCGAAACCCCACTGGGTCATCGACAAAGTACGAACCAAAGCGCGTCGGTTTCGTGAGCCTGTCATTGGCTGCCTGGGCTTGACATTCAAGGCCAACATCGATGACATGCGTGAGTCACCTTCCATGGACATTGTGCAGGAGTTGGTGAACAGCGGCATTGGGCGAATCCTTGCATGCGATCCCAATGTATCGGCCGCCAAAGTGCCCTTTGAACTGTATGAACTCAAACACGTGTTGAAGGAATCGGACATCCTTCTGCTGCTGGTCGATCACGAGGAGTTCAAGGAGATCGACCCCGAGGTCATCAAGGACAAGGTGGTCATTGACACCAAGGGCGTATTTCGCTGAGTGATCTTCAGCGTCCTGTCGCCAAGCCATTCCCATGAAGACCTTGCTGTTTTCCACGTTGTACCCCAGCAGCGTGCGCCCCATTCACGGCATCTTTGTGGAAACTCGTCTTCGTGAATTGCTGAAGACGGGGGAGGTGCAGGCGAAGGTGGTGGCGCCCGTTCCGTGGTTTCCGTCCACCAACAAGCGCTTTGGCGAATACGCGCAGTTTGCCGCCACGCCGAAGCATGAGGTGCGCAACGGCATCGACGTGCACCACCCGCGCTATCTGTTGCTGCCCAAAGTCGGCATGACGCTCGCCCCGCTGGCCATGGCCCTGGGCGCCTTGCCCACGGTTCGCCGCCTGCAGCGCGAGGGGTTTGATTTCGACCTTATCGACGCCCATTACTACTACCCCGATGGCGTAGCCGCGGGTTTGCTGGCGCGCTGGCTGGGCAAGCCCTTTGTGGTGACCGCACGCGGCACAGACCTGAACCTCATTCCGCAATATGCCCTGCCGCGCCGCTGGATCCTGCAAACCGCCGAGCGCGCCAGCGCGTCCATCGGCGTTTGCCAGGCCCTCATGGACAGCCTGCGTGAACTCGGCGCGCAGCCCGACAAACTCCACACCTTGCGCAACGGCGTGGATCTGGAGCGCTTCGTACCTGAAGACCGCAGCGTTGCACGTGAGCGGCTGGGCCTGCCCGTGCAAGGCCGATACCTGCTGTCGGTGGGCCACCTCATCGAGCGCAAGGGTCACCACATCGCCATCGAAGCATTGGCCAGCCTGCCCGGCGTCACATTGCTCATCGCGGGTGCGGGGCCGGAGGAGGGCGCACTCAAGACCCTGGCCGCCCGCCTGGGCGTGGCCGATCGCGTGCGCTGGGCTGGCGTGGTGCCGCAGACGGAACTGAAATGGTGGTACAGCGCGGCCGATGTGCTGGCGCTGTGCAGCAGCCGCGAAGGCTGGGCCAACGTGCTGCTGGAAGCCATGGCCTGCGGTACACCGGTCATCGCCACCAACATTTGGGGCACACCTGAGGTGGTGAGCACCCCCGCCGCTGGGGCACTGCTGGCCCGCCGCGACCCCGCGGCGCTGGCCGCTGCATGGATGGACCTACATACCCATTTGCATAGACGGGAATACACGCGTGCCCACGCCGAGACCTTCTCTTGGGACGCGACCACGCAAGGGCAATTGCGTTTGTTCACCCGGGTGATTAATCCTGCAAAAGGTACCGCCTAATGGAAGCCATAATTTTGGCGGCCGACATGTTCGTTATGGCCTATCTCTGCTGGCGTGTCTTCAAGTTTGAAACTGATGACACCAAGCGCGACGATCTTGGCCTGCTCTCCTATCGGGACGACAAAGATGGTCGTTCATAAGGGGCAGTCGCCGTCAGGCTTCGGAGCACAGCATGCGTGATGCTGTTTTTGCGTTGATGGTGCTTTGCGTTTTGCCATTAGCTATCATGCGACCCTTCAATGCCTACCTGCTCTGGGGTTGGACAGGGCTACTTGTGCCTACAGCCTACTTTTACGGGTTCATGACCAATGCCCGGATTAATCTGACGTTCGCCGTACTTACTTTGGGGCTTATCTTGCTGGGAAAGGTGAGGTGGCACGACTACCAGCCCAACCGGGTTACTTGGCTCTATCTGCTTTGGGCCTTGCTCGCCACGCTGAGCTTCTTGTTTGGATACGGCAACAACCCCAACAACGCTCAGTACTATGAGATCCTCATCAAAGGGCTGTTGTTTGCGCTGGTAATGCCTTTCTTCGTTAGGGAGCGCGTGCATCTTCATGCCATGTTCCTCGTCATTGCGCTGGGCCTTGGTATTCACGGTGTATTGAACGGCTTGAAATCAGTGGCGTCGGCTGGCGCGCACAATATGCTCGGGCCTGCCGGGACCATGCTTGCAGACCGCAACCATCTCTCCACAACATTGGCGCTGGCTTTGCCGATACTTTTCTATCTGCAGACTTACGCAGCCAATCGATTCCTGCGATTGGCCTACTTGGGAAGCTTTTGCCTCGTGGTGTTGGCCATCTTGAGCGGTGGTTCACGGGCCGGGTTCATCGCCGTGTCGGTGGTGGGCCTATGGCTGGTCCTGACCACCCGGCGCAAAGGCCTCGCGCTGACGCTTGTGGTGGCCGCCGTGGTGGGTTTTATGGCGTTTGCGCCGGAAGACGTCACCAGCCGCCTGTCTACCATCAAAGAGGCGGACGAAGACAGTTCATTCATGGGCCGGGTAATGGCCTGGAAAATCAGCTCTGCCATCGCCTTAGCCAATCCCGTGTTTGGCGGCGGCTTCCACGCAGTGCAGGTGCAGTCCATTTGGGACACCTTCAAGACTGCACCCAGCTTGCTGGGCTTCTTGAATCTTCCTGTGCCTGACTATGCTGCTAAGGCAGCGCACAGTATCTACTTTGAGGTATTGGGTGACTTGGGATTTGTGGGTTTAGGCTTGTTTTTATTCATGATGTTGCGCGCCCTTTGGAGCCGCTTCACCATAAAACGTATGGTCGCCCAGTTGGGGCCGGCGTTTCAGTGGGCGCGCGATATGGGGGACATGCTCATGCTGTCGGTGTTGGCGTACTTGGTGGGTGGGGCATCGGTAAGTCTTGCCTACTTAGAAGTGATCTACATGATCGTGATGCTCATGGAATTGCTCCGTCTGCATGTGTCGCGCGCGCATGCTGCAGCCAGACTTGGGAGGAAACCTTGATCTCCCAACTGCTTCTGCAATCCCTATCCAAAGACAAACTCTCGGTCTTTCTGTTTCACAAGGTGCCACTGCATTGCGATCCGCTGGTGCCCCATGACCTGACCTTGGACCGCTTCGAATATCTGCTGGATCACACCTTGTCCCGGTTCAATGTGCTGCCACTGGAAGAGGCTGTGAAGCGCTTGCAGCGTGGCCGACTGCCGCGACGCGCCGCCTGCATTACCTTTGACGACGGCTATGCCGACTGGATGACCGGTGCGCTGCCTGCTTTACAAAAGCGCAACCTCCACGCTACCTTTTTTATCACCACCGGCCAGCTTGGCGGGCTGCCGCTATGGCATGAACGCATTCAGGCAGCGGTGCGCTCGCTGCCCAGCACTTTGCTCGATCTCGGTATTCCCTCGATGGCAAATCTGAGCACAGCGACTCTGACTGATCGGCAAGCGCTGGTGGTGCGGCTAGAGCAAGAACTGAAATACCTCACGCTGGCCGCTAGAGAGCAGGCCCTACTGCGGCTGGAGGCTGCCGCTGGCGTGCAACCTGAGGCGCTGCCGCGTATGTCCGAGGCTCTGTTGCGACACCTGCATAGCCTTGGTTTTGGAGTCGGTGGCCACACCATAAATCATCCAATTCTTAATCTCTGCGACGAGAAGGAGATTGTGAAAGAAGTTGCGGGTGTGCGAGAGCAATTACAGTCTATTGTGGGAGGGGTTATTGCTGGATTTGCGTACCCCAATGGTCGGCCCAATGCCGATTTCTCCAGTCGCCACGTGGATGCGGTGCGACGTGCCGGTTACGCCTATGCGGTCACCACTCATTGGGGCGTCGCCAACCCAACGACATCGCCGTTCCAGATCCCACGCTTCACCCCATGGGCCAAGCGCGATTGGCACGCAACTTTCCAAACTGGACGTAATTTGTTGGAGAGGCCGGTACAGATACCTGAAGGCCTGGATTAGTAGATATCGATTACAAATCTTGGATGTAGATTGAACCTGCAGAGCATAGAGATAACTGCGGTGCCTTCCGCGAGGTGGTCAATTAGTCTCGTGGTTCGGGCGTATCTATGCAAGTGCGTTTGTATTTCGTGCTCTTGCGAGGCTATTTAGCTGGATTTAAGCTTCAAAACCTGATGGCGCGAAGTATATAGGTCGCTCGACTTCGAATAGTCAAATGTGTCAATTATTCCAATTGAGGATGGTGTGCCTTCGACATCAAAAAGGATCGAGATGAAAAGTACTGAAATTCTGTCAATTTCAACTGTGTCGCCAAAGGTGTCGTTGATATTGCCGGTGCATAACGGAGCGACTTATCTCGCTGATGCGATTGCTTCTGTGACTGAGCAGAGCTTTACTGATTATGAACTTATTTGTGTAGACGATGCATCCTCAGACCAGTCGTTCGCCATTTTGACCGAAGCCGCAGCCGCTGATCCACGGATCCGCGTGATTCATCTGGAGCAAAATGTCGGTCTTCCTGCGGCGCTTAACCATGGTTTCTCAATGGCGCGGGGCTCCTATTTTTCTTGGACAAGCGACGATAATTTGCTTCGTCCGACCATGTTGGAAAAGCTTGTAAATACTCTTGATGCAAACCCTCAGTTCTCAATAGTTCATTCGGACTATAGCGTGATAGACCCCGAGGGAAATGTGATCGAGTTCGTAAGTACCAGTGGGCGCCGCGGGCTATTGATGGGCAATCATGTCGGGGCAAGTTTTCTCTATCGCCGAGAGGTGGACCATGAGCTCGGAGGCTATGACGCCGAGTTATTCGGCGTTGAGGATTTCGATTTCTGGCTGCGTGCATCGGCACGCTTTAAATTCTTGCATCTAGCAGAAGACCTATATCTGTATCGCAAGCATCCCCGAAGTCTGACCAATAGCCGGGCGGCGATAATCCAAACGCTCACTACAAATGTAATACTTCGCGCTATTCCCTCGACAATGGGCCGTCGTGATCGTGCCGAAGTAATGCTATCGCTATATCTCCGCAATTTTATTAACCTTCGGCTGGATTTGCTAATACGTGCATTCTTTTTCGCCCCCGTCAAGTCAATAATGAAATTCCCATCGGTCGGCATTCATGCGTTGCGAGTGCTGAGCGCCCGGATCCGAGGTTGATCAGATGAGTCTACTGGATTTCTATTTGCGTCAAATGCATTGGCGCAGTCTGTGTATCGTGTGCGGGAAGGAGCGGAGACTCCAAAATAGTTTCTCGATTGCAGTAGTCTAGGCGTTGAAGGTTGGGGCGGCATTAGCCTTGCCCGCGTTATATTTCGATTGCTAGTGCCATCCATCGCTGTGGCGATCTTTAGTGTCTTATGTCTAACGATATGAATACAAATCCGCTTGTGTCGATTATCGTGCCCGTCTTTAATTTGGGTGATTACATTGATAGGACATTGAAATCAATCGTTGGGCAGACGTTTCTTGACTGGGAGGTATTGGTAGTTGACGACGGTTCTACTGACAACACCCCAGCACTGGTTCAGAAATGGGCAAATCGCGATGAGCGGATAAAGTTTGTCCGTAACCAGCGATCGAAGGGGGTCTCCGGTGCTAGAAATACTGGAATCGACATCGCGCGTGGTGATTGGATCGCTTTCTTGGATGGCGATGATCTTTTCGATGAAAGTGCGTTAGAAACTCGTGTCAGTGCATCCAGTGCATACCCTGGTTGCTGGTTTATCGGCGGAGATTTTATCAAGTTCAACTCCGATGAAGATTTGAGTGGTCATCCATTCTCCGAAACCAACGCGCACTGGAGAGCCTGCGTTCACGGAGACTTAGGTTTTCGACTTGAACCTACGCTAATATTTGATCCAATCAAACACTTTCTCGTGGCATCCCTAACTTGGACGGGTTGCGTGATGATTCGAGCCCAGTTGCTCAGAGCGTTATCCGGGTTCAGTGAAAAGCTTATGTCTGCGGAAGATAGCCATCTATGGTTGCGTGTCGCAGCTTCTGTTGATCAAATGCTATTCGTGCCCAAAAGCATTTCTTATTACAGGCAGCGATTGAGCAGTTTAACGAATTCCGGGAGTCCAATCTATCGTGATGCTGTTGCGGCGTATCAGGATCTTTTGGATGACCCATTGTTTATTGGGCATCAAGAGCAATTGATCGCCAATATTAGAGCGTTTGCGCATTCCAATACATTTTTCTACCGACGTCACGGGCAAAAGTTGCAAGCTATTCACAGCGCGCTTCATGCGATTCGTTGGGATCTTTTTTCTTGTTTGAGTTGGAAAAATTTTATCGCTACGCTTCTGTTCCGTTGAACTTTGCTGCGCCCGACTCAGCGGCGCATTGCCATGACGAGGATGCTGTCGGTTTTGTTGGCATTGACCTTAACTTCTTGAGCTTGTTTGAGCTGCGCCGTATTGCTTCTTTTAAGTTCGCTGAAGGGGTCGAATTGAATATACAATTCGCGGTTAACTGAAGGGGTATCATTCGTGATGAAATTTGCAGCGTTTATTGCTCGTGCATAATTCTCCCATGTGCCAGACCATCCGGGAAAATGGAAGCTCTGGACTATAGCCAGCCCTCGTCTACGGGCAGGGTATTTTGAGCCCGGAATTTATACAACATTAATGGGCCTTAAGATGGTGCTTAGGCCAGAGCAGTACATTGACCGCTTTATTTATCTTTGGGGTGAATGGGAGCCTGATGAGACTCATATTATTCGGCGAATTCTCCGTCCCGGGGATAGGTTTGTTGATATAGGAGCCAACGCCGGGTACTTCACGCTGCTTGCTGCGAATATTGTGGGCAAGGATGGACAAGTTGATGCATTTGAACCAGTTCCTACAACAGCGCAGTTGTTGCGAGAGAATATCGCGAGAAATAGCCTGACAAATGTTCGAGTCCATGAGTGCGCTGCATCTCAGGCTGAAGGGAGTGTGTTTATCTATCAGCATGGCGCAGGGGGAATTTCCGGGCAAAATTCCATGCGTGCTGTGCAGGAGACGAATAAAGGGTGGACCGTGGAAACGCGACGTGTCGATCAGGTTCTCGCTTCAAAACCATCGATTCGGCTTATTAAGTTAGACGTCGAAGGTGCGGAGTTGCTTGCGCTGAGTGGTGCGTCGGCACTCCTTTCTGGTGATGATGCACCTATCGTGTTGTGCGAGGTTACTGATTCTTTCATGCGAGAAATATACGGCAATGAGGATGAGTTGTTTAAATTCATAGAGCAATACGGATGCTCGTACATCTACGATATCCACAATCGAAAAATGAAAATGCTTGGGCAAATGAGCGAAAAACTGAGACGTTGCAGCGCAACTTGGTGTTTGCAAAACATCTCTTGTAAATTCGCTGTAGCTGACCCAGTCCCAAGTTTTCGAGCTATTTAGTTACAGACAACTCCAGCATGATCAACGCTACGTTGGGGCAGGAGCAGGTTGTGAGGTAGTGCAATTTTCACCGAGGAGCAAATTGTCTTTGCCCTCAAGCAGGTTGAGTTCGGTACACGCTTTGAGGAGGTCTGATCCGCCCCGGCTTTCGTGGAGGCCGGTTGGTTTAAGTCAGGCCTCCGCCATGGAGTCCTGATTGGCGAGATGCCGCCAGTAGTTTGCCTCAGCCTCTGCTGGCGGGATGTAGCCGATGGGTTCGAGCAATCGTTAATGGTTGAACCAAGACACCCATTGCAGGGTGGCCAGTTCCACCGATTCCCTGGTCTTCCAGGGTGCCCGGCGGTGAATCAGCTCGGCCTTGTACAGCCGGTTGATGGTCTCGGCCAGGGCGTTGTCGTAGCTGTCGCCCTTGCTGCCTACTGAGGGCTCGATACCCGCCTCGCCCAGTCGCTCCGTGTAGCGGATGCTGACGTATCGTGACCCCCTGTCGGAGTGACAAACCAAGCTGCCGTCGCGCTCGGGCTGGCGGTCGTAGAGCGCTTGATCCAAGGCATCCAGAACAAAGTCCGTGCGCATCGTGTTGCTCACGCGTCAGCCCACGATGCGCCGCGCGTACACGTCGATCACGAAGGCCACGTACAGCCAGCCCTGCCAGGTGCTGACGTAGGTGAAGTGCGAGACCCAGAGCTGGTTGGGCCGATCGGCCTTGAAGACTCGATTGACCCGGTCCAGCGGGCATGGCGCCTTGCCATCGCTGATGGTGGTGCGCACCACCTTGCCACGGCGCACGCCCTGCAGGCCCAGGCGGCGCATGAGCCGTTCGACCGTGCAGCGCGCCACCACGATACCTTCGCGGTTCATCTGCTTCCAGACCTTGTCGGCGCCGTAGACCTGCATATTGGCGTGCCACACGCGCTCGATGTGTGGCGTCAAGGTGCTGTCGCGCTGGGCGCGCTGACATCGCAGGGCCGGGTTGCGTTGCGCAGCGGCGTGGCGCCAGTAGCCAGACGGGGCGATCTGCAGCACCTTGCAGATCGACTCGACCCCGTATGCCCGTCGATGCTGATCGATGAAGCCCTTCAGGACTTCAGACGGCGGTCGAGCTCCGCCTGGGCGAAGACAAGCGAAAGCGTAGTTTCGACAAGAACGCGCTGGTCAGCTTCAGGATCTCGTTGGCCTTGCGCAGCTCCTTGTTCTCGCGCTCGAGTTCCTTCAGGCGCTGCAACTCGCTGGTGGTGATGCCCTCGCGCGCACCCGAATCGATCTCGGCGCGCTTGACCCATTCGTTGAGCGTCTGGGGCACGCAGCCGATTTTGGCCGCGATCGATTCAATGGCCGCCCACAGCGACGGGTACTCGCCCCGATGCTCCTGCACCATGCGCACGGCGCGCTCGCGCACTTCGGGTGAGAACTTGTTCGACTTCTTGTTCATGGCTCAATCGTCTCAGAGAAAAGAGCCTCCTCAAATCCCGGGCGGTTCAGCTATCGGGTTCGCTCGTGTAAAGCGCGGGTTCACCTGCCCCGTAGCAAGCGCTTCAAGCTGGTAACCGCTGGCGCTTCCTCGATGTACTTGCCTTCGTGCCCCGGTGGCAGACACAAGCCCACGCCAGAGTGATGTAGGGTTACCCACTGTGCACATGGTTCCTCATCTGCCGCAGGCCGCCAGTGCACGCCGGCTTGGCTTAGGCGCCGGGCCAGCGCAGGTTCGGTTAGGCGTACAGGTAGAGGGCGCGTAGGTGAGGACAGGCTCGCTGCGCTGCCCAACTGAGTCCGCATGTCCAGTTCGCGCACCGCCGCACCCACTGAGAAGGCGCTCCCGACGGCCAGCGAGTTGACTGTCAGCACGGCGAGCGAAACCCAGGCCAGGCCCCGGGCAAGGCGCCCGCACAAAGGCGCGGCGAGTACGGCAGCCAAAAGGGCTATTGGCAACAGGAACATCTGGGGTATGTACCGTGCCCACCAGGGCTCGGGAAAAGCCAGTGTCAGGACCAGCAACCCGGCTGGCAATGTCGCTCCCGCTGCTACGCCACGCCTGAACTCGGTACTTCGCCAGCCTGCGCGGCGGGTCATTTCGAACAGCGCGACGACTGCGCCAGCCAGTGCGAGGACCAGCCCCAAGCTGAACCATGGACCAAATCCACCGATTCGCATGTCGGTCTTTGAGACAAAGCCAGCCAGCTCCCCTGCGCTGACAACCCCCGGCCACTTCGGGCGCAGCGCTGGCTTCTCGCTTGTGCCGAGTTCGGAGTGAGACTGCGAAAAAATCGAACCCAGCCACTGCATCACGCGGTTTTCACCATGAAGCTCATTGGGGGAATTGTTGGTAATGATGTCCACCTTGCCCTCGCCACCGAGCGGATAGAACGGGTGCCCGTGTCGCACTGTGTTCGTAACGTAGGGATTCCACGAGAGCACCAGTACCGAGGTTACAAGGCTGGTGGCGGCTACTTTCAAAAGATGCTGCGACAAGTCAACTCGCCTCCACAGAAGCGCGGCCACCCAGCCCGTCATGCTAGCCAGCGCTGCGTATGCGAGTCCGCTGGCCTTTACGGTCGGTAGCAGGGCCAAGCCCAGCCCGGCAGTCAGCCATGCCATTGCCTTGTCGTCTGCGTCCGGAATCATGAGAGACAGCCTGCCAGCCTGGCTGGCCAGTACCAGCAGCAGGCTGCCGATCAGGCTGTCATTCATGTGTGTGGGCCACTGACATAGCAGCACCGGATTGGCTGCTGCCAGAAGGGCGATCGATCCCGCTGCTGCAGGGCTCAGGGCCGGGAGCCGCCGAAGCGTTCCGTACACCAGAAAAGCAGCGCTGATGGCGAGCCACAGGTGCAGCGATTTACCAAGCTCGATGCTGCCCGTGGCATGAAGCCATACCGCTGACCAGATCCACGGGCCTTTGGCGTAACCATTGATCCATAGCGACTGGTTTCCTTGAAGCGGAGCGTCGCGCAGTGGGTTCCATCCGGCTGCGAGTGCCTGCACCGCTTCTTGGTGATAGCGTTGGCCGTCGTAAGAGAAGTCCCTTACGGCCTCTGCCAACACAAGCGATACCGCCGCAGCGCCTGCAACTACCAACGCTGCAAACAGGTGATGACGTAACGTTCTTCCGCGCAGGGCAAATGCCATGCAGGCCACGGCACAAACAGCCCCTGCAAACAGCCCTTCAGTTCCAGAGAGTTGACCTCCGGCAGCCCAGCTTAGGTTGGTCCAACCAACGCACGCCAGCAATCCCGCCAGCAGTGCTGTTCCGCAGGCTTCGAGCAAACGCCACGCGGTCGTATCGCCCTGACTAGCGTTCAGGCGGCTAGGTTTGTCCACGCTCGCACCATCCAGATTCACCAAGTTTCACTCCAGTCTTCAAGAGTGGACTCTTAAACTCCAACTCGTGGTCGATGGGCAGTAGCGCATGATTGCCAAACCGCTCTTGCGCTGCCCCTGCGGGGCGTTCATCACGCTAGGCTTCTCTGTAACAAGACGGTTAGAAAACCTGGGACAGGGTCAGCCAGCCTGTAGTTCGAACCTGTTCGGTTTCCGGGAGAGCTTCACTCCACTGCTCCATAGCTGGGTGTCTCACACGAGCCGTGCGAAGAGCGCGCGCGCAAGGCTGCGCGGATCGGCCAGCAAATGCCGCCAACGTCCCCCAGTGGCTTGCGCCTCGGGGCGCGTGAGTCCTTGCCAGTAGATTCTGATTCCTTCCCGCGAGAGGTGATAGCGCCAGTGACTGGCCTTTTCTGTAATAGCGTCGGCAACCCTCTGTTGTTCCGATGCAGTAAGTGCTACACCAAGCGTCCCGTCCGCCAGTGCGAGCAGCGCGCGGAGATGCTCCCTTGCAGTGAAGGCACTACCGCTGAAGTGGGTCAGATTGGCGTCATGCCGCAGTACATGGGCCACGGGTTCAAGCCGGCATAGAAACCGCCCTTGTTTGGCCAGGCGCAACCAGAACAGCCAGTCTTCACCGGTCCGAAAATTGGGCATGAAGCTCACTGCGCGGGCCGCATCGAGCCTGAAGACAGCCGAGCACGTGGGAATGATACTGGTCAGCAATAGCAATCGAGCAGGATCTATCAACTCATATATATCTGGCAGGTCAGAAGGAACAATATCTATGGCAAGGTTGAGTTTGGAGGCGAACAGTGTGACTGGTGGGCTTTCGCCTATCTGGTCATTGCTCAGTACGACAGCATCCGCGGAGCAGACCAAGGCGTCCGTATCCTGCTCTAGTGGAATGGTCAATTTTTCAAGCGCATCTGGTTGCCACACATCATCCGAGTCTAGAAAAGCCGCATAACGAGTCGAAGCCTGCCGCAGCCCGGAATTGCGCGTCTCTGCAACGCCTATGTTCTGCGGATTGACCAATAACCTCACCGGTAGATCGTGCTGCGCAATCCATTGCCGTGCAACTTCGACTGTATTGTCGGCAGACGCATCGTCGATGATGATGATCGAACGTGGTGGCCTTGTCTGCGCTGCGATACTGTCCAAAGTGCGCGTGATTAATTTTGCGCGATTCCAGGCTGCAACGATTACTGTCACGTCTAGCGGTGATTTCTCGGCATGCATATCGGATGGGCTTACATTGTGGCTCTAGCGGATAGATATTGCTCAAACACACTTACACCATGTCTTCCTGAGACATCTTGAGAAGCTAAGCTACGACCTTGCTTTTTAACGCGATTACTATCGTCGCTGACTGCCTTTTTGATGAACTCCCGGTTTTGCTGAGAATTGGTGCTCTGGCATTGGATACAATGGAGTTTTTGATGGTGGCTTGATCGACCCTAATAATGAGGTACTTAATCGCCCTTCAGATCGCTGTCCCGTCAATAGTTTAGAGGTGAGTTTACGTAAATAGTATTGAGGCTGTAAGTATCTGCTGGCCGATGTCCCGAATGTCCCGAATGTCCCGAATGTTCTGAAATTCCGAGTTGCTCCGACAATAATCAAGCGAAGAGAATAAACAAAATGCGAAGCTGAGCCAAGGAATTTGGGTGGCTGGAGCGTGCGGATTTTAGTTCTGTTCCCCAGTCCACATGCGCAGTCAGTTCATGCCTTTCGCGCGGCGCAACAGCGCACCATGCAACCGTCTTAATTCTTGTGCCATCGGCAATGCCAACAAGAAGCATCCGACCACAAAGGCGATCATTGCCCCCAAGCCAACGGAAAAGATCGCTGCCCAAGCAGGTGTTTGCTCAGGCAACGTCTCACGCAGCCCCAGACACATGGCACCCACCAGCGCTGTGTGCAGCAGTAGCGGAATGGTACTTTTTGCCCAAGCGGTCCAATGCAGGTTCAAGTGGCGCTGATGAGTCCATAATTGATAAGGGATGCTCAGGATTTGGCCTAGCGCTATGGCCATAGCAAATGTGCTCAAAGTCCCGTCCATCAGCCACAGGACACACGCCAATTTGGCCGTTACCAGTACTGCGGTGGGCCCGATTGCGGCATACGGTTTGCCGACACCGGTCAGCGCCGGTGCACTTAGCGTGAATAGGCTGCTAAGTGCGTAAGCCAGGCACAACCAAGGAATGGCGGGAACGGCCTTTAGCCAAGCGCTCCCATACAGAAAACTCACGATGTCGTGCGCCAGCACACCGATGGCGGCCAGTGCGGGGAGCATAAGGGCGTTGATCAGCGATGTGGCTCGCAAATATTCGTGGGACACGGGTCCATTCGCGTGATACACCCGTGCAAGATAGGGAAGTGCGAAGTAGCTCACGGTTGGCAGCAAGGCGGTACTCACCATGTTCACGGTGGAATTGGCCCGACTGAACAGGCCCACATCAGTCGGGGTCATCTTGCGTCCCAAAATGATGTCAGGTATGGCGTCATCTGCAGCTTTGAGCAAGGCGGTGAGCAGGTTCCCGAGACCAAAGTGCACGATGCCTTTGGTATGACCAAAAGCTGGCAACCAAGGCAACGGCCTGCCGAGGGCCCAGCGGGCCATGGCGCCGGTGACGATGATGTTTATCAAGTTTGCCCACGCCATGGTCATGGGCCCGAAGTCTGCCAGTGCAAAGCCGACTGATGACGCAAAAAACACGACAGTGGTCACTGCGGTTATGCGTGCCGACTTCTCCACCGCCATCTCGCGCTGAATGATCGCCATAGGGATCGCTCCGAATGGAATACACACAAAGCCCAGCGCCAATACCATGACCACCGGCATTACCCGTGCCTCCCTGAAGAACTCGGCCCAGTAGGGAGCGCTCAGAAACATGACCCCGGCTACGCTCCACGAGGTCAGTAGCAGCACACCCAGTGCATTCCGAAGACTCTCCGGGGTTAGTTCTTTCTCGCGCTTGATGAACGCCGTGACGCCGAAGTCCCGAAACACGTGGGCCACGGCCATAAGCACTGCGCTCATCGAGAAGATGCCAATGTCTTGCGGGCTGAGCAGGCGGGCCAACACGATGGTCAGCACGAAGTTGGACACCAAGGCCAGGTTGCTGACGACGAACTGCAGGGCTACTTTTTGGCGGACAGAGGACACCTGGGTGACTTCCACTTTGGACGCGAGGGCAGTGCGCCGCTAGCGGCTCTCTCCGCAACGCGGCTGGCACTTAGCCCATGAGGCGCATATGCGCTGGAGCCGCGAATGCTACAGGCGCGAGCCTTGCTGCGGAGTGTTGGCGTGAGCCGTTCGTTACGGTTCCACCAATGTCCACTATTTTCTTGCTTACTGAGTAAAGTGGCGGCTGTCCGTAGCCCTGCACGGACTGAGCCCTGTTCGTTCGCGGCAGCTTGTGCTCGAGTATGCAGGCGTGACCACCTTGGACCACTCGTGGCCCATCCTTCATGGAAAAAATCGAAGATAAATCACAGACGATGGACAAGAGCTCTACCGAATACCGCAAGGGAATGGGCAACTGGGAGGCATGGGGAGACGACGTTGAACCCATTTTTCGCGCTGCCGAAAAATGGGCCGAGGCGCTGAAGGGCGTTGCTCTGCCATGGCTATGCTGGAACGTAGATTCCGATTGGTGCTTGCTGCAGCAGCGTTTGGTGCAAAACGCGGGCTGGACACCCGTGGTGGGCTTCGATCCCAGGGTTGGGGTACCGGAAAACGTGGTTTCCGGAGCGGTAGTGGTGAACTTCAACGCCGGCCTGAACTTGCCGGTCCTTTACCCGCACTTCCCTCTGGAGTTTGCCTTTTTGTTCGTGGACCGTATCGCCTTCTGGCACTCAGACCTGCTGCTGCCTGAAGCCAAGATGCGAGAGATGGCTCAGGTGTTTGCCGGTCTACCCGAAGGAACTACTGCTGCCGTTAGCACCACTGGCTGGCGAGACCTTTTCTCGGTGCGACATAGACGCTTCTGGGAACTGATCGGGTGCACCACACGGGCAGCTAGCCGGGATCAGTACGAAAAGGGCTGTGGCTGGTGGCTGCACTTCCAGTCTCACAGAAATCGTTCGATCAACTCGGGCGATTCACGGCTTTCCAATTATTACTGGGATCATGGCACTGGAATTTTCTATTGGAAGCACCGTCATGGTGGGCGCGTGTTGTCCCTGAAAGAGAAGGATTTCAGCGCTGGACACTTTTCTCAGATCAAGTTCGAAGGATATAGGCGAGTTTCACCCAATAATGAGTTTCGCGATTTATCCCGTGATCTCACTGGTAACTTTGAGCTTCGGCGTTGTGCGGAACAAATGGGGTTGAAAAACTTGCTAGATGGGCATTAAGTGGCGAATTCGGAATTCAGTCCTATTCCATTTGCATGCTGACTTGGAATACTGGCCGCTAGCTCTTGCTTGCGGCGAGCTTAATTGCATGCTCTTGAATGAATGATGACGCCCATATGCGCCATTATTCATCTTGAGCCACCAACGCGTTTACTTATCTTGGAACAATGGCCCAAGTGGGGTTATTGGCGAAATCGTTATCCATCAGCGGCGTCTTTGACTTCCAAAGGGCGTATGCACTTGCTGCATTGGGAGTCCCGATGTTCGCCGTCGCTGCGAGCATTGCTCGTGCGTTTGCCGCATATCCACCAGACCAAGTTGGATACCCGTCATATGCAATAGGATCGGCGCAATTTACCCCAGGAAAGTTAACCTGTGCAAGTTCGCTCCAAGTTGTGATCCAGTTGTTGCTTGAATTTTTTAGTTGCAGGTAGTAGGCAGCCGCCTTCGCAAGACAGAAACCTTGAGCCTCATTTAAAAAGCGACCAACGCCCACTTTGCTGACCCAATTGACCAGCTCTTTCGCTCGTGGCTCATCTGCCTCTGCATGTTGTGCCATCACGATTGCCCAAAAATCATTCTGCCACGGGCCCATTTGATGGATTGCGTACGGATTGACCGGGGATCCCAATGGTGAAACATAGCCAGCTGGTGAGGCAATCCAGTTTTGATAAAACCATTCTAGATTATTGGCGAGGCGTTTTTGAAAGTATGGTTTCATGGCGTGAGAGTCTGGGATAATCCTAGACGCATCCCCAAGTGCTCTCATCGTCCAAGCTTGTCCTCTAACTTGATCTTCCCACAAGAGACCTTGGCCATAGCTCCGATAGCCAGGACTCATTGCTGTCAGATTCCATGCTGCCCAGAACATCAGTTCATCTTGAAAAAAGGCATCTCCTGTAATCATGTATGGCACATAGGCATAAGAACCTTGGTGTGCGGTGTCTGGATGCCAGATTGTAGTTGAATTGACAAGCGATGGGAGCGCTGGTTGTGAGGTGCCCAAATGCGTGGATACACTTGGGTGTCGATCCAGATCTAACGGTTGGCCAGTAGCCTCATCTCGGTAGTGAACCGGTACCGAACCAGCTACATCTGCGTGTGCGAGCATCACCTCTTTGATCCGCTCATCTTGCGAGATTAGATACATCGCCGTCCATTGAGGCACCGGGCCAATTTCTAGACGACCACCAGTGGTTGGGAAGTAGGTTGTCATTAACAAATTGGCCATCGGACCAAGGTTGGCTTGATTGGCCTTGGCTTGCAGGTATTGCGAATAGAAGGAAGAAAGAACCGTCTCTGGAATGGTCAGATTGAGGTTGTAATTCCAGATTGCCTTGCTCGCCATGAAATACGGCATGTGATGCCGCACCCGCGCTTGAGGCTCTGCGCTCGCGCCCGTCCACACAACCTTGTGCCAGCGTGCGTGGTGGTAGTGCGTGAATTTGGGTTGGGTATGGATGGTGGCGCCGTTGCGCTTGACCACCATCGAATAGGTGATGTTGCCGGGGTTGGCGGTCCAGGTGCGGGTGTTTTCCATCACCACGTCGGTACGGATGCGCGCTCCGTTGTCCACAAGGCGGGTGTGCAGGCGGGCGGTCAGGTGGGGGTGCTGGGTGCCGCTGGTCTTGTCCTTGAAGGGCAGGGTCACGGTGTATTCATTGGCCACCGCTCCACTCAGGCGTTTGCCGGCGCCACTGGCGATCTGGTCTTTCAACAACTGGTTCGGTTGCGCAATCAGCGTACCGGTCACATTGCCGTTGGCGTCGTACAGAGTGGTTTCGATCTCCAGGTTCCAGCCAGGGTCGGCAGGCACGTTGGGCGTGCTGGCCGCTTTGGGTCCGGCGAACAGGTTGACGATCTTCGTCTGGCCAGGTTGCAGGTTGTTCAGTTGGGCGCTGATCACCGCGAAGCGAGCCGAGCCGTCGCGGTGCGACGAGATCTCATCCGTCTGCACGGGCACGGCCACGTCGTCCACCTTGGCCACGAGGCCGTGGGTGGCATGCTGCCAGTCGCCAGCACGGAAGGGTTGGCCAAAGGTCACGGGCACGCTGCCTTGTGTGCTGGCGCTGGTGGAGGCAATTTCCACGCAGGTGATGGCACCGACGGCGCAATTGAAGGGGCCGCTGGCCACCGGGGCAGGCGCTGGGGCGGGAGCCGGTGCCGGTGCCGGTGCCGGTGCCGGTGCTGGCGCTGGCGCTGGCGCTGGCGCTGGCGCGGGAGCCGGTTCCGTGGGGGCAGGCGCCGCGGTTTCTGTTTTGTTGCCGTTGCCCTTGCTGCCTGCCGTGGTCGGCTTCTTGGCGGCGTCTTCCAGTTCGGCGGCGTTGGCCACGCCCGAGCCACCACCGCCGCAACCGCTCAGGGTGGCCAATGCGGCCAGTGCCATGGCGGCCAGCACCCAGCGAGGGGCGTTGTCTTTGTTGAACCGTTCCGTATTCATATCGAACTGCAATTTCCGTTTAATTCAATCTGCAGGTTTCGTGGCAATTGCCGATCGAGCCTTAAAGTACTCAGAAACCCGGTGTATTTGCGGTGGCGGGTGTGATTGAATTCACAGTCCGCGGGGCGCATGCCCCTCTCTCGGTACATTGGGCCCGGACTTTAGGCGTGACAAAGTGCCGAAAAAGGGCAAAGCGGACAGGCAGTTCAAAGCGAAGGATGTGCGGAAAGTCACTGTATCGAGCGGTGCCCAGGGGGCGACAAGAGGCTGCATTTAGTGCAAACGCATGCGCTGGCCCGCCGAACGGAGCCAAAAGTGCGCATAAATGGGGGTAAACGGCGGGGCCTACTGCCGATGCAGGGCGACCCCTGGCTGACTGTCGGCGCTGTACAACGCCGCGTCAGTTGTCTGGATTATTCCTGCGAGGAAAACCCGATTTCAGATACGCGGTGTAATCAATTGCAACTCCGGCGGGTTGCCTTTACAACTGCGGGGATTAATCAATAGCCCGCAATTGAGCCATTGTTAGCACCTTGGTATGAATCAGCGCAAGGCCCCGGGGGCATTCACCGGCATGCGCGGGCGTGCCAGAAAATCGGTGTCTACGCCCGGTAGGGCGGGTGCGTCGGCGGGGCGGTCCAGCCACTCAAGCACCAGTGCATCTGCCAGGTGGGGTTCCAGGTGCTCGCCCAGGGCGTGGTTGCCTTCGCTGTGGAGTTGTGCCCCATCGCGTGCGGCGGCGCGTCCCTCCAGCAGGTTGTGCACGACACGCGCTTGCGACAAGCCGCCCCGCAACGACACCCCCGCGGTGTTGATGAGCGTGTTGTGCGCCAGCAAGATGCCGACACTGCGATTCACATCCAGGCCCACGTCGTTGCAATGGGCCACGATGTTGTTGATCGCTCCCCCGTCGCGGTGTTCGTACTGGCGGCAGCCGTCGGCGCGGCAGGCCAGCGTGTCGGTGCCACCGCCACCGAACGAGATGCCCACCCGCACCCCGGGTTGAGAGATACCGCCGGGCGTGCACACCACCAGGTTGCGCTCGATGCGCCCGCCACTGCCGGCACCTTTCATGAACAGGCCGAAGGCCACGCGGTTGCCCCAGGCTTTCACGAAGTGGGTCACGTGGTTATCCGTTACCCGCCAGTCGCTGGCCCCCACCAGGTCCAGTGGCGTCACGGGTTTGGTCGTCTGGCGGGGCGTCTGGTTGGTCAGGGTGTTGTGCACCAGCCGTCCGCGGTCGGGCCATTGGCCGTCAACGCCGTTCACTTTCACGTGCGCGTTGAAGTCGCTCAGGTGGTTGTTGCGGATGAGCACATCGCTGCCGCGGCCCACCACGTGGAAGGCGTGCTCGCAGTCGTCGTGCCGCTCGCAGGTGCCACGGATATGCAGGTTCTCGAACACCCAGTGCGGCCGATCCACCAAAATGCCCTCGACCTGCGCGAACTCGAACCACACCGTGCCGGGTTGCGCGGCCCGCAGGGCGATGGGGGCGTCCGGGCGCCCGTCGTGCCCCAGGCGCAGCTTCTGGCGGAACAGGTACAGGCCGGGTGCCACCAGAATCTGCGTGCCCGCGTCGGCCTTGAGCAGCGCCTCGCGGATGGCCTGGGGTGTGTTCACCGCCATCGTGTGCAACAGGCCGCGCACGGCGGGCGCCACGGATTGCTCGCGCTGGCCCTTGCCCAGGTCTGGCAGCGGGCCGGCGGGTGGCTCGCGTTCGATGTGCGCCTGCGCTGCGCGCAGCACCGGTACGAAAACGGTTTCCAGCTTTGTATGGCCCTCCAGGCGACGCAGCAGGTAGCGTATCCAGGCCTGTGGTGAGCGTTCGGTGACAGCAGCCACGGCAGCATCCCCACTGGCGGGCCCCAGCATCACCTTGGCAGCCCACCACGCACCAGCGGCCATGGCCAGCAGCACACCGGCAATCAACGCGATGCGGATGAAGCGGCGCATACGGGTTCCGATGGGCGTTTGTGGGACGAACAGGCTGCCGGACCGGTGTGGCGGTGTGGGGTGGTCGCTATCATGCGGCGCATCTTCACCATATCAGCGAATCTCGAACCCATGAGCGGCGAGGCGGGCGAGCTGTTTCAGCAGGCAGACTGGTTCTCGCTGCTTCAAGCCAAGGGCTTCGAGCATGCGCCGCAGCGTTTGGATTGGGCCATTGCGCCCGGCACCGCGCTGCCGCTGATGCCGGCGGCCGCGGGAGGTGCAGGTCTGGTGTCGCTCTCCAACTACTACAGCGGGCTGTATGGCCCGCAAGGCGTTGCCCTGGCCCCCGGGTGGGATGCGACCGCGGCTGCGCAGACGCTGCGGCGTTTGCCCGGACGCGGGATCCTGCGCCTGCAGCCGCTGGATGCAGATGCCCCGTGGCTGGCTCCACTCGAGACGGCGTTGCGCGCGCAAGGTTGGTGGACGGACCGTTTCTTTGCTTTCGGCAACTGGCACCAGCCTGTGCCCGACGGCGGTTTCGCAACCTATTGGGCAGCCAGGCCGTCGCCCCTGCGGCACAGCGTGGAGCGAGGCCAGCGGCGCCTGGCGCGCGCGGGGCGCTGGCGGATCGATATCGCCCAGGCGCCGGGGCCCGAGCTGACGCGGGCTGCCGCAGCGTACCAGCAGGTGTACGCACAAAGCTGGAAGACGCCCGAAGTACCGGCCGGCTTTGTGCCCGCGCTGATCGACTGGGCGGCCGAGCGCGGCATGTTGCGCCTGGGCGTGCTGTGGCTGGACGACACACCGCTGGCCGCGCAGCTGTGGCTCACGCAGGGTGGCGTGGCGCGCATCTTCAAGCTGGCCTATGTGCAGGGACAGGAGAAGCTCTCGCCAGGTTCGGTGTTGACGGCCGCCATGATGGCGCACGCCATGGACGTGGACCGGGTGGCGGAGGTGGACTACCTGAGCGGGGACGATGCCTACAAGGCCGACTGGATGGCCGCGCGCCGCGAGCGGATAGGGCTGGTGGCGTTCGATTTGCGCACGCTGGCGGGGCTGATAGCCGCGGCCCGTCACTGGGTGGGCGCAGGATTGCGAAGGCTGCGCCGCCAGCGTGGGGCGGCTTCGCGCGGGTGACGGTGTTTCGGTGTTCATGAAACGAAAAAGGGGTGGTCGCTGACCACCCCTTTTTGCTGCGTCCGTCCAGGCAGGCGGAACAGGCCTGTGTTGCTCAGGCCTGCGTCCCTCAGGCCTGTTTTTGCTTGCGGCGTGCCGCGGCGGCCAAGCCGGCGAGGCCCAGGCCCAGCAGAGCGAGGGAGCCAGGCTCGGGTACCTTGATGGACTCGACTTTCACCACCATGTCTTGGTAGTCGAAATCGCTGCCGTCTTCAAAGGCGAAGAGCCAGTTGGTGCTGGCACCGTCTTGATAGGCGAGGAAGCGCGCGGGGCCTCCGGTGATGCTGTCGATCGAGTAAGCCCAGGTGTTGCCGCTGCGGAAGTAGAAACCGAAGTTGGTGGGGTCGATACGGGTATCCACGATGAAGTCGCAGAGAACCTCTTCGCCGCAGGTGCTGGGACTGCCCGATATCGCACTGCCGGTAATCTCCATCACGCCGTAGTTCATGTTGATCGTCGCGGCGCTGTCGAGAAAGCCGTTGGCGTAGGCGGCTCCCGCCAGCAGATCGATCTTCAGCAGGTTGTTGGTGTCGGTGCCGAACCAGATGCCGAAGACCTGATTGCCTGCGTTGCTGGTTTGCTCGATCACCATCGTGGGCACCGTGGTGGCGGGCAGACCAGTGGCCGAGCCCCAACGACCGGCCGTGCTCTGGTCGTTCTGGGCGCTCACGGCGCCCGCGCCGAAACGGTCGTCCAACACCGATTGCAGGCTGGATTCACCGGGGTAGGCGGGGTTGATGGTGACCGGGCGTACGTTGTTGTTCACCACGGGGGCTGCAAAGGCACTGGCAGAAACCGCGAAAGCGGCGGCGGCAACGAGCGTCTTGATAGCTTTCATGAAATCGGGTCTTTCCTTTTGCAACCAGAAAGTCGGCTGTCGCACGCCAGGAAAGCACGGGTCGTGCCAGGCTTTTGAATCAATAACTTAGGTGCGATTGGACGATTGTTTGTCAAAAAAACCGACATCACTTTGTAAAGCCGGCTGACATGCCAGCCAGGCCAGCAGCGCGTCACGCGCGGCAATGCGCCATTGGTTGCGGGAGAGGGTGTGGTCCGCTCCGGGGAGCAGTACGCGTTGCCAGCGCGCTGCCGGGCGGCGGCTGCGCCAAGCAGGGTGGTGTTGCACCTGGTGATCGAAGGTCTGGCCAGAGAGATCAGCGCCGCCGACGATGAGCAGCAGCTGGCCTGGCCATGCGACCCAGGCTTGCGCCAGGGCCGCATTGACGTCAGCCGGTTGCAGCACCGGAGGTCCGTTCGTGGGGCTGTTCATCGGAGCTTTTACCGAGGCATTCGCCGGGCCGCCCGGTGGAGAAGCCCGCGACCCCATGGCGCTGCGCAGGGCAGCGCGCACCGAGGCCATGCCCAGGCCGCCGCTGAATAGTTGGCGCCACAGGGCGCGGCTGAACAGGCGCTGGCGGTAGTAGTGGCGCTCGCGGGCCTGTTGCACCTGCGCGTCGGGCTCCAGCCAGGGGTTGAGCATGGCGATGCCGGCCCAGGTCGGTTCGCTGGTGGCGTTGGCCTGTGGATGGGCCTGACCATCGGCCTGCGCATGGCTCTGTGCCTGGGCCTTCATGCAGGCATGTGCGTGCAGCAGCGCCGCGCTGGCGCCGTCGCACAGGCCGAACACAGCGATGCGGCGGCACGCCGCCGGGCTGGCCTGCAGCAGGGCGTTGCCTGCCGCTTGCAGGCAGGGGCCGATGGCGGTGTAGGGCAGGGGCTCGCCCGGGCTGTCGCCCTGGCCGGGCAGGTCGAACCGCAGCGTGGGGTAGCCGGCGGCGGCGAGTTCATGGGCCAGTTCGCGAAACTGCCGGTGCGCTCCCACGCGGTATTGGGCCCCCCCGGGCACGATGAGCATGCCGATATCGCGTGCGGGCGCATCCGCCGCCGGCTGGCTCAGCAGGCCGAGCAACGGGCCGGCCGGGCTACCGATCGCCAGCGGCTGGTCGGCTGCTGCAGGGGCTGCGGCTGCGGGGCTGGCCGGGCTCACGGTGCCGCTCCGGTGGTCATGAGCGCCGCCGTGGCGTCCACGATGTTGCGGGTGTCGTGGTGCTCCACGGTTTGCCAGAACGGTGGACAGGCCACGCCGCGCCAGCGCACAGCCCAGCCCGCCTCGCGCCACGCGTCAATGCCGCGCTGGGCGCCCGGCCCCGGGGTGTCCGTGTTTTCGGTGCCGGTGTCGATCCAGACCAGTTGTGCGGGCTGCGCCGTCGCAGGTGGCCGCCAGCGGGCCTGTGTCACGCCTTCGGCCAGCGCGGGCGTCAGGCGGTAGCCAGCAATGTCGACCGGTTCGCCGCGCGCCAGCCGCTCGGCCGGTGCGTCATGACCGGGATCGCTGCGGCCCACCCAACGGCCGGCCGCTGCCAGGCGCAGAAACTGCTGCAGCAAGGCTTGCCCTGACGGGGGCGGTTGCCATGCGAGAAGGTTGGCGGGCGGTGCGAGGCCTTGCAACGCGTCGGCGGCCAGCAGCGCGCCGCTGCGCAAGCCCCACAGCCAGCGCGGCGCGCCCGGCCAGCGCGCGTCGAGCCACGCCAGGCCAACCTGCGCGTCGCGCAACCAGTGGTTCCAGGTGGCTTGCTCGAATTCGCCATCACTGTCGCCGCAACCGAAGGGGTCGATCTGCAACACGGCGTAGCCGGCCGCGGCCAGCGTGCGGGCGCCCCGTGCCAGGGTGCTGCGCCCGGCATTGAGTTCTTCGGCCCAGGCGGGCAGGCACAGCACGGTACCCCGCATGGGGCCGGGCGCTGGCGCGTGATACAGGCAGAAGCGGTGGCTGCCGTCCACCGGCAGGTGGAAGGCATGGGGAAGGGCTTCCCCTGTCGTCATGTGCCTTGTTCGTCGATGGCGCTTTGCACCAGCGCACAGACGCTGTCGACGGTGGCGAAGCTGTCGCTGGTGATGCTGTCGTCGCTGAAAGTCACGCCGAAGTGCGATTCCAGCCCTTCGATGAAGGCCAGCACGGCCATGGAGTCCAGCTCGGGCAGGTCGCCCAGCAAGCGGGTGTTGCCCTGGAACGCGAGCGCGCGGCCTTTGAGGCTGAGGGAGTGATCGAGCACGCGCAGGACATCGGGCAGCAAGTTCATGCGCGGCATTCTAAGGAGCACCAGTGCACTGAGTTCTTGCCGCCCGGCCCCGCCAGGCGCTTGGCTACACTGCGCCGCATGTCCATGCCTCCGGTGTTCACGGCCGCACTGCCGCCCGCCTTGTTGCACGAGCTCTGCGAGCGTGCGGCGCAGGTGTGGCCCACACGCCCGGCGTTGGTGGACGGTGAGCGAACGCTCGACCATGCTGCGCTTCACGCACAGGTGCAACGCGTTGCCATCGGGTTTCGTGCGCTCGGTGTGCAGCCGGGGGATCGGGTGGCCGTGTGGCTGGACAAGCGCCTGGAAACCGTCATCGCCAGTTTTGCGGCCACCGCCTGCGGTGGTGTGCTGGTGCCCGTCAACCCCGTGCTCAAGCCGGCGCAGGTGCACCACGTGCTCGCCGATGCCGGGGCGCGGCTGCTGGTCACCAGCACGGGCCGCCACGCGGCGCTGCTGGACGCAGGTGCCTTGCCTTGTGAGCACGTGGTGTTGACCGACGCCGACACGCCGCAGCAGGCGGGTGTGCAGGCCTGGAACAGGCTCGATGGCGACGCCGACGCGCCCCTGCCACGGCGCCTCGATACCGATCTCGCCGCCATCTTCTACACCTCGGGCAGCACCGGGCGGCCCAAGGGCGTGATGCTGTCGCACCGCAACCTGCTGGCCGGCGCGGCGAGCGTGGCGCGCTACCTGGGCAACCGCGAGGACGACCGCCTGCTGGCGGTGTTGCCCTTGAGCTTTGATGCCGGCTTCAGCCAACTGACCACCGCGTTCCTTGTGGGCGCTTGCGTGGTGTTGCTCAACCACCTGGTTCCGCGCGACGTGCTGGGCGCAATGGCGCGCGAACGCATCACGGGGTTGACGGCGGTGCCACCGCTGTACCAGCAACTGGTCGCACTGGAATGGCCCGCCGGCGCCACATCCGCGCTGCGCTACTGGGCCAACACCGGCGGGCGCATGCCCTTGCCCACCTTGCAGCAACTGCGTGCCCTGGCGCCGGCGGCCAGTCCGTTCCTCATGTACGGCTTGACGGAAGCGTTTCGCTCCACCTACCTCCCGCCCGACGAAGCCGATCGGCGGCCCGATTCCATCGGCCGCGCGATTCCCAATGCCGACATCCGCGTGCTGCGCGAAGACGGCAGCGAGTGCGCGGTGGACGAGCCCGGTGAGCTGGTGCACCGAGGGCCGCTGGTGGCCATGGGCTACTGGCAGCGCCCCGAGGAAACGGCCATGCGCTTTCGTGAGCTGCCGGCGTGGTTGGGCGAGCCCGGCGAGCGGGCCGTGTTCTCGGGCGACACCGTGCGCCGCGATGCCGAGGGCTACCTGTACTTCGTCTCGCGGCGCGACGAGATGATCAAGACCTCGGGCTATCGCGTGAGCCCCACCGAGGTGGAAGAGGTGGTGCATGCCAGCGGCCTGGTGGCCGAAGCCATCGCGGTGGGCATGGACCACAGCCAATGGGGCCAGGCCATTCACGTGGCGGCGGTGCCCCGCGTGCGGGACCCGTTCGTGGAAGCCGAGGCCAGTGCCGGGCTGCTGGCGTTCTGTCGCGAGCGGCTGCCCGCGTACATGGTGCCCTTGTGTGTGCATTGGAGCCTTGCACCCCTGCCGCGCAACCCCAACGGCAAGCTCGACCGGCTGGCCTGGCGGGCGCAACACGGGGGTGGCTCATGAACGGCTTTGACGTGCGCGATGGCGAGCTGGTGATCGGCGGGATGACGCTCTCGGCGCTGGCTGAGCGCGTTGGCCGGACACCTTTCTACGCCCACGACGCACGGCGCATCGCGGCGCGGGTGGCCGAGGTCCGCGCCGCGCTGCCGCCCGCTGCACGGCTGCATTACGCCGTCAAGGCCAACCCCTTGCCTGCGCTGGTCACGCACCTGTGCGGTCTGGTCGACGGGCTTGACGTTGCCTCGGGCGGTGAGCTGGCCCTGGCCCTGCGCAGCGGCGGGCAAGGCGCGCACATGAGCTTTGCCGGCCCGGCCAAGCAGGCCGCCGAGCTCGAGCAGTCGGTGGCCGCAGGGGTGCTGGTCAACATCGAGTCGTTCCGTGAGGTGCCGTTGCTGGCCGCGGCCAGCGAGCGGCTGGGCCGCGCGGCGCGCGTGGCCGTGCGCGTGAACCCGGATTTCGAGCTGCGGGGGGCGGGCATGGCCATGGGCGGCGGGCCAAAGCCCTTTGGCGTGGACGCAGAACAGGTGCCCGCGCTGTTGCGCGCGATCGGCAGCGCCGGGCTTGCGTTCGAAGGCTTCCATGTGTTCCCAGGCTCCCAGATGTTGCACGGCGAGCGCCTGGCCGTGTTGATCGAACAATCGTGGCGGCTGGTACAGCAACTTGCGCAGGACGCACCCGGGCCGCTGCAACACGTGAACCTGGGCGGTGGCTGGGGTATTCCGTACACCGAGGCGGACCGGCCGCTGAACCTGTTGCCCGTGTCGCAGGCGCTTGCAGCGGTGCAGACCGCACTGCAGCGCGAGGCGCCCGGTGCGCGGCTCGTGATCGAGCTGGGCCGCTACCTGGTGGGCGAAGCGGGCGTTTATGTGGCGCGCGTGATCGACCGCAAGGTCTCGCGCGGCGAGGTGTTTCTCGTCACCGACGGGGGCCTGCACCACAACCTGGCGGCCACGGGCAATTTCGGGCAGGTCATTCGCCGCCATTACCCGCTGGTGGTCGGCAACCGCATGGACACCGCCGAGCGTGAGCACGTGAGCGTGGTGGGGCCGCTGTGCACGCCGCTCGACCGGTTTGCCGAGCGCGTTGCGCTGGCGCCCGCACAGCCGGGGGACCTGGTGGTCGTGTTCCAGTCGGGGGCTTACGGAGCCAGCGCCAGCCCGTCGGCGTTCCTGGGGCACCCCGCCTGCGCCGACGTGCTGGTGTGAGCGCAACCGGGCCGCACCGCACATTCGCGGACGGCGGTTCCGTCGCGGCGCTTTTGTTGTCGCGCTTGGTCGCATTGGCCTGCCTGTCGGGCGCGCTCGCTCTCGCCGTGGGTCACAACGTCGCGCCCGGGGTCGCGGTGTTTGCGGTGCCGGTGGTTGCCGCTGTGGTGGCGCGCTGGCCCGTATGGTGGCCCGGCCTGCTGGCTGCGTTGCTGCCGCTGGCCAGTGCGGCGCCCTGGACGGGCGATTGGCTGACCGACGAATCCGATCTGCTGTGGCTGGCCGTGGCGGCCGGTGCCTGGTGGCGCCTGGGGCCAGGCGTGAGGGTGAAGCGGGCGGGGAGCGTGTGGTGGCTGTTGCTGGCGCTGTCGGGCGCGATCGGGCTGTTGCGCGGTTGGGGCGATGCAGCGGTCTTCCAGGGACTGCAAAGCGGGGACGCCGCTGAGCCGTCATGGTCATGGAACGAGGCGCAGTACGCCGGCCACGACAGCGCCTGGAACGCGGTTCGCGTCAGCAAGGCGTGGCTGGCCCTGCTGTTGCTGCTGCCCGTCTGGCCCGCCGATCGGGGGGCAGCGGCCCGGCGCTTTGCGTGGGGCCTGCTGGCGGGCCTTGCGCTGGTGGGCGCGGTGGTGCTCGCCGAGCGTGCGGCCACCGTGGGCTGGCAGAACCTGGCGCTGCCTTACCGTGCCACGGCCTTGTTCTGGGAGATGCACGTTGGCGGCGGTGCCATCGACATGTACCTGGCGTTGACGCTGCCCCTGACGCTGTGGGCTGTCTGGCGGGCACGCACGCCGGTGGGCCTGGCGATGTCGCTGCTGTTGCTGGGCCTGGCGGTGCATGCGGTGCTGGCCACGTTCTCGCGTGGCATCGTGGCCGTGGCCTTGCTGGTCTTGTTGTTCATGCCGCTGGCCGCGCTGCGCTGGCGCCTTCCGGTGCCCGTCGCCCGCCGGCCGCTGCAGCTGCTGGCCAGCGCGGGGCTGTGCATGGTGTTGCTGGTGTGGGCCTTGGCGCGCAGCGACTCCTGGGACGATCGGCTGGGGCGCGCCCAGGCCGACATGCTGGGCCGCTGGCAGCACTGGATGGCGGCGTTGCAGGTCTGGCGCACACCGGGTGAGGTGTTGCTGGGGGTGGGTGCAGGGCGACTGCCGGCGCGCCTGGTCGCCAGCGGTGAAGGCTACGAATGGCCGGGCACCGCACGGCTTGTCGGTGGGAGCGCGGGCGTCCTGCTCGGTGGGCCGGCCAGCCGGGAGGACCTCACCGGTCGCTGGACGCTGTCGCAACGCGTCGGCGGTTTGCCGCAAGGCAGCTTGCGATGGGCGGTGCGCGTGGCACCGGGCACCGACCCCGCCGCGGTGCTGTGGATCTCTGTCTGCGAACGCTGGTTGCTGGGCGCGCTTCGTTGCGCCGACGGGCCGGTCGTCCCGGCGCGCGCCGATGAGGATGGCTGGATACAAGGCACGCTCGTTCTGCGGGAGCCCTTCGGGGCGGGTTGGCGCGCGCCGCTGGTGTCCGCGGGTTTCCAGAGCGACAAGGTGGGGCGCGAGGCGAGGGTGCTGGAGGTCAGGCTGTGGGATGCACAGGGCCGTCAACGCTTTCGAAACCCCGACTTTGCCAGCGGCCTGGCCCACTGGATGCCGGTCGCCGAGAGCTACTACCAGCCCTGGCACGCCGACAACCTGGCCGTGGAACTGCTGGTCGAGCGCGGCGTTCTGGGGCTGTTGTTGGTGGCGGTGGTCCTCTGGCTGGCAATGCGCACGGCGTTGCAGCAGGCCCGGCGCGGCGACCCGCTGGCCTGGGGGTATCTGGGCGTCCTGGGCGCGTGCTGCGTGCTGGGAACCCTCATCAGCGTGACGGAATTCCCGCGGATTGCACTTTTGCTCGCTTTCACGGCCCTCGCTGCATCGACAAACTGTGGAGAAGTTGGCAACAGATCTTGATGTAAGCGATTGTGTTGACATCCTCCAGCGGGTATCCTGCCCTGAGCACTTTTGAATGAACTGTTGGCAGCAGGCACCGTCGCCTTCATACGAAGGCCTCACATGGTGCACGTCGAAGCTCCCCGTGATCAAAATCTTCAACCACTACTTCCACCGCCGCACAGTGCTGCAGGTGATGTTCGACATGGGTCTCGTCGTGGTGGCGCTGATCCTGGCGCTCTACATCCAGTCGAACGCGTCGCTTTTTCACCTTGCCATCGTCGGTGAAGGCTTCACCCGCGGCGTGCTGATCGCGCTGGGCGTGCTCAGCGTGAACTCGGCGCTGGGGTTCTACGAGCGTGGGCGCAGCAAGAGCAGCGGCCAGATGCGTGCGCGTGCGGTGCTGTCGGTGCTGTTGTCGGGTGCCATCGCCAGCGGCGTGCTGGTCTTGCTGCCGCTGGAGCCCTCGTACGACGCCAAGTGGGTGGTGCTGGTGGTGCTGGGCACCACCGGTTTCATGCTCACCCACCGGGTGCTGGTGGGTGAAATGCTGCCCACGGCCCTCAAGCGCCGCCGGGTGCTGGTGTACGGCACGGGCGAGCGCGCCGCCACCGTGGGGCAGAGCCTTCAGCACGCCAGTGCGCACGTCGAGCTCGTCGGTTACTACGCCAGCCCCAACGAAACCGAGGCGCGTGTGCCCGCCGCGGCCATCGTCGCCCCGGGGGAGCGGCTGGATCTTCTGGCCCAGCGCGAGGGCGTCGACGAGATCGTCGTGGCCCTGACCGACCGCCGTGGCGGCGCCATGCCGATGCGCGAACTGCTCGACTGCAAGCTGCGCGGTGTGCGTGTGTCCGACGTCGCGACCTACTTCGAGCAAAACCTCGGCCAGATCCGCATCGAGTCGGCGTCGGCGGGCTGGCTGATCTTCGGTGAAGGCTTCAACCAGGGCTTCCTGCGCACCCTCGTCAAGCGGGTGTTCGACATCGTGAGTGCGCTCATCCTGCTCGTGCTCACCCTGCCGCTGATGCTGGTCACCGCCTTGCTGGTCAAGCTCGAGAGCCCGGGCCCGGTTTTCTACTCGCAGGAGCGGGTCGGCCTCAACGGCCGCATCTTCAAGGTGGTGAAGTTCCGCAGCATGCGCAACGATGCCGAGAAGGACGGCGTGCCCCGCTGGGCGACGGCAGGCGACAGCCGCGTGACCCGCATCGGCCGCATCCTGCGCAAGGTGCGCATCGACGAACTGCCGCAATTGTTCTGCGTGCTCAAGGGCGACATGAGCATGGTCGGGCCGCGGCCGGAGCGGCCCTATTTTGTCGATCAGCTGGTGCAGGACATTCCGTTCTACGCCGTGCGCCACAGCGTCAAGCCGGGTGTGACCGGTTGGGCGCAGGTCAGCTACCACTACGGCGCCTCCAAGGAGGACACGGTGGAGAAGCTCCAGTACGACCTGTACTACGTCAAGAACCATTCGCTCTTTCTCGACGTGGTGGTGCTGTTCGAGACGATCGGCGTCGTGCTGACCGGCTCTGGCGCGCATTGAAGCGAGTGCCGCCGCCTTCGCGCTGCCCATGGAGACCCAACCCGGCCTGTCGTCACTGGCGATCTGGAGCCTGCTGATCGCGGCTGCGTCCTACGCGTTGCTGGGCGCGATCATGCTCCGGCGCAGCCTGGGTCAGCAGGCATGGCCGAAGGGCACCGGGCTCGTTCAGGCGGCGATCTGGTTGACCGTTGCCTGGGCCCTGGCCTCCACGCGCGCCGCGCAGCCCGGTCCCTGGCTGGCGCTCTCCATGGTGGCCGACCTGGCCCGCTATGGCGCGTGGTTTGCGCTGCTGTTGTTGTTGCTGCGGGGCGATAGCCGTTCTGCGCCGCGGTGGATGCCGGTGCTGGCCGTGGCGCTGCCCCTGGTGACCTTCGCCGGGGTGTTCCTGCTGCCGCTTGGTGGCGCGCGCATTGCCTTTGTGGTCGGCTCCCTGTCGCTGGCGATCTTCGGCCTCATGCTGGTGGAGCAACTGCTGCGCAACCTGCCCGAGGCCGCGCTGTGGAGTGGCAAGCCGATCGGGCTCGCCCTGGCGGGCATCTTCGCTTTCGATCTTTACCTGTACTCGCAAGGCGTCCTGTTCCAGGCGCTGGATGCCGATGCATGGAACATCCGCGGCCTGGTGCATGCGGCCTTCACGCCGCTGCTGTGGCTGGCCTCGTCGCGTCACCGCAACTGGCTCGACAAGATCCGTGTCTCGCGCAAGGTGGTGTTCCACTCGGCCACGCTGCTGCTGGTGGGGGTGTACCTGCTGTTCATCGCCAGCGTAGGCTACATCGTGCGCTACCTGGGCAGCGACTGGGGGCGTGCCCTTCAACTCGCGTTGATCTTCGTCGCGCTGATCGGCCTCATCGCGCTGGCCTTGTCGCGCTCGCTGCGTGCGCGCTTGCGGGTGCAGCTGGGCAAGCACTTCTTCCGCTACCGGTACGACTACCGGGAGGAATGGCTGAAGTTCACCCAGTCGCTGGCGTCGCAGAACGGCCCCCAGGAGCTGGGGCTCAACGTCATTCGGGGGCTGGCCGACATGGTGGAGAGCCCCAGCGGCGCCCTGTGGGTCCACCGCCCGGACGAGCCGGCTTTGCGGCAGGTGGCCCGATGGAATCTGCCTGCCATCAGCGCGACCGAGATGCCCGACGGCTCGTTGAGCGCGTTCCTGCGCCGCACAGGCTGGGTGATCGACCTGCGCGAGATGCGCGAGCGCCCGGAACGCTACGAGGGCCTGGTGTTGCCCGAATGGCTGGCCTCGCACGATCAGGCCTGGCTGGTCGTGCCGCTGTGGCTGGGGCCCGACCTGCTGGGGTTTGTGGTGCTGGGCCGCCCACGCGCGCCCATGGAGTTGAACTGGGAGGTAACCGACCTGCTCAAGACGGCCGCGCGCCAGGCGGCCAGCTTTCTGGCACAGATGCAGGTGACCGAGGCCTTGCTCGAAGCGCGCAAGTTCGAGGCGTTCAGCCGCATGTCGGCCTTCGTGGTGCACGACCTCAAGAACATCGTGACCCAGCTGTCGCTGATGATGAAGAACGCCAAGCGCCTGGGCAACAACCCCGAGTTCCAGGCCGACATGCTCCTGACGGTGGAGAACTCCCTGGAGCGCATGCGCCAGCTCATGCTGCAGCTGCGCGAAGGCACCGCTCCCGGGGACGCCAGTGTGGGCGTCGATCTGTGTGCGCTGGCCCGCTCGCTGGGCGAAAGCGTGGCGCGGCGCGGCCGTCGCCTGGAGGTGCAGGATCAAGGGCGGGTGGCAGCGCGCGGGCATCCCGAGCGGCTCGAGCGCGTGCTGGGGCATCTGGTGAACAACGCGCTGGAAGCAACCGAGCCGCCGCAGCGCGTCTGGATCGAGGTGGACCGTTTTGGCAGCCACGCACGCGTGGTGGTGGGCGACGAGGGGGCGGGCATGCCCGAGGCCTTCGTTCGCGACCGGCTCTTCAAGCCCTTCCAGACCACCAAGTCGTCGGGCATGGGCATTGGCGCGTATGAAAGCTTCCAGTACGTTCAGGAACTGGGTGGCAAGATGAGCGTGGACAGTGCGCCGGGGCAGGGCACGCGGATCACGCTGTTGCTGCCCCTGATTGAATCGTTTGAGAACTCGGATCTGCATCCGATGGGAGAGACATGAGCGCAGAAAAGGGAGTTCAGCTGTTGATCGTGGAGGACGATCCGGCGCTGCAGAAGCAGATCAAGTGGTCGCTCGACCAGTTTGAATCGGTGACCGCAGACGACCGCGAGTCGGCGCTCGTGCAGTTGCGCCGCCACGCGCCGGCCGTTGTGACGATGGACCTGGGCTTGCCGCCGAACGCCGACGATTCGACGGAGGGCTTCTTGCTGCTGGAGCAGATCGTCTCGCTGGCCCCCGGGACCAAGGTGGTGGTGCTGACCGGGCAGAACGGCCAGGCCAATGCGCTGCGTGCGGTGGAGCTGGGGGCCTACGACTTCCTGGCCAAACCGTTCGAGCCCGAGGTGCTGGGCCTGATCGTCCAGCGTGCCCTGCGCCTGCACGAGTTGCAGGCCGAGAACGAGCGACTGGTGGCCATGCGCCAGCCTGACAGCCTGTCCGGCCTGCTCACGCGCGACCCCGAGATGCTGCGCGTGTGTCGCACCATGGAAAAGGTGGCAACGACCAATGCCACCGTGATGCTGCTGGGCGAAAGCGGCACCGGCAAGGAGGTGCTGGCGCGCGGCCTGCACGATTCGTCGCGCCGCAAGGGCCGCTTCGTCGCCATCAACTGCGCCGCCATCCCGGAAAACCTCCTGGAAAGCGAGCTGTTCGGCTACGAGAAGGGCGCCTTCACCGGCGCGGTGAAGACCACGCCCGGCAAGATCGAAAGCGCACATGGCGGCACGCTCATGCTCGACGAGATCGGTGACCTGCCCATGGCGCTGCAGGCCAAGTTGCTGAGATTCCTGCAGGAGCGGGTGATCGACCGCGTGGGCGGGCGCCAGGAGATCCCGGTCGACGTGCGCGTGGTTTGCGCCACGCACCAGGACGTGAAGCAACTCATCAGCGAAGGGCGGTTCCGCGAGGACCTGTTCTACCGGCTGGCCGAGATCGTGATCAACATTCCGCCGCTGCGCGACCGTGTTGGCGACGCTGCCTTCCTGGCACACGCTTTCACGCGGCGGTTCGCCCAGGAGCAAGGCCGGCGCAGCCTGACCCTGAGCAGCGACGCGGTGAACGCCATCAGCGCGCATCGCTGGCCGGGCAATATTCGCGAACTGGAGAACTGCATCAAGCGCGCCGTGATCATGACCGACGGCAACCAGGTGACGGCCGAGGATCTCGCATTGCCGCTGCCCGCCAACGGTGCCGCCGACGAGGTGATCGACCTGCGCACGGTGCGCGACGAGGCCGAGAAGCGCGCGGTGATCACCGCGCTTTCCCGGGCCAACAACAACGTGCTGCGCGCAGCGGAATTGCTGGGCGTGAGCCGCCCGACGCTCTACGATCTGATGCACCGCTTCGGCATGAAATGACTCTGCCCAGGCCCAACCGGAGAACGCCATGAACACCTCCAGAATCGCACGACGCACATGGTTACCCACGGCCCTTGCCGTGGCGTTGCTGGTGGGCGCCTGTGGCCGCGAGGATCCGAACGCGCTGCTGGCGTCGGCCCGCGATTACATGGGCAAGAACGACGTGCCGGCTGCCATCATCCAGATCAAGAACGCGCTGCAGGCCGACCCCGACCGTGCCGAGGCGCGGGCGATGCTGGGGCAGGCCTTGTTGCTCAGCGGTGATCCGGCGGGCGCGGAAACCGAACTCAAGCGGGCGCTGGACCTGGGGGTGCCACCGGAAGAGGTGTTGCCTTCCCTGGCGCGCAGCCAGTTGCTGCTCGGCCGCGCCGCCGACGTCACGCGCGACCTGGCGGACAAGAGCCTGTCCGACCCGCAGGCGCAGGCCGATCTGCAGACCATCGTGGCCCGCGCCTGGGCATCGCAGGGGCGCGAAAGCGAGCGTGATCGCGCCTTGTCGCGGGCCTTGCAGGCGGTGCCCGACTACGGCCCCGCCGTGATGGAGCAGGCGCGCTCGAAGTTGACCCGTGGCGATGTGGCGGGCGCCCTGGCGCAGATCGATGGCTTGCTTGCGAAACAGCCCACACTGGCCGACGCCCATGAATTCCGGGGCGATCTGCTGATGCGCCAGCGTGAGGCGAAGCCCGCCCTGGCCGCCTACCGTGAAGCGCTCAAGCTGGAGTCGGGTCATGCGCGCGCGCGCGCCGGCGCGGTGCGCGCGTTGATGGCAGACCAGCAAACCGATGCGGCGCTGGCAGAGCTTGCCGAGATGGTCAAGCTGCACCCCGGTACGCCGCAGACGCTGTACCTGCAGGCCCAGATGGCGTTGTCGCGCAACGAGCCCGCCAAGGCCCGCGAGCATATGCAGCAGCTGTTGCGCCTGACGCCGGACAGCCCCGCCGCGCTTGAGCTGGGCGGCGCGATCGAACTCGCCAACAATGCCAGCGTGCAGGCCGAGACCATGCTGGCCCGGGCGGTGCAACTCTCGCCGCAACTGCCGCTGGCGCGCCGATTGCTCGTCAGCACCTACCTGCGCACCGGACAGGTGGATCGCGCCATCGGTGCGCTGCCGCCCGATCTGCTCAAGAACAGCGATGACGCGGGCCTGCTGGCGGTGGCCGGTCAGGCCTACATGGTCAAGGGCGACCCTGAGGAAGCGCAGCGTTACCTTGCCAAGGCCAGCCAGCTCGATCCGAACGATGTCGCCAAACGCACCACGCTGGCCATCAGCCAGCTTGCCGGCGGTGAGACCGGTGAGGCCCTGGCTTCGCTGCAGCGACTGGCCGACAGCGACACCGGCATCACGGCCGATCTGGCGTTGATCAACGCCAGCCTGCGCCTGCGCAAGGTCGACGACGCGCTCAAGGCAATCGACGCGCTGGAGAAGAAGCGCGCCAACGATCCGCTGCCTGCGCACCTGCGCGGTCGAGCGCTCTTGCAGCGCCAGGACATGGCGGGTGCGCGGCGGGCCTTCGAGAAGGCACTGTCGATCGATCCCGCCTACTTCGCGTCCACGGCCGCGCTGGCCGCGCTCGACATGAACGAGCGCAAACCCGAGCAGGCCCTTCAGCGCGTGCGGGCCGTGGCCGAGAAGAACCCCGCCAACGTGCAGGCGCTGCTCGTCCAGGCCGAGTTGCAGAACGCCAATGGCGCGAGCCCGCAGGATGTTGCGGCCACGTTGCGCCGTGCCATCGAGGCCGCGCCGGCTGACCGGATGCCCCGCCTGGCCCTGGTCGATCACTTCCTGCGCCGCAACGATGCGAAGTCGGCCCTGACCGAAGCGCAGAACGCGGTGGCGGCCCTGCCCAACGAGCCCTCGCTGCTGGACGCCCTCGGGCGCGCGCAAGTTGCTTCCGGGGACCAGAACCAGGCGCTGGCCAGCTTCGGCAAGCTGGAGACCATGATGCCCGGCCAGCCCCTGCCGCATTTGCGGACGGCCTCGGTGCACGCCAGCAAGCAGGATTACAAGGCCGCGATTCAAAGCCTGAACAAGGCGCTGCAATTGCAGCCCGACCTGTTGATCGCGCAGCGCAGCCTGGTCGAGTTGGCCGTTCGGGACAACCAGCCTTCGCTGGCCCTGCAGACCGCCAGGAACGTACAGAAGCAGCGGCCGAAAGAAGCGGCCGGCTATCTGATGGAAGGTGACGTACACGCGAGCGCACGGCGCTGGGGCGAGGCCGCCACCGCCTTCACTGCCGGCCTGCGCGCGGCACCGGCGCCCGAGTTGGCCATCAAGTTGCACAGCGTGCTCTCGTTCGACGGCAAGACGGCCGAAGCCGAGCGCGTGTCCACCGCGTGGTTGCGCGACAACCCCAGAGACACGGCGATGCTGATGTACCTGGGCGACCGCGCCATGACCAACAACCGGCTGCAGGACGCCCAGAAGCACTACGACCGCGTGATCGCACTGCAGCCCAACAACGCGCTGGCCCTGAACAACCTCGCGTGGGTGGCGGGACGCCTGGGGCGCAGCGATGCGGTGGCACTGGCCGAACGCGCCAACGCGGCGGCGCCCCGGCAGGCGCCCTTCATCGACACGCTGGCCGTGTTGCTGTCGGAACGCAAGGAGCATGCGCGCGCGATCGAACTCCAGAAGGAAGCGGTGGCGCTTCAGCCGGGTACACCGCTGTTCAAGCTGAACCTGGCAAAGATCTACCTCAACGCCGAGGACAAGGCGGCCGCCAAGCCGCTGCTGGAGGAACTCAAGGGCATGGGCGACAAGTTCGGCGGCCAGGCCGAGGTGGAGCGGCTGCTCCAGGGGCTGTGAAAGTGTCGACAGATTTGACAATTACCGGCCAGACACCCGTGATCCGCCCAGACTTTCCCTGCACAATCAAGGCTTTGCGGCCAACGGCAGGTTTCTTGCTTGATTCGATGAAACCCCTGGTCGGACCGTCGATGAGGGGAGCTTAGCCATGACACCACGCCACGATTCACAAGACCCCGCGGTACCCGAAGCATCGGGTGAGGCGCACGGCGTCAGCCGTCGCCGTCTGCTGCGGGCCAGCGTGAGCGCTGCGCCCGTGCTGGCGGCGCTCAAGAGCAACTCGGTGCTCGCCGGTGGGGACTACGACTGTGTGCGCCCCTCTTCATTCGCTTCCCTCGCCGCTGCGAAGCTCCATGTGAGCAGGGGCCGCGAATACCGCAAGGACTACGCGTGCAAGTCGCACGGGTACTGGAAGAACAATGGCGATGCCGATTTCAAGAAGTCGACCCGCTTCACGGCCGTCGGCTTCGACGATGTGTCGAACGGCTTCTACTCGACGCTTTCGTTGCAGGACGTGCTCAATCTCAAGAGCCTTGGCAATCACCACTACGAGCAGTTGGCTCGCCACGTCACGGCAGCCTGGCTGTCGGCGCACAGCGTGGGCAACGACCCCGACCGCGTCTTGCTGTCCAAGCAGCAGTGCAACCAGTTGTGGAACTCCCTCTCGAAAGGGATGAACTGGAGCCCGTTCGCCGGTGCCTCCTGGAACCTGCATACCACCCTGGGCTACTTCGAAGCGGTCTACGACGGGCTTCTTCCCATCTGATCGATGCTCACCTGCACCTGCCCTCGCTGGCAGGCTCTCGTGCTGCGTGCGTACGACGACGCGGTCGTGGTGTACGACGAGGGGCCCGGTGATCTCCATGCCCTGGAGCCACTCGCCGCCCAGGCCTTGATGCTGTGCCTGGATGGTCAGCCCAGAACGGAGGCTGAGATCGGCGCCGCGCTGTTTGGCGAAACACTGGATGACGAGTGCGCGCAACTCCTGCGCGAATGGCTGCGCACCTTCGAGCGGCTGGGTTGGCTGGTGTGCAGCGAATGAGCCCACGCACACTCGCTGACCTCGGCGACACCGAACTGCGGCGACGACTCGCGGACGACGGGCTGCGGTTCGCCCTGTCGCCCTTCGTGGTGCACGTTCAAAGCCGACTGCCCATCGTGGCCGAGGGGATTGGCCGCCTTTACGCCGAGCGAGAGGTCGTCGACCCCGCAAACAGCTTTGCGGATTTTCATGTGAGCGTGAACGCCAGCTGGAGCGGGTGGCATTGCAGCTTCGAACTCGACGGCCACCGGCCCTTCACACCCTTGGCCGCCGGCGAGGGTTTTGCCTTTCTGGAATGGGGTCTCAACTGGTGCGTAACGGCGCACTGCCATCACTGGCTGCTGGTTCATTCGGCCGTGCTGGCGCGCGACGACCGCGCCGTGCTCATGCCCGCACCGCCGGGCTCGGGGAAAAGCACGCTGTGCGCGGCATTGATGGACCACGGCTGGCGCCTGTTGTCCGACGAGATGGCGCTGATCGACCCTGCCAGCGGCCTGCTCACGCCATCGCCGCGCGCCATCAGCCTGAAGAACCAGTCGATCGCCTTGATCGCCGGCCGCTGCGCCGACGCGGTGATGGGGCCGATGGCCCACGACACCCAGAAGGGCACCGTCGCGCACCTGCGGCCCTCGGCAGCGAGCGTGGCTGCGGCCACGCGCCCGGCGCAGGCCGCCTGGATCGTGTTCCCGCAGTACCAGGCCGGCGCGCCCTTGAGCGTGCAGCCGCACCCGAAGGGCGACGCCCTGATCGCCCTGGCCTCCAACAGCTTCAACCAGCACGTCCATGGCCGCCAGGGCTTTCTCGCCATGGCCGATATGGTGCAGTCCTGCGGTGTCTTTGATCTGCGGTACAGCCAGCTCGACGATGCCCTGGCCTGGTTCGACGGACTACTGGGCCCCCGCACATGAAGCCGCTCGCGTTTGCGGATCTGCGCACCGCCATGTTCCAGCCGCAGGCCTTGCCCGCATGGGCGCCCGCGCAGTGGGACCGCGCCGTACCACAGGCCCGCACCGCAGACCTGCTGGCGCGCGTGGCTGGCGGTGCCGAGCGCGCTGGCTTGCTGGCGCAACTGCCCGCCGAGCCGTTGCGCCACCTGGTGGGTGCGTTGAAGCTGGCGCAGCGCCAGGCGACCGAGTTGCGCAACGAGGTGGCCCATGTGGCGGCGGCCCTGGCGCCCATCGGTGTTCCCGTGGTGCTGCTCAAGGGCGCGGCCTACAGCATGTTGAACCTGCCGGCGGCTCAGGGCAGGCTGGTGTCCGACATCGACATCCTCGTGCCGAGGCAGCGGCTGGCCGACGTCGAAAGTGCGCTGATGATCGGCGGCTGGGTGAGCACGCACCGTGACGACTACGACCAGCGCTATTACCGCCGCTGGATGCACGAGTTGCCACCCCTGCGGCACGTGCATCGGGGCACCGTGCTCGACGTGCATCACGCCATCGCACCCCTGAGCTCGCGCTGGCACCCGGACGCCGCAAAGCTGCTTGCCGCCAGCCAGCCCATTACTGGTGATGCCGCCGTGCGCGCGCTCGCCGATGTGGACCTGCTGTTGCACAGCGCATTGCACCTCTACCTCGAAGGCGAACTTGAACGCGGCCTGCGCGGGCTGATCGACATCTTTGCCCTGCTCGATGACTTCCAGCACGACCCCACCTTCCTGGCACGCCTGCAGGCGCGTGCCGACGAGCTGGGCTTGCAAGTGCCGCTGGCCTGGGCCCTGCGTTACATGGTCTTGCTGCTTCAGCAGCCGGTGGGTGACGAACTTCGCCGCCGCTGGCCTCAGGCCGATCCGGCCCGGCCGGTGGGCGCGTGGCAACGGTGCCAGGACGCGATGTTCGTGCGCGGCTTGGCCCCGCCGCACGCGTCGACCAGCGACATCTGGTCACCGCAGGCCCGCGCGATGCTTTACCTTCGTGGCCATCTGCAGCGCATGCCGCTCTGGCGCCTGGTGCCCCACCTGGTGCGCAAGGCGGGCCGTGCCTGGTTTCGTCAAAGGAAGTCCGCATGAACCGCCGACTGTGTCTGCTGGCCTGCGTGGCCGGTTGCCTCGTTCCTGTCGCCGCGCGCGCCGATCTGCCTGCCGTCATTGAACGGCTCAAGCCGTCGGTGGTGCTGGTCGGCACCTACAAGGCCACCGACAGCCCTCGCTTTCAGATGCGCGGCACCGGATTCGTGGTGGGTGACGGTCTTCAGGTCATCACCAACCTGCATGTGCTGCCCGATCCGCCCGCGTCGGGTGACGCGCCCGCTCTCGTGATTCAGGTGCGGCAGGGCAGCAGCTGGCAGATGCGTGCGGCCACCCTCGTGGGCCAGGACGCGCCGCGCGACCTCGCCTTGTTGCGGGTTCAGGAAGGGGCGGCCATGCCTGCGATGACGATCGGCAATTCGGACGCCGTGCGAGAGGGCGAGGACGTCGCGTTCATGGGCTTTCCCATCGGTGGCGCCCTGGGTTACTCGACCGTGACCCACCGCGCCATGGTCTCCAGCATCACCCCGGCCAACCTGCCCAGCCCCACGGCGGGGCGCCTGCAGCCGCAGGCGATCCGCGGGCTGCGCGAGGACGCATTCAACCTGTTCCAGCTTGATGGCACCGCCTACCCCGGCAACAGTGGCGGCCCGTTGTTCAACCCGGGCAACGGTGAGGTGTTGGGCGTCGTGAGCATGGTGTTGGTCAAGGGCCGACGGGAATCTGCCTTGAGCCAGCCGTCGGGCATCACTTATGCCGTGCCGGCCCGCCATGTGCAGGCTTTGCTGGAGCGCCACCGTTGAGCGCGGAGCGTGTCGACTGCGTGGTGATCGGTGCCGGCGTCGTCGGTCTGGCGGTTGCTCGCGCGCTGGCGCTCGCCGGCCGCGAGGTGCTGGTGCTCGAACGTGAGGCCGCCATCGGCACGGGCACCAGTTCGCGCAACAGCGAGGTCATTCACGCCGGGATCTACTACCCGGCGGGTTCGCTCAAGGCGCGCCTGTGCGTGCGCGGCAAGGCCATGCTCTACGCCTACGCCCAGGAGCGCGGCGTGGCGCACCAGCGCTGCGGCAAACTCATCGTGGCCAACACGGCCTCTCAACTCGGTGCCTTGCCTGGCATCGTGGCGCGCGCCGCGGCCAATGGGGTGGACGATCTGGTGTTGATCGGCGCCGATGCGGCGCGCGCGATGGAGCCAGCACTGGCGTGCCTGGGCGCGGTCTGGTCGCCCTCGACCGGCATCGTCGACAGCCACGCGCTGATGCTGGCGCTGCAGGGGGACCTGGAACACGCAGGGGGATTGGTCGCGTTGCACAGCGGGGTACGCACCATCGCGCGCGATGGCGAGCAATGGCGCGTCCTGGCGGAGGACGGCACCGAGTTGCTGGCCGACACGGTGGTCAACGCCGCCGGGCTGGCTGCCTGCGACGTGGCACGGTCTGTCGACGGCCTGCCGGCGAATCTGGTGCCCAGGGCGCGCTACGCCAAAGGCAACTATTTCACTCTGGCCGGGCGTTCACCGTTCGCGCGCCTGATCTACCCCGCACCCGAACCCGACAAGCACCTGGCCGGCCTGGGCGTGCACTTGACGATCGACCTGGGTGGTCAGGCCAAGTTCGGGCCCGACGTGCAGTGGGTCGACGACCCGACCGATCTGCAGGTGGACCCGGCGCGTGGCGAGGCGTTCTACGCCGAGGTGCGGCGTTACTGGCCCGCATTGCCCGACGGCGCGCTGCAACCGGGCTACGCCGGCATCCGTCCCAAGATCAACGGGCCCGACGAACCCGCGGCCGACTTCCTCATCCAGGGGCCGGCAGCGCACGGCCTGCCGGGGCTGGTGAACCTGCTGGGTATCGAATCGCCCGGACTCACGAGCTGCCTGGCGATCGGCGAACACGTCGCCGCGGTGCTTACTTCCTGAGGCCGGCGATGGCCCGCGCCGATTCGTACACCAGCGCCGGCCCGCGGTAGATGAGGCCGGTGTAGATCTGCACCAGGTCAGCACCGGCGTCGATCTTGCTCAACGCGTCGGCCGCACTCAGCACACCACCCACCCCGATGATGGGGAAGGCCGGGCCCAGGGCCTGGCGCAGCGCGCTGATCACGCGGTTGCTGGCCTGCAGCACCGGCGCGCCCGACAAGCCGCCGGCCTCCTCGGCGTGCGGCAAGCCCTTCACCGCCTCCCGCGAGAGCGTGGTGTTGGTGGCGATCACGCCCAGCGCGCCCGTGGACTGACCATCGCTGGCGCAACCGTGGCGCTGCAGGGTGGCCGCGATCACGCCGATCTGCGCGTCATCGAGATCGGGCGCGATCTTCACGAACACCGGGATGGCGCGGCCGTGGCGCTGTGCGAGTTGCTCGCGCCGCTCCATCACCGCGCCCAGCAGCGCGTCGAGCGCGGCGTCGCTCTGCAGGCTGCGCAGGTTCTGCGTGTTGGGGCTGGAGATGTTGACGGTGACGTAGTCGGCGTGCGGATACACGCCATCCAGGCACGTGAGGTAGTCCTCCGTGGCGCGCTCGATCGGCGTGCTCGCGTTCTTGCCGATATTCAGGCCCAGGCGCATGGGCACGGCGCTGCGTTCGTTGCGAAACCGCGCGCGCTGCACGTTGGTCAGGAAGGCGTCGAGCCCGTCGTTGTTGAAGCCCAGGCGGTTGATGAGCGCGTTGCGTTCGGGCAGGCGGAACATGCGCGGCTTGGGGTTGCCCGGCTGGCCCTTGGGCGTGACGGTTCCCACCTCCACAAAGCCGAAACCCATCGCAGCCAGCCCGTCGATACAGCGGGCGTTCTTGTCCAGGCCGGCGGCCAGGCCCACGCGGTTCGCGAACTGCAGGCCGGCCAGCGTGAACGGGTCGTTCACGCGCGGCTGGCTGTACAGGCAGGTCAGCGGCGAGTGCTGCACCCGCGCGATGGTGCCCAACGTGAGCTCGTGGGCGGCCTCCGGGTCCATGCCGAAGAGGAAGGGGCGCGCGGCGCCGTAGGGGAGGAGTGACATCGGATAATTCGCAGCTTCAAAGCAACCGGCAATTGTCGCAAATGACCCAAGACGAACTCAAAGCCCTGGTGGGGCAGGCCGCCCTGCAATACGTGACCCCGGGCGAGATCGTCGGCGTGGGCACCGGCTCCACCGTCAACAAGTTCATCGAGGCGCTGTCCACCATCAGGCACCAGGTGCCGGGCGCCGTGTCCAGTTCCGAGGCGTCGACCGCGCGCCTGAAGGCCATCGGCATTCCCGTCCTAGAAGCCAACGCGGTGGAGACCATTGGCGTCTACATCGACGGTGCCGACGAAATCGACGGCCGTGGTCACATGGTCAAGGGCGGTGGCGCGGCGCTCACGCGCGAGAAGATCGTTGCCGCGCAGTCGCGCCGATTCGTGTGCATCGCCGACGAAACCAAGCTCGTGACGACGCTCGGGGCGTTCCCGCTGCCGGTGGAGGTGATTCCCATGGCCACGGCGCGCGTGATGCGCCAGTTCGCCGCGATGGGCGGGCAGGCGCGCGTGCGCCTGAAGGACGGCGTGCCACTGGTGACCGACAACGGCCAGCACATCGTCGACGTCACGGGCCTGAAGATCGCCGATCCGCTGGCCTTCGAGAGCGAGGTGAATCAGTGGCCCGGCGTGGTCACCGTGGGCGTATTCGCCCACCAGAAGGCCAGCGTGTGCCTGCTGGGCACGGCGACGGGCGTGCGCACGCTCGAATTCGGCGCCTGAGGCGTCTCGTGTGCAGGCGCCTGCGACGGGCGCCCTCGCTTCAGAAGCGGATGCCGGCCGGGTTGTTGGCGGGTGGCTGCACGGGCACCTCGGCCGGCGCTGTGGGGGCCTGGGTGTCGGTGCTGGCCGCAGCGGGTGAAGCTGCGCCGGCGGGTGTTGCCTGCGTCACGGCCACCAACGGGCTGGGCGCCGGGCGCCGGTAGCTGGAAGGCAACGCCGACTGCGCCGGGTAGCCGGCGGCATTGAGGTACTGCGTCCACTCGGTGTCGGAGAAACCGCGCAGGCGCTGCGCGCCAATGCTCAGGAAAGGCAGGGACGCTTCGCCCGCGAGGCGCTTGAGGGCCTCGATGTCTTCGGGCGTCGTGACGGTCTTTTCGCTGTAAGGGATGCCGCGCGCGTTGAGCAGGTTGCGCCCGCTGTTGCAGGGCGCGCAGTCATTGCCGGTGTAAAGCAACACCGGATAACGCGAAACCACCTGACGCAGCTCGAACGGCAGGGCAGCGCCCCCGGCCGTGCCACCGGCACCAGCGGCGCGGGCGGCGGGCGTTGCAGGGGCGGCGTTGGCGGCCGGCGGCGGGTTGTCGGAGAACGTGACGCGCCCATCGGGGCCGACGATGCGGTACACGCCCTGGGCCGCCGCCGGCAGTGCGGCGCCCAGGCTCAAGGTGGCAATGACGAGTGCGGTTCGGGTGTTCATGCAGGGTCCTGTCGGCGCAGAGGCGGGTTCGATCAAGCCATGCCCTGGTGACGCAGCAGGGCGTCGATGGACGGCTCGCGGCCGCGGAAGGCCACGAAGGATTCCATCGCAGGACGGCTCCCGCCGGCTTCCAGAATCGACCGACGGTAGCGACGACCGGTTTCGACGTCCAGTGTGCTGTGGCCGTTTTGCTGCGCGGCCTCCTCGAAGGCGGCGTAGGCGTCGGCGCTGAGCACCTCGGCCCACTTGTAGCTGTAGTAGCCGGCCGAGTAGCCGCCCGCGAAGATGTGGCTGAAGGTGTGGGGCGTGCGGCTGTAAGCCGGTGGCTTGAGCACCGCCACTTCGTCGCGCACGCGATCGAGCAAGCCCAGGATGGCCGCAGCGTCGGCCGGAGGTTCGGGCTGGCTGTGCAGCAGCATGTCGAACAGGGCGAACTCCACCTGGCGCAGGGTTTGCAGGCCGCTCTGGAAGTTCTTGGCCGCGAGCATCTTGTCGAACAGGGCGCGCGGCAGCGGCTCGCCCGTGTCCACGTGGGCGGTCATGTGGCGCAGCACCTCCCATTCCCAGCAGAAGTTCTCCATGAACTGGCTGGGCAGTTCCACCGCGTCCCACTCGACGCCGCTGATGCCGGAGACGTCGCGCTCGTCCACTTGCGTCAGCATGTGGTGCAGCCCGTGCCCGAATTCGTGGAAGAGGGTGATGACGTCGTCGTGCGTCAGCAGGGCCGGTTTGCCGCCCACGCCGTCGGCGAAGTTGCACACCAGGTGCGCCACCGGGGTCTGCAGCGTTGCGTTGTCGGGCCGGCGCCAGCGGGCGCGCACGTCGTCCATCCAGGCGCCACCGCGCTTGCCGGTGCGCGCACCGGGGTCGAGGTAGAACTGGCCGATCAGGCGACCATCGCGCTCGATGCGGTAGAACTCCACGCCGGGGTGCCAGGTGGGCGCGCTGTCGCGGCGGATCGCCACCTCGAACAAGGTCTCGACGATGTGGAACAGGCCGCCCAGCACCTTGGGCGCCGTGAAGTAGGGCTTGACCTCCTGCTCGCTGAAGGCGTAGCGCGCTTCCTTGAGCTTTTCGCCGATGTAGGGCCAGTCCCAGGCTTGCGGCTCCGCGATGCCGAGCTCCTTTGCGGCGAAGCTGCGCATGTCGGCCAGGTCCTGCTCGGCAAAAGGGCGTGCCTTGGTGGCAAGGTCGCGCAGGAAGGCCACCACCTGCTCGGGCGAGTCGGCCATCTTGGGCACCAGCGACACGTCGGCAAAGTGGCGGTGACCGAGCAGTCGCGCCTCTTCATGGCGCAAGGCCAGCAGTTCGGCCATCACGGCGGCGTTGTCGAATTCGGGCCTGTCGGATTGCTCGCTGGCGCGCGTGACGTAGGCCCGGTACAGGCGCTCACGCAGTGCGCTGCTGTGCGCGAACTGCATGACCGGCAGGTACACGGGCATCTTGAGCGTGAGCTTGTGGCCCTCCAGGCCGTCAGCGCGGGCGGCTGCGGCCGTGGCCTGCACCACGTCCGCGGGCACACCGGCCAGTTCTTCCGCGGGCACGCACAGGGAAAAGGCGTCGGTGGCATCGAGAGCGTTCTCGCTGAACTTCTGCGCCAGCGCGGCCGACCGCTCCTGAATGTCGGCAAAGCGCGCCTTGGCCTCGCCCTGCAATTCAGCGCCGCCCAGCACGAAGCCGCGCAGGGCGTTCTCGCGGGCCCGGGCCTGCTCCGCAGTGAGTGCGGCCGGGTCCATGGCCTTGTATTTCGCGTAAAGGCGTTCGTCAGCGCCCAGCCGCGTCCAGAACTCGGTGACCTTGGGCAAGGCCGCGTTGTACGCGGCGCGCAATGCCGGCGTGTCGACCACGCTGTTGAGGTGGCTCACGGCACCCCAGGCGCGCGACAGCCGCTCGGTGGCAACGTCCAGCGTGCTGGCCAGGGCACTCCACTGGGCCGGGAAATCGGCTGCGGTGGCCTGTCGCAGGGCGCGGTCGGCCTCGTCCAGCAAGGCGTCGATGGCCGGCTCCACCGCCTCGGGCGTGATCGCGTCGAAGCGCGGCAGGTCGGTGAAGTCGAGCAAGGGGTTGAGCTGGGCGGGGTCGGTGCGAACGTTCATGGCGGTTCAGATGGGGTGTGACAGCGGAAGGTTCAAGCGCCTGGCAGCGGCCGGCCCGCAGGCGACTCAGCCCTGGGATTTCTTGACGCTCTTCTGGCGCACTTTGGCGCGTTTGACCTGGCCACCCGGGGTCAGGCGCTGGTTGCCCAGCACCCGCACCACCTTGATTTCGGGCTTTTGCCCCGGGCGCTTGCCGAACTTGAGCACTTTCACGTCCTTCGGGCCGGGCTTGCGCTCCTCGTCCGCGGCACGGGTCTTCTCGGGCATGGGGCGCCAGAGCACCAGCAGCTTGCCGATGTGCTGGATCGGCGCGGCGTCCAGGGCGTCGGCCAGTTGCTCGAGCATGGACTCGCGCAGCGCGCGGTCGTCGCTGAGGACGCGGATCTTGATCAGGCCGTGGGCCTTGAGCGCGGCGTCGGCTTCCTTCCTGACGGCAGGGGTCAGCCCGTCGTTGCCGATGTGGACCACCGGGTCGAGGTGGTGGGCCTCGGCCCGGTGGATCTTGCGCTGGGCGGGGGTGAGGGTAATGGCGGGCATGGGAGAATTATCGACCACCCCCGCCGCGCTGTGCGCGACCCCCTCAAGGGGGCGGCACCTGCGGCCCGGCAAAGCCGGTTCCGCGGAGCCCTCGACGACTCAACCCCCGGACACCGCATGGGCATCAAGGTTCAAACGCAGAGCAAGAAGGTCAACAAGGCCTGGCTCAACGAGCACGTCAACGATCCGTACGTGCGCCAAGCCCAGAAAGACGGGTTTCGCGCCCGTGCAGCCTACAAGCTCAAGGAGATCGACGAATCGCTCGGGCTGGTCAAGCCGGGCATGGCCATCGTCGACCTGGGCAGCACGCCGGGGGCGTGGAGCCAGTACCTGCGCCGCAGGCTCAGTCCGCAGGGGGCAGCGGTTGGCGAACTTGACGGCGCCATCATCGCCCTGGACCTGCTGCCCATGGAGCCGGTTGAAGGGGTGCAGTTCATCCAGGGTGACTTCCGCGAACCCGAGGTGCTGGCCAGCCTGCAGGCGGCGCTGGCCGCCCGGGGAATCGCCAAGCTCGATCTGGTCGTGTCGGACATGGCGCCCAACCTGTCGGGTATTGCCGACACCGACGCCGCGCGCATCGAGCTCCTGATCGAACTGGCGGTGGATTTCGCCCGCGAACACCTCAAACGCGAGGGTGCGCTGGTGGTCAAGCTGTTCCATGGCGGGGCGTACGAGCCGGCGGTGGCGTTGTTTCGCCGCACCTTCCGGGTCGTCAAGCCGTTCAAACCGAAGGCCAGCCGAGACAAATCGGCGGAAACCTTCCTCGTCGGGCGCGGTCTCAAGGGCTGATTTCAGCCCCGGCGTGAAAAAAGCTAACCCCTCGATTGACATTGACTCGTCACCGTTGGGCGGCAGCCGGGCTTGAAAGTCCTAGAATGCCCGGCATATGCGCATGCGCTGTCATTGCGCCCTCAGGAGCTCTCCTTGAACAATCAGTGGTTCTCGAAAATTGCCGTGTGGATGGTCATCGCCATGGTGCTGTTCACCGTCTTCAAGCAGTTCGATGGCCGGGCCACCGCCGGTGCGGGCTACATCGGCTACTCCGAGTTCCTCGACCAGGTGAAGGCGCGCCAGATCAAGAGCGCCACCATCCAGGAAGGTGCGGGCGGTACCGAGATCGTTGCCGTCACGCAGGATGACCGGCGCGTGCGCACCACCGCCACCTACCTCGACCGCGGTCTGGTGGGCGACCTGATCCAGTACGACGTGAAGTTCGACGTGCGCCCCCGCGAGGAGGGTTCGCTGTTGATGACCCTGCTGGTGAGCTGGGGCCCAATGTTGCTGCTGATCGGCGTCTGGATCTACTTCATGCGTCAGATGCAAGGCGGCGGCAAGGGCGGCGCCTTCAGCTTCGGCAAGAGCAAGGCGCGCATGCTCGATGAGAACAACAACACCGTCACCTTTGCCGACGTCGCCGGTTGCGACGAGGCCAAGGAAGAGGTGAAGGAAGTGGTCGACTTCCTGAAGGACCCGCAGAAGTTCCAGAAGCTGGGCGGGCGCATTCCGCGCGGCCTGCTGCTGGTGGGCCCGCCGGGCACCGGCAAGACGCTGCTGGCCAAGTCCATTGCGGGCGAAGCCAAGGTGCCGTTCTTCAGCATCTCGGGCTCCGACTTCGTGGAGATGTTCGTCGGCGTGGGCGCAGCCCGTGTGCGCGACATGTTCGAGAACGCCAAGAAGAACGCCCCCTGCATCATCTTCATCGACGAAATCGACGCCGTGGGTCGCCAGCGTGGTGCCGGCCTGGGCGGCGGCAACGACGAGCGCGAGCAGACCTTGAACCAGATGCTGGTCGAGATGGACGGCTTCGAGACCAACCTGGGCGTGATCGTGGTGGCGGCCACCAACCGCCCCGACATCCTGGACGCCGCGCTGCTGCGCCCGGGTCGCTTCGACCGCCAGGTCTATGTCACGCTGCCCGATATCCGCGGCCGCGAGCAGATTCTCAACGTGCACATGCGCAAGATCCCGCTCGGCACCGACGTCAACGCGTCGGTGATCGCGCGCGGCACGCCGGGCATGAGCGGTGCCGATCTGGCCAACCTGTGCAACGAGGCCGCCCTGATGGCTGCGCGTCGCAACGCGCGCACCGTCGAGATGCAGGACTTCGAGAAGGCCAAGGACAAGATCCTCATGGGCCCCGAGCGCAAGAGCATGGTGATGCCCGAGGAAGAGCGCCGCAACACGGCCTACCACGAGTCCGGTCACGCGCTGATCGGCAAGCTGCTGCCCAAGTGCGACCCGGTGCACAAGGTGACCATCATCCCGCGCGGCCGCGCGCTGGGCGTGACCATGAGCCTGCCCGAGAAAGACCGCTACAGCTACGACCGCGAGTACATGCTCAACCAGATCAGCATGCTCTTCGGTGGCCGCATCGCGGAAGAGGTGTTCATGAACCAGATGACCACCGGCGCGAGCAACGACTTCGAGCGCGCCACCCAGATCGCGCGCGACATGGTGATGCGCTACGGCATGACCGATGCGCTCGGCCCGATGGTGTACGCGGAGAACGAGGGCGAGGTCTTCCTGGGCCGCTCGGTCACCAAGACCACCAACATCTCCGAGCAGACCATGCAAAAGGTCGACAGTGAGGTGCGGCGCATCATCGACGAGCAGTACGCGCTGGCGCGCCGCCTGATCGAGGAGCACAGCGACAAGATGCACGCCATGGCCAAGGCGCTGCTCGAATGGGAGACCATCGACGGCGAGCAGCTCGACGACATCATGGCCGGCAAGCCGCCGCGCCCGCCCAAGGACTGGGCGCCCCGCAACCCGGTGGGTGGCGGTGGCAGTGGCGGCACACCCGCCGTGACGCCCGACGCCGCACCGAACGCGGCCTGAGCGCCGATCACCATCGCAACGGGGCCGCTGGCCCCGTTGTCATTTCCGCGACGCCCGACATGCGCTGGACCACCTCCCGATACGACATCGACCTCAGCGAGCCCCGTGTGATGGGCATCGTCAACGTCACCCCCGATTCGTTCTCTGACGGAGGCCACCATGCCGGTGCGGCGGCGGCCCTGGCGCATGCCGAAACCTTGATCTCGCAAGGCGCGCACATCCTCGACATCGGTGGCGAGTCCACCCGCCCGGGCAGTCCCGCGGTACCGCTGGACGAGGAACTCGCGCGCGTGCTGCCGGTGGTGCGTGAAGCCGTGAAGCTGGGTGTGCCGGTGTCGGTGGACACGTACAAGCCCGAGGTGATGCGTGCCGTGCTCGACCTCGGTGCCGACATCGTGAACGACATCTGGGCCCTGCGACGCGGTGACGCGCTGCAGGTGGTGGCCGCGCATGCCCGCGCGGGTGTCTGCCTGATGCACATGCACCGCGACCCGCAGACCATGCAGGTGGCGCCCATGGACGGCGACGTGCTGCCCGCCGTGCGCGGCTTTCTGCGCGAGCGAGCGCAAGCGGTGCAGGCGCGTGGCGTTGCGGCCGATCGCATCGTGCTCGACCCGGGCATCGGTTTCGGCAAGACGGTTGCGCAGAACTTCAGCCTGCTCGCGCGCCAGCGCGAACTGCTCGATGACGGCTACCCCTTGCTCGCGGGCTGGTCGCGCAAGTCCTCGCTGGGCGCCGTCACCGGCATCGAGGCACCCGGCGACCGCGTGGCTGCCAGCGTGGCCGCGGCCCTGCTGGCGGTGGAGCGCGGTGCGCGCATCGTGCGCGTTCACGACGTGCGTGAGACCATCGAAGCGTTGAAGGTCTGGCGCGCCGCACGCTGAGGCCGGAGCGCGCGCGCCGATAATTGCGCGATCTCACAAGCACAAGAACCCGAGGAGAACGCTTCATGGCCCGCCAGCATTTCGGCACCGACGGCATTCGAGGAACCGTCGGCCAGGCACCCATCACCCCCGACTTCGTGCTGCGCCTGGCGCATGCCGTCGGCCGCGTGCTCAAACGCACCGAGGCGCATCCCACCGTGTTGATCGGCAAGGACACGCGGATCTCGGGCTACATGCTCGAAGCCGCGCTCGAATCGGGCTTCAACTCCGCCGGGGTCGACGTGGTGTTGCTCGGCCCGGTGCCCACGCCCGCGGTGGCTTACCTCACGCGCGCCCAGCGCGCCAGTTTGGGCGTGGTCATCAGCGCGAGCCACAACCCTTTTGCCGACAACGGCATCAAGTTTTTCAGCGCCCAGGGTGCCAAGCTGCCCGATCAGTGGGAGCTCGACGTCGAAGCCGCGTTGGACGAGCCGCCGCTGTGGGTGCCGGCGGCCGAGCTCGGCAAGTCGCGCCGGCTCGACGATGCGGCGGGTCGCTACATCGAGTTCTGCAAGAGCACCTGCTCGCACAGCCTGAGCTTGAAGGGCCTGAAGATCGTCGTCGATGCGGCGCACGGCGCGGCGTACCACATCGCGCCTGCGGTGTTCCATGAACTCGGTGCCGAGGTCATCAAGATCGGGTGCGCGCCCGATGGCTTGAACATCAATGCCGGGGTCGGGGCCACACACCCCGAAGCGCTGCTCGACGCGGTGAAGCAGCACGGCGCCGACTACGGCATTGCGCTCGACGGCGACGCCGACCGTCTGCAGATGGCCGACCGCCACGGCCGCCTCTACAACGGCGACGAGTTGCTCTACCTCATGACCGCCGACCGGCTGGCGCGTGACGAGGACGTGCCGGGCGTGGTGGGCACGCTCATGACCAACATGGCGGTGGAGGTGGCGCTCAAGGCGCGCGGTGTGCAGTTCGTGCGCGCCAAGGTCGGTGACCGCTACGTGCTGGAAGAGCTGGAAAAACGCGGCTGGCTGCTCGGTGGCGAAGGCTCGGGCCACCTGCTGGTGCTCGATCGCCAAACCACGGGCGACGGCCTCGTGTCGGCACTTCAGGTGCTGCATGCCTGCGTGGACAGCGGCAAGACCATGGCGCAGTTGCTGGCCGACGTGACCTTGTTCCCGCAGACATTGATCAACGTGCGCCTGCAGCCCGGGCAGGACTGGAAGGCCAACGCGCGGCTGGCCAGCGAAACGAAAGCCGTCGAGGCCGCACTGGGCGACAGCGGTCGCGTGCTCATTCGCGCCAGCGGCACCGAGCCACTGCTGCGCGTGATGGTGGAAGCGCGCGACGCCACCGTGGCGCGCAACAGTGCCGAGCGGCTGGCCGACGCCGTGCGGGCCGGCTGATGGCAGCCGCCTTCAGCGTACGCCGCGCGGACTACGCCGATCCGCGCGACGCGCAGGCCGTGGTGGACCTGCTCGATGCCTATGCGCGCGATCCGGCTGGCGGTGGTGAACCCTTGTCTGCACAGGCGCGCGAGCGTCTGGTGCCGGAGTTGGCGTCGCGGCCCTGGGCCTTCAGCGTGCTGGCCTTCGATGGCGACACACCCGTTGGCCTGATCAACTGCCTCGAAGGCTTGTCCACCTTCAAGGCCCGACCGCTCGTGAATGTGCACGACGTTGCGGTGCTTGCCAGTCACCGCGGGCGTGGCATCGCCGAGGCCATGATGGCAGAGGTCGAGCGCATCGCGTGCGAACGCGGCGCCTGCAAGCTCACGCTGGAAGTGCTCTCGGGCAACGCGTCAGCGATGCGACTGTACGAGCGCATCGGATTTGCCGGTTACCAGCTCGACCCGGCCATGGGCACCGCGCAGTTCCTGCAGAAGTGGCTCTGAGCGCCGATCAGTAGAGCAGGAACGGCCGGCGCGCCTCGACCCAGGCGGCCTCGTCGGCGCGTGCGACTTCGTCGAAGGCCTCGGGGGGCGCCTTCACGTCGTCCACCCACTCGCGCAGCAACGGGCTGCCATTGATGAGGTCGATCGCCAACCGGTCGTGTTCGTACTCGTAGGGGAAGTCGCGCCACAGCGGGTAGTCGGGCCGCTGCAGGCGGATGGCGCGAAACGCCAGGGTCTGTAGCCGCCAGGGTTGGAAAGCGGCGTGGTCGTAATGCCGCGGGTCCTCCACGTGGATCTGCACGCCCGCGCAGAGCTTGCCCACGTGCTTGTGAAAGGTGGGCTCGAACCAGCATTCCCGCAGCACGCAACCGCGCAGCCATTGCGGCGCCAGCGCGCGCATGTCCTTGAGCAGGCGGGGGACGTCGAGGTCGGGCGCGCCGAAGAGTTCGAGCGGGCGTGTGGTGCCACGCCCTTCGCTGAGCGTCGTGCCCTCGAGCATCACGGTGCCGGCATAGGCGCGTGCCATCGAGAGGTTGGGCGCGTTCGGGCTCGGGTTGACCCAGCTGCGCTCGCCGATGGGCCAGCCGAAGCCCGGCGCCGCATCGGGCTGCCAGCCCTGCATGGTGATCACGCGGTAGTCCACGTCGAGCCCGAGCGTGTGGATGAACCAGTGGCCCAGCTCGCCCATCGTCATGCCATGGCGCATGGGCATGGGGCCCGCGCCGACGAAGCTTTCCCAACCGGCGCGCAGCGTGAAGCCCTCCACCGGGCGGCCGGCGGGGTTGGGGCGGTCCAGCACCCAGACCGCCTTGCCATGTTTCGCAGCCGCTTCGAGCACGTAGCGCAGCGTGGTGATGAAGGTGTAGATGCGGCAGCCCAGGTCCTGCAGATCCACCAGCAGCACGTCGAACGTGTCCATCATCGCGTCGGTGGGGCGGCGCACCTCGCCATACAGGCTGAACACCGGTATGCCCAGCCGCGGATCGGTGAAGTCGGGTGACTCGACCATGTTGTCCTGCTTGTCACCGCGCAGGCCGTGTTGCGGGCCGAAGGCAGCGCTCAGGCGGATGTCGGGCAGCGCCGCGAGCGCGTCGAGCGCGTGCGTGAGGTCGCGCGTCACCGACGCAGGGTGGGCGAGCAAAGCCACACGCCGGCCGGCCAGCGGGGCGCGCAGGGTGGCGTCGGCCACCAGGGTTTCGAGTCCGATCTGCATGGGGCGGGTGTGTCAGGCGGCGGGCAGGTGCAAGGTCCAGCCGGCGGGGTCGTGGAAGTCGGGTTTGTCGCGCGGGTGGTTCAGCGCGCAATGCGCGAGCCGTCCGTGCGTGTCTTCGAGCACCGCAGTCAGGCCCAGTCGCCACGGACCTGGGGGCAGGGTGCGGCGCTCGATCACGGCGATCAGGTCCACGCCGTCGGGTTGATCGATGCGGTCGATCAGAGGCGGCGCGGCCAGCAAAGGGTCGGGGGCACGCTCGCGCGGCGCATGAAAGGCGTAGTGGGCCCACTGGCCCGCGGGCGAAAAATTCAGTTCGTGGTAGCCCGTGGCGCCTTCGGTAGCGATGAAGGCTTCGAAGCAGGTGTGCTGCCACAGGCCGTCGGCGCGGCCGGTGCTGCCCGGTGCAGGCCATCGGAGCAACCGGGCATCACCGCGCAGGCGGTAGTGCAGCACCAACTCGCGCGGCTCCAGACGGCATTCGGCGGTGAGCAGCAGGGGCACCAGGGGCGAGGCGGGGTGCGCGGGCAAAGGCAGGGGTGTGGTCACGGGCCGCATTGTGTCAGGCGGCAGGTGCGCGGCGCAGGCGCCACATGTCACCAAAGCTTCATGGCGTTGCCACCGCTGGGTCATCGCATGGGCCAACCATGAAAGGCCATGGACAACACCTTGCTGCTCGAAGCACCGTTGCGGTCCGTGGCCCTCCCGGTCGCGGCGCCCACCACCCCCTTGGCCACCACCCTGTCGGTGCGCTGGGCTCGCCACCTCGACGAGGTGCGTGCCGCGCAGCGACTGCGCCACGCCGTCTTTGCCGGCGAAATGGGCGCGCGGCTGCGCACCCCGCTGCCCGGCCACGACATCGACCTGTTCGACGATTATTGCGAGCACCTGCTCGTCACCCCACTTGGCAGTGACGAGGTGATCGGCACCTACCGCGTGCTCACACCGGCACAGGCCCGGCGTGTGGGCAGCACCTACAGCGACACCGAGTTCGACCTCACGCGACTGCGCGGCGTGCGCGAGCGCATGGTGGAGCTTGGCCGCAGCTGCGTGCACGCCGGCCACCGCCACGGCGGCGTCATCCTGGCGCTGTGGGGCGCGCTGGGTGGTTTCATGCAGCGCAACGGGCTGGACGTGATGATCGGCTGCGCCAGCGTGCCCATGCACCAGGACGGCCGCCTCGCCGCCGGCCTGTGGCAGCGGGTGCAGCGCGACCACCTGGCGCCGATCGACTGGCAGGTGCGCCCGCGTCTGCCGCTGCCGTTGGATCGCATCGACCCCGCGCCCGATGTGCAGCCGCCCGCGCTCATCAAGGGCTACCTCCGTCTGGGCGCCAGGGTGATGGGCCCGCCTGCCTGGGACCCGGACTTCAACACGGCCGACCTACCGATGGTCATGCGCCTGGGCGACCTCTCGCCGCGGCACCGCAAGCATTTCCTGGGGGTGGCCTGATGCGCTCGGCCTTCGACGCACTCGGGGGCTGGGCGGCCCGCTCGCGCACGGGCGGCGGCCCGCTCGGTGCGCTGCCGATCGACCAGGGCGGCGACGACGCCCAGACCGACGGCCCGGAGCGCGCCCGCTACCGGGCCGTTTTCATATCCGACCTGCACCTGGGCACCGCGGGTTGCCAGGCCGTGGAGCTGCTGGAGTTCCTCAAGCAGCACCCGAGCGAGACGCTCTACCTGGTCGGCGACATCATCGACGGCTGGCAGCTGCGCCGCAAATGGTTCTGGCCCCAGGCGCACAACGACGTGGTGCAAAAGCTGCTGCGCCGCTCGCGCAAGGGCTGCAAGGTGGTGTTCGTGCCCGGCAACCACGACGAGTTTGCGCGCCAGTTCGACGGGCACCATTTCGGCGGCATCGAGGTGGCCAACGAGGCAGTGCACATCACCGCCGACGGGCGGCGGCTGTGGGTGGTGCACGGCGATCACTTCGACGGCGTGATCCAGTGCGCCAAGTGGCTGGCCTACCTGGGCGACAACGCCTACGAATTCCTGCTGCGCCTCAATCGCCACCTGAACTCGTTGCGCGCACGCCTCGGGCTGCCGTACTGGTCGCTCTCGCAGTACCTCAAGCACAAGGTCAAGAAGGCGCTGAACTACGTGATGGACTTCGAGCGCGCGGTGGCCGCCGAGGCCCGATCGCGCGGCTACCAGGGCGTGGTCTGCGGTCACATCCACCGGCCCGAGATGCGCAGCATCGACGGCACGCTCTATTGCAACGACGGCGACTGGGTGGAGAGCCTGTCGGCCCTGGTGGAGCACATGGACGGGCGGCTGGAGCTGCTGCACTGGGTGCCCGGCGCGCTGCCGCGCACGTCGGACGCGGCGCAAGCCATGGCGCCTGCGCAGGTCCATGCCGGATGGCAATAATGCGGGCATGACCGGCAACCCCACTTCACCCAGGTTTTCCCTCCTCGATCGCGATCACAGCATTCTCGCGTTCAACGAGCGCGTGATGGACTGGGCGCGCCGACCCGATGTGCCCGAGCTGGAGCGGCTGCGCTTCCTCAGCATCGTCTCCAGCAACCTTGACGAGTTCTTCGAGGTGCGCATGGCGCCGCAGCTCGCGGCCGCCAAGGCCCACGAGACGCGCGGCCTCTACACCGCCCAGACGTTCGAGGCGCTGTCCGCCAAGGTGCACGAGCTGGTGGCGCGCCAGTACGCCATCTACAACGACGAGCTGCTGCCGGCGCTGGAAAAAAAGGGCATCAAGATCGTGGCGCACAGCGAGCGCAACGCGCGCCAGCGCCGCCACGTGCGTGAGATCTTCCACCACGAGGTGCAGCCGCTGCTGATGCCGGTGGGGCTGGACCCAGCCCACCCGTTCCCGCAGGTGGCGAACAAGTCGTTGAACTTCATCGTGCGCCTCACGGGCAAGGACGCTTTCGGCCGCGAGAACGAGATCGCCATCGTCAAGGTGCCGCGCATCCTGCCGCGCTTCTTCCGCCTGCCGTCGGTGAAGGGCTCCAAGCAAATCCACTTCGTCTCCATCTCCAGCCTGATCCGCTCGCACCTGAACGATCTGTTCCCGGGCCGCCAGGTCACCGAGTTCTCGCAGTTTCGCGTGACGCGCCATTCCGACCTGGCGGTGGACGAGGAAGAGGTGAAGAACCTGCGCACGGCCCTGCGCAAGGGCCTGCAGCAGCGCCACTACGGCCAGGCGCTGCGCCTGGAGGTCTCGGCGGGTGCGTCCGAGTTTCTCTCGAGCTTCCTGCTCGAGCAGTTCGGCTTGCCGCCGGCTTGCCTGTACCGCGTGCCCGGCCCGGTGAACCTGGTGCGGCTGAATCAGCTCATCGACAAGGTGGACGCGCCCGAACTGCGCTTCGAACCCTACCTGCCGGGCTGGCCGGCGCAGCTCACGCCGGGGCAATCGTTCTTCGAGCGCTTGCAGCAGGGCGATGTGGTGATCCACCAGCCCTACGAAAGCTTCGACGCGGTGCTGTCCTTCCTGCGCGAAGCCGTGGAAGACCCGGATGTGCTGGCCATCAAGATGACCATCTATCGCACCGGTGCCAAGAGCGAGCTGATGGACCTGTTGCGCGAGGCCGTGCGCCGCGGCAAGGAGGTCACGGCGGTGGTGGAGCTCAAGGCGCGCTTCGACGAAGAGGCCAACATCAACTACGCCGAGCGCCTGGAATCGGTGGGTGCGCAGGTGGTCTACGGTGTGGTGGGCCTCAAGACGCACGCCAAGATGCTGCTGATCACGCGGCGCGAGCCGCAGGGCCTGCGCCGCTACGCCCACCTCTCCACTGGCAACTACAACCCGGGCACGGCGCGTGTCTACACCGACCTGAGCTACCTCACCGCCGACGACGCGCTGACCGCCGACATCGATCAGATCTTCCTGCACCTGGCGAGCCAGAACCGCCTGGGAAGGCTCAACAAGGCACTGATGGCGCCGTTCCTGCTGCACAAGGCCATGCTGGACAAGCTGGCTGCGGCGGGCGAGGCCGCGGCGCGGGGCGAGGAGGTGCGCATCACGCTCAAGATGAACGCGCTGACCGACGAGCCACTGGCGCGCGCGCTGGCCGCGGCTTCTCAGCAGGGCGCCAGGGTCGACCTCATCGTGCGTGGCGCGTGCGTGCTCCCCGCGGGGGTGCCGGGTTTCACCGACAACGTGCGCGTGCGCTCCATCATCGGGCGCATGCTGGAACATTCGCGGGTGTTCCTGTTCCGCGTCGGCACCACCGAAGAACTCTGGCTTTCCAGCGCCGACTGGATGAACCGCAACATGCTGCGTCGCGTGGAACTGGCGTGGCCGGTGACGGACGCTTCATTGCGCCAGCGCATCATCGACGAATGCCTCAACGCCTACCTGCACGACACGCGTGACGCCTGGCTGCTGCAACCCGACGGGCACTACGTGGCGGCGGGGCAGGGGGCCAGCGGGCGCGCGCGGGCCGTGCAACATTCGGCGCAAGCCAGTCTCATGCACCGCTATGGCGGCAAGGGATGACGACATGCCCGCGCGCGGGATGGACCTGATCCTCTGGCGCCACGCCGAGGCGCAGGACCACCCCGACCCCGAGTACGGCCTGCCCGGCGACGCCCAGGACCTGGCGCGCCGCCTCACGGCGCGCGGCGAAAAACAGGCAGCGCGCATCGGTGCCTGGCTCGACCGGCAATTGCCCGAAGGCGCGCGGGTCTGGTGCAGCCCGGCGGCGCGCTGCGAGCAGACCGCCATGGCGCTCGGGCGCCGGTTCAAGACCAGCGAGGTCATTGCACCCGAGGCCGAGGCCGACGCCCTGCTCGAACTGGTGCAATGGCCGACCGGCAAGTCGCCGGTGGTGGTGGTCGGGCATCAGCCCACGCTGGGGCAGGTCATCGCACGCCTGCTGGCGCTCTCCGAAGACGACTGCCCGGTGAAGAAGGGCGCGCTGTGGTGGTTGCGCCACCGCGATCGGGCTGGCAATGGCCAGACCGTGGTGGTCACGGTCCAGACGCCCGAGATGCTCTGAGCCGACCGGGTTCAGGCCCGGGGCTTGCGCGCCGCCGGCTTCTTCGCCGGGCTGGCCGCCTTGCGGGCCACCGGCTTCCTGGCCGCCGGCTTGCGCGCCGACACCTGGGCAGCGCCCTTGTCTTTGCCCGCCGCTTTACCCACCGCCTTGTCGGCCACCTTGTCGGCCGGGGCAGGGGCGGCAGATTTTGCCGGGGCCTTCTTCTTCACGGGTTTGGCCGGCGCGGGTTTGTCGGCCCCGTCACCCGCCGGGCGCCCGGTCTTGAGGGTGGGCACCGCCGACAGTGCCGCCTTGTAGGCGGCATCGCTCAGGCCTTGCAGGGCCACCAGACCGGCGCGCAGCAACTCGCTCTTCTTCACGCTGGTGCCCAGCGCGATCGCGCGCGACTTGAGCGCGTCGATGGCGGCGTATTCGTTCTTCGGGATGGTGAAGCTGTCGCGAACGAGCTTGGGCTTCTTGGGGCTGGTCTTGTCGGCGGCGTGGGCCATTCGGCGCTCCTGGGGTTGAAAGTGCTAAAGAGTGTAAACCGTATAAACGATTTACACGAAAGCAACCCTCAGCGGATGTCGGCGCTGAACTTCCATGCGGAGCGCTGCCAGGCCAGCACTTCTTCGCCCAGCAACCAGGCCGACTGCGGGTAGCGCTTGGCCCAGCCGGTGGGGGTGCTCAGCCGGAAACTGCCGGGCTTGAAGACGAGCTTGATCGCCTGGTGCTCGGGCAGTTGGCGCGCGTGGCACAGCAGCACCGCCAGGCGAAGGCAGATGAGCTGCTTGGCAAAGAGCTCGTCCTGCAGGGCTTCTTCGAGCTTCTTGAGCTTGCCGCGCTGGCCCAGCACCAGCTGACTCATGCGGTGCAGTTCACGCAGCGAGAAACCGGGCGCATCCACGTGGTCCAGGATGTAGGCGCCGTGGTGATGGCTGCGCTCGTGCGAGATGTGGGTGCCGATCTCGTGCAGCCGCGCTGCCCAGGCCAGTTTCTGCGAGTAGCGGCCATCGCCTTCGTCGTCGGCAGCGGCGATTTGCGCGAACAAGGCGGTGGCCACCTCGCCCACGCGGCGCGCCTGTGCCTCGTCGGCTGAAAAGCGTTGCGACAACCAGCGCACGGTGCGCTCACGGACGTCGCCGCCATCGGTTTCGCGGTCGATGAGGTCATAAAGTGCCCCATGGCGCAGCGCGCCTTGGGCGGGCAGCATCTGGTCGATGCCGAAGAGGTCGAAAATGGCGCGCAGCACCGACAGGCCACCCGCCAGCACCGGGCGGCGGTCGTCCTTGAGACCGTCCAGCCGCAGGTTGTCGACATTGCCGGCCTTCACCAGGCGGTCGGTGAGCCAGTCGAGCCCGGCGCGCGTGACCAGACCCATGGCCCAGCCGTTGCTCCCCAGCATGTCGGCGATCGCGCTCACCGTGCCGGACGAGCCGTAGGCCACGTGCCACAGCGAGGGGGGGAACTTGTCCAGCGCTTCTTCGAGCACGGCCTTGGCCGCCACCTCGGCGGTCTTGAGCGCAGCGGGCGTGAACTGCCCGCGCGGAAAATAGCGCGTGGACCACGCCACACTGCCCAGTCGATACGACTCCAGGATCTCCGCGCTGTAGCCCTGGCCCAGGATCATTTCGGTGGAGCGCCCGCCGATGTCCACCACCAGGCGGCGCTCGTCGGAATGCGGGAGCAGGCGCGAGACGCCCTGGTAGATCAGGCGGGCTTCCTCGTGTCCGGAGACCACCTCGATCGCGAAACCCAGTATTTCCTGCGCTCGGCGCAGGAATTCGTCGCGGTTTCGCGCCTCGCGCAGCGTTTGCGTGGCGACCGCGCGCACCTGGTGCTTCTTGAAGCCGTGCAGCCGCTCGGCGAAGCGCGCCAGGCACTCCCAGCCACGCTGCATGGCCACCACGCTGAGGTTTTTCTCGGCGTCAAGCCCGTTGCCCTGGCGCACCGTCTCCTTGAGGTACTCCACGCGCTCGATGTGGCCCGAGTGGTAGCGCCCGATTTCGAGCCGGAAGCTGTTGGAGCCGAGATCGATCGCGGCGAGGAGGGTACCGTTTTGCATGGAGAAATCTGGGCCGTCGACCGGGGGGTGCCCGGTCGGGAGGCGCCGATTGTGACGCATGCCCGTGGCAGCCAGCGTGAGTCGCCGCAGTCAGACGCCTCTTTGTGACGCCACACCAGTGTCACATGGTTGTCACGAACGCTGCCTAGAGTGCCGTCTGTCCCCTTTGTTCAACCGCGAGGAACAACCATGAACAGCAAACGCACCCTCCTGAAAACCGTGGCCGCTGCCGCCCTGTCCACCCTGGCCCTCGGCACCGCCCACGCCGCCGACATCACCGGCGCTGGTGCCACCTTCCCGTTCCCGATCTACGCCAAATGGGCGGAGATGTACAAGGCCCAGACCGGCACCGGCCTGAACTACCAGTCGATCGGCTCCTCGGGCGGTCTGCGCCAGATCCGTGCCAAGACTGTGGCTTTCGGCGCGTCCGACGCCCCGGTGAGCGGCGCCGACCTCGACAAGGACGGCATGGTGCAGTTCCCCGCCATCATCGGCGGCACCGTGCCGGTGTTCAACCTGGACGGCATCGGCAAGGGTGAGCTGCGCGTGACCGGCCCCGTGCTGGCCGAGATGTTCCTGGGCAAGATCAGCAAGTGGAACGACCCCAAGCTGGTGGCCCTGAACCCCGGCAAGAAGCTGCCCGACATGACCATCACCGTGGTGCACCGCGCCGACGGCTCCGGCACCACCTTCAACTGGACCGACTACCTGAGCGTGGTCAGCAAGGACTGGGCCGACACGGTGGGCAAGGGCGCCGCCGTCAAGTGGCCGGCACCGACTTCGGTGGGCGGCAAGGGCAACGAAGGCGTGGCCGCCAACGTGAGCCGCACCAAGGGCGCGCTGGGTTACGTGGAATACGCCTACGCCAAGAAGAACAACATCCCCGTGATGGCGCTGCAGAACGCCGACGGCAACTACGTGATGCCGGGCGATGACACCTTCCAGGCCGCTGCGGCCGGTGTGGACTGGTTCAGCGTGCCCGGCATGGGCGTGTCGATGGTGAACGCCAAGGGCAAGGACAGCTGGCCCGTGACCACCGCCTCGTTCATCCTCATGTACAAGGAACCGGCCAACAAGGCGGAGTCGGCCGAAGTCCTGAAGTTCTTCGACTGGGCCTTCAAGAACGGCAAACAGGCCGCTCTGGAACTGGACTACGTGCCCATGCCCGACGCGGTGACGCAGCAGATCCGCACCCGCGTGTGGTCGCAGATCAACAACAAGTGAGTCCGGGGCCCAAAGCCCTTTTCCGGATGAACCCATCGGCAGGCGCTGGCCGGCCGATGGGTTTTTGCAGTTCAATGTCTGTCACAAAAGACCCGGAGGGGGTCCGATGAACACCACCACCACCCGAGCAGACAGCAGCATGCCCACGATCCGCAGCGTCTCCCAGGCCGACGAGCAACGCAGCCACGACCGCATGAGCGCCATCGCAGGCCGCCAGCGGCTGCAGGACGCGATCTTTCACCGCCTCACCCAGAGCTTCTCGCTGCTGGTGCTGATTGCCCTGGTGGGCATCATCGTCTCGCTGTTCATCAACGCCTGGCCGACCTTCAAGACCTTCGGCGTGAAGTTCCTCTGGTACGTCGAGTGGGACATCATCAACGAGGAATTCGGCGCCCTGATCGCCATCGTGGGCACCCTGACCAGCGCGGGCATTGCCATGCTCATCGCCGTGCCGCTGGCCTTCGGCATTGCGCTTTTCCTCACCGAGACCTGCCCGGTGTGGCTGCGCCGCCCGTTGGGCACCGCCATTGAATTGCTGGCAGCCGTGCCGTCCATCATCTACGGCATGTTCGGCCTGTTCGTGTTCGCGCCGATCTTTGCCGACTGGTTCCAGATGCCCGTGCAGCAGCTGCTGGGCAGCATGCCGCTGGTGGGCTGGCTGTTTGGCGGCGCCACCAACGGGCTGGGCATTCTGGCTGCGGGCATCATCCTCGCGTTCATGGTGCTGCCTTTCATCGCCGCGGTGATGCGTGACGTGTTCGAGATCACCCCGCCCATCCTGCGCGAGTCGGCCTACGGCCTGGGCTGCACCACCTGGGAGGTGGTCTCCAAGGTGGTGCTGCCGTACACCCAGAAGGGCGTCATCGGCGGCATCATGCTCGGCCTGGGCCGCGCACTGGGCGAGACCATGGCCGTGACCTTCGTGATCGGCAACGCCAACCGGCTGCCCACATCGCTGTTCTCGCCCGGCACCTCCATCGCCTCCGTGCTGGCCAACGAGTTCGGTGAGGCCGAAGGCCTTCACTTCAACACCCTGTTCGCGCTCGGCTTCCTGCTGTTCTGCATCACCTTCATCGTGCTCGCACTCGCGAAATGGATGATCGTTCGCACCGAAAAAGCCAAGGGCGCCTGAGGACAACGATGATGGAAATGAACCAATCCCTCTACCGCAGCCGCCGGCGCACCAACCTCATCGGCCTGGCCCTGTCGATGACAGCCATGGCCCTTGGCCTGTTCGTGCTGCTGTGGATCCTTTGGGTGCTGTTCTCGAACGGCATTGCCGGCATCGATGCCAACCTCTTCACGGCCGACACGCCGGCACCGGGCTCCGAAGGCGGCGGCCTGCGCAATGCGCTGCTGGGCAGCCTGATGATCGTCGGTCTGTCGGTGCTGGTGTCCACGCCCGTGGGCATCCTGGCCGGTGTCTACCTGGCCGAGTACGGCGACACCAGCAAGACCGCCGAATTCACGCGCTTCGTCACCGACATCATGCTGTCGGCGCCGTCCATTGTGCTGGGGCTGTTCGTGTACGCCATCGCCGTGGCCACGGTGGGCAACTTCTCCGGCTACGCGGGCAGCCTGGCGCTGTCGCTGATCGCCATCCCCGTGGTGGTGCGCACCACCGAGAACATGCTGCGCCTGGTGCCGGGCAGCCTGCGCGAAGCCGCGTTCGCCTTGGGCGCGCCGCGCTGGAAGGTGGCGCTCATGGTCACGCTGCGCGCGGCCAAGAGCGGCGTGATCACCGGCCTGCTGCTCGCGGTCGCGCGCATCAGCGGTGAAACCGCACCGCTGCTGTTCACCGCGCTCAACAACCAGTTCTTCAGCACCGACATGGGCGGCCCGATGGCCAACCTGCCGGTGGTGATCTTCCAGTTCGCCATGAGCCCGTACGACAACTGGGTCCGCCTGGCCTGGGCCGGCGCGCTGATCATCACGCTCACCGTGCTGGCGCTCAACATCCTGGCCCGCGTCTTCTTCCGCGAGAAGGTCAAGGTTTGACGCACACCGCATCGACAGACTTCAAGGAAACCGCCATGTCCGAAACCGCCTTTGCCATCCGCCCCGAGAACTTCGCCGCCAGCAGGACAGCGCCCGACGCGGAAGAGGTGCGCAACGCCCTCGAGGTGCGCAACCTGAACTTCTTCTATGGCAAGTTCCAGGGCCTCAAGAACGTCACGCTGGACATCCAGGAAAGGCGCGTGACGGCCTTCATCGGCCCCTCGGGCTGCGGCAAGTCCACGCTGCTGCGCACGCTCAACCGCATGTACAGCCTCTACCCCGGCCAGCGTGCGGAGGGCCAGATCAACTTCTACGGCGAGAACATCCTGGACCCCAAGCAGGATCTGAACCTGCTGCGCGCGCGCATCGGCATGGTGTTCCAGAAGCCGACGCCGTTCCCGATGTCGATCTACGACAACATTGCCTTCGGTGTGCGCTTGTACGAGAACCTGGCCAAGAGCGACATGGACGACCGCGTCGAGTGGGCGCTGACCAAGGCCGCCCTGTGGAAGGAAGTCAAGGACAAGCTCAACCAGAGCGGCCTGTCGCTCTCGGGCGGCCAGCAGCAGCGCCTGTGCATCGCGCGCAGCGTCGCCGTCAAGCCCTCGGTGTTGCTGCTCGACGAGCCGACCTCCGCGCTCGACCCGATCTCCACCGGCAAGGTGGAAGAACTCGTGCACGAGCTCAAGAGCGACTACACCATTGCCATCGTCACACACAACATGCAGCAGGCCGCGCGCTGCAGCGATTTCACCGCCTACATGTACCTGGGTGAGCTGATCGAGTTCGGTGCCACCGAGCAGATCTTCTTCAAGCCGACCAAGACGGCGACCGAGGACTACATCACCGGCCGCTTTGGCTGATGCCGCGCACCACGGGAGACATTCACATGAGCGACAAACACCTCTCCAGTCAGTTCGACGCCGAACTCAACTCCATCTCCACCCACGTGCTCGAGATGGGCGGCCTGGTCGAGTCCCAGTTGCACCAGGCGGTCTACGCGCTGGTCAACATGAGCCTTGAGTCCGCTGCGCAGGTGCTCGACACCGAGAACCGCATCAACCAGATGGAAATGGCGATCGATCACGAGATCATCTCCACCATCGGCCGACGCCAGCCCACCGCGCGTGACCTGCGTTTCCTGATGGCGATCTCGCGCACCACGCAAAACCTCGAGCGTGCGGGCGACGAAGTGGCGCGCATCGCGCGAATGGTCAAGTCCATCATCGAAAGCGGCACGCCGCGCAACCTGCCGATCTCGGAGCTGCGCCTGGCGGCGGATCTGGCCACCGCGCTGCTGCGTCGCTCGCTCGACTCGTTCGCGCGGCTGGACACGCAGATGGCGGTGTCCATCATCAAGGCCGACGACGACATCGACCGCGAGTACAACGGCTTCCTGCGCAAGCTCATCACCTACATGATGGAAGACCCGCGCACCATCTCGCCCAGCCTGGACCTGCTGTTCCTGGCCAAGTCGATCGAGCGCGTGGGCGACCACGCGAAGAACATCGCCGAACAGATCATCTTCATCGTCAAGGGCGAGGACGTTCGCCACGCGCCGGTGGACAAAGTGGAGTCGGTGGCCGGATGAGAAAACTTCCCCGCGTGCTCGTGGTGGAGGACGAACCCTCCATCGCCGAACTGATTGCCGTCAACCTGCGCCACAACGGGTTTGCACCCACCGTGGTGTTCGACGGTGCCGCCGCCCAGCGTGAGGTCGACGCCGTGCTGCCCGACGTGATCCTGCTCGACTGGATGCTGCCGGGCGAGAGCGGGGCTGTGCTGGCCCGCCAGTGGCGCAAGAACGAGCGCACCCGTACCGTTCCGATCCTCATGCTCACCGCGCGCAGCGATGAAGGCGACAAGGTTCAGGGCCTGGACGCCGGTGCCGATGACTACATCACCAAGCCGTTCTCGACGCAGGAACTGCTCGCGCGCATCCGCGCCGTGCTGCGCCGCCGCGCGCCCGAGATCGTGAACGACTCGGTGACGGTGGGCGAGCTCTCGCTCGACGCCGCGACCTACCGCGTGAGCTTTCGCGGCCGCGAACTCAAGGTCGGCCCGACCGAGTTCAAGCTTTTGCATTACCTCATGAAGCACGCCGAGCGCGTGCACACGCGTGGTACGCTGCTCGACAAGGTCTGGGGAGACCATGTCTTCATCGAGGAGCGCACCGTGGATGTTCACGTCAAACGCCTGCGCGAATCGCTCGGCGAGGCCTCCACCATGATCGAGACCGTGCGCGGTGCGGGCTATCGCCTCACTGCCATGAACAGCGCCGCTCGCCCGGCGCAGGGCACGCCCATGTCGGCCACATGAGTCTTCGTGTTCTCGAGTTGATGCTCCTGGTTGCGCTGGGGGCATTGGTGGGCTGGGCCGCCGATGAGGCGGCCCTGGCTTTTGTGGGCGCCCTCGCGGGCGCTGCCATCTGGGCAGCCCGCGACACCGTGCGTGCGGCGCGCGTGCTGCGCTGGTTCAACAAGGCTGACCCTTCGCGCCTACCCCCCTACGGCGGTTTCTGGGGCGAGCTGCTCGACCGCGCGCGCAAGAGCATCAAGAAGCTGGAGAAAAAGGCGCAGAACAGCGATGCCAGGCTCGAGGATTTTCTGGCCGCCATCCAGGCTTCGCCCAACGGCGTCGTGCTGCTGGATGCGGCCGGTCGGATCGAATGGTGCAACCTCACGGCGGCCAGTCAGCTCGGCTTTGATCCGCAGCGCGACCTGGGTCAGTACGTGCGCAACATGGTGCGCCACCCGGCCTTCAGCGCCTACCTGAACGCGGGCGAGTTCGATCGGGAGATCACCATCGACGGCGTGGGACCGCGGCCCTCGCAGCCCACGAAGATCTCGCTGCAGATCCATGCCTATGGCAAGAAGCGCAAGCTCATGCTCACGCGCGACGTCACCGCCGTGCAGCTGGCGGAGAACATGCGCCGCGACTTCGTCGCCAACGTTTCGCACGAAATCCGCACGCCGTTGACGGTGCTCAGCGGTTTTGTGGAGACCATGCAAAGCCTGGAGCTGAGCGCCGAGGAGCGCCACCAGTACCTGGGTCTCATGAGCCAGCAGGCGCACCGCATGCAGACACTGGTGAACGATCTGCTCACGCTGTCCCGGCTGGAAGGCAGCCCCGCGCCGGGCGCGGGCGAGTGGATGGCCGCGTCCGAGCTGCTGGATCATGTGGCGCAGGAGGGGCGTGGCCTCACGCAGGTGATTGCCACCACGCCGCACCGGATCGAGCCGGTGCCCAGTCCATCGCTATGGGTGTCGGGCGCGAAGTCCGAGCTCATCAGTGCGATGTCCAACCTCATGAGCAATGCGGTGCGTTACACGCCGGGCGGTGGTCTCATCGAGCCGGGCTGCCGCCTGCGCGAGGACGGCTGGGTCGAGTTCTTCGTGCGCGACGCGGGGCCCGGCATCGCGGCCGAGCACCTACCGCGGCTTACCGAGCGGTTCTACCGGGTCGACCGCAGCCGGTCGAGGGAAACCGGCGGCACCGGCCTGGGGTTGGCCATCGTCAAGCACGTGGCGCAGCGCCACGGCGGGCGCATCGAGGTGCAGAGCGAGATCGGCCGGGGTTCGACCTTCACCATCGTGCTACCGCCCACCCGCGTGCGCGAGACCGAGCCCGCCTGAGCAAGGCGAACCGGATCAGCCGCCCACGCGCTGGTAAAGCAGCAGGCTTTCCTTGTTGTCGGTCAGGCGGCGCACGGTCGCCTTGAAGGCCCACTGCGTGAGGTTCACGCGTCTGTCCAGGGTTGGTTGGCTTTCTGGCGACACGACCATCGCCTGGCAGCGTGACGCGTCTTGCGCGGTGCTGCGCACCAGCTTGAGCTGGCCGTGATACTGCAGCGCGCTGACCTGCGCCTGTGTCAGTCCGTCCACCAGCACGCACGCATCGGGCGGCACCAGCGTGGCAATGCGGCGCGAGATCGGGCCGTAGCTGCGCCCGAAGTCGAGCAGCGGCAGCCACAACGTCATCAGCAGCAACCAGCACAGCGTGGCCCCCGCGGCCGGCAGCACGAGACTCTTCCAGATCGCCTCGCGGTGGCGGCCGACGCGCCAGGCCACCAACCACAGCCACGCCAGGGTGGCCGCAGCGCCCAGCAGGAACAACAGCAACGAGAACTCGGGCACGAAGCCCGGTGCCAGCCGGGCCACGTTGGCCGCGGGCTTGGCTGGTACGCCGGTCATCATGGCGAACCAGATCACCCAGATGACCAGGGCACAGAACGAGAAGAAGAGCAGGGTGAACCAGTCGATCAGCGACGACACGCTGCGCCGCAAGGTGGGCAGGGCAAAGGCCGCCAGCGCGGCGAACGCCGGCAGCGCCAGCAGCAGGGCGCGGTCGCGCTCCTGGGCCAGGGTGGTGTGCGCCACCACCACCAGCACGGCCCACAGCGGCAACGCCAGGTGGGGCTGCAGCCACTGGTGCCGCCAGCGCCACAGGGTCCAGAGCGCGAGCGGCCACGCCGGCCAGGTGAACCACAGCAGCAGTCGCGCCCAACTGTCCCAGGGCAGGTTACCCCAGGCGGTGGCCACTTCCGGCAACCGCAGCCCACCCACCCAGACGGCCACGCCCAGCGCCAGCACCCAGGCCGCCAGCGCCAGCCACCACGCCACCGAGGGGCTCGTGGCGGAGTTCTCGGCCCCGCGGCGCAGGTGGTGCCAGCCGAGCAGGGCCAACCAGCCCAGGCCGAGCAAGGCCGCCAGCCCGGGCGCGTGACTGAGCATCAGGCCAAGCAGGCCGATCAACCACCAGAGCAGGCCACGCCAGGCCTGCGGCGCGCCGGGCTGGGCCAGGCGGGCGGCGCCCAGCAGCATCAAGGTTGTCCAGGCCAGGCGGGCAAGATCGGGCGTTGTCTCGTGCGACAGCTGGGCCAGCCCGAGGCAGGCAACCAGCGCCAGCAGCGCCGCGTCGGCCAGGGCGCGGGCGTAGTCGGCGGGTTGGGCCTCGCCCCCGAAGGCAAAGGCCACCGGCAGGGCTGCCGGCTGGCGCGCCAGGTGATAGGCCGCGTACCAGGTGGCCGCCAGCGTGAGGGCGAGCAGCAGGCCGAACGGGATGCGAACCGCGAAGTCAGGGGAAAGGAAAGGCAGCGCCTTGATGAAGATGGCGCCGAGCCAGTAGGGCAGCGGCCCGGCGTCAACCACCGCACTGCCCAGCACGGACGGTTGCCACCACGCGGCGGTGCCGCCCGCGAGCTCGAGCATGGCGCCGAAGGCGCCGACGTCGGCGTTCTTCCAGGGCTCACGCCCGAGGAAGCCGGGCAGCACATAGGCCACGCAGAAGAGGATCAAGGCCAGGCGCGGCAAGCGGCGCACGGCCGACTGGCTCACGATGGCAGGCGTCGGGCGATTCACGGCTGGGGACTATACAAGCCGTCTTTGCGGCACAGGGGGTTCGCCAGGGCAGAAACTCGCGGGCGAAAAAAAAAAGCAGCCGGAGACTGGCTGCTTTTCTTCGGGCAGGGACCGTGCTTACTTGGCGGTCTTGCCGTAGCGGTTGCGGAACTTCTCGACGCGGCCGCCCATGTTGTCCACGCTCTTTTGCGTGCCGGTGTAGAACGGGTGCGACTCGCTGGAGGTATCGAGCTTGTACAGCGGCAGTTCGCGGCCGTCGTCCATCTTGATGGTTTCCTTGGTGCTGGCGCAGGAACGCGTGACGAACTTGAAGTTGTTCGACAGGTCCAGGAAGCAGACGTCGCGGTAGTTGGGGTGGATGCCCTCTTTCATGGCGTTTCCTTGTGTTCGGTTGCGACAGCCGCGCCGGAACCCTTCCGACGTACTTGCCGCCAAGCAAAGCGTGGGATTATAGCGCCCCCGCGCCGCCTTCGGCGTCACCCCCCCAGGGGGCGATGCGAGCGGCTTGGCAAAGCCAGTTCCGCCGCATCCTCGGACCGGGCACGCGCTCCGGAGAATGCCAGGCAATGTGAGTTGAGGGGGAGTTCATCCAGAAACACCGAGGAGCCGGCTTTGCCGGGCCTCAGGTGTAGTCCCCCCTCGAAGCGCCGCAGGCGCGCAACAAAGGGGGGAAGCCGCGGCAGCGGCGCAGGGGGGTTATCCCCCTCTACGCATCATGTCGAAGAACTCGGAGTTGTTCTTCGTGGCTTTCATGCTCTTGAGGACCATCTCCATGGCTTCGATCTCGTCCATGTTGTACATGAACTGGCGCAGGATCCGGGTCTTCTGCAGGATCTCGGGCTGCAGCAGCAACTCTTCGCGGCGGGTTCCGCTGCGGTTGAGCTGGATCGAGGGGAAGACGCGCTTCTCGTACAGGCGCCGGTCGAGGTGGATCTCGCAGTTGCCGGTGCCCTTGAACTCCTCGAAGATCACCTCGTCCATGCGCGAACCGGTGTCGACCAGGGCGGTGGCGATGATGGTGAGCGAGCCGCCTTCTTCCACCTTGCGTGCCGCGCCGAAGAAGCGCTTGGGACGCTGCAGGGCGTTGGCGTCAACACCACCGGTGAGCACCTTGCCCGAGGAGGGCAGCACGTTGTTGTAGGCGCGGGCCAGGCGGGTGATCGAGTCCAGCATGATCACCACGTCCTTCTTGAGTTCGACCAGGCGCTTGGCGCGCTCGATCACCATCTCGGCCACGTGCACGTGGCGGGCGGCAGGCTCGTCGAAGGTGGAGGCGATGACCTCGCCGCGCACGGTGCGCTGCATTTCGGTCACTTCCTCGGGGCGCTCGTCCACCAGCAGCACCATCAACTCGACGTCGGGGTGGTTGGCGGTGATGGCGTGGCAGATGTGCTGCATCATCACCGTCTTGCCGCTCTTGGGCGGAGCCACGATCAGCGCGCGCTGGCCGCGGCCGATGGGCGCAATGATGTCGATGATGCGGCCGGTGATGTTCTCGTCGCTCTTGATGTCGCGTTCCAGGCGCATCTGTTCCTTGGGGAACAGCGGCGTCAGGTTCTCGAACATGATCTTGTGCTTGTTGTCCTCGGGGGGCAGGCCGTTGATCTTGTCGAGCTTGTTGAGCGCGAAGTAGCGTTCGCCATCCTTGGGGATGCGGACTTCGCCCTCGATCATGTCGCCGGTGTGCAGGTTGAAGCGGCGGATCTGGCTGGGCGAGATGTAGATGTCGTCGGTGCTGGCCGTGTAGCTGGTGTCCGGCGCGCGCAGGAAGCCGAAACCATCGGGCAGCACTTCGAGCACGCCGTCGGCGTAGATTTGCTCGCCGGTCTTGGCCCGCTTCTTGATGATGGCGAACATCAGCTCCTGCTTGCGCATGCGGCCGGTGTTCTCGATTTCGAGCGCTTCGGCCTGCTTGAACACTTCGGATACGTGCAGGGCCTTGAGTTCGTTCAGGTGCATGGACGTCACTCCAGCGAGGAGGCGATTGGGATGAGCGGGGGGGTGGGCGCCGAGGTCCGGATGTCGGACGTTGCGCGAAGGAGGCACGGGCGCTGTCGCGGCCCGCTTGCGGCGCATTATGACAGGAATCGCGGCGATCGCGGTCTGTCGCCGAGCCCGCGCGGGGCTCGTGGGCCCGGGCCATGCCCGGGCCGCGCAGCCATCAGGCGAGCTGCTGGTCGATGAAGGCGGTGAGCTGCGCCTTGCTCAGCGCGCCGACCTTGGTGGCGGCGAGCTGACCGTCCTTGAACAGCATCAGCGTGGGGATGCCGCGGATGCCGAACTTGGCGGGCACGTCGCGGTTGTCGTCCACGTTGAGCTTGGCGATCTGCAGCTTGCCGTTGTAGGAACCTGCCACTTCGTCGAGGATCGGCGCGATCATCTTGCACGGGCCGCACCACTCGGCCCAGAAGTCCACCAGCACGGGAGCCTTGCTGTCCAGCACGTCGGCCTGGAAGGTCGCGTCGGATACGTGTTTGATGAGATCGCTGGCCATGATCGTCCTCGGAATCGGTAGGCGGGGGAGGTTACAGTTTCAACGCATGCGACGGAAGATGCGACGGAATCGCCGCGCCTCACGGACGCCTCACGCGAGCGGCCGCATTGTGACAGAAACCCCTTTTTCATGACGCCTGCGACCGCGAGACCTCACAGCGAGTCGGCCCTTGCCACGCAAGACCTGCAAGCCCACTGCGAATGCGGTTCGTGGCCGGTTGCACTGGCACGCATCGACGCCCAGTTGCGCGAGCGCAGCGTTGCGGCTTCGCGGGCCGTCGTCCTGGTGCCGCAGGGCGCCCTGGCCGCCGAGGCGCGCCGCGCCTGGGCCGTGGAGCACGCGCATGGCCGCGTGATGCAGGGCCTCGTGCCGCGCTTCGTCACGACCCGGCAATGGGCCGAGTTGCTGCAGCCCTGGCAGGGCGGCCCGCAGGATTGGAGCCGCGATCCGGCGCGCGATGCCCTGGTGGCGGCGGGGTGGCTCGATCGTGTGGTGCGCGAACCGGTCGAGCCCGGCTTGCGCCGCGAACTGGTGGCGCGGCTGGTGGAAGCGGCAGGGCAGCTCGCCCCCCTGGCGGCCGCGCGCCACCCGCAATCGCGCCAGGCCTGGGCCGACGCCGCGCGGGCCTCCCTGGCACCCCCGGGCGGCGGCAACACGCGCTGGGAAGGGTTGGTTGCCCATGTGGCATTGGCCTGGGTGGGTGCCTGCGGCTTCGACACCGACGCTCTCTGGACGCCCGCCGCGCGCAACGACGCCGACCTTTTGATCCTGTTGCCGGGGCACCAGGCCGACCCGCTGGCCGAGGCCTTGATGCAAATCTGGGGTGCCGCTGGCGTGCGGCTGGGGTGGGGCGCGGCGAGCGGCGAACCGGTCGTCGCATCGCCGCGTGTGCGGGCCTGTACGGATTTCGAGCACGAGGCATTGAGTGCAGCCGCCTGCGTGGTCGATCACCTCAATGCGGGCCGGGCGCCCGTGGCCTTGATCGCGAACGACCGCCTGCTCACACGCCGTGTGAGCGCGATCCTGGAGGGCGCGGGCGCGCGCTTGCGCGACGAGGCCGGCTGGAAGCTTTCCACCACCCAGGCGGGTGCCGCCTTCATGGCACTGTTGCGCGCGGCCGCACCGCGCGCCAGCAGCGACGACGTGCTCGATTGGCTCAAGCTGGCGCCCGCCTTCGATGCGACCGAAGTGCAGCGTTGCGAACGGGCGCTGCGTCGCCAGGGCGTGTCGCTGTGGGCCGCAGCACCATCCGACCACCGCCCCGCGGGCGCCGACGCGCTGCTGGGCGCCTTGCAGGCGGCGCGCCCGCTGGTGCATTGGCTGCGCGATGTGGATCGGGCGCTTGAACTCAGCGGCCAGCGGGCAGTGCTCAAGGCCGATGCAGCGGGCCAGCAATTGATGACACTCCTGCGCTTGGGAGAGGCCTCGCACGAACTCGACGGGCTGGGCGAAACGGCCGGTGAGGGCGGGCGCCGCCGCTGGAGCCTGGCGCAGTTCAGCGCCTGGGTGCGCGAGGTGCTCGAAGGCGCCGGCTTTCAGTCGGGGGCTTCGGGCGCGCCCCAGGTGGTGGTGGTGCCCCTGTCACAGCGCCTGGGGCGCTCTTTCGCGGCCGTGGTGGCACCGGGTTGCGATGAGCGCCACCTGCCTGCCAGTCCCGAGCCCACGGGCGCGTGGACCCGCGATCAACGCCAGGCGCTGGGCCTGCCCGATCGCGAGGCGCTGCGTGCCGCCCAGGCATCGGCATGGGCCACCTTGTTCGACGGCACGCCGCTCGATCTGCTCTGGCGTTCCCACGACGGGGGGGAGCCGCGCTTGCCCAGCCCGTTGCTGGACGCCTTGTCACTTCAGCCCGATGCCGTCGCACTCGAGCCGCAGGAGATCGCATCGCGCGGCACGCCGGCGCCGCAGCCGAGCGCGCCCGGGCTTGTGCCCGAGCGCCTGTCCGCCAGCGCCTACGAGGACTTGCGGCGCTGCCCTTACCGCTTCTTCGCGTTGCGCCAGTTGCGCCTGAGTGAAGCCGAGGAGCTCGACACCGAGGCCGATGCGCGCGACCTGGGCAACTGGCTGCACAACGTGCTGCGGGCATTCCATGAAGCACGCCGTGACGCGCGGCCCGGTGAAGCGGCCGACCGTGCGGCGCTCGACGCCCTGGCCGAGCAGGAGGCCGCGCGCATGGGCCTTACGCACGAGGCCGGTGCCGCCGGTTTTCTGCCGTATCGCGCGCAATGGCCGGCGCTGCGCGAGGGCTACCTGCGCTGGCTGCAGGCGCATGAAGCGCAGGGACATCGCTTCGTCGAGGCCGAAGCGGCGCACGAAGCGCGCGCCGGGCGCTGGACGCTGCAGGGCCGGCTCGACCGCATCGACGACGCTCCCGGCGCGCTGCCGCTGGTGATCGACTGCAAGACCGAAAGCCGCCCCACCACCCGCGATCGCGTGAAGCAGCCCTTCGAGGACACGCAGCTCGCGTTCTACGCGGCACTGCTGGGCGCGCCCGCGCTGCGTGCGGCCTACCTCAGCCTCACCGACACCCGCAGCGGCCCGGACGACGCGGCGCTGCTGGTGGAGCAGCCCGAGGTGCTGGCCGCGCGCGACGCGCTGCTGCAAGGCCTGGTGAGCGACCTCGAGCGCATGGCCGCTGGCGCGCCCATGCCCGCACTCGGCGAAGGCAGCACCTGCGACCACTGCGCAGCGCGCGGTCTGTGCCGAAAGGATTTCCTCTCATGAGCGGGCTGGCCTACCGCATCGATGGCCGCCAGGTACCGTCCGAGGCCTTCTACGCACGCGCCTGCGACCCGTCGCGCAGCGTCGCGATCGAGGCCTGCGCGGGCGCCGGCAAGACCTGGATGCTGGTCTCGCGCATCCTGCGCGCGCTGCTCGCGGGTGCCCAGCCGCAGGACATCCTGGCCATCACCTTCACCAACAAGGCGGCCGGCGAGATGCGCGAGCGCCTGCAGCAGGAGCTGGCGCGCTGGGCCACGCTCGACGACAACGAACTTCACGACGCGTTGTGCCAACGCGGTCTGGATGGCGCGACAGCCCGGATGCTGCTGCAGCCCGCGCGCGGGCTGCAGGCGCGCCTGCGGGCGCAAGGCCGCCCGGTGCAGCTGCTTACCTTTCACGGCTGGTTTGCGGCCTTGCTGCGCGCTGCACCGCTGTCGCTGCTGCAGTCGCTCGGTCTGCCGCCATCGTATGAGCTGCAGCAGGACGACGCGCCCTTGATCGAACGCACCTGGCCGCGCTTCTTCGCGGCGCTCGCGTCCGACCTCGCGCTGCAGGCCGACTTCTTTGCCAGCGTGGCCGAGATCGGCCGCCACAACACCGTGGAGGCCTTGCGCAAGGCCGCGGGCAAGCGCGTGGAGTTCACGCTTGCCGACGAGGCCGGCGTGGTGGAACACAGTGTGGAACCCTTTGGTGCGCTCTACCCGCAATGGGCAACGCTGGAGCGGCCCGCGCTGTCGCTCTTGAACGCCGAAGCGCGCCAGCGCTGGCACGAGCGCGCCAGCGCGCTGGGCCGCGAGGCCAACGCCACACCGCGCAAGGCTGCCGACGCGGTGGTCGATGCTTTCTTGTTGCCAGACGAGCCGCAACGCGCGCCCGAGCGGCTGGCGCGGCTGCGCAAGGCCTTCTTCGTGAAAGACGAAGACCGCTTGAGCAAGAATCTGCAGAAGTTCCCGGCCGCCGAAGCCGCCGAGGCTGAACTGCAGGCCCTGTGCGCAGCCGAGCGGCAGCACACCGCCTGGGCGCATCACCAGCGCATGGCGCGCCTCACGCGTCGCTTCCTCACCTGCCTGGCCGAGCTCAAGCGCGAGCGCGGCTGGGTCGACATGAACGACGTGGAAGGCGCGGCGCGCCGATTGCTGGGCGACGCCGAGCTCTCGGGCTGGCTGCAGCAGCGCCTGGACGCGCGCGTGCGCCACTTGCTGATCGACGAGTTCCAGGACACCAACCCCTTGCAATGGCAGGCGCTGTACGGCTGGCTGTCAGCCTATGCCGGCGCGGGGGCGGGCGAGGCACCCAGTGTGTTCCTGGTGGGCGACCCCAAACAGTCGATCTACCGCTTTCGACGCGCCGAGCCGCAAGTGTTTCGCGCCGCCCAGGCCTTCGTGGTGCAGGGCCTGGGCGGGGCGCTGCTGGCCTGCGACCACACGCGCCGCTGCGCGGTGGCCGTGGTGGACGCCGTGAATGCGGTGATGTCGCGCGCGGTGAACGATGGCGACTACGGCGAGGCCGTCGGCGCCGCTTTTCGCCCGCACACCACCGCAAGCAAGGAGGCCGGTGCGGTGCTGGCCTTGCCCGAGGTGGCGCGCAGCGCGCGCGTGCGCGCCGAAGCCGACGCCAGCACCTGGCGCGACAGCCTCACCCAAGCGCGACACCCGCCCGAGGACGCCATGAGCACGCTCGAAGCGCGCCAGGCGGCCGACTGGATCGCCGCCGAAATTGCGGCGGGCCGCGTGAGCGCCGATCAGGTGATGGTGCTCTCGCGCAAGCGCGAGCGACTGGGTTGGATGCACGAGGCGCTGCGCGAGCGTGGCATTGCCAGCGATGAGCCCGAGAAGACCGACCTGGCCGACGCCCCCGCGGTGCAGGACGTCATCGCCCTCATCGACGCCCTGGTCTCGCCGGGGCACGACCTCAGCCTGGCGCGCGCGCTGCGCTCGCCCATCGGTGGTTGGGGCGACGACGAACTGGTGCTCCTGGCGCAACAAGTGCAACGCGTGCGGGGTTCGCAGGCACCGGACACAGCCGATGAGATGCCCCGTGGGACGGCGCGCGACGTGCCCACCTGGTGGGACGTGTTGCGCGACACGGCGCGCACTCCTGACGCCCCCGCCCTGTGGCGCGACACCGCCGAACGCTGGGCCGGCTGGCAGGCCGCCTTGCGGGCACTGCCACCGCACGACGCACTGAGCCGCATTTTTCGCGAGGGCGAACTGCCGGCGCGTTATGCCCGGGCCGCGCCCGCCGCCCAGCGCGCCGGGGTGCTGGCGCAATTGCAGGCGCTGCTGGCCTTGTCGCTGCAGCACGAAGGCGGGCGGTACCTCACCGCCTACCGCCTGGTGCGCGCCGTGCGCGCGGGGGGCCTCACCCTGGCGCCGGTGGCCGCACCGGGCGCCGTTCGTCTGCTCACCATCCACGGCGCGAAGGGGCTGGAGGCGCACACCGTGCTGCTGCTCGACACCCATGCTGCGCCCTCGCGGCCCGAAACCACCGGGGTTCTCGTGGACTGGCCGGGCGAAGCGGCCCATCCGCAGCGCTTCGTCTTCCTCACCCATGAAAAAGCCGCACCGCTGTGTGCCCAGCCTTTGCTCGATGCCGAGCGGCGTGCACGATCGCTGGAAGAACTCAATGCGCTCTACGTGGCCATGACGCGCGCGGCCGAGCGGCTGGTGGTGTCGCATTTCGAGCCGCACCAGGCGCCCGCACAGACCACGTGGTGGGCGCGTCTGTCGCCCGTTGCCACGCCACAGGAGGCCCCTGCGCCCCTGGCGAGCACCGATGCCGGCAGCGCCGCCCCCTGGGTGCTGCACGGCCTGCCGGCGTTGCGCGCGGCGCCCGAGCCAGAACCTCCCGTCATGGCCCCCGATGACGACCCCGCCACGCGCTGGGGCCAGGCGGTGCACCGCTTGCTGCAGTGGTGCCCAACGCCCGCCGCGGGCTTCGATTGGGACGACACCCACCAGCGTGCCATCGAGCGCGAACACGCGCTGGACGCCGCGCGCAGCGCCGACGCCCTGGCTGCGGCGCGCCGCATCGTGCGGGGCGAGGCCGCCTGGGCCTGGGACCCGACGCGCATCGACCACTGGGGCAACGAGGTCGACCTGGTCCATCAGGGGCAGGCCCTGCGTCTGGACCGTCTGGTGCGCGAGGGCGCCAGTGGCGTGTGGTGGGTCATCGACTTCAAATCCCACGACGCCCCCCACACCGTGGCCGAACACCGCGAGCAACTGCGCGGCTACCGTGCGGCACTGCAGGCCACCCAGCAGGGCGGCACGGTGCGTTTGGCCTTCATCACCGCGCAAGGGCGCTTCATCGAACTGGACGCCCCATGAGCGATATCGACGTGGCCATCGTGGGCGGCGGCCCGGCGGGCCTCATGGCCGCCGAGGTGCTGTCACGCGCCGGTGTGGCGGTCGATCTGTTCGACGCCATGCCCTCGGTGGGCCGCAAGTTCCTGCTCGCAGGCAAGGGCGGGCTCAATCTCACGCACGCCGAGGATTTCGAGCCCTTCGTGTCGCGTTTCGGGACGCGCGCCAGCGTGTTGCGCCCCATGCTCGAGCACCTGGGCCCGCAGGCCGTGCGCGACTGGGCGGCGAGCCTGGGGATTGCCACCTTCGTGGGCAGCTCGCGGCGCGTGTTCCCCACCGACATGAAGGCCGCGCCGCTGCTGCGGGCCTGGCTGCACCGCCTGCGCCATCCTGCGCCCGGCGGCGCGCCGGTGCGCTTTCACATGCGCCACCGCTGGATCGGCTTCGCCCCCGATGGCGTCTTGCGCTTCGCAACGCCTGAGGGCGAGGCCAGCGTGCGCCCACGCGCCACGGTGCTCGCACTCGGTGGCGCGAGCTGGCCGCGCCTGGGCTCCGATGGTGCCTGGGTGCCCCGGCTGCGCGACGCGGGCATCGATGTGACAGCCCTCGAACCCAGCAACTGCGGGTTCGATATCGCGGGCTCGCCGGTGCATGGTGTGGCCGAGGGGTGGAGCGCGCTCTTTTCGCAGCGCTGGGCCGGCCAGCCCTTCAAGACGGTGGCGCTCGCGCTCGATGAGCCCACCGGGCGGCATTGGCATCGCGGTGAATTCGTGGCCACTGCCACGGGCATCGAAGGCAGCCTGGTCTATGCGCTTTCGGGCGCGCTGCGCGAACGCATCGCTCGAGAAGGCATTGCCACGCTGTGGGTCGATCTGTTGCCTGACCACAGCGCCGAGCGGGTGCGCGCTGAAGTCGCCCACCCGCGCGGCTCGCGCAGTCTCTCCAGCCACCTGAAGGGCCGTCTCGGGCTCGACGGCATCCGGCTCGCGCTGTTGCACGAATGCCTGGACCGCGACACACTGCACGACCCGGTGCGCCTGGCACCCGCCATCAAGGCGCTGCCGCTTCGGCTGCTGCGCGCGCGCCCCGTGGCCGAGGCCATCAGCAGCGCCGGTGGCGTGCGCTTTGAAGCGCTCGACGAACGCCTGATGGCACGCGCTCGGCCTGGCCTGTTTGTGGCCGGGGAAATGCTCGACTGGGACGCTCCCACCGGCGGCTACCTGCTCACGGCCAGTCTGGCCAGCGGGGCATGGGCCGCAGATGGGTTGGGGCGCTGGCTGCGCAGGCCAGCCTGAGCACGCCGGCTCGGCCGGGTGGCCATGCCGCCGCCTGCGCGGATGGCGCCGATGAACCTTTGGCGCCCGACCGGTTACTCAACGCGAGCCAGAGCGGAGATTGCAATCGCCCGCTCCCCTGCCATCGCCATTCCAGAGAGTTGATTCATGGTTTCACGCACTTCAAGCTCCAAGCTGCATTCCCATGCCCCTTTGAAGGAGCCCCCTGAAAAGGGCAGCGCCACCGCAAAGGCGGCGGACAAAGCCCTCAGCAAACACCCGCAGGCCGCGCGTGTTTTTCTGCACAAGCGCTTCGGCACGAAAGCGTTGTCATTCACCCCCCCCAATTGGCTTCAACGCAAGCTGGGCGGGCATCGAATCGATGCCGACACGCGGGATTTCTTCGCTCAATTGGGCTTGGACAACCTGCTTCATCCGGATCCGGGCGTGCGACGGGCCGCGGCGTGTTTGTTTTTGGGCGCCCGACCGGGCCAGGGTGAATTCGAAGTGACCGAGGGGCTGCGTCTGGCCATCAAGAAGCTGGCCAATCCGCAGGACAAGTCTTTCGATGAATATCAGAAGCAGAACGACCCGCCCGGGAATCACCTGGGTGCCCTGGCGTTCGAGAAGGCGAAAGAACTGTCCCGCACCACACAGCCCACCCCCACGCCGACCCAGGAGCCGGAACCGCAAGCAATGGTCATCACGCCAGCCAAGAAGCCGGATCTCAGCGAGATCGACGGGCTGCTGGCGGGAGTGGGGCCGGCGCCTTTCGCCGCGGCCACGCCCTACAAGTTGGAAGAGCACTACAAGCGACTGACGCGCAACCACGATGCGCACACCGGCCCATTCAGCGACGCAGACGCGGTGAAAGAATTCACCCAGCAGATGCGACAAGCCCACGACTATCACGAGCCCCGGGCCCATGGCCAGGTGTCGGATCTGGTCAGATTCATCTCCTCGGGCAACACCGAGAAGCTGTCAGGCAATCGACTGATGCCGATGAATCAGTTGGGTGACCGCAAGTTCGAGGGGCCGTCCGGGCGGCTCGAAGCCCTTCACCATCTGTGCTTCAACACCAGCTTCCTGCGGGACATGAAACCGGGTCAGGCCGCCTTCTACATGGGCTTGTATAACGAGCTGGCGCAGCAATACGAGAACGCGATGCGCGAGCAGTCGGCCTGATTGCCGCGTCCCCGGCACCATGAGCAACGGGAGATGCCCGATGGCATCCCCCGTTTCGTTTTTCGGTGCGCTGAAGTCCTGTCGGTCAGCGCCGTGCCGGCGGCGACGTTGCCATGGCACGTGGGCAGGGGAGGCGAAATAAGGTGACGAGCCTTGACCCCGGCACTGGCTTCACGGTTAGGGCTGCTTGGTTCCCCACCTGACCCGGTTGGCCGCTTCACCATGCGGGAAGGCCCGTCGCTGGTGATTGTAGGCGACGGCTGTAAAGCCCTCATGAAGGCGTGGACCCCCCGCATAGAATCGCCCGCATGTCTTACGTCGTTCTGGCCCGCAAGTACCGCCCGCGCAACTTCCGCGAGATGGTGGGCCAGGGCCACGTGGTGCAGGCGCTGTCCAATGCCTTGCAGAGCCAGCGGCTGCACCATGCCTATCTGTTCACCGGCACGCGCGGCGTGGGCAAGACCACGGTCTCGCGCATTCTGGCCAAGTCGCTCAATTGCGTGGGTGCTGACGGGCAGGGCGGCATCACCGCCGAGCCCTGTGGTGTGTGCCAGGCCTGCACCGACATCGATGCCGGCCGCTTCGTCGACTACACCGAACTCGACGCCGCCTCCAACCGCGGCGTGGACGAGGTGCAGTCGCTGCTGGAGCAGGCGGTCTACAAGCCGGTGCAGGGCCGCTTCAAGGTCTTCATGATCGACGAGGTCCACATGCTCACCAACACCGCGTTCAACGCGATGTTGAAGACGCTGGAGGAGCCGCCGGAATACCTCAAGTTCGTGCTCGCCACGACCGACCCGCAGAAAGTGCCGGTCACCGTGCTGTCGCGCTGCCTGCAGTTCAACCTGCGGCCGATGGCGCCCGAGACCGTGGCCGAGCACCTCCAACAGGTGCTGCAGTCCGAGCAGGTAAACGCCGAGCCAGCGGCGCTGCGCCTGCTGGCGCGTGCCGCGCGCGGCTCCATGCGCGACGCGCTCTCGCTCACCGACCAGGCCATCGCGTTCGGCAACGGCCAATTGCTCGAAGCGCCGGTGCGGCAGATGCTTGGCGCCGTGGACCGCGGCCACGCGTTTCGCCTGATCGATGCGCTGGCGCAGGGCGATGGCGCGAGCGTCGTGCAGACGGTGGAAGCACTGCGCCTGAACGGCCTGAATGCCGCCTCCACCCTGGAGGAGATGACGGGCGTGCTGCAGCGCATGGCGGTGCACCAGAGCGCGCCCGAGGCGCTGGGCGCCAGCAGCGACCCCGACGAGGCGCAGATCGCGCAACTGGCGCACGCCTTGCCGGCCGATGAGACGCAACTGCTTTACAGCCTGTGCCTGCACGGACGCACCGAACTGGGGCTGGCGCCAGACGAATACGCCGGGCTGACCATGGTGCTGCTGCGCCTGCTGGCCTTCAAGCCCGCGGGTACGGCGGAAAAAAAAACTCCGCTGAAGCCCGCTGAGGCGCGGCCGTCGGTTGCGACCGCACCGGCTGCAGCCGCACCGATACCAGAAGCCATCCCTGCGCCCGGACCTGCACCCGGACCTGCACCCACGCCGGTAGCCGTACCGGTTGCCGCGCCGCAAGCGGTGGTGGCACCAACACCTGCACCGACACCCGCACCGACGTCCACACCCGCCCCCGCCGCACCCGTCCCTCGCCCGGTGCTGGCGGACGAGCCACCCGCCGACGATGCCCCCTGGCCCGAGCCCGAGGAGGATGCGCCGCCCTGGGACGCATCGCCTCCCCCAGCCGCCGCGGTCGTTTCAACCCATCGGCCCGCGCCTCGTGTGGTGCAGGTGCCGGTGCGCGACGCGGGCGTGCCCGGCCGGCTTGACCAACCTCGCCCGAGCACCCCCCTGGTGCCCACGCCCGAAGGTGAGTTCTGGGCCGCTGTGGTGCAGCAGCTCATCGATGCCGGCGCGGTTTCGGCCCTGGTGCGCGAGCTCGCGCTGCAGTCGCAACTGGTGTCGCGCGAGGGTGCGCGCTGGTTGCTGCGCATCGAGCGCGAGTCGCTCAACCAGGGCAGCAACCGCGAGCGCCTTGCCGCAGCCCTGCAGTCCATCGGTCACGCGGTGGAACTGGCGGTGGAGCAGGGCGCCGTGAGCGATTCGCCGGCGCGGCGCAACGCCGCCGAGGCCGAACGCCGCCAGCGAGAGGCCGAGCAGCAGATCCTGGCCGACCCCTTCGTGCAGACGATGATGCGCGACTTCGGCGGCACAATCGTGCCCGGCTCGCTCAAGCCACTGACTTCCCACTGATACCCAAGGATTTCCCCCATGTTCAACAAAGGACAACTCGCCGGCCTGATGAAGCAGGCCCAGGCCATGCAGGACAACCTCAAGAAGGCGCAGGAAGAACTGGCGCATATCGAGGTGACCGGCGAGTCCGGTGCGGGCCTGGTCAAGGTCGTGATGACCTGCAAGCACGACGTGCGGCGCGTCACCATCGACCCAAGCCTGCTGGCCGACGACAAGGACATGCTTGAAGACCTGGTGGCCGCCGCCTTCAACGCTGCGGTGCGCAAGGCCGAGGAAACCAGCAACGAGAAGATGGGCAAGCTCACCGCTGGCATGCCCGGCATGCCCCCGGGCATGAAGTTCCCGTTCTGACCCCGGCGCCACCTTGGCCGACAACCGTTCTCTCGAACGCCTGATCGACGCGCTGCGCCGCCTGCCCGGCGTGGGCGTGAAGTCGGCCCAGCGCATGGCTTTTCACCTGCTGCAGCACGACCGCGAGGGCGCCCAGCGCCTGGCCGGCGCGCTCAGCGAAGCGGTGGGGACCGTGCGCCATTGCGAACGCTGCCACACCTTCACCGAAGACAGCATCTGCCCCACCTGCCGCGACCCCCGGCGCGACCGCAGCCTGCTGTGTGTGGTGGAGACCCCGGCCGACCAGGCCGCCATGGAGCGCACCGGCGCCTACAAGGGCTTGTACTTCGTGTTGATGGGCAAGCTCAGCCCGCTGGACGGCGTCGGGCCGCGCGAGATCGGGCTGGACAAGCTGTTTGCGCGCGTCGACGAACCCGACCCCGAGGTGCCGCTGCGCGAGGTCATCCTGGCGACCAATTTTACGGCAGAGGGCGAGACCACCGCCCACGTGATCGCGCAGGCCCTCAAGGACCGCGGGCTGCAGGTCACGCGCCTGGCGCGCGGCGTCCCGGTGGGCAGCGAGCTCGAGTACGTGGATCTCGGCACCATCGCTCACGCCCTGGTCGATCGGCGCTGAGCCGCTCGGACTTGGCCAGCGTCCCGCAGGACGCAAGCGTACCGCCGTGCTCGGTGTAAACCCGCTCGGGACTCCACCGGATGGCACGAGCGCGCCCCGGCCCTAACCTTGTCTCCGAATGACGCACACACATCGGGGAAGGACCATCGGGCCATGTTGAACCGCCGCCAATGGAGCGCAGCTTGCGCGGGCCTGGCGCTCGCCGCAGCGGAGCCGTTGGCGCGCGCACAGGCGTCCCCTACGCCCCGGGCGGCGGCCTTGCCCCCGAAGCTGGTGGAAACGCGCATCGTCATTGCGCTGGACCATCGCATGGCGCTCTCCAACCTGCCGCTGACGGTGGCCGAACAGCTGCATTACTTCCGCGAGGAAGGCCTGGACGTGGAGCTGCGCGAATTTGCGGACACGCAGCAGGCGCTGGCCGCGGTGCACGGGCGTGCGGCGCACGTGTGGTGCGGCGCCTTCGGCCAGTTGCTGGCTCCCCCATTGCGGGGGCAGGGCTGGCAAAGCTTCGTGGTGCAGGCGCGCGCCCCGCAGGTGGCCTTGGGCGTGTCGGCCAAGGCCTTGCCCGGGTTTCGCGGGGCCGCCGATCTGCGCGGCCGCCGGGTGGGCGTGCGCGCCAACGACCCGATGTGCCTGCAACTGCTGCAGGCCGTGCTGCAGCGCGACGGCGTGCGTGCCGATGAGTTGCAGGTGTTGCCGCAGGCCAGCCCGCTGCAGGCCCTGCAGGCGCTGCGTTATGGCCAGCTCGATGCCTTGAGCCACACCGATCCGGTGATCACGCAACTGGAGCAGCAAGGCGAGCTGCGCGTGGTGGCCGACACCCGCAACCTGCGCGGTACCACGGACGTCTTCGGCGGTCTGGTGCCGGTGGGCTGCCTCAGCGCGCCGGCGGAATTCATCGAACAGTTCCCCCGCGTGACGCAGGCACTGACCGACGCGATGGTGCACGCGCTCAAGTGGTTGCAGACGGCCGGTCCATCCGACCTCATCAAGACCGTGCCCGAGAGCCACTTCCAGGGAGACCGTGCGCTCTACCTGGCTGCGGTGGAGCGCAGCCGCGAGGCCTGGACCCCCGATGGCCTGATGCCCAAGGGTGGCCCCGAAACGGCGGTGCGCATGGCGACACTCAAGCCAATGGCACCGGCCGATCTGGCGCGCGCTTACACCAACGCGTTCGCGGCCCGGGCCAAGGAGCGTTTCCGGGCGTGAGCGCGTCGTGCAAGGCACGCAGCGTCAGTTTTTCGCGGCCTTGCTGGCGCTGCCCGTCGCCACCCGCGTCTTGCTCGTCGATTTCTTGCTCACCGCGGCGACGGGCTTTTTGCGTGTCTGCGTCGCTTTGGCCACCGGCTTCTTGCGCGGCGAGCCCGTGGCCACGGCCGGTTTGGCGCGCGCGGGCAGGTACAGCGTGAGGCGCTGGCCGGCCTTGAGGGCGCTGGTCACGCCCAGGCCGTTCCAGTTGGCCACCTGGGTGGGGTTGAGACCGTGGCGGCGCGCCAGGCGCGTGAGGTTGTCGCCCTTGCGGGCCTTCACCACCACGCGGCGGGTGTTGGCCTCGGGCTGCAGGCTCAGGGTGCCGTTGTCGGCCACGTGGGCCGGCACGTCGCGGTCGAGGCGGCCGTTGCGCGGCACCAGCAGGCTGGAGCCCGCGCGCAGCCGCATGCGCGGCGGGATGTTGTTCACCGATCGCAACTCGGCTTCGCTCATGTCCATGAGGTTGGCCGCTTCGGCGGCGCTCATGGTGCGCGGCACCACCCAGGCGGTCCAGCTCGCCAGCGGCCCGGCGTGCGCCTGCAGGTTGCGCTGGAAGATGGTGGCGTTGTCCCAGGGCAGCAGCACGTGCGGCGTGCCGGCGGCCATCACCACCGGATGCTTGAGCGACGGGTTGAGCAGGCGGAAGTCGGCCTCGCTCACCTCGGCCAGGCGGGCGATGACGGCAACGTCCATGTCGCGCTCGATCGGCACCGCGTCGAAGAACGGGTGGTTGCCGATGTCGGGCAGGGTGGCGCCAAAGCGCTGTGGCGTGGCCACGATGTTCTTCACCGCTTGCAGCTTGGGCACGTAGTGGCGCGTCTCGGCCGGCATGTCCAGGTCGAGGTAGCCGGTGCCGCGGCCGACACGCTGGTTGCGCGTGATGGCGCGGTTCACGTTGCCCTGGCCCCAGTTGTAGGCGGCCAGCGCGAGGTGCCAGTCGCCAAAGCGCCCGTGCAGTTGCTCGAGGTAGTCGAGAGCAGCGCGTGTAGACGCCAGCACGTCGCGGCGGTCATCGCGGAACATGTTCTGCTTGAGGTCGAACGAGGCGCCGGTGGCCGGCATGAACTGCCACATGCCTGCTGCGCGCGCGCTGGAGACGGCCGTGGGGTTGAACGCACTCTCGATGAAGGGCAGCAGTGCAAGCTCCATCGGCATGCCGCGGCGCTCGATCTCTTCGACAATGTGGAACAGGTAGCGGCTGGAGCGCTCGGTCATGCGCTGGATGTAGTCCGGCCGCGCGAGGTACCACTGCTCGTGCTGGCGCACGAGATCGTCGTCGAGATCGCGCATGGCCAGGCCACGGCGGATGCGCTCCCACAGGTCGGCCGGCGCGGCCAGCGTGGCCACCACGGGCGATTCGGCGGGGGCCACGGCGATTGCGCTCAACGGCACATTGGCCGGCAGGCGCTGTGCGGGGCCGCGAAGCACGGGCTCGGCCGGGGCCGTGGCGCTCGTGCCCGGCTGGACGGGAGCGGTGTTGTCGATCGGGGAGACGGTGCTGGCGCAGCCGGCAAGCAGCAGCAGGGACAGGGCAGCGCCGGCGGCCAGGCGCGCGGCACCGCGGGGACCACGGGCGTGAATCGGGTGCCCGCAAGGCAGGGTAGGGGTCATCGGAAAACGTTCTTCCATTCGCGCAGCGTGGCAAGCACCGACACAGGGTCGCTGGCGCTGCCGGGCGCGTGCGCCCGGGCGGCCTTCACCACCTCGGGCTCGCTGGTCCGCAGAAAAGGGTTGATGGCGCGCTCGATGTCGATCGCGCTGGGCAGCGTCGGTTCCCCGCGCGCGCGCAGGGCCTGGCATTGCGCCAGATAGGCCTGCAGGGCGGTGTTGCCGGGCTCCACCGCCACCGCGAAGGCCAGGTTCGAGAGGGTGTATTCGTGGGTGCAGCACACGCGGGTGTTGCCTGGCAGTGCAGCCAGCCGCGCGAGCGAGTCGTGCATCTGGCCTGGTGTGCCTTCGAACAGGCGGCCGCAGCCACCCGAGAACAGCGTGTCGCCGCAGAACACCAGCGGCTGCCCATCCAGCGCGGCGCAGAAGTAGGCGATGTGCCCAGCCGTGTGACCGGGCACGTCGATCACCTCGAAGCGCAGGCCCAGCGCGTCGACAAGGTCGCCGCCGCTCACGCGCGCCAGCGGCTCGGGCATGGTCTCGAAGGCCGGGCCGATCACGCGCGCGCCGGTGACCTCGCGCAGTTCGGGCACGCCGCCGGTGTGGTCGGCGTGGTGGTGGGTGATGAGGATGGTGTCCAGCCGCAGACCCAGGCGTTCAAGCGTCTGGCGCACGCCGCTGGCTTCACCCGGATCGACCACGAGCGCGCGCTCGCCGTCGTGCAGCATCCAGATGTAGTTGTCGTTGAAGGCCGGGATCGGGATCAGGTGCATGGGGCCGGCGGGCAAGGGGCGTGTAGAGTGCGTGGTCGCTCGAAACAGCCCGAAGTGTCGCAGACATTGCCCCCATGACCGAGAACATCCAGAGCCTGACCGAGTGGTTCGCGACCCCGCCCGGCCAGTACCTGCTGGCCTGGGAGCAGGACCGGCTTGACCTGGCGGTGGCCGATGTGTTCGGCTTCAACGCAGTGCAGCTGGGTCTGCCGCAGCTGCAGGCCTTGCGTGCCAACCGCATGCCGCACCGCTGGCTGGCCTTGCACGAAGAACTGCCCGTCGATGGCGTGGCCGCTGCTCTGGTGACGGACGCCGCGGCGTTGCCGTTTCCCGCCTCGTCCCTGGACCTGGTGGTGCTGCCACACACGCTGGAGTTCAGCGCCGACCCGCACCACGTGCTGCGTGAGGTCGAGCGCGTGCTGGTGCCCGAAGGACGCGTCGTCATCTGCGGCTTCAACCCCGCAAGCCTGTGGGGCCTGCGCCAGGGACGCGCTCGGCTCATGCAGCGGCTCGGCGTGCATGCCATGGGCGCATCCCGGCTGTACCTGCCCGAGTCGGGCGCCTTCATCGGCCCTTGGCGGTTGCGCGACTGGCTGCGCCTGCTGAGCCTGGAGATCGAGAGCGAGAACTACGGCTGCTACCGCCCGGCGGTGCGCAGCGACCAATGGCTGCAGCGCAACGCCTGGATGGACCGCGCCGGCTCGCGCTGGTGGCCGATCTTCGGTGCCGTGTACTTTGCGGTGGCGATCAAGCGCGTGCGCGGCATGCGCCTGCTCGGGCCGGCCTGGAAGCCCCGCCGCGCGCCGGCCACCGCGCCGGTGTCGATCGCCAACCGTCGCTGAAACCTTCCCTTGAATTTTTTACCGGAGATCCGTTCTTGAATCACGTGGTGATCTATACCGACGGCGCCTGCAAGGGCAACCCCGGCCCTGGTGGCTGGGGCGCATTCCTGCGCAGCGATGGCCACGAGAAAGAGTTGTGGGGTGGCGAGCGCGACACCACCAACAACCGGATGGAGCTGATGGCCGTGATCGAGGCACTCTCGGCGCTCAAGCGTCCCTGCACGGTGGACCTCTACGTCGACAGCGAGTACGTGCGAAAGGGCATCACCGAGTGGATCCACGGCTGGAAGAAGAAGGGCTGGGTCACCGCGGCGAAACAGCCGGTCAAAAACGCCGAACTCTGGCGGCGGCTGGACGCGCTGGTGCACGACGGCACCCACAAGATCGCCTGGCATTGGGTGAAGGGTCACTCGGGCGACCCGGGCAACGAGCGCGCCGACGCACTGGCCAACCGCGGCGTTCCGGCGTGACAAGAGGCACAAGAGGCACGCCAAACCCCTTCACCCCCGTCAGTCGGCTCGCGGGTATTTACCCGGGATTCACACTCAGGCGACAAAATGTCGGCCACTGTAAGCGCAGCAACCGTTCGCCCGCGCGGGCGTTGCTCCCGAGGCAAGTGAGAAAACAATGGCGAAACCTTCCCTGACCGCAGTCGTGGCGGTGCTTGGTCTGGCGATAGCGGTGGGTGCGGCCTGGTGGTGGCAGCAACGCCCGCAGGCGCCTGCCACCGGTGCGAGCACGGGCGCCGGCGCGGCACCGGCTGCGCGTGGTGGTGCGGGCGGTGGTGGTGCGGGCGGTGGCGCCGGGGCCGGTGCCCCGGCCAGCGTGGAGGTCGTTCAGGTCAAGACAGCGCGCTTGCAGGACGATGCCCAGGCCGTCGGTTCGTTGCGATCGCGCCAGAGTGTCACCCTCAAGCCCGAGACCGCTGGGCGAATCTCGCGCATCGCGTTTGCCGACGGCGCTGCCGTGCGGCGCGGGCAACTGCTGGTGCAGCTTGACGACACGCTGCAGCGCGCTGAGCTGAGCCAGGCCCAGGCGCAGTTGTCGATCGCGCGCGCCAACCTCAAGCGCAACGAGGAGCTGCTGGCGCAGAACTTCGTGGCCGCGCGCGTGGTAGACGAAAGCCGCGCCGCCCTGCAGGTGGCCGAGGCCCAGGTCGATCTGGCGCAGGCGCGGCTGCAGCGCATGCGCATCACCGCGCCGTTCGACGGCACGCTGGGCCTGCGAAGCATCAACCTCGGCCAGTACGTGAAGGACGGCGACGATCTCGTGAACCTGGAAGACACCTCGAAACTCACGGTGGACTTCCGCCTGCCCGAGCGCTACCAGAACCAGATCGCGCCGGGCCAGGGCGTGCAGGTGCAGCTCGATGCCCTGCCGGGCAAACGCTACGACGCGCGCGTGATCGCCGTTGACCCGCTGCTCGATGCGAACGGCCGCTCGATCTCGGTGCGCGCCGAAATGCCGGCGGCGCCCGGGGACGGGCTGCGCCCCGGCATGTTTGCACGCGTGCTCACCGTGTTCTCGGTGGACGACCGCGCGCTCGTGGTGCCGGAAGAAGCATTGGTGCCACAAGGCGGGCGCCAGTTCGTCTTCCTGATCGACGAGCAGGGGCAAGGCGATGCGCGCAAGCGTGTCTCGCGCCGCGTGGAGGTGGAGCTGGGCGTGCGTCGCGGCGCGGAAGTGCAGATCACGAAGGGGCTGAAGGAGGGCGACACCGTGGTGGTGGCCGGCCAGCAGCGCCTGCAGCGCGACGGCACTGCGGTGCGCGTGATCGACATGGCCGCGGGCGCCGCCGCGCCCACGACCAACTGAAGCCTTCGGCTCAACTTCGGAGATCGCGATGCAACTGCCTGAAGTCGCCATTCGCCGCCCGGTGTTCGCCACGGTGCTCTCGCTGCTGGTCGTGCTGGTGGGCCTGGTGGCGTTCAACGGTTTGTCGGTGCGCGAGTACCCGCGCATCGACGAGCCCACCGTCACCGTCACCACACAGTTCGGCGGCGCCTCCAGCGAGGTCATCGAGTCCCAGGTCACCAAGGTGCTGGAGGATTCGCTGGCCGGCATCGAGGGCGTGGACATCATCACCTCCATCAGCCGCCAGGAGCAGAGCCAGATCACCGTTCGCTTCAAGCTCGAGCGCGACCCCGATGCCGCTGCCGCCGACGTGCGCGACAAGGTCAGCCGTGTGCGCCAGCGCCTGCCCGACGACGTGGACGAGCCCACGATCGCCAAGGTCGAGGCCGACGCCACGCCGGTCATCTGGCTGGCGCTCAATTCCGACACGGTCTCTTCGCTGGAACTCAGCGACCTCGCCAACCGCCTGATCAAGCCTCGCCTGCAGACCGCGCCCGGCGCAGCCGACGTGCGCATCTGGGGCGAGCGTCGCTATTCGATGCGCATCTGGCTCGACCCGGACCGCCTTGCAGCCTACGGCCTCACCGTGCAGGACGTGGAGGACGCACTGCGCCGCTCCAACCTGGAGGTGCCGGCCGGTCGCATCGAAAGCGCGCAACGCGAGTTCAACGTCACCGCCGCCACCGACGTGCAGACGCCCGAGCAGTTCCGCGAGATCGGCATCCGCACCGTCAACGGCCAGACCATCCGCATCGGCGATGTGGCGCGCGTCGAGCAGGCGCCCCAGGACGAGCGGGTTTCGGTGCGCTACAACGGGCGCGACGCCGTCTCGCTCGGCGTGATCCGCCAGGCCACAGCCAATCCGCTGGAGCTCTCCGCCGCGGTTCAGGAAATGCTGCCGCGCATCGAGGCGGAATTGCCACAGGGCGTGCGCATCGAGGTCGCCAACGACAACTCCATCTTCATCGACCGCTCGATCAAGGCCGTGTACACCACCATCGCCGAGGCCGTGGTGCTGGTGGCGCTGGTCATCTTCGTGTTCCTGCGCACGCTGCGCGCGTCCGTCATCCCGCTGGTGACGATCCCGGTGAGCCTGATCGGCTCGTTCGCGCTGATGGCACTGTTCGGCTTTTCCATCAACACGCTCACGCTGCTCGCGCTGGTGCTGGCCATCGGCCTGGTGGTGGACGACGCGATCGTGATGCTGGAAAACATCTATCGCCACATCGAGGAAGGGATGAAGCCGTTCGAGGCTGCCATCAAGGGCGCGCGCGAGATCGGTTTCGCCATTGTGGCCATGACGCTCACGCTGGCCGCGGTGTACGCGCCGCTGGCCTTCACGCCCGGTCGCACAGGCCGTCTGTTCGCCGAGTTCGCGCTGGCGCTGGCCGGCGCGGTCGTGGTGTCGGGCTTCGTGGCGCTCACGCTCTCGCCCATGATGTGCTCCAAGCTGCTCAAGCACGTGGACAACCCGGGCCGCTTCGACCGCTTCATGGAGCGCGTGCTGGTCCGCATCAACAACGGCTACGACCGCCTGCTGGCGCTGTCGCTCAACGCGCGCTGGCTGGTGGTGGGCGTGATGCTCGCCAGCGCGGGCGCGAGTTGGTGGCTGCTGCAGACCACCCGGTCGGAACTCGCGCCGATGGAAGACCGGGGCGTGGTGCTGGCCAACATCAACGGCCCCGACGGCGCCACGCTGGCCTACACGCAGCGCTACGTGAACGCCATCGAGAAGATGGCGCAGGAACAGCCCGAGTTCGACCGCATCTTCGCCGTCGTGGGCAACCCGTCGGTGGCGCAGGGCAGTGTGGTGATGCGCGGCAAGGCCTGGGAGGACCGCGAGCGCACCACGATGGAGATCGCGCGCGCCATCGCGCCCAAGATGGCGGCGCTGCCCGGCATCAGCGCCTTTCCGATCACCCCGCCGTCACTGGGCCAGGGTTTTCGCGAGCGCCCGCTCAACTTCGTCATCGTCACCAGCGACAGCTACGAGAACCTCTCGGGCGTGGTGCGCCGGTTCCAGGAGCGCATGGCGCAGAACCCCGGCATCGTGCAGGTCGACACCGACCTGCGCCTGAACAAACCCGAGATCCGCATGGACGTGGACCGCGAGCGCGCGGCCGACATGGGCGTGAGCGTGGACGCCATCGCGCGCACCGTGGAAACCATGCTCGGCGGGCGCATCGTCACGCGCTACAAGCGCGATGGCGAGCAGTACGACGTGGTGGTGCAGACGGTTTCCGCCAACCGCAGCACGCCCGAGGACATCGACCGCCTGTTCGTGCGCGGCCGCGGCGATGCGATGATTCCCCTGGCCTCGTTGATCACCACCCGCGAGGTGGTGGTGCCGCGCGAGCTCAACCACTTCGGCCAGCGCCGCAGCGCGTCCATCACAGCCAACATTGCGCCCGATTACTCGCTGGGCAAAGCGCTGGATTTCATGGAGGAGATCTCGGGCGAGATCCTGCCCGCGGGCTACGCCACCGACCTCAATGGCCAGAGCCGTGAGTTCCGCAATGCCTCGGGCTCGCTGGCACTGGTGTTCGTGCTCTCGCTGCTGTTCATCTACCTGGTGCTGTCGGCCCAGTTCGAGAGCTTCGTCGATCCGCTGATCATTATGCTGTCGGTACCGCTGTCGATGCTGGGTGCCTTGCTTGCGCTCAAGCTCACCGGCGGCACGCTCAACGTGTTCAGCCAGATCGGTTTGATCACCCTGGTGGGCTTGATCACCAAGCACGGCATCCTGATCGTGGAGTTCTCCAACCAGTTGCGCGAGCAGGGCATGGAAAAGCTCGACGCCGTGAAGAAGGCGGCCGGCCTGCGCCTGCGCCCGATCCTGATGACCACCGGCGCCATGGTGCTGGGCGCCATTCCGCTGGCGCTGGCCAGCGGTGCGGGCGCCGAGAGCCGTCAGCAGATCGGCTGGGTGATCGTGGGCGGCATGTCGGTGGGCACGTTGCTCACCATCTTCGTGGTGCCCACCATGTACACGCTGCTCTCGCGCATGAAGTCGCACCAGCCGGCGCATCCGGTGATGCACGACGAGGCGCCGCCGGCCGAGGTGATTCCGGCGAAGTGAGCTCTTGCGGGGTCACGCTGCCCCTCGCGCGCTGCGCTTCACCATTCGCACGCTCGCGGTCGCGGGGTACTCCACTCCGCGGCTGTCCCCCGGACCGCTGCGCGGTCCTCCTCCTTTATGCCGCTGCGTGGAGCACCCCACACCCGCGAGCTGAGGGGCGGCGATTTGAGACCCGACGAGTGCCACGAGGTCGGCGGTGATCGGTGTCCGGCGCAGCGACATAAAGGAGGAGTCCGGGGCGCAGCCCCGGGCGGGGGACAGTCGCGGAGCCGGATACCGGTCGGCGCCGACCGCAGCAGCCGGAGACCCCGGAGACCCCGGAGACCCCCTTCAGATCACCCCGTCGAACAACATGACCTCGACGGTGTCGCCCACGGCCACGTTGCCCTGGTCATGCCGCAGCACGATCAGCCCGTTGGCCTGCACCATGGAGCTGAGCACGCCCGAGCCCTGGTTGCCGGTGGTGCGCGCCACCAGGGAACCATCGGCCTCGCGCACCACCGTGCCGCGCTGGTACTCGGTGCGGCCGGGCTTCTTGCGCATGGCTTCGCCGCTTTTGGCCTGCAGGAGCACCGGCGCCTGAACCTCGGCGCCCATCAGGCGCTGCAGCGCCGGGCGCACGAACGCGAGGAAGGTCACCATCACCGCCACCGGGTTGCCGGGCAGTCCGAACAGCACCGAGGACTTGCCGGCCTCCTGAATGCGGCCCACCGCCATCGGGCGGCCCGGGCGCATCGCGATGCGCCAGAACGCCACATCGCCGAGTTGTCTCATCATGGCCTTGGTGTGGTCGGCCTCGCCCATGCTCACGCCGCCGCTGGTGATGATGGCGTCGGCGCGCGCCGCGGCGCTGCGGAACGCCGCTTCAAGCTGTGCGGGTTCGTCAGGGATCACGCCCATGTCGATGACCTCGACCCCCATGCGCGTGAGCAGGCCGAAGACGGTGTAACGGTTGCTGTCGTACACCGCGCCTTCGCGCGGGGCCTCGCCCAGGCTCAGGATCTCGTCGCCGGTGGAGAAATAGGCCACCTTCGCGCGGCGGAACACGCGCACGGAGGGCAGCCCCAGGCTGGCCACCAGGCCCAGCGCGGCCGGGCCCAGCGTCTGCCCGCAGCGCAGTGCGGCGTTGCCGGCCATCAGGTCTTCGCCAAGCAGACGGCGGTTGTCGCCGGGCTTCACGACGCCTGGCGGGATGGTCACGGTGTCACCGTCGATCTTGACGAATTCCACCGGCACCACGGTGTCCAGCCCCGTGGGCATGATGGCGCCGGTCATGATCTTCAGGCACTCACCGGGCCGCACCGTGCCGGCCCAGGCCTTGCCCGCGAACGCGGTGCCCACGTTGCGCAGGGAGAGTGGCGCATTGCCCAGCGCGGCGCCTGCGAATGCGAACCCGTCCATGGCGGAGTTGTCGTGCGGCGGCACGCTGATCGGCGAGATCACATCCTCGGCCAGCACGCGGCCCAGGGCATCGAAGATGCCGACCGTCTCGGTTTCGGTCTCGCGCAGCGGCTCCACCAGGCGCGCCAGAAACTCGTTGACCTGCTGCGCGGTCAGCGCCTGGGGGTCATAGCCCTGCAGCTCGGCGGCGATCTGCTCGATGGTCTTCATCTGCCGTTCTTCTCCAGCGCCTGCTTTTCGAGTCGGTGGAGCTCTTCGAGCGTGTTGGTGTTGGCAAAGGCGTGCGGGTCGTCACCCGCTTGGTCGAAGGGCACCAGCACCGTGCGGTGCTGCTCGGTCCAGCGGTCGATCTTGCGGCCGCCGGCCTGGGTGAACGCCGTCAGGCTCTCCAGCAAGTCCACGCGCATCAGGCAGAACACCGGCTGCGGACGCACCTGGCCGTCTTCCTCGGGGGCGCTCACCATCGCGATCTCGGTGGCCGGGTCGTCGAAGGCCGCGGCCAGGCGCTGCACCAGATCGGCGGGGAAGCGCGGTACGTCGCAGGGCACCGTCAGCAAGTAGGGCAGTTCGGCGCGCTCCAGCCCGGTGAGGAAGCCCGCCAGCGGCCCGGCGTAGTCGCTCAACGAGTCGGGCCACACGGGCACGCCGAAGGCCTCGTAAGCGGCAAGGTTGCGGTTGGCATTGAGCATGAGATCGCCGATCAGCCCGCCCTCCTGCAATTGCAGGCGCATGAGCGCATGCAGCGCCAGCGGCGTGCCGTTGAAGTTCTGCAGGCCTTTGTCGGCCCCGCCCATGCGTGAGCCACGGCCCCCGGCGAGGACCATGGCGGTGATCTGGTTCTGTTCGATCATGGTGTCTTCGATGGTGACCGCCCGCGGCGGCCGTTGGAGGGCTAGCCTCCGATGTAGGACATTTCGACGCGGCGTGTGCCGCTCGATGCGTCCGGTGGCAGCGAGGCGCGCAGTTCGGAGTAGCGGTCGTCGCGCTGCTGCCAGATGGCGCCGATGGCGCTGGCCAGCTGTTCGTCGCTGGCGCCGCCGCGGATCAGGTGGCGAAGGTCGTGCCCGTGGGTGGCAAACAGGCACAGATAGAGCTGGCCTTCGGTGGACAGGCGGGCTCGGTTGCAGTCGCGGCAGAAGGCTTGCGTGACGCTGCTGATGACGCCGATCTCACCGCTGCCGTCGGCATAGCCCCAGCGTTCCGCGGTCTCGCCCGGCGCCGAGGGTTCCAGCTGAACCAGCGGCATCTCGCGGTGGATGCGCTGCACCACCTCGGCGCTGGGCAGTACCTCGTCCATGCGCCAGCCGTTGGTGGCGCCCACGTCCATGTACTCGATGAAGCGCAGCACGATGCCGCTGCCCTTGAAATGGCGCGCCATCGGCAAGATCTGGTCGTCATTGGTGCCGCGCTTGACGACCATGTTCACCTTGATCGGGCCCAGCCCGGCCGCTCGCGCCGCGGCAATGCCTTCGAGCACATCGGCGACCGGGAAGTCGACGTCGTTCATGGCGCGGAACACCGCATCGTCCAGGCCGTCCAGGCTCACGGTCACGCGCTGCAGGCCGGCTTCCTTCAAGGCCTGGGCTTTCTTCTTGAGCAGAGAGCCGTTGGTGGTGAGCGTGATGTCCAACGGCTTGCCCTCGGGGGTGCGCAGCGCGGCCAGTTGCCCGATCAGGATCTCCAGGTTCTTGCGCAGCAGCGGCTCGCCTCCGGTCAGGCGCAGCTTTTGCACGCCATGTGCCACAAACACGCGGGCCACGCGCGTGATCTCCTCGAAACTGAGCAGCGCGCTGTGCGGCAGGTACTGGTAATCCTTGTCGAAGATCTCCTTGGGCATGCAGTAGCTGCAGCGGAAGTTACAGCGGTCGGTGACGCTGATGCGCAGATCGCGCAGCGGCCGGCCCAGGGCGTCGCCCAGCAGGCCGGTGGCGGGTACAGGCTGCGCCGGCACCTGCGCAGCTCGCGTCTGCAGGCGCTGATCGATCAGGGGAATCACGCGTTCGGACATCCGGCAATTATGGGCGATGCCCCGCAGACGCATGCCCGGGCACAGCCCCACCCATCCGGGGGACATTGCCCTGCGCGAACGCGTCTGTGGCACCGCCACGCCGTCCTAGAATGGGCTGGCCGCCCTCCGTCGGGGTGGCATGGAGGTGCCACTTGGACGGGATCTTCATCAGTTACCGGCGCGACGACGCGTCGGGCTATGCCGGGCGCCTGTACGACCGGCTGGTGGCGCAGTTTGGCGCCCATCGCGTGTTCATGGACGTCGAGGGAATCGAACTCGGTGCCGATTTCGTCACCGCGATCGAGAAAGCGGTGGGTTCGTGCCGGGTGCTCATCGTGGTGATCGGTGACGAGTGGCTCGACATCCGCGATGGTCAGGGCCGACGCCGCCTCGACGATCCGCACGATTTCATCCGCCTGGAGGTGGCAGCAGCCCTGTCGCGTGACATCCGCGTGGTGCCGGTGCTGGTGGACGGCGCTCAGATGCCACGCGCCGAAGACCTTCCCGAAGCCTTGCAGGGCCTGGCGCGGCGCCAGGCGGTCGCGGTGCACCACAACCAATGGGAAGGCTCCACCGCGAAGTTGATCCAGGCCTTGCAGCGCCTGCTCGGCGATGGCCACGACGGTGGACAAGGCGGGCAGGGCACGGGCGCGCGCTGGGCAGCGGCCCTGGGCGCAGTGTCGGCCCTTGCGCTGGGCGGCTGGTGGGTACTGGGTGGCCGCGGGCCCGAGCCGGCACCGCCCGACACGCTGGTGGCGGGAGCGCCGCCAGCCGCGACCGTGGCAGCAGGCGCCGATGCGCGCACACCGCCCGCCACCGCGGCCCGGCCGCCCGCGGCGCCCGCAGCCGTGAGCACGCCCCCGAGCCCACCACCGCCCGCCCCGGTGAGTACCCCACCCGCAGCGCCAACGGCACCCGCGGCCACTGTGCCGGCTCCGCCGCCGCGCCCGGCACCCGCACCCGCGCCAACACCAACGCCTGCAACCGCACCAGCACCAACGCCTGCAACCGCACCAGCACCAGCGCCGGCGCCGGCGCCGGCGCGTTCACCGGCTGCGACGCCAGCCGCGGCACCGACGCCAAGGGCCGAAACCCCCGCAGTGGCGGCCACCACGGCTGCGGTCGATTCGCGCCTGCCCCGCCCGGGCCAGAGCTGGACCTACCGGGTGCGTGGCAAGTGGCCGACGAGCCCGAATCGCGAAGTGGTGATCACCACCAGCGCGGTGCGCGACGGCGTGGTGGACGATCGCTTGAGCGACCCCGCGGCCGCCGAGCCCGTGCAGCGCCGCTCCCGCGCCGGCCAGGGCGGCTTCGTGGTCTGGCCCGGTCTCGGCATGGAATTCAGCCCCTATCTGGCCAGCACCGAGCTGCTGGGCTGGCGCGGCCGCGGCTTCAGCACACCCGACATCGACCCGCAATGGACGCAGTGGCATTCGCAGGCCCAGGCGATCGGCCACGAGGCGGTGACGGTGCCGGCCGGGCGCTTCGATGCGGTGAAGGTGGAGGTATGGAGCAGCCGCACCGCCAATGGTGGCGTGGCGTCGATCAACATCGAACCGGTGCGTGTGCACTACCTCGTCTGGTACGCGCCCGAGGTGCAGCGCTACGTGCGCATGCAGCGCCGGGTAATCAGCGCTGCCGGCCAGGAGATCGAGCGCGACCTGTTCGAACTGGTCGCCCGGCGCGGTGGCTGAGCGCGTGGTTGACGCGCATCAAGGCGCGCGCCGCGCGCACGCCTAGATTGTTCGACAGGTGCTGTGGACTGCGCGGGCCGTTGTGGTTCGCGGCTTGGGCGCCGTTGGAGGAGCCTGTGTCGCGCCGGTTGATCGAACGGGTGCTGCGGGGTGCCAGCCTGGGCGCGGTGTCCCTGGTGGTGGCGTGTGGCGGCAGCGGAAGCAGCTTGCCGATCATCACGCCCTTCTGGGTGTCAGGCGGCATCGTCGTGAGCGATCTCGATGGCGATGGTCGCGCCGACGTGGCCGTGGCGCGCACCTACGTCGACCAGCCACCACCGCACCCGGGTTACGTCGATGTCCATCTGCAAACGGCGCCGGGCCGGTTTGCCCCGCTGCAGCGCTACGCCGTGGCCGCTGATCCCTGGGCGCTGTCCGTGGGCGACATCGATGGCGATGGCCTGCCTGACCTGCTCAGCGCGTCGCCGATGACGACACCACCGCAGATCAACACCGTCAACGACAGCGGCGCCGTGGCACTGCTGCGCCAACGCAACGCGAGTCCGGGGCAGTTCGAAACCGCGCAGGTGCTGGCCGTGGGTGGTGTGACGAACGACGCTACCGCGGCCGACCTCACGGGTGATGGGCGCGCGGATGTGCTCGCGGCCGACGGCGTGATCGTCAACAGCCGAGCGCTGCTGCTGGCGCAGTTGCCGGCAGCCAACAGCTTTGCCACACCGCAGCCCGTGTGCACCGGCGCGGGCGGGTGGAGCGCACTCGCCGTCGGCGACATCGACGGCGATACGCGGTCGGACGTCGCCGGGGTGGGGAGCGGCACGCTCTGGTGGTGCCGCGGCCTGGGCGGGGGCAACTTCGCCGCGCCCGCCGTCATCGGCACCGGGGTAGCCCTGGTGGGCGTGGCCCTGGCCGACCTGGACGCCGACGGGCGGCTGGACCTGGTGGCCGCCGATGCCGGCAATGCGCCATCCGGCGGGCTGGGCGCTGCCGCCGTGCGCTGGTGGCGCCAGACCATGCCCGGCGTGTTCACCGTGCAATCGCAAATCGTGGCAGACGGCGCGCGGCATGTGGTGGTGCGGGACTTGAACCAGGACGGGCGCCCTGACATCGCGGTGATCTCGACCGTCTACCAGACGCAGGCGAACAGCACCTGGATCAGTGTGCTGCTGCAGTCCGCGTCCGTGACGGGTGCGTTCAGCGTGGCGCAGGCCTGGCAAGGGCCCGACGGCGGCAGCTTTCTCGCGGTGGGCGAGGTGACGGGCGACGGCCGCGTGGACATCGTTGTGGAGGGTCCGTTGGTGTACCCGCAATCGTCCACCGCCACAGGGATGTTCCTGTCGGGCACGCCGCTGCCGTAGCTCACCATGCCTTGACCTGGGTCAAGGCGCCACAGCGTCAGCGCTCTAGACTGGCCTCGCAACAGGAGAGCACCATGAGCGAGACCACCGCCACCGTCAGCGCCGCAGCCAGCGCCGACGCACCGCTGACCAACTTCACGCAGTGCCATGCGGGCATCGTGCGTCGCCTGAACGCGCTCGACGAATTGCCCGCCCTGCTCGAGCCCGCGGCACGCGCCCGCAGCCTGGCCGAACAATCGCTGGCGTTCTTTCGCGAAGCGATCTACGAGCACCACCTGGATGAGGAGCGCGAGTTGTTTCCGGCGGTGCTGGCCAGCGCGCAGCCCGGTGTCGAACGCGATCGCGTGCAGACCATGGTCGACCGGCTCACCGCCCAGCATCGCGCGCTGGAGGCGTTGTGGAAATCGATGGAGCGCGAGCTCAAGCGCGTGGCGCGCGGCCAGGACAGCGAGCTCGACGCCAACGACGTGCACCGGCTCGTGAGCGAGTACGTGGCGCATGCGCGCTACGAGGAAACCGATTTCCTGCCCGCGGCCGAAGCCATCCTGGGGCGCAACGACAACCACATGGCCGCGCTCGGCCTGTCGCTGCACCTGCGGCACGCGCCGCAGCCGGTGCCTTACGTCTGAGCCGACTGCGGCACGGGACGCTGCCGGTAGAACGTGAGCGGGCTGGTGGTGGCGCGCGCCACGGCAGGCTTGAGCTTGCCGACCACGTGCATCTCGCACGGCTTGCAATCGAAGCGCAGGGTGAGCTTCTCGTTGTTGTGCGTGATCGTGAGAGGCTCTGCGCGCACCGTGCCCTGCACGCCCGTGACGCCCTTGGCCTGCTTGGGGCACAGGCTGAGCGAGAAGCGCACGCAGTGCTTGGTGATCATGAGGCTGACCTCGCCGGTCTCCTCGTGCGACTCGTAGGCGCTGGCAATCACCTTGACGCCGTGCTTTGCATAGAAATCGCGCGCCTTGTGGTTGTAGACGTTGGCGAGATACGTCAGCGTGTCTTCGGGATAGGGCGCAGGCGGCTCCAGCGGCACGCCACGCGGCAACCGCGTGAATGCCTTTGCGCGCGCGGTCTCGAGCGCGGCCACCGCATCGCGGCGCAGCGGGTTGAGCAAGGACGCCGGCACGAACAACGCAGCGGGCAGGTCCAGCGCGATGTCGATGGGCGCAAACAGCGTCTCGCCCAAGCGGCCCAGCGCCTCGCGCAGTTTCTGGTCGGCTTGCGCGGCGTCGCGCGCGGGTTCGGGTGTGCAGGCCAGTTCGGCGTGCGCGGCGTGGCCGTCTTCGTCGGTGAGGTCCAGGCGCAGGCCGTTGGCGGTCTGCGAGAGCTTCATCCACACACCGATGCGGCGATCGGCAGATTTTTTCTCCAGCGCGCGCACCCAGTCCATGTCGCGGTTGCGGTTGATGACCGTGCCGCGCTTGAGGTGACGCAGGCCTTCCATGGCGTCCTTGGGAAAGACGCGGAATCGCCCGGGTGCACCGGCGGGTTCGGCGCGGTTGATCTGCAGGCCGATGAGTTCGCGGTGCAGGTCCAGATAGCACAGGCCGTCGCCGTTGTGGATGACGGTGGCCTCGTCGTCGCACTGCAGCTCGACCCAGTTCGGGCCGACCTGCGTGACGAAGCCGATCGGGCGACCCGGGTTCTTGGGCGTGTCGAAGGCGCCGATATCGTCCTTGCGGCCGTTGACGAAGTAGTCGGTGAACTCGCGGTTGAAGTTCTGGTCGGGGTCGGGCGTGAAGCTGAAGGTGGTGCGCCCGCTGGAGGCGCGGCCGAATTCGGGGCGCTCCTCCAGGATCTCGTCGAAGAGGCGCCGGTAATGCGCGGTGATGTTCTTGACGTAGCCCAGGTCCTTGTAGCGGCCCTCGATCTTGAAGCTGCGCGCGCCAGCGTCGATGAGGGCGCGCAGGTTCTCGCTCTGGTTGTTGTCCTTCATCGAGAGCACGTGCTTGTCGTGCGCCACGATGCGGCCCTGGCTGTCCTTCACCTCATAGGGCAGGCGGCAGGCTTGCGAGCAGTCGCCGCGGTTGGCGCTGCGCCCGGTGTGGGCATGGCTCACGTAGCACTGGCCGCTGTAGGCCACGCACAGCGCACCGTGGATGAAGAACTCTACGATGCAGCGGTCGGCATCGAGCGCGTCGTATATCGCGCGGATCTGCGGCAGCGTGAGCTCGCGTGCCAGCACCAGCTTGGACAGGCCGGCGTTCTGCAGGAAAACGGCCTTCTCCACCGTGCGGATGTCGGTCTGCGTGCTCGCGTGCAGCTGGATCGGCGGCAGGTCGAGCTCGAGCAGGCCCATGTCCTGGATGATCAGCGCGTCGGCACCGGCGTCATAGAGCTGGCGTATCAGCTTGCGCGCGGGCTCCAGCTCGTCGTCGCGCAGGATGGTGTTGACCGTGACGTAGATGCGGCTGCCGAAGCGGTGGGCATGTTTCGCCAGCCGCGCGATGTCCTGCACGCTGTTGTCGGCCGAGGTGCGCGCGCCGAACGAGGGCCCGCCGATATAGACGGCGTCGGCGCCGTGGTTGACCGCCTCGATGCCGATGTCGGCCGTGCGGGCGGGAGAGAGCAGCTCGATCTGGTGGGGCAGCATGGGGGCGGGCAGAATCGCGAAACCGCGTATTTTCCCGGAGAACCCCCTTGTCTGCACACACGTCCATCGTTCTGGTCCATGGCTCCTGGCACGGCGCGTGGTGCTGGCGGCGGGTGATGCCGCTGCTGCGCGCCGCCGGGGCCGAGGTGCATGCTGTCACGCTCACCGGCGTGGGCGAGCGCGCCCACCTGATGAGCCCCACGATCGACCTCAACACCCACATCCAGGACGTGATCGGGCTGATCGAGGCCGAGGAGCTGAGCCGCGTGGTGCTGGTGGGCCACAGCTACGCGGGCATGGTGATCACGGGCGTGGCCGATCGCCTCCTGCGCGAGCGCCCCGGCTGCCTGGCTCACCTGGTCTACCTGGATGCAGCCTTGCCGTACCCGGGCGACAGCTGGAGCAGCCACCACAGCGAGGAGACCAAGGCCGCGCGCATCGCCTCGGCGCAAGCAAGCGGCGGCCTGCATTTCCCGCCGCCCGATGCAAAGCTGTTCGGCCTCGACGGCGCCGACCGAGACTGGGTGAACCGGCGCCAGACCCCGCAACCCTTCCGGCTCTACCAGCAACCGCTGCCGTTTGACGGGGAGGCGGTGGCGCAGCTGCCGCGCACCTTCATCGACTGCACCTCTCCCGCGCTGGCCACCATCGCGCCCTCGCGGGAGCGCGTGCGCCGCGAGCCGGGCTGGCAGCTCATCGAGATGGCCACCGGGCACGACCCGATGGTGAGCGACCCGCAGGGCTTGTCTCGCCACCTGCTGACGGTGTGGGGCCAGGCGAAATGACACCGCGGTACGACCGCATCGACCAATTGCGCGCCGCCGCGCTGCTGTGGATGACGGTCTACCACTTCTGCTTCGACCTCGATCACTTCGGCTTCATCGACCAGGCCTTCCTGAGCGATCCGTTCTGGACCACGCAGCGCTCGGCCATCGTGAGCCTGTTCCTCTTCACCGCCGGGCTGTCGCAAGCGGTGGCGTTGCACCAGGGCCAGGGCTGGCCCCGCTTCTGGCGCCGCTGGGTGCAGGTGGCCGGTGCGGCGCTGCTGGTGAGCGTGGGCTCCTGGGTCGTTTTCCCACAAAGCTTCATCTACTTCGGCGTGCTGCACGGCATCGCCGTGATGCTGGTGATCGCGCGCCTCACGGGCGGCTGGGGTGTCTGGTTGTGGCCTCTGGGGGCCTTGGCGATCGCGCTGCCCTGGCTGGCGCCCGCGGCCATGGCGCACTGGCCGGCACTGGCGGTGCTCAACGAACCGGGGCCCAACGCGCTGGGCTTCATCACCCGCAAACCCTTCACCGAGGACTACGTGCCGCTCCTGCCCTGGCTGGGCGTGCTGTGGTGGGGCCTGGCCGCAGGCCGCTGGGTCTGCACGAACCGGCCACACTGGCTGGGCGGATCAGGGCGGGGTAGCGGGGCAGGGCGCTTCATGGCCACCTGGGGCCGCTGGAGCCTGAGTTACTACCTGCTGCACCAACCGGTGTTGATGGGGCTCGTGGGGATGTATGTCGCCCTGGCACCTTGACATGTCGTTCGGTCAGGGCGTTCGCGGGCGCTGCATCCGTTCGTAGGTCTGCAGCGTGGTCTCCATGCTGGTGAGGTTCTGGCGGGCCAGCATTTCGTGGTCGGGCTGGTACTGCGGCAGGTAAAAGTAGCGCCCGCCGGGGTGGTTGCCGATGCGTTCGATGAACGCCTTGAGCGCGTCGACCTGCTCGCGCAGCATGGCGGTCTGGGAGGCGGGGTCGGTCCGTGCGCCACCCATGCGCGCAGTCATGGCCTGGATGTCCCACCACACGAATGGCATGTCCGGGTCCATGTTGCGGGCTTGTTGTTGCAGGGTACGAGAGCGCTGGGGGTCGGCGGCATTGCGTGCGGCCACCACCAGCAAGGTGGCGTCCTCGTGTTCGGCGGCCAGACGCTCCATCTCGGCCAGCAGCTCGTTGCGCGCACGCACGTCGCGGCCGGAGGCGAAGTAGAGCTCGGCGGCATCGAGCTTGCGCGGGCCGAAGCGTTCGTAAAGTGCACGCATGGATTCGTGACTCTTCGCCTGGTCACGCTGGATGTTGGCGTAGATCCAGGCGTTGGCAAAGAAATCTTCCGGCTGACGCGGGTTGCTGCGGATGCGCTGGGACTGCGACATGTCGGTCAGCGCCTGTACGTTGCCCGAGATGGCCGCGACGTCGCGTTGAATCAGCCCCAGACGCTCGCCTACGGTCTCGGTGACGGTTTGCCCTTGTCCGACCAGCATGAACACACCGAAAGTCAGCGCCGCGAACAGACCGAAGCGCATGGCATCACAAGTGGGGCACTCCACCACCGCCTCGATGGCGTCCTTGTCGGCCGTGTTCACCCCGCTGGCCTTGCGCCAGCACAACACGGCCGCAACCACCGCGACCACGAAGAACATGCCGGCCAGCAACGGCGGCGTGAGCAGTTCGGTGAAAAAGCTCACCAGGTCTCCGGTGAGACCGATCGCGCCACCCACCACGGCGAACATGGACGCCTGTCTGGGCCAGATAAGGCGACGAATGAGTTGTGCTTTGCCCGTCACGCTGAATCCTTCCCCGGTTCAACGGTCCGCGCCGGACCTGCGCGCGCATGCTAACGGCGGTGGCGGCTTCTGGCAAAGCCAAGAAAAAAGGCGCGGGGTAACCGCGCCTTCAGGAGCTGGCCAGCCAGGAGGCGGGCTTACTGGATCTTCGCTTTCGCGCGCAGGTCCGACTGGAACTTCTGCAGCTTTTGCTGCGTGAGCTGCTGCACCACCTGGGGTTTGACGTCCTCGAGCTTGGGCAGCTCGGCTTCGCGAATGTCGTCGACGCGGATGACGTGCCAGCCGAACTGGCTTTGCACCGGCGCGTCGGTGATCTGGCCCTTGGCGAGCTTGATCATGGCCTGGGAGAACTCGGGCACGTAGCTGGCAGCGGGGGCCCAGTCGAGATCGCCACCGTTGGCGCCGGAGCCCGGGTCCTTGGACTGCTTCTTGGCGATGTCCTCGAACTTGCCGCCTTTCTTGAGGCTGGCGATGATGGCCTTGGCCTCGTCTTCCTTTTCGACCAGGATGTGGCGCGCCTTGTATTCCTTGCCGGCGTTGGCGGCCACGAACTTGTCGTACTCGGCTTGCACCTCGGCATCCGTCACCGGGTTCTTCTTCTGGAAGTCGGCAAACAGGGCGCGGATCATGATGGTCTGGCGGGCGAGTTCCATCTGGTTCTTGAACTCGGGGCTGTTGGCCACGCCGGCCTTCTGCGCTTCCTGCATGAAGATCTCGCGCAGCACCACTTCTTCCTTGATCTGGGCACGCGCCGCGTCATCGACCTGGCGGCCGCTGGCCTCGATCTGCTTGACCAGCGCCTCGACACGTTCCGTGGGCACGGGTTTGCCGTTGACGATGGCCACGTTCTGGGCCATGGCCCAGGGGGCAGATGCAATCAGCACGGCCGCGCTCAGGGTCGACAGGGACTTTTTCATGGATGTCCTACAGGGGAGTGAAAAACGGTTGGAGCCGCCGCACGCTGCGGGGTTCGATACCAGCTTGTGACAGAAGGTTGTCAGCGCTGGATTTCGATGGCCAGGGCATGGAGCCCGGCGTCGGTGAACGGCTGCAGGGCATCATACACAAGGCGATGCTGCGCCACCCGGCCCAGGCCGACGAACGCCGGGGCGGCAATGCGCACACGGAAATGCGTGCCGTAACCCAGGCCGTTGGCGCCTGCGTGGCCGGCATGGGCGGCGCTCTCGTCGATGACTTCCAGCGCTGTGGGCGCCAGTTTATCCCGCAGGCGTGCCTCGAGTGCGGCCGCGGTCGGCACGGCGGTCATGGCTTGGCCTCCGGCTCGTCCTTGAGGTAGCGCGCGATGTACAGGCCCTGGCCAACGATGAAGAGCACCGGGAATATGTAGCCCCAGAGCTTGAAGTTCACCCACTCCTCGGTGGTCTGGTAGGCCGCGAACCAGGCGTTGATGCCGGCCATGAACAGGAAATAGCCGATCCAGGCCACCGTGAGGCGCGCCCACACCGACGCGGGCAGGCTCAACTGGGCACCCAGCAGCATCTGCAGGAAGTTCTTCTTCCAGCCCCACAGTGCGGCGCCCAGCACGACGGCCATGCCGGCGTAGAGCACCGTTGGCTTCCATTTGATGAAGCGCTCGTCCTGCAGGAGCAGGGTGAGCGTGCCGAACACCAGCACCAGCACCAGCGTGATCTTGTGGATGTTCTGCAGCTTGCGGTCGATGGCGTAGATGATGCCGGTCTGCACCAGCGTGGCCACCATCAGCACCGCGGTGGCCAGATAGATGCCCTGCAGCTTGTAGGCGCCAAAGAACAGCAGGATGGGGAAGAAATCGAGCAGCAGTCGCATGCCGGGATTATCCCTGCCGGCGCAAACCCCGGGCGCGATGGGGAACCTTGCCAGGGCTTGAAGGCTCGATGAACGGCCGCACATGCCCATGACGCAGAGGAGAACCCCACATGAACGCACAGGAACAACAAGCGATCCTCACGATTGCCCTCATGGCCGCGCTGGCCGATGGTGACAAGGCCGATGCCGAGCGCGAAAGCCTGCGCGGCATCGCCGAATCGCTGGGCGGCAAGGGTGGCGTGGCAGGCCTCGCGGCCGTGTATCAGGACGTACTGCTGCGCCGGGTCGATCTGGGCGGCACCGTGGCCCGCCTGGGTGACGCCGGCCAGCGCGAACTGGCCTACGAGATGGCCGTCTGCGTGTGCGACGCCGACGGGGCCCGCAGCGCGGCCGAAGCCGCCTTTCTGGCCGATCTGAAGGCCCGGCTCAAGCCCGATGCGGGCGAAGTCGCCGCCTTCGAGCGCACAGAGGCCGAGCTGGTGCAGGCCGCATCCGTTGCCGTGCCGGCCACGGTGGCCACCACGGCGGCGGCACCCGAGGTGCGCGGCCTGGACAACGCGGCGCTGGACAAATCGATCCTCAACTACGCCATGCTCAACGGCGCGCTGGAACTGCTGCCGCAATCCTGGGCGTCGATGGCCATCATTCCGCTGCAGGTCAAGATGGTCTACGAGATCGGCAAGTCGCACGGTGTCGAGCTCGACCAGGGGCACATCCGCGAATTCATCGCTGCGGTGGGCGTGGGGCTGACCTCGCAATACCTCGAGCAGTTCGGCCGCAAGCTCATCGGCGGCCTGCTGGGCAAGGCGGCGGGGCGCACCATCGGAGGCATCGGGCGCGCCGCCACGGGCATGGCGTTTTCGTTCGCCACCACGTACGCGCTGGGCCAGGTGGCCAAACGCTACTACGCGGGCGGCCGGCAGATGAGCACCGAGTTGCTAAAGCAGACTTTTCAGGACTTGCTGGGTCCGGCAAAGCAGATGCAAGCGCAGTACCTGCCACAGATCCAGCAGAAGGCCGCGACGCTGGACGCCGGGCAGGTGATGGCGCTGGTGCGCGGCCGCTGATCAGGCGGCTGCGGCCACGGCGCCTTCGCGCATCGCCACCGCTGCGATGTCGAGCGAGCGCAGGCGAAGCGCCGGGTCGAACACGTCGCTCACCAGAATGAACTCGTCAGCCTCGGTGAGGTCGGCCAGGCGCTGCAGGCCGGCGCGCACCGTGTCGGGGCTGCCGATGACGGCGGCGGCCAGGAAATCGGCGATGCCCTGGCGCTCGTGCGGCGCCAGCGACGCCACGAAATCCGTCACTGGTGGCGGCAGCTGCCCGCGGCGGCCGGTGAGGATGCCCAGCACGCGCTGGTAGGTGCTGCTCGCCAGAAACTCCGCTTCGTCGTCGGTGGGAGCCGCGATCATCGGCACGCCGATGGCGGCGTAGGGCCGGGCGAGCACCGCCGACGGCTGGAACTCGCTGCGGTAGACCTCCAGCGCCTGCAGCAGCAGCCGTGGGGCAAAGTGCGAGGCGAAGGCGAATGGCAAGCCGCGCTGCGCGGCGAGGCGGGCCGAAAACAGGCTGGAGCCGAGCAGCCAGATGGGCACGTTCGAGTTCTGCCCAGGCATGGCGATCACGCGCTGGCCCGGCTGCGCCGGGCCCAGGAAGGCCTGCAGCTCGGCGACCTCGCGCGGGAAATCAGCCTCGGTTTCCACCCGGTCGCGCCGCAGGGCACGCATCGTCAGTCCGTCGGTACCGGGCGCACGGCCCAGGCCGAGGTCAATGCGCCCGGGGTAGAGCGCCTCCAGGGTACCGAAGGCCTCGGCCACCACCAGCGGCGCGTGGTTGGGCAGCATGACCCCGCCCGAACCGACGCGGATGCGGCTGGTGGCACCAGCGATGTGACCCACCAGCACGGCGGTGGCCGAACTGGCGATGCCGGTCATGTTGTGGTGTTCGGCCAACCAGTAGCGCGTGAAACCCAGGCGTTCGGCGTGCTGTGCGGTACGCCGCGCGATGGCAATTGCCTCGGCCACGGTGCCGCCTTCGCGCACCGCCACGAGGTCCAGCATCGATAGCTTGATGTCGGCGAGTTGACTGGGCATCGCTTCATTTCTCCTTCAGATCGATCGCCGCCGAATTCATGCAGTAGCGCAGGCCGGTGGGCGCAGGGCCGTCCTCGAACACATGGCCCAGGTGCGCGCCGCACTGGCTGCACACGGTCTCGGTGCGCACCATGCCGTGGCTGCGGTCGGTGATCTCGGTGATGGCGCCGGGAACGGCTTTCCAGAAGCTGGGCCAGCCGCAGCCGGCGTCGAACTTGGTGCCGGCGTCGAACAGGTGGTTGCCGCAGCAGATGCAGTGGTAGCTGCCGTCGGCCCAGATTTCCTCGTACTTGCCGGTGAAGGGCCGCTCGGTGTGGGCGTGGCGCGTGACTTCGAAGGCGCCACGCTCGGCGCCCTTGGCGGCCAGGATCTCGCGCCACTCGGCGTCGGTTTTCTTGATGGGAAAGTCCATGTCCTGCGGTCCTCTCAGGAAGAGCAGCTGATCTCGATCTGCTGTGCCCAGTCGGGCGGGAAGGCGGCGAGATCGTCCTCGCCTTCGCGTTCGTCGAACGGGGCCATCAAAGCTTTCAGCAGTCGATCCACCTCGCTGAAATCGCCCTGCTGCGCGCGCTCGATCGCCACCTGGCCCAGGTGGTTGCGCAGCACGATGCGCGGGTTCACGCGGCGCATGGCGGCCGCCGTGACCGAGTCATCGAAACCGGGCTGCGACTGCAGCCGCTCACGCCAGCGCGCGGCCCAGGCGTCGAAAGCCTCGCGCTGCAGGAACAGGTCGCGCACGGGCTCGGTGTGGCCCCCGGCCGCATCGCACAGGCGGCGAAAGAGGATGCTGAAGTCGACCGCGTCCTTGTGCATGAGCTGCATCAGCGCTTCGATGAGTTCTGCGTCGCCCTCGCGCACGTCCACCAGGCCGAGCTTGGCGCCCATGCGGCGCGTGAGTGCGGCCGGGAACAGCGTCTTGTAAGGCTCCAGCGCGTCCAGCGCCTGCTGTTGCTCGTCCATGAGCGGCAGCAGGGCCTGACCCAGGCAGAACAGGTTCCAGTAGGCGATGTTGGGCTGGCGGTGGTAGGCGTAGCGCCCGCCACTGTCGCTGTGGTTGCAGATGTGCGCCGGGTTGAAGGCGTCCATGAACTGGAAGGGCCCGTAGTCGATGGTCAGGCCCAGGATGCTCATGTTGTCGGTGTTCATCACCCCGTGGCAGAAGCCCACGGCCTGCCAATGCGCCACCATCTCCGCGGTGCGTGCGGCCACCGCTTCCAGCAGGTTGGCGTAGGGGTTGCCATCACCGTCGCGGCAGGCGGGGTAGTAGCGATCGATCACGAAATCGGCGAGCCGGCGCAGCTCGCCGATCTGCCCGTTGGCCGAAAAATGTTCGAAGTGCCCGAAGCGAATGAAGCTCGGCGCCACGCGCGTGACCACCGCCGCGGTTTCCACCGTCTCGCGGATCACCGGCTGCGGCGAGCCCGTGACGCAAAGCGCACGCGTGGTGGGAATGCCCAGCGCGTGCATGGCCTCGCTGCACAGGAATTCGCGAATGGAGCTGCGCAGCACGGCTCGCCCGTCACCCATGCGCGAGTAACGCGTGAGGCCGGCGCCCTTGAGCTGCAATTCCATCGGGCCCGCGGGTGTGTCGACCTCGCCCAGCAGAATGGCGCGGCCGTCGCCGAGCTGGCCGGCCCACACGCCGAACTGATGGCCGCTGTAGACCGTGGCAACGGGTGCACTGCCGGCCAGCGCACGGTTGCCGCTGAAGGCCTGCAGCGCCTCGGGGTGGGCCAGCCAGGCGACGTCCAGGCCCAGCTCGCGCGCCAGTGCCGGCTGCGTGCCGACCCACTGGGGTTCGGGCAGCGGCGTCGGGCTGGTGCGGGTGAAGAAGGCTTCGCCCAGGGCGGCGAAGCGGTTCTGCCAGGTCCAGCCCAGGTCCAGGGCGGCGGCGTCGACGACAGCGTTCATGCCCCGCATTGTCGGACGCCGGGGCATCGCTCACAGGTCGCAGGGTCTTGGCGTCACGGATGTTGCCCCCGGGACAATCCCGCTCGCGCCAAACCCGCGCTCGCGGCTAGCATGGCAGCTGATCCTTCCAACCACTACCGGAGACTTCCCCATGCTGGGCCAGATGCAGAGCCAACCGCTGCTGATTTCCAACCTCATCGTCCACGCCGAGCGCCACCACGGCAGCACCGAGATCGTCTCGCGTCGCGTCGAGGGCGACATCCACCGCAGCAACTGGGCCACGGTGGCGCGCCGCTCGCGTCAGGTGGCCAACGCCATTGACGCACTGGGCGACGTGGGCTTTGGTGACCGGGTGGCCACGCTGGCCTGGAACGGCTACCGCCATCTGGAGCTGTACTTCGGCGTCAGCGGCACGGGCCGCGTGTTGCACACCCTCAACCCGCGTCTGCACCCCGAACAGCTGGTCTGGATCGTCAACCACGCCGAGGACAAGGCGCTGTGCTTCGACATGAGCTTTCTGCCGCTGGTGAAAGCCGTGTGGAGCAAGTGCACCACGGTGAAGCACTGGATCGCCTTGTGCGATGCCAGCGCGCTTCCGGCCGACAGCGGCATCCCCGGCCTGAAGAGCTACGAAGCCTGGATCGGCGCACAGAAAGACAGCTACGCCTGGCCCGAGTTCGATGAGAACAGCGCCTCGAGCATGTGCTACACGAGCGGCACCACGGGCAACCCCAAGGCAGCGCTGTATTCGCACCGTTCCACGCTGCTGCATGCCTATGGCGCAGCGCTGCCGGACGCGCTCGGTTGCTCGGCGCGCGATGCCATCCTGCCGGTGGTGCCGATGTTCCACGTCAACGCCTGGGGCCTGCCGTACTCGGCCGCGGCCGTGGGCTGCAAGCTGGTGTTCCCGGGCGGTGCGCTTGACGGCAAGTCGGTCTATGAGCTGATCGAGGCCGAGGGCGTGACCATGGCCGCCGGTGTGCCCACGGTGTGGCAGATGCTGCTGGGCCACCTGCAGCAGAACGGCCTGAAGTTCAGCACCCTGAAGCGCACGGTGATCGGCGGCTCGGCCTGCCCGCCGGCCATGATCGCCGCCTTCAACGACCTCTATGGCGTGGAGGTGCTGCACGCCTGGGGCATGACCGAGATGTCACCCCTGGGCACGGTGTGCAACCTCAAGAATTCGCAACTGAGCCTGAGCAAGGCCGAGCAGATGCAGGTGCGCCTCAAGCAGGGCCGCACCGTCTTCGGCGTGGACATGAAGATCGTCAACGAGGCTGGCGAGGAACTGCCATGGGACGGCAAGAGCTACGGCGACCTGCTGGTGCGCGGGCCCTGGATCATCGCCAGCTACTTCAAGGGCGAGGGCGGGGACCCGCTGCGCTACGACGCCCAGGGTCATGGCTGGTTCCCCACGGGCGACGTCGCCACCATCGACGCCGAGGGCTTCATGCAGATCACCGACCGCAGCAAGGACGTGATCAAGTCCGGCGGCGAGTGGATCAGCTCGATCGACGTCGAGAACATCGCCATGGCCCACCCCGCGGTGGCCATGGCCGCCTGCATCGGCATGCGCCACCCGAAGTGGGATGAGCGGCCGATCGTGGTGGTGGTGAAGAAGCCGGGTGCCGAAGTCACGCGCGACGAACTGCTGGCGTTCTACGAAGGCAAGATCGCCAAGTGGCAGGTGCCCGACGACGTGGTCTTCGTCGATGCGATTCCGCTGGGCGCCACCGGCAAGATGCAGAAGATGACGCTGCGCCAGCAGCTCAAGGACTACGTGCTGCCGGGGCTCTGAAGCAGCTCGTCGAGCGGCGCGAAACCGCTCGTGTGTCGCCTGGGGGATAGAAGCGCGGGCATTCCCTGAAGCGGGGCGCGCTGTCTCGCTTTACGCTGCCAGCGTTCGTCCTCTTGGGCGACCCATCCAATCAAGGAGACAAGCGATGAAATGGTTCGTGAAGTCGGTGGCCGGTGCCGCCATGCTCGTGGCCGCAGGCGCGGTGCTCGCCCAGGCGGGTGAGACGGTCAAGCTGGTCCGTATCGACCCGCTGACCGGTCTGCTCGGTCCGGTGGGCGTGAGCCAGTTCAAGGGCTATCAGTTCTTTGCCGAGAAGTTCAGCGGCAAGGGCAACCCGGCCGGCGTGAAGTTCGAGATCACTGCGATCGACAACAAGCTCAGCCCGGCGGAAAGCCTCAACGCGCTCAAGGCCGCCATCGACCAGGGCGCACGCTACATCATCCAGGGCAACGGCTCCTCGGTCGCGCTGGCGCTGGTGGACGCGGTGGAAAAGCACAACGCGCGCAACCCGGGCAAGGAGGTGCTCTACCTCAACGACTCGGCGGTCGACCCCGATCTCACCAACAGCAAGTGCAGCTACTGGCACTTCCGCTTCGATGCCGACACCTCGATGAAGATGGAGGCCATGTCCAGCTTCATCGCCACGCAGCCGGACATCAAGAAGATCTACCTGCTCAACCAGAACTACTCGCACGGCCACCAGGTGGTCAAGTTCGCCAAGGAGACCATCGGTCGCAAGCGCCCGGACATCCAGTTCGTGGGTGAGGATCTGCATCCGCTGGCCCAGACGCGCGACTTCGCGCCCTACATCGCCAAGATCAAGGCCTCGGGCGCCGACACCGTGATTACCGGCAACTGGGGTTCCGACCTGTCGCTGCTGATCAAGGCGGCCAACGAGAACGGCTACACCGGCAAGTTCTTCACCTACTACGCCGGTGTCACGGGCACGCCCACCGCACTGGGCAACAACGGTGCCGGCCGTGTCTATCAGATCGCCTACAACCACTACAACATGGGCGGCCAGATGGAGAAGTGGATGAAGGAGTTCAACCAGAAGTACAACGACGACTTCTACACCGGCTCCACGATCCGCATCTTCGAGATGCTGGGTGCCGCCATGGCCAAGGCCAAGTCCACCGACCCGGTGAAGGTCGCCGCCGCCATGGAAGGCCTGAGCGTCAAGAGCTTCAACGGCGAAGTGCAGATGCGCAAGACCGACCACCAGTTGCAGCAGCCGCTGTACATGTCGGTGTGGCAGAAGGCCGATGCCAAGTACCCTTACAGCCCCGAGAAGACCGGCATGACCCTGGCACCGGTGGCGGAGTACCCGAACTATGTGTCGAGCACGCCCACCAGCTGCCAGATGAAACGCCCCTGATCTGAGCTCGCCTCACAAGAGCCCGAAACGGGGTGCCGTCTCGGGCTCTTTCACTTGCACCGACAACGAGGATCCAGGGAATGGAGTTTTTCATCATCTCGATGCTGAACGGCCTGAGCTACGGGCTGTTGCTGTTCATGCTCAGCTCGGGGCTCACGCTGATCTTCAGCATGATGGGCGTGCTCAACTTCGCGCACGCCAGCTTCTACATGCTGGGGGCCTACGTGGGCTACACGGTGGCGCAGTTCGTCGGCTTCTGGCCGGCACTGATCATTGCGCCCATCGTGGTGGGTCTGCTGGGTGCGGTGTTCGAACGCCAGTGCCTGCGCAAGGTGCACAAATTCGGCCACGTGCCTGAATTGCTCGTCACCTTCGGGCTGTCTTACGTCATCGTCGAGATCGTGCAGCTCATCTGGGGCCGCATCGCGGTGGAGTTCCGTCCCCCCGAGGAGCTGCGCGGCCCTGTGTTCACCCTCATCAACCATTCCATCGACGGCCTGCGGCTGGTGTGGGGCGCCGCGCCAGCCGAGTGGTGCAGCGCTGCCGATGCTGCCGTGCGCGTCGTCTGCTCCCCGTTTCCGGCCACGCGTGGCTTCATGATGCTGGTGGCCGTGGTGATGCTGCTGTCGGTCTGGCTGCTGCTCACCCGCACGCGCATCGGCCTGGTGATTCAGGCCGCGCTGACGCACCCTGAAACGGTCGAATCGCTGGGGCACAACGTGCCACGCGTGTTCATGCTGGTGTTTGGCGCCGGCTCGGCGCTGGCCGGGCTGGCCGGTGTCATCGGCGGCAGCACCTTCCTCACCGAACCGGCCATGGCCGCCACCGTGGGCTCCGTGATCTTCGTGGTCGTGGTGGTGGGTGGAATGGGATCGCTTTCGGGCGCATTCGTCGCCTCGCTGCTGATCGGGGTCATCCAGACCTTTGCCGTGGCCTTCGAGTACTCTTTGCTCACGCTGGCCGAGCAGCTGCGCATTCCGTTGTCGGAGGGGCTGCGCAACAACTCCTACATCAAGCTCACGCTGTCGCAGGTGGCACCGATCCTGCCGTACCTGTTCCTCGTGCTCATCCTGATTTTTCGTCCGCGCGGCCTGCTCGGCAAACGCGAGGGCTGATCCATGAACGCACACGTCCAGCCTTCCGCACTTGCCGTGCCCCGCTTCAATGTCTGGCGTTGGGTCATCTGGGGCAGTTTTGCCCTGGTGCTCATCGTTGCGCCCCTGATCTTCAGCAGCGGCCTGGCGCTCACGGTGCTGTCGCAGATGGGCATCGCCATCATCGCGTGCCTGTCCTACAACATGCTGTTCGGCCAGGGCGGCATGCTCAGTTTCGGGCACGCGGTCTACACCGGCCTGGGCTCGTTCGTGGCCATCCACGCGCTCAACCGCGTGACCGAAGGCCTGATGGACATCCCGGTGTCGCTGATCCCGATCGTGGGTGGTGTTGCCGGCATGGGCTTTGCCGCGCTGTTCGGCTATGTCACCACGCGCAAGGCCGGCACCACCTTCGCCATGATCACGCTGGGCCTGGGCGAACTGGTGTTCGCGCTCTCCCTGATGATTCCCGAGTTCTTCGGCGGCGAGGGGGGCGTCTCGGGCGACCGCATGGCCGGCGAGCCTTTCATGGGCATCACCTTCGGGCCGCAACGGCAGGTGTACTACCTGATCGCGCTCTACACCTTCGTCTGTGTGGCCGCCATGTACGCCTTCACGCGCACACCGCTCGGGCGCATGCTCAACGCGGTGCGCGACAACCCCGAACGCGTGGAGTTCGTGGGCTACGACACGCAGAAGGTGCGCTACTTCGCCTTCATCATTGCCGGCTTCTTCGCGGGCATCTCGGGCGGACTGGGCGCGCTCAACTTCGAGATCGTCACCGCCGAGGTCGTGGGTGCCGCGCGCTCGGGTGCCTACCTGCTGTTCACCTTCCTTGGCGGGGCCACGTTCTTCTTCGGCCCCATCATCGGCGGCGTGCTCATGGTGCTGGCCTTCGTGATGCTCTCCGAGCTCACCCAGGCGTGGTTGCTCTACCTCGGGTTGATCTTCCTGTTCATGGTCATCTATGCCCCTGGCGGCTTTGCAAGCCTGATCATGATGAACCTGCGCGTGGCCGCCTTCGGCCGCCTGCGGGAACTCACCGGCAGCTATCTGGCGCTGTTGGCCACCGGGGTGCTGATGCTGGTCGGTGCGTCCGCCATCATCGAGATGATCTACCACCTGCAACTGAGCACCACGCTCGGCGACGAGCTGAATTTCCTCGGCCTGACGCTGCACGCGCGCAGCGCGGCGAGCTGGGGCGGGGCGCTGGTTGCAGCGGTCGTCGGCTTCGTGCTCTTCGAGCTCGCTCGCCGGCGTTTCGCCCGGCGTTGGGGCGCGATCCAGGAGTTCATCGAGAACGCCATGAAACAAAGGGAGAACGCGTGAGCCAGGCCAACCACACCCCCGCGCTGGAGTTGCGGGACCTGCGCAAGAGCTTCGGCAAGACCGAAATCATCCGCGGCGTGAACATGGCCGTGAACCCCGGCGAACGCGTGGCCATCATCGGCCCCAACGGCGCCGGCAAGTCCACCCTGTTCAACCTGATCAGCGGGCGCTTTGCGCCCAGCAGTGGCCAGGTGCTGCTCAACGGTCAGCGCATCGACGGCAAGCGGCCGTTCGAGATCAACCGCGCCGGCCTCTCGCGCAGCTTCCAGATCACCAACATCTTTCCCAAGCTCAGTGTGTTCGAGAACCTTCGCTGCGGCGTGCTCTGGAGCCTGGGTTACAAGTACACCTTCCTGCGCTTCCTGAGCGATCTGCACGATGCCAACGCACGGGCCGAGGAGCTCATGCACATGATCCAGCTCGATCGCAAGCGCGACGTGCTGGCCATGAACCTCACCTACGCCGAGCAGCGGGCGCTGGAGATCGGCATCACCATCGGTGGCGGCGCCAACGTGATCCTGCTTGACGAACCCACCGCGGGCATGAGCAAGAGCGAGACGGGCCGCTTCATCGGCCTGATCCGCGACGTGACCGAGGGCAAGACGCTGCTGACGGTGGAACACGACATGGGGGTGGTGTTCGGTCTGGCCGACCGCATTGCCGTGGTGGTCTATGGCGAGGTGCTGGCCTTCGACACACCGGACGCGGTGCGCGCCAATGCGCGCGTGCAGGAGGCCTACCTCGGCTCGCACGTGGCAGAAACCCAGGGAGCGGAGCACTGACATGTTGAACATCCGCAACCTGCACGCCTACTACGGCAAGAGTCACGTGCTCCACGGCGTCGAGTTCGACGTGCGTCCGGGCGAGATCGTGGCGCTGCTGGGCCGAAACGGCTCGGGGCGTTCCACCACCGCCAAAGCGATCATGGGCCTGGTGGAAAGCCACGGCAGCGTCGACTGGAAGGGCCAGCAACTGGTGGGGCGCAAGGCATACGAAGTGGCACACCTGGGCATCGGCTACGTGCCCGAGAACCGCGACATCTTCCCCACGCTCACGGTGCACCAGAACCTGTTGCTGGGCCAGAAGGGCGCGGGCAAGGGCTCGCGCTGGAGCTTCGACGACATGTACGCCATGTTCCCGCGCCTGAAGGAACGCCAGCACACCGAGGCCGGCGTGCTCTCGGGCGGCGAGCAGCAGATGCTCACGCTGTGCCGAACCCTGATGGGCGACCCGGAACTCATCATCATCGACGAGCCCACCGAGGGCCTGGCGCCCAAGATCGTGGAGCTGGTGGCCGAGTACCTGCAAAAGCTCAAGGCACGCGGCCTCTCGGTTTTGTTGATCGAACAGAAGCTCACCATTGCGCTGAACATCTCCGACCGCACCCTGGTGATGGGCCACGGCAGCATCGTGTTCGAGGGCACACCCGAGGCGCTGAAAGCCGATCCCGCCATCCGCAAGGAGTGGCTGGAGGTCTGACGCGGGCCTGCCCGTTCGGGCAGTCCTGCGGGCGACACGCGGGGCTTGCCGCGGCATCGGTCGAACCTAGAATCGAACGACCGTTCTTTTTCTGGCAGACCCGGCCAACCGGGTCTGCCCGGCGCATTCCAAACCCGAGGAGATTTCATGTCCGCTGAGTACCAGGTCCACGGCGACGTGGCCGTCATCACGCTGAACAACCCGCCCGTCAACGGCCTGGGCCTGGCCACGCGCCAGGGCATCACCGCGGGCCTGGAAAAAGCGCAGGCCGATCCGGCGGTCAAGGCCGTCGTGCTCACCGGCGCCGGCAAAGCCTTTTCGGGCGGCGCCGACATCAAGGAGTTCGGCACGCCCAAGGCGCTGGCCGAGCCCAACCTGCTGAGCGTGATCCTGGCGGTGGAGAACTGCAGCAAGCCGGTGGTCGCGGCCATCCACAGTGTGGCCATGGGCGGCGGGCTGGAGCTGGCGCTGGGCTGCCATTACCGCATCGCCGCACCCGGCTGCAACGTGGCGCTCCCCGAGGTCAAGCTCGGCCTGATCCCCGGCGCCGGCGGCACGCAGCGCCTGCCGCGCGTGCTGGGCGTGGAGGCCGCGCTGAACATGATCGTGAGCGGCGAGCCGGTCAAGAGCGAGATGCTGGCCATGCTGCCGGGCCAGAAGCTGTTCGACAAGATGGCCAGCAGCGCCGAAGCGCTGGCCGCCGAGGCACTGGCCTTCGCGAAGGAAGTGGCCGCCAAACACGCCGACGGCAGCGCGCTGCCGCTGGTGCGCAACCTGCCCTGCAAACACAAGGACGGCGACGCCTACTTCCAGTTCGCGCGCAACATGGTCAAGGGCATGGCGAAGAACTTCCCCGCGCCTGCCAAATGCGTGGACGCCGTTGAAGCCGCCACCAAGCAGAAGTTTGACCAGGGCATGCTCACCGAGCGCGAGATGTTCATCAACCTGATGTGGACGCCGGAGTGCCGCGCGCTGCGCCACTTGTTCATGGCCGAGCGCGCCGCCAGCAAGATCCCCGACGTGCCGGAAGACACGCCGCAACGCAAGATCGAGAAGGTCGCCGTCATCGGTGCCGGCACCATGGGTGGTGGCATCTCGATGAACTTCCTGAACGCGGGCATCCCCGTGACCATCCTCGAGATGAAGCAGGAAGCACTGGACCGCGGCGTGGGCGTCATGCGCGGCAACTACGAGGCCCAGGTCAAGAAGGGCAAGCTCAAGCAGGACAAGCTCGACCAGCGCATGGGCCTGCTCAAGACCACCGTTGACTACAACGACATCAAGGACGCCGACCTCGTGATCGAGGCCGTGTTCGAGGAGATCGGCGTCAAGGAAGCCGTGTTCAAGCAGCTCGACGCCGTGATGAAACCCGGCGCGATCCTGGCGTCCAACACCTCCACGCTGGACGTCAACAAGATCGCCAACTTCACCAAGCGCCCGCAGGACGTGGTGGGCCTGCACTTCTTCAGCCCGGCCAACGTGATGAAGCTGCTGGAGGTGGTGCGCGGCGACAAGACCGGCAAGGACGTGATGGCCACCGTGATGGCCGTGGCCAAGAAGATCAAGAAGACCGCGGTGGTCTCGGGCGTGTGCGACGGCTTCATCGGCAACCGCATGATCGAGCAGTACGGTCGCCAGGGCGGCTTCCTGCTCGACGAAGGCTGCACCCCCGCGCAGGTCGACCGCGCGATCGAGAAGTTCGGCTTCGCCATGGGCCCGTTCCGCATGGGCGATCTGGCCGGCAACGACATCGGCTGGGCGATCCGCAAGCGCCGCTACACCGAAAAGCCCGACATGAAGTACAGCAAGACGGCCGACCTGCTGTGCGAGAAAGGCCGCTTCGGCCAGAAGGTGGGCAAGGGCTGGTACGACTACGTGCCCGGCAAGCGTGATGCGATCCCGAATGCCGAGGTCGAGCAGATGATTGCCGAGCACCGCAAGTCGCTGGGCATCACGCCGCGCAAGATATCCGACGAGGAGATCGTGCAGCGCCTGGTGTTCTCGCTGGTGAACGAGGCCGCGCACATCCTGGAAGAGGGCATCGCCAACAAGGCCAGCGACATCGATGTGGTCTACATCTTCGGCTACGGCTTCCCGGTGCACCGTGGTGGCCCGCTCAAGTACGCCGACGAGGTGGGGCTGTTCAACGTGGTGCAGGCCATGAAGCGCTTCCAGAAGAACCCGCTCGACGACGCGAAGTTCTGGGAGCCCGCGCCCCTCATTCAGCGCCTGGTCGCTGAGGGCAAGAACTTCAACGGCTGATGGCCGCGATCGAATCAGGAGAAATCACATGAGCAACGCCGTCATCGTTTCCACCGCCCGCACGCCGCTCACCAAGAGCTGGAAGGGCGCCTTCAACATGACCCACGGCGCCACCCTGGGTGGCCACGCGGTGCAGCATGCCGTGCAACGCGCCGGCATCGACGCCGCCGAAGTCGAGGACGTCATCATGGGCTGCGCCAACCCCGAAGGCGCCACCGGCGCCAACATCGCGCGCCAGATCGCGCTCAAGGCCGGCATGCCCGTCACCGTCTCGGGCATGACGGTCAACCGCTTTTGCTCCTCCGGCCTGCAGACGATCGCGCTGGCCGCGCAACGCATCATCGCGGGCGAGGGCAGTGTGTACGTGGCCGGTGGCGTGGAAAGCATCTCCTGCGTGCAGCAAGAGATGAACCAGCACATGCTCAAGGACCTCGCGCTGGAGAAGCAGAAGCCCGAGATCTACTGGAACATGCTTCAGACGGCCGAGCAAGTGGCCAAGCGCTACAACATCGGCCGCGACAAGATGGACGAGTACGGCGCCGCCAGCCAGCAAAAGGCCACGGCCGCACTCGAAGCGGGCCTGTTCAAGGCCGAGATTGCGCCCATCACCGTGACCGCGGGCGTGGCCGACAAGGTCATGGGCCTGATCACCAAGCAGGTCACGGTCGAAAACGACGAAGGCATCCGCCCGGGCACCACGTTCGACGCCATCCATGGTCTGCGCTCGGCGCTGCCCGGCGGCCTGGTGTCGGCCGGCAACGCCAGCCAGTTCAGCGACGGCGCTGGCGCCTGTGTGGTGATGGACGAATCGCTGGCCGAAAAGAAGGGCCTCAAGCCGCTGGGCCGCTTTCTGGGCTTTGCGGTGGCTGGTTGCGAGCCCGACGAGATGGGCATCGGCCCCGTCTTCGCGGTGCCCAAGGTGCTGGCCCGCCTGGGCCTGAAGGTCAGCGACATCGACCTCTGGGAACTCAATGAAGCCTTCGCGGTGCAGGTGATCTACTGCCGCGACAAGCTGGGCATCCCGGGCGACCGCCTGAACGTGAATGGCGGTGCCATCGCGGTGGGCCACCCCTACGGCGTGTCGGGCCAGCGCCTCACGGGCCACGCCCTCATCGAAGGCAAGCGCCGCGGCGCCAAGCGTGTGTGCGTGACGATGTGCATCGGCGGCGGCATGGGCGCTGCCGGTGTGTTCGAAGTCCTCTGATCGCGGGGCGCACCATGTCCCTGCGCCCCACCGTCGACTTCCTGCTGCACGACTGGCTTGATGTCCAGTCGCTGCAGCAGCGCGAGCGCTTCGCCGACCACAGCCGCGAGACCTTCGACGCGGTGCTGGACACCTGCGAACGCATTGCGCGCGAGAAGTACGCGCCCTTCAATCGCCTGGTGGACACCCAGGAGCCGCAATTTGACGGCGAGCGCGTGATCCTGCCGCAAGCCACGCACGACGCCTGGCAGGCCTATGCCGAGAGCGGCATGCTCAGTGCCGCGCAGGATTACGACATTGGCGGCATGCAGCTGCCCTACACGGTGGAGGCGGCGGCGAACGCCTTCTTCGCCATGGCGTCGGTGAGCATCGGCGCCGGCATGCTCACCACGGGCAACGCCAACTTGCTGATGGTGCATGGCACCGAGGCGCAGAAACGCGTGTTCGCACTCAACGAGTTCTCGGGGCGTTTTTCCGGCACCATGTGCCTGAGCGAACCGCAGGCGGGCTCGAGCCTGAGCGACGTGGCCACGCGCGCCGTGCCCGATGGCGAGAACTTCGAAGCCGATCCGCTCGGCCCGCGTTTTCGGCTCAAGGGCAACAAGATGTGGATCTCGGCCGGCGAGCACGAGCTGACCGAGAACATCATCCACCTGGTGCTGGCCAAGATCCCGGGTCCCGATGGCAAGCTGCCGCCCGGCGTCAAAGGCATCTCGCTGTTCATCGTCCCCAAGAAGCTGGTCGACACCGACGGCCAGCTCACCGGTGAGCGCAACGACGTGGCGCTCGCCGGCCTGAACCACAAGTGCGGCTGGCGCGGCACCACCAACACGCTGCTCAACTTCGGTGAAGGCAAGTACCCCGTTCGGGGCGGTGCCGGCGCCGTCGGTTATCTCGTCGGCCGCCCCGGTGAAGGCCTGCGCTGCATGTTCCACATGATGAACGAGGCCCGCATCGGTGTCGGCATGGCGGCCACCATGTTGGGTATGGCCGGATACCTGGCCTCGCTCGACTACGCGAAGAACCGCCCGCAAGGCCGCCCGGTCGGTCCCGAAGGCAAGGACCCATCGCGTCCGCAGAGCCGTATCATCGAACACGCCGACGTGAAACGCATGCTGCTGGCGCAGAAGAGCTATGCCGAGGGCGCGCTGGCGCTGGAACTGTACTGCGCCCGCCTGGTGGACGAGCAGCACACCGGCACGCCCGAGGCCGCCGACGAGGCGCGCCTGCTGCTGGAGGTGCTGACCCCCATTGCAAAAAGCTGGCCCAGCGAGTGGTGCCTGGAGGCCAACAGCCTGGCCATCCAGGTGCACGGCGGCTATGGCTACACGCGCGACTTTCCCGTGGAGCAGTACTGGCGCGACAACCGCCTGAACATGATCCACGAGGGCACGCACGGCATCCAGGGCATGGACCTGCTGGGCCGCAAGGTGCTGATGGAAAACGGCCGCGGCCTGCAGCTGCTGGCCGGTCGCATCAACGCCACCATCCAGCGCGCCATCCAGGTGCCCGAACTTGCGGCGCACGCCAACGCACTGGGCAAGGCGCTGCAGGACGTGGGCGCGGCCACCAAAGCCGCCTGGGCCACCGGCAACCCGGCCGAGGCGCTGGCCAACGCCGTGCCCTATCTGCAAGCCTTTGGCCACACCGTGCTGGCCTGGATCTGGCTCGATGTGGCGCTGACCGCGCACGCCGCGCCCGCCAGCCCCGCACGCACCGGCCGCCTGGGCGCCATGCGTTACTTCCTCCACTACGAGCTGCCCAAGACCGGCGCCTGGCTCGCCGTGGTGAGCAGCCGCGACGCCACCTGCGCGGAATTGCCCGAGGAGGCGTTCTGATGTTGCGCCACATCGTGATGTGGAAGCTCAAGGAACAGGCCGAAGGGGCCGACCGCGAGTACAACAAGCGCAAGGCCAAAGCCCTGCTGGAAGCCTGCGCGACGCTGCACCCGGGCACGCTGCAGTTCCAGGTCGGCCTCGCGCAGGACGGCCTGGAGTGCACCTACGACGTGGTGCTCGACAGCACCTTCACCGACCGCGCCGCGCTCGCGGCCTACCAGACCCACCCCGATCACGTGGCCATCAAGCCGTTCATGAAGGCCATCGTGGCCGAGCGGCAGTGCATGGACTTCGAGGTCTGACGCGGCGCCACCGGCGCGACACACGTGCGCCGCCCGAAGGGCCACAATGGCCCGCACGGTTTCCACTCCCACAGACGAGGCAGACAGCACCATGACCCGCACCATCTCCCAACTCTTCGACCTCAAGGGCAAGAACGCACTCATCACGGGCGGCTCGCGCGGCCTGGGCCTGCAGATGGCCCATGCGCTCGGTGAAGTCGGCGCGCGCGTGCTGATCAGCTCGCGCAAGGCGTCCGACCTGGAGGAGGCCACGGCCGAGCTGCAGGCGGCCGGTATCGACGCGCGCTGGATTGCGGCCGATGGCCAGAGCGAGGAAGAGTGCCGCCGCCTGGTGGACGAGACCCTGCAGCGCCTGGGCGACATCGACATCCTTGTCAACAACGCCGGCGCGGCCTGGGGCGCCCCTGCCGAGGACCACCCGGTGGAGGCCTGGGACAAGGTGATGAACCTCAACGTGCGCAGCTACTTCATCCTGAGCCAGGAGGTCGCGCGCCGCAGCATGATCAAGCGCAAGCGTGGCAGCATCATCAACACCGCGTCCATCGCCGGCCTGGGCGGCAACCCGAGCGGCATGAAGACGATCGCGTACAACACCTCCAAGGGCGCGGTCATCAACTTCACCCGTGCCCTCGCGGCCGAATGGGGCGCCCATGGGATCCGCGTCAACGCCATCTGCCCGGGCTTCTTCCCCAGCAAGATGACGCAGGGCACGCTCAAGGCCATGGGCGAAGAAAAACTGGCGGCGCACGCACCGTTGGGCCGCCTGGGCGACGACGAGGACCTCAAGGGCCTGACCGTGCTCTACGCCAGCGACGCCGGCAAACACATCACCGGCCAGTGGATGGCGGTGGACGGCGGCGTCTCGATCATCACCGGAGGCTGAGGATTTGGAATTCTCGGTACGCATCCCCTTCGTCGAACTGCTTGGCTTTCGCCTCCTGCGCATGGACGGCGGCGAGGCCGAGATCGCCTTCGACCCCGCGCCTGAGCACCAGAACTCGTTCGACGTGGTGCACGGTGGCGCCAGCATGACCCTGCTGGACGTGGTGATGGCGCACGCCGCGCGTTCGGTACAGGACGACATGGGCTGCGTCACCATCGAGATGAAGACCAGCTTCATGCGTGCCGCCAAGGGCCCGTTGCTGGCGCGCGGCAAGCTGCTGCACCGCACGGCCACCATGGCGTTCACCGAAGGCAGCGTGTTCGATGCCAGCGGCAAGTTGTGCAGCCACGCCACCGGCACCTTCAAGTACGTGCCGCGCCTGCCCGTCGGGCCGGGCAGCACGCAAGCCCTCAACCGCATCTCGACGGACTGAACCCATGAGCGATGAACTGCCCGTGGCCCTGGTGACCGGTGCGGCGCGTGGCATCGGCCTCGCGATCGCGCGGCTGTTCCTGCAACGTGGCCACCGCGTGGCCTTGCTCGACAACGACGAAGCCACGCTGGTCAAGGCCGAGGCCGCGCTGCGCCACGAAGGCTTTGGCGAGCCGCTGGCCATGGCGGTGCCGGCCGACGTGTCGCACCCGCAGCAGGTGGACGCGGCGGTGGCGCGAACGCTGGCGCATTTCGGTCGCATCGACGCGTTGGTGAACAACGCCGGCGTGGCGGTGTTCAAGCCCATCGGCGAGACCACTTTTCACGAATGGCGCCATGTGATGGCGACCAACCTGGATGGTGCCTTCCTGATGACGCAGGCGGTGGTGCCGGTGATGCTGGAAGAGGGCGGCGGTGCTGTTGTCAACATCGCCTCCATCTCGGGCCTGCGCGCCAGCACGCTGCGTGTGGCGTATGGCACCAGCAAGGCGGCACTCATCCACCTCACGAAGCAGCAGGCGGTGGAGTACGGCAATGCCGGCATCCGTGTGAACGCGGTGGCGCCCGGGCCCGTGGAAACCGCCATGGCCGCGGCCGTGCACACGCCCGCGATTCGCGCCGACTACCACGACAGCATTCCGCTGGCGCGCTACGGCAGCGAGGAAGAGATCGCCGAGGCGGTGTTCTTTCTCTGCAGCCCGCGCGCCAGCTACATCAACGGCCAGACGCTCGCGGCCGACGGGGGCTTCGACGCCGCCGGCGTGGGCCTGCCGACCCTTCGCAAGACCTGAACCCGATCACGGAGACAACCATGCCCACCAACCGACAGATCCTGCTCGACAACCGCCCCAAGGGTGAGGCCACGGTCGACAACTTCAAGCTGGTCACCACCGAGACCCCGTCGCTCAAGGACGGCCAGGTGCTGGTGCGCCACCACTTCCTGAGCCTGGACCCGTACATGCGCGGCCGCATGAACGACAGCAAGAGCTACGCCGCCTCGCAACCGCTGGGCGAGGTGATGATCGGCGGCACCGTCGGCGAGGTGGCCGAGTCGAAGCACCCGAAATACGCCGTGGGCGACAAGGTGGTCGGCATGGGTGGCTGGCAGGAGTACAGCGTGGTCGACGCCAACCAACCCGGCGCGCTGCGCAAGGTCGACACCACCCACGTGCCACTGAGCCACTACCTCGGCGCCGTGGGCATGCCCGGTGTGACGGCCTGGTACGGCCTCGTGAAGATCATCAACCCCAAGGCCGGCGACACCGTGGTGGTAAGCGCCGCCACCGGCGCCGTGGGAAGCGCCTTCGGTGCGCTGGCCAAGGCGCGCGGCTGCCGCACGGTGGGCATTGCGGGGGGCCCTGAGAAGTGCAAGTACGCGGTGGAGGAGCTGGGCTTTGACGCCTGCATCGATTACCGCCAGCACAAGGACATGTACTCGCTGGCCAAGGCCTTGAAGGAAGCCTGCCCGAACGGCATCGACGGCTACTTCGAGAACGTGGGCGGCATGATTCTGGACGCCGTGCTGCTGCGCATGAACGCCTTCGGCCGTATCGCCGTGTGCGGCATGATCGCCGGCTACGACGGTCAGCCCCTGCCGCTGGCCAACCCGGCGCTGATTCTGGTGAACCGTCTCAAGGTCGAGGGCTTCATCGTCAGCGAGCACATGGAAGTCTGGCCCGAGGCACTCACCGAACTCGGCACGCTGGTGGCCACCGGCAAGCTGCGTCCACGCGAAACGGTGGCGCAGGGCATTGCGTCGGCACCGGAAGCCTTCCTCGGCCTGCTCAAAGGAAAGAACTTCGGCAAGCAGTTGGTGAAACTGGTGTAACCCCCCGCGCCGCCTGCGGCGTCACCCCCCAGGGGGCGCCACCTGCGGCCCGGCAAAGCCGGTTCCGCGGTGGCCCGCGATAGGAGAAGGCATGACCGTGACACACGAGGTCTTCAACCAGCCTGCGCCGCTGGTGGACGTGAACCTGTTCGAGACCAACCGGCCGCTGCAGGCCGCGCTGGCCTTCAACGCGCCGGGGCTGGACACCTCGGCGCTGCGCGATCTCGGGCGCCTGGTCGGCAGCGGTGAATACCAGGCCCATGCCCGGCTGGCCAACGTGTTCACGCCGCAGCTCAAGACGCACAGCCGCTTTGGCCACCGCATCGACCAGGTGGAATTCCACCCGAGCTACCACGCGCTCATGACCGCGGCGGTGGGCGCGGGCCTGCACGGCAGCGCCTTTGCGCCCGATGAACAGGCCAGCGGCACCGCGCACCTGCGCCGCGCGGCCGGCTTCATGCTCTTCACCGAGCTTGAGCCCTCGATGCTGTGCCCGATCTCGATGACCTATGCGGTGACACCTGCGCTGCAGGACAACGCCGCGATCTACCGCGACTGGGCGCCCCAGCTCACCAGCCGCCGCTACGACCCGACGCTCACGCTGTGGCGCGACAAGCCCGGCGTGACCATGGGCATGGGCATGACCGAAAAGCAGGGCGGCTCGGACGTGCGCGCCAACACCACGCGCGCCGAGGCCGACGGCAGCGACGCCTGGGGCCAGCGCTTCAAGGTCACCGGCCACAAATGGTTCTTCTCGGCGCCCATGTGCGACGCGTTTCTGATCCTGGCGCAGACCGCGAGCGGATTGAGTTGCCTGTTTCTGCCGCGCGTGCTGCCCGACGGATCGGTCAACGCGATCCTCATCCAGCGCCTGAAGGACAAGCTGGGCAACAAGGCCAACGCCAGTTCCGAGGTGGAATTCCACGGCGCCAGCGCCTGGCTGGTGGGCGAGGAGGGCCGCGGCGTGCCGCAGATCCTGGCCATGGGCACGATGACGCGGCTCGATTGCGCGCTGGGGACCAGCGGTCTCATGCGCCAGGCGCTGTCCATCGCGCTCAACCACACGGCGCAGCGCAAGGCCTTCGGCAAACTGCTCATCGACCAGCCGCTGATGAAGAACGTGCTGGCCGACCTGGCGCTGGAGAGCGAGGCGGCCACCGCGCTGGCGCTGCGCCTGGCGCGTGCCTTCGACCGCCCGGACGACCCGCACGAAGCCGTGATGGCGCGCCTGCTCACACCCGTGGCCAAGTTCTGGATCTGCAAGCGCGGCAGCCACTTCGCGCAGGAAGCCATGGAATGCCTGGGCGGTAACGGCTATGTGGAAGAGGGCGGCGAAGGCATCATGGCCCGCATTTACCGGGAGATGCCGCTCAACTCCATCTGGGAAGGTGCGGGCAACATCATGGCGCTCGATCTGTTGCGCGCCATCCGCAAGGCCGACGCCGCCGCGGCGCTCGCGCAGGAGCTGGCGCCGGCCAAGGGCATGCACGCTGCTCTCGACCACCTGGCGGCCCGCCTTCCACTGCGTGTGGAGGAAATGGCCACCGAGATGGAGGCGCGCCGGCTGGCGCAAGACGTTGCCCTGGCCGTGCAGGCCGCACTGCTTGCGCAGACCGCGCCCGCCGCGGTGTTCCATGCGTTCTGCGATTCGCGCCTCGGTGGCCATTGGGGGCACAGCTTCGGCTCGCTTTCGTCGGGCACCGAGGTTGACGCCATCATCGACCGGGCCATGCCGCGCTGAGCTTCAGGCAAACGGCCATGCACGCCACCACCATGCACGATCTGATCCTTCACCACTACCCCATGTCGCCTTTCGCCGAGAAGGCCCGTCTCATGCTCGGCCTGAAGGACCTGGCCTGGCACAGCGTGCACATACCGGCGGTGATGCCCAAACCCGACGTGATCGCCCTCACGGGCGGCTACCGCAAGACCCCATTGCTGCAGATCGGTGCCGACATCTACTGCGACACCGCGTTGATTGCCGACGTGCTGGAGCACCGCGTGGCCGAGCCGCCGCTGTTCCCGCCGCACGCGCGCGGGCTGTCACGCGCCGTGGCGCAGTGGGCCGATTCGTCGCTGTTCTGGGCCTCGATGGGATACACCCTCAGCCCCAAGGGCGCCAAGGCGTTGTTTGGTGACAGCCCGGACCAGGGCCAGGCCTTTGCCAGCGACCGCGCCGCCATGCGCCAGAACATGACGCTGCTGCGCCCGGCCGACGCCACCAGCGCCTACCGCAGCTACCTGCGCCGCCTGGCCAACATGCTCGACGATCAGCCCTACCTGCTGGGTGAAGTGCCCTGCATCGCCGATCTGGCCGCGTACCACCCGCTGTGGTTCACCCGCACGCTCAATGCCGGCATGGCCAGCATCCTGGATGCCACCCCCGACGTGCTGGAGTGGATGGACCGCATCGCGACGATCGGGCATGGCCATCCGCAGCGCATGAAGAGCGAGGACGCGATCGGCATTGCGCACGCGGCCACGCCGGAGCCCCTCAAGCCGGGCGAGGTGTTCCAGGACGATCACGGCATCGCGCTGGACAGCCGCGTCACCATCGCGGCCGAGGCCTTCGGCACCGAGACCAGCGAGGGTGTGCTGCTGGCCGCCACCCGCACGCGCTACACCATCGAGCGCCATGACGAGCGCGCCGGCACGGTGCATGTGCACTTCCCGCGCGTGGGCTACGTGCTGCGCGAAGTCAAGGCATGAGTGCCGCGCTCACCTGGCGCTGCCTGCCTTTCGACGACTTGTCTCCACGGGCGCTCTACGATCTGCTGCGCCTGCGCACCGACGTGTTCGTGATCGAGCAGAACTGCGTGTTCCAGGACATGGACGGTGCCGACCCCGACTGCCACCACCTGCTCGGCGAACGCGAAGGCAGGCTCCTGGCCTACGCCCGGCTGGTACCCGCGGGCCTGAAGTTCGCCGAAGCCAGCATTGGCCGCGTGGTGAGCGACCCGGCCACCCGGGGAACAGGCATGGGTCATGCGCTGATGCGCGAGGCGATCTCGCATGTGCACAGGCGTTGGGGCCAGCAGCCCATCCGCATCGGTGCACAGGCGCACCTGCAAGGTTTTTACCGGCAGCACGGCTTCGAGCCTGCTGGCCCGATCTACGTCGAGGACGGCATCGATCACATCGAAATGCTGCGCCGCTGAGCTTTCAACACATGGAGACAACAGGATGATCGACAACTTCCAGGGCAAGACCGCGGTGCTCACCGGCGCGGGCTCCGGTTTCGGGCTTGAATGCGCGCGCATCGGTGCGCAACTGGGCATGAACCTCGTGCTGGTGGATGTGCAGGGCGATGCGCTCGCCAGCGCCGAGGCCGAGATGAGGGCTGCTGGTGCCAACGTGCTCGCCCGCCGCGTGGACGTGTCCGACGCCGCGCAGATGGAGGCGCTGGCCGCCGATGTGATGGCCACCTTTGGCGCGCCGAACTTCGTCTTCAACAACGCGGGCGTGGGATCGGCGGGCCTGATCTGGGAAAACTCGGTCAAGGACTGGGAATGGGTACTCGGTGTGAACGTGTGGGGCGTGGTTCACGGTGTGCGCCTGTTCACGCCCATGATGCTGGCCGCCGCCAAGGCCGACCCGGCCTGGCGCGGCCACATCGTCAACACCGCCAGCATGGCCGGCCTGCTCACACCGCCCAACATGGGCATCTACAACGTGAGCAAGCACGCGGTGGTGGCGCTGACCGAAACGCTCTACCAGGACCTGCGCCTGGTCACCGATCAGATCGGCGCCAGCGTGCTCTGCCCCTATTTCGTGGCCACCGGCATCAGCCAGAGCCACCGCAACAAACCCGCCGCCATGGCCGACGAGAAGCCCACGAAGAGCCAGCTCATCGGCCAGGCCATGACCGACAAAGCGGTCAGCTCGGGGCGGGTCACGGCGGCCGAGGTGGCGCAGGCGGTGTTCAATGCGCTGCGCCAGGACCAGTTCTACATCTACAGCCACCCCAAGGCGCTGGGCAACGCGCGCTCGCGGTTCGACGCCATCGTGGCCGGCACCAATCCGCCCGACCCGTTTGCCGAACGGCCCGAGATCGGCCAGCAGTTGCGCCAGGCGTTGCGCGCCGGCTGATCCACCCCACGCACAGGGCAGCGGCGATGGCCGGATACGCCTGAGCCGTCTTGCGGCCCCGGTGTGGCAGACTCCGGCGCTTCGTTTTTGAGAGAGGCGCCGTGCGGCGCCCGGGCCTTTTCGTCATGCAGAAAATCATCGCGCAGATCGCGCAAGAAATCGGGGTGCAGGAGCGCCAGGTGCAGGCCGCGACGGACCTGCTGGATGGCGGCGCCACCGTGCCGTTCGTTGCCCGCTACCGCAAAGAGGCTACCGGCGGCCTGGACGACACCCAGTTGCGCGAGATCGAAACGCGCCTGGGCTACCTGCGCGAGCTGGCCGAACGCCGCGAGGCCGTGCTCAAGGCCATCGACGAGCAGGGCAAGCTCACCGACGCCCTGCGCCTGGCCATCGCCAACGCGCCGACCAAACAGGAGCTGGAAGACCTCTACCAGCCCTTCAAGCTCAAGCGCCGCACCAAAGGGCAGATTGCGCGCGAGGCCGGGATCGAGCCGCTGGCCGACAAACTCTTCGCCGATCCGACACTGGACCCGCTGGCCGAGGCCGCTGCCTTCACGCGCCCTCCTGAGGTACTGGACGACGGCAAGCCGGGGGCCGATTTCTCCACCCCCGCGGCTGTGCTCGACGGCGTGCGCGACATCCTCTCCGAACGCTGGGCCGAGGACGCTGCCCTGGTGCAGACGCTGCGTGAATGGCTCTGGAATGATGGTCTGCTCAAGAGCAGCCTGCTCGCCGGCAAGGACGCCAACCACCCCGACGTGGCCAAGTTCCGCGACTACTTCGACTACGACGAACCCATCGGCAAGGTGCCTTCGCACCGCGCGCTGGCCGTGTTCCGCGGCCGTGCGGCGGAAGTGCTCGATGTGAAGCTGGTGCAACCGGGCGAGCCCGTGGCGGGGCAACCGTCCTTGGCCGAGGGGCGCATCGCCCACCACCTGGGCTGGCACCACCAGGCCCGCAAGGCCGACGACCTGATCCGCAAGTGCGTGGCCTGGACCTGGCGCGTCAAGCTCAGCCTGTCCACCGAGCGCGACCTGTTCGCGCGTTTGCGCGAATCTGCCGAGACGGTGGCCATCAAGGTGTTCGCCGACAACCTGCGCGACCTGCTGCTGGCCGCGCCCGCGGGCCCCCGCGTGGTGATGGGCCTGGACCCGGGCATCCGCACCGGCGTGAAGGTGGCCGTGGTGGATGCCACCGGCAAACTGGTGGACACCGCCACCGTGTACCCGCACGAGCCCCGCCGCGACTGGGAGGGTGCGCTCCACACGTTGGGACAACTCTGCACGAAGCACGGTGTGCAACTCATCGCCATCGGCAACGGCACCGCCAGCCGCGAGACCGACAAACTCGCTGCCGATCTGCTCAAGCGCCACCCGGGCGCGCAGAAGGTGGTGGTGAGCGAGGCAGGCGCCTCGGTCTACTCCGCCAGCGAGTTCGCCAGCCAGGAGATGCCCGACGTGGACGTGAGCCTGCGCGGTGCCGCGAGCATCGCGCGGCGTCTGCAGGACCCGCTGGCCGAGCTGGTGAAGATCGACCCCAAGAGCATCGGCGTGGGCCAGTATCAGCACGACGTGAACCAGAGCGCGCTGGCGCGCACCCTGGACACCGTGGTGGAAGACTGCGTGAACGCCGTGGGCGTGGACTTGAACACCGCGAGCGTGCCGCTGCTCTCGCGCGTTTCGGGCCTCTCGGGCACGGTGGCCAAGGCGGTGGTGCGCTGGCGCGAGTCGCATGGTGCCTTCCGCAGCCGGCGCCAGTTGCTGGAGGTGAGCGGCCTGGGCGCCAAGACCTTCGAGCAGGCCGCGGGTTTCCTGCGCATCCGCGATGGCGACGATCCGCTGGACATGACCGGCGTGCACCCCGAGAGCTACCCGGTGGTGCAGAAGATCATCGAAACCACCGGTCAACCGGTTCAATCGCTGCTGGGCCGCGCCGACATGCTGGGCAAGTTGCGCCCGGAGCTGTTCGCCAACGACACGGTGGGCGTGATCACCGTCAAGGACATCCTGAAGGAACTCGAGAAACCCGGGCGCGACCCGCGCCCCGATTTCCAGGTGGCGCGCTTCAACGACGGCGTGGAAGACATTGCCGACCTGCGCGAGGGCATGGTGCTGGAAGGCACGGTGAGCAACGTGGCCCAGTTCGGCGCCTTCGTCGACCTGGGCGTGCACCAGGACGGCCTGGTGCACGTGAGCCAGCTCAGTCACAAGTTCGTCAACGACGCGCGCGAGGTCGTCAAGACCGGCGACATCGTGAAGGTGAAGGTGCTGGAGGTGGACGCGGCGCGCAAGCGCATCTCGCTCACCATGAAACTTGACGCTGCACCGGCGCGACGCGGTGACGGCCCGCGCGACAACCGCTTCGAGCCCGCGCGTGGTGGCGGGCGAGGGCGTCAGGACGCGGCCGCGCCCACCGCGCTGGCGTCGGCGTTCGCACGGCTCAAGCGCTGACGCGAGGCCCTGCAAAGGGGTCAAGTTGCGGCGGCAGATGCCGATAAGGGGCACAGAACCCCCAGCCATATCCGCCCGCGTCATACCATGGACCTACAAGCCCTGCTCAACTACCCGGGTGCCCTTCCCGCGATGTCGCGTACCGTCACCGACCTGATGGCGGAGATGAACAAGGACGATCCGGACCCGCGCAAGGTGGGCGAGCTGATCGCACAGGACCCGTCGCTCACCACGCGGGTGCTGCGCCTGTCCAATTCCTCGTTCTTTCGCGCCAGCCGCAAGATCGGGGATGCGCACGATGCCGTGGCCATGCTGGGCATGACGCACGTGCGATCGCTGGTGATGGCCGCCGCGCTCGGTTCGAGCTTCAAGAACGTGCCCGGCGTGAACCTGAACCAGTTCTGGCGTTACAGCCTGCGTGTGGCCGACATCTCCCGGTCGCTCGGCGAGATCCTGCGCCAGAACACCGGCAACGCCTACACCGCCGGGTTGATCCACGCCATCGGTGACCTGGTGATGCACATCGCCATGCCGGATGAGATCGGTCCGCTGGACATGGGGACGCCGCCGCTGGATCTGCAGCGCGCCGCGGCCGAGCGCAACCGCTTTGGCTACACCTACGCCGAGGTCGGCGCGGGCATGGTGGAGCGGTGGAACTTCCCCGAAGCCATCGTCAACGCCCTCAAGCACCAGACCGAGCCGTTCGAGGGCAACACCTACGAGCCGCTGGCCGGCGTGCTCCACCTGGCTTCGTGGCGCGCACGCGCCGAAGAGATCCAGCTCGACGACAGCGGCCTGGCCGCGACCTTTCCCGACATGGTCGGTATCGCCCTGGGGCTGGACCTCGGCGTCGTGCTCGGCAAGGACCCCGAGGAGTGGTCTTTCGAGGACGCGCTGGCCGCCTTTGTGGACTGAGCCCGAAAGTCCTCAAGTTCTCCCGCCGCGATTCGATACACCAGCCAGCCATCCTGCCCGCCAACGTCGAGACCAGCCATGCATCTGGACAAGCTCCTCAAGCAGCCTCAGGCCCTGCCGTCGGTGCCCAAGGTGGTGCGACGGCTGATCGACACCTTCGAGCAAGCCGACGTCGACCCGATGATGGTGGCCTCGTTGATCGAGGAAGACCCGGTGATGGTGGCCAGGCTGCTCAAGACGGCCAACTCGGCTTTCTTCGGCCTGTCGCGCAACGTCACCAACGCGCGCGAGGCGATGAACATCCTCGGCCTGATCAAGGTGCGCGCACTGGTGGTGGCCAGCGCGCTGGGCGAGGGCTTTCACACCGTGGGCGGCGTCAACCTCAACCAGTTCTGGCGCTGCAGCCTCAACACCGCCAACCTGGCGCGCTACATCGCGCTGCCGATCCGCATCGACGAGAACACGGCCTTCACCGCTGGCCTGATCCACGGCATCGGTGAGCTGGTGATGCACGTGGGCATGCCCGAAGCCATGATCGAAATCGACCGCGCCGTGCCGATGCTCGACCTCAAGCGCGCGCGGGCCGAGCGCAGCGTGTTCGGCTACAGCTACGCCGAGGTTGGCGCTGCGCTGGCGCGTGAATGGAAGTTTCCGCGCCGCATGATCAACGCCATCGAACACCAGTGCGCGCCGTTCGACAACGACGTGTACGAGCCCATTGCGGGGGTGGTTCACATCGCCGCCTGGCGCGCCCGTGCCGAAGAGCAGGACATGCGCGGCGAGCTGCTGATCAACACCTACCCCGACCCGGTGGGCCTGGTGCTCGGGATCGACCCCGACACGGTGGTCGCCGAGCGCATTCCTTCGATTTCGCGCCACAACGACTTCGACGAGCAGGAAGCCACGCCCGAGGCCGAGGCCCCGCCGGTGCCGTTCAAGGATTCGATGCCGCATTGAGGCCAACCGCGCTCGCGGACAATCGGCGCATGCATGCACTGCGCCTCTATGCCGGCCCCCGGGCCCTCCAGCACATCTGCGATCACGGTCTGCGCCCCGAACACGTGGGCGTGGTGCCTGCCGCCGCTGGCGGACCGAAAGGCCTGATCCTCGGTCCGGTGGATCGGCTGCTCTTCGGCCAGTGGCTGCGCGAGGCACCACAGACCATCCACCTGATCGGCGCGTCCATCGGTGCGTGGCGCATGGGCACGGCCTGCCTGAACGATCCGGTGCGAGCCTTCGAGCGGCTGGAGCACGACTACATCCACCAGCACTACGAACTGGCGCCAGGCCAGCGGCGCCCGACGGCGCAGCAGATCAGCGACACCTTCGCTGCCAATCTGCAGGCCTTCTATGGCGACCACCTGGAGGAGGTGTTGCACCACCCACGCTGGCGGCTGCACATCGTCACCTCGCGCGGGCGGCGCCTGCTGGCCCGGGAAGGCCGCCTGCGCACCCCCCTGGGTTACCTGGGCGCGTTCACCGCCAATGCGCTGCAACGCCGCGCGCTGGGTGACTGGCTCGAACGTGTGGTGTTCTCTGCCCCCGAGGCCGGCCGCGGCGGCGTGAGCGCGCTGCCCTTTGGTACGCAGGATCTGCGCACGCGCCAGGTTCCCCTGGGTGCCCACAACTTCATGCCGGCCCTGCAGGCCAGCTGCTCCATTCCCTTCGTGCTGCGCCCGGTGGCCGACATTCCCGGCGCACCCAAGGGCATCTACTGGGACGGTGGCATCACCGACTACCACATGCACCTGCACTACCACGCGGCCAACGAGTCGCCGATCGTGCTGTACCCGCACTTTCAGAAAGCGGTGGTGCCGGGCTGGCTCGACAAGGCGTGGAAGCGTCGCCACCGCAGCAGCGACGCGCTCGACCACATGCTGGTGGTTGCGCCCGATCCCGCCTGGGTGCGCACCTTGCCCAACGGCAAGCTGCCTGACCGCACCGATTTCGAGCGCTATGGCCAGAACCTGGCGGCGCGCGTGCAGGCCTGGGGTGCGGCGGTGAAGGCAGCGCAGCAACTGGCCGACGAGCTCGGCGAATGGCTCGCGCGGCCGGATGCGGCGCGCGTCGAACCGCTCTGAGCAACCGCATCTCCCAGCACGCCGTGCTCGCCACCCGGCGAACGGGGCGGGGCAGGGAGGGGCGGGATAATCGGTGCCGCACCCAGCCCCGACCATGCGCTACCTCACCGCTGCCCTTTACAAGTTCGTCGATCTGCCGGAACACGCCACATGGCGCGAACCGCTGCGGACCTTGTGCGGGTCACAGGGCGTCAAAGGCACGTTGCTGCTGGCGCGCGAGGGCATCAACGGCACCATTGCCGGCCCCGAGGCTGGCGTGCGCGCGGTGCTGGCCTGGCTGCGCAGCGATGCGCGGCTGGCCGACCTGCAACACAAGGAGTCCTGGGCCGACACGCCGCCATTCCACCGCCTCAAGGTGCGGCTCAAGCGCGAGATCGTCACGCTCGGCGTGCCGGGCCTGGATCCGACCAGGACCGTCGGCACCTATGTGAAGCCGGCCGACTGGAACGCCCTGATCGAACAGCCCGACGTGCTGCTGATCGACACGCGCAACGACTACGAGGTCAAGATCGGCACCTTCGAGGGCGCGGTCAACCCGGGCATCCGCAGCTTCACCGAACTGCCCGCCTGGCTGGCGCAACAACCGGCGCTGCAAGGCCCGAACAAGCCGCGCGTGGCCATGTTCTGCACCGGTGGCATCCGCTGCGAAAAATCGACCGCACTCCTGAAGATGCAGGGCTTCGAGGAGGTGTACCACCTCGAGGGCGGCATCCTGAAATACCTTGAGGAAGTCCCACCCGGCAGCAGCCGCTGGAGGGGAGAGTGCTTCGTTTTCGACGAGCGCGTGAGCGTGGGCCACGGCCTTGCGCCCGGCGCGTCTGAACTGTGCCGCTCATGCCGCTGGCCGTTGACCGAAGAAGACCGGCAATCGCCGCTGTTCGAGCAGGGCGTGAGCTGCCCGCACTGCCACGACCAGCGCGATGCGGCCGCGCGCGAGCGACTGGCCGAGCGCCAGCGCCAGGTGCTGCTGGCCCGTGAGCGCGGTGCGCAACACATCGGCTCGACAGCGCCTCAGGCGGCCCAGAGCCAGACCGTGTCCAGGTCGGGCTCGGCCACGCCCTGAGCCGCGCTCGAACGAACGCGGTAGCTGGCGGCGTCGCGCAAGCGCCGCCCGGGCGGCGACTGGTGCAGCCAGGCACCGGCCTGGTCGAGTGCCTGCACGATCAGGTCGGCGGACTCGGCGGGGGTCCAGCGCAGCGCGGAGGCAGCCGCCATCGCCAGCAAGCGCTTGGCGGTCGACGGAGGCGCGCCCCGCCAGGCCTGTACCACGAGCTGGCACGCGCGCGATCGTTCGCCGTCGAGCTGCGCGATGGCGGCATCCATGGCGGCCAGCGTGGCCGAACGCGCGCGCACACGAGGCGACCCAGGCATTGCCAGCAGCTGACGCCAGCGTGTGAGCGCACCGCGTGAGCGCACGTGCATGGCGGTGTCGATCGCCATCAGCCACGCGTCTTCACGAAACCAGCGCCCACAGCCCTGCAGCACGGGCACAGCCTGTTCGAGCAGTCCCAGCGCGGCGTGGTACTGCGCGTCCATCCGCAGGCGGCGCGCCACCATCCAGTCACGCACCGCCGCGGTCCGCCTGCTGTCGCGGTCGCTGCATGCCTCGAGCATGGCGATGCAGTCGTCAAAGGTGGCACGGTCGCCCAGCCGCGCCGAAAGCTCGCCGAGGCTGAGCACACACAACGGTTTCACGCTTTTCCAGGCGCTGTGCGCCGCAACATCGCTCGCCCGTTTGAGCCGCTGCCAAGCCTGATCCAGATCCCCGTCCTCCTCGCGCAGCAAGCCGCACTGGTTCAACAGCAGCGCCTGCAGGCCATCGAACAGGCTCGACGCCTGGACCCACGCGTCGAGCCGCTGCGCACCGGCCGTGTCCGCGCCGTCGCCACCGTACAGCCGGTGCTGCAGGTCCGCCAGCAGCCGCCAGCGCCAGGCCGTCGAGCCCGGCGCTGTGTCTGGCGCCTGCAACTGGCGCCACCCTTCGGCCTGGTCCGGCGTGGCGCCCGATGCGTTCAGCAGATACGCCGCGATCGCCGCTGCACGCACCACGTGCACGCCCCCTTTCGCGCGCTTGACGAGACCCATGCAGCGATTCACGCGGCCATGGACTTGCTCCGTGCGCGACTGGTACCACTCGATCATCGCCAGCGACAGCTCGGCCCAGGCTTCGGCCATGGCATCGCCCGCCTGAGCGGCCGCGAAGCGCAACTGGTTGGCAAGCTCGGACGCCGCCGGATCGCCCCGCCACGCAGCCTCCATCACCAGATCGGATTGCTGCTCGAGGGTGGACATCTCGAGCTGTGCACGCCACACCGCGGACAGCAAGGGCTCGGCCTTGCCCAGCACGGGCGCAGGTACATGCGACAAAGCCGCCAGACGCTCCCAGCGCAACTCGGCGCGCTCGCCGTTCGTTGCGGTCACCAGTTCACGCAACCGCGCCAACCAGGCGGCGGACTCGGCGGCCTGCCAAACGGCCTGGAAGGGGGAGGTGGATGAGGCTCTCAACCGCACGGCCTGCGCCGGTTCGAGCAGCAGGTCCACACAGGCCTCGAAACCCATCGGCCCCGGAGCCACCTGGCAACGGGCCTGCGGGATGGGCGGCTCGCCAGCAGTGACCGGCCCTTCCTCCACCGCAATGCCGTGGTTGTGCAGGGCCCAGGCGCCGAACGCGCCCAGAGCCGGGGACAACCAGTCGGGTGCGTCGGGCATGTTGCTCAGCTTCGGGGCTGCCCAATGCCAGGCCTGGCCACCCACCTGGGCCTTCAGATCGGCCGGTGCGAGGCGACGGTGCACGACCTCACCGACCAAGCGATAGCCCACACGGTGAACCGTTCGCAGCGGACCTTCACCTCCATCGGGCAGGCGCAGGGCCTTGCGCACTTTCAGCACGCATTGGGCGATCACCGACAGTGTCACGAATCGGTTGGCCCACACATGTTCCAACAACTCGTCCTTGGTCACGACACGCCCGGCATGCCGCAAGAGATAGACCAGCAGATCGAAGCATCGTCGCTCCATGGGGCGCACGACGTCGTCACAACGCAACTCCCGTCGATCGGTGCGCAGCGCGAACGGACCGAATCGATACTCTTCGGGCGTCGCGCTCACGTTGCTTTTTGCAGCCTGTCGATGGTCAGACGTGCGTCCGCTGGGATCCCCTTTGCTGTGCTTGGGCATGGCGGCTTTCCTCACCTGAAAAGGCGATTAAAGCACTGCCAAAGTCGTCATTTTTCCGTGATTGGATAGGACTTAGGTACGCGAATTTGCACGATTAGCGCATGGATGCCGCCAGCATCTCGCGGTAGTCGTCGGCGCTCGCCACGCGGGGGTTGGTCTTGTGGCAATGGTCCAGAAGTGCGCCGTCGATGACGCGCTCGAACACCGATTCCTCCACCCCCATGGCGTGCAGGCCAGGCGGCAGGCCCAGGCGCGCGCTCATGTCGCGCACGGCCTCGGGCACGTCATCCGCGGAGCCCAGGCCCATGGCCTCGGCCATGCGTTGCAGTCGTTGCTCCTTCTGCAGCGATTCGGTCTGCGCGTTGAAGCGGATCACCGCCGGCAGGAACACCGCGTTGAGCGTGCCGTGGTGCAAGCGGGGGTTGATGCCGCCCAGGCTGTGGCTGAGGCTGTGCACGCAGCCCAACCCCTTCTGAAACGCCATGGCGCCTTGCATGCTTGCGCTCATCATGTTCAGCCGCGCCTCGCGGTCGGCGCCGTTCCTGGTGGCGCGCTCGATGTGCGCCCAGCCGCGGCGCAAACCGTCCAGCGCAATGCCATCGGCCGGCGGATTGAAGGCTGCGCTCATGAAGGTCTCCATGCAGTGCGCGATGGCGTCCATGCCGGTGGCAGCGGTCAGCAGCGGCGGCAGGCCCAGCGTGAGTTCCGGATCCAGCAAAGCGGTTCTGGGCACGAGGTGCCAGCTGTGAAAGCCCAGCTTGCGGCCGTCGTCGACGATGATGATGGCACCGCGCGCGACCTCGCTGCCGGTGCCCGCGGTGGTCGGCACCGCAATCAGCGGTGGTACGGCTGCGGTGATCTTCGGTGACCCGCCTTCGATCGTGGCGTAAGTCTTGAGCGGGCCGTCGTGCGTGGCCGCGATGGCCACACCCTTGGCGCAGTCGATGGCGCTGCCGCCGCCGAGCGCGATCAACCCATCACAGGCCTGCGCCTTGTAGATCGCGACCGCCGAACGCACCGCGGCTTCGGTGGGATTCGACGGCGTCTGGTCGAACACTGCGGGCTGCAGGCCGGGCAGGGCAGCGAGCAGGCGCTGGAGCAAGCCAGCAGCCTTGACGCCGGCATCGGTGACCACCAGCGGACGCGCCATGCCCACGCGTTCGCACTCGGCCTTGAGCTGCGCCAGCGCACCGAAGTCGATGAGGATGTTTGTCACGTACAGGATCTGGGCCATGCATGTCTCCGGTTATGTTCTGGGCTTGCCGAAACTATAGGCCGGCCACCCGTGCGGGCGGTCGCGCAAAAGACAATCCACGCATGTCCGATCACCGCAACCCGCGCGCACGCCTCACGCCGGCCATGCGAGGCGTCATTGACCGCATGACCCGCGCCGGGCACCCGCCGCTTCACGCGCTGTCGCCGGCACAGGCCCGTCAGGCCTACGAGCTCGGCGCCGGCGTGCTGGACATCAGGCCGCACGCGCTGCCCCGGGTGCAGCCGCTGCAGATCCCCACACGCGATGGTGCCTTGTTGAATGCGCGCCTGTTCGTGCCCGGCACCGAGCCTGGCTTGCCGGTGCTGTTGTATTTCCACGGTGGGGGCTTCACCATCGGCAGCGTGGCCACGCACGAACCGCTGTGCCGCGCCCTGGCGCACCAAGCGCACTGCGCGGTGCTGTCGGTGGACTACCGGCTCGCACCCGAAGCGCGGTTCCCGACCGCGGTGCACGACGCCTGGGACAGCCTGCAATGGCTGCGCGCACAGGCTTCGGACCTGCGACTCGATGCCCGACGCATTGCGGTGGGGGGTGACAGCGCGGGCGGCACACTGGCCGCGGTGAGCGCGATTGCCGCGCGCGACGCCGGCCAGGCGCTCGCGCTGCAACTGTTGTTTTACCCGGGCTGCGCCGGCCACCAGGACAGCGGCTCGCACAGGACGTACGCCCACGGCTTCGTCCTGGAGCAGCCACACATCGACTACTTTTTCGGGCACTACCTGCGCGACGCGCGCGATCGCGACGACTGGCGCTTTGCCCCCCTGGACGGACGGGATGAAACCGGCCACCTGAAGGAACTCGACGGCGTTGCGCCAGCCTGGATCGGCCTGGCCGAGTGCGACCCGCTGACGGACGAAGGCATTGCCTATGCCGATCGCCTGCGCCTGGCGGGCGTACCGGTCGACCTCGAAATCTACGCGGGCGTGGTACACGGATTCATCCAGTTCGGCCGCGCCATTCCCGAAGCCCTCACCGCCCACCAGCACGCGGCGCGCGCCCTGCGCCATGCCTTCGAAAGCCACTGACATGAGCAACCACAAGCACCAACGCCGGGACTTCCGTTTCTTCCACCGTCTGCGCGTGCGCTGGGCCGAGGTCGACATGCAGAAGATCGTGTTCAACGCGCACTACCTGATGTACTTCGACACCGCCATCACCGACTACTGGCGCGCGCTGGCCATGCCGTACGAGGAGGCCATGCACAGCCTCGATGGCGATCTCTACGTCGTCAAGGCCACGGTGGAGTTTCACGCCTCTGCGCGCATGGACGACCAGATCGATGTGGCCATGAAGTGCGCACGCATCGGCAACAGCTCGCTCACCTTTCACGGCGCCATCTTCCGCGGCGACGACCACCTCATCAGCGGTGAACTGGTCTACGTGTTCGCCGACCCGGCCACGCAGACCTCACGTCCGGTGCCCGAGCGGCTGCGCGCGGTGCTGCACGGTTTCGAGGCGGGCGAGGAAATGCTCGACCTTCGGGTGGGCCACTGGGACGAACTCGGCGCCCACGCGCGCCCGTTGCGCCAGGCGGTCTTCGTCGAGGAGCAGCGCATTCCGCTGGACATCGAGCTCGACGATGCCGACGCGACCGCCGTGCACGCCGTCGCCCGCAATCGCCTGGGGCAGGTGGTGGGCACCGGGCGCTTGCTGCAGCCCGCGCCGGGCGTGGGCAAGATCGGCCGCATGGCGGTGCACCGGGTGCTGCGCGGCGGCAGCGTGGGCCGGCGTGTGCTGCAGGCGCTGATGGAGGCCGCCCGCGTGCGCGGCGATCGCGAGGTCATGCTGCACGCGCAGCGCAGTGCCGTCGGCTTCTACAGCCGGCTCGGCTTCGAAGCGCGCGGCGAGCCGTTCAGCGAGGCCGGCATCGAGCACCTGGAGATGTTCAAGCCGCTTGGAGCACCGTGAGCCGCTCGCGCCGGTGCACCGCGGTGCTGAACGAAGGCGCCAGCGGGGGCGAATGGGAGGGCGAGGGCGTCAGCGCGATGTGCGTCCATTCATCGAACTGCACGCGGCCGTCCGCACCCCAGCGCAGCACGCTGCTGCAGCGCGTGCCATAGCCGCGCTGCGGCATGTGCACGAAAGGGCTGGAGAGCGCGCGCTCGAACTCGATCGGCACGCCCGATCGCGGCAGTTCTTCATCGCCCGCGGTGCGGGTGTCGGTCAGGGCATCGGCCAGCAGGGCCTCGGCGCGTGCGTGGTCTTCCAGCGCCTGCTTGAGCGCCTGGGCAAGGCGGCGCGCCTTGGGCCAGGGCGTGTTCAGGCTGGCGTTGGACAGGGTGTGCAGCCCCGGGGGCACGGGTGCCAGGTGCAACCGCGCAAGGGTGGCTTCGTGCGGGCGCGTGGGGTCGCAATTGCTGAGCCAATGCCAGCGCCGCTGGCGCAGATCGCCCACCACCAGGTTGAAGCCGCCGTAGTCGCCAGCGTCAATGTCGGCGGCAAAGCCCTCGGCATCGCTGGCTGCGCCGAGCCAGCGAGCCACCAGCTCGCCGCGGCTGCGCGCGCCTTGCTCCAGGCCCGCGCGCCGCACATTGGTGAGCCACGCCACACGCCCACCGGGTGTGATGCCCATCCAGGTGCCGCCCTCGCGCAGGTCGCGCCCGCCGATGACCTCGGTGCCGTCATCCAGGCGCCAGCGCTGCAAGCCGGCGGCGGGCCGCGCGAGGTACTCGTCGCGGTTGGCCGCCACCAGCAGAGGGCAATCCGCGTGGGCATCGATCGCGAAAGCGATGAGGCACATCAGATGTCGTCAAGCAGGGCGTAAGGCAGGGGCAGCAGCGACAGCGTGGCGTCGCCGGCCCGCAAGGGCTGACCATCAGCGGCGCTGGTCTGCATCGAAACGATGGCACGCCAACCGCCCGCCGGATCGGCCGCGGCCTGCACAACGGTGCCAACGGGTTGTTCCGCATCGGACAGCGCGAACACTTCCTGGCCGGCATGCAGTCCAGCGTCGGCCTGTGCCACATAAGCACGGCGCTTGAGCGTGCCGCGGAACTGGCTGCGTGCCACGACCTCCTGCCCGGGGTAGCAACCCTTCTTGAAGTTCACGCCACCCACCGATTCGTAGTTCAACATCTGCGGCACGAACGCCTCCACCACCGGCTGGGTGAGGGTGGCCACACCGCTGGCAGCGTCGAGAAAGGCCCAGTCGGACTCACGCAGCGCCGGGCCGGCCACCACCGCGCCGGCCGGGCCCACCCACAAGGCACGCGGCGTGGCGGCACCGGGGTACAGCCGCACGATGCCCGCATCGCCTGCCGAGAGGTGGCTCCAGGACCTGGCAGGCAGTTCGGCGGGCACCGCGTCCCCCGCAAGTCCGAACACCGCATGCGCGTCGCTCGCATCGACGAGCTTGACCTTGGCGCGCAGCACGAACATCTGCAGCCGCTTGAGCGTGGGCGCCAGCAGGTCGCGGCTGCACACCAGCAGCAGGCGCTCGGGCGAGCGCTTGATGATCACGAAGCTGGCGAGCATGCGCCCCTTGGCCGAGCAGAACGCGGCCAACCGCGCCTCGTGCGCGCCCATCAGGACAACGTCCTGGGTGAGCTGGCCCTGCAGGAACTTGACGGCGTCCTCGCCATCGGCCGCGATCACGCCGAGCGTGGGAAGCGCACAAACGCCATGCAGACATTCAGTGGTGCTGGAAACAGGATGGGTGGTCATGCGGTCGATGAGGGGTGTCCGGCCCGGGACGGGAGGCGGGCCCGCGGTCGCGGAGTGAGAGTACCTGCGAATTATCATGACGGGCCTGCTGCGCCGTTGCCGCCCGGCCCTTTTTCCCCTGACGACAACAAGTTCTCGATGCGCGTTATCCGACTCCTGGTGGTTTATCCGCTGCTGCTCGCCGCCATCGCCTACATGGTGGGTCACTGGTGGGTGCACAACCCGCTGACGCTGCCCGCCGCAACAAGCGAGCAGGCGCCGCTGGAATTCGAGATCCCGCCCGGCAGTTCGGCCCGCACAGCGGCCAATCGCATCGCCGCCGCCGGCGTGGACGTTTCACCGGAGCTGCTGTTCGCATGGTTCCGCCTATCGGGCGAATCCCGAGGCATCAAGGCCGGCGTGTACGAGATCGCGCCCGGCACCACACCGCGCAGCCTGCTGGGCAAACTGGTGCGGGGCGAACAAGCGCTGCTGAGCGTGCAGATCGTCGAAGGCCACACCGCGCGCCAGGCCATCGACGCGTTGCGCGCCATGCCCCATCTCACGCAGGACCTTGAAGGCCTGAGCCCCGAGCAAGTGATGGAGCGCCTGGGCATGGCGGGCGTGCATCCGGAAGGCCGCTTCTTCCCCGACACCTACCGCGTGGTCAAGAACGCCAGCGCGTCCAGCGTGCTTCGCCAGGCCGCACGCGCCATGGAGCAGCGGCTGGCCCAGGCCTGGGAACAGCGCGACCCGTCGGTGCCGTTGCAGTCACCGCAAGAGGCGCTCATCCTGGCCAGCATCGTGGAAAAGGAAACCGGACGCGACAGCGACCGGGAGCGCGTGGCCGGCGTGTTCGCCAACCGGTTGCGCATCGGCATGCGCCTGCAGACCGACCCGACCGTCATCTACGGCCTGGGCGACAAATTCGACGGCAACCTGCGCCGCGTCGACCTCACCACCGACACACCCTACAACACCTACACGCGCGCCGGCCTGCCGCCGACACCGATCTCGCTGCCCGGCATGGCCTCCTTGATGGCGGCGGTTCAACCGGCCAGAACCAACGCGATGTATTTCGTCGCGCGCGGTGACGGCACCAGCCAGTTCAGTGCCACGCTGAGCGAACACAACGCAGCCGTGCGCCGCTTCCAGCTGGGCCGCTGAACCGCATGTCCCTTTCCGCCGGTCTGTTCATCACGTTCGAAGGCATCGATGGCGCGGGCAAGTCCACGCACATCGCGTCCATTGCGCGTGCCTTCGAGGCCACGGGCAGGCGCGTCGTGCTCACCCGGGAGCCTGGTGGCACGCCGCTGGCGGAAAAGCTCCGCGGGCTCGTCCTCAACGACCCGATGGACCCGCTGTGCGAGTCGCTGCTGGTGTTTGCCGCGCGACGCGACCACCTCGCGCAGGTGATCGAACCTGCACTGGCCGATGGCGCCGTCGTGCTGTGCGATCGCTTTACCGACGCCACCTTCGCCTACCAGGGGCATGGACGGGGCTTCGATTTGCGCGTGCTCGAGCAACTGGAAGCCTGGGTGCAACGCGATGCGCACGGCAACCTGCGGCAACCCGACCTCACCGTCTGGTTCGATCTGCCTGCCGCCGTGGCGGCCGAGCGGCTGGCGTCGGCCCGGGTGCCCGATCGCTTCGAATCGCAACCGCAAGCGTTCTTCCAACGCGTGGCCAGTGGTTACGCGGCGCGCGCCGCACAGGCACCGCAGCGCTTTGCCCGCATCGACGCCGACCAGCCGCGCGATGCCGTCGCCGAAGCGGTCCGGCGCGCCTTTGCCCAACGCGGCTGGCTGCCCTCCTCATGAGTACCCAACCCCTGGCCCCCTGGCTGCAGCGCCAGTTGCAGGCGGTGCTTGCCCAGCGCGGGCACGCGGTGCTGCTGGCCGGCCCGTCGGGGCTGGGCCAGTACGACCTGGCGCTCGCCGTGGCGCGCGCCTGGCTGTGTGAACAACCCACCGGGCAAGGCGCCTGCGGCGAATGCGCCAGCTGCCACGCCATCGACGTGCGCACCCATGCCGATCTGTGCACGCTCATGCCAGAGACCTTGTGCGTCACGCTGGGCTGGCCGATCGACGAGAGCGACCAGCGCGAGATCGACGAGAAGAAGCGCAAACCCAGCCGCTTCATCCGCGTGGAATCGGCACGCCAGGCCGTGGCCTTCACCCAGACCACCAGCGCCCGCGGCGGGCAAAAGGTCGTGATGGTCTATCCCGCCGACCGACTGAACGTGGAGGCGGCCAACACCCTGCTCAAGACGCTGGAAGAGCCATCGCCCAGCGTGCGCTTCGTGCTCGCCACCGAGGCTGCGCACCAGTTGCTGCCCACCATCCGCAGCCGCTGCCAGACGCTGCAACTGGCCTGGCCGGATGCAGAGGAGGGCATGGCCTGGCTGCAGGCACAAGGCGGCATGAACCTGTCGGCGGCGCTGGCCTGGTGGCATGCCTCGGGCGGCCGCCCCGACATGGCACTCGCGCTCTCGCGCAGTGGTCTTTCGCCAGAGCAATGGGTGAAGCTGCCTCAGGCGCTGGCCCGCGGCGACTGGAGCGCGCTGTCCGAGCAGCCACCCGCCACCCAGCTCGATGTATTGCAGAAACTCTGCCACGACCTCATGGCACGCGCGGCCGGCGCGCCGTCCCGCTTTTTTCCGCAGGATCAGCTGCCGCCACCGCCGCCCTGGCGCGTGCTGGCCCTGTGGTCGCGCGAGCTCGCACTGGCCGCGCGCAGCGTGGAACACCCCTACCAGGCCGGGCTGCTGCAGGAAGCCTGGGCGGCGCGCGCCCGGGAGGCCCTGGGTGCCGCCCGTCGCTGAAAGGTGTCCGATCGTGACCCAATCCCCGGACAAGTCCCCAAGGTGTGGCTTGAATCCAGCGTTTGCGAGCTGTGATGGACCTTAAACTCGACCCCATGAGTACCAACCCGAGCACCGCTGCGGCCCGCCCCAGCGTGATCCAGCTCTCGATCAAGGAGAAGGCGGCGCTGTACGCTGCCTACATCCCCTTGTTCGCCGAGGGAGGCATCTTCATCCCGTCCTCCCGCGATTACCGCCTGGGCGACGATGTCTACGTGCTGCTCAGCCTGCCGGACGATCCGCAGCGTTATCCCGTGGCCGGCAAGGTGGCGTGGGTGACACCGCCCAAGGCCCAGGGTGGCCGCACCCAGGGCGTGGGCATCCGCTTTCCAGCCGACGAAAAATCGAAACAGCTCAAGCTCAAGATCGAAGAGACGCTGGGCGCCAACCTGTCGTCCGACCGACAGACCCAGACCCTCTGACCAGACTTCAGGCCTGCGCCGACCGCGCCTCGCCGCCCCCGGGTTGCGAGGCGTTTTTCATGGATCATCGGGGTATGTTCACCGACTCGCATTGCCACCTGAGCTTCCCCGAGCTGCGCGAGCAGCTGCCCGCCATCCTCGACGCCATGGCGCAGTCGCGCGTGGAGCGCGCGCTGTGCATCTGCACCACGCTGGAGGAATTCGACACCGTGCACGCGCTGGCCACGGCACACCCCCAGCTGTGGGCCACCGTGGGCGTGCACCCCGACAACGAGGACGTGCGCGAACCGACGCTGGAAGACCTGCTCGCCGGCGCCGCCCGGCCACGCGTGGTGGGCATCGGCGAGACCGGGCTCGACTACTACCGGCTCAATGGCCGCTCGGTGGCCGAGATGGCGTGGCAGAGGGATCGCTTTCGCGTGCACATCCGCGCCGCGCGTCAGACCGATCTGCCGCTGGTGATCCATACGCGCTCGGCCTCCGACGACACGCTGGCCATCCTGCGCGAGGAGGGTGGTTTTTCCGGAGAGGGCAACGCTGCGCGCGGGGTTTTCCACTGCTTCACCGAAACCAGCGCAGTCGCCCGCGCCGCGCTGGATCTGGGCTTCTATATCTCGTTCTCGGGCATCCTGACGTTCCGCAACGCGGTGGACCTGCGTGACACCGCACGCCTGGTGCCGCTGGATCGCCTGCTGATCGAAACCGACAGCCCCTACCTGGCGCCCGTGCCCCATCGCGGCAAGGTCAACACGCCGGCATGGGTGCCGCACGTGGCGCAGCAGGTGGCCGACATCCACGGCGTGAGCCTGGAGGCTGTTGCCGAGGCTTCCAGCGCCAACTTCCTGCGGCTGTTCAACCGCGTGGCGCCGGCGCAGGCGGTTCATTGATCTCACCGATTACTTTAACTTCATGAAAAAGCGCCTTGTTTTAAAAGGAATGCTTGGCCTGTTGTTGTGTCCGCCCGTCTGGGCTGACTCCTACGACGACTTCTTTGCTGCCATCAAGCGCGATGACGTTGCCGCCGTGCAGGCACTGGCGGCCCGCGGCTTTGACCTCAACACGCTGGACCCGGCGGGGCAGCACCCGCTCTACCTCGCCTTGCGCGACGACGCCGAGCGCGCCGCCCTGTACCTGCTCGGGCAGGCGCGCGTACAAGTCGAGTACCGCAACGCCAAGGGTGAATCGCCGCTCATGATGGCGGCGCTCAAGGGCAAGCCCGAACTGGTGCGCCGCCTGATCGAGCGCCGTGCCGAGGTGAACAAACCCGGCTGGGCGCCGCTGCACTATGCCGCGACGCACCCGGGCGAGAACAGCGTGGCCGTGGTTCGCCTGCTGCTCGAACACCATGCTTACATCGACGCCGAGTCGCCCAATCGGAGCACACCGCTCATGATGGCAGCGCACTACGGCCATCCGCGCGTGGTGCGGCTGTTGCTGGAGGAGGGCGCCGACCCTCTGCTGAAGAACGAGCAAGGGTTGAGCGCGATCGACTTCGCGCACCGTGCCAACCGCGCCGACACGGCCGAGGCGATTGCCGCTGCCGTGCGATCGAGGCAACCAGCCGGACGCTGGTAAGGCGGCGGCGTAGGTGAATCCCACATGACCGCCCGCAAGGCGTCCCGCGACAATGCGGGGCTTTGCATACCCGAGGAGACGTCGTGAAAGCCAGAAGCCAGAAGGACTTCGTGTCCGGCCTCATGTTCACCGCCGTGGGCATCGCCTTCGCGGTGGGCGCCACCAATTTCGATATCGGCGGGGCCGCGCGCATGGGCCCCGGTTACTTCCCGTTGTTGCTGGGCATCCTGTTGGCCGTCCTGGGTGTGATCGTCACGCTGCAGTCCTTCGGACGCGGTGTGGCGGAGGAAAAGATCGGCGCGATCGCGTGGCGCCCGCTGGTGTTCATCCTGTCCGCCAACCTGGCCTTCGGCGTGCTCCTGGTGGGCGTGCCGGCGCTGGGCATCCCCGCCTTCGGCCTGATCGTGGCGCTCTATGCACTGATCATCATTGCCGGCTACGCGCGCCCGGGCCACAAGATCAAGGAGTCGCTCGTGCTGGCCACGGTGCTGGCGGTGGGCAGCTACTTTGCTTTCGTCTATGCCCTGAACCTTCAGTTCCCGGTGCTGCCGTGGTTCCTGACGGCCTGATCCCGGAGACAAGAACATGGAACTGATCGAACACCTGTCGTTGGGCTTCAGCGTGGCCTTCACGGCCAAGAATCTGCTGTACGCATTCGTCGGCTGCCTGCTGGGTACGCTCATTGGCGTGTTGCCGGGCCTGGGGCCTTTGGCCACCATCGCCATGCTGCTGCCCGTCACCTATGGCCTGGAGCCGGTGTCCGCGCTGATCATGCTGGCCGGCATCTACTACGGTGCACAGTACGGCGGCTCCACCACCGCCATCCTGGTGAATCTGCCCGGTGAGTCGTCGTCGGTGGTGACCGTGATCGACGGGTACCAGATGGCGCGCAAGGGCAGGGCAGGCCCGGCGCTGGCGGCGGCCGGCATCGGCTCGTTCTTTGCCGGTTGCGTGGGCACCCTGGTGCTGGCCGCCTTTGCGCCGCCGCTCACCGAGGTGGCCCTGAGCTTCGGCCCGGCCGAGTACTTCGCGCTCATGGTGCTGGGCCTCATCGGCGCGGTGGTGCTGGCCTCGGGTTCTCTGATCAAGGCACTGGCCATGATCGTGCTCGGCCTGCTGATCGGTCTGGTCGGTACCGACATCAACTCCGGCGTCGCGCGATTCACTTTCGACGTCCCCGAACTCACCGACGGCATCAGCTTCGTGGTGATCGCCATGGGCATCTTCGGCTACGGCGAGATCATCAGCAACCTGTCGCACGACGAGTCCAAGCGCGAGGTCTTCACCGGCAAGGTCACCGGCATCTTCCCCACCGCCGAAGACTTCAAACGCATGTTCCCGGCCATGATCCGCGGCACCGCGCTCGGCTCGGCGCTGGGCATCCTGCCCGGTGGCGGCGCGCTGCTGTCGTCGTTTGCGGCTTACACCATCGAGAAGAAGACCAAGCTCAAGCCCGGCGAGGTGCCGTTCGGCCAAGGCAACATCCGCGGTGTGGCGGCGCCCGAGTCGGCCAATAACGCCGGGTCGCAGACGTCGTTCATCCCGCTGCTGACGCTGGGCATTCCGCCCAATGCGGTGATGGCGCTGATGGTGGGTGCGATGACCATCCACAACATCCAGCCGGGCCCGCAGGTGATGACCAGCAACCCGGATCTGTTCTGGGGCCTGATCGCCTCCATGTGGATCGGCAACGCGATGCTGATCATCCTGAACCTGCCCCTGATCGGCATGTGGATCAAGCTGCTCACCGTGCCCTACAAGTGGCTGTACCCGGCCATCGTTTTGTTCTGCGCCATCGGCGTGTACTCCACGAACAACAACAACTTCGACATCTGGATGGTGGCGCTGTTCGGGCTGATCGGCTACCTCTTCATCAAGCTGGGCTGCGAACCCGCGCCGCTGCTGCTCGGCCTCATCCTGGGGCCCATGATGGAAGAGTACCTGCGCCGCGCGCTGCTGATCTCACGCGGCGACTGGTCGGTGTTCGTCACGCGCCCGATTTCGGCCTCGCTGCTGGTGGCCGCTTTGTTGCTGCTGGTGATCGTCTTGCTTCCAGCGGTGAAGAAAAAGCGCCAGGAAGCCTTCGTGGAAGACTGACGGGCCGCTGTTGCGCGACAAAAGCCCCGGCGGGAAAACCCCTAGCCGTTCGGTTAAGGAGTTGATTCAAGGGGTCTTCGGACCCCACAATGCGCCCCAAGGTCACACTTGGGGCGTTTTTCATGGTCGAGGAGAAATCTTCTCCGGGAGGAGAGGGGGCAGACCCCC
>NZ_JAMBNO010000059.1 GCF_023715105.1 Hydrogenophaga intermedia | reverse complement strand
CGCCCTGCCCACATTGGCCATGGACGCAAAAGTTCCGCGTGCCTTTGTGGCGTCTGCGCGGCTGGACTTTCAACGCGTAGGACGCGCTCGCCCTTGGTACCTCCGAGTGGAGCAGGCCGACTTCAGCTTTCGCTGGCGGGCTCTTCTGGGCGCCCTGGGTTGGTCCACGAACGAACGGCCCACTGCGGAGCCGGAAGCCTTCGGGTCACCGCTTGTTCTGTGCGACAAGGCCCTGCAGGAGATTTGGTCCATCGTCGCGGGTCGTGTCATGTTCCATGACAAGGGGCCGAACATGACCCTCAAAAGCTGCGAGTCCCTGCACAACGCCTACGCGACCTTTGTGGGCATGGCTTTGAGCTTCCTGTTGGGTTTGCGCGAGCGCGATCAATACGACCTCTATGCCGACGCCTTCACACCAGATGTCGAGGTCATACCCTTCGACGATAAGAAGGACCCAACGAAATCGGGCGACCGGTATGTGGTTCTCAATCGGACCGTCAGCTCCTTGCTGGCTGACTGGCTTGCACATTGCGAGGCGCTTCTGCGCCGCTACCTTGGTCACCCCGTGGCATCCCGCACGCGCAGGGATACCGAAGTGATCTCGCACCTCCAATCTGTAGTGCATCAGCAGCACGTCCACCTGCTGTTCAGGATCGCGCCAAGGGGCGTGGTCTCCATTGGCAGCGCCAAGGTATGGAATGAACTTCCCGCGCTGCAGCGCTGCGTCCCGAATGCCGGGCGGCACTACTGGGCGACCCACTTGCACAAGAACGGGTGTTCCGACGCCGCCCTGAACCTCTTCATGCGGCACATGACGGCCGGTGATTCGCCCACCAGCTCAGTCAACACCGCGTCCCTCGGGAAGCTGGCCCGAGAGATCAGCGCGCTGCAAGAGAGGCAAATCGGACGCCTGAAGCTCGCGTTCCCCGCCGGACTGCGCAAATCGACCTAAACCAGCGCACCTCATGCCTTCAGCTTTTCAACGGCACCAACGTGCCAACCTGAGCGCGCCGATTGGCGCCGGCCCTGTCTACCCGAACGCACCAGCACGCTCAAACGATTGGCAGAAGCGGGTGAGGAGCTCAAAGCCGAGCGGCGAGCGCTGCAGATCGTGCTTGACAGCATGGGCCAAGGCCTGGCCCGACTCGAAGCCGACGGTCGCATCTCGTTCTTCAACCGCCGCCTGCTGGAACTCCTGGATGTACCCGAATCCCTTATGGCTTCGCGTCCCACGCATGCGCAAGTTTCCGAGTACTTGGCCAGCCGGGGCGACTTCGGCGAAAGCTTCGAACTGGTAGATGCCGCAGGGCGGGACTACGTGACAGCCACCGGGAATGCGCAAGCGCCTGAAGTCTACCTGCGTCGCACCCCTCAAGGGCGATATCTCGAGGTGGGTACTCGCGTCCTGCCCGAAGGGGGCGCGGTACGAACCATTACCGATGTAACCCCCTACATGTTGGCTCAGCAGGAGTTGGCAGCTGAGCGCCAGCGCCTGGCCTGGGTACTGGAGGCTACTCGGCCTGGCATCTGGGAGAACGACCTGCAAACCGATGAACTCCAGATCAACAGCCGTTGGGCCGAGATTGTGGGCTACACCCTGGAGGAACTGAACCCCGTGAGTAGCGAGACTTGGCGTCGATTGGTCCACCCAGACGATCTGGTGCGTGCCGACGCCGCCCGGGATGCCCACATCGCGGGCGATGTACCCTACTACGAATGCGATGTGCGCATGCACCACAAAAACGGCCATTGGGTGTGGATCAACACCCACGGACGCGTTCACCGACGCGCCAGCGACGGTAAGCCCTTGTACATGTCGGGAATGCACCTGGACATCTCTGATCGGGTGAAGGCGCAGGAGGCACTGAATGCACTCAACGAGAATCTTGAGCGGCTGGTGGCGGAGCGTACGCGCAGCCTGGAGCGCACGCTGCGCGACATGGAAGCCATCGCCTACTCGATCGCTCACGACCTTCGTACCCCCCTGCGTTCGGTCAACGGTTTTGCCGCTGTGCTGCTGGAGAGCGAGGCCCAGCATCTGAGCGATGCGGGAACCAGGTCTCTGCAGCGGATCGTTGGTGCCTCGGCCCGTATGGGCCAGATGCTCACTGAGATGCTGGAGGTGCTGTCGGTCGTTCGTGCCGAGATCACCGAGGAGGAGGTAAACATGATCGACCTGGCAGTCGACATTGATCATCAACTGGGGCTGCGAGCCTCTGGCGTGGAGCTGCTGATCGATCCGATGCCGCACGCGCTGGGCGACCCCAGGCTCATCAAGAAGGCGTTGCGTAACCTCATGGATAACGCGTGGAAGTACGCACGTGATCGGAATCCGCCTCGCGTACACGTGGGCTTTGACCAGGAGAAAAGGGCGTACTTCGTGCGCGACTGCGTATTTCGGCGAATGTGACCGGTCATTTCGGCGCATCGTGACCGGTGGGCTGAGGGGTGTTTTCAGCGCCGTTCCGGTAACGTGACCGCCCGTTTCGGCGATCGTGACCGCCGTGGTGTTGGCG
>NZ_JAMBNO010000058.1 GCF_023715105.1 Hydrogenophaga intermedia | reverse complement strand
ACCCCGCAGGTGTCCGACATCAGTTTGGAATGATGTCCGACTTCAGCGTGGAACAGCGTCCGCCATCACGCTGGAACACTGTCCGCCATCAGCATGGAGTCGTGTCCGCCATCGCGTGGAATACGCACCCGTCTCCCTGCGAGCAACAACCTTAGCCATGGACCATCGCTCCGTTGGCCATCGGAATCGCGGACATCCCTACCGGGGAGTCAAGCGATGGCATGCGCATGTCGCGCTCGATGGCCTCCCATAGAAACAGAATCTTTCGCCCCCCAAACGGCCGAAAGTAGTGGATGCCCTCGATCAGCACGCTGTCCTTCAGCCGCTCCCGAATCGTCCGGACGTCGTACTTGATGCGCTGGGACAGCTCATCTGTGGTGAGGTAAGTGGGCTGAGTCAAGAGTCTCTCCTGTAAGATGGAACGATCAAGTGATAGAAATATTCATCACTTGCCACATATCTTACGCGACTCTGCTCGTTTTGCAAGTCGTTTGATAAAAATTTTTATCGCTTGACGCCAAAACGCATCATGATCAGGTTCAAGCTCGGCGAGATGATCGAGAAGAAGCAGTTCGCTGAAGGGCGTCGGATCAGCATCAGCGAAATTGCGACTGCGACCGGACTCAACAGAATGACCCTGTCGAAGATCCTCAACCAGAAGGGATACGGAACGGGGACCGAAACGATCGATCGGCTCTGCAGCTACTTCGCTTGCAAGGTCGAGGACCTCATGGAGCACTTGCCCGATGAGAGCGGGGCGCCCGCCGAATCACAGACCTGAATCCCCCAGCCTGCAGCGCCCTCTCTGGCCGAACTAGAGTCCCATCGATCAGCGCGCACCCGCAGCGCTCATCCGGCAGTGGACGCTTCATCCATATCTGCTTGCGGCTAGAAAGTAAGCGTGCGGCCAACCCACCCTTGAAGCCATCGTCTTAAGCGGCAACGATGGTGTCCACCAAGCATTCAGGTGGACACCATGACCGACGCCAAGAAGAACAGCCGCCGCCGGTACGGCGCCGAGCTCAAGCAGCAAATCCTCGCCGAGTGTGCCGAGCCCGGCGCGTCGGTGGCCCGCATTGCCATGACGCACGGCATCAACGCCAACGTCGTGCACAAGTGGCGCCGTCTGGCCAGCGGCCCGCTGCCTGCCGTAGCAGCGCCAGCCTTCCTTCCCGTCTCACTTCCCTCGGCCACCTGCACGCCAGCGCCAGACATCCGCATCGAGCTGCGCCGCGGCGCCACCCAGATCACGCTGAGCTGGCCTTTGGCAGCGGCCGATCAGTGCGCCGTCTGGATGCGCGAGCTGCTGCGGTGATCCGCGTCGATGCCCTGTGGCTGGCCACCGAGCCACTGGATATGCGCTCGGGCACCGAGTCCGCGCTGGCCCGCGTGGTCGCCGTCTTCGGCGCTGCGCGCCCGCACCACGCCTACCTGTTCGCCAACCGCCGTGCCAACCGCATGAAGGTGCTGGTGCATGACGGCATCGGCGTGTGGTTGGCGGCGCGGCGCTTGAACCGTGGCAAGTTCGTCTGGCCGCGTGGTGACGGAGCCAGCACGGTGACACTCACCCGTGCGCAGTTCGACGCCCTGGTGCTGGGCCTGCCCTGGCAACGCCTGGGCGATGGCGGCGTGATCACCGTGCTTTGACTCTGATCGTCATGCGCAGCGCTGCCAATTGGGGCATGCGCCGATGGCGTGGCAGCAGCGGTGCTGGCACAGTCAACGTCCATGGTGTTGGAGCCGCAATCCCTGGAAGGTCTGAGCGCAGAGCAACTGCGCGCTGTGCTGCACGATGTGTTGCAGGCGGCGGCCGCCAAGGATCAGGCGCTGGCCTTCAAGCAGGCCATCATCGACAAGCTCACGCACGAGAACGCGCTCTTGAAGCGCATGAAGTTCTCTGCCCAGTCGGAGCGCTTCAACCCCGAGCAGAAGAGCCTGCTCGAAGACGAGATCGAGGCCGACCTGGCCGCCGTGGCCAGCGAGATCGACGCGCTGCAGGCGGCGCAGACCCCGGCCAGCGCCGAGGACAAGAAGGTACCCAAACGACTGCCGCTTCCCGCGCACCTGCCCCGGCGCGAGATCCGCCACGAGCCTGACGTCACCACATGTGCCTGCGGCTGCCAGATGAAGCGCGTGGGCGAGGACGTGGCCGAGAAGCTGGACTACGTGCCCGGCGTGTTCACGGTAGAGCGCCACATCCGGGGCAAGTGGGCCTGCGCGAAGTGCGAGACGATCACGCAGGCGCCGCTGGCGCCTCACATCATCGACAAGGGCATCCCCACCACGGGGCTGCTGGCGCAGGTGCTGGTGGCCAAGTACGCCGACCATCTACCGCTGTACCGTCAGGAGGCGATCTTTGCGCGGGCGGGACTGGCCATTGCGCGATCCACCCTGGCGGCCTGGGTGGGTGCCTGCGGCGTGCAACTGCAGCCGCTGGTGGATGCGCTCAAGGATGAGATGCTCACCCACCGGGTGCTGCACGCCGACGAGACGCCGGTGGCCATGCTCAAGCCCGGCGAAGGTAAGACACACCGCGCCTACCTCTGGGCGTACGCGCCTGGCGCGTTCGAGGGCATGAAGGCGGTCGTCTACGACTTCTGCGAGAGCCGCTCGGGCGAACACGCCCGCCGCTTCCTGGGCGAGTGGCGGGGTGGCCTGGTCTGCGATGACTTCAGCGGTTATGTTGCGGCCCGAGATATGTGGCCATCGCTAGGCGCGCGTTGTTGCTCACCGAAGAGATTTGCCCTGGCAAGCAGCACATAACTTCTGCGCGGCACCGCCCTAGAGATTACGCATGAA
>NZ_JAMBNO010000057.1 GCF_023715105.1 Hydrogenophaga intermedia | reverse complement strand
GTAAGCGTCGCCTCAACACCCTCTTGACGAGGATGACAGCGGATAGTCAAACGTCCAGGACGTGGCGCAGCAGGGCGAAGCCGACGCGCCAATGGGTGCCATCGCCGGGGTCGATGGTGGCGGTGCGGCTGTTGATGCGCACGATGATGCCCACCACGGTCTGCAGGTACTTGTCCTCAAAGGCCACCTTTTCGCCACAGCGGAAGTCGTTGCGTGTCGGTCGCGTTGGGGCGGGCGGCTCTGGCTCCACCGCTTGAGGAGGTGCCGCAGGATCGGGCGGAGGCGGTTCGATTGCGGCGTAGGGCAGCTTCCACTCCTTGCGCTCTCGCAAGTCCTGCAAGGTGACCTGGGCCTCGCGCATGGCCACGACCTTGCCTTCACGCAGGCTGCCATCGCGCCAGTCCACAAAGCGCACCGTCTGGCCCAGGTGCATGTCCTTGCGCACGGCAATGATGCGCCGCGGATCGGCCAGCAGCCGCTCGATCAGCGTGCTCAGCTGGAACAGCTCCAGGCTGCTGGCGCTCTGCAGGGCGTCCAGCACCCGAGGGTCGATGCCGGGTGCACTCATGCTGCCCGGCGCTGCTGTGTTGGGCTGACCCCTGTGTGCATCAGGTTCCAAGGCAACAGCTCATCGATGCGGTTGATGGGGTGCTCGGCAATGCGGCCGAGCACCTCACGCAGGTAGGCCTCGGGGTCCAGCCCATTGAGCTTGGCGGTCTGCACCAGGCTGTAGATTGCGGCCGCGCGCTCGCCGCCCGCGTCCGAGCCCATGAACAGGTAGTTGCCCCGCCCCAAGGCCACCCCACGCAGCGCCCGCTCGGCGGCGTTGTTGTCCATCTCGATACGGCCGTCATCGCAATAGCGCGTCAGGGCCTGCCAGCGCGCAAGGCTGTAGCCGATGGCTTGTGCCAATTCCGATTTGGCCGACACCCGCCCCAGCAGTTGGCTCAGCCAGGCGTGCATCTCCTGCAGCAGCGGGCCAGCCCGCGCCTGGCGTTGGGCCTGCCGAACATCGGGAGGTTGTCCCCGAATGTCGCGTTCGATCGCATACAGCTCGGCGATGCGTCCGAGCGCCTGTGCGGCGATGGAAGTCTCGTCTTTGCCGCTGCTGAGGTACAGATCCCACCAAGGTCGGCGCGCGTGCGCCCAGCAAGCGGCCTCGGTGATCTGGCCTGATCCGTAGAGCTTGCCCCAGCCGCCATAGGCGTCTGCCTGCAGGATGCCCCGGTATTGCCGCAGGTGCCGCTGTGGGTGTTCACCCTTGCGGTCCGGCGTGTACTGGTACCAGGCTGCAGGAGGCTCGCTGGAACCGATCGGGCGGTCGTCTCTGACGTACACCCACAAGCGTCCGGTCTTGGTCTTGCCCCGCCCGGGCTGCAGCACCGGGACGGGGGTGTCGTCGGCGTGGATCTTGGCCGCCGCCAAGGTGTAGCGCCCCAGCGCCGCCACCAGCGGGTCCAGCAACTGATCGGCCTGATCGACCCAGCCGGCCAGCGTGGAGCGGTCCAGCTCAACGCCGCTGCGGGCGTAGATGCCGCTTTGGCGGTACAAGGGCAAGTGGTCGCAATACTTGGAGACCAGCACATGGGCCAGCAGGCCGGCGCCGGCCACACCACGCGCAATCGGGCGGCCCGGTGCGCTGGCCTGGAAGATCGTCTGGCAGCCCACGCAAACCAGCTTGGGCCGCACATGCCGGATCACCTTGAAGTGCGCCGGCACGTACTCCAGCTGCTCGGAGACGTCTTGCCCGATCTTGCGCAACCGGGCACCGCAGGCCGTGCAGCCGCAGGGTTGGCCCGTACCGTCGTGATGGCTGTTGCTGAGCTGGGGCAGGTGTTCCTGGACGTCGCGCGGCAGATGCGCCGGCAGACGGCGGTCGATCTGCGCGTCATTGGCGGGGGCCGGCACCGGGACACCCTTGGCACGCATGCTCAATGCGGCTTGGTCGCCATCGATCAAAGGCATCTGCGCCGTCAACTGCTCGCTGGATGTACCGAATTCGGAACGAACCCGGCGCAGCAGTTGCAACTTGAGCTTGTCGACCATCAGCTTGAGCAGTGCCACCTCGCTATCGCGCGCCTCGATGATGCGCAACAATTCTTCGCGGCTCGGCTGTGATGGGGTGGGCGTCGACACGGCCTGGAGTGTGCCTCACCCCCAGTCCGGCTCCATCGGGAATGACCCGCAACGCCAGCTCTACGCGGCCAGCTCCGGCCGATGCGTGCGCGCTGGCATGCGCCAATCGATGCCTTCGAGCAGCATCGACAACTGTGCCGGTGTCAGCGATACGCCACCGCCCGAGGCTTGGGGCCAGACGAAGCGCCCGCGTTCGAGTCGCTTGCTGAGCAACAGCAGGCCCTGGCCATCGAACCACAGCACCTTGAGGATGTCGCCGCGCCGGCCGCGGAAGACGAAGACGTGGCCACTGAACGGGTTCTCGCTCAGCGCGGTCTGCACCATCGCGGCCAGACCATCGAAGCCCTTGCGCATGTCGGTGTGTCCGGCCACGATCCACACCCGCGTGTTCGCTGGCAAGCCGATCATGCGCGCAGCGCAGTCACCACCGCCCTCAGTTGCGCGGCATCGACCTGACCGCTCAGGCGGATGACGGCGCCACACAGTTCGATCTCCACCGTTCCCGTGAACGGTTGGGCAAGGGTGGTCGCCACCACATCGGCACAGGGCTGCTGTGCGAGAACAGTCACGGGTAACAGCGTCGGGGTGCCCGATTGCCAATGACCCAGCTTCATCCAGTGACGCAGCAGATTGGCATTGACGCCGTTGCGCAGCGCCAGACCCGCGACCGATGCGCCCGGTCTGCTGGCCTGTTCGACCAGCCAAGCCTTGAAGGTTGAGAAATAGATGTGCTTGCCGTTGCGAAGGGTGCGCTCAACCTTCGGGCCGCTCCACTCAGGGGTATGTCCACTGTCTTGCATATGGACGCATGCTGACCTGCTCCCCTCGGCCCGGCAACAAGGGCCTTGAGGCCACGCTTAC
>NZ_JAMBNO010000056.1 GCF_023715105.1 Hydrogenophaga intermedia | reverse complement strand
CTGATGGCGGACACTTCGGCTACGATTTGAGCGTCACTCAGGACACCTGTGCAACGTGTCCGCCATCGCCTGGAACGCTGTCCGCGATGGAAATGGAATCACTGTCCGCCATCAGTGGAATGCGCAGTCAGCGAATCCGCATTGGAGAACCTGGGAGGGTTTACCCTGGAGATGCAGATCAACGTGCTGAGGCATCGGCAATCAACCTGGTTGAAAGGAAAAGTCAGGGCAAATGGCAAAGACGTGGACCATGAGGTGATCAACGGTTTGCTTGGCCATGCCGAGTCGGGCACGGCAACATGGGGCCCCTTCTCCCCCCGGAACTGGCAAGCCGACAGTGAGGCGGTCCGAAGCCGCCTCAAAGAGTCTGTGAAGGCGCTTGGCATTACCAAGCCAGCACTCTTGATTTCTGCACCGAATTTTGCCAGCGACTCACCAAGCCAAAAGTCACCCCTTCGGATCGGCGATGCAAGCTTTGGCAGAAAGGCTCGAGCAGCACGAACGCAGCGGGCCAATGACATTGCCCGTACCAGAGCCCGAGAGGACATCGAGAATTTCGTCAAGGAGAACAATGGCGTCGAAGCGCTAGACGCCAAAGCCATCGATCGGCTCGAGCAACTCATGCTCCGCCGAGAAAACAAACTTCCGGATGAGCAGTCGCACACGCTGCCGCATCCCCGGGCTGCATTGCGGTATGAGGTCTACTGCGACTGGCTTCAATCCGTTCGCAGGGACCAGGACTACGTAGTCCTCGTCAAACGTCGCTACCTTCCCCGGCTCGAAGAGGCCTCTCCGTTCAGTGCTGAAGCCCCACAGGCGAGGGTGGTGTTCGATCGGGTGCAAAAGTGGCACAGCACTCGAGAACCCAGCCTCCTCGTCAAGGACCTCGACGCGCGTGGTTCACTGGCAGTCGCCGTCATTGGCGTGATCATCGAATCACGGGTGGCGAGCATGTCCGTCATCCGGTCACTGCTGCTGAACCAGGACTACCGATTGGTCCGCCTGGATGCACGCTGGCATCTCGAGCACGCCAAGCACCTGGACAAGTACCCCACGGCACCGTGCACACGCTATGCGATCTCTGAGAGCACGGCCAAGTGCTTTCTTAAAGTACTCGGCCAGGATAGGAAAGAGCAGCTCTCGGGCCGGGCAGTCCGAGATGAACACCTGCCGCTCGTGCGCATTCTTGAAATTGACCGGACCAAACTCAAATACGACGCTTTGTGTCAGCGACTTTGCGAGGTCGTTCAACAAGTCAACTGGCAACAGCTTCCGGGCTTTTGCGCCGGCTATCTCGACGGCTCGTTGATCAGCGTTGCCCTAGAGCATTCAAGTTGGTATCGCCTTCACAAGAAGGCCGCGCTGGGTGCACCGATCTCCTACGGCATGGCCGAGGACGAATCAAGTGCCGAATCGCAGGAAGACAAGGACGATCGGTACATCTCTGTTGACAACGAAGACGAAGATCCGAGCGCGGCTCCACCAGAAGAAGCGCACTTGCCGATCGCCCACAACGATCGGTTCTCGCTTTCATTGACGACGTCGCCAACAACGACACCGGGGACCAATTCGGAGGAGAAAAAGGCCAACGGCTACAAACTCGCGGTCGTTGACTCAGATGTGGACGCTGCGCGCACAGCATCCGCGACACCAATCGAGTTCACGATGCAATGCACGGCCGTCGCTTTGATGCAGGCGGTCAGCAAAGCGATTGTTCAGGCGATGAAAAGGCCGACCAATGCCAGACGCGACTTGACTGTCGATCTACAGGAAGCGATCAAGACGCACTCGGATTCGAGCGTCACCTGCCGCATGTTCGTCGAATGGATCCATTCGCTCGTCAAAAGGAAAAAAGGTGAGCATCAGCTGGAGATCAGTTCGATCAGCCGATACTTCGTTGCACTTCGCGCGTGCTTCGAACAGATTGCCTACGACCACGACCTGACGAAATGTGAAGAGGAGGAAGTCACCGAGCTGTACGTCAAGATCATGGAAGCCCGCCGGGAACTGAAGGAAGACATGGCGGATGCTCCAACGAAGAAGACGAAGCGTTCGAAACGCGGCAAGGGCCAAGATGGCTCAATGGACAAGTACCGGACCTGGCGCCTCGCACTCAACCTGCTGCGCAAGTTTCACCGCTACGCCTGCCGGCGGTACAGCGTTGAAGAGGCCGATTGGTCAGAAATCGGCGGCGATGAAGAGACGCTTTCGATCTCCCCAAGGCTTGTCACCGAGCGAGAGTACCTGCATGCGCTGAAATCTCTGGTGGGCAATCCCACTGAGGCGACACTTGAGGAAACTCAAGCTGGGTTTTTGCTCTTCCTGAGCTATCGCTTTGGCTTGCGCGCCGCGGAGGCCACGAACTTGACGACAGCCGACTGGGTTGGGGTTCCGGACGAATCGAATCTCTCCAGCGAGAGGAAGTCGCGATTGGTGCTGGTGCGAAGCAACAAGTACCGCACACTCAAAACAGACAACGCCCGGCGCCAGGTTCCCTTGCTCTTTGAGCTCACCGAGCTGGAATGCCAGGCGATCGATCGCCACATGGATCTCCTCCTGGGGCGGGAAGATCACGGCGACAGCGCACCGCTGTTCCCGCTGGTGTATGGAAGGGAGCGCTTGTCGGCCAACATGCAGCTTCGTGCGCTGGTCGCAGATCAGCTCAAACACTCCTGTTCGGACGCCAACGTCAGCACGCACGCTGCACGCCATTCCTTTGGAATGTTGGTGTTCGTCATGCTGCATGACGAAACTTCGCTCCTGCAACGAGGCTTGTTCAGCAAGCCGCCGTCGAGCGAATGGATTGACCACGTTCGCAGAACCGTTCTGTGTCATCCGAAGACGACACGTCGCAGCCTCTGGGCCCTGGCCCGACTCATGGGACATGCCCATCCGAGAACGACGTTGCGCAGCTATGTCCACATCATCCCGGAGATGACCTATCACCACATTAGGTTGCCACAGCCGAGCCTGTCAGTAATTTTGTGTGCGAGGCATAGCATGACGATCAGGAGCATCTATGCCAAGCAAGACAAAGACGAAGAACGCGGCTATTGCCGCCAGGACAGCGGCGCTGCCGCAGATCCCCAAG
>NZ_JAMBNO010000055.1 GCF_023715105.1 Hydrogenophaga intermedia | reverse complement strand
GTCTTGCCTGGGCTTGCTGAGCCTGTCCAGGCGCTACGGCGAGGTGAGGCTGGAGGCCGCCTGCGAACGGGCTCTGGCCCTGGGCACCCTGCGCTACAGCCATGTGCGTGACTTGCTGGCCAACAACTGTGACCAGATCACGCCCCAGTCCGAGTCGGACTGGACCAGCCCGGCGCACGCCAATCTGCGCGGCCCGGGCTACTACCAGTGAGGTGGCGCCACCGCCGCCGCCGCCGCCACTGCCACCATTGTTTCTATCTCCAATCCACGGCTTCAGGACATCATCACCATGCTCAACAACACCACCATCGCCCAGCTGCGCTCACTCAAACTCGTGGGCTTCGCCGATGCCTTGCAACAGCAACACGAACAGGCCGACTGCCTGAATCTGTCCTTTGATGAGCGCCTGGCCTTGCTGGTCGAGCGCGAGGTCTACGCCCGCAGTGACCGCAAGCGAGCGCGTCTGCTGCAACAGGCGCAGCTCAAGTACCCCTCGGCCACCTTGGAGGACGCCAGCTTCGAGGGCATCCGGGGAATGGACCGTCCGGCCCTCATGGGCCTTGCGCTGTCCACCTGGATCGATCGCGGCGAGACGGTGACCCTGGCCGGTGCCACAGGCTTGGGCAAGACTTGGCTGGCGTGTGCGCTGGCCCAATACGCGTGCCGGCAAGGTCGCTCCGCGCTGTACTTGCGCGTGCCTCGACTGGCAGAAGAGCTGCGCATCTTGCATGGGGCCGGCAGCTTCCGACGCTGGCTACAGCAACTCGCCAAGATCGACGTGCTGGTGCTGGACGACTGGGGCATCGGACACCTGGACGCCGCCACGCGTGCCGATTTGCTGGAGGTCATCGATGACCGGGTGGGGCAGCGCGCCACCATCATCGCCCACCAATTGCCCATCGAGCATTGGCACGCCTGGCTGGGCGACCCCACCGTTGCCGACGCCATTCTGGACCGGTTGCTGCAGAGTTGCCGGCGCTTCAGCCTGGACGGCGAGTCGCGACGAACGGGCCGCACGGCGCGCACTGCAACCGTTTCAAAAACGACCATCAAGGACCCCCATGAAGACCTGACAGCCTCTCCAAAACCGTAAACTCAACCCCCTACGCAGCACCGCCAGCATCACGGCGGTCACGATCGCCGAAACGGGCGGTCACGTTACCGAAACGGCGCTGAGAACATCGCTCAGCCCACCGGTCACGATGCGCCGAAATGACCGGTCACATTCGCCGAAATACGCACCGCGTACTACGAGCGCGTGGTGCGCCTGCTGGCCGACCTGGAAGACGCGGACACCAGCCTCTCCAGCGCTGTGGCCTCGCCCCGTGGGCGCTTGCGCGTGGATGTGCCCAGCCCGCTGGCTCGCATGATCCTGATGCCGGCACTGCCGGCGTTTCATGCACGCTACCCGGAGATCCAGCTGTACATGGGTGTGAGCGACCGCATGGTGGACCTCATCGGTGACAACGTGGACTGCGTGCTGCGCGGCGGTGAGATCACCGACCCTTCGTTGATCGCCCGTCACGTGGGCGATCTGCAGATCGGTGTGTACGCGGCACCCAGCTATCTGGAGCGCGTTGGCACGCCGCTGCACCCGGCTGAACTGGACGATACGCACCACCGCACGGTGGGTTATCTGCGCGCCCGCAGCGGCACGGTGGCGCCCATCGGCATGCACCGCGATGGCGAACGCATGGAGGTGCAGGGGCGCCATGTGGTGGCGATGGACGACGGCAACGCCTACCTCGCGGCTGGCGTCGCTGGCATGGGCGTTCTGTGGCTGCCGCAGTACATGGCGAACGACCATGCGGCACGGGGCGAACTGCTGCCGCTGTTCGACGGTTGGAGCTTCGATGCGATGCCGATGTATGTGGCGTTCCCGTCCAACCGCCATGTGAGTGCGAAACTGCGAGCCTTCATCGACTGGGTAGTGGATCTGATGCCCGAGCACGTGCCTGTGGCTTCGAGGCACGAAAACTCATTTCATGACAAGCACTGCACTGATGGCGCTCACCGTGACCAGCACGCAAACGTCCAACAGATTCAGGCGGTGTGATGAGCTGAACAACTTCATCCGTCGTAAGTGCATCCCAGTCGCCTAGGAACTGCCCTGGTGACAACGAACTGGTCAGAAAGCGATGCCCCGTCTATATCGGACATCCCCGAGGACAATGAAGCTTAGGGCCCAGATGCCTTTCGCTGCAACCCTTCCAAGGCGGTGAGAAGGCCACTCAGATCCATCCTATGAGTTTCACCAGCATTGATTTCGGCGTACACGATTGTCTGCTGCCGATCAATGAGGAAGCGCGCGGGTATCGGCAGCACCCACCCACCTTGCCCATTGAACTTCTCAAGGTCCACGTTCAAATCAAGATATAGCTTCCTAAATTCAGCTGGAACTTGCCATTCCACACCGAACTGAGCCGCCACGTGACCACCAGAATCATGCAGTATCGGGAAATCTAGCCTGCGCCTTCGGATGTGCCCGCGGCTGAATACTGGTAACTGAGGAGAAACGGCAAGCACCGATGCACCAAGCAGCTTGAACCGCCCGGTAACCCCCTGCAAGGCATTCAATTCCTTCCGGCACCAAGGACTCCATTCGCCGCGATAAAAAACCACCACCACGGGCCCATCGCGAAGCATTTCTGAGAGGGAGACAGTTTGACTTGTCGCGTCCGGGAGGGAAAAAGCTGGTGCGCGGCTAGGTGCCTGCAATGCTCTGGTAGCGCGGTCGCTGGAGACGGCGTCTTCCATCACTCTGAGCATCGCAACTAACGCATTCGAGCGTGTCCCCACCTCCAAGTGGGTACGCAACGCGTCAAGCTTCTGCTGCAAAGACATTTAGGGCTGGGCCAGCCGCGATCAAAAGTGCGAAAACCGCAAGAAGAAAGCGTACTGAGTTTTGTCTGCATTCTTGCACGTCAGCGCGAGTGCGCACCAATGTAGGGCCTGTCAATCTTGCGCAGCGGACAAGCGGCTGAAATTACGAGGACAAGGGCGCGATGTAGGGCTACTTTGAACTGGGCGGCACATCCGGAGGGTCACGCGCGATTTCCGAAATAATGAACTCAGTCAAGGCCCGTGCAGAAGGCTTCGCTTGACGTCCAACAGCATAGACTGGGCTTCCCCCAGTTTCCCGGACACATCCAATGACATGATGTGTTCAGGAGATAGGCATGACAAGAACCCGAAGGAGCTTCACGGACGAGTTCAAACGTGAGGCGGTGAAGCTGTGCAAGCAGC
>NZ_JAMBNO010000054.1 GCF_023715105.1 Hydrogenophaga intermedia | reverse complement strand
GCGCGCCGCATCGGCGCTCTGGCGCACCGTGCTGGTGAGCTGCTCCATGCTCGCTGCGGTCTGCTGCAGGTTGCTGGCCGTCTGCTCCGTGCGCGCCGACAGGTCCTGGTTGCCGGTGGCGATTTCCACCGACGCGCTCTCGATGCCCGAGCTCGCCTGGCTCACGTCGCTCACCAGGGCGCGCATGGACGTCTGCATGGCCGCCAGCGATCCGATCAGGCTCTGCGGATGGTGACTCACGGGCACGGCCCCCGCGAGGTCACCCTCGGCCATGCGGCGCACCGCGGCGCGCGCGGCCGCCGGGTCGCCACCGATTTCGCGGCACACGGTGCGGTAGAGCAAGACGCCGAGCGCCACCGCGACACCGCCAGCCAGCAGGGCCAGGCCGAGCGAAAGCGCCCGTGCCCGATCGGCCGCGCGGTTGACGTCGGCGTGGGTTTGCGATGACAGCTCGCGCGAGGCCTTGCCCAACGACAGCAGTTCACCACGCAGCTTGCGCCAGGCGGGCGTTTCTTCGGCGTTGAGCATGGCCACGGCGGCGGTGGCGTCGGTCTTGACCAGGGCAAGCACCTTGTCCTGTGCCTGCGCCTGGGCAGCGCGCTGCCCGGCCAGCGGCGCCAGTGCGGCCTCGCTGGCCGTGCCACGCGCCGCCGCCAGGGTGTCGCGGTGCGCGTCGTCGAACGCGGCGCGGGCTGCGTCGAGGTTCTTGTACGCCTGCGGGTTGTTCGGGTCGAGCACGATGTTACGCAGGGCCTGGCCCATCTGCAGACCCTGGGCGTACATCTCCTGCACGCCATTGGCCACCGCTTGCTCGGTGTTGATGTAGCGATCGAAGCTGGCCTGCGTTTGTGCCAGGGACCAGATGCTGGCGACCAGGCTGGCCACGAAGAGCGCGGCCGGCGCCACAAAGGAGAGCAGCAGGCGTTGGTTGAATTTCATGAGCGTGGGGTTGTTGTTGTTCTGGAAAACGGGGCACGCTCAGGCGTTCACGCGGAACACGTGCACCACTTCGGCGAGCCGGCCAGCCTGCTCGCGCAGGCTCTGCGCCGCGGCAGCGCTTTCTTCCACCAGTGCCGCGTTCTGCTGCGTCATCTGGTCCAGCTGGCCCACGGCCGCGTTCACCTGGCCGATGCCCTGCGACTGTTCTTGTGCGGCGGTGGTGATGTCGGCGATGAAGGTCGATATCTTCTGCGCGTTGTCCACGATCTCGCCGATGGTGCTGCCGGCCTGCGCCACGAGTTCGGTGCCGGTGTGCACCTTGTCCACGCTGGCGCCGATCAAGGCCTTGATCTCTTTGGCCGCCTCGGCGCTGCGCTGCGCGAGGTTGCGCACCTCACCCGCCACCACCGCAAAACCGCGGCCCTGTTCGCCCGCACGCGCGGCTTCCACCGCGGCGTTCAAAGCCAGGATGTTGGTCTGGAAAGCGATGCCATCGATCACGCCGATGATGTCGCCGATCTTCTGGCTGCTGGTCTGGATGTCCTGCATGGTGGCCACCACCTGGCCCACCACCCGGCCGCCGCGCGCGGCCACTTCGGCGTTGGCCGAGGCCATTTCGCTGGCCTGGCGCGCCGCGTCGGCGCTCTGGCGCACGGTGCTGCTGAGCTGGTCCATGCTGGCCGCCGTTTCCTGCAGACTGCTGGCCGCCTGCTCGGTGCGGCCCGACAGGTCCTGGTTGCCACTGGCGATCTGCGTGCTTGCGGTGCCGATGCTGTCGGTGCTGTTGCGCACCTCGCTCACGATGCGGTTGAGCGATGCCTGCATCGCGCCCAGCGAATGCATGAGGCGCGCCAGTTCGTCGCGGCCCGCATCGTCGACCTCACGCGTGAGGTCACCCTCGGCAATGGCGTCGGCCAGTTCGCGCGCGCGGTCCAGCGGACGGCAGATGCTCGTCATGTTGGCCAACGTGGTGGGCACGACGACGAGGGCTGCGATGGCCAGTGCCACACCAAACACCAGCAGGGTCTGCGTGTGGGCGGCCGTGCTCTCGGCTTGCAGCGCCTGGACCTCGTCGCCCAGCACCGCCTCCACGCGGGCCAGGCGCTCCACCATGGCGCTGAAGCGCTCATGGGCTCGCGCCAGCATGCGGTTGGCGATGGTGGCCGTCTCGTAGCCGCTGTCGGCCAGTTGGCGCGACACCGGCTCGACCGCCGCCGCATAGGCCTCCAGTTCCTTCTGCAGTTCGCGCACGATGGCGGTGCCCTCGTTTTCCTCGCCAGCCAGCAGGGCCTGCATTTGCGACATTGCCTGGGCGTGCGCGGTCTCCCACTTCGCCTTGGCCGCGGCCACCTGCTCGGGCTTTTCGTAGGCGATGACCATGTCCTTCTCGTGGCGCGTGATCTCACCGAACGCGGCCTTCAGTTGCGAGAGCGTCACCGTTTTCCGAAAGGCGTTTTCCGAGAACTCATGCGCCACGGCGGCCTGACGCGCCATGCCCCACAGGCCTGCGCCGCCCACCACGGCAAGCAGAACGAGCACGACGGCGATGGCCCCGACCATGCGGGTGCGAATGGTGAACTGGCGCATGAAGGTTTGCATGTCGGTCCTCGCTGGATGTTGTCTGTGGGTTGTTCGAATCTGTTGCTGCCGGCCTCAGGCCTGGCCGGTGCGAAACACCTGCACCACCTCGGCCAGCCGGCTGGCCTGATCCTTCAGGCTCTGCGCCGCTGCAGCGCTTTCTTCCACCAGCGCCGCGTTCTGCTGCGTCATCTGGTCGAGCTGGCTCACCGCCGTGTTCACCTGCCCGATGCCGTCGCTCTGTTCGCCCGCAGCCGCGGTGATCTCGCCGATGATGTCCGTCACCCGCTGCACCGAGCCCACGATCTCGCTCATCGTCTGGCCCGCATCGGCCACCAGCTTGCTGCCGGTCTCCACCTTCTCAACGCTCGCACCGATCAGGCCCTTGATCTCCTTGGCCGCTTGCGCGCTGCGCTGCGCCAGGTTGCGCACTTCACCGGCGACCACCGCGAAGCCGCGGCCCTGTTCGCCGGCACGCGCGGCTTCCACCGCCGCGTTCAGGGCCAGGATGTTGGTCTGGAAGGCGATGCCGTCGATGACGCCGATGATGTCGTTGATCTTCTTGGACGAGGTGTTGATCTCGTCCATGGTGGTGACCACCTGCGAGACCACCGAGCCGCCGCGCTGGGCGATCTCGGCGGCGCTGGCAGCGAGCTGGTTGGCCTGGCGCGCCGCATCGGCGCTCTGGCGCACCGTGCTGGTGAGCTGCTCCATGCTCGCTGCGGTCTGCTGCAGATTGCTGGCCGTCTGCTCCGTACGTGCCGACAGGTCCTGGTTGCCGGTGGCAATCTCCACCGACGCGGTGTTGATGCTGTCGGTCGCCTGGCGGACCTGGGTGACCGTGCTTCGCAGCGAATTCACCATCGTCTGCAGCGCGTGCAGCAGGCTGCCCCGTGCAGGTTCGCCCAGGTCGACGCCCAGGTTGCCGGCGGACACTTCGTTCATGGCCTGCATGGCGCGCGCCGGATCACCACCGAGCTGCGTCAGAACGCTGCGGATGACGAGCCAGCCCACGGCGCCCACGGCACCCACCGCCAGGACGGCGATGATCAGCGTGCGCAACAGCGCGTCTTGCACCAGCGCGGCGATGTCGTCCATGTACAGACCCGAGCCCACGATCCAGCCCCAGGGCTGGAAGTGCATCACGTACTGCGTCTTGGGCACAGGCACCTGCGTGCCGGGCCGCGGGAAGTCGGTGTCCACGTAGGCACGACCATCGGTGCTGGCCTTGAGGCCGGCCACGATGTCCTTGAGCGTGTAGCGGCCCTTGCCGTCCTTGAGCACCTCGGTCTTGTTCTGGCCGGCCCACTCCAGACGGATCGGGTGCATCACGCTCACGCCGTCCATGCTCCAGATGTAGAAGTACTCGCTCTTGCCTTCGGGGCCACCGAAGCGAGCGTGTTTGAAAGCAGCGGCGGCAGCCGCCTTGGCATCGGCCTCGCTCATTTGGCCGGCTTGCGCGGCGGCGTGGTAACCGGCCACGATGCCGTACATCGATTCGACGGCGGACTTGAGCTCCTGCATGCGCGCCTCGTGAATGCGCTCGCGGGTCTGGAAAGCGGAGAGGGCGATCAGCAGCAGCAGACCACCGATGGCGACAGCCAGCAGGGTGGCCATCTTGCGTTGGAAGGACAGGGAACTCAGCACGGGATTCTCTTGGTCAGGGAAGGAACGTGAAGAACCCCGGGGTGCCGGATCGCGGCGCCCCGGGGCCGGGGTACGTCAGGGTCGGGCGGCGCTCAGAAGCTTTCCCACTCACCCTCGTCGCTGCCGCGGGTGGCGGTGGCCACCGGTTCGGCGCGGCGTGGCGCGGTGGAAGGCGCTGCCAAGGGCTTGGCGGGTTTGGCAGCGGCCGGGGCAGCCGCGGGTTTCGCAGGCGTGCTCACCTTGACGCTCGTCTGGGCAGGCGCGGCCCGGGCAACGGTGGTCGGCGTGACTGCGGATGCGGCGGCCGTCGCGGCGTCAAGCTTGAACACCTGCACCACGTCGGCCAGCCGGGTCGCCTGATCCTTCAGGCTCTGCGCCGCTGCAGCGCTTTCTTCCACCAGCGCCGCGTTCTGCTGCGTCATCTGGTCGAGCTGGCTCACCGCCGTGTTCACCTGCCCGATGCCGTCGCTCTGTTCGCCCGCCGCGGCCGTGATCTCGCCGATGATGTCCGTCACCCGCTGCACCGAGCCCACGATCTCGCTCATCGTCTGGCCCGCGTCGGCCACCAGCTTGCTGCCGGTCTCCACCTTCTCCACGC
>NZ_JAMBNO010000053.1 GCF_023715105.1 Hydrogenophaga intermedia | reverse complement strand
AGGCAGGTCAAAACGGCCGCAGAAGGCCGAAATCCGCCTTCAAAAACCATCGGTATCCGCCTTCCATGTCGTCATCTGAAAATCGACGACTCAGCTCACGCTGCGGCGGGGGTTATGCAGACCTTCCTTAGCTTCATTCCGCTTGGCGAGCAAGAGAAGAGAACTCGCCGCTCCGGCAGGAAGCGTTTTCCGCACCACTCCAAAATAGGGTTCGGGAGCGAGCGCTGGGGCACTGTACGGCGCTCGGCGTGTCCGATAGTCCGGAATACATCTCCTATCGTCGCCGCGAGGGATGTGGCTCGCGCAGTTCCCCAGCGAAAAGCCGTCCAGGCGCACTAAGGATTGATCGGCACAGTGATGTGGTACCGACCGTCGCTGGGTTGCTGTGGCTGCATTGGTCCGGTACTCCGAGGCTTTCCCCAAATGACAGGCCCTCAACGACTTCAAAGGTCAAGCTCTTCAAACTTGGAGGGATCGGCGTAACGTTTCACGTAAACGCAGCATGGAAGTGGCCTCGGCGCCGCCTGATTCCATCCCCGCGGACGCACCGAATTCATTCTTTGCAAAACAACTATCCAGAAGCTGACGCCAAAACGTTGAGCATGTCTGCGCGATGGCGTGTAAGCTGGCCACGACTGGCACTGCGCTGCGACAGGAAACCTTTCGCAATCAGACCGTCATGCCTACTCAACGTCTCTTTGCGAACGACTCTCACTTGACTTCGATGCCGCTGCACTGCTCTGCTGCTGGTCGTCTTGACGCACTTCTGAGTGAGATTCAAGCATGCCGCGTCTGCGAGGCGCATCTCCCGCTGGGTCCTCGACCCATTGTGAGAATCTCACCGTCCGCTCGCATCCTGATGGTTGGTCAAGCACCAGGCCTTAAGGTTCACGAAAGTGGGATTCCGTGGCACGACGCAAGCGGGAAACGGTTGAGGGAGTGGTTGGGGGTCGAGGAATCGGTGTTCTATGACGCGCGCCGGTTCGCGATCGTGCCGATGGGCCTGTGCTATCCCGGTCGAGGCCGCAGCGGAGACTTGCCGCCACGTCCCGAGTGCGCGCCTCTTTGGCATGAACGCATCCTCTCCTCTCTGCCTCACATTCGACTGACTATCCTCATCGGGCAGTACGCTCAGGCGAAATACCTCGGTGAACGCAGGCAGGCGACCCTCACTGAGACAGTCGCAGCATGGAAGTCGTATGCGCCACAGTTCATCACCCTGCCCCACCCCTCGCCGCGCAACCAGAACTGGCTGAAGCAGAATCCGTGGTTCGACAGGGACATTGTTCCGATGCTTCGCAACCACGTGGCGGATGCGCTGGCATAGCCCGATTGCGGCTGCTATCGGTCTTAGCGCCTGGACTTACCACCAGTTTTCGCATTGGCTCCAAGTTCCTCCGCCTGCAAGGACTGCGGCGACCCTGCCCGAGTCGTTCAGCGCTATCCCTTGGGATCAGCAGGCGGAACTCGGTGCCCCATGGCGTGCCCCGCCTCTGTTTCAGCCTGGCATCAACACTCCATGTCCCGCGCGAGGCGCAGCCCACTGAATTGCCACCTGGTCGCGGGTGGAAAGAAATTGCGATAGGTGAGGCGCGTGTGGCCGCGTGGGGTGGCCACGCTTCCACCGCGGAGAACAATTTGGCCGACCATGAACTTCCCGTTGTACTCACCGATAGCTCCTGGCCATGGCCTGAATCCTGGATACGGATCAAAAGAAGAGCGTGTCCACTGCCAGACATGACCTGTTAGCTGTCGAATCTCCGGCAACCGTGCCGCCGATTCCCATTCAGCCTCTGTGGGCAGTCGCGCACCGCTCCATAGAGCAAAGGCAGCAGCCTCATAGAAGCTCAGCTGGCTCACTGGAGCTCCAAGATCCATCGGCTGGACTCCGGCAAGCCCGAACACCTGCCACCCCTCGGCCGGCGCGCTGGAGTCTCTTGGCGCAATCCAGTAGGCGGGCATTTGCCAGCCATTAGACTGAACCACCGCCCAGCCCTCGGACAGCCACAAGGCGGGAGTTTTATAGCCACCGTCGGCGATGAAGTCGACATACTCTGAGCAAGTGACCAAGCGGTCGGCAATTTGGAATGGCGCCAGCCAACAACGATGTCGCGGGGTTTCGTTGTCGAACGCAAAGGTTCCGCCTGGGTGACCGACCTCTACCAATCCGCTCGGTCCATCCAGCCATTTAACCTGTGAAGGAGTTTGAAGGCGAAGTGGCCCCTCTCCAGAGGCTCGAAGTGCCGGGAGCATCGGATTGCACGAGAGCAGGTGTAGGGCGTCCGTGACAATGAGCTCTTGATGCTGCTGCTCATGCTGCAGACCAAGAATAATCAGCGGCCCCACAGACTCGAGGGTTTCGTTGTCGGCCTCCTCTATGAGCCGAATGACAGCGGCGTCGACGTGCTCACGATACCGGTGCACTTCCCGCAGTGCTGGACGTGTGAGAAGCCCTCGCTGGGCCCTCGGATGGCGGCTACCCAGGGACTCGTAGTACGAATTGAACAGGTGCAGATAGGACGCGTTGAAGGGCTCGCATGATGTGTGAGACATCAGGACCACGGCCTCGAAGAACCACGTGGTATGCGCCAGGTGCCACTTCGTCGGACTCGCGTCTGCCATTGACTGTGCGCACTGGTCCTCCACGCTCAGGGGACTCGCCGCACTCAGAGTGGCTGCGCGAACCAGTGCAAAACGGTTCGCAAGAGCTGCGCGATCTGTCGCGTCAGGAATGAGAAAACTCGCGGGAGAACACGCGCGAAGTAAATTCCTGGTCATGAGCCCCGGGGTCCTTTTTTTTATGAGCGTGCCCGGCGTTCAGAGCAGCCAGGTGATTGACAAAACATGGACATATCGACGTCTTCGTCCATTGTTCTGACCGCACATTGGCCGCAGTCGCTATGAGCAGGCCCCCTCGTGTGAATAGGTGGCTTCGTCGTCGCAGGAGGGAGAGGGAGTGGGAGTGGGTTAGCCAATGCTGATGCGCAGAATGTAGGCGGCGCGCATATCAGTCGGCGCTGTATTCTTGGTCGCTGCCAATCGGGACACGTTGCGCGGACAAAACTGCAAAGTATCCGTCCGGGTCAGTCCAAAAGCCGGTCGTATTCCATCCTCCCGCCCTGAGCAGCAAGCGAATGTCCCGTACGGTGTACTTGTAGCTGTTCTCGGTATGAATGGTTTCGCCCTCCCGCATGGAGAAGCTGCAATCGGCTACGCGAAACTGCACGTCGTATCGCGCGCGAAGATGCATCTCTATCCGGGATAGCCCTTCATTCCACCGCACCTCGTGCTTGAAGGCAGACACCGGGATGTCGCCGCCGAGTTCCCGGTTGATGCGGTGCAGCAGATTGAGGTTGAACCTGGCGGTGACTCCCTGCGGGTCGTCATATGCCGGCAGGAGGATCGCCTCGTCCTTCAGCAGATCGACCCCCAGGAGCAGGATGGAATCATGGCCAAGGGCGTCGCCAAACGTCCGCAGGAGGTTGACTGCGGCCGCTTCGCTGAGGTTGCCGAGGGTAGATCCCGGGAAAAAGCCGATGCCACCTCGCTGCAGGACCGTATGCGGCAGCTCCATCGGACGCAGAAAGTCCGCCTCGACAGGCCGCATGGGAATATGCGGGAACTGGGCCTGCAAAGACGCAATGGATTCGCGCAGGAATTCGCCGGAGATGTCGATGGCGATGTACTCCGAGACCAAGGCGTTACCAAGCAGCACGGAAGTCTTGGTGGCGGAGCCCGCACCGAACTCAACGAGCACCTTGTTGTGCCCCAGGAGTGGGACGATCTCACGGATGTACGTCGACAGAATCGTACGCTCGCAACGGGTTGGGTAGTACTGCGGCAGCCGAGTAATGTCCTCGAACAGCTTTGAGCCTTCTTGGTCATAGAACCAGCGCGGAGGAATGGCCTTGTTAAGGCTTCCCATTCCACTAAGCACATCACGCAGAAGCCCGAGATAGGAGTTGGCGGCGGGCGCTACTGTGGGCGCAGGGAAGGAGGGGTTTCTCATCAAACGGAAAGGCAAATACTGACTCACACCATCATCCAGTCGATACGTCTGACGATGCTTGAATGGCTCCATACCCGGAGAAAAAGCGAAGGCTACAGCTACTGTGTCTCCATAACTATTCTTCTCCGATGACCCCACACGGGTCAACATGCCAATGTGTCCGGACGTCCGACAAAATGAGCCAGGGAACCTGAAGTGGTCATTCAGTGGGAGGCAGGACTGATTGACGGCTGGCCTTGATCGTCGATACGTACTGAGTTCACGGCCAGCGTCCGATAGTCCGGAAAACGTTCCCCATCGTCTACGCAAGGCCCGTAGTTCGCGCACTTCCCAACAAAAAAGCCATTCCAGGCACTACATTGGAACGACTCTGACGTAGAGAGGAGTCACTTTCAGTGACCCCTCCAAGAAATTTGAACTGAGATGCCGATCGAAGTTGATTTGATTGCCGTCAAAGAATATGCCTGCACGCGTGTGCCGACCCAGAATGGCGCAGTGGCGCTGATCTGAACATCTGCTTGAATTCACACTGGAGACATTGACATGAAAGCCACATGGAACGGCGCGGTGATTGCGCAGAGCGACGACACGGTGGTCGTTGAGGGGAACCACTACTTTCCCGACAGTTCGCTGAACCGCGAATATGTCACCTTGAGCGACCACAAGAGCAGTTGCCCTTGGAAGGGCCTAGCCAGCTACTACTCACTCAAAGTGAATGGCGAGACCAATCCGGATGCGGTCTGGTACTACCCCAACCCAAAGCCTGGTGCCGAAATGGTGAAAGATCGAGTCGCCTTCTGGAAAGGCGTGAAGGTCGAAGCGTAGGACAAGCTGGACGAGGCCATGGATGCATCGTGTCAGTGATGGCACGGATGCAGTTTCCATTTCCTGCTTTCACAAACGGCAGACAAGCTCCACGTTGCTCGCTCACGGTATGTTTTTTTGCAGTTACTCACGCCCCTTTTGGTAGTCCGGCTGCATGTGGTGGCGAACTCGCATCACCACCGGTTGCAAACATCGCAGCGTTGTCAGGAGTGGATGCAGGTCAGTAGCGACTACGAGTTGGTTTCCACCGCTACCGGGCCAGATCACTCTGATCCTGACTAGCTTGCACCGCGCGTGGTCGGATTACACGGCAGCAGTGGCCTCGGGCAGCTTGGCAATCACTTTGATCTCGAACTGGAATCCATACAACCAGGTTACGCCAATGGCTGTGAGCGTGGGGTGCGGAGCCTCACCCCAGTACTCCCCCACCACCTCCCAAATGGTTTCGAACTTTGGCTCAGGATCAACGATGAACACGGTCACGTCGACCACGTCTTTGAACGTGCAGCCTGCGGCCGAGAGGATCGCGTTGAGGTTGTCGAAAGCGAGCCTTACCTGGGCTTGCAATTCGGGTTCTGGCGAGCCATCGGGCCTACTGCCCACCTGCCCTGAGACGAATAGAAAGCCGTTGGACCGGATCGCAGGTGAGTAACGGTTCTTGTCATAGAGCGCCTGACGGCCGGCGGGGAAAACAACATCACGTGCAGACATGAGATACCTATTTGTTGGTGGGGATGGGTGGACTCTAGGCGATCACGGTCTTCAGATAAACAAGCAAGTCGCACAATGACTTTTTGCCATTTCCAAACAATAACCCCTGACATCAGGATCTCCGATGGACCGATTCGATGCAATGCAGGCCTTTACCCGCGTAGTGGAAGCCGGTAGCTTCACTAAGGCGGCACAGACGCTGCACATGAGCAAGACCACTGTGACGCAGCTCGTGCAGCAGCTGGAGGCGCGGCTGCGCGTGAAGCTGCTGAACCGCACCACGCGGCAGGTGAAGATCACGCCCGACGGCGCCGCGTGGGTATTTCGGACCAACGTGACCGCTGGTTTCGGTATCGTGACCGAGGATTTCGGCCCATCGTGACCGACTCCGTTGTCGGTTCATCGTGACCGGCCGTTTCGGCAACGTGACCGATCATTTCGGTCATCGTGACCGCCGTTTCAGCCCACGTTTTTGTGGGATCTGAAGCCAGGCGGTGCTGCGTAGAGAACTCAACCCGGGCGTCCTAACCTCGACGGCTTTTGCCTTCAGGAGCCGGATGCCCAAACCTCGAATTTCTCTACGCATGATCAAAGACGTTATCCGCCTGAAGTGGCAGGCCGATCTCTCGCACGAGCAGATCGCTGCCACCCTCAACATATCCAAGGGAGCCGTCGCCAAGTACGTTGGCCTGACCAATGCCG
>NZ_JAMBNO010000052.1 GCF_023715105.1 Hydrogenophaga intermedia | reverse complement strand
GCCGTTGCGAAGGGTGCGCTCAACCTTCGGGCCGCTCCACTCAGGGGTATGTCCACTGTCTTGCATATGGACGCATGCTGACCTGCTCCCCTCGGCCCGGCAACAAGGGCCTTGAGGCCACGCTTACCCGCCAGGCATGTCTGACCAGAGTTTTTCTCGAGCCCCCTGCTCCGGTCGGTTGGCAACATTCGGGCGTAGAAGTCGGACGGCGTGCCAGGCACCGGGCCGTTCATATATAAGAGTCTCATGGCCGAATCCATCCTTCTTACCGCCGCCCGAGTTTCCACTTTTGACGGAGACAAGCTGCTGACCGGCGCCAGTGGATTTTTCTTCCTACGCAACGAACGGCTTTTCTTCGTCACGAGCAGGCACGTCGTCATCGACGCGCCCACCAAGCATTTCCCAAACCGGCTCGAAATCGAGCTGCACACCGATGCCGTCAACCTGACCCAAGCAAGCGCCTTGTCGGTCTGGCTGTACGTTGACGGCAAGAGTATGTGGCGCCAAGGACAAGATGCGGGCGGCGAGATCGACGTGGCAGCCATCGAGCTGGACCGCGCGGCCCTTCCGCCGTCAGTAGCAATGCAGGCTTTCACGCCGGCTCACCTTCAGAGCATGCTGGACGAAGTCGAAGTCGGGAGTGCGCTGCTGGTTGTGGGCTATCCGCTGGGCTTTCACGACGTGATTTATCACCTTCCAGTGGTGCGTCACGCGGTCATTGCATCTTCCTTTGGCGTGCGATTCCAGGGTCAGGGCTACTTTCTGACGGATGCCCGCACCCACCGCGGCACCAGCGGCGCAGCCGTGGTGATGCGGGCCCCCGGCACCGACCCGGCGTTGCCCTGGAAACTGCTGGGCGTGCACTCCTCGCGTTTGGACATGAACACACGTGACCTCACACTGGATGAGTCACTGGGTCTTAACTGTGCTTGGTATGCCGACATCCTGCTCACGCTCACGGCTGATGTACCGGCTCCTGCCACGGCGCAACCCCAACAACTTACCTGACAAGGTTGCTTTCCGGGGACCTTTGAGCTGCTGCGGTGCTTGCCATCGCACATGGCATCAAAGAAGTCCAATCGAGGATCGAGGACCACTCGCTATCGAACAACGCCGATGAACATTGGATCTCTAGATCTCACGATACGAATCTCGGAAATACCCCCGGTAGTGGCGCGTCGACGGAGGTGGATGCGTTCTATGCCACGTCTTCTACAACGAGGTCCCGACCGTTGAACCGCACAGTCGCCCCTGCTTGGGCACCATCGATGGCTTGGAAGATCGGCGCCATCGTGGAAATTCCCATGAGCTCATGTCCATGACAAATGAACTTGCTAGTTGACACTGCAATCACAAAGTAGCGACCAGACAGCTTAACAACAGCGCCTTCACTGACTACCGACTTAGGTCCGAAATCGATCGTCCCGAGTTTCTCTAGTTTTTCTTCATAGTCGTGAAGAGTGTCGTCAAGCGCCTCTGCTAAGTCGCTCGCAATTTCGGACTGAGCATGCTCATCTCTCTCGACGGGTTCGGTCCGATCAGTTCGAGCAGTAGAAACGTACTCTTCATAATTTATGCGGGCGCTACGCAAGGCCGCGGTCTCCAGCAAAAGCATAGTTTCACGGATCTGATCTTTATTCCAATGCATACCCACCTCGTTTGTTTCGTTAGTTTATATTTCCACAAGCCCCGCTCCCTGACTCTTCGAGAGGTAGGCCTCTTAGCCCCACCGCTTCGCTATTCGTCACTGATAACGTGGTCCTCTTGGTAGGGAGTTCGAATCAGCCTAGAATCTCGGATGATGCTTGTGACCAGCCAGACATAAGACTGCTCGGCGGTATCAAAGCCCAGGATGCTGAAGGCTCCCCCAAAAGGGCATGGTGGGAAGTCTGGAAAGCCCTCCCGCAGAACATACCGCTCGGGATCGAGCTCAAAGTCGCTCTTAAAAACTTTTCGGAGCCCATGCTTGTGCGGCACATCATGGTCATCTGTCGACGCTGTAGTCCGATTCGCCTTGAGCCGTTCAGCAAGGTCGGGATGGCACATTTCGTCGAACACATCAAACGCGTCTACCAACAGGCCCTTATGCCCGGTGGCTGGATCAGTGATGGCATAGATGTTGGAGGCATCTTCGGCATCGTTCTCGGTTTCAAGCCGCAATGCCGCGTCGACGCGAAGGGTGCATGGATCGAGGGTCGCACCTAGCACAAGGTCGACGAGAGTGCCGTCCTTGACTCGGTACTCGCGGTCGTAGCCCTTTGCAATAAAGGCCTGAACTGCTTCGAGAACGTCGGTCAGCTGGGATGTCATTGATGTACCTTCGCCTCGGGCTGGGCTTGATTGGACACTTCCGTACATAGTGCGCTGTGACCCGTTAAATCACGTAGAAAAATTCGAAATGCAGTATTCATAGCCACTTTGCCTTCTTGAAGCGCACGAACAGGAATAAGCACAACGTCGCTATCAGGCCGAGCACGGCGAGGTGTCCATAGACCGTGTCGATTCCCGGGATGTTCTTGAGGCTCATGCCGTAAATTCCAGCGATCGCCGTAGGGACCGCCAGTATTGCTGCCCAAGACGTAAACTGGCGAGTGATCACACCCGTCCTTTGCACCTCTAGAAGACTGCTGAACTCAAAGACCGTCGTCAGGACTTTAAGGAGGCCGTCGACCATTGACTGCACACGATCTACGTGGTCAGCGACATCGTCGAAGTACGGTCTCACTTCAGCGCTGATGCAGGGGAAATGCCCACGGACAAGTTTTCTGACCAGTTCGGCCATAGCACCGAGCGTGCGTTGGAAGCGCGTGAGTTCGCCTCTCAGACTGAATATCCGGGCGACTTCTTCTCGTCCGAGAAAGCCGTCTAGAGATCGTTTCTCCATCGCCAGAACATCATCCTCGATCATTTCAAAGATGGGCAAATACTGATCCACGATACGGTGCAAGATCGCGTGCAGCACGTAGTCGGCACCCTTTCCCAGGAGCGCTGGCGAAGCCTCGAGCCGCCCCCGAAGGTTGCCTAGCGCTCCACCGTTCCCGTGCCGCGCGGTGATGAGGTGATTGTGACCAGTGAAGATCGCCGTCTTGCCATAGCTGATCTTGTCGCCGACCAGCTCGGCTGTTTGAGCGACGATGTATAGCTCATCGTTGTAGACCTCGAGCTTTGGCGGGCAAAGCGGGTGCATCGCGTTATCGACCGCCAACGGATGTAGGTGATATGCCGCCTGGAGCCTGTGAAGTTCGTCGGCGCTAGGCTCGCGAAGCGCGATCCAGCAGAAGCCCGAGCGCGCCTCATCCTGCTCGAAGCGCTCGTCGAGCGCAATCTCCCGGATTCGCTTGCCTTCCTTGTAATAGTAGGCGGCGATGACGCTCATGCCAAGCTCGCAGGGATGTGCAGGCCACGCTGTACCGCTAGCCAGCGTGTGATCGAAAAGGAAGAGAGGTCAGGCATGGTTCTGTGATCTTGGTGGCGCCATAACCCTCGGCAACCATCTCTTCGCGGTGGATGAAGCGCAAGGCCGCCGAGTTGATGCAATAGCGCAAGCCCCCTCGGTCCGAGGGTCCGTCGGACAACAGGTGCCCAGGTGACTGTCGCCGTACGTCTGAGGGCATCCTAAGATAAACCGCCTCAGCGTGCGCCGACTCAATGGCAACAATCGGCTGGAAAATACGTATAAACGGATTTTTCTTGTCGGATGTAACCGAGCTTTAGGAAGGTTCACCCCTGCAACCCGATGGCGTAGGTAGAATTTCCGTGACAGCACGGAAGCCGCTGACCTTGCGTGCTTCCACATACGGCAGCTCCGCGTCGCTTATTCAAAGTATGCCTTAGGGTAGTCACCCACGCACTTCTGACTGCCTGCTCGGCGCTGGCAAGGTTCGTTCACTTTGATCCGAGGGAAAACTCATGAAGACACTGTCCACATCCTGGCTCGCTGCCGCGCTGTTCCTCGGCTCGGCGTCCGTCGCCCACGCTGAACTGCTTGACGAAGTGAAGGCGCGCGGGACCCTGCGAATTGCCTGCGAGGGCAGCTACCCACCGTTCAACTTCAAGGACGACAAGGGCAATCTGACGGGCTTCGATGTCGAGATTGGCCGGGCTATTGCTGCCAAGCTCGGTGTGAAGCCGGAGTTCACCACTACCGAGTGGAGCGGCATCCTGGCCGGCTTGCAAGCAGGCAAGTACGACGTGATAGTGAACCAGGTGGCAGCGACCGACAAGCGCCGTGAGGTCTTCGACTTCAGCGGGCCTTATGTCATTTCCTACCCGCAACTGATCATTCGCGCCGACGAGACGCGCAAGCTGGAAACTGCGGCCGACCTGAAGGGCAAGAAGATCGGGGTTGGCCAGGGAAGCAACTATGCGGAGCTGGCAAAGAGCATCGACGGCGCGGAGGTGCGGACCTACCCCGGTGCCCCTGAGTACTTGCAGGATCTGGCCACCGGGCGTATCGACGCGGCTATCAACGACAGTCTGCTGATCCCCTATCTGCGCGAGAAGACCAAATTGCCGGTCAAGGCCGGCGCGCCGATCGGCAAACCTGACAGCAACGCGATCCCCTTCCGCAAAGGCAGCCCGAAATTCCAGCTGGCTATCAACAAGGCACTGGAGGAGCTGAAGGCCGACGGCAGCTACGCGAAGATCTCGACTCGATGGTTCGAACGCGACGTGAGCAAGCCGCTGGCGGCCCGCTAACCCGCGCCAGATCGCGATGGACTTGGCATCACTGTTCGCTCTGGCCTGGCCGATGCTGCTCAAGGGGACGGGCTACACGCTGCTGTTCGCCGTGGCCTCGATGATCTTCGGCCTGCCCCTGGCGGGCCTAGTTACGCTGATCCGCGTGTTGCAGGTATGGGGCTTGAGCAGCCTGATGGCGCTGTACGTAAGCGTCATTCGAGGCACACCATTGCTGGTGCAGATATTTATTTTCTACTACGGCCTGCCAAGCGTCGGTATCGAGCTGTCGCCGATCACCGCAGGAATTCTTACTCTGACGTTGAATGTGGCGGCCTATATGAGCGAGACGCTGCGCGGGTCCATCAACGCCGTTACACAGGGTCAATGGCAGGCAGGCACCAGCCTGGGCCTGACCCGCGATCAGACGCTGCGCTACGTGGTGGGGCCGCAGGCACTGAGAGCCGCGGTGCCCAGCCTGTCCAACAGCCTAATCAGCCTCATCAAGGACACCTCGCTGGTGTCGGTAATAGCAGTGACCGAATTGATGCTGGCAACCAAGGAGCTGATCTCCACCACCTTCCAACCTTTTCCGCTGTACCTGGGGGCTGCGGCCATCTACTGGATGCTCAGTCTAAGTTTTGAGCAGGTTCAAAGATGGATGGAAAAGCGGGTGGCGTATCCCCATTGATCAGCTCTGCTGCGAAATTCTCGTCGAACTGCTGCTCCATGGCGGTAACTTCGGACCATCGGGCCAACCTGCCTGTCAAGCAGTCGATGACGGTCTGACTCAAGGAAATGGCTTCCACGAATACCGGGGCGAGCCGTTCTCGCAGACGACGCACTGCCGAGACCTGGTGACTAGCTCGCAGCATCCGCAGGGCTTCCTCAGGTCGCGCTGTGCCTGCACGAGCTGATTAGGTCTTCGTTTGCCCTGTCCCGCCGACGCGGCAATGATGCCTCGCTCGGGTGCACTGTCAGAGCGAAACGGTTTCGGGTGGGGACCACCGTCACGACGATCCCCGGCGATCGACGCGCGCCCAGCGAAGAAGGCGCTCGCCTCCCCCCTGTGCACTGCTTGCGCGTGTGCTCGGTTCCTTTGTCGAAGACTGGTTCAACATCGGCCACAGCCATGCCGCGCAGACGCATTGCTTCACGCGGCTGCTCTCGTTAGCCCCACCGCAGGATTGCCAAGTCTCTAGACCAGGTGTGTCTTGATCTCAATCTCGGAGGTGAGCGTGCGGTGCACAGGGCATTTGTCCGCGATCTCCAGCAAACGAGCTCGTTGCGGCGCATCGAGTGGCCCAGCGAGTTCCACAGTCCGCTCGATGCGGTCGATCTTGCCTTCCTTGGTCTCACATTCCGCGCAGTCCGCGGCGTGGATCTTGGCGTGGGTCAACGTGACGCGGACATCCTCGAGGGGCCATTTTTTATTTCACGATGACTCCAGCACCGAAATTCGCTGGACTACGCCACAGCCAGATACTGGGCTTCCCCCAGTTTCCCGGACACATCCAATGACATGATGTGTTCAGGAGATAGGCATGACAAGAACCCGAAGGAGCTTCACGGACGAGTTCAAACGTGAGGCGGTGAAGCTGTGCAAGCAGC
>NZ_JAMBNO010000051.1 GCF_023715105.1 Hydrogenophaga intermedia | reverse complement strand
GGCGCAGCGTGAGCAAGCTCGACCCTTTTGCCGCCAAGCTGGCCGCCTGGCTCAAGACCGAGTCCACACGCTCGCGCAAGCAGCGGCGCACCCTCAAGCAGATGTGCGCTGATCTGCAGGCCCTAGGCTACAGCGGCTCGTACAACCGCGTGGCGGCCTTTGCACGGACCTGGCATGCGCAGCGCCAGATCGAGCAGCAGACCACCGGGCGTGGCACCTTTGTCCCGCTGAGCTTCGAGCCCGGCGAGGCGTTCCAGTTCGACTGGAGCGAGGACTGGGCGGTGATCGCCGGCACCCGCACCAAGCTGCAGGTGGCGCACTTCAAGCTCAGCCACAGCCGCGCGTTCTACCTGCGGGCTTATCCGCTGCAGACGCACGAGATGCTGTTCGACGCCCACAACCACGCCTTCGAGGTGCTCGGAGGCGTGCCCCGGCGGGGCATCTACGACAACATGCGCACCGCGGTGGATCGGGTGCACAAGGGCAAGAAGCGCGATGTCAACGCGCGCTTTGGCGCCATGGTCAGCCACTTCCTGTTCGAGCCCGAGTTCTGCAACCCGGCAGCGGGCTGGGAGAAGGGGCAGATCGAGAAGAACGTGCGCGATGCCCGCCATCGCCTGTGGCAATCAGCGCCGGCGTTTGCCTCGCTCGCCGATCTCAACGACTGGCTGCTGCAGCGCTGCCAGGCGCTGTGGCATGAGATCGATCACAGCCGTCTGGGCGGCACCGTGGCCCAGGCGTGGGAGCGCGAGCGCTCGCAACTCATGCCCATGCCGCGCCCCTTCGACGGCTTTGTGGACCACACCAAGCGAGTCTCCCCCACCTGCCTGGTGCACTTCGAGCGCAACCGCTACAGCGTGCCGGCCTCCTACGCCAACCGGCCGGTGAGCCTGCGCGTGTATGCCGATCGGATCGTCGTGTGTGCAGAAGGGCGCTTGATCTGCGAGCACCCGCGCATCATCGAGCGCCATCACCACGGCCTGGGCCAGACCGTCTACGACTGGCGCCACTACCTGGCGGTGCTGCAACGCAAGCCCGGTGCCTTGCGCAACGGCGCGCCCTTCGAGCAGTTGCCCGCCGGGTTCAAGCGGCTGCAGGCCGCGCTGCTCAAGCAGCCCGGCGGGGATCGGGAGATGGTGGAGATCCTGGCCCTGGTGCTGCACCACGACGAGCAGGCCGTTCTGGCCGCTGTGGAGCTCGCCCTGGAGGCGGGCGCACCCACCAAGACCCACGTGCTCAACGTGCTGCACCGCTTGCTCGATGGCAAGAGTGCGGTGCGTGCGGTCACCGCGCCGCAGGCGCTGCGCCTGGTGGTGGAGCCACAGTCCAACGTCGTGCGCTACGACCGCCTGCGGGAGGCTCGCCATGCGTCATGACCCTGCCATCGCCGCCGTCGTGATCATGCTGCGCGAGCTCAAGATGCATGGGATGGCCCAGGCCGTCGCCGAACTCGCCGAGCAAGGCGCACCGGCCTTCACGGCTGCCCAGCCCATCCTGTCCCAGTTGCTCAAGGCCGAGACCGCCGAGCGCGAGGTCCGCTCGGTGGCGTACCAGCTCAAGGTCGCTCGCTTCCCCGCCTACCGCGACCTGGCCGGCTTCGACTTCGCACACAGCGAGGTCAACGAAGCACTGGTGCGCCAGTTGCACCGCTGCGAGTTCCTGGAGGCAGCCAACAACGTGGTGCTGGTGGGCGGGCCGGGCACCGGCAAGACCCACCTGGCCACGGCACTTGGTGTGCAGGCCATCGAGCACCATCATCGGCGGGTGCGCTTCTTCTCCACGGTGGAGCTGGTCAATGCGCTGGAAGAGGAGAAGGCCTGTGGCAAGTCTGGGCAGCTTGCGCACCGCCTGGCCTATGCTGACCTCGTGATCCTCGATGAGCTGGGCTACCTGCCGTTCAGTGCTTCGGGCGGCGCGCTGCTGTTCCACCTGCTCTCCAGGCTCTACGAGCGCACCAGCGTCGTGATCACCACCAATCTGAGCTTTAGTGAGTGGGCCAGCGTCTTCGGAGATGCAAAATGACCACCGCGCTGCTCGATCGTCTGACCCACCATTGCCATATTCTTGAGACCGGCAACGACAGCTTCCGCTTCAAGAACAGTTCCGCCCAACAGCCCGCACCAGCACCCAAGAAGGAGAAGACCCCGAAGAACTTATCCACACCCTGAACCGCAAGGTTCATCCCAAAGGGTGGGTCAAGATTCAATGGAAATCCCGGGTCAGCTTTGCGTGGAAATCAACATTCCTTGAGAACGAAGCGGCGAAGTACGTCCGAACGAGCTGCGGCGGTAATGTCCAAAAGGGCATCGCGGGCCCAGTGGTGGTTGCCGTGCTTCTGAAAGAGCTCCTTCAGCAGCGGTTCGAGACGTTCTGGCCCTGCCTGCCAGTAGTTCTCTGAGGTGAGATTGAAGTAGCCACGACCCAACCGGTCACCCTGAAGCACTAGGCGCTGGATGCTCTCGGTCAATGCCCTCTTGGCGGCAGCAAGCGGCACCTTGGCGTTTCGCAGGTCGCCGAAGAATGCAAGGGCCTGGGGATCGCGTTCGAGAAGCTCTTCCCGGCAATGACTGTTGAGCGTCGCCAGCCACCCCAATAGCGGAAGAAACTGCCGATAGACCCCTTGCTCCCCCGTGGGTGCCCTCCACGTGAAGTGGTCTACCAGCGTGCGCGCCTGCTGCGGCGACTGAATGAGACTTGCAAGCCTCTGCGCGCCTAAGAACGGGGCGATTTCGTCCGGATAGAGTTTGACCTGGTTGAGGTCAGCGTCGATGAACATCTCTGTGTTCAAGAGCTGTTTCAGAATCTTGTCTGTCAGCATGGCGCCCGCAACCTTTCGAGCGGACAAGACTCCGTCGGTGACGGCCAAGACATCGTCAGTCAGCTCGATGTTGGGCAACAGGCAGACCTGCGAAGCCGACGCAAGCTTCTGCGCTGCCTCGGTCAGAACCTGGGGCGCTGCCCCGCCGGCGGCATCGATTCGTGCGTCGTTGCGTTGTCGGTCTTGGACTGCGGCTACGACTCGATTGAAGACCTCTGTGAGTGAGTCTGGCGGGCTTGTTGTCAGGCCAACGTTGGCCAAAACGTCCAGGCCGCCCGGGCTGGTTGTAAAGCCCGCCAATCCGCGATCGTGGGCAATGCGAAGGACTTCAGGCGCGTCTAGCGTGGGGTGCAGACCCACCAAGTAGGTCTTGGCCTGATTGGACTCAAGCGGAGTCATCGAGAACAACATCAGTGTCTCTGGCGCAGCTGCAGAAGCGCCGCCTGCTGATGTCGTGCTTGAATCCGTGGCTGCAGATGCAACTTTTCCCGTGCCCGCCTTGATAGACGTCTCGTAAGGACCAATCAGTTGCGAGGTGATGTTCTCTCGAACGGAGGTGCTCAGGACGGCGGGGCGCGTTGAGATGACCCACCGAATGAGGTCGCTGGGCCAGCCCACCTCCGTCGCCACGGCGGCGATGAGGTCTGCGATGCCATCGCGCTGTGCAGCCGAGGCTTCGTCCAGAGAATCGACAAAGAGCGTCAGCGGGGCAGTGGGGGCAGCTCGCCACGCGTCAAAAACAATCCGCTCTGCCGGTTCGAGCGCCTTCGCGAAGCTGGTGCGGTCCGCGACCTTGCGCAGGGCCACGAAAACTGCGTTGCCACCGCCCAGGCGCATTCGCTTGACCTGCTCCAGCATTTCGGTTGTCTTGCCGAAGTTGGCCGGGGCAATTACGACGGCAAAGCGATTCTCAAGGACCTGCGGCCACTTCAGGCGCTTGTCTGCGACTGAAGCGACGTAAATCTCGTGAGGTTCGTACTTGGGGCGATGGACGAAACGTCGGCCAAGGTCGAGATAGATGGGCATGCCCGATGTATACCAGTCGCGTGGCATGCTCGCACCCATGATGTGACGCGGCGCGCTACATGCAGGACCGCTTGTAGCCATGCTTGCGGGGCTGGTTGCTTGCAGCACGCCGCAAGCGCTCGTCCCTCCGGCGCCAGTTACCTCACGGCCCGATACACAGGGTGTGCCCGTCGCTGCGCTGAACTCCGAAGTGCGCCAGGAGACCATTCAGCAGACGATTTGCGTGCTAGGCTGCGCAGCGTCCCTCAAACCGCTGACGAGCGATACGAACGGCGTCAAGGCCAATCTGCTCGGGGAGCAAAGCTTACGCGCCAGCCATCCCCCGCCGTCCGCTCTCAGGCAAACCGGCCATCAGAACCTTCGCGCTGACTGGCCGCTTGCAGTCTAAATTCGACTGTGACAAACGTCACGCAGAAGCGGTGCATCCCCAAAGTTGATGAGATAGCGCCAGAAGCCCCCGTGCTAGGTTCGATACTCCCAAAAGGGAACCATCGCAATACTTCGAACCTAGGAGGAGACTTCAATGAAAACCGTAGTCGCTTTGGCCCTCGCATTTGCAGCATCCGTTGCCCTCGCTCACTCAGGCGGCACGGACTCGAATGGGTGTCATAACGAACGCAGGACTGGCGGCTACCACTGCCATTGAAATCACTCTGCGGCCGGTGACAGGCGGATAACAGACTGTGGCGTGGAATGGGGCAAGGCGTTGCTGATCGCATCCGCCAACAAGGCGCCCGCGCGTACTACGAACTGCGTGGCGTGTACCGCAACCCCTATCCGGGCAATACGCCCGAGTACAACCACTTTGAGCGCGGCTGGTTTCAAGCATTGCGGAGGGACGATGCACGTAAGCGGATGGCCAACCCATCTTGCACATGACGGTTGTTGATGGTCATCACTCCAACCTGGGGAGTGCGCTGGCTCCCATAGACTTGCGGTGCACCGCCACCGTCAGGCGGTCGAGATTTGCACCGATGATGAGTTCCAAGCAAACCATTCTGGATCGCGAGTTGTTCACGCAGGCCCTGCGCCACATGGGAGAGGAGGACCTGCTCTATCTCAACCGCATGGTGGTCGAGCGCCTGAACCTGCTGGCCCAGGCTAAGAGCACGGTGGAGCTGGCACAGTTCGCTGAGGGAGACCGGGTCCAGTTCACAGCCAGCGATGGCAGCGTCAAGCACGGCATCGTGATGCGCCTGAACAAGAAGACCGCCAGCGTGCGCACCGACGAAGGCCAGAGCTGGAAGGTCTCACCGGGCCTGCTGCGCAAGACCGCCACCCGATGAACGAGAGCCCTGGCGTCGAATGCCAGGATCAGCTCGTCGGCTGCCAGCGATGCGGCAGCAGTTCTTCAATCCGGCTGGCCTTGTGCGTGGGCAGCCGGGTAAGCACATCCTTGAGGTAGGCGTACGGGTCGTGCCCGTTCATGCGCGCTGACTGAATCAGGCTCATCACGGCTGCTGCTCGCTGGCCCGCGCGCAGGCTGCCGGCAAACAACCAGTTCGAGCGCCCAAGGGCAATGGGCCTGATTCGATTCTCGATCCAGTTGTTATCAGCCGGCAATTGCGGGTCATCAACAAAGCGCGTCAACGCCGCCCAGCGCTTGAGGCTGTAGTCCAGCGCCTTGGCCGTGGCCGAATTGCCCGCCACCTGCTGACGTTGCAGCACCATCCACTGATGCAAGGCATCCAGTATCGGGCGGCTGTGCTGCTGGCGCACCTGCAGCCGCTCTGGTGCCGCCAAGGCCTGGACGTCCCGTTCGATCTCATAGACCCGGGCGAACTGCGTCAGGGCAAACTCGGCAATCTGGCTCTTGTTGGCCACATGCAGGTCGAAGAGCTTGCGTCTGGCGTGAGCCAGGCAACCCGCTTCCGTCACACCTTGACTGAAACTGGCTTTGTACCCGGCGTAATCGTCGCAAATCAGGCTGCCACGCCAGTCACCCAGGAAGGCGCGGGCGTGTTCACCGGCGCGTGACTCGCAGAAGTCATAGACCACGGCGCGCGTGGCTTCAAATGCGCCCGGGGCATAGGCCCACAGGTAGGCCCGATGTGTCTTACCGTTGCCCGGCTTGAGCATGGCCACCGGGGTTTCATCGCCGTGCAACACCCGGTGCTGGAGAACCACGGTCTTGAGGGCATCGACCAGCGGTTGCAGCCGCGCGCCGCAGGTGCCCACCCATTGCGCCAGGGTGGATCTTGGAATGGCCAGACCGGCACGACCGAAGATGTTCTCCTGTCGGTACAAGGGCTGGTGGTCGGCGTACTTGGCCACCAGCACCTGCGCCAGCAGGCCTGTGGTCGGGATGCCTTTGTCGATGACGTGGGCGGCCACCGGCGCCTGTGTGAGGGTCTGGCACTTCGCGCAAGCCCACTTGCCCCGGACATGGCGCTCCACGGTGAAGACGCCTGGCACGTAGTCCAGCTTCTCGGCCACGTCCTCGCCGATGCGCTTCAACTGGCAGCCGCACTGGCATGTCGTGGACGTGGGTTCATGGCGAACCTCGCGCCGTGGCAGGTGCGTCGGCAGCGGTGTCCGTTTGGGTTGCTGCTTCTCGGCAGCAGGTTGAGCCGGGCGCAATTGCTCAATCTCGTGCGCGACGGCGGCCAGATCGCTGTCGAGTTCCTCTTCCAGCAGGGTGCGCTGATCAGCGCTGTGACGCTCGGATTGGGTGGCGAACTTCAGCCGCTTGAGCAGCGCGCACTCATAGGCGAGCTTCTCGTTGAGAGCACGCTGGTGGCGCAGTTCCGTGAGCAGGCGCTGGGTCACTTCGCGCAGTTGCTCTGCGTCCAGTTCGCTCAGGGCTTGCTCGTCGATCACCATGACCTGCAGTGTGCCAACCACCAACAGCCAAGGCCATTGGCACATCTCCCAATTGCCATGAATTCATCGTCGAGCCGAAGATTCAGATCACGGTGATGGCGCCGCTTGAGCCCATACGCTGCCAAGGCAAGCCCAGCACCAAGGCGTCCAGTTGGGCGTGCTCCAGCGCCACATTCGGGCTGCCCGGCGGCGCCCAGACGAACTTGCCCTGGTGCAATCGGCGCGCGGCCAGCCACAGACCCACGCCGTCGTGCACCAGCACCTTCAGACGATTGGCGCGCTGGTTGGCAAAGACGTAGGCGTGGTGCGGGTGGGCCGCGCCGAAGGTGGCGATCACCCGCGCCAGGGCGGTGTCGGTGCCCGCGCGCATGTCCAATGGCGCCGTGGCCAGCCAGGCCGCATCGATGCGGATCACCGCAACAACTCGCGCAGCATCTGGGCACACTGGTCCGCAGCAGACAAGGGCCAGTGCACGGTCACGGACATGCCGGGACGTTGACATTCGATACGGATGTCGGTCGCTGGCGTTGAGGCGGCAACGGACGACTGCTCGCTGGCGGTTATTGACGCTGCGGTGCTCAGCTCTATGGGGACGAAGGCCGGGGTCTGAGGTGTTGCGACTGCGGTGGTGATGCCACCTTCGAGGCGGTGCAGGCCCTGCGCCCACTCCTTACGCCAGCGGTGCAGCAAGTTGGCATTCATGCCATGTTGCGTAAGCGTGGCCTCAAGGCCCTTGTTGCCGGGCCGAGGGGAGCAGGTCAGCATGCGTCCATATGCAAGACAGTGGACATACCCCTGAGTGGAGCGGCCCGAAGGTTGAGCGCACCCTTCGCAACGG
>NZ_JAMBNO010000050.1 GCF_023715105.1 Hydrogenophaga intermedia | reverse complement strand
CATCAGCAAACATCAAAATCTCCCAGAAACTGATCGCTATTGAAATTCAAACTGGGAGTTCTGGGTATCCGTGATCACCCCGAAACATAAGCATTCATGCGGGCGTCAGGGGTTTTGCAGGAGCGACGCCGTAAGGGCGATCCACTCGTCGAGATGGGCGTCGAACACTTGAAGTTCGGCGTCGAAATCGCTCATGCTGCACGCAATGCTCTGACGCACCAGCGTGCGGCAGGCGTTCTCGAGTTCGGCGCAGAGATCGCCCAAGTTCAGCGCACCAACCGACCTCGAAGACGACTTCAACTCGTGGGCGATAGATCCCAGACGGGCGAAGTCTTCGGCCAGAAACGCCGCGTCCATACGTTCCGCAAGACGGCGGGACGATATCTGGTATTCGCGCAGCAAGCCACGCACCATTGCCGGGTCATCGCCAATCAGACTGTTGAGCAATTCGATGTGCATCACGCCCGCCGCCGTCCTCAGCGCCGACGCGTTGGCGCCCGGAACGGAACTTGACTCGCTGCGCCCTACTTCCTGTGGTAACCACTTCCGCAACGCTGCCTCGAACAGGTGCAGCTGCATCGGCTTGGTCAGGCAGGCGTCCATGCCGGCCGCCTCGGCACGGATCGCCTCGCCCCGCAAGGCATTGGCGGTCAGCGCAAGAATTGGCAGGCGCTGTTGCCCGGGTCGTTGCCGCCTGGCCTCTTCTCGACGAATCGCCTGCGCTAGGCTGTAACCATCCATGTCGGGCATGTGCAGGTCGGTTAGCAGCAACGCATAGGGGCCGCTGTCAAGAAGTCGCAAAGCCTCTGCCCCGTTGCTGGCCACCTCCCCTGCGTAGCCCAGTACTTCGATCTGGCGCAGGATGACAATCTGATTTATTCGGTCGTCCTCCGCAATCAGAATCAGTCGGCCCTGGGCGCGCGCTTCTGCCACGGTCGGTGCGCGCAGCGGCTGGTTGGGGAATGGGATGTCGCGAAATGCTGGGGTGCGAGAGGACGCCCGCCCAGCTGCAAAGGCGACCATGCGCACCAAAGTGGCCGATTGCAGGCCGTTGCCGTCCAGTGAAGTCGCCTGCGGTGCGGGAATGGCCGTGCAAATCTGCGCACCGCGCGTGATGAACAGGTGCCTGACTGTATGCACACACGCAGCCAAGCGGTGGCGCTCTCCATTCAGCGCGGTCTGGTACCGGAGGCGGATCTGAACTGAGAGCTATGCTGAGAACGCTAAGCAAACGCAATCGGACTGCGTGCAACGTCAGCCTCAAGACGCGCTGTGACGCCACGTCTCATTGATCAGGGCCAACCGAAGGGCACCTATTAATCCGGTTGCCGTCGCTATTGGGCTGGGACTGCTCACCGCGCTCTTCTTGGGTGGCAAGTAAGAAACCGTGGAGGCGGCGGGCTCCTTCCGATTCCTCACCAGTGAGCTTTCCTCTCTCTTGCAGAACACGCCGACCTAATCGCTTGGCCACGAAGGGCACCAACCAGACCTTACCGGCCAGCGCGGCGGGACTGCCCTACTTCCTTACGATATCGCAGCGCCATCGCCTGCGTAAGTTCAACGACATCCACCTCGAGTGCTTCCGCAAGCCGAAAAAACACGGCAAGTGAGGGCTGGGTCTCAGCGATCTCCAGCCGAGCCACAAACGAGCGATGTACTCCCGCCCGGTGAGCGAGTTCTTCCTGACTGATTTTCAAGCTGGCGCGGCGTGACTTGATCTCTGCCGCAGCAGCACGGAGGACCGGTAGGTCCTGAGCTTTTCGCATGCCCCGCACTGTGGGCAGACTGGCTCATTTATGCACCTGCATATATGGTACAAAATGCAGATCAACATACCGATTGAGTGCTCTTCTAGGGAGTACGACCCAAGGCACTACCCACAGGAAGCCGATGCATTTGCAAGCCTTGCGCCCGAAACAAGGGACCAGCCTCCTACAACTTCACAATCTGTTGGACGGCAGGGGATGGAGATCGGCCATGCCGACGTCTCTGCCCGACACCGTGCTGCTTCGCCTTGCACTGGACTTTCGATGTGTCGAGGCTGGCTCGGGCACACTTGAATCCGGGACGAAGGACGAAGAGCCCTCGCTTACCGCCGCCTTGTATGTCGTCATGAACCTACTAATGCAACACCCTGATAGCGCCGGAGACAAGAGCGAACTGCAGATATCGGACGCGGGATTGATGCGTGCCTTCCAGATCTACCAGGTGGGCCTTGAACGCGAAATCGTGACCCGTATCACCGGGCTTTCGACCTCCACATCGCCGGACGCCCTCGCCGAAGAAATGTTGCGGTGCGCGGATGAGTGAAACGGCTGACGACCGGGTCCTGTGGACTGCGTGGTGCGACTATTCCGCCACTGGCGAGGGGCGCTCAATCATGGCGTGCATTGCATACGCTCGCACTGGCGACGAGATGCGTGCCCACTTCACCGAGAAAATCGGCGACTGGTTCGCCAAAGGCTGTGAGGTCCAAAATGGCGTGGTACGAAACGAAATCAGCCGGTTCATCTGGCGCGAGGCGATGCTCGATGCGGTCGAAGGTTGCGGAAAGCGGCGCGTCTGGGTCGATGCGAATTCGCGGATGCACTTCAATCTCTCCTGAACTGTGAATATGTACATACTCGTTCGCGACGATGTACCGCTGGGATATGCCATGGTGGCCGTTGCGCACGCGTCACTGGCTGGATATCTGACGTTTCAGCACACGCCAGAGGTACGTGAGTGGCTGAACGGACCGTTCTTCAAGGCAGTTTGCAAGGCAAACGCCAAGGAGTTCGAGAACGCGAAGCAGGTTGCAGACCACGTCGTTCTCACCGAATCGGCCCTCGACAATCAAGAGGTTGCAATCGTGTACAAGCCGCGAGCCCATTGGCCGAAGATGTTCAAATTTTTGAGGCTGTACCGTGACTCCGCGAGCATGCCGCGTTCGCCCCAGGGCCCCGCGCCCCGGGCTTGAAGCGGCTGCCCAAGCTTGGTTCGATCCAAGGCGTTGCCGCCCATCGTATCGATGCCGGAGCGCCGAAAGCTATCGCGGCCAAGGTGGCAAGCATCGCGATGGTCGCGCAACGCGAGATCGAAGGTCCAACTGGCGTCGACGGCGACGGGCGGCCCGAGCAGCAGCTGTACGTGCTGGCGGACGCTGGACGTTGCATTGCCATGGTGTTCATCGGCCAGACCGACTATGTCTGGCACCTCGCATGGAACGATGCGAAGCCGGGCGGCGTAGAGCTGCGGCCAGAGCATGCCACCATGCGTGCCCACCCTGTGATCGCACGCGTATGGGTTGCCGCCAACTACAGGCAACGCGCAATTGCACAAGAGCTCGTGGACCTGGCGGTAGGCCATTCTGGGTTGGACCGCCAGGCTCTGTGGTGGGAGTTGCCCTTCACCATAGGTGGCAATTCGCGCGTGCGCAAGATCTCACCCGCCGCCTTCCTGGGTTCCTGCGACCCGGCAGAGATGGGCGAAATCCTTGCCGGCAAAGCGCGCGCGGAGGTCTGAAAGGCCGGACGGAGGCCAAGCACTGCCGGCGGCCAGATTCGGCATCGGATCGAGCGCGTCGAGAACACTGCCACCGCCCTGCTCCAACTTGGACGGCAACAACCGGTCCCCATACCGCCGAATCAGCCGTAAGGCGCCTGCAAGGCTCATGCGACACCGAAACTCCGTCATCGCCTCGCCCCCCACCTCGACGTGCCGCCATGGCGCTGAGAAGGCAGCCGGTTCGAATTGTTCATTCCAAGGCACTTCCTCGATCCAGCGCAAGGATCGGATGCGCAGCAGGTTGAGCGCGAAGAGCTTGTACACTTGGTAGCGCGCCGCATAGGCTGCGCCCGCCGCGTCCTGAGGAAGCCACTGCACGAAGGTGGGCAGCGAGGATCCGAGCCACAAGTGGCCTCGCTCCCAAATCTCCTTGGGCCTGCCCAACTGCACCGCCGTGCGCGCCAATGCGACCGCCGTCAGGTGCATGGGACGGGTGATCCGCACCCCTCCGCCATGCGCGTGGTTCAGCTCCGGCAGTAACGAACAGGAACCCCCAACCGCTTCGATTTGCTCTTGCAGTTGCCAGACTGCCTGCGCGCGTTCATTGACGGCGAGTTCGTGCCGCTCGGCGTACTTCAGCGTCGCTCCGAATCGGGGGGTCAGACTCTCGGAGATCATGCGCAATGCCGTTCCGCGATGGAGCGGCCAGGATCGGTGCAGCCCGATCGAGACGCGATGGATGCGCAGGGCTTCGTGGCGGTACCTGGCGGCCGGGTGATCCAGCCTGAAAAAGTTGCACGCCTGTGCCCGCGGTAGCAGCGCGTCATACAAGCGTTGGAAGGCCTCGGGCTGCTCGACCCCCTGGGACAAGCAGCTCTCCAGGCTCCCGGTCAGCACGAAGGGGTAGCCGCACGACCAGCAGAAGTTGTGGTGTTCCAGGAACGAGTTGGTGCTGGTCGGAATGGGACTTCCACACTCGATGCAGCCCACACGCAGTCCGCATCCGTGCACAGGGCACGCGCCTACCGAGAGGTGCTGAAACATCGCCGTGTGCCAACCCTGGGAGAGGCAGTCTTGGCAATACCGAAACTCGCCGACCAGGATGTGGCCGGCTTCTACGTCGCCCAGGAGCGACGCGCCCACGCTGTCGCGCCAGAACCGACTCGGAAACCCGAAGGCATGCCCATGGGCTTCCCGATAGCTTTCGATGTGGAAGACGTTGTGGTCGTTGCGGCGAACTGAACCTTGAATCCGGCGCCCGTCTGCGAAGGTCCATGCGTGGCGGTGGGCCAGCGCCGTCAGCAGCATCACGGCCGACGGAGTGGCGCCGCCGACGCCACGCTGCCCGAGCTGCTCCACGATGGCATTACCGAGCGACATAGTGACGCAGCACCCTGTGCAGACCGGCCTTCTTCATCGCAGCCTTCGCCCTCGCCGCGTCGATCACGCTCTGCGGGTCGGCGGCCAGGTGGAGGAACATCGAATTCAACGCTGGGCGCAAGTAAGCAAAGGGAAGCCGGACCGCGGTGGCGGTGAGGTTGTCATCGGTCAAGAGGGAGGTGACGGCCTCCTCAATGGACCGCGCCAATTCGGTGATTGACCAGCCTTGCCGAGCCCGATCCGGAAAGTGGCGGGTGGTAAATTCCAGACCTTCTCCCTCCATGTTCGTCAGGAGCGCCGCGATGTCTTCGATAGTCAGCCCGTGGTAGATCTCCATGCCCTGGAAGAACCTGCCGATCGTTTGCAGGTAGTTGTTCTGGAAGGCCAGGTCGATGGTGGCTTTCATCTCCGGCTGACCGATGGACAGCATGTGGGGCACGAACCCTGCCCTGCGCAAGTCCGATGCAAGACTCATGAACACCGGGTACAGCTCGTGCGGGATGTTCTGCAGATCGTCGATGATCAGAACCACCCGCTTGACGCGCAGCGCCCTGCACCTGGCAACAATCATACCGAGCACGCGGCTATAGATCGTCACCAGATCCCGACCCGCAGCAGCGGTGCTGTCCAGGCAAAGAAGGCACCTCCTGAGCACAGCCTCCGGCGTCTTCGGCTTCATGAGCAGGAACTCGAAGATGAAAGCCGCCGTGGCGGGTAGCATCGCCGGGAGGACTTGCTCGATGTACTTGGCAAATTCGCTCTTGCCCACGCGCTGGATGCCCCAGATGTGCCCACCTTCCAGCTCGCACTCCACCCAGTCGGCCACCACGATGGCTTTGCGTTCGATCTCGGGCGTCCAGATGGGCCGGTTCGGAAAGAAGCCACCCCTTTCGTCCGTGTTGGATGACAGGTTTAGGTGGTCGCTCATCACAACTTCCTGGGCACGACAAAGCGGCGTACCAGCGCGGTTGGCACCTCGGGAGCAACAGCAGGGGTGGCAGCCGGCCGAAGGGGCGGCACGTTCGAGGAGAAGTCCTCAGGCAACGGCTGGCCATCCACCTGCAGGGGCGGCGGCAGAGGCAACCGATCGGGGACCATGACTGCATCGACGTCCAGAAACTCGTCGCCGGCTCCCACGGCAAGGACCTGATCCTGGATCGCCTCGGATGGCAACTGGCGCTTGAGGTAGCGCATGATGTAGGCGTACTCCAGAGCCGCTTGACTGTCATGCTTGGCGCGTTCGGCCAGGTGGCGCAGAACGCCAAAGAGTGGGGAGTCACCGGGTCGAGACCGGTAACGCGCGTCTGAACGGTTCTTGCTGATGATCTCCAGCATCCGCTGGTCGTGCGGCACGTTTGCCATGGGGCCCTCGCACGTGACGACGTTGAAGGTCGCGAATGACTGGTCCACCAGTTCCAGGGTGCGCAGGTCCTCGTAGTCGTACATAGCAAAGAGCTTCTTGCCGCCCAGGCCGGGCTGGACCTTCAGCCATGGGGACGCATAGCGGCGCTGCTTGTAGAGTACGAAGTTGCCGCGGTTGTCCTTGAGATCGCAGTGCACTGTGACCGGCCAGGGTTCGCAGAAGTTGTGCGGTTTGCGACGGATCTCTGGCAGGTAGTTGCACTTGATCTTGTCGGTCAGCACCAGGCGCGCCAACCGCGTGAAGGAGTCCAGGTAGCCCGCTCCGGAACTCTCCATCACGTTCTGGTTGGCGAAATTGACGTCCAGCGCCTGCTCCAAGAGCCCGATTTGCACGCGCTTGCCCACCGGGATCGCGGCCCGCTCGCGCACGGGATCCTGCGGTCCCGTGCCCGTGGTCCCCGGCAACTGGTGGACCAGAGCGCGCACCAGGTGGCCGAACGAGCTTTCGATGTCGGGACGGCCCTTCGGCCGCCCCGGTATGCCGAGCAACACCCGCCCACCGAAGAGTCGCTGCAAAAGGGTTTGCAGCGGGTTGAACAGGTGCGACAGCGCGTTATCCAAATAGACCAGGATCGGCACCGCATAGCGAAGCGGCTCGAACACGTTCTGCGGGAAACCTGCGCCCTTTTCGTACTGAATGGTGGCCTCCACGCAGTCGACGGCCGGTTGACCAAGGACCGCGTTTCGGAACAGTCGGATGATGTCGGACCCGGCCGCCTGCTGCCGCAGGCACATGTGCCAGGCGATGTTGCAAGCGACGTTGCCAATCGAGCGGCAGCGCAGGACCTGGAATTGGCTGAGCGCCACGAACTCGACGTCCCAGCGCGCCATCGGTAGCTCAATCACCGCTTCCAGGTCGACCTTCATCTCGTCGATCACCCATACGGTGTAGGGCATGGGTGGCGTGCGCGAGGTTCCATCCCCCAACTCGTAGAGCGCGGCCACGGCCGCAGCCGATCCGTGCTGCTTTTCGATGTGGCGGCGGCGGTTCTCGAACTGGTACACCTTCTCGTACCAGCCTTGCAAGGGCTCATAGCCCTTGCCCTTGGTATTGAGCGGGTAGTCGGTGGCGCACAGGCCCTCGTCCTTGCAGATCTCGATAAACTTGGCGTGCATGAGATGGGGCGTCACGGTGTTAGGACGCTCCTTGCCGTTAAGGAACTCGGTCAGGCGCCGGAAAATTTCCGGGCGATCCTTTACGAGCTTCTTGAAAAGGCCGGCGTAGCCGCCGAACTTGCTGGTCTTGCCGGCCGGAACCTTGCGTTCGCGTGCTGCCTGCACCCGGTTGCGAACGAACGCGCGGGTTCCGCAGATCTGGTCGGTCCCGGCCTGCGCGCCGAGCGCGCGCACCATAAGATGGAAGAACTGCGTCTCGCTCAAACCGGCAAGCTTTTTGACCTCGCGGAAGGGCGCCTGATTGAGAAACGCCGTGGCTGCCCTGGTCAAGGCGATAAGGCGCGCCCTCTTCTTGAGGTCCGGCACGGTGTTGGGATCGACTGCCGGCCAGTTGGAGATGTCTCGCCACTGCGGGGGGATCGCGAGGTAGAAGGCCGCTCTTCGCAGCTCCTTGCGCGCCTCGATCATTGCAGCACCTCCTGCGGGCGCAGCACGCGGTAGTTGTCCTGCGACAGGTCCAGGCGCAGCAGGCCGTGGCAGTGCATCCAGGCCAAGCGCGCATCAGCCAGTTGCGGTGACACACCCAGGGCCGTCACCAAGCGGCCACGGTCGGTGTCTCCGCAGGCATCCAGCGCCGAGGCGATCCGCACATCGAGCTCGAGCCCTTCGTCTTCATGGATCGCGCCGGCCTGACGCAGCAGTTCCATGCGCCAGAAGACGTCCACGTTGGAGCGCACTTGCGCGAAGGTGGTCACCACGACCTGCGCATCAAGCGCGCGGCCAACGCGCTTGAGTGTGTTGATCCGAGAGCGAGAGCATTCTTCTGTCTTGCAAACCAGATGCAGGCGGCTTGCGCCGGTTCTGCGGCTGGTGACGACGAAGGTGGCGACGGCCTCGCAGGTCTGCCCTGACCTTGCCCCTGAAAAGTGGAGTTCTTAGCCCTTGTTGAAAATACCGACAAGGAGTCAAGGAATGAAAGCCAAGCAGGTGCGTGCGCAATACACGCAGGAATTCAAGTTGGAGGCGGTGCGTCAG